>JAFYOS010000001.1 GCA_017560125.1 Bacteroidaceae bacterium | reverse complement strand
GGGGCTGCAATGGCTATGTTGTCGAGTGTCCACAGCATCGTAAGCTTTGTCTTCCTCACGTACAGCAGCAGTGCTATTATGACACCGAGCGTGCCGCCGTGGCTTGCAAGTCCCTCATAACCGCTGAACACCCATCCTTCAGCAGTGTGCTTGATGGGCAAAAGCATCTCGACAGGGTTGTTCAAGTAGTATTCGGGCTGGTAGAACAGGCAGTGGCCGAGTCTTGCACCTACCAGTATTCCAATGAAGCAATACATGAACAGCGGGTCAAAAAGCTCATCCTTGACACCACCTTTCCTGTAGAGTTTCTTTACAATATAATAAGCCCCTACAAGGCCAATCACCCAGCAAAGTGAGTAGTATCTGACCCCGAAACCGAATATGGAGAACGGGCTTATTGACGGGTCCCAAACTATGGCACTGCTTATAAAGTCCATGGTTGTCACACGTTAAAGCGGAAGTGCATTATATCACCGTCCTGTACAACATATTCCTTGCCCTCTACACCCATCTTTCCGGCCTCTTTCACGGCAGCTTCGGAACCATAGTTTATGTAGTCGTCGTACTTTATCACCTCGGCACGTATGAATCCTTTCTCGAAGTCGGTATGTATTACACCTGCACACTGCGGAGCTTTCCATCCCTTGCGGAATGTCCATGCCTTTACCTCCATTTCGCCTGCGGTGATGAATGTCTGCAGGTTCAGCAGTGAATAAATGGCCTTTATAAGGCGGTCGCATCCCGATTCCGAAAGTCCCATATCCTCCAGGAACATTTGCTTCTCTTCGTAGCTCTCGAGTTCAGCGATGTCAGCCTCGGTCTGTGCCGATATTATAAGCAGTTCGGCATGTTCGTCCTTTATTGCCTCGCGTACGGCCTCGACATACTTGTTTCCGTTAGCAGCCGATGTATCATCCACGTTGCACACATAGAGTACGGGCTTCGATGTAAGCAGGAAGAGGTTCTTTGCTATAAGCTGTTCGTCCTCGGTGTCAAAAACCACTGTACGGGCCGATTTGCCTGCCTCCAGGGCCTCCTTGTAGCGCATGAGCACGTCGTACTCCAGTTTTGCCATCTTGTCACCGCCTACACGCGCCTGTTTTTCCACGCGCTTTATGCGGTTCTCTATGGTTTCAAGGTCCTTGAACTGTAGCTCAAGGTCAATGATTTCCTTGTCACGTACAGGGTTTACAGAGCCGTCGACGTGAACGATGTTGTCATTGTCGAAGCAACGCAACACGTGTATTATGGCATCGGTCTCGCGTATATTGCCGAGGAACTGGTTGCCGAGTCCTTCACCCTTGCTTGCGCCCTTCACAAGACCGGCAATGTCAACGATGTCGCACGTAGCCGGAACAATGCGTCCGGGGTGTACCAGTTCGGCCAGCTTGTTCAGTCGTTCGTCGGGTACGGTTATCTGTCCCAACTGTGCGTCAATTGTACAGAACGGGAAGTTTGCTGCCTGAGCCTTAGCGCTCGACAGACAGTTGAAAAGTGTCGATTTTCCTACGTTGGGTAAGCCAACAATACCTGCTTTCAAAGCCATATAATATCTTTATTTAGTTATCCGTAATATATAATTTCTGCGCGAAGATAGTGATTTTAATCGGTACTGCGAAATGCGCGGATACAATATATATAACAACAGGAACCGTGCGGCTCCTGTTATCGTACTAGCAAAGCGGTTTTTAATGCGCCTCAAGCCAATTCCTGCCCCATCCGTGGTCTGCTACAAGCGGCACGCTCATGCTTATGGCATTCTGCATCTCCTCCAGAACGAGTGCAAGCATTGCATCCTTCTCCTTGGGCACAATGTTGAAGTTTAGTTCGTCGTGTACCTGCAGAATCATTGTTGAACGCATGTTTGCGGCCTTCATGCGGCGGTATATGTTTATCATGGCCACTTTAATTATGTCGGCCGCGCTTCCCTGTATGGGTGCGTTGACGGCATTTCGTTCGGCATATCCGCGCACCACTGCATTGTGCGAGTTTATGTCAGGCAGGTAGCGCTTGCGGTGGAATATGGTCTCGACATACCCTTTTTCCTTTGCCTCATGTTTACATTTTTCAATATACTGCTGCACTCCTCCGTATGTGGCAAAATAGTTCTCGATGAGTTCCTTTGCCTCACGGCGGTCAACGTTCATGCGCTCGGCAAGTCCGAATACCGATATGCCGTATATTATGCCGAAATTGGCTACCTTTGCCTTGCGTCGTTCGTCCTTCGTTACCTCTCCTATAGGTTTCCTGTAGACCTTCGCCGCCGTTGCCGCATGAATGTCATGTCCGCTGCGAAAATCCTCTATCATATTGCTGTCACCGCTCAGGTGGGCCATTATGCGCAATTCTATCTGTGAATAGTCGACCGACAGGAACAGGCATCCTTCATCGGGAACGAAAGCCTTGCGTACCTCTTTGCCGTCCTCGTCTCGAATGGGAATATTCTGCAGGTTCGGGTTGCTCGAGCTGAGCCTTCCTGTTGCCGTTACCGTCTGGTTGTACGATGTGTGTATCTTTCCGCTTCTGGGGCTGACAAGTGCCGGCAGAGCGTCAACGTATGTGCTCAGGAGTTTTTTTAGTCCTCTGTATTGTAAAATATTTTTTACGATAGGGTGGCGGTTCTGCAACTGCGCAAGAACCTCTTCCGATGTTACGAACTGTCCGGTCTTTGTCTTCTTTGGCTTTTCTACAATCTTGAGTTTGCCGAACAGTATATCGCCTACCTGTTTGGGCGATGCGATGTTGAACGGTTCTCCGGCAAGTGAATATATCTCCTCTTCAATATCGGCAAGGCGTTTGCTGAACAGGGTAGAGGTCTCCTTGAGTGAGCCGGTATCTATACGTGCACCGTTGCGTTCCATGTAAGCAAGAACAGGGACAAGTGGCATTTCTATATTATAGAACAGTTCCTCTATACCTTCCTTCTTGAGTTCTTCCTGCAGAATGTTCTTCAGTTTGAGTGTCACGTCTGCATCCTCGCAAGCATAGTCGCACACGATGGCCGGCGGGACATCGCGCATGTTCTTCTGGCTCCGTCCCTTCTCGCCTATAAGCTCTTCTATCTTTATGGTGTCATAGCCGAGATAAATTTCGGCAAGGTAGTCCATTCCATGATAAAGTTCCGGCTGCAGCACGTAATGTGCAATCATGGTATCGAAAAGTCTGCCCTTTACATCAATGCCATAATTTGCTAATACGGTAATGTCGTATTTCATGTTCTGTCCCACCTTCTCGCTCTCTTCATTTTCGAAGATTGGTCGCATGATCTCGAGTCTTCTGATAACACTCTCCCTGTCCGCCGGCATTGTCACATAAAATGCCTCGCCTTCCTTTGTCGACAGGCTTATTCCTACCAATTCGGCGTCAAGAGCGTTGGTACTTGTCGTTTCCGTATCGAAACAGATTGTTTTGCAATTTTTTACAGCAATGGTTAAATTGCTTATATCTTCCTCATTTTCAATGAGTTTATAGGTGTGTGACACCTCTTTTAACGTCAAATGGCTCGATTTTTTTTCACCGCCCGTATCTTCGGCCTGGAAAAAATCAAAGAGAGAGCCTTGGAGAGACTCCTGTTTTGTCTCCTTTTTATTGTTGACGGCTGTTGCGGGTGTCACGCTTTGCTGGGCTTCATCAAAAAGTGAGGGAGCAAAGTTTGTCTTCTTCACTCTTTCCTTCAAAGCGCGAAGTTCATAAAAGTCGAGCAGGGTAGTGAGTTTCTCCTCGTCCGGTGTTTCTCTCTTCAGCGACTCCATGTCAAGCTCAATAGGAACATCGGTCTTTATTGTAGCAAGGAATTTGCTGAACAGAATCTTTTCCTTGTTTTCTTCGACCTTGTTCTTGAGCGCACCTTTTAGTTCGCCGGTATTGTCGAGCATGTTTTCAATGGAACCGAACTGTGCAATCAGTTTCTGTGCAGTTTTTTCTCCCACTCCCGGGCAACCGGGTATGTTGTCGCTCGAGTCGCCCATGAGTCCAAGCAGGTCTATCACCTGCCCGGTGCTGTTTATACCGAACTTCTCCTTCACGCGCTCGACGCCCAACACCTCAAACTCCTTGTCACCATATTTCGGTCGGTAGATGAAAGTAGTCTCCGACACAAGCTGTCCGTAGTCCTTGTCAGGGGTCATCATATATGTAATTATTCCCCTTTTCTCCGCCTGTTTTGCCAGTGTTCCTATAACATCGTCCGCCTCGAATCCCGAAACCTCGAATATGGGGATATTATAGGCTTTTATGAACTCTTTTATTACAGGTACCGACTCCCTTATCACCTCAGGTGTCTCTTCGCGCTGGGCCTTGTACTCCTTGTATGCCTCGTGACGGAATGTAGGTCCTTTGGGGTCGAATGCGATACCTATGTGTGTGGGGTTCTCTTTCTTGAGCACATCCTCAAGCGTGTTTATGAATCCCAATATGGCCGATGTGTTGAATCCCTTGGAGTTTATCCTGGGGTTCTTTATGAAAGCGTAGTATGCGCGGTAAATGAGCGCATATGCATCGAGCAAGAATAGTTTTTCCATTTCCAATAAAATATAACCGAATGTAAAAATACATAATTTTTGCTACTATCCATATTCTTTTTTATTACTTTTGTGGTTAGGAAGGTGTCAGGCGGTACATTACTGCAACATGTATGGCACAAAGCACCTTTTTATCACATTCATGGACATGCTGGCCGTTATAAAGAAACCGATAGAGCAGGAAGTTGTTGCGTTCGGCAACTATTTCAAGTCTCAGTTCACTAGCGATGTAAAGCTTCTGGACAGCGCGTTGCGTTATGTAGGCGAATCTACAGGCAAGCTCATGCGCCCCATGCTTGTAATGCTTGTAGCCAAGTGTGCAGGCGAGGTCAATGAGAAGAGTTATGCGGCTGCTGCGGCTATGGAGATGCTTCATACGGCAAGTCTTCTTCACGACGATGTCATAGACGAGAGTGACCAGCGTCGCGGCCGCCCCTCGGTGAATGTTAGATTCAACAATAATGTAGCCGTTCTATCGGGTGATTTTCTCTTTTCACAGGCACTCAACAACGCGGCCGTAACCGACGATTGCAGGGTGGTGAAGGAGCTCTCCGTGCTTGGTAAGGCACTCTCCCGGGGCGAGATTATGCAGATCGAACTGCAGCAGAGCGGTTCCTATAGCGAAGAGAACTACCTTAAGGTCATAGAGTGCAAGACAGCCTCCCTTTTTGTATGCAGTGCGCTTTGTGCAGTATATACTGCCGGCGGTTCCGAAGCGATTGCCGAGAAATTCAGAAAATTCGGTGAATACGTAGGAATATGTTTCCAGATAAAGGACGACATCTTTGACTATTCAAGCAATGACATTGGCAAGCCTACCGGCAGTGACATGCGTGAGGGCAAGATAACATTGCCGGCACTCCATGTGTTACGCGAAAGCTGCAATCCTCTTCTTGTGCCTATAAGGGAAAAGCTCGGCCGTTCGGAATATCTTGATGAAAAGGAGATAGAATCATTGATAAGAATATCGGTAGAGGAGGGCGGTATCGATTATGCCAATTCACGTATTGCCCATTACAGGGATCTTGCGCTCGAGGCTTTGCCCGACGGGTTGCCTCAGGAACTCCACGATGCACTGGTAGCATATATCGATTATGTCATATGCCGGAACAAATAAAAAGTGATGCAGAAAATTCTGTATCACTTTTTATTTGTAATCGGCTTTTCTTTAGAAGAATTTCACCTCTTCACCGACTATTTCGCTAAGACACAGGTTTGCCAGGCGGCTTGTACCGAGCCTGAACAGTTCGTTCGTCAGCCACTCCTCACCAAGTATCTCCTTGACGATAGTGTAGTATACAAGCGCATCGTGTACGGTATTTATACCGCCTGCAGGTTTGAAGCCGATCTTCTTGCCGGTCTTGTCGTAGTATTCCTTTATGGTGCTGCACATCACATATGCGGCCTCTGGTGTTGCTGCAGGCGATTCCTTGCCGGTAGATGTCTTTATGAAATCGGCACCCGAATATATCGACAGAATGGAAGCTTTCTTTATATTGTCAGCACTCTTGAGTGCGCCTGTCTCAAGGATGACCTTGAGGTGCTTCTCACCGCAAACGCTCTTGAGCTCCTGAATCTCATCGCACACGCCTTCGTAGTCCCCGCTCAAGAACTTTCCTACGCTCAGCACAATGTCTATCTCTGTTGCACCGTCATGTACGGCCAGTGCCGTTTCAGCTACCTTTATCTCCTGGAATGTCTGTGATGACGGAAAACCGCCCGATACGCATGCAATACCCACATTCTCTACCTGCAGGGTATCGTTTACAATCTTAGCGAAGTTGGGATATACGCATATTGCGGCAACATTCTTGAGTTCGGGGTATTTGTCATCGAACTCATTTACCTTTTCGGTAAAAGCCATTACGCTCTCTTCGCTGTCGGTACATTTGAGTGTAGTGAGGTCAATGCAGTTGAAAAGGAACTTCTTTACCTCAACGGTATTGTTCTTTTCAACCTTTTCATCAATGAGTTTCTTTACACTTGCTGCAACCTCGTCATCGCTCATTGCCTGTTTGTACTCTGCAAGAACAAAGTTGTACTTGCTCTCTTCTTCTGCATGATGCTCGTGTCCGCAGCCACAATTACATTTTTCGCCCATCGTTGTTAAGTTTTGGATTATTTATATGTCTCTTGTTATCTCTATTGGTCTTTTTATCGAGGTTTTTCTGCAGTGCTGCCGTGAGGTCCACGCCAGTCTGGTTTGCTATGCACATCAATACCCACAGCACGTCGGCCAGTTCATCGGCGAGGTCGCTCTTCTCGCCCTCTTTGAACGACTGCTCGCCGTACCTGCGTGCCATGATGCGCGCAACCTCTCCCACCTCCTCGGTGAGTATTGCCATATTGGTGAGTTCATCGAAGTAACGTACTCCGTACTCCTTTATCCATTCGTCAATGCGTCTTTGTGCCTCTTCTATAGTCATTTCATTCCCTGTTCTTCGAGTCAATGAATATCGTTACCGGACCGTCGTTTAGGAGCTCGACCTTCATGTCTGCTCCAAAAACACCTCTCTTTATCGGTTTGTTTACTGCTATCTCCATTTCATTGCAGAACTGTTCGTACAGCGGTACCGAAATGTCGGGCTTTGCAGCCTTTATGTATGACGGGCGGTTGCCCTTCTTTGTCGATGCCATCAGTGTGAACTGGCTCACAGCAAGTATCTCCCCGTCAATCTCCATTACCGACCTGTTCATCACACCGTTCTCGTCATCGAACAGGCGTATGTTGGCAATCTTTTTGGCAAGCCAGGATATATCTTCTGTGTTGTCCTCGTCGCAGATGCCTACAAAAATTAACAATCCATTGTCAATCAATGAAATAAGTTTGTTTTCAATAGTAACAGAGGCCCTCTTGACCCTTTGTATAAGTACTCTCATTCAGTATTATGTTGTTCTGTTTGCAAATATAGTCAAATGGTTGTTAAAATCAGGGAGAGTGCATTTACTCTTTTTCAAAAGCCTTATGGATAATTTTGGCCTTCGCATCTCCTATAACTGCTGCAAGTTCTTTTGTATCAGCGAGTTTAATTCGTTTTACGCTCTTGAAATGCGAAAGCAGAGCTTGTTTGCTCTTTTCTCCGATGCCCTTTATGCTGTCCAGCTCCGATGCTGTCTGCCGCTTGCTTCTCTTGTTGCGGTGGAACGTTATGGCGAACCGGTGCACCTCGTCCTGTATCTGTGTCATGAGACGGAACAGTGCGCTGTTCTGCTTCAGTCCTATAACTTCGTATTCGCGTCCCACAAGCAGTTCTGATGTCCGGTGCTTGCCGTCCTTGACAAGTCCTGCTATGGGGATGTCAAGGCCCAGCTCATCTTCTATTATGCCTCTCATGGCTTCCATCTGTCCCTTACCACCATCGGCTATTATCAGGCTCGGCAGTTCACCACCTTCCTCGAGAATCCTTCCGTACCGGCGTTTTACAACCTCACGCATCGAAGCATAGTCATCGGGTCCTTCAACACTTTTGATGTTGTATTTCCTGTAATCCTTCTTGCTCGGCTTCAGTTTACGGAATACCACGCATGCTGCCACGGCATCGTTTCCTTGAGTGTTTGAATTGTCAAAACATTCAATAACCACCGGCATTTTTTCGAGATGAAGAGCTTCCTGAATCTCCTTCATTAGCCTTGTGGCTTTCTGTTCCGGGTTCAGTTTGTCTTCCTGTTTCATCCTGTCGGCCCTATATTGTTTCACATTGAGCCTTGATAGTGCAAGAAGCCTTGATTTTTCTCCTTTTTGCGGTACAGTCACGGTAACTCCCTCAAACGGTAGCACTACATCGAACGGTACTATTATTTCCTTTGAACTGCTGTTGAATCTTTCGCGCAGTTCAACAATACCCATTGAAATCAATTCTTCATCGCTCTCATCGAGTCTTTTCTGGTATTCTATGGTGAATGCCTGGTTTATGCAGCCGTTGGTAATGTGCAGAAAATTGATGAATGCGCTCTTTTCGTCACTTTCGATCGAGAACACATCGAGGTTGGTCATTGAAGGACTGACAACCTCGCTTCGTGTCCTGAAGTTTTCGATGAGCAGGTATTTTTTCTTTATCTCCTCGGCCTCCTCGAACATCATGCATGCTGCCTTTTCCTTCATTTCAGCAAGCAGTTTTTCCTGTATTATTCTTATGTCTCCTTTCAGAATAGATGATATTTCATCGGTCATTTTGAGGTAATCGTCATGTGATATTCTGCCGATACAAGGAGCGCAACAGTTCTTTATCTGGTATTCGAGACATGCATTGTATTTCCCGTTTCTTACAGCTTCGGGCGTTATGTTGTGCTTGCACGTTCTCAGCTGGTAGAGTGACTTTATAAGTTCAAGCAGGGCATGCAGCGCGCCGCTGTTCGTGTATGGTCCGAAGTATCGTCCTGCTCCCTTGATGATTTTTCTTGTCTTGAAAAGTCTTGGGAAATATTCGTTAGAAATACAGACCGACGGGTAAGTCTTGTCGTCTTTCAACAAAACATTATAGCGGGGCTTGTGCTGCTTGATGAGGTTGTTCTCAAGAAGCAGTGCATCAGCCTCACTATTTACCACGACATACTTTATGTCGGCAATTTTTGCGACAAGCAGTCTTGTCTTTAAGGTCTGTTGTTCCTTGTTGAAGTAAGAGGATACCCTGCGTTTCAGGTTCTTTGCCTTTCCGACATAGATTATAGTTCCGCTATCGTCCAGGTACTGGTAGCATCCGGGAGATTCGGGAAGGTTGTTTACAATTCCCTTCAGGTATTCTTCCCTTTTGGTTCTATCCTCTTTCTTCATCAGTTTATTTTCCTTCGAGAGTGAGAAGACATTCTATGTCGGCATCGGCGGGGAATGTCTCTCTTCCTTTGAGTCCTTCGAGTTCGATAATGAAATTTATCATCACCTTCTTCGGGTTTAGTTTCTGTACAAGGTGGTATGCGGCAAGCATGGTACCTCCAGTTGCAAGAAGGTCGTCGTGTATCAGCACCACGTCATCTTCGCAAATGGCATCCTTGTGTATTTCTATAGTGTCACGGCCGTACTCCTTGCCGTATGTTTCGCTTATTGTCTCTGCCGGCAACTTGCCTGGTTTGCGTATGGGTACAAAACCGGCACCAAGTTTCACTGCAAGTGACGACGCCATGACAAAGCCTCGTGACTCTATTCCTACAATCTTTGTTATGCCTTTATCCTTGTACATCTCGTAGAGGGCGTTGTCCATTTCGCGCAGGCATGCAGGGTTCTTGAACAGTGATGTTACATCCTTGAACTGTATGCCCGGAATGGGGAAATCGGGAATGTTCCTAAGGTTCTTCAACAGTAATTCCTTGTCCATAGTTTCTTTTTTTGTTTGATTCGAGTTGTTATATTTCTGTATTGTTCCACGTGGAACATTTATTTCCTTGCAAGCACCAGCAGGACGTTTATGTCGCTTGGTGACACTCCTGGTATGCGGCTGGCCTGTGCCAGAGTTTCGGGGTCTATTGCTGTGAGTTTCTGTCTTGCCTCGGTTGACAGGGACTCCAATGCACTGTAGTTGAACCTGCCCTTTATGCGAATGTTCTCCAGTCTTATCATGCGCTCTGCAAGTTCCCTTTCGCGCTCGATGTAGCCCCGGTACTTTATCTCTATTTCGGTAGCTTCTGTAACCTCATTTCTGTCGATGCCAAGTTTTTCCAATTCGCGCTTTAGTGGGGTTATATAGTTCGCTATTGATTCTATTGTCACCTGTGGCCGCTCTATTATTGATGTCAGTTTGCATCCGCGGACGAGTGGGGTAGTCCCGAGTTCCTCAAGTCCCTTGTTTATGAGTTCTGCCTTTACCGAGAAGTTCGCGATGAACTCCGTAAGCCTTGCGATTTTCTCTCTCTTGTCACATAACCTGAGGTATCTCTCCTCTGTCGCAAGCCCTATGCGGTAGGCTTTTTCCGTGAGTCTTGCATCGGCGTTGTCTGCGCGCAGCAGTATCCTGTATTCGGCTCTTGAGGTGAACATCCTGTATGGCTCGTCGACACCTTTTGTCACGAGGTCGTCGATGAGCACACCGATGTATGCCTCGTCGCGCCGCAGCACGAACTCCTCCTTGCCGTCTGTTTTCAGTGCCGCGTTGATGCCGGCGATTATGCCTTGTCCGGCAGCTTCCTCATATCCTGTTGTGCCGTTCACCTGTCCGGCGAAATAGAGGTTTCCTACAAGCTTCGACTCGAGTGTGTGCCTTAGCTGTGTAGGGTCGAAATAGTCATATTCTATGGCATATCCGGGGCGGTAGGCCACGGCGTTCTCCAATGCCGGGATCTTTCTCAATGCAGTGAGCTGTGCCTCCATCGGGAGCGACGACGAGAATCCGTTGACGTAGATTTCCTGTGTTGTCTCTCCCTCGGGTTCCAGGAACAGCAGATGTCTGTCCCGTTCGGCGAATGTGACAATCTTTGTCTCTATGCTCGGGCAATAGCGCGGACCTATGCTCTGTATCTGTCCGTTGTACAGCGGAGAGTCGTCAAGGCTGTCATTCAGTATCTTGTGCACTTCGGGGTTTGTATAACATCCCCAGCATGGCAACTGTTTCAGGTGGCGTTCGGTATTGCTGTACGAAAAACGATGGAAATCGTTGTCACCCTCTTGAATATCAACGTGCTGCATGTTTATCGACCGTCTGTCGAGGCGTACCGGAGTGCCGGTTTTCATGCGGCCTGACGTTATTCCGTGTGCTGTTATCGATTCGGTAAGTCCCTTGGCGGCAGGTTCTGCCACGCGTCCTCCCTCTATCCGTACCCGGCCTATGTGCATGAGCCCGTTCAGGAACGTACCGGCCGTTATGATAGTGCAGGTGGCGCGGAACTCTGCGCCCATCTGTGTTCTTACTCCCACTGCCTTGCCGTCCTCGACGATAAGCTCCGTCGCGATGTCCTGCCACATGTGCAGGCAGGGGATGTTTTCAAGAATTTCTCGCCAATATTGGCTAAACTTCATGCGGTCGCATTGCGCTCGCGGGCTCCACATTGCCGGGCCTTTCGAGCGGTTAAGCATGCGGAACTGTATGGATGCGCGGTCGGTTATTATTCCAGTGTATCCGCCCAGGGCATCTATTTCCCTTACGATCTGTCCTTTCGCTATTCCGCCTATGGCCGGGTTGCAGCTCATCTGTGCAATCTTGTTCATGTCAATTGTCATGAGACAAGTTTTCTTTCCCATGTTCGCTGCGGCCGCTGCGGCCTCGCATCCTGCATGGCCGGCACCTATAACCAGTATGTCGTACTCGAATGTCACTTTATCTCTCCTTGTTGTGTGGAACATGACCACATGCTCCATTATAATAATTGACAAAAATAATACAAGTCGGCACAACCGCAAAATTTGAAAAGTAATTATTTGTGCATGTTCTTCTGCGGAATCATGAGGCGCGGGGTACAGCCATAAATAAATGAGAGGCTGACCCAAAAGTGATTTTACAAAGAGAACACCCCTTGCCAGAATAGACTCTGGCAGGGGGTGATTGTTCTAAAAATGGGCTTTTGAGTCAGCCTCTCTCTAGCTTTGTTCGTTCGAGTTTACTTTCTTGTTTTCTTCAATTCCTCGTTTATCTCCTTCATTCTCTTCGTGGTGAGCGGGTAGATGAACACGAAGAATGCCGAGATTCCTGCAACTGCGGCCGGAATCCAGCTCATCAGCAGGCGTATTCCCTCAACCGCATCGGCTGTCTGCACTGCTCCCTCCTCGGTGTTGAAACCGAATGCGGCGAGAATCCACATCACTGCCGATGCACCGAATGCGCCTCCGAATTTCTGCGCCATTGACGATGACGAGAATATGAGGCCCGTGGATGCGGTCTTGAACTTCAGTT
This sequence comes from Bacteroidaceae bacterium, assembly GCA_017560125.1. GTDB lineage: Bacteria > Bacteroidota > Bacteroidia > Bacteroidales > Bacteroidaceae > HGM04593. The sequence goes on along the minus strand of JAFYOS010000001.1, from coordinate 71,900 downwards.
CGGCATAGTCCGAAATGTCGGCATACATGCTCCATACAAGCGGTGATACAACACCGGTCAGTATACATACAAGAATCTGCAGTACAAGCAGTGTCCAGTATGCTCCGCTGCCGCTTGTAGGCACGTAATAGAATGCGATGCACAGCGCGATGAGTGCGAATAGCGACCACAGGAAAGTCCCCTTCTTGCCGAGCTTGAATGTGATGGGTGTAGCAGCCGCAACGCCTATCATGTTGGCAACCTCGCCTATCGCGAGGAATATTCCCGCATAGAACACGAAGTCAATTGAGAATATCGACAGCGATGCATCCTGTACTATGAGTGTTGCGAAGTAGAACGGTATTGCTGCGTAGCGTATCGCGTTGAAGAAGTTGAAGAACAGGACACCGCCAAGCAGAATCCACCATGGCCCGTTGTGCAGCAATGAGCCAAGGTCGTCGCCGATGCTGGTCGTCTTTGGGGCCGTTTTTACTCGTTCCTTTGTCATTGCGAAGGTAAGCACGAAAAGTACTACGCATACGATTCCCACTACTATCATTGCATATTGCCATGCGTCAGGGTCCAGCGTGAGCTCCCCGGTTGTGCCGGCGAAGAAGTTGCATAGCGGTTCCCAGAATGCAAGCACAATGAACGAGCCCGCATAGGCGAAGAACATGCGGAATGACGAGAATACTGTTTTCTCGTCACTGTCTTCGGTCATCACTCCCAGCATCGAGCCGTACGGTACATTGATTGCCGTGTACACGGTCATCATCAGTATGTATGTAACGAATGCCCATACGGTGTTGCCGCTCTCGCCCAGGTCGGGCTTTGTCAGCAGCAGCACTCCGGCTATGGCGAACGGTACCGCAACCCACAGCAGGTACGGCCTGTACTTTCCCCAACGCGATGTGGTGCGGTCTGCAATGATTCCCATCATAGGGTCCGATACCGCATCCCAAATACGTGTTACCAGCATCAGCACAGCCGTTGTACCCAGGTCGAGCTTGAATACCATTGCATAGAACAGTGGCAGGTATGCACTGAATATTTTCCAGAACATTGACGAGGCCATGTCACCGAAGCCATAGCCGATTTTCTCTTTTAATGTAGCCATTCTCTTTTGTGTTTATTTTGTTTGATTTGCGAATATAGTAAAACTGCGTGGCAATGCAAGTCAGGTGCGATTGTTTTTTAATATTAAAAATCGGGCGGCAGGCCGTAAAACCATGCCGCATGCTTGTTGTCTACATTGCCGGTCTCTCCGTTTGTGCAGTTCCGTCTCTTCCCGACAAACCGGAAAAGCATGTAGCAATGGCACGGGTATTTTAAATTTATCCCCTCTTTTGGTTTTTTTTATAAAAAAAAGTTTATTTTTGTCATTTGTAAAAGTGTATTCAATACATTTGAAATTACTATTTATTTTTTATATAATTTAATATCAATTCATTATGTGGTTATCTAAAACTTCTGTGGGAAGAAAGGTAGTAATGAGCGTTACAGGTATTGCACTTGTGCTCTTCCTTCTTTTCCACATGTCAATGAACTTGGTCGCTATTTTCAGCGCCGAGGGTTACAACATGATTTGTGAGTTCTTGGGAGCTAACTGGTATGCGTTGGTTGCTACAGCCGGCCTGGCCGTTCTGGTGCTTGCGCATTTCGTTTACGCTTTCATTCTCACAATGCAGAACAGAAAGGCTCGCGGTTCACAGCGTTATGCAGTGTCGGAGCGTCCGAAGGGTGTTTCATGGGCATCGCAGAATATGCTTGTCCTTGGTATCATCGTAATTCTGGGCATGGGCCTTCACCTCTTCAATTTCTGGGCCAACATGCAGTTGCCCGAGGTATTGCACAAGTTGGGTATGGATGTATGTGAAGGCCAGCTGGCTCTTGCTGCCAACGGTACATACTACATCGCAAGCACATTCAGCTGCCCTGTCTACACTGTACTCTACGTAGTATGGTTGGCAGCTCTCTGGTTCCACCTCACACACGGTTTCTGGAGCGCAATGCAGACTCTTGGTATCAACAACAAGGTTTGGTTCTGTCGCTGGAAGGCTATCGGCAATGTGGTGGTAACTCTCATTATCCTCGGTTTCCTGGCCGTAGTCGTTGCCGCATTCTTCGGTTTGGGCACATTCGGCAAGATTGTCATCGAGGGTGCATGCTGTGCATAACATTTTACACTAAAATCTAAAACATAAATATTATGGCTAAAATAAGTTCAGTAAAAGTGGATTCCAAAATTCCCGAAGGCCCGTTGGCCGAGAAATGGACGAACTATAAGGCACATCAGAAATTGGTGAACCCCGCGAACAAGCGCAAGCTCGACATCATCGTTGTAGGTACAGGTCTTGCAGGTGCTTCTGCAGCCGCATCGCTCGGTGCTATGGGTTTCAACGTTCTCAACTTCTGTATCCAGGATTCTCCCCGCCGTGCACACTCAATTGCGGCACAGGGTGGTATCAACGCTGCAAAGAACTACCAGAACGACGGTGACTCGGTATACCGTCTCTTCTACGATACAATCAAGGGCGGTGACTACCGCGCACGTGAGGCAAACGTACACCGTCTTGCCGAGGTTTCGGGTGCAATCATCGACCAGTGTGTTGCACAGTGCGTACCTTTCGCACGCGAGTACGGCGGTCTCTTGGCTAACCGTTCATTCGGTGGTGCTCAGGTATCGCGTACATTCTATGCCCGTGGCCAGACCGGTCAGCAGCTCCTTCTCGGTGCGTACTCTGCACTCAACTACCAGGTTAACCAAGGTACAGTAAAGGTATATACACGCTATGAGATGCTCGACCTCGTTGTTATCGACGGCCGTGCACGCGGTATCATCGCACGTAACCTTGTTACAGGTAAGGTAGAGCGTTTTGCTGCTCACGCAGTTGTTATCGGTACCGGTGGTTACGGAAACGCTTACTTCCTTTCTACAAACGCTATGGGAAGCAATGGTTCTGCAGCCCTCCAGTGCTACCGCAAGGGTGCTTACTTCGCTAACCCATGCTACGCACAGATTCACCCGACATGTATCCCCGTTCACGGTGACAAGCAGTCAAAGCTGACACTTATGTCAGAGTCTCTGCGTAACGACGGACGCATCTGGGTTCCAAAGAAACTCGAGGATGCCAAGGCTCTGCAGGCAGGCAAGAAGCATCCTAACGATATTCCAGATGAGGACCGCGACTTCTATCTCGAGCGTCGTTATCCGGCATTCGGTAACCTCGTTCCCCGTGACGTTGCGTCACGTGCTGCAAAAGAGCGTTGCGACAAGGGCTTCGGTGTGAACAACACCGGTCTGGCTGTGTTCCTCGACTTCAAGTATGCAATCCAGCGTCTTGGTGAGGATGTAGTGCGCCAGCGTTACGGTAACCTCTTCGACATGTACGAGGAGATCGCCGATACCAACCCGTACAAGGAGCCTATGATGATTTTCCCAGCTATCCACTACACAATGGGCGGTATCTGGGTTGACTACGAGTTGCAGACATCAATCCCGGGTCTCTTCGCTATCGGCGAGGCCAACTTCAGCGACCACGGTGCTAACCGTCTCGGTGCTTCAGCTCTCATGCAGGGTCTTGCCGACGGTTACTTCGTTCTTCCTTATACAATACAGAACTATCTTGCAGACCAGATTCAGGTTCCACGTTTCAGCACCGATGCTCCCGAGTTCTTGGCTGCAGAGAAGGCTGTCAACGACAAGATCGCGAAGCTCATGGCCATCAAGGGTACACGCAGTGTCGACTCTATCCACAAGGAGCTCGGTCTCGTCATGTGGGACAATGTAGGTATGGCACGTACCAAGGAGTCGCTCGAGAAGGCTCTCAAGGAGATTGCACGTGTTGAGAAAGTCTTCTGGAGTGAGTTGCGCATTCCGGGTGAGGCCGACACACTCAACATTGAGCTTGAGAAAGCTCTCCGCCTCCTCGACTTCATTGAGATTGGCAAGCTTATGGCATATGATGCCCTCAACCGCGAGGAGTCTTGCGGCGGTCACTTCCGTGAGGAGCACCAGACTGAGGAGGGTGAGGCTAAGCGTGATGACGAGAACTTCTCTTATGTCGCTTGCTGGAAGTATACCGGCGAGGGTCAGGAGCCGGAGCTTCTCAAGGAGGACCTCAACTATCAGTACATTAAGGTACAGCAGCGTAACTACAAAAACTAATCATTCCTAAATTTGTAAGCAATGGACAAAAATATAAGTTTTACATTGAAGGTATGGCGTCAGAGAGGTCCCAAGGCTAAAGGTGCATTCGAGACCTATCAGATGAAGGATATTCCGGGCGATACCTCATTCCTTGAGATGCTCGACATTCTCAACGAGCAGTTGGTAAATGACAACAAGGAACCTATCGCGTTCGACCACGATTGCCGCGAGGGTATCTGCGGTATGTGTTCACTCTATGTGAACGGTCATCCCCATGGTCCTGCAACCGGTGCAACAACATGCCAGTTGTACATGCGCCGTTTCAAGGACGGTGACACAATCACCGTTGAGCCATGGCGTTCGGCAGGTTTCCCTGTAATCCGTGACCTCATGGTTGACCGCACAGCATTCGACAAGATACAGCAGGCCGGCGGTTATGTATCAATCAACACCGGCGGTATGCCCGATGCGAATGCAATTCCCATCGGCAAGGACGTTGCCGAGGAGGCTATGGACGCTGCTGCATGTATCGGTTGCGGTGCCTGCGTAGCAGCCTGCAAGAACGGTTCAGCCATGTTGTTCGTGTCGGCAAAGGTAAGCCAGTTCGCACTCCTCCCACAGGGTCAGGTAGAGGCCAAGAAGCGCGTAAAGGCAATGATTGCCAAGATGGACGAACTTGGTTTCGGTAACTGTACCAACACACGTGCCTGCGAGGCCGAGTGTCCCAAGTGTGTTTCAATCAGCAACATCGCACGCCTGAACCGTGAGTTCATCAAGGCGAAGCTGAAAGACTGATAGACCCTTGTATAAACAAATCCGAGGCTGCCCATGCGGCAGCCTCGGATTTGTTTATATTTATGACTTAAGTGAGGCTGAAAAAGAGCGGCACTTGTTAAAGAATGATAAATTTAAGATGAATTGGTTTGTTTCTTAATTTGATTTATTAAATTTAACGAACATTGTGATTTTATGTTGTTTATAATAAATAATTTATAGTTTAAGTAGTTATGAAACAGTTTTTTAACACATCGCTTTTGTTGATTTTTTTCGTAGCGATTTCTGTAGTTTCCTGTAGTAAGGATGATAACAATGATAGTGGCGGTTCTAATGTTGATTCACGCTTTGTGGGTACATGGGTGCGCGATGCCAGTGTAAGCGTAAAAACGGAGGTATACACATTGGTTCTTAATGCAGATGGTTCTGCATCGTTCTCATGGTATCGTCGTTCTCAAGGAAATACAATTACTCCCTATAACCATAGTTCAAGCGGCCACTGGTACTATAATGAAGGTGATAACCGTATAATTACAGATTGTGAATACGACGGTTCTGGGCAGACTGCTATATTTGATGTTATAAGTGTAACAGACACAAGTTTGACTATAAGATTGGAAGGTGCAGATAGAAGCAGAACGTATACAAAGCAGTAATTTATAGTAATGCCATTTCTATATTCAGAGGTGGAATAGACCTAAAAGTCGTTTTATCAAGGAATATAAGAGGGTGACCCAAAAATGAAAGGGACACCCTCGTTTGTGAGAAGTTGAATAAAAAGAGCCACTTTTGTGGATTAATTTACTAAGCGTAAATGAGCATTTTGAGGGCGAGTGCAACAACAAAATAGCCTTTTTAGTCAGTTTCTTGTTCGTTTGGTAAAAAGGTGTTCTATACAAACAGCTCAATCACGGAACATTCTGTTTGTCCTTTATCTGCTGTCGTGCAGCTGTATAAGCCCTCCGAGGCCCATGTTGAAAAGCAAATCCACAATGCTGAGGTTTGGAATGAAACCGTGCCTTTGTGCAAATACCAATCCCGATGCGACAATAAGGGGATTCCAAAATTCGCGACTCAATTACGGAGGATAACATATCCACCGTAACAAATCTCCCTTGTGGCCTTGTCATATCGACCGCAGTGGAGATATCTCTTTCATCTGTGCTTTGTACTCTTTTATCCGTACTCTATTTCACGCGCATGCTGTCGCGCAGCTGTATAAGCCCTTCGGGGCCCATGTTGAAAAGCAAATCTACAATGCTGAGGTTGGGGATGAAACCGTGCCTTTGTGCAAATACCTGGTAGTAGGGGTGTGCGGTGTATTCCTCTATGCTTGTCAATGCCTTGGGCTCAGCTATGCGGCGAAGGTCGTTTGTGCCTGTTGCGGCAATTGCTTCAAGTTCTTCCCTGCCGGTAATTATGCCGGCCTCCCTTTCGAGCCCCAAGAGCTCGCACACTGTGCCGTGAAGGCGCATGTTGAAGTCTATGAGGAACCCGTCGCGTTCTTCGTAGAAATGGGCGAAGTCGTCGGCATAGTAGTCGAAGAACGGACTTTTGCGGTATGCGCTTACTATGGCGTTCCAATGCTGGTGCCGCCAGTTGCCGTGCTCGCTTATGCGCACGTCGCGCATGGGGGTATTCTGCCCGTTGTGGACTACCGGTACCGTGAGGTTCTGCGTCCCGTTCTCCGTGGCTATAATGGCACGGTTACGGTATGTCTGCTTGACGAATGGGCTGCATCCGTCGAACAATACTATATTGCTCCTGTACAACTCGGCATAGAGCGGTACGGGAGCAAGGTATAGAGGGTGTGATATTATGCTGTTCATCGGTCTCTTAGGGTCAGTCGAAGCTGCTGACACTGCGGAAGAGGCGGTTCCAGCGTATCTTGCCGTCGAACCAGCCGCGGTCCTTGTCAAGCGAAAGCCATACGAAGAGTGCCTTGCCAACGATGTGGTCCTCGGGAACGAATCCCCAGCAGCGTGAGTCGGCACTGTTGTGGCGGTTATCGCCCATCATCCAGTAGTAGTCCATCTTGAAAGTGTAGCTGTCGGTCTCCACTCCGTTGATAAATATCCTGCCATCCTTAATATCGAGGGTGTTGCCCTCGTATGCTACGATGGGGCGTTCATAGACTGTAATGTTGTCCATGTCGAGCTTTATGCTCTCGCCTCTCTTGGGAATCCATACCGGGCCGTAGTTGTCGACTGTCCATCCCTTGTTGCCATTGAGGGGGTATATGCCTTGTGTGTAGTCGTTGTTGACAATGCTGATGCTCTTTACAAGGCGCTTGTTGTTCTTCAGTTTCTCATAGCTCTCGTGTGTCAATGGAACCTGTCCTGTCTGGTAAAGCATGTTCAAGTCCTCGGTACTTATTCTCAGTTCACGACGAAGCCACTCGGGAATGGTCTGTGTGAGTTCTACATTGTAGCTGAACTGTACGTTGGTGGGCTGTTCGATGGCCTTGCCATCGATATATACTATCTTGTCCTTTATCTCAAGTGTGTTGCCAGGGAGTCCAAGACATCTCTTTACATAGTTCTCCCTGCGGTCGACAGGGCGGTGTGTTATTTCGCCGAATATCTGTGGGTTTCTTTTAATATATTCCAGTCCGGTCTTGTAGCACTCTGCGTAGTATTCGCGCATGTTCTCTGCCGTAGCCATGCTGTCGGAGGGCATTCTGTCGGCAAGTTCCGACATGCCGTAGTGGTAGCACAGTGCATGGAAGTCTATGACCTCGGGGTTTGTCGTTGCTACATCGCCTGCAGGGTAATTGAACACGACGATATCGCCGCGCTCTATCTCCTCGAAGCCGGGAACGCGCTCATAGTCCCATTGTATGGCGTCTATGTAGCTCTTGCCACCGGTGGGCAGGGTGTGCTGCGTGAGCGGCATGCTCAGCGGTGTATGAGGCTTGCGAGGGCCGTAGTTGACCTTGCTTACAAAGAGGTAGTCGCCGACGAGCAGCGATTTTTCCAATGACGATGTGGGTATGACATAGTTCTGGAAAAAGAACTGGTGAACGAAGTATACTGCGACAAGCGCGAACACTATGGCATCGACCCAGCTCATGACTTTCCTGAAGAATATGTTGTTCGACTTCTTCCACCATCCCCACGGAATGAAACGGGTGGTGTAGTTGTCAATGATGAATGGTATTGCCACTATTCCCATCCAGCTCTTTACCCAGAAAAGGAAGAGTATGTACAGTACCAGAATCGTTATAAGTTTAATGAGTGCCGCTCTTGTCATGTTTACATTGCGGCCGAGTATCCTGAATTCCATCTGTTGCTTTTTGAATGTTTTGTATTGTAGGTCTCTCTTGTCGGGTTCCGTATGCGGCTTGTCAGAACTTGAGCAGGTCACCCATTCCGAGCATGCCTTCGTGCTCCTTCACATACTCGGCTGCAATTACTGCACCCAGGGCAAAGCCGTTGCGGTTGTGGGCATCGTGAGTGATGGTGATGGTGTCTTCATCCGAACCATAGGTGATGGTGTGTATGCCGGGAACTTCGTCGCGGCGTATCGCGTCAATCTTAATCTCGGTGGGTCTAGGAACTGCGCCCTTGGTCACGGTACCATCGGGGTTGGTGAGGTCACCCATTACCCAACTGAATTTGTGAACGATGTTATCGAGAATACCCTCGGCGAGTGTTATCGCTGTGCCGCTGGGGGCGTCGAGCTTGTGAATGTGATGGGTCTCTTCAATCTTTACTCTGTAGTTGTCGAAGTTGCTCATAATCTTTGCAAGGTACTTGTTTACTGCCGAGAATATTGCCACTCCAAGGCTGAAATTGCTTGCCCAGAACAGAGTTTTGCCTTCCTTTTCACACTTTTCGCGCATCTCGGCCTCGTGCTGGTGGAACCAGCCTGTACTGCCGCTCACAACCTTAACTCCTGCCGCCATGGCCTGTATGCAGTTGTCGTATGCCACGGCCGGTGCAGTGAACTCTATGGCAACGTCGGCACTGGCGAAAGCCTCGCCTTTCATGTCGTCGCGGTTGTCGATGTCTATTATGGACACAATCTCGTGTCCTCTCTCCAGGGCAATCTTTTCAATGGTCTTGCCCATCTTTCCGTATCCAATAAGTGCAATTTTCATCTTCTTGTATTTATTTTGGTGCGAAGATAAGCAATTTTTCACTATAAAAGATTAATTTAATTATAAATAACAATGCAGGCACCTGGGCGGGTACCTGCATCGTATATCTATGGTTTGTCAGAATTATCTATTTACAAACTTCTTGCCTAGCCAGCGGCGTATAGGCTCGTCATAGAGTTTTAGGCAAAGGAAGGCAAGCAGGATGCTCGATGCCACTACAATCAAGGCCATGCCGGGGCAATCCTGCAAGGTGTAAATCTTTTTCTCAATGAGCCATGCGTAGAACAGGTACATTATGGGGTAGTGTACTATGTATAGCGGGTACGATATGTCGCCAAGCAGGCTGTTTGCTTTGGCAGTGAAGGCGTTGCCGCTGCTTCCGCATGCGCCAATCCATACGATGAACGGGAATATTGCCGCTATGCATACGAACTCGTACAGGCTGTTTGTGCTTATATCGCCGGCAGGGCCTATGTATGGTACCGAGAAGAGCCCGACGAGCATTATGCTGCATATCCAGAACGCGCCTTTTACCTTGCGAGGCCTGAAGTTCCTTGCTATGAGCATACCCATGGTGAAGGGGAACAGCATGCGCACCAGTCCGCCCCAGAAATTAACTTCGTCTATTGTCCATCCCACGCCTATCATGTCGTATCCCGACACGTTTCCTATGAAGAACCATGCATGCGTAATACCAAGGAGCACCGCAAGCGCTGCAAGTGCCTTTGTGGGCAAGCGGCGTATAAACAGGGCGTAAAGGATATTTCCTATGTATTCAAAGAAGAGCGACCAGCCCGGTCCGTTCAGTGGGAACATCTCGCCGTTGCCGCGTACCTCGTAGGGTACACCGGGCACAGCCGGTATCATGAACATGGTGAGCAACATTGCTGCCATCACCCAACCCGTGGGTGCTGCGGTGGCGTCCCACTTTTCAAAACCGACGACTGCAAATGCGATTGTGCCTATAATCGCACCCATCACAAGCATGGGGTGCAGACGCACAAGACGGCGTTTGAAGAACTGCCATGTACTCATTTTTGCCCAACGGTCGTCATAGGCATAACTTATAACAAAACCCGATAGAATAAAGAAAAAATCAACGGCAATGTGACCATGGTTGAGCGTAGTTATCAAACCGCTACCCACACCGTTTGTTGCCTCGGCAAAAGCAAACCCCTCGAAAATGTGATAGAAAAGTACAAGAACAGCAGCTACGCCACGCAAGCCGTCGAGCAACTCGTAATGAGGTTTTGTATCGGTAAATTCTACCGATGAAACTGTGTTTTTTTGCATTTTATTTTTTTATTTTTGCGTGTAATAGTTACATCCCCTTCGAGACTGAACCATGTAGTGGTGTCTGTTCCGTCATGGTGGAAGATTGAACGTGTCACACCCTCTTCGATGAAATATACGCAGCGGTCAGTTATTCCGCTTTTTACAAGCATGGTCCCCTTTGGGTATTGCGCCCGTGTCATCCCTTCAAGCAAGGCTTGCAGTGCTTCCTCTCCGACCGGGTAGTGTGCCCTTATCTTTGCTGTAATATTCTTCATCTTCGATTGATAGTGGCGCGAATATAGCAATTTTGTGTCTAAGTATGACGCTGTAACCGGCATATTGTGCGGTTTTGTGATTTCTTAATCCGCGTATGCGTGTATTTAAAATAAAATGGTTACTTTTGTAGGTTACAATAAAAATCGCTCCGGACAAAAACAAAAAACAACATATCACATGGAAAAGAATTTCAAAAGAACTCTGGTGACATCGGCCCTGCCTTATGCCAACGGCCCGGTACACATCGGTCACCTTGCAGGAGTGTATGTGCCTGCTGACATTTATGTACGTTATCTGCGTCTCAAGGGCGAGGATGTTCTCTTTATAGGCGGAAGCGACGAGCATGGAGTGCCCGTTACACAGCGCGCCCGCAAGGAAGGAATTACTCCGCAGGATGTGGTTGACCGCTACCACAACATAATCAAGGATTCGTTCGAGGGCTTCGGCATATCGTTCGATGTGTATAGCCGTACGACTTCCGATACCCATCACAAGTTCGCTTCGGAATTCTTCCGCAAGCTCTACGATGACGGCAAACTCGTTGAACAGACTTCAAAACAGTTCTACGATGTGAAGAACGAGAAGTTTCTCACCGACCGTGATGTTGTTGGAGAGTGTCCTTACTGCCACAAGCAGGCTTACGGAAACCAGTGCGAGGAGGGATGCGGCCGTGCGCTCGAGCCTACAGAACTTATAAACCCGCGCTCCAAGGAGACCGGAGAGGCACCGGTGCTGAAGGAGACAAAGAACTGGTATCTGCCGCTCAATGAATACCAGCAGTGGCTCAAGGAGTGGATTCTTGAAAACCACAAGGAGTGGCGTCCCAATGTATATGGCCAGTGCAAGAGCTGGCTCGACATGGACCTGCAGCCACGTGCCATGACACGCGACCTTGACTGGGGAATACCGGTACCGGTAGAGGGTGCCGACGGCAAGGTTCTCTATGTGTGGTTCGACGCGCCCATCGGGTATATCTCGAACACTAAGGAACTGTGCGACAAGAATCCTGCAAAGCATGGCTCTTGGGAGCAGTGGTGGCAGAGCGAGGACACACGTCTCGTGCACTTTATCGGCAAGGACAACATTGTGTTCCACTGTATCATATTCCCGGTTATGATGAAAGCTCACGGCAAGTATGTGATGCCCGAGAATGTTCCCAGCAATGAGTTCCTGAACCTCGAGGACGACAAGATATCTACCTCGCGCAACTGGGCCGTATGGCTCAATGAGTACCTTGTAGATTTCCCCGGAAAGCAGGATGTGCTGCGCTATGTGCTCACTGCCAATGCCCCCGAGACCAAGGACAACAATTTTACATGGAAGGATTTCCAGGCACGCAACAATAACGAGCTTGTCGCTGTATACGGCAACTTCGTGAACCGTGCGCTTGTGCTTACAAAAAAATATTTCGACGGCAAGATTCCCGCTTGTGGCGAACTTACTGACTATGACAAGGCTACGGTGGCCGAGTTTGTCGATGTGAAGGGCAAGGTTGAGCATCTTCTCGACCAGTACAAGTTCCGTGAGGCGCAGAAGGAGGCCATGGAGCTTGCGCGCATAGGTAACCGTTATCTTGCCGAGACCGAGCCTTGGAAACTGGCCAAGACAGATATGAGCCGTGTGGCTACGATACTGAATCTGTCGTTGCAGCTTGTTGCCAACCTTTCTATCGTGTTCGAGCCGTTCTTGCCTTTCAGCAGCAGGAGGCTGCGCGAAATGCTCAACATGCCGTCGTTCGAGTGGGCAAGTCTTGGCAGCACTGAGCTGCTTGCCGTGGGACATGAGCTCGGTGAGGTGGGTCTTCTCTTCGAAAAGATAGAGGACGATGCTATCCAGGCGCAGCTCGACCGTCTTGAGCGCATAAAGAAAGAGAACGAGGCTGCCAACTACAAGGCCAATCCAATACGCCAGGAGTGTACTTTCGACGATTTCATGAAACTCGACCTGCGCGTGGGTACAGTCCTTGAGTGCACAAAAGTTCCCAAGGCCGACAAACTGTTGCAGTTCAAAATTGATGACGGACTGGAGACACGTACTATTCTTTCGGGTATAGCAAAGCACTTCAACCCCGAGGAACTTGTGGGCAAGCAGGTGTGCTTCATTGCCAATCTGCCACCGCGCACATTGCGTGGTATCGTTAGCGAGGGAATGATTCTCAGCGCCGAGGACAACGAGGGTAAACTGTCATTACTCACCGTTACTCCCGCAACCAAGCCCGGAAGCGAGATAAAATAAATTACTGAAGATCCCTTTGGGCCAAGCAATAATGAGAGCAATGGGAAACGGCAATACACAGCAAGATCTTAAACATGCAGTCGCAAAGGGGTTTCTTTGGGGCGGCATGAGTAATGTGGTGTGCCAGTTTCTGAGCCTTCTCTTCGGAATATATCTGGCAAGGATACTTGGCCCCAATGACTACGGGCCTATAGGTATGCTTGCAATATTCTCTGCAATAGCAGGCTCGTTGCAGGAGAGCGGCTTTGTCCAGGCTATAGCTAACCGGAAGAAGGTCGGCCACGACGACTACAATGCTGTGTTCTGGTTCAACATACTTGTTTCCGTCTTAATGTATGTCGCCCTGTACCTTTCTGCACCCATTATTGCTGATTTCTTTAACCAGCCTGTACTTGTACCGCTTTCAAGGTATAATTTCCTAGGGTTTGTCGTTGCGGCTTTCGGTATAGCACCTTCGGCATATCTTTTCCGTGAACTGAAAGTCAAGCAGAAGTCCATTGCGCTGATATTGTCCATCGCCTTGTCGGGCGTTGTCGGGGTTGTAATGGCACTCAACGGATATTCCTATTGGGGCATAGCGACACAGAGCATTGTGTATGTGCTTGTGCGCACTGTTGTCTGCTGGTATTTTACTCCGTGGACACCTTCGTTGAAGGTGAATTTCGCGCCTTTGAAGTATCTTTTTGCCTTCAGCTACAGGCTGCTGATAACAAGCGTATTCCAACGTTTCAACTGGAATGTGTTCTCTTTTATTCTGGGAAAATTCTATACCCGCATTGATGTGGGCAACTATACCAAGTCGGCGGAATGGTTCAATATGGGTGGTGAAGTGGTCAACGGCATGGTGAATGCCGTGGCGCAGCCAGCACTTGCGAAGGTTGTCAATGACAGCGAACGGCAGCTGCGCGTTTTCAGGAAGATGTTACGTTTTACGGCTTTTGTATCTTTCCCGCTCATGCTGGGCCTGTCGCTGGTCTCCAAGGAACTGATTGTGCTTGTGATTACCGAAAAATGGCTGGAGAGTGCCGGGATGTTGCAGATGTTGGCCGTGTGGGGCGCATTCATGCCGATACAGTCCATGTTTACCAATCTTCTGGTAAGTTGCGGACGCTCACGTACATTCATGTGGTGTACTATTGTGCAGGGATTGCTTATGTTCGGAATTCTGTTGATCATCCATAGGATGGGCATAAAGCCGATGATAGTTTCCTATTGTGTGTTCAATGTTTTATGGTTGTTTGTTTGGTTATATTTCGCCAAGAAGGAGATTGATATTAAACTTTCCATGTTCATGCGCGATATACTGCCGTATATGCTGCTGTCGTTATTTGTAATGGCCGTTGCATATGTTTCGACGATGGCGATAGAGGACATGTATCTGCTGTTTGTTTCAAAGGTGGCGATAGCAGCCTCGCTTTATGTGTTTATTGCACGTTTGATACGCAGCGAGGAACTTAATGAGATAAAGGAGTTTCTGTATAAATGAAAAAATGAGGCTTGGTGATATGAAAAAGATACTGTTCGATAATCAGATGTTCACATTCCAGCGTTTCGGTGGTGTGACACGTTATTTTGCCGATCTCATGTACAACTTGCCGGCAGGTGAGTTCGGGGCGGAGATTCCTATGCGCTACTGCGAGAACCACTATGTCACTGAAACATACGGGCATGAGTATGACAAGATAACCTTCCCCCGCAATTATCGTCTTCGCAGACAGATATATATACTTGTCAACAAGTATCTTGCAACGAAGGCTGTAAAGAACGACGACTACGATATATTCCACCCCACATATTTCAATCCATATTTCCTCAAGCATGTCAAGAAAAGGCAGAAGCCTTTTGTGCTGACCATTCATGACATGACATTCGAACGGTATCCGCAGGATGTGCTCATATATGACCGTACAATCCCGCACAAGAAACTGCTGATATCGGAGGCCGACCATATAATCGCAGTGAGCGAGAACACGAAACGCGATATTGTGGAATTGTTGGGTACCGACCCTGCAAAAATAAGTGTAGTTCATCACGGCTACCGTATGATAGGCACGCCGGCTTCACAATTGTTTGACCGGTATGTGCTGTATGTAGGCGAAAGGAAGGGTTACAAGAACTTCCTTCCATGGCTTTCGGCAATACGTCCGATATTCAACCTTGACCCTAACCTCAAGGTTGTATGTACCGGATCTCCTTTCAGCAGAGCCGAACTGAAACTGTTCGCCAAATGGAATATTGCAGACCGTCTTGTACATATATCGGCAAACGATGCTCAAATGGCATCTCTCTATAAATATGCGTTGTGTTTCGTGTTCCCGTCGCATTACGAGGGGTTCGGCATTCCCATCCTTGAGGCGTTTGCAAATGGTTGCCCCGTGTGCCTGAGCAATGCCAGCTGTTTCCCCGAAGTGGCCGGTGATGCCGGGCTTTTCTTCAACCCGGGCGACGCACAGTCAATGCAGGATGCTCTCAAGGAGATGCTTGTAAGTGCCGCGCTACGCGATGAACTACGGCATAAGGGGCTTGAGAGGAGCAAGGAATTTTCTCTTGAAAAGATGGTGGAGAATACCTGTAGAGTATATCGTAAACTATAATGTAGCTGGCGGTATGAGGTACAGGATATCGGAACTCCAGCGTTTGTGGCCAATAGCCAAACGGCGCATTTGCAGCTCGATTGTTGCATGTGTGCATAGAGTATTTTCGAATGAAAAGATTTTGAAGAATGTCTTCGGCAAGCGAAGCGGCAAACGTGTGCTACTTTGTCATTTGCCCGAGGCCTTCAAGTTCAGGCAGTTGCCTAAATATCATTCCAATTTCACGGAATGCCATGTCATAGCAAGGTGCTTCGACCGTTTAGGATACATTGTAGACTGTTCATCAAGGGCGAAAACAGGGATTGACTACTCTCCCTACGACATCGTGTGCGGTATAAACGGCAATGCGTATATGGGCTCGTTCAGCAGTGATGCGGGTATTAATCCGCTCAGAATTTTTTACTCCGTTGGCGCGGAAACCTGTTTCAACTACAGGTGTACTTCGATGCGCAACATCGAGTTCCGTGAACGGCATGGACACTGGCTGCTGGGAGCCAACCGCTATATCCCGGGTGATCCCAGGAACTATTACGAGGCACGTTTCAGCGATGCAGTGATATGCCTTGGTGACAGCTATGTGCTGCGGCAGTTCCTGAACGAAGAGTGTGATGCTACCATGTATCACCAGTTGTCGGCGTTCTATTTCAAGGTCGTTGATGAGGCCGCCGACAAGGATTTTGTCGCTTGCCGCAGGAATATTCTCTGGTTCGGCAGCTCGGGCATGCTGCATAAGGGGCTTGACATTGCCATAGATTTTGCCGTCTCCCATCCCGAATTCACTCTTCACATTTGCGGCGGCAGCCGGCAGGAGAGTGACTTCTGGAGATATTACGGGCCGGTGATAGAGTCGCATGACAATATTGTAATGCATGGATTTGTTGATATAGAGTCAAAGGAGTATGCTGCGGTATTGTCGCAGTGCGGCATACTGCTCAACCCGTCTGTCTCGGAAGGCGGAGCCGTGTCCGTGCTCAATGTCCTGGGCAACGCTCCGATGTTTCCTGTATACAGCAAGGGTACCGGGCTCGACCTTTCCGCAGTAGGAGTGGAAGTCGCAAATGTTGCATACAGGGATTTCGAGGAGGCGCTGCTTGCTGTCGACAGCCTGTCGCCAGGCGAGTTTTCACGTAAGGCTTGGGCCGCATATCATACGGTCAGGGACAATTATACTCTTGAAAAGTATGAAGAGGGCATGTACAATTGTTTGAAAGGGATAATAGATAAAAACAGATAATATCATGACAGGTAAATTTGATTGGAAGGGGCTTGTGCCGCATATTGTTGCCATTTTGGTGTTCCTGCTGCTTACGCTGGTGTACTTTTCACCGGTTCTTGAGGGCAAGGACATACGACAGGCCGATGCCGTAGGTTCCATGGGATGGGGCAAGGATGCCCGTGACTATCACGAAGAGACAGGTGAGTATTCATACTGGTCGAACTCCATGTTCTCCGGTATGCCGTGCAACTATACATTCTCCCCTCAACCGGCCAATGTGTTCAAGAACTTGAGCAGGATCGTCACGTTGAACATTTTCGGTGCATCGGCACGTCATATAGGCTGTATATTCGCGACGTTCCTTGGCTTCTATATACTACTGCTTGCTCTCGGGTGCAGGTCGTGGCTCAGCATTGCCGGTGCGATTGTATATACGCTCGGCTCATACAATTTCATTATAATCAACGCCGGACACATGAACAAGAGCCTTGTGATAGCAACTATGGCTCCGCTTATAGGAGGTATCATCCTTTGCTATAGGCGCAAGTTGCTTGCCGGTGCATTGCTTACACTTATTGCTGCCGGTCTTAATGTTTACTGGAGTCATCAGCAGGTAAGCTATTATGTGTTGCTTACCGCAGTAATCATAGCTCTGGTGTATCTTGTCTATGCATTCCGCGAAAAATGGCTTCCGTACTATTTCAAGGCTACGGGTGTCCTTGCTGTGGTTGCCTTGTTGGCCGCTGCTCCTGCCGTGGGTATACTGTTGCCGACGAATGACTATGCAAAGGAGTCGATGCGAGGCGGCTCGGAACTCAAAGTCAAGGATGGAGAGAAGGCTTCGGGGCTTGATGCCGATTATGCCTTCGCCTGGAGTTACGGAAAGGCCGAGAGCCTTACACTCCTTATCCCCGGTTTCTACGGTTCGTCGTCACATTACGACGTGGGTGAGGATAGCCGGCTCTATTCTGCATACAGGAACTATGTCTCCAAGGCAATGACAAGCCAGTATGTCGATGCTGTGATGCAGCACAACCCGGGTGCGGGCGAGGCCGAAGCGTTACAGTTCATAAACGCCAACATGGAGATAAGGGGAGAGATAAACCGCGAAGCAGCAAGGCAGGCCGCTTCGTTTGCAAGTGCCGCGCCGACATATTGGGGCGACCAGCCTTTTACCGAAGGTCCTGTATATGCCGGAGCGATAGTGTGCTTCCTGTTCGTGCTCGGACTTTTTGTGGTACGTGGCCCCGAAAAATGGTGGCTGCTTGCAGCAACTGTATTCACGCTGCTCCTTGCATGGGGACGCAACCTCCCGGGTATAAACAACTTCCTGTTCGAATATCTGCCTTTCTACAACAAGTTCCGCGCTCCGTCAATGTCACTTGTGATAACAACAATGGCTATGGCTACACTTGCTGTGCTTGCAGTGAAGGAGTACATGAGAATGGTACTTTCAAGTAATGCCGGTGAAAAGAAGCTCGCAATGAAAGGCCTGTACATCTCTTCGGGTATCGTAGGGGCATTGGCTCTTGTTTTTGCCTTGTCGGGCGGTTCGCTGATGAATTTTGTGTCGGCCAATGATGCAGCTGTAGCTCAGGTGCCCGAGATATACGAAGCCTTGAAAACCGAACGTGCTTCGATGCTTGCCGCCGATGCATGGCGTTCGTTCCTTTTCATAGCTGCAGCCGCAGTCCTCCTGTTTGCATATTCATACGGAAAGCTCAAGGCAACCTTGGTTGTACTTGCAATGGGAGTACTTTTCCTTTTCGACATGTGGCCGGTGAGCAAGCGCTTCCTGTCCGATGATGATTTCATGTCTAAGGAAAGAACAACTGAAATACGCTTTACCGATGTCGACAGGCAGATAAAGGAACTGGCAGGGGATGACCCGCACTATCGTGTGTTCAATCTTGTCGACAATCCGTTCAACGAGGCATTCACATCTTACAAGCATAACTCCATAGGTGGTTACAGTCCGGCCAAACTGGCAAGATACCAGGATCTTATAGACAGGTATCTCTCAAAAATGAACTGGAATGTCATTTCTATGCTGAATACGCGCTTCATCATAACCGGTGACGGTGTGGCCGACAATACTCCGGGAATGGCGCAGCAGCACGGCTTGCCAGGGGCCTTCGGCCACTGCTGGCTTGTCGACAGCATCGTATGGGTGAGTGGCGCGGATGAGGAGATTGCTGCAATAGAGAATATTGACAAGAATACTGCATATGTCGATGAGGCTTGGCGTGACAAGGTGCCCGATGCCGCACAGTATTGCAACGGCGCATCCGGCGAGATTGTGCTGGACGAGTACCGCAACCCGGGAAACATTACCTACAGGAGCAGTTGCAAGGCTCCCAAGCTTGCGGTATTCTCCGAGATATACTACAAGACATGGAAGGCTTATATTGATGGCAAGGAGGTGTCCCCTGTACGCGCCAACTATGTATTGCGCGCATTGCCTCTGCCGGCAGGCGACCATACAATAGAGTTCAAGTGCGTTGATGAGGTCATGATAAAGAGCCATGAATGGTCGTTCTATCTCTCCATTCTTGTTGGAGTGTTGATAGTGGCTTTGGCAGGTTTCATGCTATATACGGGATTCAAAAAGTGATGACTATGGCTCTGCAACCCAAGTTTTCGATAATAACAATTACGTTCAATGCGGCCGATGCGATAGAGCCTACATTGAACAGCGTAAAGGAGCAGACCTACAGGAACTATGAATATCTGCTTATAGACGGCGGTTCCAGTGACGGTACCGTGGAAAAGGCCAAGGCCAGTGGTATCGGCTTCGCGCATATTGTGAGTGAGCGTGACAACGGTCTGTACGATGCCATGAACAAGGGTATGGCTCTTGCGACTGGTGATTACCTCTGTTTTCTTAACGCCGGTGACGCTTTCCATGCGCCTGATACCTTGCAGACAATAGTCGATGCCATTGCAGGGGAGAAGGAGTTGCCACATGTCCTGTACGGGGAGACTGCCGAGGTTGACGAGGAACGGAATTTCGTGCGCATGAGGCGTCTTAAGGCACCCGAGGTGCTGACATGGCGCAGTTTCAAGGACGGGATGCTCGTTTGCCATCAGGCTTTCTATGCAAGGCGTGACATCGCGCCCATGTATAACCTTGAATACCGCCTTTCGTCCGATGTCGACTGGTGCATCAGGGTCATGAAGGCTTCGTCAAAATTGGTTAATGTCAACGCCACGGTAGTTGATTATTTGCAGAACGGATTATCTTTGCAGCATCACCGTGCATCGCTCATAGAGCGTTTCAAGGTGATGAGCAGGCATTATGGCCTGTTGCCTACGGTCGGGCGGCACATATGGTTCGTGCTGCGTGCTGTAATAAAACGATAAGAACAACCAAATATCTAACCATTATGTTTGCAAAAGAGACTTATATTGCACGCCGCAAGGCGTTGAAAGAGAGAATGGGCAGTGGTCTGCTGTTGTTCCTGGGCAATAATTTTACAGGAATGAACTATGCCGACAATGCCTATCATTTCCGCCAGGATTCTACATTCCTGTACTATTTCGCATCGGACTACGAGGGGCTTGCCGCTGTTATAGATATAGATAACGACAGGGAGATAATCTTCGGCAACGAGCTTACAATAGACGATATCGTATGGACCGGCGTACAGCCTACCATCAGGGAGAAGAGCGAGCGTGTGGGTATTGTCATGACGCGTCCTATGGCTGACCTGGCAACCTATGTGAAGGATGCTCAGGCCAAGGGACAGAAGGTGCACTTCCTCCCTCCCTACCGTGGCGAGCATCAGGTGTGGCTGCAGGAGCTGCTTGGGATAAATCCTGCCGAGCAGGCCGCAAAAGCATCGCTGGAGTTCGTAAAGGCGGTGATTTCCCAGCGTAACTACAAGAGCGACGAGGAGATAGCACAGATAGAGGAGGCGGTAAACGTCTCTGTCGACATGCATTGTGCGGCAATGCGCGCCGTGCGTCCGGGCACTACCGAGGCCGAAATCGTTTCGGTTGTGCAGGCCGAGGCCGCAAAGCACAACTTCGGTCTTTCGTTCCCCATAATAGCGACCGTGAACGGACAGACACTGCACAACCATGCGTATGGAACGACACCGCTGAAGGAGGGGCAGATGTTCCTGCTCGATTCGGGTTGCGAGAATGCGATGCATTATGCAGGTGACCTTACGACTACAATGCCTGTAGGCGCACACTTCACCGAACAGCAGCGTACAGTGTGCAATATATTGCGCCGTGCACACCTGACTGCGCTTGACAACATAAGACCGGGCATCGAGTACCGCGAGGTGCACAGGCTCGTGCTCACCGAAATCGCGAAGGGCATGATAGATCTTGGCCTTATGAAGGGCGACCCCGTAGAGGCTACCATAAAGGGTGCCACATGCATGTTCATGCCTCATGGCCTGGGCCACATGATGGGTCTAGACGTGCATGACATGGAGAACTTCGGCGAGGTGAATGTGGGTTACGAGGAGGGACGTGCAAAGAGCACGCTCTTCGGCTGGAAATCACTGCGTCTTGCCAAGGCTCTTGAGCCTGGTTTCGTGTTCACTGTCGAGCCGGGTATATACTTTATCCCCGATCTCATTGACAAATGGCGTGCCGAGAAACAGTTCACCGATTTCATCTGCTACGACAAACTCGATGCATGGAAGACATTCGGCGGCATGCGTGGCGAGGAGGATTACTATGTGTTCGAGGACGGTGCACGCCGTCTTGGAAAGTACAAGCCAATGTCTCCCGAGGAGATTGAGGCCGAGCACAACAAGTGATAGTAATGGCAAAAGAGGTCAAAGGCTTCAGATACATATACCAGGCAGGGCTGTTTTTAATAGCCCTGCTGGTTTTTCCGTATGTTTTCAATGCGAAGCTGGACCTCAATGGCGATAACTGTTACTATTATATCAATGCCACTTCGCTTGCATCGGGAAACGGGTATTGCGACATGTTCGGGGAGCCTACAGCCAATTTCCCCCCTGGTTATCCGTTGCTCATGGCTCCTTTGCGTGCCGTCACGTCGAGTTTCGTCGCCCAGAAAATACTGAACCTGCTATTTTTTTTCGGCGGGGTGATTCTTCTCTTTTCGGTTCTTGTGCGCGAGGGGGTACGGCGTGAGCTCTCTTTCATTGCGGCGGCAGCAGTTCTTCTCACACCGCATCTGCTGGAGTTCTCGACAATGATGATGAGCGAGGCATCGTGCTTCTTTTTCATAACACTTGCTTTTTGGTCGTTTCTTCGTGTACCCTCCGAGCCGGGTGCTTCCCCTTGGCGTTCGGGCTACCTTTATCTCTTCCTTTTCGCGGTATTCTATTCGTTGCTCATAAGGACTCAGGCTGTGGTGCTGTTCCTCGCCTTTTCTGCGGGGCTGCTGATGATACGGCGCCGGAAGCTCGCGTTGGCGGTTGTTGCGGCAACCATCTTATGCTATATTCCGTGGATGATACGGAACATGGTCCTGGGACTGGGCCAATCAAGGTATCTTGACCAGGTATCGTTCTTCTTTGTCGGCAGCAAACTGAAAATGCTGCTTGTGCAGGCATTGCCCGAGAGTGTGGTGCCTTGTTTCAAGGTCGATTATATGCAGTCGCCCTCAATACTGTTGTGGGCAATAGCCATTGTCATGTTGCTGCTGATTGCCTATGGTGTGTGGCAGTTGAGGAGGTTGCGCCTTGTTATGTATCTGTTCCTGTCCGGCGGTGTGGGGATAGTGGCCATTATGGATTCCCCGAGCCTTTACCGTTATCTGATTATTCTGTTGCCGTTCTTTACGGCCGCGCTGGTAGTCGGTCTATGGTGTATATGCAGTTCCTTGTGGCTGATGGTTTCAAGGAAGAGCCTGTCGCCATGGTTTATGTCGGCAGTGCTGCTGCCGGGCCTTCTGCAAGGAGGGGACAGTATGTTCAGACACTCCTTGTCCGATATCCATGAATATGCTTCGGGAGACTATCCGCCGTTGTTCAGGAACAGCTTCGCTATGGCCCGTCAGGCTATGGGTATGGACAGGGATGCCGTGGTTGCATCGCGCAAACCGGAGCTGCTATACCTTGTAGAGGGGTTGAAAGGAGTGCCGTTGATAAATGCGGCGGACGATACCGTGGCTGTACGTTATCTGCTTGAGTGTGATGTGGATTACCTTATTGTCGACGGGACTGTTCCCGGTGACAATATTATGAAGTTGATAAACGGAAACAGGGAACTGTTTACCGTCAAGTCTTATATCCTTGAACCGGACCTGTTCCTTTTCCGTTTCGAGAAGGAAAATGCTGCTGCTTGGCTATTGGGACAGGGAACTCAATCGCCCAGGCCCTCCAGGTGACGGAAGCGGTTAACGAACCTGAATCGTTTCTTGCGTGTGTTGATGTTCGGACGATACCCTTTATTGTACTTCCTGCGGCGTAACTTCGCTATTGCCTTGGCTGCAAAGGCAATGACCAATATCCCTATTATCGAAATCCAAACGTACATAATCCTGTCAGTTTAAATGGTTTCAAGCCAATCTTACTATCGGCAGTTTTTGTATGCAACACCTAATGATCGGGGTTTTAGATCATTCTCTCGACGGCAAAGTAGGCAAAAAGATTGATATAATCAAACCTGCGGTGTATATTTTTCTAAAATTAACAAAAAAACAATATCTATCCAGGTTGTTCCGTATGTTCTGCTGTTCACGAAAACAATAGCTGTTGTTGATAACTTTCGGTTGATTTAACATTCCTCTTCCGGTATATTCATTATTTTTGCATATCATCCGTTTTGGAAATAAAAATCCCCTTACATATATGATTCAGACTGTTGTCAAGCGCGACGGGCGCATCGTCGGCTTTAATGAAGAGAAAATCATCACGGCTATCCGTAAGGCCATGCTGCACACCGACAAGGGTGAGGATATGTCGCTTATCCGTCAGATCACAGACCACATCTCGTTCCGTGGAGATGCGCAGATGACGGTCGAGGCCATACAGGATATGGTTGAGATGGAACTTATGAAGAGTAGCCGCAAGGATGTGGCGAAGAAGTACATCGCATACCGTAACCAGCGCCGCATTGCGCGTAAGGCAAAGACACGCGACATCTTCCAGGAGATTATAAACATCCAGTCGAATGATGTGACCCGCGAGAATGCGAATATGAATGCCGACACTCCTGCCGGCATGATGATGAAGTTCGCCAGCGAGACAACCAAGCCTTTTGTGGACGATTTCCTTCTCAGCGAGGAGGTTGTGGATGCCGTGCGCGACAACTATCTTCATATACACGATAAGGACTACTATCCTACAAAGAGTCTTACATGCTGCCAGCATCCGCTCGACAATATCCTCAAGAACGGTTTCAATGCCGGACATGGCGAGTCGCGCCCGGCAAAGCGCATAGAGACTGCCAGCATCATGGCATGTATCTCTATGGAGACTGCCCAGAATGAGATGCACGGCGGTCAGGCTATCCCTGCTTTTGATTTCTATCTTGCTCCCTATGTGCGTGCAAGCCTTATTGAGGAACTCAAGGGCATTGAGGACTTGACAGGGGCTGACTATTCGCACCTCTATAACAAGGAGATCGAGGATTATGTGCAGCAGCCGCTTGATTTCCTCAGCGGTGAAGACCGTATACTGCAGCATGCGATGAACAAGACAGTGGTAAGGGTACACCAGGCTATGGAGGCGTTCATACACAATATGAATACTATACATTCACGTGGCGGAAACCAGGTGGTGTTCAGTTCAATAAACTATGGAACCGATACTTCGGCCGAAGGACGCTGCATAATACGAGAGCTGCTTAACAGTACATACCGTGGCGTGGGCAATGGCGAGACTGCAATATTCCCCATACAGATATGGAAGAAGAAACGTGGTGTAAGCTATCTGCCGGGTGACCGCAACTACGACCTGTATCAACTTGCATGCAAGGTTACTGCGCGCCGTTTCTTCCCCAACTTCCTGAATCTTGATGCCACTTTCAACCAGAATGATGCATGGAGAGCCGATGACCCGATGCGCTATATGCACGAGGTCGCTACCATGGGATGCCGTACACGTGTCTTCGAGAACCGTTTCGGTCCCAAGACCTCTGTAGGTCGCGGCAACCTGTCGTTCTCTACAATAAACATCGTGCGCCTTGCAATAGAGTGCATGGAGGTCGGTAATAAGGAGGAGCGCATATCACTGTTCTTCGCGAAGCTCGACAATTTGCTTGACATTACGGCACGCCAGTTGCATGAGCGCATGGAATTCCAGAAGAGTGCTTTTGCCAAACAGTTCCCATTGTTAATGTCTGCCTTGTGGGTAGGGTGTGACAAACTCGACCCGGCGGGCACCATTGCGCCGGTGATAAACCAAGGTACTCTCGGTATCGGCTTCATCGGCCTTGCTGAATGTCTTGTGGCGCTTGTCGGCAAGCATCATGGAGAGAGTGAGGAGGCTCAAGAGCTGGGCCTGCGTATAATAACATATATGCGCGACCGTGCGAACGGCTTCTCGGAGCAATACCAGCATAACTATAGTGTTCTCGCTACTCCGGCCGAGGGGCTTTCAGGTCGTTTTACAAGGGGCGACCGCAAGAGGTTTGGTGTATTGCCCGGCATTACCGACCGCGATTACTATACCAATAGCAATCATGTTCCTGTATATTACAAGTGCAGTGCCCGTCGTAAGGCTGAAATAGAGGCTCCGTACCACGCATTGACCGGCGGCGGCCACATTTTCTATGTAGAGATGGACGGAGATGCTACACACAACCCCGAGGCCATTATGCGTGTTGTGGATATGATGGACCAGTATAATATAGGCTATGGTTCAGTGAACCATAACCGTAACCGCTGTCTCGATTGCGGTCATGAGAACTCAACGAAGGATCTTCAGGAGTGTCCCGAGTGCGGAAGCCGGAATCTTGACAAGCTGCAGCGCATTACCGGCTATCTTGTGGGTACTACCGACCGATGGAACAGTGCCAAGCTTTCCGAACTCAATGACCGTGTAGTGCACGAGTGATTCCATGGCGTCCATTTCCATTCTCGACATACTTGAGGATACCACCGTCGACGGTCCGGGTTTCCGCACTACGGTATATTGTGCTGGGTGTCCGAACTGTTGTCAAGGCTGTCATAATCCGCAGTCGTGGGATATTTCCAACGGGCGTATGGTCGATGTGGATGAGATACTCAAGGTGATTCTTGCCGACCCGTTTGCCGATGTGACCTTCTCGGGCGGTGATCCCATGTTCCAGCCCGAGGGCTTTACGGCTTTGGCAAGGGCTGTCAAGGAGAGGAGCGGGAAGAATATCTGGTGCTATACAGGCTATCTGTTTGAGCAGTTGCTGCAAAATCCGCGGCAGAGGGAGCTGCTTGAGTATATCGACGTGCTAGTGGACGGGCGCTTTGTCGAGGCTCTGAAAAGCGACGTGCTACGTTTTCGCGGCAGCAGCAACCAACGTGTCATTGATGTTGTGAAATCCCTTCAGCAGGGCTGTACGGTCTTGCTGGAAGCATATAACTGAAGGGTATGGCCGACAATTATCTTGAAAAGAAAATGGAGCAGCACCGTTCGCAGGTGCAGGCTGCAAGACCTGTGCAGAAGGGTGGTCTTTCTGCCTTGCTTGAAAAGAACCGAAGTACACGCGGATATGACTCATCGTTCATTGTCCGAAAAGATCAGTTGAGGCGCATTGTAGCGGTCAACACAAAGGTAGCTTCGGCCCGTAACAGGCAGCTCCTGCGTTTCCGTATTGTCACTGAGGATGAGGCCCATAAAGTGCTGCCACACATAAGGATGGGCAGCTCTCTTCCGTCGTTGAACCTTCCGTTGCCGGGTACCGAACCCAATGCTTTCATAGTTGTATGTTCCATAGAGGAGCCTCGCCCGAGTACGTTCATAGATCTTGGAATTTCTGTACAGAGTATGCTTTTGCAGGCGGTGGAAATTGGTCTTAACGGTGTGTGTCTCATGTCGTTCGACAAGGATGCGATAATTTCCGGTCTGGGTCTTGAGTATGAGCCTCTCGTTGTGCTGGCCATCGGCAGGAGTGCCGAAAAGCACAGGCTCGTAGAAATAGGAGCGGGTGATGACCATTCGTATTATCGTGAGAATGGGGTGCATTGTGTACCCAAGGTTGCGCTTGACGAACTTATTGTAGACTGATTGATTTTTGTCTTATGAAAGAGAATCCGCCCGATATCCTTCAAGGCTTCGGCATGTTCTTGATTATGGGCGGCAGCATGCTTATTTGACAACCTTGTAGTTGGCTCTTGCGTCGGCACGTGTCGTGTAGTTGAAATGCCACCATTCGGTGCGTATGGGCCTGAACCCGGCTTCTTTCATTACTCTGCGGAGCAATATGCGGTTCTCCATGGCTTTCCTGCTCATACGGCCTTGTATCACAAGTTGCTCTTCGTTGTCGATGTGGCTCAATGGTGTCAAGGCATCGACCTTGGTTCCCATCTCTATACTGTCTCCATTCTCATCGACAATGCTTACATCGACTGCCAGGCCGTAGTTGTGCAGCCCTCCGCCGTTCTTGGGATTGCTTACATAGTTCTGCTGTGATGTTCCCTTTACCTTGTCCCACATCTTCTGTTGTACGCTCATGGGGCGTGTCGCATCGTATATGCATAGACGGTAGCCGGGGTGCAATGCTTTCAGTCTTCTGTTGGCCTCTACAACAGCTCTGGCGGCCTTCGGGTGCAGGTATGCCTCGGCAAAGCTGTACATGGCTTCTCCTACAAAGTTGTCGCTCTTTGCGTACATCATATCAACCTCTATGCTATTGTCCAGGTCCTTTACTCTGAGGAATCCCGCCATAGGAGCTTGTGCTTTAAGTGTTGCAGCTGCAAGCAGTGATGCAAGGATTATGTATATGCCTTTTTTCATTAATTTCCACAATAAAGGAAGGCGACCCATTTTCTTTAGGGTCGCCCTCATTTGTAATGTTATGCATCAATATTCGCGTATGTCGCGTTCTTCTCGATAAACTCACGGCGTGGGCCTACGTCATCACCCATCAGCATTGAGAATATGTAGTCGGCCTCCTGGGCGTCGCGTATCGTTACCTGCTTCAGTGTACGTGTCTCGGGGTTCATTGTGGTGTCCCAAAGCTGTTCGGGGTTCATCTCTCCAAGACCCTTGTAACGCTGTATGTTTATGTCCTTCTCGTTTCCGCCTGCGTATTCCTGTACGAACGCATCCTTCTCGCGGTCATCGTAGCAGTATTTCTTCACCTTGCCCTTTGAACAGAGATAGAGAGGTGGCATCGCCTTGTAGAGGTGGCCGCCTTCTATAATCTCAGGCATGTAGCGGTAGAAGAGCGTCATGATGAGTGTTCCGATGTGCGCACCGTCGACGTCGGCATCGGCCATCATGATAATCTTGTGGTAGCGGAGCTTTTCGATATTTGCTTTCTTGCTGTCCTCGGGGTCAAGTCCGAAGCGGACGCCTATTGCCTGTATTATGTTGTTCACCTCGTCGCTCTCAAAAGCTTTGTGCCACATCACTTTCTCAACGTTCAGGATTTTACCGCGAAGCGGGAGTATGGCCTGGAACTTGTTCTTGCGTCCCTGTTTTGCCGAACCGCCCGCAGAGTCTCCCTCGACGAGGAAGAGTTCGCAGTTTGCGGGGTCCTTGTCCGAGCAGTCGGCAAGCTTGCCCGGCATACCGCATCCGCTCATGGGGCTCTTGCGCTGTACACTCTCGCGTGCCTTGCGTGCCGCAATACGCGCTGTAGCTGCAAGAATCACCTTGTCAACGACCATCTTCGCCTCTTTGGGGTGTTCCTCCAGATAGTATGCCAAAGCCTCTCCTACAGCCTGGTCAACAGCTCCTGTCACCTCGCTGTTACCCAGCTTGGTCTTTGTCTGTCCCTCGAACTGTGGTTCGGCAACCTTTACCGATACGATAGCTGTGAGTCCTTCACGGAAGTCTTCGCCTGAAATCTCCACCTTAGCCTTTTCGAGAGCCTTCGTGTCATCGGCATATTTCTTGAGGGTGCGTGTGAGGGCACGACGGAAACCTGCAAGGTGTGTACCACCCTCTATGGTGTTGATGTTGTTCACATACGTATGTACATTCTCGCTGTAACCGGTATTGTATATGATTGAAACCTCAATGGGTATGCCGTTCTTTTCGGTGTTGAGGTAGATTACATCGCTTATAAGCGGTGTGCGTGACGAGTCGATGTAGCGGACGAACTCCTTCAGGCCCTCGGTAGAGTAGAAAGTCTCGCTCATGTAGTTGCCGTTCTCGTCGGCCTCGCGCATGTCGGTTAGGGTTATTGTGATACCGGCATTCAGGTATGCCAGCTCACGGAGACGTGTGGCAAGAATCTGGTACTGGTACTCCGATACGGTGAATATTGAGTCGTCCGGCTGGAATGTCTGCCTTGTTCCGCGCAGGGTTGTCTCGCCTACGCAGTGTACTGCTTCAAGCGGCTTGCCGCATGAGTAGTTCTGTTCGTAGTGCTTGCCGTCGCGGAACACCTCTGTCTTCATGTGCTTTGACAATGCGTTCACGCAGGATACGCCTACGCCGTGAAGACCTCCGGAAACCTTGTATGAGTCCTTGTTGAACTTACCGCCGGCATGCAGCACTGTCATTACTACCTCAAGGGCCGAGCGTCCCTCCTTCTCGTGCATGTCTACCGGAATACCTCGTCCGTTGTCCTGCACTGTTATGGAGTTTCCGGGGTTGATTGTTACGTTTATATGTGTACAGAAACCGGCCATAGCCTCATCGATGGAGTTGTCCACTACCTCATATACCAGGTGGTGGAGACCCTTTTCGCTGATGTCTCCGATGTACATCGCAGGGCGTTTACGAACTGCTTCAAGACCTTCGAGGACCTGAATACTGTCGGCTGAATAGTTGGCCGCTGAATTTTTGTTGATCTCTTCGCTCATAATAGATTTTACAATCGCTAATAACTGAACAAAGTTACTAAAAACGGGCCTATTACACAAGTCTATTCCGCTAAATATTCACGTAGTGAATAAAGCTTTTTTATCAGCTTTTGTCAGGTATGTTCGGGATGGTGGTTCCGGTAGTGTGCTTGGGCTTGAGGCTGGTCTGCCGCGATTGCAAAGGATATTGAAGATGCCTCTCTGTTGTGATGTTCAGGGCTTGCCCTAAATGCAATAATTGCGCAGTGCAGGAGGGTGTTTTTCATTTTAGCAGTAGCAGCAGATTCTCGTGGCCACGAGAATCTGCTGCTACTGCTAAAATGAAAAACACCCTCCTGCACTGCGCAATTATTGCATTTAGGGCAAGCCCTGAACATCACAACAGAGAGGCATCTTCAATATCCTTTGCAATCGCGGCAGACCAGCCTCAAGCCCAAGCACACTACCGGAACCACCATCCCGAACATACCTGACAAAAGCTGATAAAAAAGCTTTATTCACTACGTGAATATTTAGCGGAATAGACTTGTGTAATAGGCCCGTTTTTAGTAACTTTGTTCAGTTATTAGCGATTGTAAAATCTATTATGAGCGAAGAGATCAACAAAAATTCAGCGGCCAACTATTCAGCCGACAGTATTCAGGTCCTCGAAGGTCTTGAAGCAGTTCGTAAACGCCCTGCGATGTACATCGGAGACATCAGCGAAAAGGGTCTCCACCACCTGGTATATGAGGTAGTGGACAACTCCATCGATGAGGCTATGGCCGGTTTCTGTACACATATAAACGTAACAATCAACCCCGGAAACTCCATAACAGTGCAGGACAACGGACGAGGTATTCCGGTAGACATGCACGAGAAGGAGGGACGCTCGGCCCTTGAGGTAGTAATGACAGTGCTGCATGCCGGCGGTAAGTTCAACAAGGACTCATACAAGGTTTCCGGAGGTCTTCACGGCGTAGGCGTATCCTGCGTGAACGCATTGTCAAAGCACATGAAGACAGAGGTGTTCCGCGACGGCAAGCACTACGAACAGAACTACTCATGCGGCAAGCCGCTTGAAGCAGTACACTGCGTAGGCGAGACAACCCTGCGCGGAACAAGGCAGACATTCCAGCCGGACGACTCAATATTCACCGTATCGGAGTACCAGTACCAGATTCTTGCCACACGTCTCCGTGAGCTGGCATACCTGAATGCCGGTATCACAATAACCCTAACCGACATGCGCGAGGCCGACGAGAACGGCAACTACATGAGCGAGACTTTCTACTCTACCGAGGGCCTGAAGGAGTTCGTCCGCTACATCGACTCGTCACGCACACCGCTTATAAGCGATGTAATCTACCTCAACACCGAAAAGAACGGCATACCCATTGAGGTTTCAATCATATACAATACCGGTTACAGCGAGAATGTACATACGTATGTGAACAACATCAACACCATAGAGGGTGGTACACACCTTGCAGGTTTCCGTCGTGCCCTCACACGCACCCTCAAGAAATATGCCGATGACACGAAGGCTCTCGAAAAGGCTAAGGTGGAGATTTCAGGCGAAGACTTCCGTGAAGGACTCACAGCTATCGTATCGGTAAAGGTTGCCGAACCACAGTTCGAGGGACAGACAAAGACCAAGCTGGGTAACAGCGAGGTGACAGGAGCTGTTGACCAGGCTGTAGGAGAGGCTTTGGCATACTATCTGGAGGAACACCCCAAAGAGGCGAAGATGGTCGTTGACAAGGTGATTCTTGCAGCTACAGCGCGTATTGCGGCACGCAAGGCACGCGAGAGTGTACAGCGCAAGAGCCCCATGAGCGGATGCGGTATGCCGGGCAAGCTTGCCGACTGCTCGGACAAGGACCCCGCAAACTGCGAACTCTTCCTCGTCGAGGGAGACTCTGCGGGCGGTTCGGCAAAACAGGGACGCAAGAACAAGTTCCAGGCCATACTCCCGCTTCGCGGTAAAATCCTGAACGTTGAGAAAGTGATGTGGCACAAAGCTTTTGAGAGCGACGAGGTGAACAACATAATACAGGCAATAGGCGTCCGCTTCGGACTTGACCCCGAGGACAGCAAGAAAGCAAATATCGAAAAGCTCCGCTACCACAAGATTATCATGATGGCCGATGCCGACGTCGACGGTGCGCACATCGGAACACTCATCATGACGCTCTTCTACCGCTACATGCCTGAGATTATAGAAGGCGGCCACCTCTACAAGGCGATGCCACCTCTCTATCTCTGTTCAAAGGGCAAGGTGAAGAAATACTGCTACGATGACCGCGAGAAGGATGCGTTCGTACAGGAATACGCAGGCGGAAACGAGAAGGACATAAACATACAGCGTTACAAGGGTCTTGGAGAGATGAACCCCGAACAGCTTTGGGACACCACAATGAACCCCGAGACACGTACACTGAAGCAGGTAACGATACGCGACGCCCAGGAGGCCGACTACATATTCTCAATGCTGATGGGTGATGACGTAGGCCCACGCCGTGAGTTTATCGAGAAGAACGCGACATACGCGAATATTGATGCATAACATTACAAATGAGGGCGACCCTAAAGAAAATGGGTCGCCTTCCTTTATTGTGGAAATTAATGAAAAAAGGCATATACATAATCCTTGCATCACTGCTTGCAGCTGCAACACTTAAAGCACAAGCTCCTATGGCGGGATTCCTCAGAGTAAAGGACCTGGACAATAGCATAGAGGTTGATATGATGTACGCAAAGAGCGACAACTTTGTAGGAGAAGCCATGTACAGCTTTGCCGAGGCATACCTGCACCCGAAGGCCGCCAGAGCTGTTGTAGAGGCCAACAGAAGACTGAAAGCATTGCACCCCGGCTACCGTCTATGCATATACGATGCGACACGCCCCATGAGCGTACAACAGAAGATGTGGGACAAGGTAAAGGGAACATCACAGCAGAACTATGTAAGCAATCCCAAGAACGGCGGAGGGCTGCACAACTACGGCCTGGCAGTCGATGTAAGCATTGTCGATGAGAATGGAGACAGTATAGAGATGGGAACCAAGGTCGATGCCTTGACACCATTGAGCCACATCGACAACGAAGAGCAACTTGTGATACAAGGCCGTATGAGCAGGAAAGCCATGGAGAACCGCATATTGCTCCGCAGAGTAATGAAAGAAGCCGGGTTCAGGCCCATACGCACCGAATGGTGGCATTTCAACTACACGACACGTGCCGACGCAAGAGCCAACTACAAGGTTGTCAAATAAGCATGCTGCCGCCCATAATCAAGAACATGCCGAAGCCTTGAAGGATATCGGGCGGATTCTCTTTCATAAGACAAAAATCAATCAGTCTACAATAAGTTCGTCAAGCGCAACCTTGGGTACACAATGCACCCCATTCTCACGATAATACGAATGGTCATCACCCGCTCCTATTTCTACGAGCCTGTGCTTTTCGGCACTCCTGCCGATGGCCAGCACAACGAGAGGCTCATACTCAAGACCCAGACCGGAAATTATCGCATCCTTGTCGAACGACATGAGACACACACCGTTAAGACCAATTTCCACCGCCTGCAAAAGCATACTCTGTACAGAAATTCCAAGATCTATGAACGTACTCGGGCGAGGCTCCTCTATGGAACATACAACTATGAAAGCATTGGGTTCGGTACCCGGCAACGGAAGGTTCAACGACGGAAGAGAGCTGCCCATCCTTATGTGTGGCAGCACTTTATGGGCCTCATCCTCAGTGACAATACGGAAACGCAGGAGCTGCCTGTTACGGGCCGAAGCTACCTTTGTGTTGACCGCTACAATGCGCCTCAACTGATCTTTTCGGACAATGAACGATGAGTCATATCCGCGTGTACTTCGGTTCTTTTCAAGCAAGGCAGAAAGACCACCCTTCTGCACAGGTCTTGCAGCCTGCACCTGCGAACGGTGCTGCTCCATTTTCTTTTCAAGATAATTGTCGGCCATACCCTTCAGTTATATGCTTCCAGCAAGACCGTACAGCCCTGCTGAAGGGATTTCACAACATCAATGACACGTTGGTTGCTGCTGCCGCGAAAACGTAGCACGTCGCTTTTCAGAGCCTCGACAAAGCGCCCGTCCACTAGCACGTCGATATACTCAAGCAGCTCCCTCTGCCGCGGATTTTGCAGCAACTGCTCAAACAGATAGCCTGTATAGCACCAGATATTCTTCCCGCTCCTCTCCTTGACAGCCCTTGCCAAAGCCGTAAAGCCCTCGGGCTGGAACATGGGATCACCGCCCGAGAAGGTCACATCGGCAAACGGGTCGGCAAGAATCACCTTGAGTATCTCATCCACATCGACCATACGCCCGTTGGAAATATCCCACGACTGCGGATTATGACAGCCTTGACAACAGTTCGGACACCCAGCACAATATACCGTAGTGCGGAAACCCGGACCGTCGACGGTGGTATCCTCAAGTATGTCGAGAATGGAAATGGACGCCATGGAATCACTCGTGCACTACACGGTCATTGAGTTCGGAAAGCTTGGCACTGTTCCATCGGTCGGTAGTACCCACAAGATAGCCGGTAATGCGCTGCAGCTTGTCAAGATTCCGGCTTCCGCACTCGGGACACTCCTGAAGATCCTTCGTTGAGTTCTCATGACCGCAATCGAGACAGCGGTTACGGTTATGGTTCACTGAACCATAGCCTATATTATACTGGTCCATCATATCCACAACACGCATAATGGCCTCGGGGTTGTGTGTAGCATCTCCGTCCATCTCTACATAGAAAATGTGGCCGCCGCCGGTCAATGCGTGGTACGGAGCCTCTATTTCAGCCTTACGACGGGCACTGCACTTGTAATATACAGGAACATGATTGCTATTGGTATAGTAATCGCGGTCGGTAATGCCGGGCAATACACCAAACCTCTTGCGGTCGCCCCTTGTAAAACGACCTGAAAGCCCCTCGGCCGGAGTAGCGAGAACACTATAGTTATGCTGGTATTGCTCCGAGAAGCCGTTCGCACGGTCGCGCATATATGTTATTATACGCAGGCCCAGCTCTTGAGCCTCCTCACTCTCTCCATGATGCTTGCCGACAAGCGCCACAAGACATTCAGCAAGGCCGATGAAGCCGATACCGAGAGTACCTTGGTTTATCACCGGCGCAATGGTGCCCGCCGGGTCGAGTTTGTCACACCCTACCCACAAGGCAGACATTAACAATGGGAACTGTTTGGCAAAAGCACTCTTCTGGAATTCCATGCGCTCATGCAACTGGCGTGCCGTAATGTCAAGCAAATTGTCGAGCTTCGCGAAGAACAGTGATATGCGCTCCTCCTTATTACCGACCTCCATGCACTCTATTGCAAGGCGCACGATGTTTATTGTAGAGAACGACAGGTTGCCGCGACCTACAGAGGTCTTGGGACCGAAACGGTTCTCGAAGACACGTGTACGGCATCCCATGGTAGCGACCTCGTGCATATAGCGCATCGGGTCATCGGCTCTCCATGCATCATTCTGGTTGAAAGTGGCATCAAGATTCAGGAAGTTGGGGAAGAAACGGCGCGCAGTAACCTTGCATGCAAGTTGATACAGGTCGTAGTTGCGGTCACCCGGCAGATAGCTTACACCACGTTTCTTCTTCCATATCTGTATGGGGAATATTGCAGTCTCGCCATTGCCCACGCCACGGTATGTACTGTTAAGCAGCTCTCGTATTATGCAGCGTCCTTCGGCCGAAGTATCGGTTCCATAGTTTATTGAACTGAACACCACCTGGTTTCCGCCACGTGAATGTATAGTATTCATATTGTGTATGAACGCCTCCATAGCCTGGTGTACCCTTACCACTGTCTTGTTCATCGCATGCTGCAGTATACGGTCTTCACCGCTGAGGAAATCAAGCGGCTGCTGCACATAATCCTCGATCTCCTTGTTATAGAGGTGCGAATAGTCAGCCCCTGTCAAGTCCTCAATGCCCTTGAGTTCCTCAATAAGGCTTGCACGCACATAGGGAGCAAGATAGAAATCAAAAGCAGGGATAGCCTGACCGCCGTGCATCTCATTCTGGGCAGTCTCCATAGAGATACATGCCATGATGCTGGCAGTCTCTATGCGCTTTGCCGGGCGCGACTCGCCATGTCCGGCATTGAAACCGTTCTTGAGGATATTGTCGAGCGGATGCTGGCAGCATGTAAGACTCTTTGTAGGATAGTAGTCCTTATCGTGTATATGAAGATAGTTGTCGCGCACGGCATCCACAACCTCCTCGCTGAGAAGGAAATCGTCCACAAAAGGCTTGGTTGTCTCGCTGGCGAACTTCATCATCATGCCGGCAGGAGTGTCGGCATTCATATTCGCATTCTCGCGGGTCACATCATTCGACTGGATGTTTATAATCTCCTGGAAGATGTCGCGTGTCTTTGCCTTACGCGCAATGCGGCGCTGGTTACGGTATGCGATGTACTTCTTCGCCACATCCTTGCGGCTACTCTTCATAAGTTCCATCTCAACCATATCCTGTATGGCCTCGACCGTCATCTGCGCATCTCCACGGAACGAGATGTGGTCTGTGATCTGACGGATAAGCGACATATCCTCACCCTTGTCGGTGTGCAGCATGGCCTTACGGATAGCCGTGATGATTTTCTCTTCATTAAAGCCGACGATGCGCCCGTCGCGCTTGACAACAGTCTGAATCATATATGTAAGGGGATTTTTATTTCCAAAACGGATGATATGCAAAAATAATGAATATACCGGAAGAGGAATGTTAAATCAACCGAAAGTTATCAACAACAGCTATTGTTTTCGTGAACAGCAGAACATACGGAACAACCTGGATAGATATTGTTTTTTTGTTAATTTTAGAAAAATATACACCGCAGGTTTGATTATATCAATCTTTTTGCCTACTTTGCCGTCGAGAGAATGATCTAAAACCCCGATCATTAGGTGTTGCATACAAAAACTGCCGATAGTAAGATTGGCTTGAAACCATTTAAACTGACAGGATTATGTACGTTTGGATTTCGATAATAGGGATATTGGTCATTGCCTTTGCAGCCAAGGCAATAGCGAAGTTACGCCGCAGGAAGTACAATAAAGGGTATCGTCCGAACATCAACACACGCAAGAAACGATTCAGGTTCGTTAACCGCTTCCGTCACCTGGAGGGCCTGGGCGATTGAGTTCCCTGTCCCAATAGCCAAGCAGCAGCATTTTCCTTCTCGAAACGGAAAAGGAACAGGTCCGGTTCAAGGATATAAGACTTGACGGTAAACAGTTCCCTGTTTCCGTTTATCAACTTCATAATATTGTCACCGGGAACAGTCCCGTCGACAATAAGGTAATCCACATCACACTCAAGCAGATAACGTACAGCCACGGTATCGTCCGCCGCATTTATCAACGGCACTCCTTTCAACCCCTCTACAAGGTATAGCAGCTCCGGTTTGCGCGATGCAACCACGGCATCCCTGTCCATACCCATAGCCTGACGGGCCATAGCGAAGCTGTTCCTGAACAACGGCGGATAGTCTCCCGAAGCATATTCATGGATATCGGACAAGGAGTGTCTGAACATACTGTCCCCTCCTTGCAGAAGGCCCGGCAGCAGCACTGCCGACATAAACCATGGCGACAGGCTCTTCCTTGAAACCATCAGCCACAAGGAACTGCATATACACCATAGACCGACTACCAGCGCGGCCGTAAAGAACGGCAACAGAATAATCAGATAACGGTAAAGGCTCGGGGAATCCATAATGGCCACTATCCCCACACCGCCGGACAGGAACAGATACATAACAAGGCGCAACCTCCTCAACTGCCACACACCATAGGCAATCAGCAGCAACATGACAATGGCTATTGCCCACAACAGTATTGAGGGCGACTGCATATAATCGACCTTGAAACAAGGCACCACACTCTCGGGCAATGCCTGCACAAGCAGCATTTTCAGTTTGCTGCCGACAAAGAAGAACGATACCTGGTCAAGATACCTTGATTGGCCCAGTCCCAGGACCATGTTCCGTATCATCCACGGAATATAGCATAAGATGGTTGCCGCAACAACCGCCAACGCGAGCTTCCGGCGCCGTATCATCAGCAGCCCCGCAGAAAAGGCGAGGAACAGCACCACAGCCTGAGTCCTTATGAGCAACGAATAGAATACCGCGAAAAGGAAGAGATAAAGGTAGCCCGAACGCCAAGGGGAAGCACCCGGCTCGGAGGGTACACGAAGAAACGACCAAAAAGCAAGTGTTATGAAAAAGAAGCACGATGCCTCGCTCATCATCATTGTCGAGAACTCCAGCAGATGCGGTGTGAGAAGAACTGCTGCCGCCGCAATGAAAGAGAGCTCACGCCGTACCCCCTCGCGCACAAGAACCGAAAAGAGAAGAATCACCCCGCCGAAAAAAAATAGCAGGTTCAGTATTTTCTGGGCGACGAAACTCGACGTGACGGCACGCAAAGGAGCCATGAGCAACGGATAACCAGGGGGGAAATTGGCTGTAGGCTCCCCGAACATGTCGCAATACCCGTTTCCCGATGCAAGCGAAGTGGCATTGATATAATAGTAACAGTTATCGCCATTGAGGTCCAGCTTCGCATTGAAAACATACGGAAAAACCAGCAGGGCTATTAAAAACAGCCCTGCCTGGTATATGTATCTGAAGCCTTTGACCTCTTTTGCCATTACTATCACTTGTTGTGCTCGGCCTCAATCTCCTCGGGAGACATTGGCTTGTACTTTCCAAGACGGCGTGCACCGTCCTCGAACACATAGTAATCCTCCTCGCCACGCATGCCGCCGAATGTCTTCCATGCATCGAGTTTGTCGTAGCAGATGAAATCGGTGAACTGTTTCTCGGCACGCCATTTGTCAATGAGATCGGGGATAAAGTATATACCCGGCTCGACAGTGAACACGAAACCAGGCTCAAGAGCCTTGGCAAGACGCAGTGATTTCCAGCCGAAGAGCGTGCTCTTTGCACGTCCCTCCTCGTAACCCACATTCACCTCGCCGAAGTTCTCCATGTCATGCACGTCTAGACCCATCATGTGGCCCAGGCCATGAGGCATGAACATGCATGTGGCACCCTTTATGGTAGCCTCTACGGGGTCGCCCTTCATAAGGCCAAGATCTATCATGCCCTTCGCGATTTCGGTGAGCACGAGCCTGTGCACCTCGCGGTACTCGATGCCCGGTCTTATGTTGTCAAGCGCAGTCAGGTGTGCACGGCGCAATATATTGCACACTGTACGCTGCTGTTCGGTGAAGTGTGCGCCTACAGGCATTGTAGTCGTAAGGTCACCTGCATAATGCATCGCATTCTCGCAACCCGAATCGAGCAGGAACATCTGCCCCTCCTTCAGCGGTGTCGTTCCATACGCATGGTTGTGCAGTGTCTGTCCGTTCACGGTCGCTATTATGGGGAACGAAAGACCGAAGTTGTGCTTTGCGGCCTCGGCCTGCACAACCGAAACGATTTCGGCCTCGGTAGTGCCCGGACGCACGGCGCGCATTGCCGCACAATGCATGTCGACAGAGACGTTTACCGCCTCCTCTATCTGTGCTATCTCCTCGTCGCTCTTGTAGTTACGCTGGGAAATCACCGCCTTTACGAACTCCAGCGATGCTTTTGCGGCCTGCTCGGCAGGATTTATCCCAAGCAGCTCCTGCAGCCACACCTGATGCTCGCCACGGTAGGGAGGGAGGAAGTGCACCTTCTGTCCCTTGGCCTGAGCATCCTTCACATAGGTTGCCAGGTCAGCCATAGGACGCGTCATGACAATACCCACACGCTCGCTCTTCTCCCTGATGGTAGGCTGTACGCCGGTCCATACGATATCGTCTATTGTAAGCTCGTTGCCGAAGATTATCTCCCTGTCGTTATCTATATCTATAACAGCGGCAAGCCCCTCGTAGTCCGATGCGAAATAGTACAGGAATGTAGAATCCTGGCGGAAATGATAGGCATTGTCGGCATAGTTCATTCCTGTAAAATTATTGCCCAGGAACAACAGCAGACCACTGCCCATTCTCTCTTTCAACGCCTTGCGGCGTGCAATATAAGTCTCTTTTGCAAACATAATGGTTAGATATTTGGTTGTTCTTATCGTTTTATTACAGCACGCAGCACGAACCATATGTGCCGCCCGACCGTAGGCAACAGGCCATAATGCCTGCTCATCACCTTGAAACGCTCTATGAGCGATGCACGGTGATGCTGCAAAGATAATCCGTTCTGCAAATAATCAACTACCGTGGCGTTGACATTAACCAATTTTGACGAAGCCTTCATGACCCTGATGCACCAGTCGACATCGGACGAAAGGCGGTATTCAAGGTTATACATGGGCGCGATGTCACGCCTTGCATAGAAAGCCTGATGGCAAACGAGCATCCCGTCCTTGAAACTGCGCCATGTCAGCACCTCGGGTGCCTTAAGACGCCTCATGCGCACGAAATTCCGTTCCTCGTCAACCTCGGCAGTCTCCCCGTACAGGACATGTGGCAACTCCTTCTCCCCTGCAATGGCATCGACTATTGTCTGCAAGGTATCAGGCGCATGGAAAGCGTCACCGGCGTTAAGAAAACAGAGGTAATCACCAGTCGCAAGAGCCATACCCTTGTTCATGGCATCGTACAGACCGTTGTCACGCTCACTCACAATATGCGCGAAGCCGATACCACTGGCCTTGGCCTTTTCCACGGTACCGTCACTGGAACCGCCGTCTATAAGCAGATATTCATAGTTCCTGTAGGTCTGCTCCTTTACGCTGTTCAATGTAGGCTCTATCGCATCGGCCGCATTGAACGTAATTGTTATTATCGAAAACTTGGGTTGCAGAGCCATAGTCATCACTTTTTGAATCCCGTATATAGCATGAAACCTGCCAAAGCCACTATCAACACTCCAACAAGAATGGAGAGATAGAACGACCATTCATGGCTCTTTATCATGACCTCATCAACGCACTTGAACTCTATTGTATGGTCGCCTGCCGGCAGAGGCAATGCGCGCAATACATAGTTGGCGCGTACAGGGGACACCTCCTTGCCATCAATATAAGCCTTCCATGTCTTGTAGTATATCTCGGAGAATACCGCAAGCTTGGGAGCCTTGCAACTGCTCCTGTAGGTAATGTTTCCCGGGTTGCGGTACTCGTCCAGCACAATCTCGCCGGATGCGCCGTTGCAATACTGTGCGGCATCGGGCACCTTGTCACGCCAAGCCTCATCGACATATGCAGTATTCTTGTCAATATTCTCTATTGCAGCAATCTCCTCATCCGCGCCACTCACCCATACGATGCTGTCGACAAGCCAGCAGTGGCCGAAGGCCCCTGGCAAGCCGTGCTGCTGCGCCATTCCCGGAGTATTGTCGGCCACACCGTCACCGGTTATGATGAAGCGCGTATTCAGCATAGAAATGACATTCCAGTTCATTTTTGAGAGATACCTGTCTATAAGATCCTGGTATCTTGCCAGTTTGGCCGGACTGTAACCACCTATGGAGTTATGCTTGTAAGATGTGAATGCCTCGTTGAACGGATTGTCGACAAGATTGAACACACGATAGTGCGGGTCATCCCCTGCCAGTTCCTTTATCTGCCTGTCGACATCGGTAAAGCGTATTTCAGTTGTTCTTTCCTTAGACATGAAATCATCATCGGACAGGAAGCGCTTGCTCACCGGCCACATGTCGAAAAGGAAAAGTACTCCCATTGCAAGTACAACCAAGGTTGCCTTGAGCTTTCCGTATGAATATGCAAACAGGAGGACTGCGGCTGCAGCTATGAAAAGGAACGAACGCCATGCATCGGCGGCAAGCATCGAAGCACGTTCGGTTTTCAAGGCTTCGTATATCTCGGGCACCTGAGCTACAGCTGCATCATTGGCCGACACAAAATTCATCAGCGAACCGCCCGACAAGGCAAAAACAAGAGCCAATGCCCCTACGATACCCGAAGAGATGTACAGGCCTTTCATTGCGAGCTTCTTTTCACCGGCATTACTTGAAAGTACCATTCTCATGTACTCCTTCACTGCAAGCACAGCAAGTGTAGCCATAGCCATTGTTGTTATCACAAGTGACATTGACGGAGCGCGGAACTTGTTGTAGAAAGGCAGATATTCGAACAGGAAGTTGTTTATACCCGGGAGGTTGCGTCCCCATGCAAGGAGCAGCGTGAATACAGTTGCTGCAAGCAGCCACCATTTTTCGGGGCCACGTACCACAAAAAGTCCGAGCACGAACAGGAAGCACACTATCGCTCCGGCATATACAGGACCTTCGGTAAAAGGCTGGTCGCCCCAATATGTCGGCGCGGCACTTGCAAACGAAGCGGCCTGCCTTGCTGCTTCGCGGTTTATCTCTCCCCTTATCTCCATGTTGGCGTTTATGAACTGTAACGCTTCGGCCTCGC
This sequence comes from Bacteroidaceae bacterium, assembly GCA_017560125.1. Taxonomy (GTDB): domain Bacteria; phylum Bacteroidota; class Bacteroidia; order Bacteroidales; family Bacteroidaceae; genus HGM04593. The sequence continues at coordinate 29,981 of JAFYOS010000001.1, read as the reverse complement.
CCGCACCCGGGTTGTGCTGCATCACAGCATCGACATACTGGCTTGTCATTGCCTTGGAGACATAGTTCCTGTATGCAGAATAGAGCCGGCTATCCTCACCCACGTCGTAATGTGACGACGAACCGTAGAAACCGGGGATAAGGAGTGTAAGGCTCTCGGCCTTTCCGTAACTCCAGGCGAAGGCATAATCGGCATCAAGCCCCGAAGCCTTCTCTCCATCCTTGACTTTGAGTTCCGAGCCGCCTCGCATCGACTCCTTTGCATAGTCATTCGTCGGCAACAGTATACCCACGGCAGGAGCAGCGGCCAACAAGGCAACCACAGCAAGGACACCCGTAGCCTTGAAATAGTACGGAAGCCATTTTTCGCGGAATGCATAGACAAGATACACCAGAGCTATGATTACTGCGGTAAGCAACACATAATAGCTTACCTGCTGATGACTCCAGTAAACATTAAGACCGGCAGCAATAAGTGTAAGCAATGCACCGGCAAGCAACTTGCGCCTATAGCAAAGGATGATACCTCCTATAAGCGGAGCCATAGTTGCTATCACAAGGCTCTTGTTCATGTGTCCGGCGTTGATTATAATGAAATTGTATGAGCCGAGCGTATATACAATCGCACCGGCAATGCTGAGCCACGACCTGCACCCGAGAGCAAGCAGTAGTATATAGAAGCCAAGGAACGTCGCGAATATACAGCCTATATGACGTGCCGATGCACCGAAAATGTTCAACGTGACGATCCTGCTCAAGTTCTTGAACACATTGGCCGGTTGAGGGGAGAATGTATAGTTGCACGGCATACCGGAGAACATGGAGTTCGACCAGTATGAATACTCACCTGTCTCTTCGTGATAGTCACGGGCATCCTTGCCCCATCCCATGGAACCTACGGCATCGGCCTGTCGTATGTCCTTGCCCTCAAGAACCGGTGAAAAGTACACCAGCGTAAGCAGCAGGAACACCAAAATGGCAACAATATGCGGCACAAGCCCCTTCCAATCAAATTTACCTGTCATGATATTATCTGTTTTTATCTATTATCCCTTTCAAACAATTGTACATGCCCTCTTCATACTTTTCAAGAGTATAATTGTCCCTGACCGTATGATATGCGGCCCAAGCCTTACGTGAAAACTCGCCTGGCGACAGGCTGTCGACAGCAAGCAGCGCCTCCTCGAAATCCCTGTATGCAACATTTGCGACTTCCACTCCTACTGCGGAAAGGTCGAGCCCGGTACCCTTGCTGTATACAGGAAACATCGGAGCGTTGCCCAGGACATTGAGCACGGACACGGCTCCGCCTTCCGAGACAGACGGGTTGAGCAGTATGCCGCACTGCGACAATACCGCAGCATACTCCTTTGACTCTATATCAACAAATCCATGCATTACAATATTGTCATGCGACTCTATCACCGGCCCGTAATATCTCCAGAAGTCACTCTCCTGCCGGCTGCCGCCGCAAATGTGAAGAGTGAATTCGGGATGGGAGACGGCAAAATCTATGGCAATGTCAAGCCCCTTATGCAGCATGCCCGAGCTGCCGAACCAGAGAATATTCCTGCGGCAAGCGACAAAATCCTTGTCGGCGGCCTCATCAACGACCTTGAAATAGAACGCCGACAACTGGTGATACATGGTAGCATCACACTCTTCGTTCAGGAACTGCCGCAGCACATAGCTGTCACCAAGGCATATCACTGCATCGCTGAAACGTGCCTCGTAATAGTTCCTGGGATCACCCGGGATATAGCGGTTGGCTCCCAGCAGCCAGTGTCCATGCCGTTCACGGAACTCGATGTTGCGCATCGAAGTACACCTGTAGTTGAAACAGGTTTCCGCGCCAACGGAGTAAAAAATTCTGAGCGGATTAATACCCGCATCACTGCTGAACGAGCCCATATACGCATTGCCGTTTATACCGCACACGATGTCGTAGGGAGAGTAGTCAATCCCTGTTTTCGCCCTTGATGAACAGTCTACAATGTATCCTAAACGGTCGAAGCACCTTGCTATGACATGGCATTCCGTGAAATTGGAATGATATTTAGGCAACTGCCTGAACTTGAAGGCCTCGGGCAAATGACAAAGTAGCACACGTTTGCCGCTTCGCTTGCCGAAGACATTCTTCAAAATCTTTTCATTCGAAAATACTCTATGCACACATGCAACAATCGAGCTGCAAATGCGCCGTTTGGCTATTGGCCACAAACGCTGGAGTTCCGATATCCTGTACCTCATACCGCCAGCTACATTATAGTTTACGATATACTCTACAGGTATTCTCCACCATCTTTTCAAGAGAAAATTCCTTGCTCCTCTCAAGCCCCTTATGCCGTAGTTCATCGCGTAGCGCGGCACTTACAAGCATCTCCTTGAGAGCATCCTGCATTGACTGTGCGTCGCCCGGGTTGAAGAAAAGCCCGGCATCACCGGCCACTTCGGGGAAACAGCTGGCATTGCTCAGGCACACGGGGCAACCATTTGCAAACGCCTCAAGGATGGGAATGCCGAACCCCTCGTAATGCGACGGGAACACGAAACACAACGCATATTTATAGAGAGATGCCATTTGAGCATCGTTTGCCGATATATGTACAAGACGGTCTGCAATATTCCATTTGGCGAACAGTTTCAGTTCGGCTCTGCTGAAAGGAGATCCGGTACATACAACCTTGAGGTTAGGGTCAAGGTTGAATATCGGACGTATTGCCGAAAGCCATGGAAGGAAGTTCTTGTAACCCTTCCTTTCGCCTACATACAGCACATACCGGTCAAACAATTGTGAAGCCGGCGTGCCTATCATACGGTAGCCGTGATGAACTACACTTATTTTTGCAGGGTCGGTACCCAACAATTCCACAATATCGCGTTTCGTGTTCTCGCTCACTGCGATTATATGGTCGGCCTCCGATATCAGCAGTTTCTTGTGCGGGATTGTACGGTCATATATGAGCACATCCTGCGGATACCGTTCGAATGTCATGTCATGAATGGTCAGCACAAAAGGCTTCTGCCTTTTCTTGACATGCTTGAGGAAATATGGATTGAAATATGTGGGGTGGAATATATCGTAGTCGTCGTTCTTTACAGCCTTCGTTGCAAGATACTTGTTGACAAGTATATATATCTGTCTGCGAAGACGATAATTGCGGGGGAAGGTTATCTTGTCATACTCATGCCCGTATGTTTCAGTGACATAGTGGTTCTCGCAGTAGCGCATAGGAATCTCCGCCCCGAACTCACCTGCCGGCAAGTTGTACATGAGATCGGCAAAATAACGTGTCACACCACCGAAACGCTGGAATGTGAACATCTGATTATCGAACAGTATCTTTTTCATATCACCAAGCCTCATTTTTTCATTTATACAGAAACTCCTTTATCTCATTAAGTTCCTCGCTGCGTATCAAACGTGCAATAAACACATAAAGCGAGGCTGCTATCGCCACCTTTGAAACAAACAGCAGATACATGTCCTCTATCGCCATCGTCGAAACATATGCAACGGCCATTACAAATAACGACAGCAGCATATACGGCAGTATATCGCGCATGAACATGGAAAGTTTAATATCAATCTCCTTCTTGGCGAAATATAACCAAACAAACAACCATAAAACATTGAACACACAATAGGAAACTATCATCGGCTTTATGCCCATCCTATGGATGATCAACAGAATTCCGAACATAAGCAATCCCTGCACAATAGTACACCACATGAATGTACGTGAGCGTCCGCAACTTACCAGAAGATTGGTAAACATGGACTGTATCGGCATGAATGCGCCCCACACGGCCAACATCTGCAACATCCCGGCACTCTCCAGCCATTTTTCGGTAATCACAAGCACAATCAGTTCCTTGGAGACCAGCGACAGGCCCAGCATGAGCGGGAAAGATACAAAAGCCGTAAAACGTAACATCTTCCTGAAAACGCGCAGCTGCCGTTCGCTGTCATTGACAACCTTCGCAAGTGCTGGCTGCGCCACGGCATTCACCATGCCGTTGACCACTTCACCACCCATATTGAACCATTCCGCCGACTTGGTATAGTTGCCCACATCAATGCGGGTATAGAATTTTCCCAGAATAAAAGAGAACACATTCCAGTTGAAACGTTGGAATACGCTTGTTATCAGCAGCCTGTAGCTGAAGGCAAAAAGATACTTCAAAGGCGCGAAATTCACCTTCAACGAAGGTGTCCACGGAGTAAAATACCAGCAGACAACAGTGCGCACAAGCACATACACAATGCTCTGTGTCGCTATGCCCCAATAGGAATATCCGTTGAGTGCCATTACAACCCCGACAACGCCCGACAAGGCGATGGACAATATCAGCGCAATGGACTTCTGCTTGACTTTCAGTTCACGGAAAAGATATGCCGAAGGTGCTATACCGAAAGCCGCAACGACAAACCCTAGGAAATTATACCTTGAAAGCGGTACAAGTACAGGCTGGTTAAAGAAATCAGCAATAATGGGTGCAGAAAGGTACAGGGCGACATACATTAAGACGGAAACAAGTATGTTGAACCAGAACACAGCATTGTAGTCGTCGTGGCCGACCTTCTTCCGGTTAGCTATAGCCTGGACAAAGCCGCTCTCCTGCAACGAGCCTGCTATTGCAGAGAATATTGCAAGCATACCTATAGGCCCGTAGTCATTGGGGCCAAGTATCCTTGCCAGATATATTCCGAAGAGAAGGCTCAGAAACTGGCACACCACATTACTCATGCCGCCCCAAAGAAACCCCTTTGCGACTGCATGTTTAAGATCTTGCTGTGTATTGCCGTTTCCCATTGCTCTCATTATTGCTTGGCCCAAAGGGATCTTCAGTAATTTATTTTATCTCGCTTCCGGGCTTGGTTGCGGGAGTAACGGTGAGTAATGACAGTTTACCCTCGTTGTCCTCGGCGCTGAGAATCATTCCCTCGCTAACGATACCACGCAATGTGCGCGGTGGCAGATTGGCAATGAAGCACACCTGCTTGCCCACAAGTTCCTCGGGGTTGAAGTGCTTTGCTATACCCGAAAGAATAGTACGTGTCTCCAGTCCGTCATCAATTTTGAACTGCAACAGTTTGTCGGCCTTGGGAACTTTTGTGCACTCAAGGACTGTACCCACGCGCAGGTCGAGTTTCATGAAATCGTCGAAAGTACACTCCTGGCGTATTGGATTGGCCTTGTAGTTGGCAGCCTCGTTCTCTTTCTTTATGCGCTCAAGACGGTCGAGCTGCGCCTGGATAGCATCGTCCTCTATCTTTTCGAAGAGAAGACCCACCTCACCGAGCTCATGTCCCACGGCAAGCAGCTCAGTGCTGCCAAGACTTGCCCACTCGAACGACGGCATGTTGAGCATTTCGCGCAGCCTCCTGCTGCTGAAAGGCAAGAACGGCTCGAACACGATAGAAAGGTTGGCAACAAGCTGCAACGACAGATTCAGTATCGTAGCCACACGGCTCATATCTGTCTTGGCCAGTTTCCAAGGCTCGGTCTCGGCAAGATAACGGTTACCTATGCGCGCAAGCTCCATGGCCTCCTTCTGCGCCTCACGGAACTTGTACTGGTCGAGAAGATGCTCAACCTTGCCCTTCACATCGACAAACTCGGCCACCGTAGCCTTGTCATAGTCAGTAAGTTCGCCACAAGCGGGAATCTTGCCGTCGAAATATTTTTTTGTAAGCACAAGCGCACGGTTCACGAAGTTGCCGTATACAGCGACAAGCTCGTTATTGTTGCGTGCCTGGAAATCCTTCCATGTAAAATTGTTGTCCTTGGTCTCGGGGGCATTGGCAGTGAGCACATAGCGCAGCACATCCTGCTTTCCGGGGAAATCTACAAGGTACTCATTGAGCCATACGGCCCAGTTGCGCGAGGTAGATATCTTGTCGTCCTCGAGGTTCAGGAACTCATTGCTGGGAACATTCTCGGGCATCACATACTTGCCGTGAGCTTTCATCATAACCGGGAATATGATACAGTGGAACACAATGTTGTCCTTGCCGATAAAGTGCACGAGACGTGTGTCCTCGCTCTGCCACCACTGCTCCCAAGAGCCATGCTTTGCAGGATTCTTGTCGCACAGTTCCTTAGTGTTCGAGATATACCCGATGGGCGCGTCGAACCACACATAGAGAACCTTGCCGTCGGCACCCTCTACCGGTACCGGTATTCCCCAGTCAAGGTCGCGTGTCATGGCACGTGGCTGCAGGTCCATGTCGAGCCAGCTCTTGCACTGGCCATATACATTGGGACGCCACTCCTTGTGGTTTTCAAGAATCCACTCCTTGAGCCACTGCTGGTATTCATTGAGCGGCAGATACCAGTTCTTTGTCTCCTTCAGCACCGGTGCCTCTCCGGTCTCCTTGGAGCGCGGGTTTATAAGTTCTGTAGGCTCGAGCGCACGGCCGCATCCCTCCTCGCACTGGTTTCCGTAAGCCTGCTTGTGGCAGTAAGGACACTCTCCAACAACATCACGGTCGGTGAGAAACTTCTCGTTCTTCACATCGTAGAACTGTTTTGAAGTCTGTTCAACGAGTTTGCCGTCATCGTAGAGCTTGCGGAAGAATTCCGAAGCGAACTTGTGATGGGTATCGGAAGTCGTACGGCTATACACATCGAACGATATGCCGAAGCCCTCGAACGAATCCTTGATTATGTTGTGGTAGCGGTCAACCACATCCTGCGGAGTAATTCCTTCCTTGCGGGCGCGCTGTGTAACGGGCACTCCATGCTCGTCGCTTCCGCCTATAAAGAGAACATCCTCGCCCTTGAGACGCAGATAACGTACATAAATGTCAGCAGGCACATACACTCCTGCAAGGTGACCGATGTGTACCGGGCCGTTGGCATAAGGCAGGGCCGATGTCACCAGAGTTCTTTTGAAATTCTTTTCCATGTGATATGTTGTTTTTTGTTTTTGTCCGGAGCGATTTTTATTGTAACCTACAAAAGTAACCATTTTATTTTAAATACACGCATACGCGGATTAAGAAATCACAAAACCGCACAATATGCCGGTTACAGCGTCATACTTAGACACAAAATTGCTATATTCGCGCCACTATCAATCGAAGATGAAGAATATTACAGCAAAGATAAGGGCACACTACCCGGTCGGAGAGGAAGCACTGCAAGCCTTGCTTGAAGGGATGACACGGGCGCAATACCCAAAGGGGACCATGCTTGTAAAAAGCGGAATAACTGACCGCTGCGTATATTTCATCGAAGAGGGTGTGACACGTTCAATCTTCCACCATGACGGAACAGACACCACTACATGGTTCAGTCTCGAAGGGGATGTAACTATTACACGCAAAAATAAAAAAATAAAATGCAAAAAAACACAGTTTCATCGGTAGAATTTACCGATACAAAACCTCATTACGAGTTGCTCGACGGCTTGCGTGGCGTAGCTGCTGTTCTTGTACTTTTCTATCACATTTTCGAGGGGTTTGCTTTTGCCGAGGCAACAAACGGTGTGGGTAGCGGTTTGATAACTACGCTCAACCATGGTCACATTGCCGTTGATTTTTTCTTTATTCTATCGGGTTTTGTTATAAGTTATGCCTATGACGACCGTTGGGCAAAAATGAGTACATGGCAGTTCTTCAAACGCCGTCTTGTGCGTCTGCACCCCATGCTTGTGATGGGTGCGATTATAGGCACAATCGCATTTGCAGTCGTCGGTTTTGAAAAGTGGGACGCCACCGCAGCACCCACGGGTTGGGTGATGGCAGCAATGTTGCTCACCATGTTCATGATACCGGCTGTGCCCGGTGTACCCTACGAGGTACGCGGCAACGGCGAGATGTTCCCACTGAACGGACCGGGCTGGTCGCTCTTCTTTGAATACATAGGAAATATCCTTTACGCCCTGTTTATACGCCGCTTGCCCACAAAGGCACTTGCAGCGCTTGCGGTGCTCCTTGGTATTACGCATGCATGGTTCTTCATAGGAAACGTGTCGGGATACGACATGATAGGCGTGGGATGGACAATAGACGAAGTTAATTTCTGGGGCGGACTGGTGCGCATGCTGTTCCCCTTCACCATGGGTATGCTCATAGCAAGGAACTTCAGGCCTCGCAAGGTAAAAGGCGCGTTCTGGATATGCAGCATAATGCTCGTCGGGCTCTTCTCGGTACCATACATAGGCCCTGCCGGCGATATAAGCACAAACAGCCTGTACGAGTTCGTATGCATAGCGGCAATATTCCCGTTCATCGTATGGATTGGCGCATGCGGAAGCAGCGGCAACGCCTTCACTGCCAAAGCAAACAGCCTGCTTGGCGACATATCGTACCCGCTATACATAGTACACTACCCCATAATGTACCTGTTCTACGCATGGCTCATTGAGAAAAAGATTTACACCTTGCAGGATTGCCCCGGCATGGCCTTGATTGTAGTGGCATCGAGCATCCTGCTTGCCTTCCTTTGCCTAAAACTCTATGACGAGCCTATACGCCGCTGGCTAGGCAAGAAGTTTGTAAATAGATAATTCTGACAAACCATAGATATACGATGCAGGTACCCGCCCAGGTGCCTGCATTGTTATTTATAATTAAATTAATCTTTTATAGTGAAAAATTGCTTATCTTCGCACCAAAATAAATACAAGAAGATGAAAATTGCACTTATTGGATACGGAAAGATGGGCAAGACCATTGAAAAGATTGCCCTGGAGAGAGGACACGAGATTGTGTCCATAATAGACATCGACAACCGCGACGACATGAAAGGCGAGGCTTTCGCCAGTGCCGACGTTGCCATAGAGTTCACTGCACCGGCCGTGGCATACGACAACTGCATACAGGCCATGGCGGCAGGAGTTAAGGTTGTGAGCGGCAGTACAGGCTGGTTCCACCAGCACGAGGCCGAGATGCGCGAAAAGTGTGAAAAGGAAGGCAAAACTCTGTTCTGGGCAAGCAATTTCAGCCTTGGAGTGGCAATATTCTCGGCAGTAAACAAGTACCTTGCAAAGATTATGAGCAACTTCGACAACTACAGAGTAAAGATTGAAGAGACCCATCACATTCACAAGCTCGACGCCCCCAGCGGCACAGCGATAACACTCGCCGAGGGTATTCTCGATAACATCGTTCACAAATTCAGTTGGGTAATGGGTGACCTCACCAACCCCGATGGTACCGTGACCAAGGGCGCAGTTCCTAGACCCACCGAGATTAAGATTGACGCGATACGCCGCGACGAAGTTCCCGGCATACACACCATCACCTATGGTTCGGATGAAGACACCATCACCATCACTCACGATGCCCACAACCGCAACGGCTTTGCCCTGGGTGCAGTAATTGCAGCCGAGTATGTGAAGGAGCACGAAGGCATGCTCGGAATGGGTGACCTGCTCAAGTTCTGACAAGCCGCATACGGAACCCGACAAGAGAGACCTACAATACAAAACATTCAAAAAGCAACAGATGGAATTCAGGATACTCGGCCGCAATGTAAACATGACAAGAGCGGCACTCATTAAACTTATAACGATTCTGGTACTGTACATACTCTTCCTTTTCTGGGTAAAGAGCTGGATGGGAATAGTGGCAATACCATTCATCATTGACAACTACACCACCCGTTTCATTCCGTGGGGATGGTGGAAGAAGTCGAACAACATATTCTTCAGGAAAGTCATGAGCTGGGTCGATGCCATAGTGTTCGCGCTTGTCGCAGTATACTTCGTTCACCAGTTCTTTTTCCAGAACTATGTCATACCCACATCGTCATTGGAAAAATCGCTGCTCGTCGGCGACTACCTCTTTGTAAGCAAGGTCAACTACGGCCCTCGCAAGCCTCATACACCGCTGAGCATGCCGCTCACGCAGCACACCCTGCCCACCGGTGGCAAGAGCTACATAGACGCCATACAATGGGACTATGAGCGCGTTCCCGGCTTCGAGGAGATAGAGCGCGGCGATATCGTCGTGTTCAATTACCCTGCAGGCGATGTAGCAACGACAAACCCCGAGGTCATAGACTTCCATGCACTGTGCTACCACTACGGCATGTCGGAACTTGCCGACAGAATGCCCTCCGACAGCATGGCTACGGCAGAGAACATGCGCGAATACTACGCAGAGTGCTACAAGACCGGACTGGAATATATTAAAAGAAACCCACAGATATTCGGCGAAATAACACACCGCCCTGTCGACCGCAGGGAGAACTATGTAAAGAGATGTCTTGGACTCCCTGGCAACACACTTGAGATAAAGGACAAGATAGTATATATCGATGGCAAGGCCATCGAACAGCCCACCAACGTACAGTTCAGCTACAATGTAGAACTCACACAGACCATTCCCGAGTGGCTTCGTCGTGAACTGAGAATAAGTACCGAGGACTTGAACATGCTTTACCAGACAGGACAGGTTCCATTGACACACGAGAGCTATGAGAAACTGAAGAACAACAAGCGCCTTGTAAAGAGCATCAGCATTGTCAACAACGACTACACACAAGGCATATACCCCCTCAATGGCAACAAGGGATGGACAGTCGACAACTACGGCCCGGTATGGATTCCCAAGAGAGGCGAGAGCATAAAGCTCGACATGGACAACATTACAGTCTATGAACGCCCCATCGTAGCATACGAGGGCAACACCCTCGATATTAAGGATGGCAGGATATTTATCAACGGAGTGGAGACCGACAGCTACACTTTCAAGATGGACTACTACTGGATGATGGGCGATAACCGCCACAACAGTGCCGACTCACGCTGCTGGGGATTCGTTCCCGAGGACCACATCGTTGGCAAGGCACTCTTCGTATGGCTTTCGCTTGACAAGGACCGCGGCTGGTTCGACGGCAAGATACGCTGGAACCGCCTCTTCCGCAGTGTCAGCAGCTTCGACTGACCCTAAGAGACCGATGAACAGCATAATATCACACCCTCTATACCTTGCTCCCGTACCGCTCTATGCCGAGTTGTACAGGAGCAATATAGTATTGTTCGACGGATGCAGCCCATTCGTCAAGCAGACATACCGTAACCGTGCCATTATAGCCACGGAGAACGGGACGCAGAACCTCACGGTACCGGTAGTCCACAACGGGCAGAATACCCCCATGCGCGACGTGCGCATAAGCGAGCACGGCAACTGGCGGCACCAGCATTGGAACGCCATAGTAAGCGCATACCGCAAAAGTCCGTTCTTCGACTACTATGCCGACGACTTCGCCCATTTCTACGAAGAACGCGACGGGTTCCTCATAGACTTCAACATGCGCCTTCACGGCACAGTGTGCGAGCTCTTGGGGCTCGAAAGGGAGGCCGGCATAATTACCGGCAGGGAAGAACTTGAAGCAATTGCCGCAACAGGCACAAACGACCTTCGCCGCATAGCTGAGCCCAAGGCATTGACAAGCATAGAGGAATACACCGCACACCCCTACTACCAGGTATTTGCACAAAGGCACGGTTTCATCCCCAACCTCAGCATTGTAGATTTGCTTTTCAACATGGGCCCCGAAGGGCTTATACAGCTGCGCGACAGCATGCGCGTGAAATAGAGTACGGATAAAAGAGTACAAAGCACAGATGAAAGAGATATCTCCACTGCGGTCGATATGACAAGGCCACAAGGGAGATTTGTTACGGTGGATATGTTATCCTCCGTAATTGAGTCGCGAATTTTGGAATCCCCTTATTGTCGCATCGGGATTGGTATTTGCACAAAGGCACGGTTTCATTCCAAACCTCAGCATTGTGGATTTGCTTTTCAACATGGGCCTCGGAGGGCTTATACAGCTGCACGACAGCAGATAAAGGACAAACAGAATGTTCCGTGATTGAGCTGTTTGTATAGAACACCTTTTTACCAAACGAACAAGAAACTGACTAAAAAGGCTATTTTGTTGTTGCACTCGCCCTCAAAATGCTCATTTACGCTTAGTAAATTAATCCACAAAAGTGGCTCTTTTTATTCAACTTCTCACAAACGAGGGTGTCCCTTTCATTTTTGGGTCACCCTCTTATATTCCTTGATAAAACGACTTTTAGGTCTATTCCACCTCTGAATATAGAAATGGCATTACTATAAATTACTGCTTTGTATACGTTCTGCTTCTATCTGCACCTTCCAATCTTATAGTCAAACTTGTGTCTGTTACACTTATAACATCAAATATAGCAGTCTGCCCAGAACCGTCGTATTCACAATCTGTAATTATACGGTTATCACCTTCATTATAGTACCAGTGGCCGCTTGAACTATGGTTATAGGGAGTAATTGTATTTCCTTGAGAACGACGATACCATGAGAACGATGCAGAACCATCTGCATTAAGAACCAATGTGTATACCTCCGTTTTTACGCTTACACTGGCATCGCGCACCCATGTACCCACAAAGCGTGAATCAACATTAGAACCGCCACTATCATTGTTATCATCCTTACTACAGGAAACTACAGAAATCGCTACGAAAAAAATCAACAAAAGCGATGTGTTAAAAAACTGTTTCATAACTACTTAAACTATAAATTATTTATTATAAACAACATAAAATCACAATGTTCGTTAAATTTAATAAATCAAATTAAGAAACAAACCAATTCATCTTAAATTTATCATTCTTTAACAAGTGCCGCTCTTTTTCAGCCTCACTTAAGTCATAAATATAAACAAATCCGAGGCTGCCGCATGGGCAGCCTCGGATTTGTTTATACAAGGGTCTATCAGTCTTTCAGCTTCGCCTTGATGAACTCACGGTTCAGGCGTGCGATGTTGCTGATTGAAACACACTTGGGACACTCGGCCTCGCAGGCACGTGTGTTGGTACAGTTACCGAAACCAAGTTCGTCCATCTTGGCAATCATTGCCTTTACGCGCTTCTTGGCCTCTACCTGACCCTGTGGGAGGAGTGCGAACTGGCTTACCTTTGCCGACACGAACAACATGGCTGAACCGTTCTTGCAGGCTGCTACGCAGGCACCGCAACCGATACATGCAGCAGCGTCCATAGCCTCCTCGGCAACGTCCTTGCCGATGGGAATTGCATTCGCATCGGGCATACCGCCGGTGTTGATTGATACATAACCGCCGGCCTGCTGTATCTTGTCGAATGCTGTGCGGTCAACCATGAGGTCACGGATTACAGGGAAACCTGCCGAACGCCATGGCTCAACGGTGATTGTGTCACCGTCCTTGAAACGGCGCATGTACAACTGGCATGTTGTTGCACCGGTTGCAGGACCATGGGGATGACCGTTCACATAGAGTGAACACATACCGCAGATACCCTCGCGGCAATCGTGGTCGAACGCGATAGGTTCCTTGTTGTCATTTACCAACTGCTCGTTGAGAATGTCGAGCATCTCAAGGAATGAGGTATCGCCCGGAATATCCTTCATCTGATAGGTCTCGAATGCACCTTTAGCCTTGGGACCTCTCTGACGCCATACCTTCAATGTAAAACTTATATTTTTGTCCATTGCTTACAAATTTAGGAATGATTAGTTTTTGTAGTTACGCTGCTGTACCTTAATGTACTGATAGTTGAGGTCCTCCTTGAGAAGCTCCGGCTCCTGACCCTCGCCGGTATACTTCCAGCAAGCGACATAAGAGAAGTTCTCGTCATCACGCTTAGCCTCACCCTCCTCAGTCTGGTGCTCCTCACGGAAGTGACCGCCGCAAGACTCCTCGCGGTTGAGGGCATCATATGCCATAAGCTTGCCAATCTCAATGAAGTCGAGGAGGCGGAGAGCTTTCTCAAGCTCAATGTTGAGTGTGTCGGCCTCACCCGGAATGCGCAACTCACTCCAGAAGACTTTCTCAACACGTGCAATCTCCTTGAGAGCCTTCTCGAGCGACTCCTTGGTACGTGCCATACCTACATTGTCCCACATGACGAGACCGAGCTCCTTGTGGATAGAGTCGACACTGCGTGTACCCTTGATGGCCATGAGCTTCGCGATCTTGTCGTTGACAGCCTTCTCTGCAGCCAAGAACTCGGGAGCATCGGTGCTGAAACGTGGAACCTGAATCTGGTCTGCAAGATAGTTCTGTATTGTATAAGGAAGAACGAAGTAACCGTCGGCAAGACCCTGCATGAGAGCTGAAGCACCGAGACGGTTAGCACCGTGGTCGCTGAAGTTGGCCTCGCCGATAGCGAAGAGACCCGGGATTGATGTCTGCAACTCGTAGTCAACCCAGATACCGCCCATTGTGTAGTGGATAGCTGGGAAAATCATCATAGGCTCCTTGTACGGGTTGGTATCGGCGATCTCCTCGTACATGTCGAAGAGGTTACCGTAACGCTGGCGCACTACATCCTCACCAAGACGCTGGATTGCATACTTGAAGTCGAGGAACACAGCCAGACCGGTGTTGTTCACACCGAAGCCCTTGTCGCAACGCTCTTTTGCAGCACGTGACGCAACGTCACGGGGAACGAGGTTACCGAATGCCGGATAACGACGCTCGAGATAGAAGTCGCGGTCCTCATCTGGAATATCGTTAGGATGCTTCTTGCCTGCCTGCAGAGCCTTGGCATCCTCGAGTTTCTTTGGAACCCAGATGCGTCCGTCGTTACGCAGAGACTCTGACATAAGTGTCAGCTTTGACTGCTTGTCACCGTGAACGGGGATACATGTCGGGTGAATCTGTGCGTAGCATGGGTTAGCGAAGTAAGCACCCTTGCGGTAGCACTGGAGGGCTGCAGAACCATTGCTTCCCATAGCGTTTGTAGAAAGGAAGTAAGCGTTTCCGTAACCACCGGTACCGATAACAACTGCGTGAGCAGCAAAACGCTCTACCTTACCTGTAACAAGGTTACGTGCGATGATACCGCGTGCACGGCCGTCGATAACAACGAGGTCGAGCATCTCATAGCGTGTATATACCTTTACTGTACCTTGGTTAACCTGGTAGTTGAGTGCAGAGTACGCACCGAGAAGGAGCTGCTGACCGGTCTGGCCACGGGCATAGAATGTACGCGATACCTGAGCACCACCGAATGAACGGTTAGCCAAGAGACCGCCGTACTCGCGTGCGAAAGGTACGCACTGTGCAACACACTGGTCGATGATTGCACCCGAAACCTCGGCAAGACGGTGTACGTTTGCCTCACGTGCGCGGTAGTCACCGCCCTTGATTGTATCGTAGAAGAGACGGTATACCGAGTCACCGTCGTTCTGGTAGTTCTTTGCAGCGTTGATACCACCCTGTGCCGCAATTGAGTGTGCACGGCGGGGAGAATCCTGGATACAGAAGTTGAGAACGTTGAAACCCATAGCACCGAGCGATGCGGCTGCAGAAGCACCTGCAAGACCTGTACCTACAACGATGATGTCGAGCTTGCGCTTGTTCGCGGGGTTCACCAATTTCTGATGTGCCTTATAGTTCGTCCATTTCTCGGCCAACGGGCCTTCGGGAATTTTGGAATCCACTTTTACTGAACTTATTTTAGCCATAATATTTATGTTTTAGATTTTAGTGTAAAATGTTATGCACAGCATGCACCCTCGATGACAATCTTGCCGAATGTGCCCAAACCGAAGAATGCGGCAACGACTACGGCCAGGAAACCGAGGATAATGAGAGTTACCACCACATTGCCGATAGCCTTCCAGCGACAGAACCAAACCTTGTTGTTGATACCAAGAGTCTGCATTGCGCTCCAGAAACCGTGTGTGAGGTGGAACCAGAGAGCTGCCAACCATACTACGTAGAGTACAGTGTAGACAGGGCAGCTGAATGTGCTTGCGATGTAGTATGTACCGTTGGCAGCAAGAGCCAGCTGGCCTTCACATACATCCATACCCAACTTGTGCAATACCTCGGGCAACTGCATGTTGGCCCAGAAATTGAAGAGGTGAAGGCCCATGCCCAGAATTACGATGATACCAAGGACAAGCATATTCTGCGATGCCCATGAAACACCCTTCGGACGCTCCGACACTGCATAACGCTGTGAACCGCGAGCCTTTCTGTTCTGCATTGTGAGAATGAAAGCGTAAACGAAATGCGCAAGCACCAGAACGGCCAGGCCGGCTGTAGCAACCAACGCATACCAGTTAGCTCCCAAGAACTCACAAATCATGTTGTAACCCTCGGCGCTGAAAATAGCGACCAAGTTCATTGACATGTGGAAAAGAAGGAAGAGCACAAGTGCAATACCTGTAACGCTCATTACTACCTTTCTTCCCACAGAAGTTTTAGATAACCACATAATGAATTGATATTAAATTATATAAAAAATAAATAGTAATTTCAAATGTATTGAATACACTTTTACAAATGACAAAAATAAACTTTTTTTTATAAAAAAAACCAAAAGAGGGGATAAATTTAAAATACCCGTGCCATTGCTACATGCTTTTCCGGTTTGTCGGGAAGAGACGGAACTGCACAAACGGAGAGACCGGCAATGTAGACAACAAGCATGCGGCATGGTTTTACGGCCTGCCGCCCGATTTTTAATATTAAAAAACAATCGCACCTGACTTGCATTGCCACGCAGTTTTACTATATTCGCAAATCAAACAAAATAAACACAAAAGAGAATGGCTACATTAAAAGAGAAAATCGGCTATGGCTTCGGTGACATGGCCTCGTCAATGTTCTGGAAAATATTCAGTGCATACCTGCCACTGTTCTATGCAATGGTATTCAAGCTCGACCTGGGTACAACGGCTGTGCTGATGCTGGTAACACGTATTTGGGATGCGGTATCGGACCCTATGATGGGAATCATTGCAGACCGCACCACATCGCGTTGGGGAAAGTACAGGCCGTACCTGCTGTGGGTTGCGGTACCGTTCGCCATAGCCGGAGTGCTGCTGCTGACAAAGCCCGACCTGGGCGAGAGCGGCAACACCGTATGGGCATTCGTTACATACATACTGATGATGACCGTGTACACGGCAATCAATGTACCGTACGGCTCGATGCTGGGAGTGATGACCGAAGACAGTGACGAGAAAACAGTATTCTCGTCATTCCGCATGTTCTTCGCCTATGCGGGCTCGTTCATTGTGCTTGCATTCTGGGAACCGCTATGCAACTTCTTCGCCGGCACAACCGGGGAGCTCACGCTGGACCCTGACGCATGGCAATATGCAATGATAGTAGTGGGAATCGTATGCGTAGTACTTTTCGTGCTTACCTTCGCAATGACAAAGGAACGAGTAAAAACGGCCCCAAAGACGACCAGCATCGGCGACGACCTTGGCTCATTGCTGCACAACGGGCCATGGTGGATTCTGCTTGGCGGTGTCCTGTTCTTCAACTTCTTCAACGCGATACGCTACGCAGCAATACCGTTCTACTTCGCAACACTCATAGTACAGGATGCATCGCTGTCGATATTCTCAATTGACTTCGTGTTCTATGCGGGAATATTCCTCGCGATAGGCGAGGTTGCCAACATGATAGGCGTTGCGGCTGCTACACCCATCACATTCAAGCTCGGCAAGAAGGGGACTTTCCTGTGGTCGCTATTCGCACTCATCGCGCTGTGCATCGCATTCTATTACGTGCCTACAAGCGGCAGCGGAGCATACTGGACACTGCTTGTACTGCAGATTCTTGTATGTATACTGACCGGTGTTGTATCACCGCTTGTATGGAGCATGTATGCCGACATTTCGGACTATGCCGAACTGAAGTTCAAGACCGCATCCACGGGCCTCATATTCTCGTCATCGTCAATGGCGCAGAAATTCGGAGGCGCATTCGGTGCATCGGCAGTGATGTGGATTCTCGCCGCATTCGGTTTCAACACCGAGGAGGGAGCAGTGCAGACAGCCGATGCGGTTGAGGGAATACGCCTGCTGATGAGCTGGATTCCGGCCGCAGTTGCAGGAATCTCGGCATTCTTCGTGTTCATCTACCCGCTCACCACGAAGAGAATGAAGGAGATAAACGAGGAATTGAAGAAAACAAGAAAGTAAACTCGAACGAACAAAGCTAGAGAGAGGCTGACTCAAAAGCCCATTTTTAGAACAATCACCCCCTGCCAGAGTCTATTCTGGCAAGGGGTGTTCTCTTTGTAAAATCACTTTTGGGTCAGCCTCTCATTTATTTATGGCTGTACCCCGCGCCTCATGATTCCGCAGAAGAACATGCACAAATAATTACTTTTCAAATTTTGCGGTTGTGCCGACTTGTATTATTTTTGTCAATTATTATAATGGAGCATGTGGTCATGTTCCACACAACAAGGAGAGATAAAGTGACATTCGAGTACGACATACTGGTTATAGGTGCCGGCCATGCAGGATGCGAGGCCGCAGCGGCCGCAGCGAACATGGGAAAGAAAACTTGTCTCATGACAATTGACATGAACAAGATTGCACAGATGAGCTGCAACCCGGCCATAGGCGGAATAGCGAAAGGACAGATCGTAAGGGAAATAGATGCCCTGGGCGGATACACTGGAATAATAACCGACCGCGCATCCATACAGTTCCGCATGCTTAACCGCTCGAAAGGCCCGGCAATGTGGAGCCCGCGAGCGCAATGCGACCGCATGAAGTTTAGCCAATATTGGCGAGAAATTCTTGAAAACATCCCCTGCCTGCACATGTGGCAGGACATCGCGACGGAGCTTATCGTCGAGGACGGCAAGGCAGTGGGAGTAAGAACACAGATGGGCGCAGAGTTCCGCGCCACCTGCACTATCATAACGGCCGGTACGTTCCTGAACGGGCTCATGCACATAGGCCGGGTACGGATAGAGGGAGGACGCGTGGCAGAACCTGCCGCCAAGGGACTTACCGAATCGATAACAGCACACGGAATAACGTCAGGCCGCATGAAAACCGGCACTCCGGTACGCCTCGACAGACGGTCGATAAACATGCAGCACGTTGATATTCAAGAGGGTGACAACGATTTCCATCGTTTTTCGTACAGCAATACCGAACGCCACCTGAAACAGTTGCCATGCTGGGGATGTTATACAAACCCCGAAGTGCACAAGATACTGAATGACAGCCTTGACGACTCTCCGCTGTACAACGGACAGATACAGAGCATAGGTCCGCGCTATTGCCCGAGCATAGAGACAAAGATTGTCACATTCGCCGAACGGGACAGACATCTGCTGTTCCTGGAACCCGAGGGAGAGACAACACAGGAAATCTACGTCAACGGATTCTCGTCGTCGCTCCCGATGGAGGCACAGCTCACTGCATTGAGAAAGATCCCGGCATTGGAGAACGCCGTGGCCTACCGCCCCGGATATGCCATAGAATATGACTATTTCGACCCTACACAGCTAAGGCACACACTCGAGTCGAAGCTTGTAGGAAACCTCTATTTCGCCGGACAGGTGAACGGCACAACAGGATATGAGGAAGCTGCCGGACAAGGCATAATCGCCGGCATCAACGCGGCACTGAAAACAGACGGCAAGGAGGAGTTCGTGCTGCGGCGCGACGAGGCATACATCGGTGTGCTCATCGACGACCTCGTGACAAAAGGTGTCGACGAGCCATACAGGATGTTCACCTCAAGAGCCGAATACAGGATACTGCTGCGCGCAGACAACGCCGATGCAAGACTCACGGAAAAAGCCTACCGCATAGGGCTTGCGACAGAGGAGAGATACCTCAGGTTATGTGACAAGAGAGAGAAAATCGCAAGGCTTACGGAGTTCATCGCGAACTTCTCGGTAAAGGCAGAACTCATAAACAAGGGACTTGAGGAACTCGGGACTACCCCACTCGTCCGCGGATGCAAACTGACATCAATAATAGAGCGGCCACAGGTGACAATAGAATCAATAGCGAACTATATAACCCCACTAAAGCGCGAATTGGAAAAACTTGGCATCGACAGAAATGAGGTTACAGAAGCTACCGAAATAGAGATAAAGTACCGGGGCTACATCGAGCGCGAAAGGGAACTTGCAGAGCGCATGATAAGACTGGAGAACATTCGCATAAAGGGCAGGTTCAACTACAGTGCATTGGAGTCCCTGTCAACCGAGGCAAGACAGAAACTCACAGCAATAGACCCCGAAACTCTGGCACAGGCCAGCCGCATACCAGGAGTGTCACCAAGCGACATAAACGTCCTGCTGGTGCTTGCAAGGAAATAAATGTTCCACGTGGAACAATACAGAAATATAACAACTCGAATCAAACAAAAAAAGAAACTATGGACAAGGAATTACTGTTGAAGAACCTTAGGAACATTCCCGATTTCCCCATTCCGGGCATACAGTTCAAGGATGTAACATCACTGTTCAAGAACCCTGCATGCCTGCGCGAAATGGACAACGCCCTCTACGAGATGTACAAGGATAAAGGCATAACAAAGATTGTAGGAATAGAGTCACGAGGCTTTGTCATGGCGTCGTCACTTGCAGTGAAACTTGGTGCCGGTTTTGTACCCATACGCAAACCAGGCAAGTTGCCGGCAGAGACAATAAGCGAAACATACGGCAAGGAGTACGGCCGTGACACTATAGAAATACACAAGGATGCCATTTGCGAAGATGACGTGGTGCTGATACACGACGACCTTCTTGCAACTGGAGGTACCATGCTTGCCGCATACCACCTTGTACAGAAACTAAACCCGAAGAAGGTGATGATAAATTTCATTATCGAACTCGAAGGACTCAAAGGAAGAGAGACATTCCCCGCCGATGCCGACATAGAATGTCTTCTCACTCTCGAAGGAAAATAAACTGATGAAGAAAGAGGATAGAACCAAAAGGGAAGAATACCTGAAGGGAATTGTAAACAACCTTCCCGAATCTCCCGGATGCTACCAGTACCTGGACGATAGCGGAACTATAATCTATGTCGGAAAGGCAAAGAACCTGAAACGCAGGGTATCCTCTTACTTCAACAAGGAACAACAGACCTTAAAGACAAGACTGCTTGTCGCAAAAATTGCCGACATAAAGTATGTCGTGGTAAATAGTGAGGCTGATGCACTGCTTCTTGAGAACAACCTCATCAAGCAGCACAAGCCCCGCTATAATGTTTTGTTGAAAGACGACAAGACTTACCCGTCGGTCTGTATTTCTAACGAATATTTCCCAAGACTTTTCAAGACAAGAAAAATCATCAAGGGAGCAGGACGATACTTCGGACCATACACGAACAGCGGCGCGCTGCATGCCCTGCTTGAACTTATAAAGTCACTCTACCAGCTGAGAACGTGCAAGCACAACATAACGCCCGAAGCTGTAAGAAACGGGAAATACAATGCATGTCTCGAATACCAGATAAAGAACTGTTGCGCTCCTTGTATCGGCAGAATATCACATGACGATTACCTCAAAATGACCGATGAAATATCATCTATTCTGAAAGGAGACATAAGAATAATACAGGAAAAACTGCTTGCTGAAATGAAGGAAAAGGCAGCATGCATGATGTTCGAGGAGGCCGAGGAGATAAAGAAAAAATACCTGCTCATCGAAAACTTCAGGACACGAAGCGAGGTTGTCAGTCCTTCAATGACCAACCTCGATGTGTTCTCGATCGAAAGTGACGAAAAGAGCGCATTCATCAATTTTCTGCACATTACCAACGGCTGCATAAACCAGGCATTCACCATAGAATACCAGAAAAGACTCGATGAGAGCGATGAAGAATTGATTTCAATGGGTATTGTTGAACTGCGCGAAAGATTCAACAGCAGTTCAAAGGAAATAATAGTACCGTTCGATGTAGTGCTACCGTTTGAGGGAGTTACCGTGACTGTACCGCAAAAAGGAGAAAAATCAAGGCTTCTTGCACTATCAAGGCTCAATGTGAAACAATATAGGGCCGACAGGATGAAACAGGAAGACAAACTGAACCCGGAACAGAAAGCCACAAGGCTAATGAAGGAGATTCAGGAAGCTCTTCATCTCGAAAAAATGCCGGTGGTTATTGAATGTTTTGACAATTCAAACACTCAAGGAAACGATGCCGTGGCAGCATGCGTGGTATTCCGTAAACTGAAGCCGAGCAAGAAGGATTACAGGAAATACAACATCAAAAGTGTTGAAGGACCCGATGACTATGCTTCGATGCGTGAGGTTGTAAAACGCCGGTACGGAAGGATTCTCGAGGAAGGTGGTGAACTGCCGAGCCTGATAATAGCCGATGGTGGTAAGGGACAGATGGAAGCCATGAGAGGCATAATAGAAGATGAGCTGGGCCTTGACATCCCCATAGCAGGACTTGTCAAGGACGGCAAGCACCGGACATCAGAACTGCTTGTGGGACGCGAATACGAAGTTATAGGACTGAAGCAGAACAGCGCACTGTTCCGTCTCATGACACAGATACAGGACGAGGTGCACCGGTTCGCCATAACGTTCCACCGCAACAAGAGAAGCAAGCGGCAGACAGCATCGGAGCTGGACAGCATAAAGGGCATCGGAGAAAAGAGCAAACAAGCTCTGCTTTCGCATTTCAAGAGCGTAAAACGAATTAAACTCGCTGATACAAAAGAACTTGCAGCAGTTATAGGAGATGCGAAGGCCAAAATTATCCATAAGGCTTTTGAAAAAGAGTAAATGCACTCTCCCTGATTTTAACAACCATTTGACTATATTTGCAAACAGAACAACATAATACTGAATGAGAGTACTTATACAAAGGGTCAAGAGGGCCTCTGTTACTATTGAAAACAAACTTATTTCATTGATTGACAATGGATTGTTAATTTTTGTAGGCATCTGCGACGAGGACAACACAGAAGATATATCCTGGCTTGCCAAAAAGATTGCCAACATACGCCTGTTCGATGACGAGAACGGTGTGATGAACAGGTCGGTAATGGAGATTGACGGGGAGATACTTGCTGTGAGCCAGTTCACACTGATGGCATCGACAAAGAAGGGCAACCGCCCGTCATACATAAAGGCTGCAAAGCCCGACATTTCGGTACCGCTGTACGAACAGTTCTGCAATGAAATGGAGATAGCAGTAAACAAACCGATAAAGAGAGGTGTTTTTGGAGCAGACATGAAGGTCGAGCTCCTAAACGACGGTCCGGTAACGATATTCATTGACTCGAAGAACAGGGAATGAAATGACTATAGAAGAGGCACAAAGACGCATTGACGAATGGATAAAGGAGTACGGAGTACGTTACTTCGATGAACTCACCAATATGGCAATACTCACCGAGGAGGTGGGAGAGGTTGCGCGCATCATGGCACGCAGGTACGGCGAGCAGTCGTTCAAAGAGGGCGAGAAGAGCGACCTCGCCGATGAACTGGCCGACGTGCTGTGGGTATTGATGTGCATAGCAAACCAGACTGGCGTGGACCTCACGGCAGCACTGCAGAAAAACCTCGATAAAAAGACCAATAGAGATAACAAGAGACATATAAATAATCCAAAACTTAACAACGATGGGCGAAAAATGTAATTGTGGCTGCGGACACGAGCATCATGCAGAAGAAGAGAGCAAGTACAACTTTGTTCTTGCAGAGTACAAACAGGCAATGAGCGATGACGAGGTTGCAGCAAGTGTAAAGAAACTCATTGATGAAAAGGTTGAAAAGAACAATACCGTTGAGGTAAAGAAGTTCCTTTTCAACTGCATTGACCTCACTACACTCAAATGTACCGACAGCGAAGAGAGCGTAATGGCTTTTACCGAAAAGGTAAATGAGTTCGATGACAAATACCCCGAACTCAAGAATGTTGCCGCAATATGCGTATATCCCAACTTCGCTAAGATTGTAAACGATACCCTGCAGGTAGAGAATGTGGGTATTGCATGCGTATCGGGCGGTTTTCCGTCATCACAGACATTCCAGGAGATAAAGGTAGCTGAAACGGCACTGGCCGTACATGACGGTGCAACAGAGATAGACATTGTGCTGAGCGTAGGAAAGTTCTTGAGCGGGGACTACGAAGGCGTGTGCGATGAGATTCAGGAGCTCAAGAGCGTTTGCGGTGAGAAGCACCTCAAGGTCATCCTTGAGACAGGCGCACTCAAGAGTGCTGACAATATAAAGAAAGCTTCCATTCTGTCGATATATTCGGGTGCCGATTTCATAAAGACATCTACCGGCAAGGAATCGCCTGCAGCAACACCAGAGGCCGCATATGTGATGTGCAGCACCATAAAGGAATACTACGACAAGACCGGCAAGAAGATCGGCTTCAAACCTGCAGGCGGTATAAATACCGTACACGATGCGCTTGTATACTACACTATCGTCAAGGAGATACTTGGTGAGGAGTGGCTGACGAACGAACTGTTCAGGCTCGGTACAAGCCGCCTGGCAAACCTGTGTCTTAGCGAAATAGTCGGTGAAGAGGTGAAATTCTTCTAAAGAAAAGCCGATTACAAATAAAAAGTGATACAGAATTTTCTGCATCACTTTTTATTTGTTCCGGCATATGACATAATCGATATATGCTACCAGTGCATCGTGGAGTTCCTGAGGCAACCCGTCGGGCAAAGCCTCGAGCGCAAGATCCCTGTAATGGGCAATACGTGAATTGGCATAATCGATACCGCCCTCCTCTACCGATATTCTTATCAATGATTCTATCTCCTTTTCATCAAGATATTCCGAACGGCCGAGCTTTTCCCTTATAGGCACAAGAAGAGGATTGCAGCTTTCGCGTAACACATGGAGTGCCGGCAATGTTATCTTGCCCTCACGCATGTCACTGCCGGTAGGCTTGCCAATGTCATTGCTTGAATAGTCAAAGATGTCGTCCTTTATCTGGAAACATATTCCTACGTATTCACCGAATTTTCTGAATTTCTCGGCAATCGCTTCGGAACCGCCGGCAGTATATACTGCACAAAGCGCACTGCATACAAAAAGGGAGGCTGTCTTGCACTCTATGACCTTAAGGTAGTTCTCTTCGCTATAGGAACCGCTCTGCTGCAGTTCGATCTGCATAATCTCGCCCCGGGAGAGTGCCTTACCAAGCACGGAGAGCTCCTTCACCACCCTGCAATCGTCGGTTACGGCCGCGTTGTTGAGTGCCTGTGAAAAGAGAAAATCACCCGATAGAACGGCTACATTATTGTTGAATCTAACATTCACCGAGGGGCGGCCGCGACGCTGGTCACTCTCGTCTATGACATCGTCGTGAAGAAGACTTGCCGTATGAAGCATCTCCATAGCCGCAGCAGCCGCATAACTCTTCTCATTGACCTCGCCTGCACACTTGGCTACAAGCATTACAAGCATGGGGCGCATGAGCTTGCCTGTAGATTCGCCTACATAACGCAACGCGCTGTCCAGAAGCTTTACATCGCTAGTGAACTGAGACTTGAAATAGTTGCCGAACGCAACAACTTCCTGCTCTATCGGTTTCTTTATAACGGCCAGCATGTCCATGAATGTGATAAAAAGGTGCTTTGTGCCATACATGTTGCAGTAATGTACCGCCTGACACCTTCCTAACCACAAAAGTAATAAAAAAGAATATGGATAGTAGCAAAAATTATGTATTTTTACATTCGGTTATATTTTATTGGAAATGGAAAAACTATTCTTGCTCGATGCATATGCGCTCATTTACCGCGCATACTACGCTTTCATAAAGAACCCCAGGATAAACTCCAAGGGATTCAACACATCGGCCATATTGGGATTCATAAACACGCTTGAGGATGTGCTCAAGAAAGAGAACCCCACACACATAGGTATCGCATTCGACCCCAAAGGACCTACATTCCGTCACGAGGCATACAAGGAGTACAAGGCCCAGCGCGAAGAGACACCTGAGGTGATAAGGGAGTCGGTACCTGTAATAAAAGAGTTCATAAAAGCCTATAATATCCCCATATTCGAGGTTTCGGGATTCGAGGCGGACGATGTTATAGGAACACTGGCAAAACAGGCGGAGAAAAGGGGAATAATTACATATATGATGACCCCTGACAAGGACTACGGACAGCTTGTGTCGGAGACTACTTTCATCTACCGACCGAAATATGGTGACAAGGAGTTTGAGGTGTTGGGCGTCGAGCGCGTGAAGGAGAAGTTCGGTATAAACAGCACCGGGCAGGTGATAGACCTGCTTGGACTCATGGGCGACTCGAGCGACAACATACCCGGTTGCCCGGGAGTGGGAGAAAAAACTGCACAGAAACTGATTGCACAGTTCGGTTCCATTGAAAACATGCTCGACAATACCGGCGAACTAAAAGGTGCGCTCAAGAACAAGGTCGAAGAAAACAAGGAAAAGATTCTGTTCAGCAAATTCCTTGCTACAATAAAGACCGATGTTCCTATTGAGCTTGACATGGAGTCGCTGAAGAGAGAAACACCGGACGAGGAGAAACTCACTACCCTGCTCGACTTTTATGAACTTCGCGCTTTGAAGGAAAGAGTGAAGAAGACAAACTTTGCTCCCTCACTTTTTGATGAAGCCCAGCAAAGCGTGACACCCGCAACAGCCGTCAACAATAAAAAGGAGACAAAACAGGAGTCTCTCCAAGGCTCTCTCTTTGATTTTTTCCAGGCCGAAGATACGGGCGGTGAAAAAAAATCGAGCCATTTGACGTTAAAAGAGGTGTCACACACCTATAAACTCATTGAAAATGAGGAAGATATAAGCAATTTAACCATTGCTGTAAAAAATTGCAAAACAATCTGTTTCGATACGGAAACGACAAGTACCAACGCTCTTGACGCCGAATTGGTAGGAATAAGCCTGTCGACAAAGGAAGGCGAGGCATTTTATGTGACAATGCCGGCGGACAGGGAGAGTGTTATCAGAAGACTCGAGATCATGCGACCAATCTTCGAAAATGAAGAGAGCGAGAAGGTGGGACAGAACATGAAATACGACATTACCGTATTAGCAAATTATGGCATTGATGTAAAGGGCAGACTTTTCGATACCATGATTGCACATTACGTGCTGCAGCCGGAACTTTATCATGGAATGGACTACCTTGCCGAAATTTATCTCGGCTATGACACCATAAAGATAGAAGAGCTTATAGGCGAGAAGGGACGGAGCCAGAAGAACATGCGCGATGTCCCGCCGGCCATCGTGTGCGACTATGCTTGCGAGGATGCAGACGTGACACTCAAACTGAAGAACATTCTGCAGGAAGAACTCAAGAAGGAAGGTATAGAGGAACTGTTCTATAATATAGAAATGCCACTTGTCCCTGTTCTTGCTTACATGGAACGCAACGGTGCACGTATAGATACCGGCTCACTCAAGGAGACCTCTACCCTGTTCAGCAAACGCCTTGCCGATATTGAAGAGGAGATATATTCACTTGCCGGAGAACCGTTCAACATCGCATCGCCCAAACAGGTAGGCGATATACTGTTCGGCAAACTCAAGATTGTAGAAAAGCCAAAGAAGACAAAGACCGGACAGTTCGTAACATCGGAAGAGGTTCTTGCGCAGTTGCAGAACCGCCACCCTATCGTAAAAAATATTTTACAATACAGAGGACTAAAAAAACTCCTGAGCACATACGTTGACGCTCTGCCGGCACTTGTCAGCCCCAGAAGCGGAAAGATACACACATCGTACAACCAGACGGTAACGGCAACAGGAAGGCTCAGCTCGAGCAACCCGAACCTGCAGAATATTCCCATTCGAGACGAGGACGGCAAAGAGGTACGCAAGGCTTTCGTTCCCGATGAAGGATGCCTGTTCCTGTCGGTCGACTATTCACAGATAGAATTGCGCATAATGGCCCACCTGAGCGGTGACAGCAATATGATAGAGGATTTTCGCAGCGGACATGACATTCATGCGGCAACGGCGGCGAAGGTCTACAGGAAACCTATAGGAGAGGTAACGAAGGACGAACGACGCAAGGCAAAGGTAGCCAATTTCGGCATAATATACGGCATATCGGTATTCGGACTTGCCGAGCGCATGAACGTTGACCGCCGTGAGGCAAAGGAACTCATCGAGAACTATTTTGCCACATACGGAGGAGTGCAGCAGTATATTGAAAAATGTAAACATGAGGCAAAGGAAAAAGGGTATGTCGAGACCATATTCCACCGCAAGCGCTACCTGCCTGACATAAACTCGCACAATGCAGTGGTGCGCGGATATGCCGAACGAAATGCCGTCAACGCACCCATACAGGGAAGCGCGGCCGACATAATTAAAGTGGCCATGATAAACATATACCGCCGCATGAAGGCCGCAAACATGCGTTCAACAATGATTCTGCAGGTACACGACGAACTAAACTTCAACATTGTGCCCAAGGAGAAGGATGCAATGCTTGCACTCGTTCTGGAGGAGATGCAGAATGCCATAAGCATGAGCGTGCCGCTTGTAGCAGACCACGGATGGGGCAGGAATTGGCTTGAGGCGCATTAAAAACCGCTTTGCTAGTACGATAACAGGAGCCGCACGGTTCCTGTTGTTATATATATTGTATCCGCGCATTTCGCAGTACCGATTAAAATCACTATCTTCGCGCAGAAATTATATATTACGGATAACTAAATAAAGATATTATATGGCTTTGAAAGCAGGTATTGTTGGCTTACCCAACGTAGGAAAATCGACACTTTTCAACTGTCTGTCGAGCGCTAAGGCTCAGGCAGCAAACTTCCCGTTCTGTACAATTGACGCACAGTTGGGACAGATAACCGTACCCGACGAACGACTGAACAAGCTGGCCGAACTGGTACACCCCGGACGCATTGTTCCGGCTACGTGCGACATCGTTGACATTGCCGGTCTTGTGAAGGGCGCAAGCAAGGGTGAAGGACTCGGCAACCAGTTCCTCGGCAATATACGCGAGACCGATGCCATAATACACGTGTTGCGTTGCTTCGACAATGACAACATCGTTCACGTCGACGGCTCTGTAAACCCTGTACGTGACAAGGAAATCATTGACCTTGAGCTACAGTTCAAGGACCTTGAAACCATAGAGAACCGCATAAAGCGCGTGGAAAAACAGGCGCGTGTAGGCGGTGACAAGATGGCAAAACTGGAGTACGACGTGCTCATGCGCTACAAGGAGGCCCTGGAGGCAGGCAAATCGGCCCGTACAGTGGTTTTTGACACCGAGGACGAACAGCTTATAGCAAAGAACCTCTTCCTGCTTACATCGAAGCCCGTACTCTATGTGTGCAACGTGGATGATACATCGGCTGCTAACGGAAACAAGTATGTCGAGGCCGTACGCGAGGCAATAAAGGACGAACATGCCGAACTGCTTATAATATCGGCACAGACCGAGGCTGACATCGCTGAACTCGAGAGCTACGAAGAGAAGCAAATGTTCCTGGAGGATATGGGACTTTCGGAATCGGGATGCGACCGCCTTATAAAGGCCATTTATTCACTGCTGAACCTGCAGACATTCATCACCGCAGGCGAAATGGAGGTAAAGGCATGGACATTCCGCAAGGGATGGAAAGCTCCGCAGTGTGCAGGTGTAATACATACCGACTTCGAGAAAGGATTCATACGTGCCGAGGTGATAAAGTACGACGACTACATAAACTATGGTTCCGAAGCTGCCGTGAAAGAGGCCGGAAAGATGGGTGTAGAGGGCAAGGAATATGTTGTACAGGACGGTGATATAATGCACTTCCGCTTTAACGTGTGACAACCATGGACTTTATAAGCAGTGCCATAGTTTGGGACCCGTCAATAAGCCCGTTCTCCATATTCGGTTTCGGGGTCAGATACTACTCACTTTGCTGGGTGATTGGCCTTGTAGGGGCTTATTATATTGTAAAGAAACTCTACAGGAAAGGTGGTGTCAAGGATGAGCTTTTTGACCCGCTGTTCATGTATTGCTTCATTGGAATACTGGTAGGTGCAAGACTCGGCCACTGCCTGTTCTACCAGCCCGAATACTACTTGAACAACCCTGTCGAGATGCTTTTGCCCATCAAGCACACTGCTGAAGGATGGGTGTTCAGCGGTTATGAGGGACTTGCAAGCCACGGCGGCACGCTCGGTGTCATAATAGCACTGCTGCTGTACGTGAGGAAGACAAAGCTTACGATGCTGTGGACACTCGACAACATAGCCATTGCAGCCCC
>JAFYOS010000020.1 GCA_017560125.1 Bacteroidaceae bacterium | reverse complement strand
GGGCAACTAAATTTAGTTGCCCGCTGCCTATTATATATGTGATTTCAGCCCCAATACAATATTGGTTACTGATGAATTATCGTTTCAACTTGATAATGGTGTATGAGTATCGTGGGAATGTGTATTTGGCATTTTTCCTCGACAGAGTGGTTTTGGATGTTTTGGGTGAAACATTCTTCTTGTTTTCGGCGCTGTTTGTCTCTGTGAGGTCGCAACCACCTATGCTCCATACCTCTGCGCGGCTTTTGTAATTGAAATTTGCAATATCCATTACAGCCGGTTGGTCATGCTCCGAAATATTTGCGACATATATAAACAAGGAGTCGCCTTTGTCGTTGAGTTTTGCAGTGACATCAAGTTTTTTTTCGTCGCTGCTTGAACTTTTTACCACATTCGTGAACCAATGTTTTGAGAGTTCTTCATCTATGTATGCCGACGGCATGTACCATATTTCGTGAGAATTATAATGTATGCGTCCTTGGTCCCACATGTAATGCAAGCCGTGAGGCTGGAAGGTATTTGCTGTACCCACCATCTTGAAGCTGTCGCCGTGGCGCTGTATCTTGTTGTAGTTGTGGGCGTGAGCAAGACCGCGATACCAGTCGCATCGCCAGCCGTTCTCTTCCATCGGGTGCAGATTTAGTTTAAAACCGGGGATATCTGCTTCTACATCGCGTTTGAGGTTCAAACCCAATTGACGATAAAAGTTATCGGTGGCGGCCCATCCCAGGTCGCCTCCGTCGAAGTGAGGATCCCATGCAAGTTTGTCGCCTTTTCCCTGAGCGACAAACCATTTTATTAAATTCAATACTAATTCGTATTCGGCGTTGCCCTTTTCGTATCTCTTGCTATGAAGGTTTAAAGAGGTCATGATTGTCATTTCCGGGTCAATTTTCCATGCGGCAAGCGCGAATTTTTTCATGGCCTCTATATAGCCGTTGGATATGAATCTCTCGTTATCTACTTGTATGTATTTCAGATTGTAGGGCTCGGGGTGTCCGTCGGCAACACGTCGTGCGCCCCATTTGCTGTTTGCGTCACCGTTTGCATATTCCACAAAGTCGCTGATGTCCTGCGATGTCTCGTCCATGCTCATACCGATGATGCACTCGGCGTTGAGCACTTCGGCCAATTGCAGCATTTCGATGAATGCAAAACTGTGTGTGGCGTATATGCTGAAGCCACTGCGATATGTGGTGCGACGCTCGTCAATGGGACCCATCATCTTTTTCCAACGGTAGTTCTGAGGGTCTGTTCCACAATCCACCATTGAACCATTATAACGTATGGCTTTTATGCCTTGTCTCTTGATTGCGTCAACAAAATTTTTTCTTAACGGATAGCCGTTTACTCTTCCCCATTCGCCGGGCTGTAGAAATGCATATCCCAGGTCTATATAGCCTTTGCTCTTAAGTGAAATGCCAAAAGAGCCTTCGAGCGCATCGCCCGAAGGTGTCAATGCAAACTCAATCTTCTCGTAACTGCCGTCGCCCTTGATGGTGTAGGGCTTTTCGGCAAGAATGTTGCCGTCATTGTCGCGCAACGACAGATATATTGTTGTGGGTTTATGTGAGCTTACTCTCAGAATACCATCATATTCTTTCTCCTTTTGCAGGTGTATCCCCATACGATAGAGTCCGTGGTTGGTAATTCCTACCTCTCCGTTGCCATCGACAAACTCAATGCGCTGTGTCTGACGACCCATGTATGCTTTTCCGTCTCGTACCAACTTGTAGTCGTATTCTGCGTTGCCCTTTACATTCTTTGACCAGAATTTGCTCACCTGCTCGTTGCCGTTGAGACGCTGCAGCATAGTCTTTTGTATATTCTCGGGCAGCGAGTCGAATGGCAGGTAGCGGTGTGTAAACTTATAGCCTGAAATTATGAAAGGCTCTGAAAATTTTCCTGAATTATACACGTCGTAGCTGTGTACATCGCAAGCCTCGCTCAGTGAGTTCCATTTTACACCGCAATATACATTGCTCTGGGTAATAAGGTGGGGTATGCCACGTTCATCGACCATAATGTATATCTTTGAGTAGTCGGCGCGGTCGAGGTTCAGAAAATCTGTGTCGATATTCTCTTCGAAGGCCTCGCCGTGCAGCAACTGGCTGAATACGCCGCCGTTTGTTTGGTTGTTGATGTCCTCGATGTTGGTTCCATTGAAAAGAGGGCTTGAGGTTGCTATGCTCGTTGCTGCATCAACTTTTATTATGATGTCGTGGGCGGTACATACTACACAATGGATAAAAAAGAGTAATGTCAGTGTAAGGTGTCTCATGGTATTGTTTGTGGTTTTGGCGTCTTATGAAAATCGGCTGCCGGTTAATAATTGTATTTTAATATTGTCTTAGGACGGTAGTTTGGGATTATTTACCGAAGCCGTTTGAGATGAATGGCAATGCAATGAAGAGTGACTCCTGCCAGTAGCACCAGTCGTGGATGCCGTCGCGTACGCGGAACTGTACGGGGATGCGCGACATCTTCATGAGCTTGATGTACTCGATGTTCTGGAAGAAGAGGAAATCGTCGTCGCCGCAGTCGAGGAACCAGCGTACGGTGCGAAGCGCTGCCTTTTTCTCGTCATCGGCCTTTTCGAGGTATGCTATGCAGTTGTTTTCGATTACGCTCTGTGTAAATGCCTCGCCACGCTCGTTCTTGTGGCTGATTGACTCCTGCATTGAGCGTGCTCCCATGTAGGCGCTCATGGCGAAGGCTGTCGAGAAGAGCTCGGGGTGGTGCATGGCGTATCCGAGTGTGCCGCCGCCGCCCATTGAGAGGCCTGCGATTGCGCGGTGCTCTTTGTCGGCTTTTATACGGTATTTCTTCTCTACCGCGGGCATGAATTCTGTGAAGAAGTAGTCCTCGTAGCGCCATTTGTCGCCGCAGTTGAAGTAGCCGTCGTAGTCGGTGCCTGCGTCGGGCATGATGATAATCATTTCGTTGGCGTTGCCGGCGTTGATTATCTGATTGGCGATGGGGCCTATGTCACCAAGGTCGCGCCACGATTTGTAGTTGTTGGTGAGTCCGTGGAGCAGATAGAGCACAGGGTAGCTGCGGTTGGGCTCTTTGTCGTAGCTCTTGGGCAGATAGACGCAGTAGTTTTTCTCTTTTTTCAGAATCTCGCTGGTCATGCTCTCTTCAATCACTTTGCCTCCGTGGCGTTGTGCCATGCTGCTTAGTGCTGTGATGCAGGCGATGGCAAGCATGATGATTTTTGTTTTCATGGCTGTATTGTTTTTTCTATATGGGTTATTATGTTTTCAATATCGTCGGGGTGGAACCATGTTATCTCTTCGTCGCGACGGTACCATGTGGTCTGTTTGCGCGAATAGATGCGTGTGTTCTGTTTTATCTTTTCGATGGCAAAGGGTAGCTCCCATTCGCCGTCGAAGTATTTGAACAGTTCCTTGTAGCCTACGGTGTTGAGCGAGTTCTTGTTGCGCATGGGGTAGAAGCGGCGTGCCTCTTCGAGTAGGCCTTGTTGCATCATCTGTTCCACTCGGTCGTTTATGCGCTGGTAGAGCTCTTCGCGTTCGCGGCGCAGTCCTATTTTTATTATATTGAAGGGTCTTTTGTTCTTTTGATGGTCGCGGGTTCTGTACGAGCTGTATGTGCGGCCTGTCATGTAGCATATTTCCAATGCGTGCATCACGCGCTTGGGATTTTTCTTGTCAACCTCGTTGTAGTATTCGGGGTCCATCAGCCGCAGTTCGTTGCATAGCTGTTCGAGCCCGTCGCGGGCATATTTCTCTTTTACGAAATTACGGGTTTCTTCATCTACTGTGGGGATGTCGTCGATGCCGTTGCATACGGAGTCGATGTATAGCATGGAGCCTCCCGACAGTATCATGGTGGGGTGGTCGGGGAATTCTTTTTCGAGCAGTGCCATCACTTCCTGCTCGTAGCGTGCTGCACTGTAGTAGTCGTCGGGGTCGAGCTGCGCTACGAAGTAGTGCTTGTGGCTTTCAAGCTCCTCTTTTGTGGGCATCGCTGTGCCTATCTCCAGACCTTTGTACATCTGTCGGGAGTCGGCCGATATTATGGGGCAATTAAAGCGGTCGGCAAGAGCTAAGCTTATCTTAGTCTTGCCGACTGCTGTGGGGCCTATTATTACTATAAGGTTGTTCATTGCTTTATAGTGTGTGGGGGCGCGGTTGGTTTTTGTGGTTATATGGTGCCTGGGCACTATAGCTAAAAACCGTTGCGACTAGTATCCGAATGAACTGGGATCTGCGATGTCGTTTATGTCGAAGCCGTCGGCGTCGAGCTCGTCCTCGTTGTATCCCTCGCTTCCATAGAAGTCGTCGTCGAATTCGTCGTAGTTGGCTGCGCCGGCGTCGCTCTTCTTCATTATTTCATCGAAATCGAGTGCCTGTACGGGGGGCTCTCCAATGCTCTTTGTGCATTTGGGCTCGTCTATGCTTTCGCCATATTTTATCTTGTTCAGCTCGATGAAGAATACGCGGTCGGCCAAGGGGTCGAATACGTAGAGCATGCGCTCTTTCTCCTCTTCAATCATGTCGCCGATGACTGTGTCGCGCATCACCCATGTGTCTTCGTCGGAACGACTGCCCATGTCCTCGAGGGTAATCTCGGTCTCTTTCTCCCATCTGTCGTTGCAGAGGAAGAACGAGGTCATCTGGTCGTCGCTATATCCTGTAGCTGCGAGTATGGCGCTGTGCAGGTCGTAGAATGTGGCGTCGGAGTCTATCTCTATATCGCGACGGAAATCTTCTACTTCGTCCGATAATAGTCTGAATTTGTATATCATATTCCGTTATTTCTTATTATCCGATAATACCTCTGGTCGATACTTTCTCGATGAAGTTTATGATGTTATCTACTTCGGGGCACGAGGGTATCTCCTCCTTGATATGTTTTACAGCATCGGTTACGTTGTAGCCGCTGTTGTAGAGCAGGCGGTATGCGTTGTGTATGTTGGTGATGGTCTCGCTGCTGAAACCGCGACGACGCAATCCCACCAGGTTGAGGCCGCAGTAGCGTGCGGGCTCGCGTCCTACTATAATGTATGGGGGGATATCTTTGTTCAGTCGGCATCCGCCCTGTACCATACCATAGCCGGCGATGTTGCTGAACTGGTGTACGAGTACATTGGCGCTGAGGATGGCGTTGTCGGCAATTACCACTTCGCCGGCAATCTTGGTCGAGTTGCCGATGATGCATCCGCTGCCTACCTCGCTGTCGTGGGCTACGTGGCAACCTTCCATGAGCAGGTTGTTGCTGCCTACCACGGTTTTTCCCTTAGAGGCTGTACCACGGTTGATGGTAACATTCTCGCGGATGGTGTTGTTGTCGCCTACTTCGGCTGTTGTCTCCTCGCCACGGAATTTGAGGTCCTGAGGAACGGCTCCGATTACTGCGCCGGGGAATACTCTGTTGTTGTTGCCCATGCGTGTTCCGCTAAGGAGAGTTGCCTGGGGCATGATTGTATTGTTGTCACCGATTACGACGTTTTTGTCGATGTAGGCAAAAGCGCCTATTTCGCAGTTTTCACCTATTTTCGCTTCGGGATCGATATATGCTAAAGGGCTTATCATTTTGTCTGTGTATTTTGTTTGTTATTCTTTGTGCTTTATCTGTCCTGTGAGTTGTGCCTCGGCTACAAGACGCTCGCCTACGAATACGTAGCCTTTCATTATTGAAATGCCGTGGCGCAAGGGGGATACCTGCTCTACCTTGAAGATAAGTGTATCGCCGGGTACTACTTTCTTGTAGAATGATATTTTATCTATCTTCAGGAAGTAGGTCGAGTATGCCTCGGGGTCGTTCAGCATGTTCATTACCAGCAGACCGCCGCACTGCGAGAGAGCCTCCAATATGAGTACTCCGGGCATTACGGGCTCGTCGGGGAAGTGACCATTGAAGAATTCCTCGTTGATGGTTACGTTCTTGATGCCTACTATGTGGTTCGAACCGAGCTCTGTTACCTTGTCAACAAGGAGCATGGGGAAACGATGGGGAAGCAACTGGCGGATGCGGTTGATGTCCATCACCGGCTCGCGGTCGGGTACATAGATGGGTGCCTGTATTTCGTGCTGGCGAATGATTTTGCGCATTTCGCGTGCGAACTTGTTGTTTATTCCGTGTCCGGGGCATGTTGCGATGATGCGGCCCTGGATGGGTTTACCTATGAGGGCAAGGTCACCGATGATGTCGAGCAGCTTGTGACGTGCGGGCTCGTTGTTCCATACGAGTGGCTTGTGGTTCAGGTAGCCGAGCTTAGTGGCATCCATGTGGGGCACGCCCATGATGTCGGCCAGGTGGTCGTATCTATCCTGAGGCAACTGGCGCTCGTATATTACGATTGCGTTGTCGAGGTCGCCGCCTTTTATAAGGCCTGCTGCGAGCAGGGGCTCAAGCTCGCGCACGAAGACGAATGTGCGGCTCGATGCTATCTCTTCCTTGAAGTCGGCCATGCTTTCGAGCGTTGCATATTGGTTGAAGAGGATATCCGAGTCGTAGTGTACGAGTACGTTCAAACTGAACTTCTCGTCGGGCAATACGATGATTGAATGTCCTGTCTTTTCGTCTTTTATCTCAACCTTTGATTTTATGATGAAGGTATCACGCTCGGCGTTCTGTTCTTTGATGCCTACACGCTCGATGTTTTCAACATAGTATTTTGCGCTACCGTCGAGGATGGGGAACTCGGGGCCATTTACTTGCATCAGACAGTTGTCTATTCCTAATGCGAAGAGAGCAGCCATTGCATGCTCCACTGTGCTTACGCGGGCTTCGCCTTTGGTAAGTACGGTTCCGCGTTGGGTCTCTGTTACATTTTCGGCTATTGCATCGATGATGGGTTCGCCGGGAAGGTCGATACGCTGTATCTTGTAACCGTGGTTTTCGGGTGCGGGATTGAATGTTACAGTGAGGTTGAGTCCTGTATGCAGTCCTTTACCGAACAGAGAGAAACTTCCGCCTAAGGTTTGTTGCTTGTTGCTCATCTTTAATAGGTTTTATGTTGTTTCTTGTGTTATTTGTTGTTTTTAAGGGCTTCAATCTCTTTTTTGAGCTCTTTTATTGTCTTGTTCATTTCGGGTAGGCGCTTCAGATATGCTGCTGCACGAATGTACTCTTTGGCATCCATTGCGGGTGAGCCGAGCACTGTTTCACCGCCTTTGAGGCTGCCGATTGTTCCACATTGGGGGCCTACGGTGGTGCGGTCGCCTATTGTGCAGTGACCAGATATTCCGGCCTGTCCGCCGAAGATGCACCATTCGCCTATCTTGGTTGTTCCTGCAACGCCTACTTGTGCTGCCATTGCTGTGTGGCTGCCTATTTCGTCGTTGTGGGCTATTTGCACCAGGTTATCGAGCTTTACTCCCGAGTGTATGATGGTGCTTCCCATTGTGGCACGGTCGATACAGGTGTTTGCTCCTATCTCCACATTGTCCTCGATGGTGACGATACCCATCTGGGGTATTTTGTTGTAACCGTCGGGGGTGGGGGCAAATCCGAATCCGTCGGCACCTATTACGCATCCGCTGTGCAGTATGCAGTTGTTGCCTATGCGGCAGTCGTGATATACTGTTGCGTGTGCGTATAGTATGCAGCCTTCGCCTATTTTGGCTCCGTCGCCTATGGATACTCCGTCGTAGAGCATAGAGCCGTCGCCTATTTCACAGTTTTCGCCTACCACCACGAAGGGAGCGATATATACGTTATCGCCTATCTTGGCGCTTGATGCTATTGATGCGAGCGAGCTGATGCCCTGTTTCTTAGGCTTCATCGATTCGTAGAGCATCATCAGCTTGGCGAGGCTTTCGTATGCGTTGTCAACCTTGATGAGGGTTGCTTCTATCTCTTTCTGTGCTTCGAAGCTCTTGTTTACAAGCACTATCGAAGATTTGGTGGTGTAGATGTATTCTGTGTATTTGGGGTTTGACAAGAATGAAAGCGCACCGGGAGTACCTTCTTCAATCTTTGCAAATGTATATACTTCGGCATTTTCGTTTCCAACGATTTCTCCCTGGATGAATGCTGCTATCTGTTTTGCTGTAAATTTCATAAGAGTGTTCTTGTCTTTTGTTAAGCGAAGATAGTAAATAAAATTTAATTTGTGCTTTTATTTATGCTAATTTCGCTTTGTGTGTATGTTTTTTATAGAACCTGTCTTATATTACCTTGTGTAATGATAATTCTTTCTCCATTTGCTGCTGGTAGTCGCGTGCCTTTTCGCCTGCTACTGTTGCGAAGTTCTCGCTGCTGTCGGCGAATATGATGGCGCGGCTTGCGTTTACAAGCAGTCCGCAGTCGCTGTTCATACCATACTTGCACACTTCTTCCAATGAGCCGCCCTGTGCGCCTACGCCGGGTACGAGCAGGAAGTGGCTGGGTACTATGCGACGGATGTTCTCGAAGGCTTTGCCTTGTGTGGCACCTACTACGTACATCATGTTTTCGTCGCTACCCCATTGCTGCGAGGTCTTGAGCACCTTCTCGTAGAGCTTTTCGCCCTCGCTGTCCTCGGTGAGCTGGAAATCGTGTGAACCGGGGTTAGATGTGAGTACAAGTACTATTGTCCAGAATCCTTTGTACTCGAGGAAGGGCGATACGCTATCCTTGCCCATGTAGGGTGCTACGGTGAGTGCATCTACCTTTACCTCTTCGAAGAAAGAGCGTGCATAGAGCGACGAGGTGTTGCCTATGTCTCCGCGCTTTGCATCGGCAATGATGAACTGCTCGGGGTAGTTGGTGCGCAGGTATTCCACTGTTTTTTCGAAGCTTATCCATCCTTTGATGCCCTGTGCTTCGTAGAATGCAAGGTTGGGCTTGTAGGCTACGGTGTAGGGGGCTGTGGCGTCTATGATGGCTTTATTGAACTCGAATACTGCATCGTCGCTGTCTTTCAAGCACTCGGGCAATTTGCGGGGGTCGCTGTCGAGGCCTACGCAAAGGAACGATTTCTTCTCTTTTATCTGTTTGATGAGTTCTTGTCTGTTCATAGTGTATTTGTATTTGGATGGTTGTTATAATTCGTTTTCTTTCATTCGCTCGGCGTTCTCGGCTACTATGAGCTGGTCTATACACTCTTGGATGTCGCCGTTTACGAATGCTTGTAGGTTGTATATTGTGTAGTTTATGCGGTGGTCGGTGATGCGTCCCTGCGGGTAGTTGTAGGTGCGTATCTTGGCCGAACGGTCGCCGGTCGATACCATTGTCTTACGTTTCGAGGCAATGTCGTCGATGTATTTCTGGTGTTCTTTGTCGTATATGAATGTACGCAGGCGTGCGAGGGCACGTTCCTTGTTCTTGGGCTGGTCGCGTGTCTCGGTACACTCGATTAGTATCTCTTCCACTACGCCGGTATTGGGGTTTTTCCAGTTGTAGCGCAGACGTACTCCCGATTCCACCTTGTTCACGTTCTGACCTCCGGCACCACTACTTCGGAAGGTATCCCATTTAATCTCGCCTTCGTTTATCACTACGTCGAACTCCTCTGCTTCGGGAAGAACGGCTACCGAGGCTGCCGAGGTGTGTACGCGGCCCTGTGTCTCGGTGGCGGGAACGCGCTGTACGCGGTGTACTCCCGATTCATATTTCAGTGTTCCATAGACGTTGTCTCCGCTTACGGAACAGATGATTTCCTTGAAACCTCCGGCTGCTCCTTCGCTTGCGCTCGATACTTCGAGGCGCCAGCCTTTTATTTCGCAATATTTGCTGTACATGCGGAAGAGGTCGCCGGCAAAGAGGGCTGCTTCGTCGCCACCTGTACCGCCACGTATTTCGAGCACAGCGTTACGGCTGTCCTGCGGGTCGGCGGGGATGAGCAACAATTTTATGCGCTCCTCGAGCTCGGGTTGGCGCTTCTGGCAGTCGTCGAGTTCTTCGCGTGCCATTTCGCGCATCTCCTGGTCGCTTTCGTTGGCTATAATATCTTTGGCCTCCTCAATTCCGTTGAGCACCTGTATGTACTCTTTGCGTGCGGCCATCAGGTCGCCAAGCTCCTTGTATTCTTTTGTGAGCTTGACATATCGACGCTGGTCGCCGATGACGTTGGGGTCGGTGATGAGTGTCGATACCTCTTCGAATCGTGCGACAAGGCTCTCCAGTTTATCTAACAGGGTGTTGTTCTCTGCCATGTTCTTTTTTAGTATTTAAATTCGCCAAACTCGCTTTTTATAATCAATTCCTTTTTGTCGCTTGCCTCTACGCGGCCGATAATCTGTGCATCGATGCCGAAGCTCTTGCTGATGGCGATAACCTCCTCGGCGTACTCTGCGGGAAGGTAAATCTCCATGCGGTGTCCCATGTTGAACACTTTGTACATCTCGCTCCAGTCGGTGTTGCTCTGCTCTTTGATGGTTTTGAACAAGGGGGGCACGGGGAACATGTTGTCTTTCACTACGCGGCAGTTGTCGCCAACGAAGTGGAGTACCTTGGTCTGTGCACCGCCCGAGCAGTGTACCATACCGTGAATCTGAGGACGGAGTGCGTCGAGCAATTTCTTTATTACGGGGGCATATGTGCGGGTGGGCGAGAGCACCAGTTTACCTGCGTCGAGGGGTGAGCCCTCAACGGCGTCGGTGAGCTTCAGGCCGCCTGAATATACAAGTTCTTCGGGCACTGCGCTGTCGTAGCTCTCGGGATATTTCTCGGCAAGGTATTTTGCAAATACGTCGTGACGTGCCGAGGTGAGTCCGTTGCTACCCATACCTCCGTTATACTCTTTTTCGTAGGTTGCCTGGCCATATGATGCCATACCTACAATGACGTCGCCGGGGGCGATGTTAGCGTTGTCGATGACATCGCTGCGCTTCATGCGGCAGGTAACGGTTGAATCGACGATGATGGTGCGTACAAGGTCGCCCACATCGGCTGTTTCGCCACCTGTGGCATATACACCTACGCCCATTTCGCGCAGTTCGGCAAGCAGTTCGTCGGTGCCGTTGATAATTGAAGATATTACCTCACCGGGTACAAGCAATTTGTTGCGTCCGATGGTCGATGATACCAAGATGTTGTCTGTGGCACCCACGCACAACAGGTCGTCGATGTTCATGATGAGAGCATCCTGTGCAATGCCTTTCCACACAGAAAGGTCGCCTGTCTCCTTCCAATAGAGGTAGGCGAGTGACGATTTTGTGCCTGCTCCGTCGGCGTGCATAATGTTGCAATATTCGGGGTCGCCGCCCAGAATATCGGGAATTATTTTACAGAAGGCTTTGGGATAAAGTCCCTTGTCAATGTTCTTTATTGCATTGTGAACATCCTCTTTCGATGCCGATACACCGCGCATCATGTAACGTTGGTCGCTCATGGTCTGAAATTTGGCGCTACGAAGTATCCGTATGGTTACGGATTGCTTCTTATTTGTTTTTAATTAGTAATTCGTTTATCTGTTTGTGTATAGGTGTATTTTTGTTGTATAATACACCATAGTACATAACTTATTTTGGCAAAGATACGATTTAGCGAGAGCAATACAAAATAATTTCATATTTTTATTGCCGAGCGTTAGTATGTTAGCCGCAGGCAAAGATACTAACGCTTTTAAATAATTTCATATTTTTATTGCCGAGCGTTAGTATGTTAGCCGCAGTGTCAGTGTACAAATAAAGGAAATGGAGGACCGAAAAATCCTCCATTTCCTTTATTTGTACATATGTGTTATTTCTTCTTATCGATAACTTCGAGCAGATGTCTTACACCGGCTTCGAGTTGGGTGTCTTTTCCTGCAAGGTTGTCCTCGGGCGAGTTGTATACAAGAATGTCGGGCTGCAATTCCTGGTTTTCAAGATATTTTCCGTTCTTGTCCTGAATGCCTACCTGGGGTATTCCGAATACCACTTCGCCGTTTATCTGGCGTTCCCACCATACGGCTGTCATTGTTCCGGGAACGGGAGCACCAATGAGTTTGCCAATGCCGAGCGCCTTGTAAACGGTGGGGAATCCGTGGGCGTTAGAGTAGTTGTCCTCGCACACCAATACAGCCGAGGGCTTGTTCCATTTGGTGAAGGGGTCGCTACCGATGTATTTCCCGCGTGGCATGAAACGCTGGTACTCCTTGCCGCTGAGCAGTGTGGCGAGGTCTTCGTGCAGCCAACCGCCTCCGTTGTGACGGGTATCAACCAGCACAGCCTCCTTTTCGCGGTCGCGTCCGAGAAGGTCGGAGAATACTTCGCGGAAGGTTTCGCTGTTCATCGATTCAACGTGTACGTAGCCGATGCGTCCACCCGAGAGCGAATCTACTATTTCGCGGCGACGCTCCACCCAGCGTTTGTAGCGGAGTGACATTTCGGCGCCTTGTGTGATGGGCTTCACCCACTCCTCGTAGCGCTCTTTTGTGTCGGGGTTGTAGAGCGACAGAAGCACTCTCTTGCCTGCGAGGTTCTCGAACAAGGGGTAGTAGTCCTGATTTTTCTTTATCTCGTTGCCGTTGATCTTTTCGATGATTGTTCCAGCCTTTATTTTGGTGTTGGCGCGTGTCAAGGGGCCTCCTTTGAGTATCTCCTTAATCTTCAATCCATCCTTGTCGTAGCTTGCATCGTAGAATGCTCCGAGCACGGCTGTGTGGTAGTTATTACCGAAGCTTGCGCGTGCGCCTGTGTGCGATGCATTGAGCTCGCCAAGCAACTCGGAGAGCATGTCGGCAAAATCGACGTTGTTGGTGATGTGGGGAAGGAACTTGCCATACTCCTTTTTGTAGTATGCCCAATCGACGTTGTGCAGTTCGGGATCGTAGAACTTATCTTTTACCTGCTGCCAT
Organism: Bacteroidaceae bacterium; assembly: GCA_017560125.1. Taxonomy (GTDB): domain Bacteria; phylum Bacteroidota; class Bacteroidia; order Bacteroidales; family Bacteroidaceae; genus HGM04593. The sequence goes on along the minus strand of JAFYOS010000020.1, from coordinate 65,830 downwards.
ACGTGGTTGAAGATATATTCGCGCTCCAATGCGGGGCGGTAGTTGAATTCGGCGTTGTACGATATGTTGTGTACACCGTTGCTGTTCAGGTCGATGCGCTTCATGCCGCCGTTTGCTATGTAGGCATACTTCATATCCTTGTCGGTAATCAGTTTGCCCCATCCAAGGCCGCGTACGACAATCTTGTCGCTGCCTTCGCGGAAATTGCGCTCCCAAAGATCTACGCCGCCTTCGAAGCTTGTGAGGTAGAGCAGTTTGTCGCCCTTCTTGGTGAGCACTGCATCGCCGAGTGACATCGAGTGGGTTGTGAGGCGTACGATGCGCTCTTTTCTGTTCTCGAGGTCGAATTTGAGCTCTTCGCTCTTCTTCTCGTCATCCTTTTTCTTATCATCTTTTTTCTTCTTGTCCTTCTCTTTTTCCTCTTTCTCTTTACGCGCCTTTTCCTCGGCTTCTTTCTGCAGTTTCTCCATCTCCTCGGCAAGAGCGAGCTCCTCCTTGTTCATCTTGAACTTGTCGTAGGCGTCGGCGTCGAAGAACATGATGTATTCGTCGCGATGTGCACCCCAGCTGCCGTGGCTGCGATATCCGGCTCTGTCCGAGCTCCATATCATTGCTTTGCCATCGAGCACCCAACGGGGGTTCTCGTCGCAGTAGCCGCTTTCGGTGAGGTTATACATCTCGCCTTTGCCGTCGGCTTTTACAAGTACAATGTCGGTGTTGTTCCATCCGCCTACGGCTATGTATTTTGCAAGGAACCATTTGCCGTCGGGTGACCATGTGTATGTCTGGTCGCCGTCGCTGTACGAGTAGTTGTATTTGCCGTCGAGCACGGTGCGTACTTTCTTCGATTCGATGTTATATACGCACAGGGTGGTGCGATCCTGAAGGAAGGCTATCTCCTTGCCGTCGGGCGAGAAGGTGGGCTGGAACGAGGCTTTCTCGCCTACGATCAGCGGCTCTTCTTTTATTTCGGTTGCGTATGTGAAGTATTTATCCTCCTTGCGTACTATCTCGCTCTTGTAGATGCCCCACTGGCCGTTGCGCTCGGCCGAGTAGATGATGGTGCGGCCATCGGCGCTGATATCTACGTTGCGCTCCTGCTCGGGGGTGTCGGTGATGCGGCGTGTACCGTTGTGGTCCATTGTGGTTACAAATACATCGCCACGCTGAACGAATGCCACTTCGTTGGTCTCCTTGCTTACTGCCATGGCCGATGCTCCGCCGGTGAAGCTCATGCGCGAGGTGGTGGGCTGGGGCAGGTCGGCTGTGAGTGTAACGTTTATTTTCTTGGGCGATGAACCATCTTTCACGGTGTAGATTTCGCCGTCGAAGGTGTAGCAGAGTGTGCCGTCGTTTGCGCTCGAAAGGAAGCGTACCGGGTGCTTGCTGTGCTTGGTTATCTGCTTCTGCTTTGCGGGCTCCGATACCGATGAGCGGAATATGTTGAACGAACCATCCTGCTCGCTCAGGTAGTAGAATGTGTCGCCATCGTTGCTCCATACGGGGTTTCTATCCTCGCCGTTGAACGAAGTGATTTTGTTGAATTTTCGTTTGCCGTCGATGTTTACGCACCATATGTCGCGTGTGATTGATGAGCGGTGGTGCTTGCGCCATTTGTCCTCGTAGCCCTTCTTGTTGGTGTAAAGGATGTTCTTTTTGCTCTTGTCGATGCTGATGTTCTCCATATACTCCGACGAGAAGAGTGTGGGGCGTCCACCCTCGATTGATATTTTATATACCTGCTTGAAATTGTCGCTGGGATATTGTCCGTATTCTGTTTCGGGCATTATCTGTGCGGTGTATAGCACCTCCTTGTCGTTGAGGAATGCTTCGGGGTATTCTGCCGCCGAATTCGTTGTAAGACGCTTGGGGGTGCCGCCGTTCTTCGATACGATGTAGAGGTCGAAGCTACCTTCTCTGTTCGACGAGAATACGATGCTGTTGCCGTCGAGCGACCATATGGGGGTGGTGTCGTACGAACCGAGCGATGTAATCTGCCGTGCTTCGCCACCGGCCGAGGGTACCGTGAATATGTCGCCTTTGTATGTGAAGGCGATGGTTGAACCGTCGGGGGAAATCTTGCTGTTGCGGAGCCACATGGGTGTCTCGCCTGCATACAGTAATCCTGTGACAGCGCACAAAATTGTCAGTAATAGTTTTCTTTTCATAGTCTATTTATGGTTTTGGTTTTTCGTATGTTACAAAGTGATGCAAGTCTGTGGGCTTGTACTTTCTTGCTTGGATGCAGGGATTTTCTTTCCCTGTGGCCTAAATACTAAAGGGGCACAAAATGCGCCCCTTTAATATATATGTCTGTTGTTTACTTCTTTTTCAGCTTCATTCCAAGCATCATACCCTTGTAGCTCTCGAGGAGGGTAGCCATTGTGCTCAATGTAGTGCTGTATTTGGCAGCGGTGGGGGTTACCTTCTGCACGAGGTTCAACAGCTTGTCGGCGTTGAAGACAATGTTCAGCGATGTTACGTCGTATGCAACGTGTGCAGTTGATGTGAAACGACCGTAAAGGAAGCTGAAATGGATGGTCTTTTTCTCGCCATCGAGCTCGTAGGCACCGTTAATCTCTCTGCTACCTACTTTGAATGTACAACTGTCGTTCTCGTTGAATGTGAATGAACATGTGTTCTCTTTGATACCTACCTTCTTGAGATAGCCGTTCATTTTCTCTTCTACTGTGCTTGTTACAACGCTGCCACCAATCTTAGAGAGTGCATCGTCGCTCTCGAGTACGCATGATGCGCCGTTGTATGACCATGTACCCTTGATTGTAGATTTTGTGAGTGTCATGCTCTCGCCCAACAGCGAACCAAGTACGTTGGTGATGGTGTTCTGTGTGCTTGCGTCGTCGCTCACTGCGCCTGACAATTTATTGAGCAATCCCGAGAGGAACGACTGGGCGTTTGCCGAACCTACGAACAGCATTGCCATTACTGCTAAAACTGCTATTTTTTTCATGTTATATTCGTGCGTGTTTGTTATTCAATATTGGTTATTCAGCTGCTGCTTCCTCCTCCTGGGGCTCGCTGAAATCGGTTACGCCGTTCTCGACAAGGATGTTATACCATGAGTATATTTTCTTGATGTGTGTGAGATATACGCGCTCTCTGTCGTAGTCGGGGAGAATGGTCTCGAAATACTCTTTCAGTTCTTCGGGTGTTGTCTCCTTGATGTTGAACGAGAGTACTGCAGCCTCTTTAGCGTAGATGGTTTCGAATACTTTTCTCAAAGGTATCTCTTCTGTGTCGGTGTATATTGCTATATCGTCGAGAAGTACAATTTTGTCGCTGTTATATACGGGGATGCGCTTGTGTGTAGCGTCAACTGTTTCTACGATGAACATGTTGTTACCACGTGACAACATGCGATAGAGTCCGGGTTTGCCCGAGATTGTAAGGATTGTTTCGAACATATCGTTTATCTGTTTTGGGTTTGTTAATATTAAAATTCGTGCAAAAATACAACGCAGAAATGGTAATACAAAATTTTAGAAGCTGTTTCAGTCGCTCTTCGGGTTGTTTTATCCATTGGTGGATATGATACTACGCAGGCGCAATATCATTTTTTCTATCTGTGGCAGCACTGCTGTGCGGTTGTCGTTGAGTATTACGAAATGCGATCTTTCCTCCTGCAATATGGTTGCGTTCTGCTTGTCGAGCCTCTTGGTTACTTCGCTGCGTGTGGCATTGCTGCGTCGGCAGGCTCGCTCTATGCATGTTTCGCGGTCGGCCTTTACGGTTATTATTATATCCACATCGCCGTCGAAGCCCGATTCGAACAGTATGGCCGATTCCATGGCTACTATCGGTGCCTGTCGGGTGGTGCACCAGTTTGCGAAGTCCTCTCTTACCTTGGGGTGAACTATGTTGTTTACCTTTTGCAGCGCGTTGCTGTCGCCGAATATGCAGCCGGCGAGGTATTTGCGGTCGAGATGCTTGCCGTCGGGGTAGCACGCCTGTCCGAAGAGTGCCGTGAGTGTATTGCGTATTTCGCTGTTGCTCTCCATCAGTGCTTTTGCATTGCTGTCGCAGTCGTAAACGGGTATTCCCTTGCCTTGCAGTATTTTTGATATCAACGACTTACCGCTACCTATGCAGCCTGTTATGCCTAGCTTTAGTGGTTTCATTGGTGCTCTATTATGTATTCTACCTCGTTGGGTATGATGCGTATGTTGCGTACGTTGTCGGGGTGTTTGAGCAGGGTGAGCTTGGCGCGTTCCGATTTGTTGCCGTGTATGTCGCCATACATTATTCCTATTGCAAAATCGCTCGCCTTCACCGAGTCTATCTGCACTACGTTTACATTGAAAAGCACCTTTGCTTTTGATGGCAGCGCTTTCAGATTGTATGATGCGGGGAAGCCCATTCCTTTTATATCTATTTCGAACGATTTTTCGGTGTATGGTGTGACGGGTATTCTTATATCCACCTGGTTGGTGCTATATTTTACGCCGTTCTTCTCCTGCAGGTTCACTGTCAGCGATACCGAGTCGCGTAGTTCGGTCTTTTCGATGGCTTCGGTATATACGAATATCATGGTGTCGGTGGCCGATTCGGGCCCGAATACCCACACCGAGTCGGGGTTTATTGTTATATCTCCAATCTCGTATTGTGTGGCCGATGATATGTGGCCGCTTATCTCGACGGGGAATTTTTGTGAGCTTGTCTGGGTGTAGTATGTGATGCTGTCGGGGGTGAATGACAATATCTCTGTCGAGGTTGCAAGTTGCCCTGCCAGCTCTTTTTTCAACGATGTTGTAGGCAGTGTGAGCTTGCCGTTCTGCTTCTGGAAATCGTTGTAGTCGATGGTTATAGGCAGGAAATTGCGTGTCTTGTAATTGAAGAGCACGGTTCCTCTGTCCTTTATCTTGATGCTGATGATTTCCTTCTCCATTGACACGGCATGCACGTCTTCGGGTATTTTCTTTACGCGAAGGGGTATTTCAATATCGGTCTCGTAGTACTTGTTCAGCGTGAGCATCAACCACAACGAGCACGAGATTAGAAAGAAGAACAGGAAAAGCAGGAATTCTTTTCCGGGTATGAATTTCTTGTTTTTCAGATTTAGTTTCAAGGTTGTCTATGTTTTTATAAGTAACCGTTGAATGGTAATAAAAAATATGAGGCTGTGTCAAAATGTGTATTTTGACGCAGCCTCATGTGGGGTGAATGCGGAAAATTATGTATGGATTATTTTCCCTCCTGCTGCTGGATGGCTGCGGGGCTTGCATAGACCGAGTTCTTGTCCACGCGAATGGTTACATTGTTGCAAACCTCGATGGTTACAGTTGTATCGTCTATGTTCTTGATCTTTCCATAGATGCCACCGCTTGTGATGATGTCCTGTCCGGCACGCAAGCCACGACGGAAATTCTCAATCTCCTTCTGACGTTTGCGCTGGGGACGAATCATCATGAAATACATGATTGCAATGATGATTACGAACATGAAAAGGGGGCTACCAAGTATTGCCTGCACAGCGCCGGCTGCTTCGAGTAAAATGTTCATGGTTGTTTAGTATTAAAATGTTATTTGTTTATCTTGTTTTCTTTTTTCAGGTTTTTTATGATGCTGTCGAGCAAGCCGTTAATGAACGAGCTGCTCTTGGGGGTGCTGTAGTATTTTGCTATTTCCACGTACTCGTTCAAGGTCACATTCAAGGGAATCTGGGGGAATGTGGTTATCTCGGCGAGTGCGGTCTGCATGATGACTACGTCCATGAATGCAAGGCGCGACATGTCCCAGTTCTTAGAGCTTTCGCTCATCATGTTACGATATTCGTCGGCATTCTGAATAGATGCTCTGAATAGCTTGTGGGCATATTCGATGTCCTCGTCGTCCTTGTACTCGGGAAGAAGTGCCTGCTGCTCCTCCTCTTCTTCGTTGAAGCGCTTGATAGTCTTCAATACAAATGTATCGACAATGGCCTTGTCGTCGTTCCAGTAGAGGCTGAGCTCCTCGAGCAACGAGTCGAGTTCTTCGTTGTTGAAGATGAAGTTTTTGTAAAGCTTTCTCCACAGCTCGCGATCCTCTTCGTATGACGATGTGTCGCTTGCCATATATTCCTTATATATATCGCTCTCGATTATGGTGTCGAGCAGACGACGCAAAAAGTCGGAGTAGTTTACCCAGTCGAGCTTGCTCTTTTCTCTGAACTTGATGAGCTCCTCGTTGGCCTCAATCTGCATGGCCAAACGGTTGTTCACGAACTTCAGGTTGGGGTTCAAGTCCTCTTCGGTGGGGCGCACCTTCTTCATGTTGAACGCAATGCGATCCGAAGCGTAGTGTGTTACCGCTGCAATAAGGAGTAAGAGGAATTTATAAAGGTCGTATGCCTTTGATAGACTGAAAAATACTTCGTCTTCGGCAGCTTTAATGCTTTTGCCGGAGTTTTTGTAATAGGCGTATATTACCTGGATTACTTTAATACGGATGAGAACTCTGTTTATCATAAAAATACCACTCTTGTGATTTGTTTGCAAATGTCGCATTTTATTGTGATACCTACAAACAAATTTCGTTTTTTCTTTTTGGCGACAACAAAATTATTTCTCTCGTGCGGCTCTTCGTTCATTGGTCGTTTGCGCTTTCGTGGGGCCGGGATTTATACTTTTTTCTACTTATAACAAAATAAATATGATTTTTCTTTCGGTTTTTTGCTTATATGTGAAAAAAAATAGTCAAATTTGAGCCGAATTAATAAACACACACAATCTATTAACGATGGAAGATTACAAAAAGACCGGTATGGGCGAAAATGAAAAGGAGATAGTCTTTTCTCAAGCCATCAAAGCAGGTAAGAGAATTTACTACATTGATGTGAAGAAGAATCGTAAAGAGGAAATGTATCTTTCGATTACCGAGAGTAAAAAAATTGTGTCGGGCGAGGGGGATAACGCTATGGTGTCATTCGAGAAGCACAAGATATTCCTCTATCGCGAAGATTTCGAGAAATTTGCTTCGTCATTGAGAGAGGCCATAGATTTTGTGGTGGCTCAGCAGGGCGAGTACCAGCCTCGTAACTACGAGCATCTCCACGATTCGGAAAAGCCGAGCGACGAGATCAAGGGCGAGGATATCAAGATAGATATTGAATTTTAATCGCATGTTTACTTAGCCTCCGCGTTGGGGCTGGACAAAATAATAAACGCTGTGTCACATGTGGCACAGCGTTTATTTTATGCTCTATATCGATCTCGCATTAGAAGAACATATATTTCAGAACGAAAAGTACAGCCAGAATATACATTGTGGGAGTAAGTTTCTTGAACTTGCCACAGAGAGCGTTAAGCACTACATAAAGTATCATACCTGTGAGAATACCGTCGGAAATAGAATATGCCATAGGCATTATTATTACACAGACAAAAGCAGGGATGGCTTCTGTGTAGTCCGAAAAATCGATGTTTCGAATAGGCTCCAGCATCAGCAATCCTACAAGGATGAGCACGGGAGCGGTTGCTGCAGCGGGGATTGAAAGGAACAGCGGAGAGAAGAACAGCGATACTACGAAGCAGCATCCTATCACAAATGCGGTCAAACCCGAACGGCCACCCTGTGCAACGCCCGAAGCGCTCTCTACATATGTGGTGGTGGTAGATGTTCCGATAATAGCTCCGGCTGTGGTTGCAATAGCGTCGGCCATAAATGCATCTTTTAGGCGGGAAATAGTGCCAGTCTTCTTATCTACAATGCCTGCTTTGGTACACACACTGATAAGAGTGCCCATTGTGTCGAACAAGTCGATGAACATGAATGTGAACACAATTACAAGCATGTCCAGGGTGAAGATGTTTTCCCACTCGAACTGGCAGAAAATGGGTTCTATTGATTGGGGGGTAGAAAGTACGCCCTGGAACTTTGTGATGCCCATAGGGATACCGATAAGTGTGGTAATCAGGATACCCAGGAGCATAGCACCGCGTACGTTCTTTGCGTACAAGAAGCCTGTGATGATCAATCCGATGGTGGCAAGCAGTGCGGAACCGCTGGTGAAATCGCCCAATGAAACAAGTGTTGCGTCATTGTTAACGATGATACCCGAGTTCTGCAAGCCGATGAAGGCGATGAAAAGACCGATACCTCCACCGATGGCACATCGCAGATTGACGGGGATGGCATCCACAATAGCTTCGCGGATGTTTGTCACTGTCATGATGATGAACAGAATACCCTCGATGAGGATGGCGGTAAGTGCAAACTGCCACGAGTAGCCCATGCCCAAACAAACCGTATAGACGAAGAATGCGTTAAGGCCCATACCGGGTGCCAAGCCAAAGGGGAGCTTTCCCCAGAATGCCATGGCCATTGTACCAAATATGGCTGCCAGGGCTGTAGAGGTAAATACCGCGCCACTGGGCATGCTTTCGAGCTGGCCGAATATAGCGGGGTTTACGGCAAGGATGTACGACATGGTGAGGAAGGTGGTGATACCTGCCAGCACTTCGGTGCGTACGGTTGTCGTTTTCGGATCAAATCCGAATAGTTTTTTTAATATCTCCATGTGTTTGTGTTATTATATAATGTTTATTTGTTTAGAATGTCCATTTGGCACCAAGAGCGGGACGTGCATAGAAACCGTCCATTCCTCCGAAATTGTTCGAGAGCTCCAGCTCACCACCAAGGCTGAGGTTGATTTTCTCCCAACCTTTAATCTTGTTCAGGTTAACCCATAACTGGGGCTCGCTCAAGAAAATGAATGTAGAACCTTCGCTCCAGAAATCGGCGAAACCGCTGAACGATGCCCAACCGTCGAAGAGGCTGATGCCCCACACACCGGTAATCTGGAAATTATGCATCCTGTCCTTGCCGTCCTCTTTAAGGTCGGGGATAGCTTTGTACATTGCCGACAGCGACCATGTCTTCGAAAAATCGTCGGTGTGTCCCGAGTATGTAAGACCGGCGAGCCATGCGTTGTTGAACGGAACGGCAAAATCGGTTCCATCGGCCTTGAATGATGTCAATCCACCGTTGTACTCGGCGTGTATAGAGAGCCAATTCCACTTTGTGTCCTGCCAGAAGCAGAATTCACGGGCAATCTCAACGTATGCGCCGGTGGCACGGGGTGTGTAGTCCAAATCTACAAAGTAGAATGTACTACCGAATGCATCGGGGCGGAACATCTCCAATGTAGAGGTCACGCAGTCGCGCTCTGTGTCGTAAAGTACTTGCAGGTTTTGCGCATTTGAAACAACTGAGAAGCATAGCATCATGACGATGGATGCCATTAAACGTGTAATTGTTTTCATGTTTGTGTGTAGTTTTGTGTATTTCGCCACAAATATAATCAAATAAATAAGACCATGTTTTAATTTTTATTCAGATTATTTAGCAAATAATATTGTTTGCTTGTTATTTTTATATGCAGGGCAAGAAAATGGCTTGTAAATTTGTGTATTTCGTGGATTTTGTGTACTTTTGCGGTCGCTTTTTAGCACATCGTGTGATGGCGAATTAAGCACAAGTATTAATCTTAATTTAGAGTAACACATTTTAACATGAAAACAATCAGCGTAATTGGTTCAGGTAGAACCGAAGTAGGCAAGCGCGCTACTAACGAGTTGCGTAAACAGGGTATGGTACCTTGCTGCCTCTATGGTGAGAAGAAAGACGAGAATGGCAACCCCGTAGCTACAGCATTTGGTGTAACAGTTGAGGGTCTTCGCAAGTTGATCTATTCACCCGATATTTTTGTTGTTGAACTTACAATCGACGGCGTAGCTCACAAGGCAGTTATGCGTGAGATTCAGTTCCACCCCGTTAAGGACAACGTTCTTCACGTAGATTTCTACGAGATCACAGACGAGAAGCCCATCGTTATGGCAGTTCCTGTTAAGCTCGAAGGTCTTGCAGCCGGTGTACGTGCCGGTGGTAAGCTCGTTCAGTTGCAGCGTCGCCTCAAGGTTAAGGCTCTCTATACAAACATCCCCGAGAAACTTGTTATCGACGTTACTTCATTGGAGCTTGCTAAGTCTATCAAGTGCGGCGAACTCTCTTTCGAGAACCTCGAGCTCGTTACTCCCAAGGAGGCACTCGTATGTGCTGTTAAGGCTACACGTGCTTCTGCTGCTGCAGCAGCTGCTGCTAAGAAATAATAGTATTTCTATTAATACTTTTTATTGAAATGAAGTTTTTAATTGTCGGCTTGGGCAATATCGGACGTGAGTACGAGAATACCCGCCACAATATAGGTTTTACTGTGTTGGACGCCTTAGCTAAGGCGTCCAATGCTGTTTTTAGTGACAAGCGTTACGGCTTCGTTACCGAGATTTCCATGCGTGGTCATCGCTTGGTGCTGCTGAAACCATCGACATATATGAACCTTAGTGGCAACGCTGTGCGCTATTGGATGCAGGCTGAGAAGATACCTTTGGAAAATGTTCTTGTGATTGTCGATGACATTGCTTTGCCGCTTGGCACATTGCGTATGAAGGGGCAGGGCAGCGACGGTGGCCACAATGGCTTGAAGCATATAGCCGAAACGCTTGGAACCACTTCGTATGCACGTTTGCGCTTCGGTGTAGGAAACGATTTCGGCAAGGGACGCCAAGTGCAGTTTGTGCTTGGTACCTTCGATGCGGTGGATGAGCAGCCTGTTATCGATGAGCAGGTGCCTGTTGCTGTCGATGCTATCAAGAATTTCTGTTTCATTGGTCTTGCCCGCACCATGAATGTGTGCAACCAGAAAAGCCCTTCGAAAAAATGAGCGAACAGGCACGAATAGACAAGTGGCTATGGGCTGTTCGCATATACAAGACCCGTAGCATTGCCTCGGAGGCGTGCAAGAAGGGACACATTGTCGTGCGCGACAGGGTGGTAAAGCCTTCATATACGGTGCATGTGGGCGATGTGGTTCAGGTTAAAAAGTCGCCCATCACCTATTCGTTCAAGGTGCTTAAATGTGTTGAAAACAGAGTGGGTGCAAAATTGGTTCCCGAGCTCATGGAGAATGTGACCTCTGCCGACCAGTACGAATTGCTCGAGATGAGCAAAATCAGTGGCTTCGTCGGTCGCGCCCGCGGAACTGGTCGTCCCACCAAAAAGGAGCGCCGCGACATGGATAGCTTCATCGAGGATGCAGGCGATTTCGATTTCGAAGAATTCGATTTCGAGGATTAGAATAGAACGATATAACGGTAGGTTGGTTAATATTCATTATTGACCAACCTACCTTTTTTGTCCTAACGACAGCGGCGCTCTATATGGCACATTTTGCGTAATATTATACCTCCGTCATTCACCCCAATATCCAAAATTTCACCCCAATATGTGGTCAATAGCCACTAAATGCATGCTTAGTCCCTTGTTTTTTGCAGATGTGGGTGCTGTGAATAATTTTGCATCCGAAAAATTTTAATACTTATGCAGACAGGAGTAAAAAGCGTATGCGCATTTGGTGATTCGGTGATGAAAGGCATTGTTGTCGATAGAGAGCATTCATCGGTTAGTGGTTTGAAGTACAAGATAAGCGACATGGGGTTTGCTGCCCGTTGTCGTCGCACGCTTGGTATAGAGGTTGAAAATTTCGCCCGTTTCGGTGGTATGGTTACTCATGCCATGAAGTTCGTCGAGAGGTATGCAGATAGGATAAAGAGCGCCGATTATGTGCTGTTCGAATATGGCGGTAACGATTGCGATTTCAATTGGGCCGAGATTTCGGCGCGTCCCGATGATACGACGCATTGCCCGAATGTGCCCTTGGAGCTTTTCAGTCATAAATATAAGGAGCTGATAGCAAATATAAAATCGATGGGTGTGCGTCCCGTATTGTTGACGTTGCCCGTGCTCGACCCTGAACGCTATTTCCGTTTCTTGTCCAAGGGACTGAACGGCGATAATATTCTTAAATGGTTGCAGGGCTCGGTGCTCAACATCGACCGTTGGCACGAGCGCTACAATATGGAGATTATGCGTTTGGGTGTGCTTACACATACGCCGGTGATTGACATCACTTCGGTGTTCCTTGAGCGCCGCAACTATTTCGATTATCTGTGCGAGGATGGAATTCATCCCAACGAGGAGGGGCATCAACTGATAGAGGAGGCTATACTTGCCTTTCTTCGCCGAGAGAATATGATAGCTTGATTTATTTGGTTTCTGATTCAATGGTTGTGTGGGTGTGCCCTTTGTGCGGGGCATGCCCACATTTTTTTATTGTGTAGCTTTTGTACAATTATGTTAAATGTTATATTTGCAACATCAGTTCTATTCTGAAATAATTAAATAGTTTTCAAATATATGAAACGTATTCCATTTATCGATTATTTAAGGGTTTTTGCATGCTTCCTTGTAATGCTGGTGCATGCAAGTGAAAATTTCTATGGCGCCGAGGGCTCAACCGACATGGCCGGACCGCAGTCGTTCCTTGCTAACGAGGCCGACCGCCTTTGGGTTGCCGTGTATGATGGCTTTTCGCGTATGGCCGTGCCGCTGTTTATGATTGTGTCGGCATATTTGCTTGTGCCTATGAAGCGCGGGCAGAGCTCGTGGGATTTCTATGCGCGCCGTTTTACACGAATTATTCCTCCTTTCCTTGTATTCATGGTGCTCTATAGCACGCTGCCCATGTTGTGGGGACAGATTGATGCCGATACATCTATGAAGGATTTATCGCGCCTGTTGCTCAATTTCCCCACATTGGCAGGACACCTGTGGTTCGTCTATCCTTTAATAAGCCTCTATCTGTTTATTCCTATAATTTCGCCATGGCTCGAAAAGGCTTCGGCGCGTGAGGAGCGTTTCTTCATAGGACTGTTCTTACTATCGACGACCATGCCTTTCCTGAACCGTTTGTGTGGCGAGGTATGGGGACAGTGCTTCTGGAACGAGTATCACATGTTGTGGTATTTTTCGGGATACCTGGGCTATCTTGTCCTGGCTCACTACATTCGTGTGCATCTTGATTGGAGCCGCAGGAAGCGCTTCGTTGTAGGCCTTGTTGCCATGCTCGTTGGTGCTTTCCTCACAATATATTCGTTCTATGCGCAGGCTGTTCCCGGAGTGGTGCACTCCACACCTGTGATAGAGATTGGTTGGGCATTCTGTACATTGAATTGCGTGATTCTGACCGCCGGCACATTCCTTATGTTCACATGCATAGAAGGCAATGATGCTCCTGCTGCGGTTTCCGATATGTCGAAATTGAGCTATGGCATGTATCTGATGCACATATTTTGGTTGGGATTGTGGGTGACGCTTTTCAAGCATACGCTCGCTTTGCCTACGGTGGCAGCCATTCCGGCTATTGCAGTGGCTACGTTTATCAGCTGCTATATTACCTCGAAGCTGATATCATACATTTCCGGCAGCAAGTGGATTATCGGTGCTTGAGCAATGCGCTCGAAATAACAAAAAAGTGCAACAAATTTGTTGCACTTTTTTGTTATTGGTTATTTGTCCGTTTAAGGGTTATTACTGTTATTTCGGGCGCAGCTCCTATTCTGAAGGGGAACATCGTTTCGCCCAATCCTATGTTCACGTACAGGCTTTGATTGCCTTCGCGGTAGAGCCCCATCCACTCCTTGTATATGAGGCTTATTACAGACCATCCGGCTATGCTCGATTGCATGCCGTGGGTGTGGCCCGATAGTGTAAGGTCGATGTCGGTGTGTCCTGCGACCTCGGCACGCCAGTGGCTCGGGTCGTGGGTTAGCAGTATTTTATAGCTGCCCTCTGCGCCTTGTAGTGCTTTGGCAAGGTTGCCGTAGCTGTGGAATTTTTTCATGCGTGACGAGGTGTTTTCCACTCCTATGACCGATATTGTGTCGTTGCCTCTGATAATATACCTGTTTTCGTTCATCAGCAGATGCCAGCCCATTGCTTTTTGTCGTTCGACGACCGATTGGGCGTCCATGGCACGCTGTGTTTCGTCGTCCCATTGGTAGTAGAAACTGTAGTCGTGGTTGCCAAGCACCGAGTATATTCCGTCGTTGGCCTTCAGCTTGCGCAGGATTTCTTCCGAGAAATCGAGCTCCGATGATTTTATGCTGACAAGGTCGCCGGTGAACATTATTGCATCGGGGACCAAATGGTTTATTTTATCCACTATTCTGTTTAGTGCGGCTTCGCGTCCCTCGAACGATCTCAGGTGTATGTCCGATATTTGTACTATGCGGTAGCTATCGAATGATTGTGGAATCTTTTCGGATGTCACTATGAGTTCGTTTACCTGCGTGGTTTCTCTTTCTATGAATGCTCCGTAGAGGATAAGCGTGGGGGCTATGAGCAGTGTGTAGGCTCCTCTTTTGAAATTTTTCTTGAATGGGCTTCCGAATATTTTTGCTATTCCGCATATGATGGCTACAATTATGAGCAGCGCTATCGATATGCAGAGCAATAGTATCAGTGTGGCTTTTATTTCCATCTTCGGCTTTTTTGCAGATTGATAAATGGGTGTGCAAAATCTCTGTTTCGCACACCCTTGCTCTGTTTATATGTTGTTTCTGTTTATTCGAATGTTATTTCGCCGAAGAACTCGGGTAGGTGGAAATTGGGACGGGGGAAATCTATCTTGTTCCACGACAGGAAGTGCGGATTGGGCAGATTGTCGCCACATTTATAGAAATTGGCACGCATTTTTGCTCCGTCCCATTTCTCGATCTTGTGGTTGAAGAGGGCGCTTGCCGGTATTATTTCTATGATGCTCCAGCTGTTTTCTCCGCTGCGCAGTTCGAAATTGTCGTAGCCGAGCGTGGGGTAGCGCTCGATGGTTGCAAGCTTATCCAGTGGCATGCGCTCGGTTTCTTTGCCTGTCGAGTGGCAGGCTACAAGCATTTTGCCTATGCAAGTACATTCGAAATTGTAGTATGTGTCGGCGTCGGGGGCTATGAATATTTCGACGCAGGGGTCGGTCCACACCTCGCCGAAATCTGTTGTAATCTTCGAGTGGAGATCCTTTTCTGTGACGTTGAATTGCAGGAATAGATGCTCGCCGTTGTGGAATGCCTTGAACGATGCCTGGGGGGTGTAGGGAAATGCCTCCGGCCAGTTGCAGTTGGATATCGGCGTGCTCTCTATTTGCTCGAATAGATTTTTTATCTGTTCTAAATCTGTTTTGTCTGCTTCTATTTTCTTAATGACTAGTCGGTTCATGGTATATAAGGTTTTAGTCTTGTCAAATGTAGCAATAATAATTGGTACGCGCAAATATCGTTGCATAAACAAAAAGGTGTGTCGCCCTTTTGCGGATATTTCTATCTTCGAGGGGAACACACCTATATGGGGGTGGGGCGCGCCATCAATTGATGGTTATTGTGCGGCTGATGCTCTTTTCATCGGCTTTTATCTTCTTGGGAATTCTTATGCACAGAACGCCATCGGTGACCTTGGCCTCTATTTTGCCGGTTTCGGCATTTTCGGGAAGCACCAGCGTCTGCTGGAATTTTGTATACGAGAATTCGCGGCGCAGGTAGCGTCCTTTGTTCTCGTCACCGGTGTGCTTGGCGGCAGCGTCGTGCTCCTCGCATTTCTTTTCTTCGTTCTTGCATTCGCCGCAGTTGCATCCCTTTTCCATGGTGATGGTAAGGTCGTTGTCGGCGTCGATGTGAATCTTGAAATCCTCTTTGGTCATACCCGGCGCAGCCACTTCGACGGTGTACTCCTTTTCGCTGTCGATTACGTTGATAGCGGGTGCTGTGCTGTTGGTGCGCAACATCCAGTTGTTCTCGAAAAAGTCGTTGAAAATGCTGGGAATCCAGTTTTGTGTGGTTCCTCTTCTCATTGGCATACTCATTTTTTTATGATTTTTATGGTTAAACAAAAAACGTCGGCAGCAGCCAATGATAACAGTGCATGCGGAATACTCAGCAAAACTCACCTACCAATATGCGGAATATTTGCTCCGATGCAACGTCCCGACCTGTGTATCATCCCATCGTTGCCGCTGCCGTCGTTCGCATATATAAATGCTACACGCTATATAATGGTTTTTGCGGTAAATGATATTTTGTCTTTTTTATAAGTTATTGCATAGCGGTGCATCATTCTCTTTCTCCCTTTTGCCGACTATGGAAAAAGAGTTACCTTTGTGGCGTAATTATATAAGTATGCAAATATGCCAGTTATTGAGATAACATCTTTGTCGCACCCCGGTGTCGAGATATTTTCTACCCTCACCGAGGCTCAGTTGCGTAAGCGCGTGGAACCCGATAAGGGCCTTTTCATTGCCGAGAGCCCCAAGGTGATACGTGTGGCTCTTGATGCCGGATATGAACCTCTCTCGTTGCTGTGTGAGCGCAAACATATTGTAGGCGATGCTGCCGATATTATTGCTCGTTGTGGTGACATCCCTATTTATACGGGCGATAGGGATTTGCTGGCTGCGCTTACAGGATATACTCTCACT
This sequence comes from Bacteroidaceae bacterium, assembly GCA_017560125.1. GTDB lineage: Bacteria > Bacteroidota > Bacteroidia > Bacteroidales > Bacteroidaceae > HGM04593. The sequence continues at coordinate 49,476 of JAFYOS010000020.1, read as the reverse complement.
CGCGGTGTGTTGTGTGCAATGCGCCGACCTGTGATGCCATCGGTGGCCGAGGTTTGTCGTGGAGCACGTCGTGTGGTGGTGGTCGATGGTGTTGTCGATACAACTAATATAGGTGCAATTTTTCGTTCGGCGGCGGCATTGGGTGTCGATGCGGTGTTGTTAACCCCCACATCGTGCGATCCGCTGAACCGTCGTGCAGTGCGTGTGTCTATGGGCTCGGTGTTCCTTGTGCCTTGGACATGGCTCGAGGCTCCTGTTTGCTCGTTGAACGATTATGGCTTCCGTACGGCCGCTATGGCGCTTACCGATAATTCCGTGTCTATTGAGGACGAACGCTTGATTGCCGAGGAGCGCCTTGCTATAGTCATGGGCACCGAGGGCGATGGTCTTGCACAGGAGGTTATCGACAAGGCCGATTATGTGGTGCGTATCCCTATGGCACATGGTGTCGATTCGTTGAATGTGGCTGCTGCTGCGGCTGTTGCATTTTGGCAGCTAAGGGCCAGGTAGATGTGTGCGATGGGTAGGGGCAATGCTTTGGGACATGTGGCCTGTTTTGTGGCCTATATGATTTTCGGTTTCAATATTATTATTTGCAAAAATCTCACATCGAGTGGTATCATATCGCCGATGGCGCTTTTCTGTTTGCGCTCGTTGGGCGCGGGTGCGCTTTTTGGGATTATCTCGCTGTTTATGAAGCGCGAGAGGGTGATGCGTGGCGATTATACAAAGATTTTTGCTGCGGCTGTCCTCGGCTTTTTCCTCACTCAGATTACTTTTCTTGTGGGATTGCCCTATATCACACCTATGGATTGTTCAATCATAGGTTCGCTGTCGCCGGTGCTTACCATGATTATCGCCGCTGTGATATTGCGCGAGCCTTTGTCGTTGATGAAGATTGGTGGCGTGGCGTTGAGCTTTTGCGGCATCGTTTCTCTCATTTTGGGCAGCGTATATTCATCGTCGGCGGTGGCCGAAACAAAGCCGTTAGGTGTGGTGCTGATGCTGCTTAATTGCTTGTGCTTTTCGCTCTATCTTGGTATCTTCAGGCCTGTAATTACAAAATATTCGGTGGTTACATTTATGAAATGGATATTCCTGTTCTCCTTTGTAATGTCGTTCCCGTTTGCTTGCGGCGAACTGGTGGCGCTCGACTATGGCGCGTTGCCGACGACTATTATGTGGGAAACTGCTTTTCTTATTGTCTGTGCCACTTTTATGACCTATTTTCTCATTCCGCTGGGACAGAAATATATACGTCCCACCTTGGTGAGCCTTTACTCCTATGTGCAGCCTATAGTTGCCATTGCCATAAGTATTCTTGTGGGTATGGACGTGCTGAGCTTGCGCAAGGTGGTGGCTGCGCTTGTGGTTTTTGCGGGAGTGATTCTTGTGAACTTCAGCAGGGGACGCGACAGGGCGTGATGCTGTTTCGCGCTATTCGAATTGCAGCGTTAGCTGAGGGTTTTCGCCTGTCAGGTTGAAGGTCATGCGGTGGTGGGGCGTTGCTCCATGCTCGCGAATGGCTTGTCGGTGTTTCTTTGTGGGATAGCCTTTGTTCTTTTTCCAATCGTAGGCGGGGTATTCCTCGGCTATCTTCTGCATGTAGTCGTCGCGGTAGGTCTTGGCCAGTATCGATGCGGCGGCTATGCTCATATATGTGGCATCGCCTTTTACTACGGTGGTGTGGGGGATGTTCTTGTATCGGGTGAAGCGGTTGCCGTCGATGAGCAGATGCTGTGGCTCTATTTTCAGTTGCGCCACTGCGCGTTGCATTGCCAGTATCGATGCACGTAGTATGTTTATTTCGTCTATCTCTTCGGCGCTGACTACTCCAACGGCCCATGTTACTGCCTCGCGCTCTATTACTTCGCGCAGTTGGTAGCGCTGTGCTTCGGTCAGCTGTTTCGAGTCGTTAAGCAGCTTGTTGTCGAAGCCTTTGGGCAGTATGACGGCTGCTGCATATACGGGGCCGGCCAGACATCCGCGTCCTGCTTCGTCGCAGCCGGCCTCTATAGTGTCAGGGTTCAGATAGGGCTTTAGCATTGCTCGTTTTCTATTATTCGAACATTTTGGCTACACGTGTTATGCCTGCAACCAGTGTGTCGGCCTCTTCGTATGTGTTATACATGGCAAACGATGCGCGTACGGTGCCGGGGATGCCGAAGTGGTCAATCAGCGGCTGTGCACAGTGGTGTCCGGTGCGTATGGCTATGCCCAAACGGTCGAGCAGTGTGCCTAGGTCGGCGGGGTGTATGTCGCCTACGAGGAATGATATTGCCGAGCCATCGGGCTTGCCGAATATGCGCATGCCGGGTATCTCGCGCAGTTTGTCGAGTGTGTAGATTGTTAGCTGTTGTTCGTGGGCTGCAATCTGCTCGATGCCTACGCTCTCGACGAAATCTATCGCCTGGGCCAGCGCTATGGCACCTACGTAATCGGGGGTTCCCGCTTCGAATTTGTAGGGGAGCTCGTTGAAGGTGGTCTTTTCGAAACGTACGGTCTGTATCATTTCGCCGCCACCCTGATAGGGGTTCATGCTGTTGAGCAGTTCCTCCTTGCCATAAAGGACGCCAATGCCTGTGGGGCCATATATCTTGTGGCCGCTGAAGACAAAGAAGTCGGCATCGAGCTCCTGAACATCAATCTTCTTGTGGGGAATGCTTTGCGCGCCATCGATGAGTACGGGCACATTGTGACTGTGGGCTATGTCGATGAATTCCTTTACGGGGTTGGTCATACCCATTACGTTGGATGTGTGGGTGATGCTCACCAGGCGGGTTTTCTCGCTAAAAAGGGTAGTGTATGCCTCCTTATCGAGTGAGGCATCCTCTCGCAGCGGGATTACTCGCAGTTTTATTCCTTTGCGCTGTGCCTGCAACTGCCAGGGTACAATGTTGCTGTGGTGCTCCATTGTCGATATTATCACCTCGTCGCCTTCGCCCAGAAATGTGTCGCCAAAAGACGATGCCACAAGGTTGATGCTCTCGGTTGTACCACGTGTGAAGATGACCTCCTGACGGCTTTTTGCGTTTATGAAACGGCGCACTCGCTCGCGGGCATCCTCGTATTGTTCGGTTGCCCTTTGCGACAGGAAGTGTACTCCTCGGTGAACATTGGCGTTTACGTTGGTGTAGGCTTCGGTGATGGCCTCTATGACACAACGCGGCTTTTGTGTTGTGGCGGCATTGTCGAGATATACGAGTGGCTTGCCGTATATCTGACGTTGTAGTATAGGAAATTCATTCCTTATTTCCTGTAGGTCGTACATATCCAATTATTTGCATAGAGAGCAGCCTTTGCAACGGTTGAGCTCTCCGCGGAATCTTTTTTCTACCAATATGTGTAATCTCTCTCTCAGTGCATCGAGCTTTATGGCGTCGATGACCTCACCGGCAAATGCGAACATCAGCAGATGGCGTGCCTCTTCCTGGGGTATTCCGCGTTGGCGCATGTAGAAGAGCGCGTTCTCGTCGAGCTGTCCTACTGTGGATCCGTGGCCACACTTCACATCGTCGGCGTATATCTCCAACTGGGGTTGGGCATACATGTGGGCGCTCTTGGTGAGGCACAGGTTGCGGTTGGTCTGCTGCGATGTGGTCTGCTGGGCATCCTTGCGTATGAGCATTTTGCCCGAGAAGGCTCCCTTCGCTTCGTCGTCGAGTATGTATTTGTATAGCTCGTTGCTGTTGCAGCGGCCTACTTTGTGGTCAACCACGGTGGTGTTGTCTATGTGCTGGCGTTTGTCCGATATTGCCAGACCGTACATGTTCACTTCGGCGCCTTCGCCTTCCAGTGCTACGTAGGCGCTGTTGCGTGTGGTGCCGTTTGTCAGTGTTATGTTGGTGTGGTTGAAACGGCTGTCGGCCTCTTGTCTTACGAACAACTGGTTGAGGCGGCGGTTTTCGCCCTGTGTCTCTTCCAGTTCGTAGAGGTCGAACTGCGCGTTCTTGCCTATGAATATTTCGACTACCTGTATCGAGAGTGATTTTATTTTCTCTATGGCGTGGTCGCATACGAGCATCGATGCTTGTGCGCCCTCTTCCACTATGACGAGTATGCGGCGGTTGAAGAGCATATCTACGTTGCTACGCAGTACGTTCATCAGCTGTATAGTCGTGTCGGCCACGGTGTTGCGCGGTACGTAGAGCACAAATCCGTCCTGCACGAAACTGGTGTTGAAGTGGGTTACTCCGTCGCCGGCCGAGGCCAGTGCGTTGTAGTATGGCTCGAGCAGTGTGGGGTTGGTCGATGCTATCTCGTTCAGACTGCCTACTATTACACCTTCGGGTAACTGTATCTTGTTTTCGCTACCGTTGTAGTAGGTGTCGTTTACCACGTACTCCTGGCGTGTGTGCAGGTTGGGTACGTCGCACGAAAAGTATTCGCGCGGATTTATGGGGCTCTCAAGGCGTCCTAAATTCATTCCGTAGTTCTCGGCGAATATGGGGCGCACATCGGTGTATTTGTATTGCTCTTCTTTGGGGGTGGGGAAGCCTGCCGCCTTGAATAATGTGTAGGCGTTGCCGCGTGCTTTGTTGAGCAGCGCTGCACAAGGCTCTTCTATCATGCACCTGTTCTGCTCGAAGAGATCTATGTATTCCTGTTCGTTGCTCATCAGCGGTTTTCGTTTTTAATCCAATCGTATCCTCTTTCCTCTAGTTCGAGCGCAAGCTCGGGGCCTGCGGTCTTTACAATCTGTCCGTTGTAAAGCACGTGTACAATGTCGGGCTTTATGTAGTCGAGCAGACGCTGGTAGTGGGTGATTACAAGTGTAGAAGTGTCGGGGCGTTTAAGCTTGTTCACTCCTTCTGCTACTATGCGCAGCGCGTCGATGTCGAGGCCTGAATCTGTCTCGTCGAGGATGCTCAACGAGGGCTCGAGCATTGCCATCTGGAATATCTCGTTGCGCTTTTTCTCTCCACCGCTGAAGCCTTCGTTAACCGAACGGTTGGCCAGCTTGCTGTCGAGGTTTACAAGCGCACGTTTCTCGCGCATCAGTTTCAGGAAGTCGCCTGCGCTGAGTGCGGGCTCGCCTTTGTATTTGCGCTGTGCGTTGATGGCTGCACGCATGAAATTGGTCATGCTTACGCCTGATATTTCCACGGGGTATTGGAACGAAAGGAAGATGCCTTCGTGGCTTCTGTCTTCGGGCGAGAGCTCGAGCAGGTTTTTGCCCTTGTATATTACTTCGCCTTCGGTTACTGTGTATGCGGGGTGGCCCACGAGTACATTGCTAAGTGTACTTTTTCCCGATCCGTTGGGGCCCATGATGGCGTGTACTTCGCCGGGTTTTACGGTCAGGTTTATTCCTTTCAATATCTCTTTGCCTTCAATGGTTGCGTGAAGGTTCTTTATCTCTATAAGATTTTCCATTTTCTTTCTTCTATATATTTTACTATCCTACCGAGCCTTCGAGTGATACGCTTAACAGCTTTTGTGCCTCTATGGCAAATTCCATGGGCAGCTTGTTAAGTACCTCTTTGGCATATCCGTTTACTATGAGGCCTATTGCCTCTTCGGTGTCTATGCCTCGCTGGTTGCAGTAGAAGAGCTGGTCTTCGGAGATTTTCGATGTTGTCGCTTCGTGTTCTACTATGGCGCTGTCGTTGTGTATGTCCATGTAGGGGAAGGTGTGGGCGCCACATTTGCTACCGAGCAATAGCGAGTCGCACTGGCTGTAGTTGCGTGCGTTGTCGGCATTTTTTGCTACGCGCACCAGTCCTCGGTATGAATTTTGGCTTTGACCGGCCGATATTCCCTTGCTGATGATGGTGCTTCGGCAGTTCTTGCCCAAGTGTATCATTTTGGTGCCGGTGTCGGCCTGCTGGAAATTATTGGTTACGGCTACCGAGTAGAACTCGCCTTGCGAATTGTCGCCGCGCAGTACACAACTCGGGTATTTCCATGTGATGGCTGAACCTGTTTCTACCTGTGTCCACGACAGCTTGCTGTTTGTGCCTCGGCATTCGCCACGTTTGGTCACGAAATTGTATATACCGCCGCGGCCCTGTGCGTCGCCGGGATACCAGTTCTGCACTGTGCTGTATTTCACTTCGGCATTGTTGCATACTACTATTTCCACTATGGCGGCGTGCAGCTGGTTTTCGTCGCGCATGGGGGCTGTACATCCTTCAAGGTACGATACATAGCTGTCGTCATCGGCTACTATGAGTGTGCGCTCGAACTGACCGGTCTGTGCGGCGTTTATGCGGAAGTATGTAGATAGCTCCATGGGGCAGCGTACGCCTTTGGGGATATAGACGAATGAACCGTCGCTGAAGACTGCCGAATTGAGTGCTGCAAAGAAATTGTCGCGGTAGTTTACTACCGAACCGAGGTATTTGCGCACCAGGTCGGGGTATTCCTGCACTGCTTCGCCCATTGAACTGAAGATGATGCCTTTTTCGCGCAGCTCTTCCTTGAAGGTGGTCTTTACCGACACGGAATCGAACACGGCATCTACTGCGGTGTTGCTCAGCGCAAGGCGCTCTTCGAGGGGAATGCCGAGCTTGTCGAAGGTCTTCATGAGCTCGGGGTCTATCTCCTTGTTTTCGTCGCTTTTCTTCTTTTTCAGCGGGTCGGCATAGTATGATATTGCCTGATAATCAATGGGTGGAATGTTTAGGTGGGCCCAATTGGGCATCTCCAGTGTGAGCCAATATCTGTATGCTTGCAGACGGAACTCCAATAACCATTCGGGCTCATTCTTCTTTGCCGAAATGAGCCTTATGACATCTTCGTTGAGTCCCTTCTCTATGATGTCTGTATTTACATTGCTTATGAAGCCGTATTTGTAGGCTTTATTGGCAATTTTTTTGAATATGTTGTTACTCTCTTTTTTCATTTACCTCTTTTTTCACTTCTTCGAGAAATGCAATTGAGAATTTTCGCATTGGTTTATATAACATGGAATTCTCCTGGGATGTTCGTCCGAACAGTCCGTTGTTTTCATCAAATTTGCCAATGCTGTGTGTCACTCCAACGATTATGAACATGGTGATGAGCGCGGTAAGTAATCCGCCCAGCACTCTGTCTATCGTTCCAAGCAGTATCAGGTTGAATAACCAGCGCAGGATGTAGCCTGCCATCTTGAATATTGTTACGACTATTGTAAATATGATGATGAATCCCAATATATTGCATATCAACGATTCCCATCCGGTCCATTGGTGTAGTTTGGCTCCGGTGATATGGTAAAACAATATAGCTTGGAGCAGGCCTATTACAATACCTGCTCCAAGTGTTAGTTGTTTGACAATTCCTTTGTAGCATCCTATCAGGAATCCGATACTCAATGCTATTGCAAAGACAATGTCTAGTGTATTCATTTCTTATAGCTTCTGTTTTACTTCAATTTCAACGAATGTCTCGATGATGTCGCCTACCTTGATGTCGTCGTTACCGTTAAGGCTGATACCACACTCGTAGTTGACGTTTACCTCCTTGACATCTTCTTTGAAGCGCTTCAGGGCTGCGAGTCCGCCGGTGAAGATTACGATACCATCGCGAATGAGGCGGGCACGGTCGGTTCGTTTGACCTTTCCTTCGCGTACAAGACATCCGGCAACTGTACCAACCTTGCTGATGTGGAATGTCTCGCGTACTTCGATGGTTGCTGTAACCTCCTCTTTGAGTACGGGAGCAAGCATACCTTCCATAGCTGCTTTTACCTCCTCGATGGCGTCGTAGATGATAGAGTAGAGACGTATATCTACTCCGTCCTGCTCGGCCAACTTGCGTGCTGTGACTGAAGGACGTACCTGGAAGCCTACGATGATGGCATCTGATGCGGCTGCAAGGCTGACGTCGGACTCTGAAATCTGTCCCACTGCCTTGTGGATTACGTTCACCTGGATTGTTTCGGTTGACAGCTTGATGAGTGAGTCGCTGAGTGCCTCGATTGAACCATCCACGTCGCCCTTTACAATGATGTTCAGTGTCTGGAAGTTTCCGAGGGCTATGCGGCGTCCAACCTCGTCGAGGGTAAGCATCTTCTGTGTACGCAATCCCTGCTCGCGCTGCAGCTGCTCGCGCTTGCCGGTGATTTCGCGTGCCTCGCGCTCGCTGTCGACAATGTTGAAGGTGTCACCGGCTGCAGGTGCGCCGTTAAGACCAAGGATGAGGGCGGGCTCGGCGGGACGTACCTGCTTGATGCGCTGGTTACGCTCGTTGAAGATAGCTTTTACCTTACCCCACTGTGTGCCGGCTACCACGATGTCGCCCACGTTGAGTGTACCGTTCTGTACGAGCACGGTTGCTACGTAACCACGGCCCTTGTCGAGGGTTGATTCGATGACTGAACCTACGGCCTTGCGCTCGGGGTTTGCTTTGAGCTCGAGCAGTTCTGCTTCGAGAAGTACCTTCTCCATAAGCTCCGATACTCCCATACCTTTCTTTGCCGAGATGTCCTGTGACTGGTATTTTCCACCCCAGTCCTCTACAAGAAGGTTCATCTGTGCAAGCTCCTCCTTGATGCGGTTGGGATCGGCGCTGGGCTTATCTACCTTGTTGATTGCGAATACAATGGGTACACCTGCTGCCATCGCGTGGTTGATAGCCTCCTTGGTCTGGGGCATTACGTTGTCGTCGGCTGCGATGATGATGATGGCGATGTCGGTGATCTTGGCACCGCGTGCACGCATCGCTGTAAATGCCTCGTGACCGGGGGTGTCGAGGAAGGTGATGCGTTTGCCGTTCTCCATCTTCACGTTGTATGCACCGATGTGCTGGGTGATACCTCCGGCCTCGCCGGCGATGACGTTCGATTTGCGTATGTAGTCGAGCAACGATGTCTTACCGTGGTCAACGTGACCCATCACGGTGATGATTGGGGCGCGGGGAACGAGGTTCTCCTCTTCGTCGGTGTCTTCGGCAATAGCTGTAGAGACTTCGGCGCTAACGTACTCGGTGGTGAAACCGAATTCCTCGGCTACAAGGTTGATGGTCTCGGCGTCGAGGCGCTGGTTGATAGATACCATGATGCCGATGCTCATACATGTGGCAATTACCTGTGTTACAGATATGTTCATCATGCTTGCGAGCTCGTTGGCTGTAACGAATTCGGTGAGCTTGAGCACTTTGCTCTGTTCCATTTCGCTGTTTTCGAGCTGCTGCTGGCGCTCGGCTGCAAGTTCGCGTTTCTCTTTACGATATTTTGCTGCCTTGCCCTTACCGCGGTTGGTAAGACGCTCGAGTGTTTCTTTTATCTGCTTTGATACGTCCTCGTCGTTTACTTCGCTCTTGTCGTAGCGCTTGTGCTGACGGTCGCGGTCTTTGCGGCTGCCTTTCGATGCGTTGTCCTTGTTTGACTGGTTCTTACCACCGCCGCCACCTTGCCATCCGTTGTTCGATGACTCCTGTGAGCCTTGTGCGTTGTTGCCCTGAACCGAGTCGATGTTTACTCGCTGGTTGCCGATGCGTGCGCGCTTTTTCTTCTTCTCGCCATTGTCGTTGCCGTTGTTTCTGCCTGCATTTTCCTTGGCTTGTTTGCGCTGCTCCTCGCGCATCTTATCCTTCTCTTCACGCTCTTTTCTCTTCTCCTCTTTGCTCTTTTTCTTGGGGCGTGTAGATTGGTTGATGGCCGAGAGGTCTATCTGGCCTACGATGTTGAGCTTGGGCTTTATTTCTTCTACCTGTGTGAGGGTTGCGGCAGGGGTGCTCTCGGTTGCTTCTACCTGAGCTGCGGGCTCGGGCTTAACCTCTTTTACTGCGGGTGCAGCGGGTTTGGGCTCGGCTTTAGCTACGGGTGCAGCGGGCTTGCTTTCTGTTGCTTTCTCTTTCGCGGGTTTCTCCTTTTTCTTGGCCGCTGCAGGTACAGAGCGCTGGTTGAGGTCGTCGAGGTTGATGCGGTTGATTACTTTTATCTTGAAATCCTTGTTGCTCTCTTCCTTCTTGGCCTCGGCTGCTACTGTTGCTTCGTTGCCGGCCGCAGGCTGCTCTTTCTGCTCGGGCTGAGCTGCCTCGTCGGTTGCGGGCTTGCTCTCTATGGATACGCTCTTGGGCTTCTCTTTGTTCTGTCGTTCCTGTGTGAAGCGATCCGACTGAATGCGGAGATTCTTGTCGGTGCTGAACTCTTTAATGAGTAGGTTGTATCCCTCTTCGGGTACTACTGCATTGGGGTTCTCTTCGATATTGAAGTTATTTTTTTGCAGGAATTCGACTATTGTCGAGAGGCCTAAGTTTAATTCTTTTTGTACTTTATTTAGTCTTATCTTCATTCGTCGGTCTTGTTTTTAGGATTCTCTACTCTTCGGTTTCGTCATCGTTGCTCTCTCTGTCGTCTTCGAACTCTGCTTTGAGGACGTTCAATACGTGATCGACAGTGTCTTCTTCGAGGTCGGCTTTCTCGATAAGTACTTCGCGGGGTGCGCGCAATACCGATTTAGCTGTTTCGAAGCCGATCTTCTTGATGGCGCTGATTATCCATTCATCAATTTCGTCGTTAAACTCGTCGAGGTAGATGTCGTCCTCCTGTGCGTCGTTCTCGCGATATACATCGATGGTGTATTCGGTGAGCATACTTGCGAGCTTGATGTTCAGACCGTTCTTACCGATAGCGAGTGATACTTCTTCGGGCTTCAGATATACATCGGCTGAGCGTTTTTCGTCGTCGAGGTATATTGTGAATACTTTGGCGGGGCTGAGTGCGCGTTTGATGAAGAGCTCGATGTTTGATGTGTAGTTGATGACATCGATGTTCTCGTTACGAAGTTCGCGTACAATGCCGTGGATACGTGAGCCTTTTACACCTACGCATGCTCCTACGGGGTCGATGCGGTCGTCGTATGATTCCACTGCTATCTTGGCGCGCTCGCCGGGGATACGTGCAATTTTCTTTATTGTGATGAGGCCGTCGTTAATCTCGGGTACTTCGAGCTCGAAAAGACGCTCGAGGAACATGGGTGATGTACGGCTCAAGATGATTTTGGGGTTGTTGTTCTGGTTGTCAACGCGTGCAACTACGGCGCGTACGGTCTCGCCCTTGCGATAGAAGTCCGAGGGTATCTGCTCGCTCTTGGGGAGGATGAGCTCGTTGCCTTCGTCGTCGATGAGAAGGATCTCTTTCTTCCATATCTGATATACCTCGGCGCTTACAATCTGACCTACTCTCTCGGTGTATTTGTTGTAGAGGCTGTCTTTCTCGAGCTCGAGGATTTTTGATGCGAGTGTCTGACGAAGGTTCAGGATGACGCGACGGCCGAACTCGGCGAATTTGATGATTTCGCTCACCTCCTCGCCCTCTTCGAATGAGTCGTCTATCTTCTGTGCCTCGCTCAGTGCTATCTCCATGTTGTCGTTCTGTACCTGGTCGTCGGCTACAACGATGCGGCGGCGCTGTATCTCAAGGTCGCCACGGTCGGGGTTGACGATTACCGAGTAGTTCTCGTCGGTGCCATACATGTTTACCAATACTTTGCGGAAGCTCTCTTCGAGCACGCTGATCATTGTGGTGCGGTCGATGTTCTTCGACTCTTTAAACTCCTGGAATGTGTCCAAAAGGTTTATGGTTTCCTCTTTCTTTGCCATATTTATTTGAATTTTATTATATACTTGGTGTATTTTACTTCGTCGTAGCTGAATTTGTAGTCAACCTCGACGAGCTGCGGGCGTTTTGAACCTTCTATCTTCTCTTTTTTGCTGATGGCGACGATGAACGAGTCTTCCTCGGCCGCTTTAAGGATGCCCTTGTATTTTTTGCCGTCCTTGGCAAGTACTTCAACCTCGAGTCCTATGTGATTTTTGTATTGTTGGATTACTTTGAAGGGTTGTCCCAAACCGGCTGAACCTACTTCGAGCTCGTAATCTTCGGTGTCGCGGCTGAGGCCCGACTCGATGTGGCGGCTCAGTTCGGCGCAGTCTTCTATCCACACTCCTTCGGCGTGGTCTATTTCCACCGTGATTTTGTCGTCTTTTGAAATAACGACATCTACCAGAAAGTACTCCTTGTCAGTGAGCCATTCGTTGGCAAGTTCTACAACTTTTTGTCTGTCAATCATATAGGCTTAAATAAACAGTTGAATTATTTGATATATATGAAAAAGAGGGGCTTATCAGCCCCTCCATCTTCATCGTTTACTTTGCAAAGATAGTGACATTATCTGTATTTACCAAATATTTATGCATTTTTCTATCTCTTATTTTGTGCAGTTTACATTGTACCACAACGATGGTGTGTCGCTCATTTCTATTACCAGTCTTCCGCCCTTGGCTATGTCGCTGTGCGATATGTAGGGCAGTGCGTGGGGAGCGCCGTTGAGAGTGATGTTTTTAATGTAAATGTTCTTGTCGCTGTTGTTTGTGACCTCGATGTCGAATGTACCACCTTCGACGGCAATGGTGGCGCCGTCGATGAGGGGCGAACCGAACCAGTATCTGCCGCCGGCGGGCTCAACCTGGTAGAAGCCGAGGGCTGACATGATGTACCACGCCGACATCTGTCCCATGTCTTCGTTGCCCGAGAGGCCGTCGAAGTCGTCGCGATATTGGGTGAGCATCACCTCGCGTACTTTTTCGGCTGCTTTGTGGGGCGCTCCCAGCATGGTGTACAGATAGATTATGTGGTGGCTGGGCTCGTTGCCGTGGGCAAATTGTCCTATGAGGCCGGTGATGTCGGGCGAGGGGTCACCCTCCTCTTTCCACGGTGCAAGGAACAGCGAGTCGAGGCGCTCGATGCACTGCTCTTTACCGCCGAAGCACTTGGCATATTCGTTTATGTCGTGCGGAACGAGCCATGTGTATTGCCATGCGTTGCCTTCGCAGTAGTCGTCGTTGCGATGGGTTGCGTAGTAGGGGTTGAACGGAGTGCGGAATTTTCCTTCGCTATCGACGCCGCGTATGAATTGTGTCTCTTTATCGAAGAATGTGCGATATGAATGGCTCATGCGTGTAAAGTGCTCATAATCGCTCTCTTTGCCCAGTGCTTTCGCTGCGTTTGCGGCGGCTGCATCGGCTATCGCATACTCCATGTCATAGGCTACGGCTTCGTTGTGAAGGTCGCTGGGAAGGTAACCATATTTCAGGCGGTGTTCTTTGCCGCGCTCCTCTTTTGCTGCGCTCTTTTTGATGGCTTCGAATGCCTTTTCGTAGTCGATGCCTTTAATGCCTTTTACAACGGCGTCGGCCACAACGGGTATTCCAGGGTCGCCAACCATGCAGTTGGTTTCGTTGCCCCACAGATGCCACACGGGCAGGTTGCCCTGTTTGTCGCATATGTCAATCATGCAGTTTACATATTCCGCGCTCTTTTCGGGAGCGATTATCGTCATTAACGGCTGCTTTGCGCGGTAGGTGTCCCATAGCGAGAAGCCTGTGTACTGTTTGGCGGGGCTGTTGTATATCTGCCCGTCGGCGCCACGGTAGTCGCCGTTGATGTCGCTGAACAGCATGGGTGCCATCATGGCGTGGTACATGGCGGTGTAGAAGATTTGCTTACGGCTTTCGTCGTTGGTTGCGATTTTTATGCGCGACAGCTCTTTGTCCCATGCCTGTACGGCCTCTTTTCTCACTTTGGCGAAATTCCAGTGGGGGAGCTCGCTCTCCATGGCGAGGCGGGCGCCGTCGATGCTTACGGGCGATATGGCCACTTTGAGCATTATCTCTTCGTTGCCTTTGGTGGTGAACGATGCGCGACCGTACATGCCGTTGCCTTTGAGCTCGAATTTATCGAACGGCTTTTTGAATTCTGCTACGAAATAGACCTTCTGGTCGCTGGCCCATCCAGTGGAGTAGCGGTAGCCTACTACGCGGTTGTTGCCCTCGGCCTGCATGAATACCTTGCGTGTATCGTCCCAGCAACCGCCGTTCTCGAGGTCGAAGACCAACGCGGCTGTTGTGCTCTCGGGGAATGTGTAGCGGTGCAGACCAACGCGTGGCGTTGCTGTCATTTCGGCTGTGATGCCGTAGCGCTTGAGTGGCACGGAGTAGTATCCTACCTCGGCCTTCTCTTTGGTGCGGTCGGCCATCGACCATAGTCCGCTTTCAGGCTCCTCGGCTGTGCCGCGTGCATAGGTTACCTCGCCAGTTACGGGCATGACTGTAATATCGAACAGGTCGCCGATGCCGGTGCCGCTCAGGTGGGTGTGCGAAAAGCCTATTACCGTTTCTTCGTCTCTGTGGTAGCCCGAGCACCAGTCCCAACCTTCGTTTATGCTTGTGGGGCCCACCTGTACCATTCCGTTGGGGGTGTTGGCGCCTACAAATACGTGTCCGTGTCCGCCACTGCCTATCAGCGGGTTTACATATCGGGTGTATTCTCCTTGCGGGGTGCTTTCGGGCTGTGTGCATGCTACTACAGCCAATGCCATAAGGGTTGTTATGATGTTTCTCATCTTAATATATTTTTCGTTGTGGTTACGTATTCAAAGTGGGCGTGCGGCTTTTTGCCCGGCACGCCCACTGTATGTTTTATCAGAGCTTTGCTGCTCCTTCTACTATTTTTACTATTGTGTTCATGGCTTTTTCCATCACCTGCAACGATACAAATTCGTATCGGCTGTGGAAATTTATTCCTCCTGCGAACATATTGGGGCAGGGGAGTCCCATGAATGAGAGCTGCGCTCCGTCGGTGCCGCCTCTGATGGGTTTGATGAGCGGTGCGACGCCGGCCTCTTCCATTGCCTGCTTTGCAAGATCGACGATGTGCATCATGGGTTCCACCTTTTCGCGCATGTTGGCATATTGTCGTTTGATATCCACTTTTACCACTCCGTTGCCGTATGTGCTGTTCATCTTCTCGGCTACTTCGTTCATGAACGTGAGGCGCTGCTCGAAGATGCCTTTGTCGTGGTCGCGGATGATGTACGATACTTCGGCTTTATCGACCCCGCCGTTGATGCTCATCAGGTGGTAGAAGCCTTCGTATCCGTCGGTCTGCTCGGGCGATTCATTGGCCGGAATGGATTCTACGATGGCTGTGGCAACGCGCAGTGCGTTGAGCATTTTGCCCTTGGCATATCCGGGGTGTACGTTGCGGCCCTGGATGGTGAATAGGGCGCTGCCTGCGTTGAAGTTCTCGAATTCGAGCTCGCCTTCGGCGCCTCCATCCACGGTGTAGGCCCAGTCGCAGCCAAAGAGGGGGACGTTGAAATTGTGGGCTCCGCGTCCTATCTCTTCGTCGGGGTTGAAGGCTATTCTCACCTTGCCGTGCTCTATTTCGGGATGGGCCTGAAGGTATTCTATGGCCGATACTATCTCGGCTATTCCGGCCTTGTCGTCGGCGCCCAGCAGTGTGTGGCCGTCGGTTACTATAAGGTCGTGGCCTTTATACTCCTTTACTTCGGGGAAATCCTCGGTGCTCAGTACGATGCCGTCTTTTTCGCACAGCGTGATGTCGCCACCGTCGTACGATGCCACCACGCGAGGCTTAACGTCCTTGCCGCTCATGTCGGGGCTGGTGTCGAGGTGCGAAATGAATCCGATTACAGGGATGTTCTTGTCGCTGTTGGCGGGCAGCGTGGCATATAGATAGCCCTTGTCGTCGAGGGTTATCTCGGTGAGGCCCATTTCGCGCAGCTCGTTCTCGAGATAGCGTGCAAATACGAACTGCCCTTCGCTGGTGGGGACTGTGGTGTTGTCGTCTATGGACTCGGTGTCGAATGTTACATATTTAAGGAATCGTTGTAACATATTATCTGTAAACTGTTTCATTGTTCGGTTTTTTATGGTTCAGTTTATAAAGGTACTCCTTCTGTTTGTAATGGGCAAGTGTTTTGACGAATTTTTATCGGTAAGGGGTTGGATAGATGAGGATAATTTAAGTAGATATGCGTTGAACTGTGTTAGTTGGCATCAAGTAAAATGAATGCCGCCCAATAGTGTGGGTCTGAGTATATTTTTCTCTTTCCATTTGCATCGTTTGTTTCGATTTCGTAGTTGCGAAGGTATTTCTGTGCCTTGCCGAGTGCGTTGTAAGTGCTTTCACCCGATACAAGATTGCGGTAAAATTCGCTCATCAAAAGGGAGGTTGCTTTGTCATCTACTTTCCATAGGGTCATGAGCAGTGTCTTAGCTCCGGCTTTCTTGAAGCCTCGTTGTAAACCGAATACACCCTCACCGGTGATATCGCCTAAACCGGTTTGGCAGGCTGAGAGCACTGCTAATCTTAATTTGCGAAAATCTATATTGGCAAGCTCTTTGGCTGTTAGTATGCCATCGTTTATTGTTTGCATCATAGTGCCATTAAGTGCATGGTTAGCTCCAGATAATAATAATCCCGAACGACTTAGCGCTTTGTCTTCGATGCTTGTATTGTCGTTTTGATTGAGGAATGCTTTGTCGTGCTTCATCCAATGTGCCTTCTCGGGACTCCAATAAAAACCATGTGTTGCTATATGGAGCAGGTTTATATCTTTCCCGCTGAGTGATTTTAGCGATTCTTCGGTTCCTTTTATTCCCGTGTAACACTCTACTGTGATTTTATTTGTTTGTTTTAGTAGGGTGTTTATTGTATCAACTTCGTATTGTGTCGATGGCAGATAGGACGCGTTCCCGCGCAGTGTAATGGGGGAGATGTGGTTGGGGTTGTCGCTTCTTGTTGCTGTGTATTTTCTATTTTCTTGTGCCAAATCCAATGTGTCTGCGTCGTATAACAGACCACCATACAAGGCAATATTCTTAATGCTTGTTTTTTCTTGCTTAATAGCTAATTGGCGTGTGGAGGATAGGCGATAAAGGTTGTATTTGTCGTTTATGTACTGATTTTCGAATGGCAATGTTTCTATTGCAATGCGGTGAAGCCCTCCGTCGGGAGCGAAATAAATATTATTTACACCTTGCAGTTCTGGTGCGAGGACTCCCCATATTTTTTTGCTTAGGCAATCGCTGTTATATATGGCTGTTTCTTTGATGTTGTCTAGCTCTTTCTGTGTAAAAAGAGCAATCATTTTTGGTGAAGAGTACTCTTTTTTTAATATAAAGGCAACATATTGAATATCTTTTAATGAGTGTATTTCGAATTGCTTGAATTCAATGGCTATATCATTGTCGGCAAGATTTTTTTGTATCTCTTTCCATGTTATAGACATGTTGTGTGTGTAATCGCCATAAATTTTAGAACTTTTTATCAGTTGTCGTTCCTGTTTGTTTATGGATTGCTCCAATGAATCGGTGTTGATTTTTCTATTTGCAATAGGGATATTGTAATATCTGTTAAGTAGGGAGCGTTGTTCTTTTAATTTACTATATTGTGCGATAATTGTACTATCTCCGCTTTCTTGCAGAAGCTTATCCATCGAAAGCTCGGTGTTCAGTAGCACGCCTTTGGTCAGAAGCGATGCATCGTAGGCTGCATTTATAAGCTTTTGATGTCCTAGATAGTGTGCTATAAATGGCATATCTTCCTCGAAAAAAGTAGCATTCTCTTGCCAATAAATCTCACGCTCTCTGGCTGTTATTCCAGAGAAGTATTCGCGTATTATATTTGAACGTATATCAAATAACTCGAGAAAAACAGATGTGGCGTTAGTGGTGTCACCTGCTGCTAAACTATACGAAGACAGATTGAATAGGCTATTGGCGTATTCTTTATGTTTCTTTCCATAGATCTTGCTCTTATTCTTTAACACATCTTTTGTGTATCCTATGGCGGTTGTTATCTTACCAATATCGAAAAAACATCGTGCAATATTTTCTAGCGTATTTACGTAGTCGATTATAGATGTCTTTGATTGTATTAGTAATGCATCGGCGAAATAATCCAATGCTTTTTCAATATCACCTATTTCATAGTAATAGCTTCCGATGTTGTTTAATGTAAGTGCATAGTCGGGATGTTTTTCTCCCAATATGTTTTTTCTTATGGATAGTACATCTTTTGATATTTTTATGGCCTCTTTGGTGTTGCCGTTGCTGTTGTGAAAACCAGCAAGGTTGTTGAGCATTACAGCATGTAATACCTTGTTTTCATTTAAGGTTTTTTGGGCATTTGATATACCTTTTTGGAAGATTTTAATGGCGGTTTTATGGTTTGCTATATAGCTGTAATAGCTTGCAAGGTCGTTGATAAGCCATAAATAGGTAAATGAATTTTCTCCATGCACTTTTTTTACAACAGGTTCTATATCTGTAATTATTTCAATGGCTTTGGGGGTATTACCGAGTGCGTTGTAATATCCTGCCAGATTCATTGATAGAGAGATGTAATTAGGATGCTCTATTCCTAAATGTTTTCTATATATAATTTCAGCTTCTTCTGTGAATTTAAATGCAGTATGGATATCTCCTAATTTTTGCATGCAGGTGGCCATATTTGTTAAACATAGGGCATATCCTACATTGTCATATGTCTTGGAATCTATATAGTATTTTAAATTTTTATTATATAACCCCAATGCACTGATGTAATCTCCGCTTTCGCTGTAAAATGTTGCTAAATTATTTCTTATAGTTATTAATCGTGGATGTTGTTTGCCATATTGTTTTTTAAAGGTATCCAGATGTGATGTCAATAATTTAATGGCCTTTTTTTCATTTCCTAAATTGGAGTAGAAGACTGCTAAATCGTTTATACACTTAAAATAGATATAACTATCATATTTTTTTGTTTTGTTTGCGATGTTAAGTGCCTCTTCTCCTAGGCTCACAGCTTCTTTATTGTTTTTGACTGCTGCATATATTACAGCAGCATTATTTATTATTTTTGCGTATGTTGTGTCTTTTTCTTCTTTCTTTTCTCTGAAAATAGGCACGGCCTCTTTAATAAGTTCGGCTGCTTTCAGTGGTAATCCTTTGTTTAGATATGCAATGGCTTGGTTGTTCAATGCCCATGCATAATTCAATTCGTTTCTATCTTTAGCTCCGCGAAAAGCGGCAATTGCCGCTTCGCCATATTTTATATTTTCATCCGAATTTCCTGCGGATGAATGAAAATATGCTAAAAAATAGAGCTTTTTTGCGTACTTTTCATTGTTCTTTCCATAGAGCGATTTACAGATATTAGCAGCCTCTGTTCCATAGTTTATAGCATTGTCGTATTTTTTCTCGCTAATGCTTATGTGGCCTTTACTAGTGAGAATGTCGGAGTAAATTTGATTTTTTTTACCGAAATTTTCTATTTGTATTTTTTCGGCTTTATTGATAAGTTCTGTAGCCTTTCCAATATTACCCTTTTCTCTTTCTACTTTTGAATATTCGATATAACACTGTACTATGTTTTTGGTTGCTCTGAGGCGTAGGGTATCGTCGTCTTTTAATTCCCTCCTGTATATTATATCGCTTTTTGTATATAGTTCTATGGCTTCTTCTAGCTGCTTTTTTTCGAACAAACCTTTTGCTGCATTGCACAATGAGTCTGCTGTTGATATTTGGCTGTTTTGTATCTTTTGGCCTATTGAAACCAATGGCAATACAAGCAGTAGTGCTAATAATAGTTTTTTCATTGTCGTGGATTGCTGTTTTTGTGTTATGCTTGTTCGAGGTTTGTTGTATGCGAACTATGAGCAACTATATAATCGATTAGTTGTATCAATGTGGCTGTGATTAAAATGTCGTATGCTATGCCGCAGGTGTAGTAGAATATCAAGCATACAGCCGATAGTGTAAAAGAGTATGTGAACCACGATAAAATAATGCCTATAATAGGAAAATTCTTTTTATTTTTTTTATTTCTCCACTCGACGATGATTGCATAGATTGATTTGCGGCTGTATATCTGGTATGCAAAAACGAAATATATTATAAAAAGTATCATTATTACGGTAAATGGTATTACATGCTGTCTGTGCATGAATGAAATAAATGCATTGGCTATTATTGTGCAACCAGGCATATTGCCCATGGTTGTTTCGTGGTTGTCGTTTAATACCATGTCGCCAATGAAAATGTATTTATTGGCAAGTAAATTGTCATTTAACAAGGCCTCTTCGTCTATTAGCAAATCGCTTTCTAAATTGTAATAGTTTCTACTGCCATCTTGGGCGTATAACCCGTCGGGTATTATGTGTGGATATGTGAAAAGTGTGCGGTTACATAGTTCGCCGTTGTCGAAATGAAAAATGCCATATGATGAGTGCTTGTTGTTGTTGATGCTTTTATACATAAAGTAGGGAATAGATTCCATCCCATCTCTTTCTATTTCGAATTTATGATAGTTGTTACTGAAAAATGTTGTGATGTAATCTGATAGACGGGTTTTGTTCTTAAGGCTATTTTCGTATGTCGTTTGTGAATTGTGTGTCGCCGGAATTGCTATTCGTTCCATAGATGCAATACGGGCATAAAGCATAGAATCGTATTCGGTTTCTATGCCTTTTTCGAAACGTACATCGAGTGTCACAAATTTATAATCGTTGCGATGCGACAGAATATCCAGAAAATGTAGCAATGATTGACGATTAGTGATGTCTATGCATCCCAACTTGAATCCATCCTCGTCGTAAATATCTGTTAATTGCTTGTCGTAGCTTATATTTACAAATAACAGCGAGTCGGGGATAGGATTGTTTTTTGATATTACTCTTTTTAGATAATAATTACTTTTTCCTATAATATCTGTTTCGCCGCTAAACGATACTCCGATGTTTGTAGCTATATACGAAACCAAAAGGAGTATTATTGCTGTAGCAAGTGAATAGAAAGTAATAAAAATGTATCTTTTGTAATAGTTTATTTTCATAAAATATTAGTCTGGGATGATTGCTCTTTCTATATGAATGAATTCAATGTTGTTCGATAATAGGATTTCTTGATTGCTCTTCTTGTCGTATGCGATAATTCGAGCTTTGATGGTTTCTTTGTATTTATTATTGAATATTTTTTTCTTTATAATCATTGTGCTGTTGTCTGCTGATAATTTAGCTTTGTAGATGTTCTCTTTGCCATCGATTGTGTAATGTAATTCTACGGTGTATTTTGTATCAGCATTGAGGCCTGTTGGTAAAATAAGTTGTTTGTCTATAATGTATTTACCATCAATGCCATTTGTGTCGAAATCTCTTGACGATAATTCTTTATATTGTGTATTCAGAACCGATGTGAAAAAAGTGCTTTTTTCTGTTTCTTGTGATGATGTATAGCGTACCATATACCCATTGGGGTCTTTGGCTATTAAAACCTGCTTTGAAGATATCCACGAAATTTTAGAATTCTTGTCAAATGTATCTCCAATGGTTAGCTTTTCTCCATTTATTATGATGGTAGGTGTCGTGCAACGGATTATTTTCATTTTTTGCGCACTAACAGTTCCTGTTGAAAATATTATGAAGAGAATGAAAATATAGTATATTTTTTTCATTGTATGAATGATTTAATTTTCACAAAAATAGCTAAATAAAATGGATTTATGTTGAAGAGAGAGAAAAAGATTGCTACTGATTAAATATTTAATGTTTTTTGCGAACCAAAATATTTCTTTGGTGTTCTATATGCAACCGGATAACCCGTCGAGTGCGCATGGCTTTATTTCGATAGAGTGGGTGACGGGTTATCACGGTTGTCTAACGATTTTGCAATTAGGATGTTATGAAGATAGGACGAATTATAGGGCGGGAGATAATCGATTCGCGTGGTAATCCCACTGTCGAGGTCGAAGTGGAGTTGACAGATGGCACTCGTGGTGTTGCCTCTGTGCCTTCGGGTGCTTCTACCGGCACACACGAAGCTGTGGAGCTAAGGGACGCTGAGTCGGCCCGGTTTCGTGGCAAAGGCGTGCTTGGAGCCGTCGAAAATGTGAACAGACGGTTGGCACCGTTGCTTGTAGGTGAGTCGGTTCTCAATCAGCGTAGGATTGACGAGATAATGCTCGCGGCCGACGCTACAGGCAACAAGAGCAAGATAGGAGCTAATGCCATTTTGGGCGTTTCGCTTGCTGTAGCCCACGCGGCGGCAAATATGCTGCATCTCCCGCTTTTTCGTTATTTGGGTGGTGTCAATGCCCATGTGATGCCTGTGCCCATGATGAATATCGTAAATGGCGGCTCGCATTCGAGCGCTCCCATTGCTTTTCAGGAATTTATGATACGCCCTGTCGGTGCTGCGAATTTTCGCGAGGCTGTGCGCATGGGCTCCGAGGTGTTCCACGAGCTGAAGCTTATATTGAAGCGTCGTGGCCTCAGCACAGCGGTTGGCGACGAGGGTGGTTTTGCTCCCGATTTTTCGAGCATCGAGGATGCTCTCGCAACCATCGTATCGGCGATAGAGGGGGCGGGATATGCTCCCGGTAGCGATGTTACCATTGCTTTGGATTGTGCGGCATCGGAATTTTACAAGGATGGCATGTACGATTATGGTTTGTTTGACCATTCGGGTGTGCGGCTCACTGGCAAGGAGCAGGTGCTTTTTCTCGAAAATCTTGTGAAGCAGTATCCTATCGATTCGATAGAGGATGGAATGGCCGAGGATGATTGGGCGGGATGGGAACTGCTTACTTCGCGCATTGGTGACAGGTGTCAATTGGTGGGCGACGACCTTTTTGTGACGAACAGCAAGTTCCTGCTCAAGGGTATTGAGCGCAATTGTGCCAACGCAATCCTTGTGAAGCCCAATCAGATTGGTACGCTCAGTGAAACGCTCGACACGATAGAGCTTGCCAAGCGTCACGGTTATGCAACAATCATCAGCCACCGCTCGGGCGAGACCGAGGATGTGACCATTGCCGATATTGCCGTTGCGGTGAATGCCGGTCAGATAAAAACGGGATCAATGAGCCGAAGCGAGCGCATTGCCAAGTACAATCGCCTGATGCGTATAGAGGAACAGCTCGGCTCGTCGGTTCGTTACGGTCGATAACTGGCTGTGAAGGTTTGTGCGCCCTTTACTTGCGTATGTATCTATTAAACCCCTCGGTAGAGCAGGTGTTCATTTTGCCTTGCTCGTCGGCATAGATGAAATATGCCTCTATGCCCGGCGTTGTCTTGCAGAATGTGAATGATTTATCCAATCCCATCACCATGCATGCTGTTGCTATGGCGTCGGCGTAGGCACATTCGTTGGCGATGATGGTTACCGACAGCAGCGAGTGGTTGGCGGGATATCCTGTCTTGGGGTCTATGGTGTGTGACACCTTCTTGTTGTTCACGTAGCGGAAATTGCGATAGTTGCCCGATGTGGCCAAGCAGCGGTCG
This sequence comes from Bacteroidaceae bacterium, assembly GCA_017560125.1. Classification (GTDB taxonomy): domain Bacteria; phylum Bacteroidota; class Bacteroidia; order Bacteroidales; family Bacteroidaceae; genus HGM04593. The sequence goes on along the minus strand of JAFYOS010000020.1, from coordinate 26,419 downwards.
GTCAGTTGCAGTATGGTCTGCAATTCGTTGCTGTTGCCCTCGTTTGGGGTGTTGATGCCTATTGACCATGCGTTACCCTTGTCGTTCTTACCCTTCATCGATATTTCGCCACCTATTTCAATCATGTAGTCCTCTATGCCCTTGCTTTGGAACATGCTTGCTATGGCGTCGCATCCGTAGCCCTTGGCTATGGCGCTGCAGTTGAGCATTGTTTCGGGGTGCTCTTTGGCTATGGTTCCATCCTTTAGGGCTATTTTTTCGTATCCAATGTAGCGTCGCAAGCTGTCTATGGTGCATGAATCGGGTGTTATGCCCTGTTTGAACCCGAAGCCCCACGCATTGACGAGTGGTGCTACGGTGATATCGAATGCGCCATCTGTGGCTTGCGATACGTTTTGTGCCATGTTGAACACGTACATGAACATGCTGTCGAGCACGGCGGGCTCGTTGTTGTTTATTTTGCTGATGATGGAGCTGCTGTTGAATGGCGACAGTGAATTATCGACCATTTTCAGTGTTGCGGCTATATCCTCCTTCAGGTCGTTTTTCGATTTGTATGTGATGTGGTATGTGGTGCCGAAAATGCGTCCCTCCTCTTTTCTGTAGGGTACGTTCTTGGACAGTATGATGAATGTGCCTGCAACGAGGAATAGCAGGAAAAATATTTGCCAGCGTTTCATGTTTTATTTGAATGGTAGTTCGTAAATAAGGCTGTATGTGGCTCCGAAGCAGGTGTGGCGGTTCTTGCCGAATCCGGGGATGTATCCTACATTCGAATTGGCGCTGTTCACTACGTTTATTCGTGCTTTGTAGCGTACGCACCATCCCATGCGGAACTGCTTCCATATCTTTACATTTACTCCGACACCAAGCTCCATCCAGCTTGCGAAGCCGTTTACATCGGTGCGCGAGAATGGCAGTTCGCCGCCCCATACGGGGTCGCTGATTGGCGGTGATGATACGTCGTATTTCATCTTGCTGCATGCAAATCGCAACGCTCCATAGACATAATTGGGGCGCTGTTTCTTGCCCTTCATGTAGCTGAAATTGTAGTTGAGGCCGGCACGCAGGAACGGCGCATAGCCCTTATAGTGTATTCCGAAATTTTCGTCGGTTATATCAATGCCACCATATCCGGCCTCTATTATCGGGAAAAATCGATTGCCGAGGTTGGCCGAAATTGCAGCTTCGCCGCTTATTCCGTCCTCGATGAATGAATAGAGGTAGCCAAATATGTCGGTCGAGAGCATCAGTCCCTTGAAGGCGAACGGGCTTTCGTTCTTGGGGATTGAGTCGTTGCCGCTCTGAGCATGTGTTGCGCCCGAGAATGCAAGCAACAAAATGCTACTCAAAAATATATATCTTAATGTTTTCATTCCAATCGTAGTTTATGAATGCCTCTTTTATTACAGCCGAGTCTATCAAGTTGTTTGTATAGCGCAGACCTGTCAGGTGGTGGTACATGGCCATGCCGCAGTCTGTCGATACGAAATAGGGGATATTTGTGTGCTCTATGTAGAGTGTGTCGTTTATGTTGTTACTGTATTCGAACAACAGGGTGTCGCACTCCTGTGTGAAGCACACGGGCAGTTGCAGCTCGGAAGCGCCTACAAGCCTGTTTACCACGATGCTGTCCTTGCCATTGATAACCATTTTTACGGTCAGGGTGTCGGGGTATGAATATTTGTTGTTGCCTTCGTCTGCCACCACGTTGTTCTTGGTCTGTGCATCGTACAACTGTATGCGGTTGTATGCCACGTTGTTGATGTTGCAGTCAGCGCCGTTGTCGCATGCGGCAAATATCATTGTCGCCATTATGAGCAAGGTCGGCACTATGTTTTTTATATACTTCATTGTGTTATATCTCTTTAGCGATATTGTATTTGTTGCGCTCCTGCGATGTGCGGCTTATCAGCTCGGCAAGGAAGCCGGTGAGGAATAATTGTGTTCCGAGTATCATCATGGTGAGCGATATGTAGAAATAGGGTGAGCTTGTTACAAGGCGCTGGGGTATGCCGTGTGACAGGGCATATATTTTTCCGGCTCCAAGTATTATGGCTGCTACGAATCCTATGAAGAACATCAGTGTACCCCACAGGCCGAATATGTGCATGGGGCGGTATCCGAATGTGGACAGGAACCACAGCGACATAAGGTCGAGGTAGCCATGGAAGAAACGGCTTATACCGAATTTGCTCTTGCCGTATTTGCGCGCCTGGTGGTGTACTACCAATTCGCCTATCTTGGAGAAACCGGCGTTTTTGGCCAGGTAGGGTATGTAGCGGTGCATGTCTCCATATACCTCTATGCTTTTTACAACCTCGTTTCTATAGGCTTTGAGGCCGCAGTTGAAGTCGTGAAGGTTCTTTATGCCCGATACCTTGCGTGCTGTGGCGTTGAAGAGCTTTGTGGGGATGGTCTTCGATAGTGGGTCGTAGCGCTTCTGTTTGTATCCCGACACGAGGTCGTATCCCTCTTCGGTAATCATTCTATAGAGAATGGGTATCTCGTCGGGGCTGTCCTGAAGGTCGGCATCCATGGTTATCACCACATCACCCTTGGCACGCTCGAAGCCGCAGTAGAGGGCAGGGGATTTTCCGTAGTTGCGACGGAATTTTATTCCGTGTATGCAGTCGTTGTCCTTTTGCAATCCCTCGATTATTTCCCACGAGTGGTCGGTGCTTCCGTCGTTTATGAATATTATTTCGTAGCTGTAATTGTTTGCTTTCATCACGCGCTCAATCCATGCTGTCAATTCGGGAAGTGATTCGGCTTCGTTGTATAGTGGAATTATTACTGATATATTCATATTGCTCTATTTTTTGAATACAAACAACGATGTTATGGGCGCCAATAGTGATGCTATAAATACGTTGCTTGTGAAATATTGTATTGTTATGTCGCTTGCGGTCAGTTGTGACAGTATTTCGTATGTGTTGTTCATGGCCTGTTTCACATCCTCGCCCATGTCCATGGCCAGATAGATGTCTATCTGCTCCTTGAAGGCGGATATTATTGCGCCATTGTCGAGATAGTAGAAATATATGTAGCATGCTATAGCCGATAGCATAGAGGCACACAGGTAGGTGATAATCATGAATGCCCATGAATTCAGAAAGCTCAATTTGTTTTCACACTCATGTTTCCTGTATCTTATTCCGAGAAATCCGGCGTAGATGGGCGATATTATAAATAATATAAGGAATAGCAGCGAGAGCTCAGGTATGCTGAGCGAGGCTACATATACCGCGAAGGAGATTATCCACAATATTCCCAGCAATGTACCGTAGTGCATTGCTGCTTGTGCAAAACCTCGTTTTTCTTGTTCCATGTTTTCTGTGGTCTATTAAATAATAGCGTAATGGGAACAGTTTCTTGTTGTTGTCTTTCTGTTGCCCGATTGTTCTCAATTAAGGCAAAGATACGACGAAAGAGTAGTTATACAAAATTTATTTATTCCTTTTTATAAATATATCCTCTACTTCCTTTGTTTTTTCAAAAAATAGTTCTACCTTTGCCGAAGTTATGGGTAAGTCCTATACGGCCAGCTCCCGGCGAATCCTCCAGGGCTTGACCGCAGCAAAGGTAGTTGGTTGTAGCGGCGCGATTTAGGTAGCTTACCCACCCCCATAAAAATACCGGACAATGTCCGGTATTTTTTTGTTCCTATGTGTGGGGTGGTGGACTGTGCCCACCTTACTATATTTGATTAGGGATTAGAATATTCTGACCGAATATCCCAGGCGTGCCGAGATGGTCATGTTGGCCGAACGGCCGAAATCGTCGGATTTGGAATTGTTGAATATGTCGCCCAATCCGTAGTAGTATCTTCCTTCTACGAAAAAATTACCGGCTTTGGTCTTCAGCTCTACTCCAAGGCCACCAAGTATTCCGTAATCGAATTTGTTGTCGATGGCTTTGCCATATATGCCGCGTGTGGCTGCAGGGCGGCTCTCGATGCTCCACGAACCCTCGTATGCCTCTTTGTCGCTCATCAGGATGCCTATCTGCGGGCCAAGGTTAATGAAAAATTGCACGCCGTAGGGCTCCTTGCCGAATGAGAGGTGGGCAAGGAAGGGGATTTCTATGTAATTAAGGCATCGGTTGTAGCTGTTGCCGGTGTCGTCGTCGAAATCTTCCTCCCAGCCGCGTTGTGCGAAATTGACCTCGAGCTGTGCGGCGCATATCATATTGAAATATTTTTCGCAGGTGTAGCGCGCGTTTATACCTCCGTTCAGACCGAAGCGATAGGCTTGTCTTACTGTCGGCTGGAAATCCATGTTGCTGAAATTGGCTCCGCCGGCTACTCCTATTTCGAGCATGTTGCGTCGTTCCTCTACCTGGGCCGATGCGCCGATGGCAAGGATGATTATTGTCAGTGTGGTTAATATACGCTTCATTTGTCCAAATCTATTTTTGTTACTTTATAGTCGGGGGAGTATCTCACATAGTATGCCTTGTTGTTTATGTAGCCTCCTCGGTTGTTGTTCCTTATGAAATTGAATCCCAATTGCGATGGGGTGAATATTATCTTGTTGATGTTCTCGGCCATGTTTTCGCGGTAGAGGCTTATTGCCTTCAGGAAGTAGTAGCCGGTGTCGTAGCCTAGCATGCCGTATCGCGGATAGCGGTTCTGCATGCTGCGGTTGTACCATTTTGCATATTTCTCCTGTATTTCGATGGCTTCGGGCAGGATGGCGTTTGTGTAGAACGAAGCGTAGAAATATGTATCCACTTCGTACATGGCTTCGAGGTTGCTTGCTGCGTATATCTGCCATTCGGGATATCCGAACAGGATGAACTCGGGCACGCTCTCTATTGTGTCGCGTTTCAGTACGAGCAGGCTGGGGAGCACGCTGTTGAAGGTTTCTACCTTGCTCGATGTGGGTATGAAGATATTTAACGCATTGGAATCCATGTGCTGCACGATGTAGCTGTTGCCATCGCCGCCGGCCATGCTCATAAGGCTGTCTATGAGTATGGTGGAGTGGTTGATGCTCTTTTTATCGAGCTGTTTGAGTAGTTCGGTGGCGAATTCCTTCTTTTCGGCTTCGCGCTCGTTGTCTACGAATATCACGTTGGCGCCAGGGAACTGCTCGTGGAATTTTTCGACGCTCTTTTCTATTGTGTATTTCTGTATGGCGTTGGTGATAAATACCTTGGGGTTGGAATAGAGCTCGTCCTCTTTGGCCGAGAAGGGTAGGACGAGTGGTATGTTCTTCGCTTTTGCGTATGTGGCGAGCTGTTTGTTGTGGGCGGGGTAGAGCGCACCTATTATCATGTCGCACTTGTCGAGCTTGCCGCTGTTGATGAGCGTGGCGAGGCTTTCTGTGGCTTCGCCCGAGTCGTATGTTTGTATATCGAACGAGAGGCCTTCGTTTTTGAGCGATTCCACTGCCAGCAACAGGCCTTGGTAGAATTCAATCATTCGCTCCTGCTCTGTGGGGGCATATTTGTCGAGCATGAAGGGGAGTATTATGGCTATCGTAGCATGCTCTTTTTTCTCTTCGACGATTACGGGTGTCTCCACTTTGGGCTTTTCCTCTTTTTTTACCTCCTCTTTCTTGGTGGTTGCAATGGGGATGTACAGCTTCATGCCCTTCTTGAGCTTTTTGTTCTTCAGGGCGGGGTTCATTTCTATGAGCTCCTCTTGTGTGACGCTATATTTGGTGGCTATCTTGTAGAGGCTCTCGTCTTTATTTACTATGTGTATGGAAGCGATTTTGTTTTCCATCTGTTGTGGGATGGTTATGGCTTCCTTGGTCTTGGGTGTACAGCCTACGAGCAGTGCAAGTATGGCTGCGATTATATAAAGGTTTCTCATTTGTCGAAATCTATTTTTTCTACTTTATATTCGGGTGAGTAGTGTACGAAATATATTTTCTTGTTTACAAATCCGCCCCAGTTGTTCACGCGCTGGAATTTGAAGCCGGTCTGTATGGGGGTGAATGATATTTCGTGTATGTGGTCGGCCATGTTCTTGCCGAACTTGCTTGCTGCAAGCAGGAAGTAGTAGCCTGTGTCGTAGCCGAGCATGCTGTATCGTGGGTATATGTTCTGATAGTTGTGGCTGTACCACTGTATGTAGTTCTTCTGGAAGCGTGTTACTTCGTCGAACGATGCGTGGCTGAAGAACGATGTGTAGAAGTATGTCCCCACTTCGTACATGCGGCTCTGCTGTTCGCGTGCATAGATTTGCCACTCGGGATAGCCGAATAGTGTGAAGTCGGGTATGTCGTTTATGGTGTCGTTCTTCATTATAAGCATCGAGGCGAGCAACGAACCGAGTGTGGTTTCGCTTCCCGATGTGGGGATGAATATATTCTGTCGGTCGCTCTTCATGGCCGCCTTTATGCCTGTGTAGTCGGGTGTGTTGTCGGTGAAGTGCTCCATGGGGATGGTGACATGTGGCACATCTTTGGCCTTGAGGCTTTTCTTTAGGGTGGATATGAATTCCTTTTTGTTGCCACCGTTGGCGTTGTCGATGAATATGATGTTTGCTTTCGGGAATTTCTGTGTGAAATGGTCGGCTACTTCCGAGAAGAAGTACGATTGCATGGTATTGACCACATAGACCATGGGGTTGCGGAATATTTCGTCCTCTTTGGATGTAAACGGTATTACCAGCGGAATGTTCTTCTCCTTGGCAAATTGTGCCAGTTCCTTGTTGTGTTTGGCGTGAAGTGCACCGAAGATGATGTTCATGTTGTCGAGCTTGCCACTGCCGAGCAAGGGGGTGAGCGAATTGCTCTCTTTGCCCGAGTCGAATGTGTTTATCTCGAATGAGTAACCATATTGCTTAAGGCGTTCCACTGCCATCAAGAAGCCTTCGTAGTACTCGACCATGCGCGATTGTTCGGTGGGCGAGTATGTATCTATCATGAACGGGAGCACGAGGGCTACGCGCAGTGCTCCATCTATGGCGCTGCTTTGCTGCTCGGCCTCCTCTATTTTGCGGAATATTTCGGCGTTGCTCTCCTCTTTTTCCTTGGCCTCTTTCTCTTTTTGTGCTCTTTCGGCCAGCTCCTTTTGCGATACGGGGATGGCTATGATGCTTTTACGCTTGAGCTTTTTCTTTGAAATCTCGGGGTTGGCTGCAAGGAGCTCCTCTTCGGTGATGCCATAGAGCTTTGTGATGCTGTAAATGGTTTCGCCTTTTTCTACCTTGTGGGTGGTGCGTATTTCGGGTTTCTTGTCGTTCTTTTCAACGATTTTTTCTGTTGCTTCGGGTTGGGGCGCCACTGTTTGGGTGCGCGGAATGAGTATCACTTCGCCCGTACGGAAATTATTTATGCTCAATCCGGGGTTGGCGTTGCATATCTCCGTGGGGGTGATGTTGTATTTCTGGCTCAGGCGATAGAGTGTTTCTCCGGCCTGTATTGTGTGATAGCGGCTCTCGTTGTTGCCAGTGGTGGCGACGTCGCTGCTTGTACTTTTTTTGCTTTGCGCTATTTTCAGTTTGTAGCCGATGGCCAGTTTCTGGGCGCATTCGGGGTTTAGGGCGATGATGTCATCGATGCTCACCTCGTACATTCTGGAAATGGAGTAGAGGGTTTGTCCCTTGCTCACGGTGTGTACAAAGTATTTGTCGTTCTGTGCAACGATGCTGTTTATGGTGCATAGAATGAATATTGCTAATGCGAATATGTTTTTTAGTGCTTTGCTCATCTATCGGTTTTTATCGTATTCTGTTCTGTCTGTTACCAACCGCAATGGCGGTGGTTTCCGCTTCAAACTGCAAAGTTACTATTTTTTTAGCTGAATTAAGAATGATTTTTTTGTTTTTGTTGTCTGTTTTTCGGTTTCGTTGTGTAAAGTACTGTTTTTATAAAACAGTGGTCGCTCTGTTTGCCTCGGTCGCGGTGTAAAAACAAAAGAATTTGTTTTGTTTTGCGCCCGAGTTGCACTATTTTTGCAAAAAATGCGTTGTATTTATAATCGTGGCATGTTGTGTGCCCCTTTCCAATGATGGTTAGAACTATGTATTTGAAAAATTTGTATAAATATATTCCGTTGTTTGTCATGCTTTTAGTGTGTGCGGCAACGATGAACGCGCAGTCGCTTGTCGAGGCTCCTGTGCCCGAGGCGCTCGTTATTGACAAAAATGGCGAAGAGGAATACCTTACCGAGGGTTCGTCGTTTACGGGCGAGGCGCCGCTTACGGTTAAATTTCAGGCGCATGCCGATGATTATGATGATTACACATGTGTGTGCACATGGAAATTCACTCGTGATGATGAGAATACCCCCTTTCTCACCCGTTACGACGAGGATGTGGAGTACCTTTTCAATGAGGCGGGCTCTTTCATGGTGCAGTTGTATGTGACCTATGCGCATAAAACCATTGATAATCTTGTGCTCGAGTATGAGTACGAGCCTTTTCAGATAGTCATCAGCGAGTCGTCGCTGAAGGTGCCGAATGCCTTTTCACCGAATGGCGATGGTATAAACGACTATTTCAATGTGTTTGAGGTTAAATCCATTATATCTTTTTCGGCGGCCATATACAACCGTTGGGGACAGCGTCTCTATAAGTGGGGTATGGATGAAATGGATTGCGAATCGTGTGGATGGGATGGTACTTATAACGGCTCTCCGGTGAAGGATGGTGTGTATTATGTGGTTGTGCAGGCGCGTGGTGCCGATGGTATCAACTACGACATACGACAGGCCGTGAATGTGCTCAGAGGATATATCGAAGAGACGTCAAACTAATTGTTTTCAGACCGTGGAAGAGAATAATGGAAGAATAGAGGTTTGGGGCGCTCGCGTCCACAATCTCAAGAATATAGATGTGCAGATACCGCATAACGCACTGACGGTGATTACCGGTCTAAGCGGTAGCGGAAAATCGTCGCTCGCCTTCGATACTATTTTTGCCGAGGGCCAGCGTCGCTACCTTGAAACATTTTCTACCTATGCTCGTAATTTCCTTGGTGGCATGGAACGCCCCGATGTCGATAAGATAACAGGGCTCTCGCCCGTTATTTCCATCGAGCAGAAGACTACCAACAAAAACCCGCGCTCGACGGTGGGAACCACCACCGAGATTTACGACTACATGCGTCTGTTGTTTTCGCGTGTGGCCGAGGCCTATTCCTATCTGTCGGGCGAGAAAATGGTCAAATATACCGAGGAACAGGTGCTCGACCTTATCCTGAAGGACTACGATGGCAAGCGCATATATATATTGGCTCCGCTAGTGAAATCGCGCAAGGGCCACTACAAGGAGCTGTTCGAGCAGATGATGCGTAAGGGGTATCTGAACGTGCGCATCGATGGCGAGCTGTGCGAAATGACGCATGGCATGGCGCTCGAGCGCTATAAAAATCACAATATAGAGGTGGTCATCGACAAAATGATTGTCGATTCCAAGGACTGCCAGCGCCTGAAGGATAGCCTTAAAATAGCTATGCAGCAGGGTAGCGGCTTGGTGATGCTTATGGAGATGCCCTCGGGCGATGTGCGCTACTACTCCAAATTGCTGATGTGTCCCGTGACCGGCATTGCTTACGGCGAGCCCGATCCGCATAATTTTTCGTTTAATTCGCCGCAGGGTTTCTGTCATAAGTGCAAGGGCCTTGGTGTGGTCACTCAGGTCGATGTCGATAAGATAATCCCCGATAATTCGCTTTCGATACACGATGGTGCGCTTGCGCCGTTGGGTAAATACAAGAAATCGACAATCTTCAAGCAGATTGAAACAATCCTTGGACGATATGATGCTGACCTTGAAACGCCTTTAAGTGAATTGCCAGAAGAGGTTATAGATGAAATACTTTACGGTTCGCCTATTCCGCTTCGTCCTGCCGGCGCGGAGTATCTCATGGATAATTTTGTTACCTACGATGGCTTGATAAAATATATTCAGATGCAGCACGAGGCGGGCGTGTCGGCCAAGGAACAGCGTTGGGCCGAACAGTTCTCAGTTACAACCACCTGTCCCGAGTGTGGCGGTGCACGCCTGAATAGGGAATCGCTTCATTTCCGCATAAACGGCAAGAATATATACGAGCTTGCCTCTATGGATATATATGAACTGTACGATTGGTTGTTCAATCTGGAAGAGCATCTCTCGCCCAAGCAGAAAACCATTGCCGCCGAGATTGTAAAGGAAATTTTGGCGCGCTTGAAATTCTTGCTCGATGTCGGCCTTGGATATTTGTCGCTAAATCGTGCTTCGGCGACGCTTTCTGGTGGCGAAGGGCAGCGTATCAGACTGGCAACACAGGTGGGTTCGCAGTTGGTTAACGTGTTGTATATCTTGGATGAACCTAGTATCGGATTGCATTCACGCGACAACGATCGTCTGATTGCCTCTTTGAAGGCTCTTAGGGATGGTGGAAACACTGTTGTGGTGGTTGAACACGATAAAGATATCATGTTGAACTCCGATTATATTGTCGATTTGGGTCCCAAGGCGGGACGTAAAGGCGGCAATGTGGTATTCCAGGGAACGCCTGCCGATATGTTGCGTAGCGAAACCATGACTGCGCAGTATCTGAATGGTCACCAAAATATTGAAGTGCCACTTGAGCGCAGAGCTGGTAATGGTAAAAGTATTAAGATTATAGGTGCGAGAGGAAACAACCTGAAGAATGTAGATGTGGAGTTTCCGCTCGGCAAGCTCATCTGTGTGACCGGCGTGTCGGGTGGCGGTAAATCGACGCTTGTGAATAGTACGCTTCAGCCTATTTTGTCGCAACATTTTTATCGCTCGTTGCAGCAGCCCTTGCCCTACGATTCAATCGAGGGTATTGAGCACATAGATAAGGTGGTCAATGTAGATCAGTCGCCGCTTGGACGCACTCCTCGCTCCAATCCGGCTACTTATACGGGTGTCTTTTCCGATATAAGAAACCTGTTTGTGGATTTGCCCGAGGCGAAAATGCGTGGTTATAAGGCCGGTCGCTTCTCGTTTAATGTGTCGGGTGGTCGTTGCGATGCATGTGGTGGTAATGGCTATAAGACGCTGGAAATGAACTTCCTTCCCGATGTTATGGTGCCCTGCGAGGTTTGTCATGGCAAGCGCTATAATCGCGAAACGCTCGAGGTTCGCTTCAAGGGAAAATCTATTGCCGATGTCCTCGATATGACTATAAATATGGCAGTGGAATTCTTTGAAAATGTACCTGTTATACTCAATAAAATAAAGGTGCTGCAAGAGGTTGGTTTGGGCTATATAAAATTGGGACAGCCCTCTACAACCCTCTCGGGTGGCGAGAGCCAGCGTGTGAAATTGGCGACCGAATTATCGAAGAGGGATACCGGCAAGACGCTCTATCTGCTCGATGAACCTACAACGGGACTTCATTTCGAGGATATCAGAGTGCTTATGGGTGTGATAAACCGCCTTGTGGACAAGGGTAACACTGTTGTGATAATAGAGCATAATCTCGATGTGATAAAAATGGCTGATTATATAATCGATATGGGTCCCGAAGGTGGTCGCGATGGTGGTGTAGTTGTCGCTTGTGGCACCCCCGAAGAGGTGGCTGCGTGCGGTCGCGGATATACGGCTCCTTATCTCGCTCGCGAGCTCGGATTGTAGGGTGATGTGTTTCAATCTATCATTTAGGCGATTGTTGTTTGTTGCTTGTAAGTGAGCTTGTTATACTGTTGTAGCTGCCTGCGGCGATTGGTGTCGTTGCTCGCTTTTGGGTACATGTGTTATGCTTATTTATGCTTTTCGTCGTTGCTTTTATCTATGCTTAAATGATAACTTTATCGTATAAGGGTAAAATATTGTAAAACAGCGGTTAATGACGCGAGGTGCTTGTGGCGGTTTTTAATAAAAACGAATATTGTTCATTCTATTGGAGATATTTGTGCTTTTTCTTCTGTTTTTAACGTAAATAATTTGTATATTTGCACATTAAATGTCTGTTTGGGCATTTGATGTGCATTTTTTTCGTTCAAGTGCGGATGAAATATTGAATGCAAAATGATATGAATGCCGAAAACCCTTTTTCGAAATAATATATTAACTAATTCTAATAAATTAAATCTATGTTTGAAGGACAACCTAAAGGCTTATACGCCTTGGCTCTAGCCAACACCGGTGAACGCTTCGGTTACTACACCATGTTGGCTGTTTTCGTGTTATTCTTGCAGGCAAACTTCGGCTTCTCGGCCGCTGCCGCAGCTTCTATCTATTCAACATTCTTGGGCCTTGTTTATTTCATGCCTCTTTTCGGTGGTATCGCTGCCGATAAACTGGGCTATGGCAAGATGGTTACAATCGGTATTTCGATTATGTTCTTGGGATATGTGCTTCTTGCACTTCCTTTGGGCGCAAATTCTTTGGCTATTATCGCTATGGGTGGTGCATTGTTGCTTATCTCTGTAGGTACCGGTCTTTTCAAGGGTAACTTGCAGGTGATGGTTGGTAACCTCTATGACGATCCCAAATATGCCGACAAGCGCGACGCAGGTTTCAGCGTGTTCTACATGGCTATCAACATCGGTGCTATGTTCGCTCCTACTGCTGCTATCGAGATTATGAAGTGGGCTCAGAACTCACTTGGCGTTAGCGAGGCCGATTCTTATCACTTTGCATTTGGCGTGGCATGTCTTTCGTTGATTGCCTCTATTGCTATCTACTATGCATTCCGCAGCACATTCAGCCACACAGACCGCAGCAAGGCTAAGGCTGCTGCCGGCGACAGCAACGTAAAAGAGCTTTCACCTGCCGAGACAAAAGAGCGCATCGTATGTCTTTGCCTCGTGTTTGCTGTGGTTATCTTCTTCTGGATGGCATTCCACCAGAATGGTTCTACACTTACATTCTTTGCACGTGACTACACAGCTACAAGCTCAACAGGTATCGAGAGCATGGCGTTCGACGTTGTGAACCTCGTATTCTGCATCTTCCTTGTTTATGGTCTTTTCGGTCTCGTTCAGAGCAAGACAGGCAAGGGCAAGGCTATCGCAGGTGCTATCATCCTTGGTGCAGTGGGTGGTCTTATCTACAAATATAACGCTCTTCCCGAGACAACAGAGGTTAGCGCTCCCATTTTCCAGCAGTTCAACGCTTGCTTCGTGGTGATGCTTACTCCCGTTTCTATCGCTATCTTCGGTGCATTGGCCAAGAAGGGCAAGGAGCCCTCATCGCCCATGAAGATTGGATTGGGTATGTTGGTTGCTGCTGTTGCATACGTGCTTCTTACAGCCGGTTCAATCGGTTTGCCCGCTCCCGAGCTCGACGCTGCCGGTCAGCCCATGCACATGGCTAACGTATCGCCCAACTGGTTGATTTCAACATACCTCGTTCTTACATTTGCCGAGTTGTTGCTTTCGCCCATCGGTATTTCGTTTGTAACAAAGGTAGCTCCTCCTAAATATGCTGGTATGATGATGGGTGGTTGGTTCGTGGCTACTGCCATCGGTAACTTCCTTGTTGCTATTCCCGCGTTGATGTGGGGTGCATCGCTCACAGTGGTATGGGGTGTACTCATTGCCATCTGTTTGGTTGCAGCAATCTTCATTTTTGCAATTCTGAAGCGTCTTAACAAGGTTGCGAAGTAATTTACAACCTGGTTGAGATAAACTGAAATAAATAAAACAAGGAGGCTGTTTGGCAAATGTTTTTGTTGAACAGCCTCTTTGCAATAAAAAACAGACCGAATTATTATGAGAATTTTTTCAATAGCATCTGTTGTCATGCTGTTGTTCTTTGCTGCTTGCGGCACAAAAAACAGCAACGAGGCGACTGTTACAAGCGGTAACCCCATTTTCGAGGGTTGGTATGCCGATCCCGAGGGTATAATTTACGATGATACATATTGGATTTTCCCCACGTGGAGCAAGCCTTTCCACGAGCAGGTATTCTTCGATTGCTTCTCGTCGAAAGACCTCGTTAACTGGGAGAAGCACCCCAGCATCATTGATACAACCGAGGTTAAGTGGGCTACAAATGCAATGTGGGCTCCTTCGGTAATTTCGAAAGACGGAAAATACTATTTCTTCTTCAGTGCCAATAACATTCAGAAGAATGGCCAGCCCGGCGGTATTGGTGTGTCGGTTGCCGACAAACCCGAAGGCCCCTATAAAGACCTTTTGGGCAAGGCGCTCATCGATACTATCGTCAACCATGCTCAGCCCATCGACCAGTTCGTGTTCCGCGAGAACGACAGTACATACTACATGTACTATGGCGGTTGGGGACATTGCAACATGGTGAAACTGAGCAACGATTTCAAATCAATTGTTCCCTTCGAGGATGGTACAATGTTCAAGGAGGTTACACCCAAGAACTATGTCGAGGGGCCCTTCATGTTCAAAAAAGATGGCAAGTACTACTTCATGTGGAGCGAGGGTGGATGGACTGGCCCCAACTACTCGGTGGCATATGCTATAGCCGATTCACCCTTCGGCCCCTTCGAGCGCGAGGCTAAAATCCTTCAGCAGGATTCAACTGTGGCACGTGGTGCCGGTCACCACTCGGTGATTATCAAGCCCGAAACAGACGAGTATTACATTGTATATCATCGTCGTCCATTGGGTGAGACAAACGGTAACTACCGCGTTACTTGCATCGACAAGATGACATTCGACGAGAATGGACGCATAAACCCTGTTAGAATGACATTCCAGGGTGTGGAACCATCGCTCATTAAGAAATAATCCTAAATAAAATATCATGAAAAAACTATTTATGTTCTTTTCGCTGCTTCTTGCAGTGGGTGCAGTGAGCGCCGAGAACTATCTTATTTCAACAGCAAAGACCTCTTTGCTTGTTACAGCTACCGAGGGTGAAAGACCCAAGTATCAGTACTATGGTGCACGCATCGAGAAGGGCGACATACAGGGCATTTTCGATTCAGGCCTTGCCCTCGATGTAGAGAGCTATCCCGCTTTCGGTCTTAAGACCGCCAACGAGAAGGCTATCGCAGTTCAGCACAACGACGGTAACATGACACTCGACCTTGCCGTAACAGGCGTGCGACAGTTCAGCGCCGAGGATGGCGATATTACCGAAATTACAATGAAGGACAAGGTATATCCCTTTGTTGTTAAGCAGTTGTTCAAGGCCTACAAAGGCACCGACATCATTTCTACATGGGTGGAGATTGAGAACAAAGGCAAGAAGGCGGTTACTCTCTACCGTTTTGCGTCGGCATTCTTCCCCTTGCAGCGTGGTGACAACTGGATGACACACTTCCACGGTTTCTGGGGCTCGGAGCACACAATGGCCGAGGAGCAGTTGACCAACGGTCAGAAGACCATCTCTAACAAGGATGGTATGTGTAACACTGAGCAGGACAACCCCTCTTTCCTTATTTCAATGGACGGCAAGCCCGGTGAGGAGCATGGTCAGGTGTTCGCAGGTACACTCGCATGGACAGGTAACTACCTTATCAAGGTTATCGCATCGAACACAGCGCTCTCTGTAAGCGCCGGTATCAACGAGGAGACCTCTTTCTACAAGCTCGAGAAAAATGAGATATTTGTTACTCCCGAGTTCTGCATGACATATAGCACCACTGGTAAGGGTGGCGTAAGCCGTGCATTCCACCGTTGGGCTCGCAAGTACAAATTGTGGGAAGGCGATGTAGCCGAGGATATTCTCCTTAACAGCTGGGAGGGTGTATATTTCAACGTGAACCAGAAGGAGATGGACAACATGATGAAGGAGTTCTCGGCTATCGGCGGTGAGCTTTTCGTTATGGACGACGGTTGGTTTGGTGATAAATATCCCCGTAACAACGGTTCAAGTTCGCTTGGTGACTGGATGGTATGCAAAGAGAAACTTCCCGAGGGTGTTGGCGGTCTTATCGCATCGGCCAAGAAGCACAATATTAAATTCGGTATTTGGATTGAGCCCGAAAGCTCTAACACCAAGAGCGAGCTCTTCGAGAACAAGCCCAAGTGGATCCTTCGCGTAGATAATCGCCCCGTATCAACAGGTCGTGGCGGTACACAGGTAATCCTCGACCTCTCTAACCCCGAGGTTCAGGACTTCGTATTCGGCGTTGTCGATTCGCTCATGACCAATTTCCCCGAGATTAAATATATGAAGTGGGATGCCAACTGCTCGGTTCAGGATTATGGTTCATACTATTTGCCCAAAGACAAGCAGTCGCACATCTACATCGAGTATCACCGTGGTTTGCGCAAGGTATGTGAGCGCATCCGTGCTAAATATCCCAAGCTCGTTATGCAGGCTTGTGCCGGTGGTGGCGGTCGCGTTAACTACGGCTTCTTGCCCTATTTCAACGAGTTCTGGACAAGTGACGACACCGATGCTTTGCAGCGCATCTACTTGCAGTGGGGTGTTTCTACATTCTATCCCGCTATCGCTATGGCGTCACACGTAAGTGCCGACAAGAACCACCAGACAGGTCGTCGTGTGCCCTTGAAGTTCCGCTTCGACGTAGCTATGTCGGGCCGTCTTGGTATGGAAATCCAGCCCAAGGATATGTCGGAGACCGACAAGGCG
Source organism: Bacteroidaceae bacterium (assembly GCA_017560125.1). Classification (GTDB taxonomy): domain Bacteria; phylum Bacteroidota; class Bacteroidia; order Bacteroidales; family Bacteroidaceae; genus HGM04593. The sequence continues at coordinate 9,978 of JAFYOS010000020.1, read as the reverse complement.
TTTGCTAAGCGTGCTATCGCTGCTTACAAATCTATCCGTCCCGTTGTTCAGTTCGGTGACCTCTATCGTTTGGTTTCTCCCTACGATAACAAAGGTCTTGCATCGCTCATGTACGTTACACCCGAGCAGAACGAGGCTGTATTCTATGTATATAAGACTGCTCATTTCATCAATTCAATCATTCCTGTTGTGAAGATGGCCGGTCTTGATGCAAACAAGAACTACAAGGTTAAAGACCTCACACCCGTAGATGAGAAGAAGCCCTGCGCTGTTGATGGCAAGGTATTCAGCGGTAAGATGCTCATGGAAGAGGGTCTCGCAATGAGAAACCTCTTGAAGACAGAGTATTCGAGCGTTGCTTTGCATCTTGTAGAGGTGAAGTAATAATATAGTACCCCTTCAACATAAAAGGCTTCATACCATATGGTATGAAGCCTTTTATATTTGATCTGTTTTAAGTAATCGGTTGTTATCGACGGGTGATGGCTGTGCCCTCAATCTCGACAAGGAGCTCGGGACGGCACACATCTGCTATCAGATAGTGCTTGGGGGCGTCGGCGTAATTGGCCTCCATGAATTTTACAACCTCGTCCGCTTCGTTGCTGTTCTTTATATACACGCGTAGCAGGGTGTATTCGCTCTCGGCTATCTTCACGGGCACGTTGTCGGCTGCGACCAGTCTTTTTATAATCTGCATCGTTTCGGCGGTCTGTGAGGCAGCGTCGTTTAGTGCCAGGCTCTCCTCGCCTTTGATGGCTGCTGTTCCTGAAATGTATATGGTATCTCCTGTGATGCGTGCACGCTCGAATTTGGGCGTGGTGCGCTCCTTCTCGTCGGTTATTCCGGTGAGCACTTTCTGTGAATAGCAGTGTGCCGAAATCTGCATGGGGTTGTCTATGGGGTGGTTGACAACATTTTCGCCCTTTATTGCATAGACCTCTATCATCACTCCTCCGAACGATGTACCTATGCCGGTTGCTGCGGGATAGCCGTTGCTCCATGTGACGCTGTTGTAGAATCGGCTGCGCGCGTCATTGAATTCCTGATAGTTCTGTCGGCCATCGTGCATTGAGGTTATCTGCTCAATGTAGTTCCACTGGCGATAGATGTCGTTTATTGCGAAACTGTTTTCGGCAAGCATTCTGCCCAATCGGTCGAATATCTCTTCCGACTGACGGCGTATGCTCTCCGATAGGACGGTGGGCGATATGCCTTCGGTTATTAGCTCCGTGTAGCCGTTTCCGGTGAGCAGTGCATAGCCGTCGTGCATCTCCACCGCCACATTTTGTTGGTCGATGTATGTGACCTCGGCTGCCATTCCGGCTGTGACGCATGGCTGTGCCACGTAGGCTGTCAGGGGGGCATCGCTGCCAAACAGCTCTTTTACCATTTGTCTGAACATGCTCAGATTGCGGATATACTCCGTGTTGTCGGCGGGCAGGTTGAAGATGGTTATTTTCAGCATATTCTCCCTGTTGCCGATTTGCATGAGTATGTCGCGGCACATTTTTTCGAATGTGTTGTGCGCTGCAAAGAATATCTCCTGTTTTTTATCTGTCATGTTCTGTTTCGGTAAAACGTCGCGAAGATAATACAAAAGTGTCATAGTTGCAAATAAAGCATTCAGGCTCATTGCTAAATTTAGCAATGAGCCTGAATGCTTTATTGTTTTCGATTAGATATTGTTCAATCCCTCTTGTGTGAGTGTGGTGAATTTGTTTGCACTCAACACTTCGATACATTTATTCAAATCGTTGGGGCGTATGATGACGCTCGCTGTAGAGCCTTGTGCAAAGGCGTACATGTATTCGATTGAGATATCGGCATCGGTGATGGCTGCAAGTGCCACTTCCAATGCTCCGGGAACGTCGGGGCACTGCAGGCATATCACTTCGTTGAGTGTGGCTGCAAAGCTCTTCTCGCGCAGGAGTGAGCATGCCTTTTCGGGCTCTGATACAATCAGGTGTAATACTCCAAACTCGGCGTTTTCCGATACGGTGAAAGCCTTCATGTTGATACCTGCTTCGCTAAATATTTTTGCTATCTGGCTGAAGCGGCCGAGACGGTTCTCGAGGAACACTGATAATTGTTTTATTAACATACTCTATTACTTTTGAAGGTTCAACAATTATTCGAATTTGCGTCGGTCTATTGCATGCTTGGCCTTACCCATGCTGCGCTCAATTGTGTTAGGCTCCACAATCTTGATGTTGGGCGAAATTCCTACTACGCTCTGCACGCGGGCTGTGATGCGCTTTTTCAGTGCCGAAAGCTCGGTGATGCGGTCGGTGTAGTATTCGGGCTTCACCTCTACCTGGATATCGAATGTATCGGTGTTGTTCACGCGGTCGACCTCTATCATGTAGTAGGGCTCGCACTCGGGGAACTCGAGGATGATGCTCTCGATGGTCGAGGGGAATACGTTTACACCGCGGATGATGAGCATGTCGTCGCTGCGTCCCAATATCTTGCTCATGCGCACTGCTGTACGTCCGCACTCACATGTCTCGTAGTGCAGTGTAGTGAGGTCGCGTGTGCGGTAGCGTATCATGGGCATACCCCATTTTGTAAGGTTGGTGAACACGAGCTCTCCCTTCTCGCCGGGGGGCAGGGGCTCCAGTGTTTCGGGGTCGATGATTTCGGGATAGAAGTGGTCCTCCCACAAGTGTGTACCGTTCTGGCAGTGGCATTCGCATCCTACGCCGGGGCCACACATTTCGGTGAGTCCGTAGATGTCGTATGCTTTAAGCTTGAGCTTCTCCTCAATTTCGCGACGCATGGCATCGGTCCAAGGTTCTGCTCCAAATACTCCAACGCGAAGCTTGAAGTCGTTTATGTCGAGGCCGCTCTTCTTGATAGCGTCGGCAATGTAAAGTGCATATGAAGGGGTGCAGGCGAGCACTGTGCTGCCGAAGTCGTGCATCAGTGTAATCTGCTTTTCGGTGTTACCGCTACCTGTGGGTACTATTGAGGCTCCTATGAGTGTACCACCGTCGTGTGCTCCGAGGCCACCGGTGAACAATCCGTAACCATAAGATACCTGCATTATATCGTTCTTGCTGACACCTGCTGCCATCAACGAGCGTGCTGTTACTTCGCTCCACATAGCAAGGTCCTCTTTTGTGTAGCCGGCCACAATGGGCTTACCGGTTGTACCCGAAGAGGCGTGCAAGCGCACAATCTCGTCCATGGGCACACAGAAGAGCCCGAAGGGGTAGTTGTCGCGCAAATCCTGTTTAGTGGTAAACGGGAGCTTCGAGATGTCATCAATACTGCGAATGTCCTGAGGTTTTACTCCGCATTCGTCCATGCGTTTTCTGTAGTAGGTCGAGTCGTTGTAAACGTGCTCTACCATTTTAACAAGGCGTTCGCTTTGCAGACGGCGCATTTCTTCTCTGCTCATGCATTCCACCTTTTTGTTCCAATACATTGTCATGTTTTTTTTCTGTTTAGTCCGTTTGACGTATAAGTGTTTAAAATTCTTGATCGGTTGCAAAGTAAATTCATTTTTTTATATATCGCTGTTTTTGTCGTTGAAAATTTTCCGAATTTTTGATATTTCTTTTATTATCACCCAATATGTGGCTGTTTACAATATTTGATGTCACGAAAATTCGTCGTTTATGGTTCCGGTTGGTATCCCTTTTATCCTCTCCAAGGGGAAGCCGCGTTCCACAAGACCGTTTATCATCGAGTCCTGCGACGAGCTCGATTGGAACGGAACCAGTTCGAACAGGGGTAGTGCGGTGGCCAGGTGTTCCATTATTTCCGATTGTATGCTTTCGTAGTGGCTCCATTCGGTGTCTTTGGTGAAACAGTATATTTGCAACGGAATGCCATATTCCGTGGGGGCGAGCGTGCGCACCATCGTCAGCATCTTTTTGTTCAGCATGGGGTGGCGTTTCAGATAGAACGTAGCGTATGCTCGGAAGAGGCCGAGGTTGGTTTCAGCTGTTCCATATCTCTGTTCCTCTTCGCTCGTGCCATCGTCGCTGCTGCTATTGTTTGTGGCGGTGATAAAATTTTTCATTTCGGGCGTCAGGGCTTTTATTTTTTCAATGAATTCGCTACTGCATGGTTTTATGTTGTCTATTTTTATTGTATATCCCCGCATGATGCGCCGTCCGCAGCTTTCGCTCATGGCGCGCCAGTTTACAAAGCTCTCGCTCAGCAGTGTGTATGGTGGAATGGTAGCTATGGTGTTGTCGAAATTTTTTATCTTCACTATCGTCAGCGACATGTCTATCACAACGCCGTTGATGGCTGTGCCCGGTATCTCTATCCAGTCGCCCAGACGCATCATGTCGTTCTCCAATAGCAGAATGCCGCCCACGAACCCCGTGATGGTGTCTTTGAAAACGAGCATCAGTACGGCTGCAAATGCTCCCAGCCCTCCTATCAGGTAGAAGGGCGATTTGTTGGTGAGCATCGATACCACCACAATTACCGATACTATGTATATTATTATTTTGCTTATCTGAATGAAGCCTTTTATCGGGCGGTTGTGGAAGCGGTTGTTGTTTTCGGCAGTGTCGCCTATGTTCGACAGTATGGCTGTGAGCGAGCGCACCAGCATCACGGTGAAATATACCCATGTGATGTTTTCGGCGAAGGTCATCAGTCGGGGTTTGTCGGTGAATGCGACAGGCAGCAGCGATATTATTATAATAGGAGGAATGATGGCCGATAGCCGTTTCAGCGTTCCACCCTCGATGGCTTTGCTCAGCAGGGCATAGCCTTTGCGTCGCTCTATGCGCTTTGATATGTTCTTCGATGCCATGTGGGCCAACGCGCCTGCAATGTAGCCTGTGAATATTATAATCGTTATGTATATGAGCGAATCCACTTGGTTGATAACCACTTCGGGCAGTCCTATCCTGCTTAATACCTGTTTGATGCTGCTAAGCAGGTGCAGCGAGATTTTTTCTGTTTCCATCGTCTGTGTAAATAATCTATGTGATTATAAACAATTCGCCACACATTTGTTTAGAATGAATAGAGTAGTTATCTTTGACGAGATAGAAGATTTACTGCACTCGCTTTGAAAAATACTGAAGCAAGCTTCGTATTTCTCGCTCGTTTGTAACTATATTTGTAACAGAATAGATATAAAAACATAAAAGATGGAAGTAAAGAAATATATTCAGGAAAATGAGGAGCGTTTTCTCGACGAACTGTTTTCGTTGATACGCATTCCGAGTATCAGTGCACAGAGCTCTCACAAGGATGATATCTGGGCTTGTGCCGAACGCTGGAAGCAACTGCTCCTTGAGGCGGGCGTTGACCGCGCCGAGGTGATGCCTTCGAGTGGTAACCCTCTTGTTTATGCCGAAAAATTTGTATCGCCTTTGGCTCCTACTGTGCTTGTATATTCACACTACGATGTGATGCCGGTTGAGCCGTTGGAGCTTTGGAACAGCGACCCCTTCGAGCCTGTCGTTAAGGATGGACGCATATGGGCGCGTGGTGCCGACGACGACAAGGGCCAGGCGATGATTCAGGTGAAGGCCTTCGAATATGTGCTTCGTAACGGTCTGCTCAATCACAATATGAAATTTATTTTCGAGGGCGAGGAGGAGATAGGTTCTCCCAGCTTGAATGCTTTCCTTGCCGAGCACAAGGAGCTGCTCAAATGCGATGTGATATTGGTGTCGGACACCAGTATGCTCGGTGCCGAGCTTCCCTCGCTCACCACAGGTCTTCGTGGTCTTGCCTATTGGCAGGTCGAGGTCACAGGTCCCAATCGCGACCTTCACTCGGGACATTTCGGTGGTGCGGTTGCCAATCCCATAAACGTGTTGTGCGAAATGATAGCACAGATGACCGACAAGGATGGCCGCATTACGGTGCCCGGCTTCTACGACGATGTAGAGGAACTGTCGAAGGAAGAGCGCGACATGATTGCCTCTATTCCTTTCGACGAGGAGGCCTATAAAAATGCTATCGGTGTTGCCGATTTGCGTGGCGAGAAGGGTTATGCCACCCTCGAGCGCAACAGCTGTCGCCCTTCGTTCGATGTTTGTGGCATTTGGGGTGGATACACCGGCGAGGGCGCAAAGACGGTGTTGCCTTCGAAAGCCTATGCGAAGATTTCGTGTCGTTTGGTAGCCCATCAGAATCACGAGAAGATATCGAAGATGTTTGCCGACTATTTTACATCTATAGCTCCTGCTTGCGTAAAGGTCGATGTTACTCCCATGCATGGTGGCGAGGGCTATGTGTGCCCCATCACATTGCCGGCCTACAAGGCTGCCGAGATGGGATTCGAAAAGGCCTTCGGTCGCAAGCCTCTTGCAGTGCGTCGCGGTGGCAGCATTCCCATCATTAGCGATTTCGAGAAGATACTCGGCGTTAAGACCGTGCTCATGGGCTTCGGCCTCGAAAGCGATGCCATCCATTCGCCGAACGAGAATTTCCGACTCGATATTTTCCGCAAGGGTATCGAGGCCGTTGTGGAATTCCACAAGAACTACAAGGGCTGATAACAGTACCGCACAAAATAGAAGTATGCTGCATCTACAATCGAGGTGCAGCATACTTTTTTGTATGAGAATGCGGGCGCGCTATTTTGCTTGCAATAGCTTCATGAGCCGTGGGCGTTCAGTGTTCCAGTAATACTCATGTGTAGCCTTCATCATGCTGTCCTGGTTCAAACGGCTGAAATGGTCGGATAGAGCCTCGTCCTCGGCTATCCATCTTTTTATAGCCTCGTTGCTCTCTTTTATCTGGTATTGCAGAACATCGTAGTAGATGGCGGGAAGCCCCTCCTTCTCGAACAAATCTTTACCGACAGATAGTTTTTGGCAATTACCCTCAATGCATATATGTGTATGACATATATCGAGCAACTTTATCTTCATCTCCATCTGTTCGGCGGTCAACGCCGAGTCGGGGATGGGTAAAACTGTCTGTTCAAGCAGGGCCTGGTATTCGCTTGGCGATAGTTCGTTCTCGTTTTGCGGGGTGCATCCTATAAAAAGGAGGATGCCGATAAATAGAGCAATATTTTTCATATCCGTTATTTATTTATAGAACTTGAAAAGTTCAAATTCCTTCGCCTTTATCTTGCCATATTCGCTGCCTTGCGCGGCGGCTTTCTTGTACCATTGGTAGGCTCTTACATGGTTTTCGTTTACTCCGCGACCTTTTTCGTAGCACTCGGCTAACTGTTCCTGAGCTTCTAAGAACCCATTGCCGGCAGCGTGTTGCAGCCATTCGAAGCGCTTTTTCTTATCTTTCTTTACATAGCGACCGTTGCCGTAGAACTCGGCGAGTTTCATCTGTGCCTGCGGGTTGCGCAGTTCGGCGGCACGGGTGAACAATCTTATTGTCTCCGATTCGCGAAGGGATTTGCCTTTTATGCCTGCGACTGAATCGTTGTGCTCATGCATGCGGGCAACTTTATACATTGCATACGGTTCCTCTTTTTCGGCGGCGCGTTTGTACCACTCTATGGCTTTTTCGGGAGACTTTTCGGTCAGGATGCCCTCTTCGTAGCTCTTGGCGAGCATGCTTATCGAACGCAAATATCCGCTGTCGGCTGCTGCTGTGTACCAGCGGAGCGCTTGAGCTTTGTTGGTCTTTGTTCCTATGCCCTGCATATAGCAGTTGGCGAGGTTGTGCATGGCTGATATATGATTGCCGTTGGCTGCGGAGCGGAACATATTGAATGCTTGCTCGTTGTTCTGCTCCGTTCCCTCGCCATTGGTGTAGCATACACCGGTGTAGAACATTGCCATCGGGTAGCCGAGTTTGGCTGCCTCGTGGAATTTTTCAAAGGCGCGTGCGTACTCCTTTTCGCGGTAGAGTGCCACACCTTCGTTTGTTACTTTCAGACAGTGTGCATATACTGCTTTGTTGTTTGCGGCTGTTGGCTTCATGGCTTCTGCCGCTGCTTTCTGCTCTTCTGTCAGTGTGCGTGTCTGTATGTTCAGGTCGCTGCCGTAAATTGTTCCGCTACTATAGCCCTCGGCATTTACATTTATATTTTTTGCTACACTGCTATTGCAAAGTTCTATGGTTGCTTTACCGTCGGCTGCTTTTGCCGATGGTACCCATATCAACGTGCGGCGGAAGTCTTTTTTTGCGGGTTGCTTGCCTTTGTAGTCGGGTGAGTAGAACTGTTTGCTCTCGCTGTAGCCCTGAACTGATGTGTAGCGCTTGGTGCCTCCTATATGCAGTTCGGGTACAATGCCGGTCTGCTTTTCATTTTCCTCAAATGGTATCATGCAGGCTACATAATTGGGGTGATAGGGTTCGCTTGCTATATTTGTTAGTTCTTTAAACAAAGCATTCATGAATTGTTCACCCGAAAAACCGTCAAAACCCTCTCTCTCATTAATGGCTGTTTGCGACAAGAAACCAAGATAGAATTTGGCATACTGCAACTTGTTGTCCAATGCTTGTCCTTTTTTAGTCCACTCGCCATGAGTGTTTTTAAACTGCTTACGTGTGCCTATGTCGCTGCGGATGACAAATTCTTTGAAGTTGCCCATTTGTTGCGGTTTCTTGCCCTTGATATACTCATTGTCGGGGCGAGGTATCGAATCGCTGCTGTATTCTCCTGCCACTACCATCAGTTGCACCCAATAGGCCCAGTTGTAGTTGTGGCGTTTGAAAGCACTGCGTACAACATCCTCCGCTGTATATGTTTGACGGAACATTTTAAGAACAGGAGGCATCATCATATGGTACGGGTTTCTCCTCTGTGCCAACCAACCATCTTCATATCCCTGTTTTGGAGCCTCGTTTGTCAAAACCCTGTAATTCCAATATCGTATTTTTCCTATATATTTTATAAAATTATTAGCTCCGTCTACCATCCTGCTACCTATTTCGCCTTCTTGATAATTCTTATAATCCTCATTTAGATCATCACCTAAAGTGGATTCATATTGGACATAGTCGTATATTTCACTGCCCGTTTCATCAAAATCCTTGTTTTTTTCGAGATAGGTTACATCCTGCGCATACTCCCACTCGTCGAGGTAGTCGAATCGCATTTCGCTATGTGGGGGACGGCTGTAACGCTCATACTCTTTAGCTGCTGTTACTTCTACCGAAGAGAGCATATATTCGAACGGGCGCAGTTTTAAGCTTTTTGCCTCCTTTTCGCGTTTCTCTTTGTCGGTAAGCGGCATGCCTGTGTGGCGTTCCCAATAGTCGAAGAGACGGAACGATGGCGAATAGTAGCGGTCGAGGGAAAATGAGAATATTGAATTTTCCATCTGGTCGCCGGATATTTCAGGTGTTAATGCTGCTATCTTTTTGCCGTAGAAGTCTTCTGTCTGCAATTGGAAAGAGCCGGTTTTGTCTGTTCTGAAATCGTATGCTGTTATCAGGCTGTCCTTATAGCTGATTTCGAATCTTGTATTACAATCTTTTCGAGGATGCAGTATGTAGTATCCTCTCCTGCCAAGTTTACGATCCTTCTCTTTCTTGTAGAATGTTCCCTTTACGGTTATTCCCTTCTCCATCGGTTGGTCGAGTTTTATCTCTTTGCGTGCCAATTTGCTCCAGTCGTACGATGTCCAGCCGTTGGTGAGCATCAGCAGGTCGAGTTCTTCGCTGCGCTCTTTGTTGGCGATGTCGAAGTAGCGGGCGGCGTCGGGGATGTAGCCTTTGAGTTCGGAGCCAAGAAGCAGGTAGCTGTACATATTGTGGGTGTAGGAGGTCTGCTGTCTGCCGGCGGCGTCGCTTACCGAGAGGGATAACTCAGCGTTTTCTTCTATGGGCTTGCCGTCTTCGCGTTCGATGGTTATGCTGAACTTTTCGTGGGGTTTGAGCGATAGCTTGTGAAGGGGTTCGCCGTTGGAGGTGATTTTCAACTTTGCTGTCTCGCGGTCGCCGAGTTGGATGGTTTCGTGCATCACAAAGAATTGGCGTTCGGCAAGCGGGAGGCTGTCGTCGACAAAGACGATGGCGCGGTTCACACCCTCGCGCAGCGAATCCTTGGCAATGGTCAGTATCTTGCCATCG
>JAFYOS010000019.1 GCA_017560125.1 Bacteroidaceae bacterium | reverse complement strand
TAGTTAGATGCGCGATAGCGTAGCTAACTGAACGAGTTATCGAGCCGCCCAAAAAACCAAATGAAAGACCAAGGCGACAAGGAGTGCCCGACCGAAGGATATTTCCGCAGGAAATTCCTGAGCAAAGGGCGCGACGACTTGTTTTGCCGACGCCGAGACCTTTTGGTTACTTTTCAGTCATGAAAAGTAATGATAGAAACGACTGCCTATAAAATAACGATAAAAGGTTAAGGGTAAAATCTCAAGTAAATATAGCAAGTATTCATTTACCGCATATTGTACTATTCCAAAAATCATTGACGCCGTTTGCCTAAAAGCTTTAATGCGCACCGGTGAACCTACAAATGATTTTCTTACCCCAAAAGGTTACTACCCTCCCCCTATAAAACAAGAAAACCACCCCGCACAAAGGCAAAGGTGGTTTTCGGACAAAGCTAGAAGTTGTTTATGTAAGTAGAAGGGCTATTTTTTACCCTTTTTATGGCCATAAACATAACCATAACCGTATCCGTAGCCATAACCATAGCCGTAACCATAGCCATATCCACGGCGGCTCAAATCCACTCCGTTGAGCACAACGGCGAGGTTGTTGAGCGATTTTTCTTTATAGAGGTTCTCAATATCGGGCAACTGGCGACGGTCGAGCTTGCCGGCACGTACCACAAAGAGGGTGAGGTCGGCAATGCGGTTGGCGATGGTTGCGTCGGCTACCACACCCACGGGAACGTTGTCGGTGATGATGTAGTCGTAGCGCTTGCGCAGCTCGGCAATGAGCTCGTCGAGGCGGTTGTCCATGAGCAGCTCGGCGGGGTTGGGTGCCAAACGGCCTGCGGGGATAAAATCAACGCCTTCGAAGCCTTCGATTTTATGTATGATATTGTCAACGGTGACGCTGTTGTCGCTCAGGTAGTTGGTGAGGCCGGTGCCCTTCTGGTTGAAGTGGCGGCTGAGTGTACCCTTGCGGATGTCGATGTCGATGAGCACCACGCGTTTCTTGGCATAGGCGAGGGTCATGGCAAGGTTGCTCGACACGAAGGTTTTTCCGGCGCCCTCGTTGAACGATGTGAAGGTTACTACCTGCACGGGCTTCTCTTTCTTGCTCATGAACATCATGTTGGAGCGCAGGATGCGGAAGGCCTCGCTGGTGATGTCGCGCTCGTCGATGCTGACTGCCACGGCCGATTTTTTATTGCGTTTCTTGGCGAGCTCTTTCTTCAAGGGGATTTCGCCAAGGAAGGGTACGCTGATTTTGCCTTTGATGTCCTCGCGTGTGTGAACGAAGGTGTCCATGAACATGCGGAACAAGAAGATGACTGCGGGAACGGCAAGGCCTATGAGCAAGCCCAATAGCAGGATGCGGTTGCGGTTGGGCGAGATGGGGGCGTTGCTGCCGTCGGCGCCGTCGATGACGCGGGCATTGTTATCGACCATTGCCTGTGAGAGGGCGTTCTCCTCGCGACGGTTGAGCAGGAAGAGATAGAGGGCCTCTTTAATCTTCTGCTGTCGCTCGATGGTGAGCATTTCGCGTTCCTTGGTGGGGATGGACGATGCACGTACCTTGGCACGCTGCTCGCGGCTGAGGGCGTCGTTGCGACGCACGTTCAGGGTAACAATCATGTTGTCGATGGCGCGTATGATGCTCTGCTTCATGGCGTGGAGCGAGTTGTTGAGCTCGGCTACCACGGGGTTGCTGTCGCTGCTGTCCTCGATGAGCTTGTCGCGACGGAGCTTGATGGTGTTGTACTGGGTTATCTGTCCCTCGACGCTGGCGTTAGAAATGCCTGTATTAGAGGGGATGAGGTCGTCGCTGTGGCTCTGGTCTTCGAGGTACTCCTTGATGTACTGGGCTATGCGCAACTGTGTCTCGAGCTCGAGCGCCTGGCTGTTGGACTGCTGCGACTCGCTCATGTAGCTGCTTGCTGTGGAGTTGATGTCCATGATGATGTTCTCGCGCTTGAAGTTCTCGAGCTCGCTCTCGACGCCACCCAGCTCGCGACTGATGATGATGAGTCGCTCGTTGATGAAATTGGCGGTGTTGACTGCCACCTGGTTCTTGTCGCGGATGGCGTCTTCGTTATACACGGTGATGAGCATGTTGAGCACGTCGGTAGCACGCAGGGGGTTGTTGTCCTTGAGCGAGAGAGTGAGGATTGAGGCCTCGTCCTGCTCCTGACGGATGCCAAGGTTGGCCAGGTAGTATGCACCGATTGATGCCAAGGGGCTCTTGGTGACGCGGATGTTCTTACCCTGCCACGACTCGGAGCAATAGGTGGTGGGTGACACCACCATGCGCATGCCGCCAATGGTGACGGTGTCGTTCATGGCAACGGTGAAGGTTGCCTCTTCCTCGGCGCCGGCCACTTCGGAGAGAAGTACCTGCTGCTTGTTGATGACGCTCAGCTTGAACGACATATAGCTCTCGGGGGTGGCATCGGGGAAGGTCACCGACACGGGCGACTGTATGTAGAGCTCGCGCTGACGCAAACCGTCGGTGTAGAGGTAGCTTACATCGGCACGCACACGACGAACAACCTCCTGCATGAGCTTTTTGGAGCGGAACTGCAGTATCTCATTGGCTACGTTCACCTTGTTGATGTAGCTATCGTAGCGGTCGAGGCCGGCTCCATAGGTCTTGTTCGAGGGGTCCTTGATGATTACCGTCGCCTGGCGGAAGTAGATGAAGGGTGCCTTGGCGTAGTTGTACCATGCCAGACAGCCGAACACAATGACTGACAGAAGGAACCACTTCCATTTGGAGGCCAAATAGAAGAAGAGGTCCTTCAGGTTGATTTCCTGAGTGTATTTATTTGTTTCGTTCATATTGGTGAAACTATTTGGTTTATTATTGTTTATCTCTTACGATGGCTTACTTGAGCACCCAGAAGATTGAGGTGATGAGGCTGCCGATAGATACAAGGAATGTGCTGATCTGCCAGCCACGCTCCTCGCCATCCTTCTTGCGGTATTTGGGCTCTACATAGACGATGTCGTTCTGTTGCAGATAGTAGCAGGGCGAGTAGAAGATGTCCTGACTGCGGATATCGTGGTCGTAGATGCGACGCTCGCCGTTAATCTCGCGGATGACAGAGATTTTGTCGAGCTTGGCAGCGCGGGTGAGGTCGCCGGCCTTGGCTATGGCCTCGAGCAGGGTGATGCGGTCGTCGGAAACGCTGTAGGTGCCGGGGCTGCCTATCGCTCCCAACATGGTGTATTTGAAATTGAGGAATTCGAGCGATACTTGGGGGTCTTTTATGTATCCGCCTTGTATGATGCGCTCGCGTATGAGGTTGGTCACTTCGCTCACCTTGAGGCCCTCGACATAGATTTTGCCCAGCATGGGGAAGTCGATGTTGCCCTCGGGATCGACGCGGTAGCCTGTTTCGGCTGCTGCACCCGATGAACTGGTGGTAACATCGCCATTGGGGGTAACCTGAATGCTCTGTCCCTGGGTGTTGAAGGGAAGGGCAAGAGCGGGTTTGGTGCAGGATACAACGATGTTCAATCGGTCGTTTTTGTGCACTACGGCTTCGTAGTTAGAGTGGTAGGGATAGCTCTTGCCTTGTTCCATGTCGTTGAGGTAGGCTATCTTTTTGCGGGTTGAGCAGGATGGCAGGAGTAATAGTGTCAGTGCCATGCATGCCATGAGAAAAAGATTCTTTTTCATTGTCTTTTGGTATTTAGTTATTATTATTTTATCGGATTAGGGGATTATTTATATGGTAATATACGCTTTATTAGATAAGCGGTTTTGTCATTTAGTTCTATATTAGATTATAAGTATTTATATAGCATCGAACACCGATGCGCGTGGATTAACGGCAAAGCAGTTCTTATTGTCTAGTATGGTTTAATAATATATGTACTTTTTATGCCGATAAAAAAGCACGATTAAGCGAGCGCAATGCAAGCTTGCTTGTAAATTGCCGAGCGTGAGTGCTTTATGCAAAGTACCAAAAACCTCTGCGCATGGGTCGCTTTCTTAACGCCAAACAAAGCTGATGATTTTTGGGTGCGCGTAACTCGCTCAGTTAGCTGTACAAGTACATCTAACTAACGCTCAAACATACTTGCACAGTTCCAAAAATCATTGACGCCGTTTGCCTAAAAGCTTTAATGCGCACCAATCACCAGCAAATGAAGTAATTATAAATGCTATCCTTATTTTGTTAGCGAACGCGCACACAACACTGCCGCATCGGCATCGGGGAGGCACTGCAAAGTGCCGACAGTAACGAGGCTCGCTACCTGAATGAGCGTATCGTGCATAGCATCGTTAAGGCTCTTAACAGAACGAATAGAGGCGCAACCGGGCAAAATAGTGGTGAAAGCTTCCACCTCGTTGCGCACCGCGAAGCGGTTAAACGGTGCCTGTGACAGACGCACAATGCCACCGACCTCGCAGCTGAGGTTTTTGTAGCAAGGGGTCTTGCCGCTCCAAGGGGTACCGTAGGCGATGACGCGACCATCGACTATGCGGATGGTGGGGTTGTCGTCGTTGAGCAGTTCGCAGCCGGCGATGGCTTGCAACCACAGTCGGGCATGGGTGCTTTTGCCTGTGCCGCTTTTGCCCATAAAAAGGTAGGCTTTGCCTTGCCACATGACGGCCGAGGCGTGAACCGATATGCCATCATGCAGAAGAATGGCAAGGGAGTAGGCTATGCGCAGCATCGAGGTGAGCATGGCGCCGGCATAGATGTCGTCCCAATGTATGTTGGCCGTGATGGTGGCGAGGTTTTTATCCATCGCCATGCGATGCATGGGGGTGGCGCTGTCGCGACATATCTCCACGCGATAGCTGTGGGGGCACTCGTAGATGGATAGGCGTCCCAGCTCGCTGACGGAATCTTCGAGGAAACGGCTATCGGCGTCGGCAAGGGCGTCGGGGGTGACGGCGAAACTGAACAGCAGGGGTGCGTTGTCGTCGAGGGCGCAACGGAAGGGCGCGAACGAGGGCAACAGCGCTTCGGCGTTTTGCTCCGCGGGGAGGATTACTCTGAAACGGTTGCCTGCTACTATGTAGTCGTATTTTGCTGTCATTTTATCTGTCCTGTGAGTAGGTGTAGGAATGTCCATATGCTCTCCTGTGGTGCATAGCGGCACGCAAAGCGGGCGTTGCGCACGAAGGAGCGAGCCGTACTGAGCTTGCGCTGCCATATGCTCTGCCCCGGGGCTTGGGCGCCGGGACGGTGGAGGCCGAAATTGCCGCCTGCGAGCACTCGGCTCAACAGGGACGCCGAGGTGGCAAGAGGCGCAGCAAGGGGCGTGGCAAGGCCTAGGTGCTCGACCATGAAGGTGTGGAGCAGTCGGTGCCAGCGAAGGGTGCCCGCCTTGCGATGTGTGGCTTGCAATGTGTCGATATCGGCTGTTGCGTGGTGATGGTGGCATGCGCGTGCCATGTCGCACAACTGGCGCAGTCCGATGCCTCGGCCCAAGGCGTGTTTCATGATGTGCGTGTCGAGCAACAGCAGGTCGAGCATGGGCGACGGCAGTGTGATTGCCTGGTCGGGGATGCCGGGGAGCGTCACGGTGCGATAGCCGCATTGTGCTTCGAGCCGCGCCAGAGGCTTACGCATGGCGGGGTTGTGAAGGTCGATGAGCCGCGTGTGATGCTCCACCTCGACACCGTCGTAGATGTAGCTGACGCTGCCATCGGGCATGCGCTGAAGGGGGATGCCGAGCGTCTCAATCAGTCGGGCGGCACGTTCCCACTCGCCACTACGGGGGAAGTAGAGGTCTATGTCGCCACACTCCCTGAGCGTGGGCTCGTCGTAGAGCATGGCTATGCCCTGCCCTTTTTGCAGTACCGGGGTGAGCCCCTGACGACGGAACATGTCGTACAGCCGACCGAGGGCGACATTGGTACGGCGATGCTGCTGCTCGATGGATGCTACTTGGGCTACCCAACGCATGAGAAGGGCGTCGGGAGGCAGCAGCGGATCGGGCAACAGACCGAGGCCACGATAGACTAGTGCCGTGACGGTCTGGCGGCGTGCCATGGCGTGAACGGCGTCCCATTCGGCGGGAGCGAGGGGGAAGGGGGCGAGGTCGTCGGGTGACGTTCCCCACAATCCGGATCGCAGCAGCACGAACAGGGCTTGTGTCGCTTTGTCGGGGTACATGGACGGGGGTTGATTAGAGCACAAGGCCGAATTTCTTCCACTCGGCAAGCTGACGCTCGACGTCGCCAAGGGCAACGCTGTATTCGACGTCGTACTTGTCGCACAGCCACCGGGCCAACTCGTCGGGGGTGCATTCGCGGCCTTCCATGCGCTGCCACAGCAGGGCGGCGCTCTCGTTCAGGGTGAACACGTTGGCCATGTTGACGCAATCCGAGGAGCTGTTCACTATCATGTAGCGGCTGCCTATCTTGCGGAGCTGCAGGCTCGGGTGTTGACGTATTGTTGACATTCGATGCCGGGGTTAAAATTTCTTTCCGAAGATGATTGAGCAGACTGTGAGGAAGATAATCTTGATATCTATCCACAGCGAGCGTTTGTGAAGGTACTCGAGGTCCATTCTGAGGCGCTCGAGCATCTTGGCCATTGTGTCGGTGTAGCCGTTGTACAGGGTGGCCTCGGAGAAGACACCGGGACGAAGCTGGTAGAGCAATTCGTAGTCGGGGTTGATGGATTTAATCCTGTCAACGAAGAACTTACGCTCGGGACGCGGGCCCACAAAGCTCATGTCGCCCTTGAGGATGTTCCACAACTGGGGCAACTCGTCGAGGTGGTGGTTACGCAGGAAGCGACCTACGCGTGTGAGGCGTTTGTCGCCGTTCTGACACAGTGCCGGAGTGCCATCGGCCTCGGCAAACATAATCATGGAGCGGAATTTGTAAATCGTAAAAATCTCACCTTTGTAGCCCACGCGCTCTTGCTTGAATATGGCACTGCCACGGCTCTCGAGCTTGATGGCAATGTATATCACAAGGAACACGGGTGACAGGAAGATTAGTCCGAAAAGGCTCACCACAAAATCCAACAGTCTCTTTGTGAAACGGGCGGCAGGCGACATAACACTCTGGGTGTAATCCTTTGCAGGCGCTGCGCTCTTGGATTTCTTTGACATTACTTCTGCATTTTCCATAGTTTGTTGTATATATATAATAATTTATCTATCATCATTTTCTTGGTAAACACCGCATCGAAACGGGACGAAGCGCCTTGGCTGAACTGCTGGTAGAGGGCACTGTCGCCGCATATGCGGGTGATGGCGGCAGCCAACTGGCGGCTGTCGCAGGGAGGCACGTTCAGGCCCGAAACACCGTGGGCATTCACCCACGACACACCCGAATGGGGTATGGTGGTGGCCACAATGGGCTTGCCACACGACATGGCCTCTATCTGAACGATGCCGAAGGCTTCGGTTCTAAAGACGCTGCTCATGCAGAACAGGTCGCAGGCGCCGAAATAGGCGGGCAGATCCTCGTCGCTCACTCGCCCAAGCAGACGCACGCGATGACCGAGGTTGTTGCTGTCGATGTCGGCCTGCAGCTCGTCGCGCAAGGGGCCCTCGCCGCCGATGAGCAGCATGTAGTCGTCGCTGAGGTAGCGTGCGGCCTCGACAAGGTATTTATAGCCTTTGTAGGGCACCAGACGGCCGAGCGTGAAGATTATCTTCTTGCCGGGATAGCTACTGCGGATGGCCGCAACGGCTGTGGCGTCGGGAACGACGGGCTCGATGCCTATGGGCAGGCAGTCGGTCTTCTCCTGCACGTGAGTGAGGAAAGGCGACTCGGCCAAATAGACAGGTGTGGTGCCAACCACGAGGTCGGCGCGTTTCAACAGCCACGACTGCAGGGGGCGATAGAGCTTCAGCAGGAATTTCTGCTTTACTATGTCGCTGTGCCAATGGAGCACGACCTTGCCTTTGTAGCCCGACAGAAACAGCGAGAGGCAGGCCATGGGATCGGGGTGATGGATGTGGATGATGTCGTAGTTGCGACATATCTTTCTCAGGCGCAATATCATGGCAGGCGATATCATCGTAGCGGCGAGCTTCACGAGGGTGGAACAGCAGATGAGCCGTCCGTGCTCGTTGATGACCACGTCGCGCGAGGGGCCATGTATGGCGGTGAGCATGTCGCAATGGATGCCACGTTCGGAGAGCCCGACGGTGATATCGTACATCACTTTTTCCACTCCACCACGAATGGGATAAAATTTACCTACTTGTAGAATTTTCATTCTTATATTTGTGTACGTGTGTTATTTCGTTTGTTCACAGTGGTTAGCCGCGATTCATAAGCTCCTCGTACAGACCGAAATAGTCGGCATAACGGTCTTCCTTGCGGAAATTTTCGAGGGCATGGGCGCGACACGGAGCCACATATGTTTGCTTGCCCCGCTGCTCAATCTGGCGCACAGCATGCACTATGCCATCGACATCGCCCTGCTCGACGATGAATCCGGTGGCGGGAGTGACCGACTCGATGCTACCACCCGTGCGGTATGTGACAACGGGGGTGCCGCATGCAATGGCTTCGAGGTTCACCGTGGGGTAATTGTCCTGCCATGTGGGGTTCACAAAGGCTGTGGCTGCGGAATAGAGCTTTGCCAGCTCGCCGATATTCTCGGTGCGGCTGATACCCACGATGTTGGCGGGCAGTTTCTCTTGTATCTCTTTGCCAACACCTACAAGCAGTATCACCTCGTCGGCGTTCAGGCGCTTGGAGAGGGCAATAAAATCGTCGATGCCCTTCTCTTTGCTCCACACGCTGGCAACGCCCAGCAGTATGTGCTTGCCCGAGAGGTTGTACTTCGCTTTCACGCTATCGTCGGCCGAGGGATGGAACAGCTCGGTGTTTATTCCGTTGTGAATGACGCGGAAGGGGGCACCACCAAGGAAAGAGTGGCTCATCTCGGATTTCATCCATTGCGACACGGTGACTATGACCATTCTGTCGTTGGGGATGGAGGTGAAGGCGCGCTGCTTGTCGCGATAGTTTGCAGCCGAACGGTCGATGAACCAGCTTGCGGGGAACTCGCCACGTTGCGGGCAACAGCCGCAACCATTCTGCCACTTGTCGCATCCGATGGAGGAGTAATAGAAGCAGTGACCGGTGTAGAGCCAGCAGTCGTGCACGGTCCACACCACAGGTATATTGCGCTGCGACAGGTAGTCGAACAGCAATCGATAGTTTATGAAATAGCCATGCAAATTGTGTATGTGTATCACATCGGGGGCTATGGCGTCGATGCGGTCGATGAACTGCTTGGTGGCTGCCGACGATGCCAATCCATGACGGTCGAACAGACGTGTAGCAAGGCCGTGCAACGCCACATCGAGCTTGTCGCCTATGGGGATGAGCTGAGAACGGCAAGGTTTAATGCCATCGCGTCCCTTGCTGTAGGCGATGTGGCTTTCCCAGCCTTTGGCTATGGCTAGTTCGCCTATCTCTTGCATGATGCGACCTGTGGAGGTGCTGGCGCGTAGCACGGGGTTTATTTGGAGTAGTTTTTTCATCTGACGGTCAATGAAGTAAGGGTAGTTGCCTACAATGTGACAAGTACAATATACGGAAAATAGCGTTAGTTGTATTTGCTTGATATTTTACCCTTAATCTATTATCGTTATTTTATAGGTAATCGTTTCTATCATTACTTTTCATGACTGAAAAGTAACCAAAAGGTCTCGGCGGCGGCAAAACAAGTCGTCACGCCCTTTGCTCGGGAATTTCCTGCGAAAATATCCTTCGGTCGGGCACTCCTTGTCGCCTGGGGCTTTATTTGTCTTTTTGGGCGGCTCGATAACTCGTTCAGTTAGCTGCGCTCAAGCGCATCTAACTAGCACTCACACATATCTACCGCTGTTCCAAAAATACAAATGCCCGGCGGCTGATGTTTTGATGTCGCCGAAGGGGGTTATAAGCTACTTTTATAAAAAGGAAATCATTTGCTGGTGGTTGGTGCGCATTAAAGCTTTTAGGCAAACGGCGTCAATGATTTTTGGAGCAGTGCAAGTATGTTTGAGCGTTAGTTAGATGTACGTGTACAGCTAACTGAGCGAGTTACGCGCACCCAAAAATCATCAGCTTCGTTTGGCGTTAAGAAAGCGACCTATGCGCAGAGGTCTTTGGTACTTTCTGTCGGCACAGAAAGTACGTATAGCCTTTAACCATGCTTGATAATAAAATAGGCCTACAATAAATAAATTCACTTTACTAAAAACACTACATCCTGCACTACCCTACCACCTGATTAAATAAATCGAGCCACTGACGCATTACCGACTCCTCGGAGAAAGTATCGGTAACGGAACGGGCTTTCTCGGAGAGCGACACCCTGAGGGTATCGTCGGCCATCAGGGTCATCATGGCATCGGCAAGGGCTGGGATATTATCGCTCTCGACCAACAAGCCGTTGACGCCATGGTCGATGACATCGCGCGGGCCACACTTGTAGTCGAACGACACCACTGGTAGTCCAGCGGACATTGCCTCTATCATCACCATGGGGAAGCCCTCGTAGTGGGAGCTCATGACGAGCATGGCACTGTGGGCATACTCGTGGGCGATGTTCTTTGTGGGCGCGTTTATGTGCAATGAGTCGTTAAGACCATACTTATCTATCATTGCCTGAAGCATCTCCTTCCATTCGCCCTGGCCGAAAATATCCAAGCGCCAATCGGCGAAACAGTTGCTCCGACGCACTATGCGCCACGCCTCTATCAGGCGGTCGAAGCCCTTCTGGTAATCGAGGCGACCAACGGCGATGATGCGCTTGCACGCAGCATCGTAGCTTCCACCCTCTATGGGCAGCGCCGCGTTGGGGATGACGCATATATTGGGCATGTCGCCCCAATAGCCTTTGTCTTCGTGGGTGAGCACCACGAAGCGGTCGAAACGGCGCACAAGCGCCTCGTCCTGGCGCGAACGCCAACGGTCGATGAGCCCCAACAGCCCTGCGCGATTGTATTGCAGGCGGAAAAATTTGTTGAAATGGAGTTCAAGAACCTTCTTGCTGCCATCCTTTATATCGGGGATGAACGACGACTCTGACGGGAAGAGCGACACCACTACATCGGCCTTTTCGCGCATGAGAAGCTCTGTCAATCGGCGGCGATGCACTCTTTTTTTGCGCAGGTAGCCCGCGATTTTCGCGAACACTCCCTTGCTGTTGTCGTCGGCGTAGTTGATGCCTAAATCGATCAATCGGACGCCCTCGGGGAATGGATAGAAGGGTGGACGGCCATGCTGGTCGGTCGTCACAACCGTGACATCGTGTCCCAAACGCTCTACAAGGTAGCGCACCTTGTTGAGCAGCACACGCTCCATGCCGCCGGGGTTATATATCTCGCAAATGCAATAGATTATTTTCATAGTGTTTGTTCTTTCGCAGCAGACAGGCGTTCATACTCGTCGTTCTCTTCCTGAGATACGCACAGGAAAAGGGCGAACAAAGAGAATAGGTCGGACGACACCTTGAACCAGATGATAAAATTGAGCGCAAGCGCCATCAAGAACATCATTTTCCTATGCGGGAAACGCTGCATGCAAACGCGGCCCACCGCCAACATATAGGCACAAAAAGACAACATACCGAATACTCCGAAATAGAAAATAAATCGCAAATAACCAATATCGGTCTGTTTGTAAAAACCGGCCCATCGAGGACCAATGTAATATGGATCAAGGAAATAGGGATTTTCGAAATAGCCGTCTCCGATTAACCATGTTTTCATGTTGTCAGGGAAAACGACCATGCTTTTCAATATATTATTGGAATGCACATCCCAAGTGCCCTTTTCCCATAGCGAGAAGAAACCTTCGAATGCAAATCGCACATTGCTATAAACCGAAGCATTTACATTATAGAAATATACAACAATAGGCACAAACAGCAATGTAAGTACACCAAAAATCTTCCAAAACGATTTGGATTCAACACACTTGGCAAAAAATGTAACAAGACACCAATACATAATTGCTAAACCCACACCAATGGTAGTAGAACGACCTATCATATTTCCAAAGAAACCAATAATAAAAAAAGTTGTCAAATAACATACTATCACAAGAGTAGATTGCGTTTTCTTGGTGTTAAATGCCAAATATGCAATAATAGACAAAATAGCCGCAAATCTCATTCCGGCTACATCCAAACTGGCGCCGAGGCCATATATGCGATCATCCACCTTGCCCATGAATCCGCTACTACCCAAAATGCTATCTACAGCATTTTTCAAGGGAACGTATTGTCCCATAGTGAAGGCCAAAAGACATTGGCACACACATACAGCAATAAGATAGTGGCAGACTAGCAACAAGGACGCCCTACCATGCACCAATCTTATCATATTTATAACAGTGTATGCTCCACCGAGCCACACCCACATAGACATAATATAAAAGCTATATGATTGGTCGTGTGTATTATTTACAATGATGGCAGCCTGTCCAAACAACGAAACAACAATAGCAAACAGCGACAGGACGAAGAAATCCTTGCCAATGTTCGCCTTTTCACCCTTGAGCAGATTGACGCCCAATATAACAAGTCCGATTGCAGCCATTATCATTTTTGTGTTCATTCCCGGAAGGAACGAAAATTCAAATGGGAAGAAATAGAAGCTTGTTATTACTATGGTTAATATTATACCTACTATTTTCAGCATTGCGAGATTATTTATAGATTATGCCATATATCAATTTAGTCAACAGAAAGTTGTAGGCACGCACCAACCACCACTGACGCTTCCACGCGAGCCATTGTACCATGCGGCTGCGGGCAGAAATATTTTTGTTGCCAAGTATATACTTGTTTGCCTCGGGGAACCACTCCTGCCACAGTCGATAGCGGCCATTGCTACCATCGGTGATGAGGAAGGGGAATTTTGCCTCCAGTTTGAAAAAAGCCATATCCTTTTCTATGTCACCACCAACAACGGAGTGTAAATATTCAACGGTGCGCTGCACATTGTGCTTCAGCTCCTCGAGATGACGGTCGGAGTAGGTCTGACTGAATGCCCCCGTATTTAATTTCACATAGTGATAGAACGCCTTGGGAACATAAGCCACCTTACGTGCGTGGGCAAACAGAAACATCATTGTCATGTCCTCGCCCATGCCATAACCCGCTGGGAATTCTATGCCGTTATCGACATATATGCTACGCTTAACCAGTTTGTTCCATACGTTGTACTTCATGGCACCACCCAACATAGCCTTCAGCGCCTCCATGGGCGTGTCGTACGAAGGTTGCGTCATATATCGCTCGTTCTTCTCGAATGTGAGAAACCAGTCGCTCCACACAATGTCGGCGCCGGTTTCCCGAGCCTTGCTGTATAGCGCTTCTAGCATATCGGGCTCCACATAGTCATCGCTGTCGCAATGAAACAGATATTCGCCTATCGCAACGGCCATTCCGCTGTTACGAGCAGCCGGAAGCCCCATGTTATACTCGTGCTCCACTATTTTCACCTGTGAAGCTTTTGCGGGAAAGCGTTCCACGACACCACGCAGCACCTCCATGCTGCTATCGGGGGTGGCGTCATTTACAAATATGTACTCTACCCCATCGAGGGTCTGTTGCATGAGCGACTCCACGCAACGACCGATAAATTTTTCCACCCCATAAATAGGGGTTATTACTGAGATTTTAATCATTTTTTCTACCGAACACAAAATATCGCACCAATATCTTTATACGTTTCAATAGAGGCAGACGGTCGTATTCGTCTAATTTTTTATAGAAGAAATCGAAATAATATTTTGAATCGAAGAATGGTGATTTACGATAATACTCCCACCAAATATCGAAATTCACACAATATCCCTTCCACGGTTTCTGCCCGTTGTAGTGCACTATACCCGAAGAGAGAGCTGTTGCTAAATCTTCGTCACTCCATATAGTCTGTAGATAGTTTTTATGGTATATATTAAATTCCGAAATATATGTTGTCAAGCAAAATGCCGGTGAGAGGTACTTTATTTTACCGCGACACGCTATATTCAATACATCCATGTCCTGGAAGCGATATTTATTCCGGGCCAATTCTTTGAAACATGGTATTACGTTATCCTCTAAAATCTTTTTTGAGTTGATTACAAGATTTCCGGAATAAATAATTCCTGTTGAATCGAGCCCGACGTTCTCTTTGTAATATTTGACTAATTCGGGTTGAAAATTAGCTAACGAATCGACTCCGGCAACATAATAATCGGTAAGGTCTATACTGTAAAAATCGCTCAAATCGCTTCTAAAGATAACATCTACATCGGAATACAACACCTTGTCATACTCGGGGATTAGCTCGGGTATTAACAAGCGATAATAGGCCGGAGTTGTTATGCCTCTAATTTCGAAAGCGGCATCGAAAGTACTATCAACCGTTCTGTATTGTATATTACAGTTCGAGAAATACGTCGGCAGCTTGTCTAATTCCATTCTATTTAATTGTTCATTCTGAGAATGGAGTATAAAAATATCGTAGAATGTTTCTTCCTTTGCATTCATTAGCAAGGAGGATATAGCGACACATGCCGGACTTACCAAGTTGTTGTCGAAGCAAAAAACTATAGGGATTTTATTCATATCTTGATAATCTTAGGTAAACTTCTAAATTCTTCACTATGCAAAAACATCTTTGCTCTTTCTACACCTTGTCGTTTTACTTTATAAATCTCAACATTCCCTTTCATCAACGAAACAGCAAATGTAAAAGCATAATAATACTTTATACAAATTGCGTTCCAAATACGAGTTATTATGTTACGCTCCGGTTCTTGGATAAACCGATGCCAAAAAATTGTTTTAAAGAAACAATCACCCTCTAACATACGTTTTTCCTTATCCGAATCCATAAGAGTACTACCGGCATCAAGATGCTCTATACCTGAATGAAAAAGTGTCAACACCTTCAACCCTAACAAATGCATTTTATAATACATAACCTGATCCTCGCCTATAGGGTAAGCCATGTTATCCATCCACAATTCTTCTTCAAAATGTATTCGCAAAAAATCCTCCTTCTTGCACATAAAGCATGGTCCTGCATTTGTCTGCGATATATAGACATCTTTCTTCGGATTCTTGTTATAGGAATATCCGGCAGTTGCCATAACCTTATACCCCCAAGTATTATCCCATCTACGGGCACGCATTCGTCCCGATATTGTCATCATTATTTCTGACTTCAGCCCTCTCTTGTGATTAGGAAACACATCAGGAGATATAACATCTGCGTTATTTGCAATCAGTGCATTATACATTTTTTCAACACCATCACTCGGAATAAACAAATCATCATCAAGAAATAGTATATATTCTGTTTTTACCTCGCTATACGATAAAGCACGCTGTGCTACCATACCTTTCTTCACATAGACATATTTTTCTACTCCAACTGTTTCTTTTGGTATATCATAACCTTCGGCTATATACACTATTATATCAGTTGGCGCAATTGTTTGCGTCAACAAAGATTTGAGCAAAGTTTGGTATTTTTCGCCGGCTTTGCCTAGTGTACGTATTACGGCAGTGTATTGCATTATATATATTTATTTACTCTTTTTTCTATTTCACTTCTTTTGTGAACAAAACAAATGCTTGTTTGTTATACAATTGAAACAAACTCTAATTTTTTAACTTTTATATCTTTTTATGTATGGAAATATACGATTTCGACATATTTTGGAACAAGCATTTTGAAGATCTGAAACGATATGCATTTTCGTTGACCAAGAAAAAGGACTTGACCGATAGTCTGATGAACGATACTTATGTAAGAGCAAGAGATAAATTGCACCAATATAAGTACAACAATAATTTCATCGGCTGGCTATGCGTTATTATGAGAAATATTCATCAGAACTCGTTTAAGTACGAGCAACGATATACCGATTATGTTGTGTGCGAGACCAAAAGAGTGGGCTCTACAGCGATGCGAACATCGAGTATAAGGATTTACTCCGGTTGGTTAATTCGTTGCCAAGGAATTTGTATGCAGTGTTTAGATTACATATTCAAGGACACAAATACGAAGAAATTGCCGAAACACTTAACATACCCTCCGGCACAGTGAAGAGCAAAATTCATTTGGCTAGGGAGTGGTTAAAAAAAAGAATAAACAGTGTGTATATAAATTAACGGACAGAGGAGGACACTCTACCCATCCATAGACTGTGTTGTCTTTTGTACTATAGAGTCATTGGGTGTAGGAATCTCACAAAAGAAAATCTATGTTTACATTCTTTAAGAAATACATTTAAACCTTTCCTTACAATTTATGCACCGTTTATACTTTCTCTTTGATTTTAAAATCATTTATCCATTTAGAACCCGTAAATAGACTTATAAACTTTATTAGCAAAACATTAATTACATATATTGGTTTATGAATTTTCGTTTCAGCAATCAATAAAAATAAGCGTCTAAAATCCGATGCTGTATTCAATCTATAATCTTCCAATATTCTATTAGGAAACATTGATTGCAAAATTGTAACGCGCTCATTTGCATGCAATTTATGATTTATGCTTGATATGCCACAACAATCATAATACGATATTATTTTATCTATTTTCCGATAGGTTCCGTTATTAATAATTAGAATCTTTAGAAAGAACTCCCAATCTGAAACTATTTTTAAGTTTTCGTTATATGGAAACTGCTTTTGTACCGAAGTTTTGATAAAGCATGCCTGATGCGGAAGAGAATATTTATAAAAATATAGAAACGTCAAATTCTCTTTAATAGGAGGAATGTCAATTTGGCCTGTACTTCGATATACATTTCCACATATCACATCCTCAGTAGGATTTGAAAATAAAAAACAATTAACAATGTCATTACTATAAAAATAATCGCCTGAATTCATAAATATGACATAATCACCAGTTGCAACTCGCGCTCCTTTGTTCATAGCATTATAAGGCCCTTTATCGGGTTCACTTACCCAATAATCTATTTTATCGGCATATTCCTTAATAACATCCACGCTACCATCGGTAGAGCCACCATCAATAATTATATATTCATATTGGATGGATGTTTGATTTACAACACTTTCAATAGTCTTTTTCAAGCCATTGCAGTTGTTATAATTTATTGTTATTACAGATAGTTTCATAAACTTATGTAATTTTTATAAAAGGTTTCATATTCATATTTCTCAAAAGCATGGCATCCGAATGGCAATTTACGACCTACCAACTTATATAAATAGGAAGGCGAAGCTTCAAAACTAAATTTTGCAGCTTCCAGGGGGGGGGGGAGGATTGGATGAAAAATAGATTTTCGTGATATCGACCCTAATGTATTTGTTAGAAAAAAATCTTCATTGATATATTCATTACAACATTTTATCAACGAAGATACAGTATTATGGAATCCTGTTAATTTTACGATGCTCTTTACAAAACCTCTAAACCCATTTTTAATATCAATAGTATAAGACAACGGATATTTATATGACAACATTTTTATAAAAAATGAAATGTTTCTTAAACTAAACCCACCGTTTCCAACGCACCACAACGCTTCACCGTCCTCGTATGTGCCCCAATTTGTAAACCAAGGCGCACCAACATAATCATATCCTTTATTACACCAATACTCCAACTCGTCACAGAACACCCACGCATCAAGTTGATATATTAGCATATACTTATACGCAGAAACCCGTTTATAAAAATCTACCGTTAAACAAAGTCTATTGTAGCCTTTGACTGACGAAAAATAACTTTTATCAAAATATTCAACAATAAAATCTTTATTTAATATTGACGCCTCATTATAATAAACAGATAAGTCCAAACCCTGATATGTATATACATATATATCGTATTTAGACAAAACTCTTAATGCCTGTCTAAACGAAGCTTTTTCCAAATTAGTAGGGTGTTCCTTGTAAATTGGAATTACAATACAGACTTTATTATTATTCATTATTGTTAATATCTTAAAAATTTTCGCTTTTTTCGTGAACAAAACAAGTACTTGTTTGTTGTATAATCAAAGTAACTATAATTTTTTAATTTTTATATCTTTGCGTATGGAAATATACAATTTCGACATATTTTGGAACAAGTATTTTGAGGACTTGAAACGATATGCATTCTCGCTTACCAAGAAAAAAGACTTGGCTGATAGTCTAATGAATGATACTTATGTAAGAGC
>JAFYOS010000018.1 GCA_017560125.1 Bacteroidaceae bacterium | reverse complement strand
TGTACTGCTATGTCTGTATGGAATGTTTTCAAGGATCGTATCGCTTTCGTGTGAACTGTGTTCCTTGTCGAAAGCGAGTGCAAAGGTACAGCTTTTTTCCGAACTACAAAACTTTTTAAGAAGAAAATTTAAAGAAAATTTAAGCTAATTTTGTAAAATATTCGGAAACAGGCTTTTAGCTATGTAACTTTTTTTTGCGGTTTATCGAACCAAAATGCGCTCGAGCTGTTGTGCGGTGAGTCCGAGCTTGAATTTTCCCTTCTGCGCAACCGAGATTGCACCGGTTTCCTCGGACACAATTATCGCAATTGCGTCGGTTTCTTGCGAAATTGCGAGGGCTGCTCTATGGCGGAGGCCCAATTTTTTGGGGATATTCACCTCGTGGGACACGGGCAAAATGCACGAAGCGGCCTTCAGGCGACCATTCTGCACTATGAGCGCGCCGTCGTGCAGGGGCGAATTTTTGAAAAATATGTTCTCGATGAGTCGCTGGTTTATGTTGGCGTCGATAGGTTCGCCGGCCTGCATATACTCGTCGAGGCTCTCGTCGCGCTCTATAATGATGAGGGCGCCTACCTTCTGCTGGCTCATGCCCATGCATGCCATGACGATGGGCAGCATGACCGCGGTGTCCTCTTTTTTGTCCTTATCCTTGGAGAAGAGCGACGATATGCGGCGAAAACGGTGCTGCGAGCCAAGGGTTTTGAAGAATCGGCGTATCTCCTCTTGGAAGATAATGATGAGCGCAAGCACTCCCACGTTCATCATCTGGTCGAAGATAGAGCCCAGCAGTCGCATTTCGAGCACACGCGACACAAATATCCACAGAACGATAAATACCAATATTCCGGCGAAGATGTTTATGGTGCCCGACTCCTTCATCAGCTGATAGAAGTAGTAGAGCAACGCTGCCACCAGCAGAATATCGACAAAATCCATTATAGAAAAATCGAAAAACATATCCTTATATATATATACATTATTATAGTACTAAAAAACGGGGGTGCATTCGCGCAGTTTCTCGACGATGGCGACCGCCTCGACCGCTGCCGCCACATCGTGGACACGCAAAATGTTGGCACCCTGCATGAGGGCGATGGTATTGAGCACCGTGGTGCCGTTGAGAGCATCGGCCGGCGCCACCGACAGTACCTTGGTAATCATCGACTTGCGAGAGACACCCACAAGCATGGGAGCCTCGAGCAGCGAAAATTCGCCAAGCGCGGCCATGAGGGCATAGTTCTGCTCCAGTGATTTTCCGAAGCCGAAGCCGGCATCGACAATGACATCGTTCACACCCGCCTGGCGCAGCGCCCACAGCTTGCGCGCAAGCTGCTCCACCACCTCGGGGATGAAATTGGCATACTCGGGTTCGTCGCCCGCCACGCCCTTGGTGTGCGTAAGTATGTAAGGCACATTCAGCTGGCACACCGTATCGAACATATCCTTATCCCAATCGTAGCCCGACACATCGTTGATGATAGCCACATTGTGATGGGCCACACACTCGCGTGCCACACGCGCACGGAACGTATCGACCGAGAAGATGGCGTCGGGGAAGGCCTTGTCGAGCAGTTCGAAAGCCCTGTGCAGGCGCTCCAGTTCCTCGTCGCACGAAACAAAATCGCCCGAAGGACGTGTGGAGCAAGCCCCCACATCGATGATGGCAGCCCCCTGCTCTATCATCGCCGCGCAACGCGACAGCAGCTCATCGTCGCCCACCCTCGAGCCCCCATAGAAGGAGTCGGGAGTGACGTTCACAATACCCATGACAACGGGACGCTCCAGACTGAGCAGTCGTCCCCCGGCGTTGATGGTAAAAGGCAGTTTCGGCATAATATTTAGTTTCGGCATAAAACTGGTTGCATGCATGGCGCATGTTTGAACTGCAAACATACACAAAATCGATGGAATTTTGTATGTTTGCAAAAAAAATATTTTCCACATGAAAACAGCAAAAGAATATGAATTGCAGTACGTGTGTGGCGAGCCCCTGCTCGTGCCCACGGACGAAGAGAACGCAAGCAAACAGAGCGTAATAAATTTAGACGAACTGACAGCCTATCTGTGGGGCGAACTGGAGAAGATTGAGGAGTTCGACATCGACACCATGATAGCGCTGCTGCAACGCGAGTACGAGGTGGATGACGAAACAGCCCGCGAGGACTGCGGCCTGATAATAGAGGCATGGAACGAGATGGGACTGGTTACAATGTAACATCCCACTACACACAAAAAAAATGGCCCGCCACAGTGGCGGGCCATTTTTTGTATATGGAATCTGTCAATTACTTCTTGGGAAGATACCAGTTAGCCTGGTCAGACAATTTGCCATAGAGAGCAGCGTCGTACTGGAATTCGGGGTGGAGAACGCTAACCTTGTTCTCGATTGCACGACCGGCAACACGCTTAGCAAGAACATCGTTGCTGCCCATGTTCTTAGCAAAACGGATAAGGTCTGTGAAACGGTAACCCTCGAATGCTGTCTCGAGAGCGCACTCGTCGATGATAAGGTTACGAACGTACTCAATCTTGTCGTCTGCTGTCAAACCGTACTCAGTGTAAGCAACAGTAGTCATGATTGTGTCGCCGTTCTCGTCGAACTGAACCTTGCCCTTATCGTTGAGCAAAGGAATCTCCTTCTCGGCAGCTACACCCTCCTTACCAAGGTAGAGAGCGATGCATGAGTCGTTGTCGAGTGAGTAGTACTGGTTGTACTCAGCGAAACCTGAACCACGTGAGTGAACACCAATGTTGTTGTCGAGTTCGGGAACATCGGTGAAGTCGAACATGATTGTATCGAAGAGCTGACGTGTCTCAGTTACGAGAATAGAATCGGGAAGAGTGTAGATGTAGTTACCGAGGGTGTCAATCTCATATACAGTTGAATCATATACAATTTTACCTGCCTCGTCTCTCTTAACATCCATGTACTGAACCTCGAAGTCGTTCAAATACTTCTGAACGTAGTACTTCTCGGCTCTGATACCCTCTTTGAGAACGCGCATAGCGAGCTCGTTAGCACCCTGCCATCTGTTCTCGCCCTGCTCGGCAGCAATACCTGCGAGAGCCTCGGCAAAGCGGAGGTATATCTGGATGGTACGACCGTACTTTATCTCGTTGATAACTTCACTGAAGTTACCAAGAGAAACACCATTCTCGTTTCTTGCTGTCATGAGGTTGAACTTACCAATTACGCCACCGTAAACAACATTCTCAGAGAAGTTACGTGTAGAGTAAACGCTCTGGTAGATACGGAGGTCACCGGGTTTCTCGTCGCTGGGGTTAACAGCCTCTGTAATCTTAGTACCCTCGGCCTTGTAGTACTTGTAAACCTGAGCTTTGCTCAAGCCATAGTAACCGGGAGCAGCCTGTACCATGTGCTCGCCCTGTGCCTGAGGAGCAATGATGCTTGCAAGCTGAGATACTGTACCTGTAGATGAAGAGGCAGAGAATGTAGATACTGCGATAGTATTAGCAGGGCTTGTTGATTTGAATACCTGATCGAAGGTACCGTTGTAATCTTTACCCTCCTCGTCGGCCCACAGTACAACGCCGAGTTTATCCTCGTACTCGTTCTCTACAATGAGCTTCTGGTACATCTTAGCAGCCTCAACATAGTTGCCTGTCCACAAGTAGAGGTCACCAAGCAACTGACGGATGGGTACGAAGTACAAACTGGTCTTGTAGGTCAAGCCCGAGAATGCAGGCATGGGATAAGCCTCGGGATCCTCGTAGGGAAGAAGTGTCTCGATGAGCTTGGGAGCGATGGTGTTCATGTCGGCCATGGGACGTGTCATCACCTCCTCGGCAAGACTGTGTGTGAGGATGGGCTCCTCGAAGAAGGGAACCTCACCATAGTTCATTGCGAGCTGCATGTAAGCCCATGCGCGAACGCTCTGTACACCAACATACTCGCGGAGCATCAACTTAACGTTATTGCGCTCGAGTGTGGTATCAACGCGTGCAAGGTAGATGTTACAGTTGTTGATGATGGTGTAGTAATCCTTGATATCGAGATATTCATTATCAGAATCGAACTCGAAACGAGCAATCTTCTGAATATCGGTAACGGCCTTAGCCTCGTTAACAACCATAAGGTCGCCACGGAGCTCGCCCAACAGAACCTGACGGTCCATAACACCCTGAACACCCTTCAAGATACCGAGTACCGAGTAAACGGTGTCGTTGAGTGTCAGAGTACTCATATCGTAATCGACACGGTCTGATTCGATTTCAATCATGTCCTCGCAAGAGCTCATGAAGATGGCACCGCAGAGTAACATGCAAAGACTATAAATAAAATTCTTTTTCATCATTTTAGTAGAATTAATGTTTTCCAAATTTCCTTATGAAGTTCCGCGCTGCTTGTCGGTGTGCGGCAAACAGCCGCGGAACGCCATGTCTTAGGTTATATCATTAGAGGTTAACTTTAACACCCAAGTGGAAACTGCGGCTCTGCGGAAGCAAACCGGCATCTACACCCTGGAACATTACATTATTGCTAACCGAGAACTCGGGATCGCTACCCAAATACTTAGTGAATGTGAGAAGGTTCTCAGCAGCACCCCAGATGGTGATACCCTGCAACCAGCTCAAAGAGAGAGGCAGGTTGTAAGAAATCTGAAGTTTCTTGAGACGCAAGTAAGAAGCATCCTCAATCCAACGGTCTGAGAAACGGTTGTTGTTCATGGGGTCGCCATAAGCAATACGAGGAGTATTTGTCTCCTGACCGTCGTAAGACCAGCGGTTCAACACAGCTGTTGTCTGGTTGAAGAAGTTGCTGCCGCTCTCGAGCTGCTGACGATAGTAGTTGAAAGCGTCGTTACCTACAGAGTAGTTGAAGAGAAGGTCGAGCTGCCAGTTCTTGTATGTGAACTTAGAGAAGATGTTACCATAGAAGTCGGGGTGAGCATCACCAAGGATTACCTTGTCGGCGTCGCTGATTTCGCCCTCACCTGTCATGTCAACGAACTTAACATCACCGGGCTTGAAGTACTCGCGTTTACCTGTAGCATCAATCTGGTAGAGACCGAGCTGAGCAGCCTCCTCGGCAGATTTGATAACACCGTCGGTCTTGTAGCCATAGAATGAACCTACAGCCTGACCTACCTGAGTAACAACCTGAGCACCGTAAACATTTACGGGTGCAACATTCTCGTCGAGAGCAGTTACCTCGTTCTTGTAGCTACCTACCGATGCACCGAGCTCCCATGTGAAGTCCTTGGTGTTGATTACCTTAGCATTGATAGAAGCCTCGAAACCGGTGTTCTCCATCTCGCCACCATTGCTCCAGTATGTATCCATACCTGTGATGTACTGATATTTCTTCTGTACGAGGAGGTCTTTTGTAGTAGCCTTGTACCAGTCGAACGATACAGCAACACGGTTGTTGAAGAGAAGAGCGTCAACACCTACGTTGAAGCGACCTGTTGTCTCCCATTTAACACCGTCGTTCTCTACGTTACCAATCTGGACACCCATGTACTTGTCGTAGTACTTGATAGCCTCCATGTAGCTCTGAGCTGCGTAGTAGTTGATAGCGTCGTTACCAACCTCTTCGTAACCTGCGCGGAGCTTCAATGAATTGATACCGGGAACCTTGAACCAAGACTCTGAAGAGAGCAACCAAGCTGCCTGAGCAGAGGGGAAGATACCCCACTGGAGACCGCCCATGCCTACGCCACCGTCAGCCTCTTTACCGAAGCGTGAAGATGTCTCCATAGATACAGTACCCTGCAAGAAGTAACGTGTAAGGTAGTTGTAGTTAGCGTTCAAGTACCATGCAAGGTTAGTCCACTCGTTGTTGTCACCGTTGTCGGTGATGTAGTCGTAGTCCTTGTCGATGTTGGTAGCGTTGTCGTTACCCGAGTTAGCACATGAAAGGTAGTTACCGTCCATCTTGAAGTTGGTGTAACGGAAACCGCCGAAGATATCGAAGCTGTGAGCGCCGAATGACTTCTTCCATTCAACACGAGTATCGCTGGTAATAGACGCCTCTTTACCGAAGTAAGATGCGAGTGAGTTACCAATGTAACCGAGGTTCTCGGCATAGAAGTGATACTGGTTGTTGTTGGGGTTAGAACCGTAGGGGAGATAGTATTTCTCGCTCATGCGGTGCAATGAGTAGTTGAACAGCTCAGAGATCTTGAAGTCGCCGAGTGTGTACTCGGGAGCCAAGCTAAGTGTGAACTGTGAGTACTCCTGGAAGTTCTTGTTCTCACCGTTACCATTAGCAAGGATGGTAAGGGGGTTGTAGTATGAGTTGTTTGTGTGGTCAACTGTACGGTCGATGCCGAAAGCGAATGTATCAGAATCGTCGAGTGCAGATGTCTTAACACCATACTGAGAGAACTTGTAGGGGCTCAAGAAGGGAGCCTTGATCATTGAAAGGAAACCGGGAGATGAGATGGGAGCAGAAGCATACTCTGCGGGAGCACCATCATCGAGCAAGTTGCGCTGTACACGGCTGAAACCAATGTCGAAGCGTGTCTTGAAGTCCTTAGCCAATACAATGTCCGAGTTGAAGCGGATGTTCAAACGGTTGAAGTCGTTCTTCTCCAATGCGCTCTGTGCGCCTGTGTAACCGAGTGAGAAATTGTACATAGCAATCTCGTCACCACCCTCTACATTAACCTTGTAGTTCTGTGTGTAAGCCTCGCGGTAGATGTAGTCCGACCAGTCTGTATTATTATGATACATGTTATAATAATAGAAGTCGGGGTTGCTCTGGAGGAAGTTGAACACCTTCATGTTTGTCTCCATAGTACCGATAAGCTCGTTGGCATATGTACGATACTGCTCAGCGCCCATGAGGTCGGGGAGGTTGGGTGTAAGTGTCACACCACCGAAGATGTTTGCAGTAATGCGTGTAGCCATACTGCGACCACGCTTGGTAGTGATGAGGAGCACACCGTTGGCAGCGCGCGCACCATAGAGAGCAGTAGCATTCTTCAATACCCTTACATCAGCGATGTCGTTGATGTCGATAGCAGCAAGAATGTTGTTGTATGCACCAAGGTGAAGAGCACCTGCATCCTCCTGCAAGTCGTAGATGACACCGTCAACTACAACCAGAGGCTGAGTGTTGGCATTGATTGAATTGATACCACGGATGAACATAGCGTTACCGATACCGGGAGTACCCGAACGTGTAATGCTGCGTACATCAGCACCAAGGTTGTTAGCGATTTCAGCATCTACTGTAAGAGCAGAACCGATACCGATCTCGGCCTTGTTTGTAGCTGTGATAACAATATCCTCGTTGTACTTCTGGCTGAACTTGTCTGTGTAGATATAAACATCAATCACGTCGTCGTTGAGAACGGGGCGCTGGATGAGTCCGTATCCGGGAGTAGAGAAGTTAAGCAAAGTAACATATGAAGGGATGTTCAAAGTATAGGCACCCTCAGAGTTGGTCATGGTAGTAACATTGCTATGTCCTGTACCCTGTACGCGAACACCGGGGAGAGGTTCTTTAGTTGCTGCGTCATAAACGGTACCGGTAATCTTACGTGCCGCAACTATCTCGGCAGCAGCCTTTCCGGCCTTAGCCGAAACGGTATCGTTCGCTTCGTTACCGCCTGAAACCATTGCGGCTACAGGTGCGGTAGATGACATCAGTACCACCAATGCCACCATTGCTTGCATAATTTGTCGCATATACATAGTTGATTTTTTATTTTTCATACTCAAAATTCTCTATTATTCTTCGTCCTCGGCAACGGGTTCAAGGATGATGCAGTCGATACGCAATACGCGTGTGAAGCCCTTGTCGTTACGAGCAACATCTGAAGTAATCTCAAGAGAAGCATTCAGCAGATTGTCGGCAAAGCCATACTCTGTGAAGGGGAACTTAATCTTCATGGGCTTGCTGGGATCCTCTGCATCGGGGATAAATACTGTGTCGATGCGTGTAGGATCGTTCTGAATGTTCTTAACCTCTACGAGCTTAGCCTGCTTGCCGTTGTCGCCTGTAGCGCGGAGAATAAGCTTCACCTTGTTGGGCTCTGAATCGGCGGGGTTAGCACGGGGAGATGCAATGTGAGGAGGTACAAACACAATCTTCACGTTGTATGTAGAAGAAAGTGTCTCGGGGATTGTGAAGATAAGCTTGGGGTTACCTGTACTTGCAAGAGGAGCTACCTCTACGTACTGGTTGCTTGAAAGCTTAGCACCCTGTGCAACGAGTGAATCGTGCATCTGAGACTCTGAAACATATACTACGTTGGGGTCGGTACCCGAAGTTACGAAGTTGTCCTTGTTCTTCTCGTTACCCTGATATCTGGGGTACTCAGCCTCAACCTTGATGGTGTCGTGCCATGTGTAGAAGGGTGAGTAGTTGAATACATCCTTCACGTAGAATGTACCGTTTGAACACTCAACGCCCTCGCGTGTACCTGCAAGAACATCCTCCTTAGAGAAAAGACGACGCTTAACAGAGTATGTAGATAAGATTGAGTCATCGCGAAGACCGTCACCGTCGTTATCAACTGCCCAAGCGAGCTTGTGAACGGGAGTCTGGTCGCGCTTGCTGAACAATGAGTAGTTCAAGATAGACTTGCGAGCATAGAACCATCTCAATGAGTCGGTGCGGAACTTCTCAGCCTCACCAAGTTTCTCGTCGAGGTAGAGGTTGTAGTACTTCTCGGCCTTCTCTGTCCACTCAGTCCAAACCTCGTTTGCGGGAACTACGAACATGTAAGAAGAGTCCTCCATAGATACGTTACCGATACCTGCGGTGTATTTGTCACCGTAAGTGAAGAACCACTGGTTCGAGTTAGAGAATACCGAGTCGAGGTATGTCTTGTTACCCTGTACTGTGGGACCTTCGATACTTGCCCACTCATCGAACTTGCTTACGTTGAATGAGTAGAGGAACTTAGCAACTGAATCGGCACCCTCGGCGTTCTCGAGGTACTCCCAAAGGTTGAGAGCGTAAGTTACTGTACCGCCGATTTTGTGAACGATACCGTTGAATGCGGGGATGTTCTTCTCGACAACCGCCATGCCGTCGAATGTGTAGCCATCGCTGTAGTTACCACAGAAAGGCACCATCTTCTCGTTGAGAAGGAGCATGTAGTTATCGGCCTTCATCGAGTCAGACGCTGCATACTTGAAGTTAGCGATGTGTGACTCAACAAAACGGTTAAGCACTTTATCACGGTTACCCTTTTCGATCTCTGCCAAGAGTGAGTCTTTATTTACATACTCGTTGACAGGAGCCCACAATGTGTAAACACGTGACTGGTTGAGCAATGAGTCTGCGCAACCCAATGCTTCTACTACGGCACTGAAGTTCGAGAGATCGGCATCGCCCTTAACAATGTCAAGAATTGATGTACGGCTCGCGTTTGTGCCATTGTCATCGTAATGGTCGTTCCAATCCTCGGTGCAGGCAGTGTTCATAAACATTGCACTCAGGACAGCAAGAGCCATCGACATTCCATGTTTAAATTTTCTGTTCATATTGTTAATAATTTAATTTATTTCGTTAAAATCAATAGCGATCCTCGGGTACGGTGGGGTCGGTTACCACAGCCTTGGGTACAATCTCGAAGTAGTCGTGATGTCCCTGTGAGTCGGTAGCCTGGTCCTCACGTACGTTCTTCATACGGAACCAGTGGTCGCCCTTCGACAGGTGGAAAGTACCGAGCACATAGCGGATAGGTGTACTTGTATCGCGTGCAATGGTACCGCCTGCAACCTTGAACGATGCGGGAGCCTTCATCCAGTTACGGTTGTGCATCTCCTTGTCGTTCTCGGCAATCTCGGTCTCGTCGCCACCGAACTGCGAGTCGGGGATGAAGCCGATGAAGGCCTCAGTCTCGCTGTTGTTACGGAGGTCAACGGGGATGCCGGTGGGCTTACCGTCGATGTAGAACTGAACCACACTTCGGTTGCTGTATCGTGCATAACCGAAACGCAATTCGTATGTACCATCGGGTACGTAGGGCATACGGTACTCGATATCGAAGAGACCTGATGCAAGCATCTCGTCACCCTGATAGTTGTTCCAGCCGTTTGTACCTGTGAGGTAGTAGTTTTCGCTCAATGTCGAGTTGAAACGCGCACGTGCAAGATATCCGTCGGGTATGAAGAATACCTCAATCTTGCTATCACGGTTGTACCAGCGCACATTGTTGTTGGTAAGTTCGGGGAACCACGATGTGAAGTCCCAACGCATGCGCTCGCGCAACACGTTACCTGCCATCTCACCCTCGTTGTAGATAAGCAACTTGTTAATGGGGTGAAGACGTCCGTTGATTGCCTCGTCGATGAAGCCGGGCATGTACTCAAGAGACTGGCTGGGCGACATTACTACGACATTGAGGTGGTTACGCATTTCGGCATTGAAGAATTTCTTACCGCCGTTCTGTGCGTAGTTGATTACGACGTCCGAACCATACTCCATGCTTGTCAAGGGACGTGTTACCTTCACCATTGTGTAGGGCAACATTGTCTCGAAGTAGTCGTAACGGTCGAACTCCGAACCACACATCATGCTCTCGCTGTTGTACGATGAACCTTTGTAGTTCTCCATGATGAAACCACCAGGGCCGGCGCCACTTGCATACTGCAACTGACGGTCGAGAATGTGATAAGCAACGAACTGATAGAGTGCGTTCTTGGGATTATCGTATTCATCGGGGCACTCGGTGCCATACCACTTCTGGCAATAAGTAATCAAATCCTCCTCGTTGTTGATGCCGTACAATTTGAAGATTGAATCGGGCTCAACGAGCATAGTGTATTTGTACTTCTTGCCGCCGGGATAGTAGCACTTTCCTCTGTGGCTTGTCGAGTTAATGTAATCCGAACTGTAGCTTTGGCCGCATACATCGCTGTTGGCATACTCCTTGTCTTCTGTAAGACGCATAGCCGAGTCGAGCTTTGTCATTTCGAGGATTTTAATCCAGATGGCAAAGTACTCCTCCTGCGATGCAAGAAGGTCGGGAAGAAGCGCTGTAGAGGGGTTCAGCACAGCGTCCAATGTCTGTACTACACCATTCTCTACCTCAACGTCGCTTTCAACAATTCGGGCGTTGTTGTTCAACAGGGGACGAACCACTGCTGTAACCGAATCGACGGTCCAAACCATTGTGATAAAGCGGTCGTTCATATTGGGGCTGGGGAAAGAGCCTTCGGAAAGGTCTATCGTGAGATAGGCTCTTTCCAGAAGGTGATTCTTTGCAATTTCGGTGCACATTGAATCCGAAATATCTTCCAACAGAGGTGAGTGAATACCTGTGTCGCGGAAGTCCTTGGGATCCATTTCCCCGCTCTCCAGTTTGGCAAGATTATCGTGGTAGATAGAATCCTGCACAAAAAGGAATCGAGCTATTGCATCATTTGTGGGTGCGAAACATGTGTAGTGACCATATGTAGAAAGGAGGTGTCTTACACTACCCGACTCGCTGCGACCGATGCGTGCATGGTCGAGGATGTACAGGTAGCTGCTGTAAATCTCCGAGCGGTTCTCCATGTAGTCGATAATAGTCTCGCCCGTAAATGTATAACGGTTCGATTCATCTATGTCTTCTGTACATCCAACTGTGCAGAGTGCAACACATGCCGACAAGCCCATAACCAACTTGCCGAATGTGTTTCTGAATATGTTATTTATATAAGACATAATGATTCTTTCTGTATCGTATTAGTTTTTATCCTCGGGGTTTGTGGGATCCATGATGATACCGCGAGGCACAATCTCAAAGTAGTTGTGCATGAACTCGGCAACTGTGTTGTCGCCCTCCATCACGTTCTTGAAACGAATCCAGTGGTCGCCATCTGTGAGCTGGAATGTACCGAGGATAAGACGTGCGGCATTAAGACCATCGCGCAAGGGTGTTACACCGTCGCCACAGAATGCCGAGGCGGGACCCTTCATCCAACCACGGTTGCGACGTGCCTTGTCGTCCTCGTCGATAGCTTCGGGGTCACCGAGTTTCTTATCGGTTACGAAGGCGAAGCGCTCTTTCACAAGCTGGCTCGCAGACTCGGTGCGGAGGTCAACAGGGATACCTGTTACCTTACCGTCAACGTATGTCTGAGCTACACCACGTGTATCGCAAAGACATGTACCGAGACGGAGCTCGTATGTTCCGGCGGGAACGTGAGGTATGCGGTACTCGAAGTCGTACATACCTGCTGTAATAATCTCGTCACCCTGGTAGTCTGCCCACGAGTTGGTGTAAGCATAGTGGGGATAGAGGTAGTACATGTGCGACTGAGACGAGTTGAACTTGATGCGCTCACAGTAACCATCGGGAATCATGTGATACTGTGTCTGTGCGAAGTCGTTGTTGACCCAACGGATGTTGTTGTTGGTGAGCTCGGGGAAGAACGACATGAAGTTCATACGGATGCGCTCGTAGAGGATATTACCCTTCATCTCGTTATCGTTGTAGATGATAATCTTGTTAACGGGATGGATAATACCGTTGATAGCCTCCTGCTTGAAGTCGAAGGTTGAGTCGATGAGTGACTTGAAGTCGGCAACGGGATAAATGCGTACGTTCATGTGATTACGCATATCGGGATTGCGGAAACGTGCACCCTTGTCCTGAGCGTAGTTAGCTACAATCTGGTTGGTGAGCTCGGGATAGTATGACTCCGAGTAGGGCTTTGTAAACTTCATGAGCTTACCGTTGCCCAGGAATGTCTCGTAGTACTCGTAACGGTCGTAACCGAACGATGCACCATTCTGCTTCTCTGAGTCGAAGCTCGAGTTGCTGATCTTGATGTTATCCTGTACGAAACCACCTGAGTACTGCAACTGACGGTCAACCACGTGGTAGGCCATGAGGCGGTACAAGGGGTTGTCGGGACTTGTGGGGTCCTCGTAGTTGGGAGTACCCTCGTGATATGTCTCGCCGTACCACTTGTTGGCAAACTCCTCAAGGTCCTCAATGGTCTTGATACCCATCTCGCGGAGCACCTTATCGGGAACTGCAAGAAGTGTGTACTTCACGTAGTGTGTCTCGGGAACCAACGCGGGTTTTGCACCTGATGACTGCCACTCGCGAGGGAAGTGGTCGCCGTAATTCCAGCTGCAACCGGGCACTGTGCCGGGAATATCGCGCTTGGTCTCACGCATACGCTCGTCGAGACCTGTCTTGAAGAGAGCCTCTGAGTAGATGCTGAACACATCCTCGTAGCTCTTGAGAAGGTCGGGCAACAGCGCTGTTGAGGGGCTGAGCACGCGGTCGATTATCTGAACGATACCGTTCTCTACCTCGTTATCAGACTCGAGGATGGTCGAGCTGTCGTTGAGCTTGATTGACACTTCACCTGTTACCGAGTCGGCCTTCCAGTAGAGTGTGATGTAACGGTCGTTGAGGTTAGGAGTGGGGAACGCACCCTCGGCGAGGTCGATTGTAAGGTAGCCCTCTTCGAGAATGTGGTTCTTAGCAATTTCGCAACACATTGAGTCGCTCAAATCCTCGAGGAGGGGTGAGTGGATACCTGTGTCGTGGAAATCCTTGGGATCGATGAGTCCTGCATCGAGCTTAGCCTTCTCGGCCCAGTAGATTGAGTCCTGTTCGAAAAGGTGACGCTGTACGGCTGCATTGGTGGGTGCGAAGCAGGTGTAGTGACCGTAGGTAGAAAGCAAATGCTTCACGCTACCTGCCGATTCGCGACCGATGGTTGCTCTGTTCAAAATAGAGATGAAGTCGCTGAACACGTCCGAACGGTTCTCGAGATAGTCGATTACGGTCTCGCCGGTAAATGTATAACGGTTAGACTGGTCGATATCGTCGGAACAGCTCTGTGTAGCTACTCCGGTGAAACAGAGTGCTGCTGCCGAGAGGGCTCCTATAATATTTTTGAAAATCTCTTTCTTAAATGCCATAATTCTTTTATTTATGCTCATTTTGTTTTTGTGAACTTTTTTCAATCGTCCCTGTCGGGCCGGAAAGCCCGACAGGATTACGATATATTAGTTCTGCTCGATTGAGCTGTTGCTCTCGAATGCAGGATTCTGTTTAAGCAACGGGTTCAACTTAAGCTCTCTCTCGTGGATGGGGCAGAAGAGCGAGTTGATAGATGCCATCTTGCTCTGTACCGCACCTGCGTTGCTGTCGAGCTTCTTGACGATGAGGTCGAGGATGCTCTTTGTGCTACGCTCGATGAGTGCCTTCTGCACAAGGTCGTACCAGCGCTTGCCCTCGAATGAAAGCTCGCGAAGACGCTCGTCGAGTACGAGTGCTTTCATCTGGTCGGGTGTGCTGTATGACTCGAACTTGAGTGTGTCGCGCTCGTTGATGAGTGAACGGCGGTTTACGCTCTGTACAAGCTCGAATGCCTTGTTGAGGTCGTCGGTATCGGTGTTGCGGTATGCAAGCGCCTGAGCCTTCATAAGCATTACGTCGGTCTTGCGATAGATAATCCAGTTTGCAGGACACTCGCTGCTACCCCACCAGTAGTTAGCGTTGGCGTCACCGTTGAGGGGTGAACGACGTGCTGCGTACTTAGCAATAGTATATTCTGTCTTGTCCTCGCCTGTAGCCTTGAGGGGAGCGTTGGTGAAGCTGGTAAGACGCAAGTCGTTCTCGCCGTAGATAGACTGTGTGATGGGAGCCTTCGCGGGAGCGATGAATGAACCTGTTGTCTTGCTGTAACCATAGAAATCGGTAACTGCGTCGTTGGCGTTAGAACGACCATCCAAGTCGAGCTCGAAGATTGACTCGGTTGAGCGCTCCTCACCGAAGATTTCGTCGTAAGCCTTTGATACCATCGCAGCCTTTGTGGTCTCGTTGGTGATGAGGAAGTAGGGGTTCTTGGTACCGGGACCTACCTCGGTCATCTGCTCGTTACGTTTCTCGTACTGCTCGATCATCTCGCGCTGCATGGGCTCGATTACAGAGTCGCAGTTCTCGATAGCCTTGGTGTAGTACTCCAATGCCTTAGCCGAGGGAGCCTCGAGTGCCTCTTCGTACTGTGTGAAGGCTGCACGCCAAAGGTTAACGTCGGCCATCATAGCATAAACAGCGTTGCGGTTGATGCGGCTGTAGTTGTAATCTTTGTAGGTGAAACCACCCTTCTTCATTACAAGGCCTGAAGCACGCTCAAGGTCAACCATGATGCTGTCGAGCACCTCCATGGGAGCGCGCTGGGGATAAATCATCTCCTGCTCGTCGGCATCCTTAGCCTCGAGTGCCAAGGGGAT
Organism: Bacteroidaceae bacterium; assembly: GCA_017560125.1. Classification (GTDB taxonomy): domain Bacteria; phylum Bacteroidota; class Bacteroidia; order Bacteroidales; family Bacteroidaceae; genus HGM04593. The sequence continues at coordinate 378,372 of JAFYOS010000018.1, read as the reverse complement.
GTCGCGGAATGAACGTACGAGGTAGAAGTGGCAAAGTGCACGGAGTGCGTAAGCCTCACCCATTACAACCTCAAGGTCACCCTGTGTGAAGTCGGGATCCTCCTCCATTACGCCGGGAGCGTACTTGATGAGCATGTTACAATAGTTGATTGTCTGATAGAACACATCCCACTTGAACCAGTCGTTGGTCTCGAGAAGGTTGGCCTCGACAATGTATTTAAGGTCGGTTGAAGCGCTTGTACGTGTGATCATATTGTCGGCACGCAACTCGCCCCATATCATCATTCTCTTAATGGCGTCTGCTTTTACCATGTTCTTGTAACAGGTAGCCAACATACCATTAACGTCCTCTGCGGTTTTCCAATAGTTCTCCAAAATCACGGAGTTGGTAGGATAGATGGTCAAGTAGTCCGTACAAGATGTCATCAGCATTGAGCATCCGAGGACGGTTGCCATAACCGCTTTACCTAATATATTTTTTATTCTTTTCATATTTCGCTAATTTTAGAAACCTACTGTAAGACCAATTGTGTATGAACGTGAACGAGGTGTCTTAGACTGGTCCTCTGCACGTCCCCAACCTCCTAAACCAATCTCAGGATCGAGACCTGTATATTTAGACCAGAAGCAGAGGTTGTCTGCCGAAGCGTAGAGGTTCAAGGTCTGGAGACCGTAACGCTTCAACCAGTTGGGTTCGAAGTTGTAAGAGAGCTGGAGGTAAGAAAGACGCAAGTATGAAGCATCCTCTACGTAGCGGTCGCTACCCAACCAGTTGTAACCTGTGTTGTAGAGTGCACGAGGAATCTCGGTGATGTCACCCTCCTTACGCCAACGCCAGTTAACTGCGATGCTCTGGTTGTCGTTGGTGTGCATGTTCTCAACGCGCATACGTGCGGTGTTCATTACGTCGATATCGTAACGGTATGTGAAGTTAGCCTTCAAAGAGAGACGCTTGTACTGGAAGGTCAAACCGAAACCACCCTGTGCTTTGGGGTTTGAGTTACCAAGGTAAACAAGGTCGAGCTCGTTGATGTTACCGTCGAAGTTGATATCCTCGTAGATAGCGTCACCACCCTTGAATGTGTACGATGATGTACCTGTCTCGGTGTCGTAGTTGTAAACCATCTGCTTGGGAGTACCGTCAGCGTTGTAAACAACCTTGCCCTCTGCATCGTAAACGATGGGACATGTACCGTTGCGACCAGCTGCTGCCTCAGAGATAGCCTTCTCCCAGTTCTTGTAGCTGTAGCGGTAAACGCCCTTGTAACGGAAACCGTAGATTGAACCCAAGGGGTTACCTACCTGGATACGACCAAGGTATGTACCGTTATTGAAGTCGTAGTCGGGGTTGTTGTTATCGAGCACCGATTTCTCCATTGCCTCAACGGTGTTGAAGTTCTGACCGATGTTGAAGAATGCACTTACTGTGAAGTCCTTAACGAGCTTAATCTTAGCTGTGCTTACGTTCAACTCCCATCCCTTGTTGCGGAGCTCACCTGTGTTCTTGTAACGGAGTGAGGTGTAACCTGTTGTTGAGGGGATTGAGTAGCTGCTCATGAGCTGGTCGCTGGTGTTGTTGTCGTAGTAGTTGAACGAACCGGTGATGAGGCTGTTGAAGAGCTCGAAGTCTGAACCGATGTTAAGCTCCTTCTTCTTCTCCCAACGGAGGGTTGTAAGACGCATACCACCGGGAACGAACGCTGTCATGTTCATATATGCACCATCGGGTGTATAGGTAGAGTACATGAGGTAGTCCTGACCGGGAGCTGAACCTGACCAACCGTAACCGGGACGGATTGACAACATGTTCAACCATTTCTCTGACCACTTCATCCAGGGCTCATCGGTGATGTTCCAACGACCTGAGATAGCGGGGAAGATACCCCACTTGTTGTCCTTACCGAACTTGGTGTTACCCTCGGCACGGAGTGTAAGACCGAGTGAATACTTAGATTTGTAAGAGTAGTGGCTCTGGTAAGCGAATGACATTGAACGCCACTCACCTGTAGAGGTACCTGCGTTTGTAAGGTATGAACCTACTGTTGTAGAGGTGATGTTACCTGTGGGAAGACCATAGGTTGTCTCCTCCTGTGCAGAGTTGTTACCTGAGTAGAGCTCGAACTGACCAGTCATTGTAAGGAAGTGGTCGCTGTTGTTGAAGTGAGGAGTGAAGATAAGGTTGTGACGTGTGGTGAACTGCAATGATTTGTAGTCCTTCATCCATGAACGGTTGATCTGGTCGTTTGTCCAGTCCTTTGTAGTAAGAGCCGAGGGCATGAAGCTTGTCTCGGTGAAGGTGTTGATGTTCATGTTAACCATACCACGGTACTTCAACTGTGTCTCGTCGTCCTCGAGGCCAAGGAGGTTGTACTCCAATGTCAACTGAGGTGTGATTGAGTATGTCTCCTCGTCGTTGCGAGCAAGGTTAGCCTTACCAATGGGGTTCTTCTTGTCTTTCTGGTTACCGTCGAAGATACCTGAAGCATTCTCGAGCATCTGGTAGTAGTCGGGTGTGTTGTTACCGAAACGATCCTGTGCATAGATTGACATGTTAGGCATGATAACCTGTGCGATGTTAAGAATGTCGTTGTCGTAGTTCTTACGGTTGTTTGTGTAAGTGAAAGAGAAGTCAGATATAACCTTAATACGGTCTGATACGTAGTAGTCCAAAGCCATAGTAGAGGTGTAACGGTCGAGCAACTGACGGATGATGGTACCTGTCTCGTTGTAGTAACCGCCTGAGATACGGAATGTAGCCTTCTCACCACCACCGGTAAGTGAGATGTTGTGCTCGTTGGTGTAACCGTGCTTAGATACAGCGTCAACCCAATCGGTGTTTTCGTTGTAGTTCTCGTACTGAGCGAAGTTGGGGTTGTAGTTCAACTCCTCTACATCGCCGATAGAAGCGTTCTGCTTGGGATTGAAGTGTGACTCCTTGAGCAACATAGTGTAGTCGTCACCATTGAGGAGGTTAAGACCATTGGGAATCCATTTGTCCTTGAAACGGTAGCTGTACTGCAAACGTGTCTTACCGCGTGAACCACGCTTTGTCTTAATCTTGATGACACCGTTAGCACCACGTGAACCCCAGATAGCACAAGCTGAAGCATCCTTCAATACCTCGATTGACTCGATGTCGTCGGGGTTAACGGTAAGCAACTGTGCAAATGACTCCTGGTTGGCATCCTGGAAGTTGAACTCCTCACCGGTAGGCATCTCGAAGATGTTGTCGTTAACAACGATCAAGGGCTGTGCGTTACCGTTGATTGATGAGGTACCACGCAAACGCATTGTTGTACCTGAACCAAGGTCACCCGAGTTGAAGGTAATGTCAAGACCGGCAATCTGTCCCTGAAGAGCCTCGTCAACCGATGCGAAAGAAAGACCTTCCATCTCTGACATGCTGAACTTCTGAGTAGCCTGTGAAACCTCACGTGAGAGAATGTCGAGGGCACCTGTCTGTGTACGGGGCTTTGCTTCGATAACGACCTCGTCCATCATGTTGTCCTCTACCATCTTTACATTGAAGACGGTGCGTGAACCAATCTCAAGAACCTGTGTCTTATATCCGATATAAGAGATTTCGAGACGGTTGGCTGTGTTCTTTACAACCATACTGAAGTTACCCTCCATATCGGTTACGGCAGCCTCGATAATACGGTTGGTCTTGTCGCGCTCGGTAACGTTTACCATCATAAGCGGACCTTCGGAATCACTTGAAATGTTTCCGGAAATTCTCGCGCTCTTCTGTGCAAATGCAGTTCCTACGAAGCAGCAGAGGAGGAGAAATAATAAATGTTTTATCTTTATCATAGCGGTTATCTCTTTACTTATTTAATAGGAAGACCTTCGGGGCTTACGGTAACAATTGAGTCGGGGAACATTACGTTTCCGAGTGAATCGAGACCGAGAGCTACACCGTCCCAGTTGATGAAGTTACCCTCTTCGTTGATGAGGTAACCATCTTCTGTGATAAGAATCTTAGCTGTGTCGGCACGCATTACATAATCCTCGCGTGACATGGGTGTCCACTCAGATTCGTTTTTAGCCTTCATGATGTAACCAGTCTTCTGGTAAACCTCACCCTCTGCGGTTTCGAACAACATGCTGTTGCGGTAACCAATGAGGTATTTTGTTTTCTCGGCACCAACCTCAATCTCTTCTACGAGCTCACCATCGGTAGCGAAACGACGGAAACGACCATCGTAACCGATTACGCCTGAGTTGTAGAGAGCCTTATCAATCTGGTGAATAACGGCAAATGATGATGTTGAGATACCTGTAGCCTTATCGGGGCTTGCACCCTTGAGGAGAAGGTCACGTGCAAGAACGTTCCATGTGTCACCCTCCTTGCCATCTTCGTTCATTACGTATGCGATGTTGCCCATGTTGTCCTTAACAGAGATTGTTGCCTTGCCTGTTGTGGGGTTGGGGCGTGTCTTGATAATTGTCTCGAAGAATCGGCCAGTTGCATCGTCGATAGCTGCTGTCTCGTAGCGTACTGTGTCGTACTTAACACCTGCTGAAAGAACTGAGAAGGGCATGTTGTCAACGTAAACGGCGTTATCCTGGAAGTGGTAACGAACGAACTTGTTGATAAGACGGAGCGCTGAAGCTACACGACCTACGTTACCCTCGGCGAGTTCAGCCTCTACCTGCTCCCATGTGGGAAGACCAAGGTTGTATGCTGCCTGGATAGCGTCGTTTGTGGGTACATATACCGAGTAGTGGTATGTGCTGAAGAAAGGTACTGCGTAGTCGGCGGGAACCTCTGTCTTAGATGTACCCTTGAAGAAGATTGAGTACTTCTTGAGTGAGTCGGTTGAAAGCTTGGTGAGGTCTGTTACCAAGGGGAATGTAGCCTTGAGGAAACCATCCCAATCCTCGGGACCGTTACAGAGCTCGAAGAATGAGCTGAAGGGACCACCCTCGGCGCTCTTCGCGTTCATGAGGTAGTTAACCGATTTTGTGGGAGGTGATACAACACCTGAGGGTTTTGTGGGATCCTCTGAGTAGGTACAGTATGTGATACCGTTCTTCTCGGGGAAGCGCTGTTTAACGGCGATCTCTGAACCGTTCTCAATCTGCTCACCACCATAGAACTTAACGCCCTGCTCGTCGCGTGATGTAACCTTACATTTTACTGTACCGTAACCCTTTGTGAGGTAGTACTGGTTACCTGACTCGATTGAGTCAACGATGATGAGGTACTCCATGAGGTCGTGCAAACGGTTACCCATTGCGCTAGACTCTGAAAGCTTTGTTGTCAAGGCCTCTGTGCCTATTGAGTCGAGAATCTCGTATGTAGTGGGATCGAACGCAAATTTGTCTGCCCATACACCGTCTGACTTGTCGCTAGCTTTCTTGCGGCCATACTTGAACTTCCATGCGAGGGGTGTACCGCTCTGCAATGAAGAGGGATCGAAGTAAACGAAGTATTCGTCATCGGGTACGAGGAAGCTGAAGTATGAGTCCATAGCCAAGAGGTATGAATCATAATCGAGGTCGTTGATGACGCGGTTCATGATACGCATGTTCTGCATGATAAGGGGAGGTGTCATAACCGCCTGATATTTTGCAGGACCGAATACATTATTTAATATATATATAACACCGTTGTTTGCGAGTACGCACTCCTCAACGTCGGCAGGTGTGATGCCCATGGGGTCACGAGCGTCGTTTGTTACCTTGTCGAACTTGCTGGGAACGTTAGAAACGAATGAACCCTTCATGAGGTTGGCAAGGAACGCCTGTACGATATCCAAGGGGATTGAATCGAGACAGGGAGCAATTGACATGTAGTCGTTGATGTTGATTGCATCGAAGTCCTCGGGATTAGCGTAACGCTCTACGATAGCAGCACCTACACCGTAAACCTCTTTCTGCTGAGCTGTGAGGTCAGCGTAGTTAACATCCTGCTTAGAGATGGGAGCGAAGAAACGGAATACCATCTCGTCCATGGGAACGAGCATAGCAGCCATATCGGCCTCCTTGGCGCTTGAACCGGCAATCTGTGTGAAACCGGGATCGAAGGGAAGCTCGATGTTGTTGAAGCTCTGATCCTTGTCGTCGTCATCTTTAAATGTAGATGCGTCCTTGATAGAGTACTTCATCTTATATATACGCTCCTCGTTCTCAGCGTCGCCGTAGTGATAGATACGGTTGTACTCAGCTGATACTGCTGCGTCGTAAACGGGGTATGCGAAACGGTCGAGCATGCGGCTAAAGAGCTGTGTTTTGGGGTTTTTGCGAAGCTCCTGTGCCATATCCGAAGGAGGAACGAGCACGCTGTCCATGCGGTAGATGTAACCGTTCTTACATGTGATAGTCAATGTATCGTCTGTAAAGTTACCGTAATCGATGCCGCTTGCGAGAATCTTGTTACCATAGAGGAACGCCTCTGTACCTGTACGGCTCTTCTTGTGGTTGAAGAAGATGTCGAAGTCCGAGTCGAGCACGCTGTTGGTTGTGAGGTACTCGTGGAGGAAGTGTACCATCATGGGGTCAGAAGCACCCGACATGATACGCATACCTTTACCCTCGTTGGCTGCACGGTAGCGGTCGAAATACTTGTTGTTCTGGGGAAGGCGGAAACCTACTGCTGTTGTAGCATCATCAGTGAAGTAGGGAACGGTGTCCATGCTTGAAGCTGATGTTGTACGACGCAAGCAGCTACCCTCTACGGGAGGATCACCCTCGCGGCTTGAAAGCATATCGAGAAGATAAGCGTTGTCAAGCATTGCATTGTAAAGAATAATCTTCTTCTGTGCAAGAGAAAGATCTGCGTAAGACTCTACACCCCAATTGTTATTCGCGTAGAATCTGTCGAATGCCGCATCATCGGCAATGAAGAGAGTTTTACTACCTGTACGTGAGAGAACCTCCTTGAGGCCCAAGTCCTCAATGATACGTACATAGTTCTGATAGGTACGGTCACCAGCCTCGTCATTCAAGAAGTCGTAGATACTGGAACCCAGCCAAGACGGCTCACTGTCGTCGTACTTGTACTCGTCGAACTCGTCTGTACAAGACTGGAACAAGCCGCCTGTAACAAGCGCACACATTGCGATAAGTGCGCAGCTAAATTTACTTAAGCAGTGTTTAAACATAAATATAAATTTTATAAATAATTAAAATTTTTCTAATTGCGTTTTCAGACACCTATACTATGTAGTATAGACTATGTAACGTGCAAATATAACTCTTTTCTACAAATGTTCTAATAAATTCGAATATTTTTCACTATTCGGTCTTTATTTTTACCTATATATGGGGAATTTCTACAAAATGTGTATCAAAATCGGCAAACAAAGTGCGATTTTCCGTTAAAAAGAGAGCGTTCGTTTCTTTCCTAATTTTAACATTTAATTGTTAATTTTCTAATCATTTTTAACAATTAAAAAGCCCGCCCGACTCTGTTTTCGAGTCAATCGGGCGGGCTTTTCAGCTATTTTTTGCGAAAAATTGAACGCAAAAATAATTGTAAAAATAGTTAAAAAATTACAAAAGACACATTTCAGCCTATTTGCAATTGTCGGAGTAGGTCGCCTTTTGGGGATCGCCGGCAAGCACATCGGCTGCCTCGTAGGGAGTGAACTGAACGGGTTCAACCATGAATTCGGGACGGTTGAACGACTTGTCGAACAGGGGGTAGAACGAAGGCGACTTCTGGGGCAACAGGAAGGCCTTGGCGGTCTTGCAGCCGGGCTCCACATGGGCTATATACACACGTGTATAATTGGTGTCGTCGCGGCGCGATGAGAACATTATCCACTTGCCGTTGCTGCTCCACGAAGGATAGCTCTCGGCCAACGCCGAATTACTGCGTTTGAGCTCGCGACAGCGACCTGTGGTGAGGTCGAGCATATATATGTCGGCGTCGCTGTGCCATACGTGAAAACAGCCATACTCGCCGAGCGCAAAAAGCATGTAGCGGCCATCGGGCGACACGCGCGGCAGAGTGGCACTCTTGCCCATGCGCGAAGCGGCATAAACCGTATCGGGCTCGCCGAATTCGAAGGTTTCGGGGTTCCACGAACGACTGAGGATATCGTACTTAATCTCCTTGTAACGAGCGATTTCGTTCTGGCTGTAAGTTCTCGATGTATCGGTCACTTCGAAGTGCGCCGAGCAGTAGTAAAGGGTGCGACCATCGGCCGACCACCAGGGGAATACCTCGAGGTCGTTCTTGCCCCTCGACACGTGCGAAACGGTGTTGTTTGCAGGGTTGTAGAGGATAATATCGCTCTCTACGTCCTGCACCTCTACCTTATCGGCATGAGCGGTGTGGAACACCTGTCCCGTGTGGTTCACAGAATAGGCCACCACGTCGTATTTGGGGTTGAAGGCGGGATATACACCGGCCGACAGCGTCGAGTCGGTCTTGAGGTCAATCTTGCGCATTTCACCGTTGTGTACAAAGAGCGTACCACCAAGATACTGACGGGCGTGGAACTGCATGTTATCGGTCTTGAAGTTCTTGTAAGCGTGGCAGTTGATGCACTGACCGCTCTGCTCGGTGGCGAGCAGCATATTACTGAAGATTACCTCCTCGTCGAAGCTGCTGAGGTCGCGCTGCATAATCTCTAGTTTCTCGTAGGCCACGTACGAAGGTGGTATCAGACGATATGAAAGATAGGGGTCGATGGAATCGGGCGACACGTTGATATTGAAGGGTTTATCGGCATACCATTTGCCACCCTTCTGGAAGAAGACCTCGACCGCTATCTTACCAGGCTTTGTGAAGCCCGCGGTAAGGTTGCGCCAATCCTTAATAGAGGGCACAACATCGCTACCCGAGAGCACTATCTCTTTGTCATTCACCGACAAACGTGTCACAAACGAGGTGGCACCAGCCTCTCTCAGTTCGAAGGTGAGCGGAGCTATATTACAGGGGACGGTAACATCCTTGTAGTCGGGGTAAATAAGCGGCGACTTCTTGGTAGCCAAGGGGTTGTCGGGCACCGAGGGGGTGCACGACGCCACTCCGAAAAGCGATGCCAAAGCAAGCATCAGCACTGTTATATTTTTCATAATCATTAGTTACTTTTAATATCACGAACAAAGAAATAGAAATACCAATAGGTGTCACCAAAACCAGCCTCCTTGAAATAGGGCGCCATCTGCTCCTCGGTCATACCCTTGTACTTGGATGTGAGCTTCATGAACTCGCGGAAGCGTTGCTGAATGCTTGCATCGAACTTGAACTTGGAGATATCGGCGCGACGGTCGATATTGCCATAGAGCATGATAGCCTCCTGATAGTGAGTGGGTATGCGGAAGGTTTTATGGGTATTAAGGTAGGGAATGAGCGTATTCCAGAAGAGCTGGGTATCCTTGCGAATGAGGGCATGCATCAGCGAAGCCTCGGTGCAAAGGGGGCCGGGGTTCACAAAGAGCGTCGAGGTCATCGCGTTTATAAGGTAGGCCTCAACGTATGAATCATCGACATCGAGCGTGTTTTTGTAGCTGAACAACTGGCGCGGAACCACAAATTCGGGACGACGCTCAATGCTTTGGGGCTTGCTTATCAGCGCCTCGCACTCCTCGGCCCACGAACGATGGAACATGGTCTTTTTGAGGATGTTAATATATCGGCTAGCGAGCTTGTATTCACCCACAGCCATCATCGAACGCACGGCATGCTTCAGGTACTCCACCTTCCAGCCATACTCCACGGCATCCTCTATACACCAACGATAGCAGAAGCTGAAACGACCATACTGATAGTAGGCCATCTTACCACCGGTCTGCGTAAGACGCACGCTCACAGGCGAATTCATGGTAGCCGAGCCATCGGGCAAGGCAAACATATCCTCGCCGGCGCGTCCAAGACGCAGAAGGGCTATATTTCTATTCATAACAATAAGACGAGTGGGGGTTCCATCGACCTTGCCGAGCTCCACTACACGCTGCCAGTCCTCGTTCCACAGGGCACGATCCTGAGCATTCTCGACATGGAAATTTTCGTCGGTGAACCAATAGAGCCACGAGAAGCCCACTACAAAGAGCATCAACGCCACCTGCACCCACGAATAACGCGCCTCGAGAAGGCCACGCGCGCTCTTGCCATAGAGGGCCGACATGAGCAGGAAGGCAACAAACAGGAAAACGTAGGGCAGCCACATGGGCCATACGACGCTCGCAAACCATCCGTCGCCGAAGAGCGACCACTGATAGCCGGGCACCGCCGCAAGATACATCAGGGGCAGCGAAGTACTTGTGTAGCAATAGAAATAGAGAGCAGGCACAGCCGCAACGAGCGCCACTGCAAAGAGCAACAGCAACGAAGGCGCTACCCTACCCTTGGAAACGCGGAACGAGCTCACCGCCATAAAGACAGCTCCTGCAAGCGAGAAGACGCCGAAAAGCGGGTAACTTGCCGCCCACAACGCCACGAAAACAAATTTCGCCCACATGGGAAGTTTTTTGCACGCCCACATGGCAAGCAGCATGACTATGACGCCCAGCAGAAGCACATAGTAGAAGCCCTGGATCTTAATGTAGTAAATCCAATAGCCCATCTGACTGTTTGTGGCAACGACAAACACCAACGGCACGAGCGCTACAAGCGCCCATCGACGCGGGATATCAAATACTTTTCTCACAAGCAGATAGGCCGCATAGAGCAGAGCTACATATATAGCCGCACCCAATGCCGGGTAGTAGAAGAACTGCATAAGGAAGGCGCCCGCATAGGAGAGCAATCCGGCAGGGGCTCGCATAGCCTCTTCGAAGAAGAGCTCAGTCTGCAAAAAGAGCGACAGGTTCTGTATGCGATACAACTGCGAATACTCGAACAGGACGAGAACCGCCCACAGCGCCACAAAAAGGAAAAGAATGGTTCGCTGAATGAAACGCTCGGAAAAATTCAAACAAAATTTCTTTTTTTCCTTTACCTCGATTTCATCCTCGACCATTGTGGATACACCATTTTCTTTCATATTGAATATTTATTTCTTATCATTCAAAAATATTGCCAACCACCCGAAGACGCTGCCACACACAGGCCATACACCGCCATCCGAGCATCGGGAAAGCCCCGCGCAAGGGTTTCTATAAGAAAAAACAAAGTTGCAATATTATTTTAAATATTGCAACTCTTTTATAAAATTTATACTCACCGCAATGGTTAATTAGAGCGCCGCCACGGTGAATAAACACAAAAATCAAAGCCTTGTGCAGCGCGACAACAGATAGTGGTCGAGAATGGTCAATGCCGCCATAGCCTCCACAACAGGCACCGCGCGTGGTACCACGCAGGGATCGTGGCGTCCGCGCGCCGAAATGGTTGTATCCTCTCCATCGACACCCACCGTAGGCTGTTCGCACAGGATGGTAGCCACCGGCTTGAATGCCACTCGGAAATAGATATCCTGTCCATTGGATATTCCGCCCTGAATGCCGCCACTGTGGTTGGTGCGGGTGTTTATAGAACCGTTGTCGTTGTAGAATATATCGTTCTGCTGCGAACCGCGACCTGTCACCGACGCAAATCCGTCGCCATAATCGAATCCTTTGGCGGCGTTGATGGTGAGCATGGCATGGGCCAACGACGACGAGAGCTTGTTGTAGAGCGGAGCGCCAATGCCGGCAGGGACACCCTTGGCCACACAGGTCACCACTCCACCTATTGTATCGCCGGCGCGTTTCACATCGAGAATGAGCTGCTCCATAGCAGCAGCCTTCTCGGCATCGGGACAACGCACCACGTTGCTCTCGACCTGAGAGAGGTCGTAAGCCTCGTAGCCCTTATCGAGCGCAATATCGCCCACCTGAGAGGTGTAGGCTTGCACACTGATACCCAACTGGTTGAGTGCGAGCTTGGCCAGCGCACCTGCACACACGCGGACAGCCGTTTCGCGCGCCGACGAGCGTCCACCGCCACGATGATCGCGCACGCCATACTTCACCGAATAAGTGTAGTCGGCATGCGACGGACGAAACGCGTCGCGCAGATTGTCGTAGTCGTTGCTACGGTTATTGGTATTGTATATCACGAAGCCTATAGGCGTACCGGTGGTGCGACCTTCGAATATGCCCGAGAGGAACTGCACCTCGTCGGCCTCGTTGCGTGCTGTTGTCACAGCGCTCTGTCCGGGACGACGACGACGCATTTCGCTACGCACAAAATCCTCATCAACCACAATCCCCGCGGGGAAGCCGTCGAGGACACCACCTATAGCAACGCCGTGCGACTCACCAAATGTAGTGAGTCGCACCTGTGTTCCTATTGTATTCATCTAATCGACAGATTATCAATGACAACCGCCGCAGCCGCTATCACCGCAGCCATCGCCGCAACTGCCACCGCCACAACCGCTGCAACCACAGTTGCATCCGCTGGGCTTCAGTGAATCGAGAAATTTATTGATCTCTTTTTCTGTAGCAGGACGCGATTCAACCACTGTACCCACGAACTGAAGGTCGCAACCGGCCAAAGGATGGTTGAAATCCATAACCACCTTCATGGGGGTTACCTCCTTCACTGTACCGAGGATGGGCGAGCCGTCGCTGCGCAACATCTCTACGATGTTACCGTTGAATATGTGTGTCGAATCGAATTTGCCGTCGATGGTAAACACCTCGCGGTCGAAATCCTGTACGTGGTCGGGATCGTAGTCACCGTAAGCCTCGGCCGAGGGAATTACAAAATCGAAATTGTCGCCCTTCTTGAGCTCTTTCAGGTTGTTCTCGAATGTATCGAGTGTGAAATTGAAACCGGTGATGAAGCTGAAGGGTTGTTCGCGTGTAGCCTTCTCTATCTCTTCGGCGATGCCGTCGCGATGTGATACAAGTTCGTATGCCACACGGAGAAACTGATGCTTTGTTTCCATAATTACAAGCTGTTTTTATTTATTTGTTAATCTGTATTCTGTATTATTGGGCCGGATGCTCACTTTTTGTAATCGGCAAGCATTTCCGGTGTGTAGTTTTCGATGAATGTAGCGTGTGAAGCCACAATAGCCTCGCTCATTGCGGTGAAACGACGTGCCGACGCAGCGAAGAGCTCTTCGTTGGCCGATGCATCGAGCATGAGCAGTGCCGACATCACGCAATAGGATGCCATTTCGTATATGCGGCGCGACAAGAAATCGTTGGTCTCCTGGCAGCCGAACGATTGAGCGCGTGCCACCGCCGAACGATAGACCTCGGCCATGCGGGCTATTCTGTCGCGCAGGGGAGCCATTGCCGGCGACACCTCGCGAGCGAGATACTCGTCTATCATGGTTGAATAGAAGCCGTTGGTAGCGTAGCGTATGGCGGCAACCACCTGCAACTGCGTGGTACCCTCGTAGATGCTGGTGATGCGTGCATCGCGATAGAGGCGCTCGCAAGCGTAGTCCTTCATATAGCCCGAACCGCCATGCACCTGCACCGAATCGTAGGCGTTGCGGTTGCTGAACTCACTACCCATACCCTTAACGATGGGGGTTAGGGCGTCGGCCGCACGCGAGAAGGCCTTCGCCTCCTGGCGCTCCTCGGGGGTGAGGGTGCGCTCGCGGGCAATAATCTCGAAGCAGGCGGTCATATCCACGTTACGCGCTGTTTCGTAAAGCAGACTGCGCGAAGCATCGAGGCGAGCCTTCATCTCGCCAAGCATCTCATATACGGGAGGGAAATTCTCTATGGCGCGTCCGAACTGCTTGCGGTCGGCGGCATAACTGCGTGCCTCGCTATATGCTGCCTCGGAGAGGCCCACGCTCTGTGTAGCAATACCTATACGGGCGCTGTTCATGAGCGCCATCACATATTTTATGAGGCCCATCTTGCGGCTGCCGCACAATTCGGCGGGAGCGTTGTTATAGACAAGCTCGCAGGTGGGCGAACCGTGAATACCCATCTTCTCTTCGATGCGACGTGTGTAAACACCGCCATTGCGCTTGTCGTAGATGAAGAGCGAAAGGCCACGACCATCGCTGCTACCCTCCTCGCTACGTGCAAGCACCAGGTGTATATCGGCGTCGCCGTTGGTGATGAAGCGCTTCACGCCATTCAGATACCAACGACCGTCGGCCTCGTTGTAGGTTGCCTTCAGGCGCACGCTCTGAAGGTCGCTTCCCGCATCGGGCTCGGTGAGGTCCATCGACATCGTTTCGCCCGACGCAATGCGGGGAAGATAGCGCTGGCGCTGCTCCTCGGTGCCGAACGAATTTATGGTCTCGGCACACTCCTGCAAGCCCCACAGGTTGCCAAAGCCGGCATCGGCACGGGCTACAATATCCTCGAGCAGGGTGAACACCGTTGTAGGAAAATTCAAGCCGCCATACTGACGGGGCAGAGATATGCCCATAAGACCAGCCTGGCGGAACAGTTCCATATTCTTCTCGCTGGCAGGGGCGTAAGCCACTCTACCCTCGGCAAGCGTAGGCCCTGTGCTATCGACAGTGGCTGCGTTGGGAGCCACCACCTCGGCACAAAGCTCGCCCACAAGTGCAAGCACCTGCTCGTAGCCGGCCACAGCCTCTTCGAAATTCATAGGGGCATAGTCATATTTATCGGCCTCGGCAAAATTCTTCTCTCTTATCTCCACAATGCGGCGAAAAAGAGGATGGCTCAAATAGTGCTTCAGCACCGGATTGTCGGTATAGTAATTCATGACTTCTTCTGGTATTGAGTGATTAGTTTGGGGATGACCTCTTCGACCTTGCCTGTTATCACATAGTCGGCAATGGCGTTGATAGGCGCATCGGGGTCGCTGTTGATGGAAATGATGATTCCGCTATCCTGCATGCCGGCAATGTGCTGCACCTGGCCCGAAATGCCACAAGCGAAATAGACCTTGGGACGCACCGTAAGGCCTGTCTGACCTATCTGACGGTCGTGTGTGGTGAAACCTGCATCCACAGCAGCGCGGGTAGCACCCACCTCGCCGTGCAGTTCGTGGGCAAGAGTGAAGAGCATGTCGAAATTCTCTTTGCTGCCCATTCCGTAACCGCCGGCAACGACGATAGGAGCCGATTTCAGATTATTCTCGGCCTTCTGCAAGTGGCGCTCAAGGATGCGCACCACAAAATCGGCCTCGTTCACATAGTCGGCAACGGTGTGGTTCACCACCTCGCCCACATAGTCGTCGGGGCGAACACGCTTGAGAGGCATCACGCCCTCGCGAACGGTTGCCATCTGCGGGCGGTTGTAGGGATTCACAATGGTTGCCACGATATTTCCACCGAAGGCAGGACGTATCTGGTAGAGGAGGTTACTTATCGTTTCGCCCTTTTTCTTGTCCTCGTAATCGCCTATCTCGAGCGATGTGCAGTCGGCTGTGAGTCCGCTGCCCAACGCCGATGAAACGCGGGGGCCAAGATCGCGACCGATTACCGTCGCACCGAGAAGGAATATCTGTGGTTGCTCCTCGCCAATGAATTTCACAAGCGCCGAAGCATGGGGCAATGTCGTGTAGGGCGACAGACGCTCGTCATCGAACAGGTGCAATTTATCTACACCGTAGGGGAACACCTGAGAAGCCACCGAGGCAAGGTTGGCGCCGAGTGCAACTGCTTCGAGCGCTACGCCAAGGGTGTCGGCAAGCTCGCGTCCTTTACTCAACAGCTCGAGGCTGACATCGACCACGCGAGTGCCATCGAGTTCGCAATAAACCAATATATTGTTCATAGTAATTATCCTATTGTGTGATTGGCAAGCAGTTCGCCGATAAGCTCTTTAATCTGCTCGTCGTCGGCTGTGTAGCGTTTGCTCTCTTTTGCCTGAAAAATAACATTATCAACCTTCTTCACCTTGGTGGGCGAGCCCGAAAGGCCGCAACGCGACGCATCGCCGCCAACGTCGGCAAGGTTCCACTCGCCCAGGGTGAGCTCGCTGTCGGCTGCCACCTTCGCTGCATAGGGGAAGCCCTCGGCAGCCTGCTCGGTGGGAGTAGCGGCGCGATGGAAACGAAGCAATCTGTAGGCGTTACGCGGACGACAGGGCGCTGCTGCGCCATCAACGGTGAGCAGAAGGGGCAAGGGTGCCTCTACTATCTCGACGCCGTTCTCTATTGTACGTTCCACGGTTATTTTGTCGCCAGTGAGCTCCACTATGCGACGGGTATATGTAATTTGGGGCAAGCCGAGCTGCTGAGCAACCTGCGGGCCCACCTGTGCTGTGTCGCCGTCGATAGCCTGGCGACCACAGAGAATGATATCGAATTTACCTATTTTTCGAATGGCAGTTGTAAGGGCATACGAAGTGGCCAATGTATCGGCACCGGCAAATGCACGGTCGCTCAACAGCACACCGGCATCGGCTCCACGATAGAGGCCTTCGCGCAAGATGTCGGCTGCACGACCGGGGCCCATGGTAAGGATGGTTACACGGCTTCCGGGATTGGCATCCTTGATGAGGAGCGCCTGTTCGAGCGCGTTCAAATCCTCGGGATTGAAAATGGCGGGAAGCGCCGAACGGTTGACCGTGCCATCGGGGTTCATAGCCTGCTGACCCACCTGACGGGTGTCCGGAACCTGCTTTGCCAAGACAATGATGTTTAATTCCATAACTGTAAAATTAGAGCACAAAGTTAAGAATAGTTTGGATAAATGCCAACGTAGCTCGATTAAAAATTAGTTATCACACGCGATAATGAACTGCTTTTTGTGATAATCGCCCGACCGAAAAAGCTGCAAACAGAGCAACCGCGAAACCTAAAGCCCGCAAGATTGTTTTAGACAGCAGAAAACAATCACTGGAGCCATGAAAAAATTTTTACCGACTATTATTTTCCTGTTCCTCGTCGCCATCGAGGCCGCGGGGCAGAAACGGGACATCCTGATGGAGCCGCTTCCGCATGAATGGAGCGGCGATGAGATGTTCATACAAGCGCCACCCGACGACAGCTTCTGGTGGAGCCGGTTCGACGACCCGCTGCTCGACTCGCTCATAACCATTGCCACCGAACGCAACCTGTCGGCAATGACCGCCATCACCAACATCAGGATTGCCAAGGCGGGATGGCGCACGGCACAAAGCGCGCTACTCCCCTCGCTCGACCTCTCGGCCGGATGGACGCGCGAAAAATCGAGCGGCAACCTGTCGCAAACGGGCGACGCCGAGGCGTGGTACGGCTATTTCAGCAGCATGCTCGAAATGAACTGGCAAGTCGATATTTTTGGTAAATTATTCAAACGCGCGCTGTCGCAAAAAAGAGATTTTCAGGCGACCGAAGAGGAGTACAAAGCGGTGCTGCTAACCCTGTGTGCCGAAGTGGCAAGCAACTATTTCTCGCTGCGCGAATGCCAGGCCGAAATGGCCGTTCTACGCAAAAACGCCATGTCGCAGAAGGAGATTATGGAGATTACCGAAACGCGATACGAGAGCGGCCTTGTATCGAAGCTCGACGTCGCACAGGCCAAGTCGGTATATTACAGCACGCTCTCGTCAATCCCCGCAATGCAATCAAATATAGACCAATACATAAACGCCATCAGCGTACTGCTGGCGCTATACCCCGGGCAGATAGACAGCAAACTGGAAAAGGAGGCCCCACTACCCGACTATGTGGAAGCCGTGGCGGTGGGCGTGCCGGCCAACCTGCTGCTAAGACGCCCCGACATCAGGGCGGCCGAGCTGTCGATTGCTTCCAAGGCCTCGATGCTGGGCGCCACGAAACGCGATTGGTTGCCATCGTTCTACCTGAACGGCTCCATCGGGTTCACCGCGAATAATCTTAACAAGCTGATGCGCGAAAAAAGCATGGCGTGGGAGATAGCGCCCACCATGACGTGGAACCTCTTCAGCGGTGGCAGCAAGCTGAGCGCCACATACGCAGCCAAGGCCGAGCTCGAGCAGAGCATCATCCAGTTCAACAACACCGTACTGACCGCCCTTCAGGAGGTTGACAACGCCATGACACTATACAAGAACGCTATACTGACGATAGGCACACTAAAGGAGACGGTAAAACAGGGCGAGGAGACACTCGCACTATCGCTCGAGCTCTACAAGCAGGGATTAACCCCGTTTCAGAATGTGCTTGATGCCCAACGTTCTCTGTTGAGCTATCAGAACAATCTTGTACGCACGCAGGGCTACTCGCTCACAGCCCTCGTGCAGCTATACAAAGCCCTCGGAGGCGGTTGGTAAACAAAAATAACAGAAAATAATATGAGAACAATTGCATTCATATTGGTCGTGGCGGCAATAACAGGCGCTTGCGACAAGAGAGAGAAAAGCATCGCAACGGCACCGTTGCCAATAGAAGTATCCTACCCCGAAACAAGGGATGTAGTGCTCACCCGCGAGTATCCGGGCTACCTCGACGCCGACGCCACAATAGCCATCGTCGGGCGGGTAAACGGCACGCTTCAGGGCTCGTACTACACCGCCGGACAAAGGGTAAAAAAAGGCGACATACTGTTCATCATAGAGCCCACGCAATACATCAATGCAGTGAAGCAGGCCGAGGCGGCTTTGCAGACCGCCAAAGCGAAGCTCAAATATGCCGAAAACAATTACGAACGAATGAAAACAGCCATAAAGCGCAATGCTGTGAGCGAAATAGACCTGTTGCAGGCCGAAACGAACGTTGCCACCGGCAAGGCTGCCGTCAACGACGCCGAAGCACAGCTGAGCAACGCCAGGACCAACCTCGACTACTGCTATGTGAAGGCGCCGCACAACGGCCTTGTCAGCCTGAGCGAATACTCCTCGGGCAGCTACATAGCCGGCAGCATGTCGCCCGTCACCCTTGCCACGCTCTACAAGGACGACACGATGTACTCCTATTTCGACATCACCGACAACGAGTGGCTGCAACGACAAAAAAGGGGCAAAGTGGCGCAGGATGAATACATTACCTTCAATTTGGGCGGCGACAAATATTTCCGTCGCAAGGCAAGGATGGACTACCTGTCGCCCAACATCGACCTGGGCACAGGAACGCTCAAGGTGAGGGCGCAGCTCGACAACAGCGACGGCTTCCTGAAGAGCGGAGCATACATCAGCGTCGTATTGCCATACAAGAACATAAGCGACGGCATACTGATAAAGGATGCGGCGATAGGCAGCGACCAGTTGGGACGATACATTTACGTTGTAAACGACTCGAACATTGTGGAATATCGCCACATAGAGGCCGCCGACATTGTCGATGACACCATGCGCCTTGTAACCAAAGGGCTCGACAGCAACGAGCGCTACGTAACGCGCGCACTCGTGAAAGTGAGAAACGGAATAAAGATTACACCCGTCATGGAAAAATAGCATAGAACGCCATATGAACTTCCCGAAATTTTTCATAGAACGACCTATATTCGCAACCGTGCTATCGTTGCTGTTGCTCATAGGCGGAGGCATATGCCTCTTTGTACTGCCCATAGACCAATACCCTTCGATAACGCCACCCACCGTACAGGTGACCGCCAGCTACCCCGGCGCCAACGCCGAAACCATTGCACAGACAGTGGGAATACCCATTGAGCAGCAGGTGAACGGCGTTGACAACATGATATACATGAGCTCCACATCGTCGTCGGCAGGAACATACCAGCTGACGGTTACATTCGAGGTGGGAACGGACATCGACATGGCAACCGTGCTCGTACAGAACCGCGTAAACGTAGCCATGAACTCACTGCCGAGCGAGGTGACACAGCTGGGCGTGACCGTGCAGAAGCAGTCGTCCAACATAGTGCTATTCCTTACCCTAACGGGCGACTCCATATACGATCAGCTCTACCTGTCGAACTATGCCAAGCTGCAAATAACCGACCAGCTCACCCGCACCCCCGGCGTGGGCGCCGTGAACATAATGGGCGCCGGCGACTACTCCATGCGCGTGTGGCTCGACCCCGAAACGATGAGGATACGCGGAGTGACACCCTCGGAGGTCTATACAGCCATCACACAGCAAAACATGGCCGTATCGGCGGGCTATGTGGGACAGACCTACGGTAAGGGCGCCGACAACGATTTCCAGTACACGCTCAACGTGCAGGGACGCCTTTCGAGCAAAGAGGAATTCGGGAACATCGTCATCAAGAACGACGGCATCACCATGCTACGGCTCAAGGAGATAGCAACCATCGAGCTAGGCAGCGAAACCTACTCGGCATCGTCGCGTCTGGATGGCCGCCCTACCGCCGCGCTTGCCGTATATCAGCTGCCCGGCTCCAATTCGCTCGATGTATCGAAGGCTGTACGCGCCAAGATGGAAGAGCTCGCACAAAATTTCCCCGCCGGAGTGGAATACCAAACGACGCTCGACACCACCGAGGTGGTGCGAAGCTCTATCGAGGAGGTGCTCTACACGCTGCTCGAGACCACGCTGCTTGTGATATTGGTAATATTCCTATTCCTGCAAAATTGGCGTGCCACACTCATCCCCTGCCTCACAATCCCCGTGTCGCTCATAGGCACGCTGGCGGTGATGGAGCTGCTCGGTTTCTCTATAAACACCCTGACACTCTTCGGCCTTATACTTGCCATTGCCATAGTGGTGGACGACGCCATAGTGGTGGTGGAGAACGTAACGCGCATCCTCGACGGGGAGCGGCTACCGCCCAAAGAGGCCACCGAGAAGGCCATGTCCGAGATAACAAGCCCCATTGTGGGCGTGGTGCTGGTGATGATGGCAGTTTTCATACCCACAACCATGATAAGCGGCATCACCGGACAGCTATACAAGCAGTTTGCACTGACCATCGCAGCCTCGACGCTGCTCAGCGGAATGGTGTCGCTCACGCTAACCCCCGCACTGTGTGCCATACTGCTGCGCCCCACCGACAAGAACCGCAAAAAGGGCGTCGTATTCCGCTTTTTCGATAGGATATACGACTACATGCAGCAGGCATTCGACCATAGCGCCGCTTATCTGTTGCGCAAGCCGCTGATAGCTGCAACCACATTCATCGCCATGTGCGTGGCAGCCATACTGATGTTCATCAAGTGGCCATCGACCTTCATCCCCGACGAGGACGAGGGCTACATGATAATAGCGGCGCAGTTGCCACCCGCGTCGTCGCTGACACGAAGCGAGGAGGTCGCCATGAAGATAAACGAGATACTGCAATCCTACCCCGAGGTGAAGAGCAACATCAGCATCAGCGGATTCAGTATCATGAACAACGGCGAACAGAGCAATGCGGTGAGCGTATTCGTGGTGCTGAAGGATTGGAAAGAGCGCAAGGGCAAGGGGCACTCGGCAAGCGACATTGTGGCGCGCTTCAACAGGGAGGCCTATGCCACGATAGCCGAGGCGCAATGCTTCGCCATGGTTCCACCGGCAATTCCCGGCATGGGAAACACCGGCGGCATGCAGTTGCAGATAGAGGACAGGCTGGCATTGGGAACAGCCGACATGCAACAGGCCATCGACATACTGCTGGCCGCATACCGAGAGAAGCCCGCCATAGCAGCCATGAACAGTTCTTTCGAGGCCAACGTGCCACAGTACTATCTGAACATAAACCGCGAAAAGGCCATCAGCATGGGCGTGGATGTAGGCTCGTTGCTCTCGACGTTGAGCAACTACATGGGCGCCGCATATATAAACGATTTCGTGATGCTGGGCCGCGTGTGGCAGGTGAGAATGGCGGCGGGCGAGAACAGCCAGAAATTCATCGACAGCGTCATGAAGCTGAGCCTCGCCAATAACCGCGGCGAGATGGTGCCTTTCAGCAGCTTCATGAGCAGCGGAATGGTGCTGGGTATCGACCAATTGGGCAGATATAACATGTTCAACAGCGCAACGATAACGTGCAACCCCGCTGCGGGCTTCAGCACGGGAGAAACCATCGAGGAGATGGAGGCGCTGTTCAACGAAAAGCTTGGCAACGAATATGGGTACGAATGGACGGGAGTGGCCTACCAGGAGAAGAGCGCCGGAGGTTCGGCCATTGTAATACTGGTGCTTGCACTAGTGGTAGCCTACCTGGTGCTAGCCGCACAATACGAGAGCTGGAGCAGCCCGGTGGCGGCCATCATGGGCGTGCCGATAGCCCTTTTGGGCACACTGCTCGGCTGCTGGGTGATGGGACAGCCCATAAGCATCTACACGCAGATTGGTATAGTGCTGCTGGTTGCGTTGAGCGCAAAGAACGGCATCCTGATAGTGGAATTTGCCCGCGATTTCCGCAAGGCGGGCAACGACATCAGGGAGAGCGCCTATCAGGCAGGGCACATACGACTGCGCCCCATATTGATGACCTCGCTGTCGTTCGTCTTCGGAGTGATGCCGTTGCTCTTTGCCGACGGCGCAGGCGCCGAGAGCCGCCTGTCGCTTGGCACGGCTGTCGTCTATGGCATGTTCCTGAATACCATGATTGCCACACTGTATATTCCTAACTGGTATGAATGGATGCAGACGTTGGAGGAGCGCGCCGGACGAAAATAGGCATTGAACAACAAGCAATTACCCCCATGGCCTTTTTTAGCCATGGGGGTAATTATCTATTTGCGGTTATGGAAAATATCAATCTTCATCTACCTCGGGGCGGGGAAGGAAGCTCATTTCGCAACGGCATATAGCCTCGCCGCTATCCTTCACAATCTGCACGTAGAATGTATCCTCCTCTACCTCCTTCATGTAGTAGTTCAATCCCTCGCCGGGCTTGGCCTCCTGCATGTAGGCAACCACAAAACGGCTGAAATCGTGGGTATAAAGGTAGTCGAGCGGAAGGATATCCATTATGTGGTCTATGTAGCGTATGCTGTTCATGTGGCCGTTTATATCCACATCGCTGTAGCGTATGCGGCGATGAACCGCCTCTACATCCTCTACGCTGCAACGACGGGGCGAGGGCACACGTGGAATGCTGAAGGGCTCCTCGGGGGTAAGGTAGTGGATAAAGCGGTCGTGGAATTCGCTGTCGAAATCGAACGGCGCGCGTGTATCGAGGTCAATCATGGCAAATGTGCACATCATGGCTGCCATTTCATTTCCATTCTCATCGATGGCACGCAGGCAGCGGTCGGTGAAACCGCGATAGGCGTTCTTGATGAATGTCTCTATGGTAAAAGGCTGCGAGCCGAGGGGTATATTCTTTATATCGAGCACCATGCGAGCCATCACCCAACCAAGCTTGCGGGTGGCGCCGAAGCCGCGGGCATCGGCATGACGGCCGGCACAAGCCAACATCATATTGCACAATGCACTGGGGCGCATGCGGTGCAGTTTATCTACTGTTGTCTTATCGACCTCGAAATCAAAGCGATCTATTTTGGGTAAAATTTCCATAATATATCCGATTAAATTATTGCAATCTCTGTGGGCACATTCTGCTCGTTGCGCCCGTGGCAAAGATACCACTTTATAAATAAACGAATAAGGTGTGGCGGGCACTTATTTGTTAAAAAACAATAAACGCCCGCCTATTTTCACCAACAAGCAGTATTTAACATCTCTATTAAATATTTCACATCATTCGGACAGCTCGAAGCTTAGTGCCTGTCCTCGGGGCGCGTGGGGTCGCTGATAATACGCAACGGCACCAGCTCGATGTAGTTAAAATCATAATAGGCTACCCCGTAACTATCTTCGAGCTTAAACACGTCTTCCGCCAGATTCCTGAAACGCAGCCAATGCTCGCCCTCGCTCAGATATTTGGTAGTTATGATCTTACGCATTTGAGAATAGTTATCTCTTGCGGACATTCTTACATTATCCTTGGACTTAATAAAACTGTCGGGAGCCTTCATCCAGCCCTTGTTTCGCAGCTGTTTGTCATTCTCGGCACCGTTATCGTATGTTTCGGCATCGGAGCGCCAGCCTACACGTTCGTCCCGCGCATACAAATCGAAGTTTACGGGAAGGTCGCATATTTTATCGTCCAGATACACCTGCATGCGATTATCCTCATAATTTCTGGAGATAGGTTCTTTACGCAGTTCTGCGTTTATTCTTATTTCATATGTCCTGCTTGGCACCGGTGGCAATTTGAAAGCCCAATCGTAGCGATTTATGAAGAACAAGACATCGCAATTATACCCCTGCATTTGAATATAACCCAGAAACTTCTCGGAGCCTTTCTGTTGGAGGTTTTTACAAAAATCGCCCGGAATATCAAATGAATGATTGAGCCATATATTGTTGCTCGAGAGCTCGGGCAGCAAGGCGGCTGCAGCAAAACGCATGCGCTCGTTGAGTATGTTGCCCGCCATCTCGTCGTCGTTATAAATGAGTATTTTATCTATAGGGTGAATGATGCCGTTGGCTGCCACGGGGTTGAAGGTGGCATACTCGTCGCGCATTTTGAGGAATTCGGTAAGCTCTATCACACGCACATTCAAGTGCTTACGCATTTCGAAATTATACGGTATCTCGCGTTTGGAGTAATTGATGTAAACATTTTGGTTGCCCTTGCTCAGCGGCTTCAGCACCTTCAACAGCTTGCCATACATGGTGGTAAAATAGTTATATAGATCAAACCCCGGGATGCAGGAATTTTCGTACTGCCCCGCACCGGAGGGCGTGGGCACCAAGCGGTTATAGGCCAATTCGCCCTCTACGAAGTGGTAGGCCACGAAGCGGTACAGCGCGTTGCGGGGGCTGCGATAGTCGCCCCTATCCTCGGTGCCGTACCACTTTTCGGCAAAGGCCACAAGGTCGTCAAGATTGTATATGCCGTTGGCATTATAGACCTCGTCGGGCTCCACAAAGGCTGTGTATTTTATATATTTATTTTTATTCCTGCCAAAGTAATCCAAATGCTCCTCGGGGAATTTATATGCATGGTCAATATAGTCGGAAACGGCATTAACATAGCCCGTTTCGGCCACCGCGCGGCTGAATATCTGAAAGAAGCCCTGCTCCATGATGTGGTTGGCTATGGTGACATGCTTGGTGTCTATGGGCTTGTCTATTATGTGAACAATACCATTCTCCACTTCGTTGTCGCCATCTACAATCGCCGAACAGTTGTTGAGCATTATGTAGAACTGCTCATCAACCACATTGTAGCTGATTACCAACGCCTTGTCGTTGAAATTCCATTTACCTATCGCACCCTCGCCGAAATCGGCCATGTGGTAGTTCCTCTCTATCAGGTGCATGCGGGCAATGACGTTAGCCATGGAGTCGCTCAACTCATGCACCAGCGGCGAAGTGATGCCGGTATTCTGGAATTTGGGTGTGCCCTCGGTGGCATGGTAGATGCTGTCCTGCTCGGCAATATATTTTTCGAGCGAGGCGTTGTCGGGCAGGAAGAGCGTATATTGCCCATAGGTCTGTAGCAGCGAGAAGAGCTCGGCTCGCTTGAGCAGATTGATGAAATGGGAGTAGCGGTCGCTGCGGTTGAGCAAAAAATCAGCCATCGTCTCGCCCGTAAAGGTATAGCGGTTGCTCTCGTCAATCTCCTCGGTGCAGGCAACCACAGACAAGGCTATTGCAAGCATGCAGAAAAGGCGCTTTATCGTTCCTATCATAATTACTGCGTTTTACAAGGAGAGAAGCGTTTGTAAATATTTTTACAATAAAAACCGCAAGGTTTTACCCCCCCTGATTTAACGTCGTTTAACATTATACAATCGCACGGCTTTCGATGCAGCATCGTCAACCATCCGTAGGCAAATATATAAGGAATAAATAATAGTCGCGATAAACGGGAATAAAATCTATAAAAAAAGATTCGTTATTCATCACAAAATTCCACGCTGCACGTAAAAAATGAACATCCTCGGCGAGCTATTAGACCAGAACAACAGTTGCGATGATTACAGCTTGGCACAACCATCGCAGGAAGTCGGTAGCGCTACAGGATGGCAAATACCACGACAACGACGCATGTATTTGTAAATTATTTTCAATACACACCACCACGCATACAGGCACAAAAAAACAACGGCCTGCCACACGACAGACCATTGCACGATATTTATAAAAAATTTATCTCTTCTTATCGGGACGATTTTTACCCTTAGACCCCTTCTTTCCCTTGGCATCATCCTTGCCCTTAGCGCCATCCTTACCGCCGGGACGACCCATACCCTGACGGGGACGCATCATCTTCGATTCCTCGTACTTCAGATATTTCTGATACTGCTCGGGCGATAGTATCTGCTTCATCTGCTCGTTCATAGCCTCGCGGCGCTTTTTCATAATCTCCTGGCTTGCCTTGCGCATCTCTTCCCAGCTCTTGTCGTCGCGCTGGGGAGCAGCAGGCTTTTCGCCCTTCTCGGCCATTTTTCTCATACGCTCGCCGCGCACCTTCATGCTGTCCTGCATAGCAGACATGTCGGAGTATTTGAGGATATATACCAACTGGTACTGCAACGAATCGAGGCCCACTGCGGCGTTAATGGCATCGACCTCCATGCGAGCCATCGTTTCGGGGTCGAAATTACGACGCTGCATCTGTCGTCCGGGCTGCTGACCTTCGCCACGACGAGGGAAATGTCTCTCTTGAGCACTGAGGCTGATACAAGATAGCATTATAAATGCAAGAATAAATAATTTCTTCATAGTTCTGTGATTTTATAAATTTATACCTATATGACGCTGTTAATAAACGAATGTAAAAACGGGAACCCGCACTTTAACTATTATTTAACACTTGAATCGTCGGAAACCACTCCATCGACCATGCGTATGGTGCGGTCGGTGAGTGTCGCCAGGTGCTCGTCGTGCGTTACAATGATAAATGTCTGCCCGAAACGGTCGCGCAGCTCGAAAAACAGCCTGTGCAGTTCCTCTTTATTGTGGCTGTCGAGGCTGCCCGAAGGCTCGTCGGCAAGCACCACATCGGGGCGGTTCACAAGCGCACGCGCCACTGCCACACGCTGGTTTTCGCCACCCGACATCTGAGCCGGTTTGTGGTTGGCACGAGCCGCAAGCCCCATGAGGTCGAGCAGTTCAAGTGCCTCTTTCTCGGCCTCGGCGCGTCCTTTACCCGCTATAAGGGCAGGAATCATCACATTCTCCAACGCCGTGAATTCGGGCAGCAACTGGTGGAACTGAAACACGAAGCCTATATGCTTGTTGCGGAATGTGGCCAAGCGGTTGCGGTTCATGGCACACAGATTTTCGTTGCCGAACCATATGGCACCGCCATCGGGCGTGTCGAGCGCACCTATCAACTGCAAAAGCGTTGTCTTGCCGGCGCCACTGGGGCCGACGATGCTCACCACCTCGCCCTTGCCTATCTGCAAATCGACACCCTTGAGCACCTGCAATGAGCCGAAGCTTTTTGTTATATTCTCTATTCTTATCATATATTTTCAATTACATAGGCTGCCAAATAACAGCCGAAAGTGGTGGTGTAGTAGCTGACCGTACCTATTATGGGCTTGCCGCCACCGGGCGACGGTGCAAGGGCATCTTTGCGTGCATCCTCCATGCTATAGACCACCGGCAGACGGTATTTGCCACGATAGTCACGCAGCAGACGGCGCAGGTTCTTGCCAAGCACGCAGTGCTCGCTGCGCCACAGATCGCCGATGCGTATGAGCGACAGGTCGCCCTTGGCACCCGCACCGAGGCTCGAAACGATGTTCAATCCACGCTGCCAGCACTCGACTATGAGAGCAGCCTTCTGTGGAAGCGAATCGATGGCATCGACCACGTAGTCGTAGCCCCCATCGAGCAACGAGGGGATATTATCGGCATCGACAAACATATTCACAGCCACAATATCGGCCTGCGGATTTATCTCGCGCAAACGGGCCGCAACGACATCGCATTTGGGACGTCCCACCGTGGATACCAGCGCCGGCATCTGCCTGTTGATGTTGGTAACATCGACCAAATCGGCATCGACCAAGGTCAGATGCCCCACACCCGAACGGCACAACATCTCGGCCGCCCACGAGCCTACGCCACCGAGCCCCACGACAAGCACACGCGAAGAGGCCAGTCGCGCAAGGCGTTCACTGCCAAGAAATAGTTCCGTACGTTGCAACCAATTTTCACTCATAATGAACCGTTTTTTTACAAAAAAGAGGCCAAACGCCCATTTTTATCTACACATTTTGGCAAATTTACAAAAAAAGAGCAACACACATCCAACTATATGCGATTTTTCTTGTACTTTTGCAGCGCTTTCGCGCTGAACGACAATGGCAGCGAAAAAGAAAAATAGTATAAACACAAAACAAAAATAAAAAAATGAAAATAGCAATCGTTGGTGTCAGTGGCGCAGTAGGACAGGAGTTCCTCCGCGTACTCGACGAGAGAAATTTCCCCTTCGACGAACTTGTATTGTTCGGTTCGTCACGTAGTGCAGGAACAACATACAATTTCCGTGGTGTAGATTACACTGTGAAGGAGCTCAAGCACAACGACGACTTCAAGGGCATCGACTACGCCTTTGTATCGGCCGGTGGTTCCACATCGAAGGAGTTTGCCGAGACCATCACAAAGCACGGAACAATAATGATTGACAACTCAAGCGCATTCCGCATGGATAGCGATGTACCCCTTGTTGTTCCCGAAGTAAACCCCACAGATGCCTACGACACCCCCCGCGGCATCATCGCCAACCCCAACTGTACAACCATACAGATGGTTGTGGCACTGAAGGCCATTGAAAACCTTTCGCACATCAAGCGCGTACACGCATCGACATACCAGGCAGCCAGCGGCGCCGGTGCATCGGCTATGGCCGAGCTCTACGAGCAGTACCGCCAGGTGCTTGCAGGCGAGGAGCCCACAGTGGAGAAATTCGCCTACCAGCTTGCCTTCAACCTCATTCCCCAGATTGACGTGTTCACCGACAATGGTTACACCAAGGAGGAGATGAAGATGTTCAACGAAACACGCAAGATTATGCACAGCGACATCGCAGTAAGCGCCACATGCGTACGCGTTCCCGCGCTTCGTTCACACTCGCAGTCGTTGTGGATAGAGACCGAGGAGCCCTTGACAGTGGAGCAGGTACGCGAAGCTATCGCCGGTGGCGACGGCCTTGTACTCATGGACAACCCCGAGAAGAAGGAGTACCCCATGCCCTTGTTCCTTGCCGGCAAAGATCCCGTATATGCAGGTCGCATCCGTAAGGACCTCACAAACCCCAATGGAATCACCATGTGGATTGTGGGCGACCAGATTAAGAAGGGTGCTGCACTGAACGCCGTTCAGATTGCCGAGTTCCTTATAAAGAACCCCAAGAAGTAATGGAATAAATCGTTAACACGATACAGAAAAGCGCCGGACAAAATCCGGCGCTTTTTATTTACCATTCATACTAAGCCACAAGAGAATGGCGATGCTATTTTATCGCCACCTTCTTGGTGTATTACTTGCTTTCGCCGTCGAGCACAGCCCAATCGGACAGTTTTCTAAGCACCTCGAGGCGGAAGGCTCCCGGCCATGCAACAAGCCAGTTGTTTATGCGCGATTTTCCGGGCGTACCACCGAAGCCCCAACGGCAATTGAAGAATGCCTCGTTCTGACCACCTACGGGGCGCACAAGGCCGTTTATATTGAGCGCGCCATCGGATATCAGCTGGCAACCGTTGGTCCACACAGCGAGTGCTTTTTCGCGCCACACATCGTTGCCGGTAAGCTCGGCAAGGCGCAACCACTCGCCCACCCACAGCAGGGCATACACATCGAGGTGGTGGTGCTGCACCGATACCGAGGTTGCGCCGAAGGTATTGTAGTCGTACAGCATCATATCGGTATCGCCATCGTAGGCAGCCTTATAGTGCCACAGCCATGTAGAGAGGTAGTAGGATATGTGCTCGGCCTTGTCGATGTAGGCCGAATCGCCTGTGACATCGAACAGTTGCAACGATGCTCGCAGCATGGGCATCGATGATTCCTTATCGACACACCATGTATCGAGGGCGCCGGCTGTGGTGTAGCCGTTACGGTCGAATTCGTCGTAATAGTAGTCGTAGGCCTTGAGCGCCGAGGTCAGATACTTTTTATCGCCTGTTAGGCCATAGGCCGACAGCATGGGAGCTATCATGAAGGCGCCAACGGTGCCGTCGCGATAAAGACATTCGCCCGTCTCGTTCCATCCCTTGCCATAGACGCCTGTGGCAAGCTGGTCGGCCTGCACAAAATCGCAGATGGCAAGCGCCACCTCGCGGGCACGGGCTGCACGGGCGGGCTCGTCGCATTTTTCGAGCAGCGTAGCCGTTTCGAAGAAATTGTATGCAGCTGTACCCAGATTGCAAGCGTCGGAAACTATTCCCTGCTTGCCGGAAAGGATATTATCGTAGCTGATGACATAGAAGCCGTTGGGACGCTGTGTGGCGGGCGCCGTCCATGTGTCGAGGGCTGCCAGCGCCTTCTCTTTGGAGTCGGCGGCGCCACCGTTCAGATAGTCGGTGAGCAGCGAATTGATGAACGACGAATTCTGGCCGCACCAGCCTATTTCGTACTTGATGAAGGGGCGCTGTTTCCAACCGCCGTTGCCATCGGGCACCAAGCCTATGCTGAAGCCCTTGTAATCGCCCTCCTCGGCCCACAACGACTCCTTAGCATATCTGATACCATATTCCCACACTTTGTCGGTGGGGATGACCTTGGCGAAATTCTTGTCGCACATAGCCCACGCCTTGTCGAGGAAGGGGGCTATGGGGTTGCCGCCATCGTTGGCCGATACAAGGATGTAGGCCTCTATTGAACGGCTCTCGCCCCTGCTCATAGAGAGCTTGCCAACGTACTCGGGGCCGTATATATTCTTATCGACATAGGTAAAGGGGCGCTCCTCTTCGGGCATGATGAGCGAATGGGTCACCGAAAGCGAATCGGGGAGCATGGAGCACGAGAAGGCCTCGGCCTCGCTCGCGGGCAGCTTGCCCCACATGGCTACCGAGTACTTGTCACTGCGCGAATAGGTGGCACCGGGGATGGGGGTACGACGATAGGAGTATGTGTGGCACACTCCGTCCGTTGCATAACCCTTGGGTTCCTTGCCACGTCCCCATGTATTGCCGTTGTAGCACACCGAGGGGATGATTATCTGCTCGCATGGCGACAGGTGGCTCACATCGAGCGTCAATCGCACCGAGTCGATGTCGCACAGGGCAGTATATGTACGTGTCACCTTCAACGTGTTGTCATCGATGCGCTCGACCGCATCGGTACAGCGCAAACGGCTGTCGCCGCATGGCAGCAGACGCGCCACACACTGGCCGTCGAAAAGCAGTTCGTTACCACTGATATATAAACGCGAATCACTGCTGCACCCGCATAGGAGCGCAAGCAGTGATATTACAAAAAATATGTTTTTCATTATTCTGAAGCTCTATATTTTCCCTCTTTTTTCTCTTCAATCATACTAAGGTATGATGAGTAACGCGACAGGGCTATCTCGCCACGCTCCACCGCCTGAAGCACCGCACATCCGGGTTCGTGTATGTGTATGCAGTTGCCGAAGCGGCAGCCCTTGGAGCAATTGAATATTTCGACGAAATAATCGGCAATCTCTTCAATCTCCATGTCGTATGTACCGAAGCCCTTCACTCCCGGGGTGTCCACAAGGTAGCTGCCGGGCATCAGTTCGAACATTTCGGAGTAGGTGGTGGTGTGCATACCTTTGTTGTGTATGCGCGAAATTTCGCCAATGCGTGCAGCTGTCTCGGGCGAAACGGCATTGACAAGGCTCGATTTTCCAACGCCGGAATTACCTGCGAGCAACGATATGCGCCCGCCGACAATCTCCTTCACCTCGTCTATACCCTCGCCTGTGGTAGCCGAAGTGCAGACGCAACGATAACCAATGCCCGTGTATAGCGCCATCAGTTGCTCCATGGTGGCACGGTCGGCATCGTCGTAGAGGTCTATCTTGTTGAAGACAAGCACCACGGGCACTCGGTAGGCCTCGGCCGAAGCCAGGAAGCGATCGATGAACGTGGTGGATGTAACCGGGTAGTTGACCGTTATCACAAGCAGGCATATATCGACGTTAGCGGCCAATATGTGCGACTGCTTGGAGAGGTTCGACGCCTTGCGCACAATATAGTTGCGGCGCGGAAGTATATCGCTTATGTAGGCGGTATTGTCCTCGCGCATGGATATTGTAACATAGTCACCCACGGCAACAGGGTTGGTGCTCTTTATCTCCTTCAGGCGGAAATTGCCCTTGATGCGACACTCCACCACCCCATTGTCGGTTTTTACGGTGTATATATTACCTGTATTTTTAATTACTAATCCTTGCACACCAGCCAATTATACAGTCATTATCTCTTTCTCTTTTATTGCGAAGAGCTCTTCGGTCTTCTTTATGAACTTGTCGTGAATGCGCTGCAAGCTCTCCTCGCCGTCCTTCTCCATATCCTCGGGCAGACCATCCTTGATAGCCTTTTTAAGGGTGTCGATACCGTCGCGACGTGCGTTACGGATGCTGATTTTTGCAGTCTCCATCTCCTTGGCACACTGCTTAACCAGCTGCTGACGACGCTCACCGGTCAAGGGGGGAATAGCAAGGATGATTACTTCGCCGTTATTGGCGGGCATGATGCCTACGGGTGAGTCGATGATAGCCTTCTCGATGGCATTGAACATGCTCTTGTCCCAGGGCTTGATTGAAATTGTTCTGAGGTCGGGAGTAGTCACTGTAGCTACGTTGTTCAAGGGTACCTCCGAACCGTACGAATTCACGCGTACACAGTCGAGGATGTGAACATTGGCCTTGCCGGCACGTATATGTGAGAATTCTTCTTCGAGGTGCATTACTGCCATCTCCATCATCTCTTCGCAATCATTCAAGCATGCTTTTACGTCTAACATAATATTGTGTTTTTGGTTTTACATTTGTTATTAAGGCCTATTTATTGCCTCGGTTTTACAAAAATAGGGAATAAGCAGGAATGATAATGAATTTTAAGATTTTTTAATAAATAATTCTTCATTACAAGCCCTGTTGCACGATATTTTTGAATCAATTTATATGTTGGCGGGGCAACAATAGCGCCCATGCTTTGTTTTTTAATTGAACGCCTTTTGACGAGGGTGTCTATAAAGAAAAGGAGGTAAATATGTCAGGCAAGGATTCACAGCACAGATTGGTAAAGGTTTTCTGCGGAAATCTGTGGCAGGCACAGATAATACAAGGCTTGTTGGAGGCCAACCATATTGCATGTATGCTCGAGAACGATACGCTCTCGGCCGTAACATCGCCCTACGCTACCTTGGGCGGCGAGGTATTTGTTTTGGTGGACAGCAGGGATAGGGAATCGGCCGAAAAACTGATATCGACAAATTCGCTTTCGTCGGTACCATACAATTAAAGGCCTGAGCGCATAAAACATAAAAGGCTGCCTTTGAGGGGCAGCCTTTTATGTTTTGCAATTGCAAATTACTTCTTAATCTCTTTGATACGAGCTTTCTTACCAGTAAGAGCACGCAAGTAGTAAAGCTTCGCGCGACGAACACGACCATACTTGTTGATTGTGATGCTGTCGATTGAAGGCGAGTTCAAGGGGAAGATACGCTCAACACCTACAGTACCTGACATCTTACGTACTGTGAAACGCTTCTCTTCGCCGTGGCCGCAGATGCGGATAACTACACCGCGATACAACTGAATACGCTCCTTTGTACCCTCGATAATCTTGTAAGCTACTGTGATTGTGTCACCGGGATGAAAATCCAACTCACGTTTAACGTCTGTTGCAAATGCTTCTTTAGCAATTTTAAGTAAATCCATTGTATTGGTATTAAAAAATTGTTCATCTCTCCAGCGCAACATACCAAGTTACTCTTCCTTGACAGCGATTACGCCGAAAGCGGATGCAAAGATAGATAAAATTACTTAATCCACAAGGGGTAAAAGGGATTTATTTTACCCCGGGCGGCATTACATAGTGGCACGCATTACTGCTGTGCCACTATCTTGCGGTAATTGGGATTGTTCCAAAGGTTCATCATCTGCAAAAGCTCGCTATACTTACCGGCAGGCACAACGGCCATATTCAGTGCTATTGAACGCTTTACAACAATGCTGTCGCCACTGTTCACGATGGTAATATTCACGCTACCCACCGAATTTTTGATGCTTTTACGCACATCCTTGGTAACCGATTTTATGCCATCGAGCGACACGGTGTATTCATAGGCCTCGTTCACCTTGTAAGGAAGCGCAAACGAAGCGTGGCGCTCCTTGGAAAGCGAAAGCATACCCCATCGGGCAGCAGAGCCCGACACGGGATCGGGAAGCGAATATACTACATAACCGTTACCTGCATAGGGCTTGGTCTCTTCGGTATATTTTCCAGCATCCTTAGAAGAGCGCTCGGGTGTAACGCTGTATTCGCACTCCACACCAGCCTTCTGGGCCGAAAGTGCAATCTTGCCCACGAGCTTGATCTCGGTGTCGTTTGCGGGTGCATCTATTTTGGTGCCGCCAAGGTCGTAGAAATCGTAGTGCGCGGTGCGCCAACGCAACGGCGACTCGCCGAGGGTGCGTACCGAGTAGAAGATTCCGTCGCAAAGCACCATATACTCGGCGATGTTGCGCACGGTCTTCACCTGCTGCATTGCAGGGAAAGCAACAACCACCTGTGCCTGAAGGCCTTCGGTGCGCATGAGCTTGGCCATGGCAAGTGCCTTCTCGGGTTCGGTGCCATAGGCCGTAGCCATCACACTGCGGCACTGGCGCACACGGTTGCCCGTGTAATAGGCAGGCACCTTGCAGAGCGAAAGACCGTTGACGATATATTTCTGAATGGCCGCCGCACGCTGTGCATTGGTTCCATTAGGCAACAGGTACTCGGCAGGTACACGGCAAAGGTCGCGTGTCTCTATGGTCAGCGGCAGCAGATTTTCGGCAAGCGAAGCGGCTGTTGTCACCGACAAATGGGGTACGCCACCATATTCGCAGGGGGTATTAGCCTCGCCCTTGGCCGATTTCACGCCGGTAAATGTCCACACATATCGACCACCCTTGACAGTGGGTTTCACCTTGGAATCGGTGAGGCTCCAGCGAAGCGAAGTACCTTCGGGGACATTTACCACCACCTGATATTTATCGATATCGGCACCCGCCACTCCTATCACCTCGTCTATATCGAGCGAACCATACACATCGGGAGCTGTGGTAATGGTATATTCGAGATAGGTGGTTGCACCAAGCTCGAGGCCTGTGTGGGTAATCACAAGCTCGGTGAGCTTGTTGTAGTCGGGAGCCTTGGCTGCCATCGAAGGAAGCACGTAATTAAAGGCATTGGCAGGGGTATGTATCACCGTACCATCCTGCTGCACAGTATATGAAGTATCGACCTTGATGGTCTGAAATTCGGGATTGAACACCACAAACGTCTCGCCAAAGAGGCTGAAGAACGAATGGTGGGTGTTGTACTTGAGCACCTTCTTCACACGCTGTGTCATTGTGCCATCGGCCGCCAGCGTGTATTCGCTTATTATGCTTTTATATGTACCGTCGGCTACCGCAAACATCTGCATGGCAAACATCATAGCCATCATTACAATTATATTTCTTTTCATAGCTTTACTTCTTCTCGAATACCAACATCGCGTTTGTTATCTCTTTGTAGGCGTTCACGGCCGCACGGAACTCGCTCCAGTCCGAAGCCTCGTAAACGCGTTTGCCCAAAGATATCTTCTGCTTGGCAAGCAGTTTGTTACCCTCTTGAGCAATGCTTCCCGATGCATTGGCCACGCTACCCTCGACCGAGCGTTCACGGGCGGGCTGCAACATTTTGTAGCCAGCGGGCAACTGCATCGTTTCGGTCAGCTCAACATAGCGCGAGCAGGCATCCTTGAAGGTATATTTACGTTCCTCGATGCTTGTATCGACGCGAAGGAAACTGCACACACCGCCGTAAAGGCCCGAGAATACAAGGGGCTTGCACATGATGACACCCTCGCCCACTGTTGCATAGGCGGGGATGGTGAAACGTATCTTGAGCTCGATGGGTGCCTTCTGATAATCCTTGGCATCCTTGCAGGTGTAGCCAAGCAGAGTGGCCTGGGGGGCCACAGCCTTCAACTGCGACTCGAGCGCACGATACACACGGTCGGCATAGCCCTGAAGGAAGGGTGAACGAACCGAACCGTCGGACTGACCCTCGGCGTTAACCACAAATTCGCCACTGAGCGTACCATCGACCGCAAGCGATGTCTTAGCGGTGATTTTCAGGTAGTGGTTCATGGGATCGGAAACGGGTGTGATGCAAAGGTCGGAACTTTCGGGAATACCGGGAAGATAGTTCTGCTGCTGCTCGGCGCTCGACCACAGCTCGCGTTTGAAGGGAACCCATGTGGGGTCGAGAGGCATATATGTGCCATCCTGCAGCTTCACAACCGTAACGCAGTGGTTGAAGTGGTCGGCAGGGATGGTCTCGATGCGCGAACCGGCCATGGTCATTGCGGGATAGGCCTCGAAGCCGGCCATACGGAGCATGGAGATAAGCATCGCAGCCTTGTCCTTGCACACGCCGCAACGGTCGGTGAAGTTCATCTTGGTGTTGTGCAGCGTATAACCCTCGCCCTTGCCCATGGGAATACCCGAATAGCGCATATTGTCGGCTACCCAGTGGGTGAGGATAGAAATTTTCTGCATGTCGTCCTTAACGCCCTTGAGCAGTTCATCGACCTTCTTCTGTGCTTCGGGTGTGGGCTCGAAACTGCCATAGTCCTCGTTTACCTTGTGGAACCAAAGAGATTTTTCGTTCCATGTCTCTGTTGACGAGAGCATGAGCTTGGGCGCCACATCGTAGAGGTCGGCCATATTGGGCTCGCGCTTGAAGGGCAATGCCATTGACACCGAGAAGGTAAACAGATTGCGTCCACCGGCCTTGCGCACCGATGAACGGCACTCACCCTGATAGAATTCATACTGCACGGGCTTGTCCTGAGGAACGCTCACGCTGTAAATTTTCTCGACGGTGGGATATTCCACCCAGAAAGGAACAATATCGTAGAATTCGCCGCGCATGGGAGGCACAAAGCGCTCGTCATCGTCGGCAGGAACATCGGCCAACAGAGCATATGTGAAACCCTTCTTGGCTATTGTATAATCTACAATGTCGCCGGGCTGCAACGCACCAAGCTCAATCATTATCTGTCGTGCGCCCCAATAGATGGCACGCGCTGGAGCTGCATAGTCGCATGCGGTCGAAGGGTCAATCTC
Organism: Bacteroidaceae bacterium; assembly: GCA_017560125.1. Classification (GTDB taxonomy): domain Bacteria; phylum Bacteroidota; class Bacteroidia; order Bacteroidales; family Bacteroidaceae; genus HGM04593. The sequence continues at coordinate 341,395 of JAFYOS010000018.1, read as the reverse complement.
GCGCACATCGCCATTGGACGATGTCACAGTAACCTTGTCGAAGCGGGCCGAAGCCGTCAGGGGATCGTAGTCATAGACCAACACCCTGTGGGCAAGGGCGCCCTTATTGTCCTGTATGCGCACCACCTTGTGGATGGTAAAACTACCCGAACCATTGTCGGTGACACTCACTCCTGTACTGTCGAGCAGCACCGCTGCCGAAGCCGACGAGAAGGCCTTGCTGCCCATCGCCTTTTCGACCGCTGCCGACCAGTTCTGTGCCGCCACGCCGAGCGTACACAAAACCGCTAATATAAAAACCGTAATTCTGTTCATATAAAAGACTTATTGTATTTTCACTAAATATTCTATCCCCTTCTTATTCTTATCTGCAGGGCATTCTCTACGGGTTTGTCGCTTATGAGGACAAGATAGCCGCCACCGCCGGCGCCGGTTATTTTATATCCCTTGACGCTGTCCTTGTAGATATTTATGCTGTCGATGACCTCTTTGGGAGCCATATTGGGATACATGGCAATCTGGGCATTGAAGGCCTCGACCGAAGCGGCGCCCCATGCATCGATGTCGCGTGCCACAAGCGCCTGCCAGCACTTGTCTGTGGCCGCTGCAAGACGCTGCGCACCCTCGACGGTGATATTTGTGTTCTCGAGGACGTTGTAGTCGCTCATGCGGGGCGACATAGGCACCAACCATATGTTGCGTTCGATGAAATCGAGCACAGCAGGGTCGGTCACGCTCTCTATTGCCACCGGCCAGAAGTCGTTGTCGTAGTCGAGGCGGTTAAGACCGGGCATAACGATACCTATTGCATCCTGCGAGCCGCTGATATATGTGCTGCCGGGAGGGTTCTCGTAGCGGAACACCATCTTGGCAAGCGTTTCACGGTCGCCCTCGGGAATATCGACATGCCACATCTCTATCGCTGCCTTGCGCGACGAAGTACTCATGCCGCTGCGGTTGTTGAATTCGTAATCGGGCTCGATGCAAATGGTTATCACCGAGCCGGGGAACAGTTTGTTCACGCTGTGCTGGTCGTGCCATCCACCTGCAAGATCGATGCGATAAGGTATATTGCACTCCTGTCGCAGGGCTGTTGTGGAACGACGCGGAAGACCGGCTGCCGGTTCGCGTTTGCTGACCACGAGCTCTATGGAGTGCTCCTCGCAAAAACGACGCTTCTCGGGGGTGTAACCGTCGCTGTTGACAAAAAATATGTCGGGCTTCAGGCGCTTCACATCCTCGGCGAAGTCCATGATGCCGCTGCCCGAATTCACAAAGGCATCCTTCACGTAGCGTATGGCCTTTACCATATAAAGACGCTCGCGCTCGGTATTTATTGTCTTGCGGTTCTTTAGGTCGCGAATGGTTCTATCCGAACCGATTCCTACATAGAGGTCGCCATACGAGGCTGCCTCTTCGAAGAATGCCACATGCCCCGAATGGAGCATATCGTAACATCCCGATACAAATACTTTCTTGCTCATAATCTTGGGATTATGTTATAGGTTTATATACGATGTAAGCACATAGCAGTTCTGACCGCCGTCGTACTTCATCTGAAGGAAATAGTAGCGGCTGAATATGATGCGCAGGTTGGCCACGATGCCCTTTTTGTAGAGCATGGAGTAACCGGCATTGGCTATGAAACGCTTGTTTATGTAACCGCCAACCACCTGAAAGCGGTCGAGGTGTGTGGTGCCCGCCTGCTGGAACATATTGTCCCATGTGGCATCGATCGACAGGTGCGAGGGCAGTTTCACTGTGGCGGCAAGACCGTGTGAATATTTTCCGGTGCGGGTATTGAAAATGGAGCGCGACAGCAGATAGTAGCGCTTTGCAGCGGAAAATTCGAACCACAGTTGCGGCACGAAGGCCTCTTGCTTGATGTTGTATTGGGCAAAAGCCGCGCCCTTGAGCCACGATGCTATGTCGTGCTTGTAGCTGATATAGGGCGAGGAATTGATTGAGCCGTCGTCGAAATTGAAGGTCAACGGCAGTGACACACGGTAGCGTGCCGACTGCACGGTTCCGTCCAAAATCTGTCCATGCACCATGGTTGTCGCAAAAACGAGCAACGCACCAAGCAGAAATCTTTTTATCGTCGTGTTTTTCATTGTGTTACCATTTTACAGTTTCAACCACTGATAGGGGTTCAGTTTGGTCTTTCCGTTTCTTATCTGGAAGAGCAACGATGTGTTGCCGCTGATATCGGTTGCAATATCGGCTATAATGTCGCCGGCTTTTACCTTGTCGCCCTTCTTCACACGCACATTTTTCAATCGGGTATAGACCGTGATGTACGAGCCGTGGCTTATGAGCACAAAAACATATTCGTTGTCGCCATAGACGCCCATGACATTGCCCTGAAAAACGGAACGAGCCTTCGCTCCACGCTGGCCGGTGAATGTGACACCGCCAAGGTCTATCTGCACATTACCCTTGCCGGTGATGGCACGCTGCAGACCATAGGAATTGACCACACTGTAGGGGCCGGTGATGGGGACGGGCAGACGGCCGCGGTTCTCGCTGAACGAGCCGGTAAGTTTTTTAATGTCGGCGCTGCTGGGTATATACTCCTCGGGCTGAGGTTCGGTACGGGGTTCTTCCTTGGGCTGTTGCAGTTCGGGCTCCTTGGCCTCCTTGCGAGCCTTCTCTTTTTTCTTGCCTCCGCTCTTGCCCTTGGATTTTTCCTTTTCGGCCTTGGCTGCCATCTGCTTCTTCTGCGCGGCACGCTCCTCGGCCTTGCGACGCGCCTCTATCTCCTGGGCAATGGCCTTGTCGATAGCCGCATTCAGATTGTCGAGCTCGGTGCGCTGACGATTGAGTTCCTTTTTCACCTTGTTGTTCTCGCGCTTCAGTTCAGCCACAAGCGTGCGCTGCTGCTCTTCGAGCGTTCTGAGCGTCTGCTGCTCGCCCTTGCGCTCCTCGATTGAGGTCATTTTATCGGCGCGCACCTTCTCTATCTCGCTACGCTTGGCCTGCAAGACGGCTATACCCTCTTTGAGCTCGTCGGCTAATTTGCGATGGGCATTCATATACTCGCGGGTGTAGCGGTAACGACGAAGCATGGAATTGAAATCGTCGGCCGAAACCACAAAAAGCAATTTATCCTGCAGGGTGCCGTATCGGCGGGCACGGGTGAGGGCGGCGGCATACTCGCTGCGCGATTTCGAAACAGACTCCTCGCCACGTTTCACCTCGCCCGACAGTTTCTCAATCTCTTTGTCGATGAGCGTCACCTCGTTTTCCAACAGCTTTATCAACGATTTCTGCTCATCTATTTTCGATGTAAGCAGCCCCAGGTTTCTTATCTTGGATGCCACGTCCTTCTCGGACGAGTACAGGATATTCTCTTTCTCTTTTATCTGCTGTTGCAGACGCTTGACACGGCTACGCATATCCTTCACCGAAGTCTGCTGTGCAAACATCGGCAAAAAGAGGACTAAAAGGAGTATGAGTGCCAGCGGCATCCGTTTGTTGGGCATAGTAATAAGATATTTGCTTGGAGCGTGAGGTCTGTTTTCTACTGTTTAAGCTTTTTCATCAATCCCGACAGGTCGGCCGGCGCGTACGATGACAAATCTTTTGTAAAGCTGAGCTTTATCTCGCTATTCTTGATGTTGCTCAGTCGCATATCGAGCGCCGAGCCGGCAACGGCGAAGCGTATCTGCTTGGGGAAAGAGCGACCGCTCAATGTGGTGAAGTCGCTGTAGTTGCAATCGACGTTTATACGGTCGTCGTAGTCGCCACGAGTGAGCACCAGGTTGCCGCTGCTCTGCTCAATATGGAAACTATACTGCATATCGCGGCTGCGCTTTGTGGTCAGCACAATCTCGCCGTTTGCCGCCTTGATATCTACAATGGCCTTTTCGAACGACTTGCCCTCGGGGGCGAAAAGCTCGTTCAGGAAGATGGCTTCGAGCATCGAGTAGTCGAAGCCCAAATTGCGCAGGGCATCCACCTCGTCGTAATCGACGCGCACATACTGCTTGCCCAGACGATAGAGCAGCAACATGCCTTTGGGGGTGAGCTCGACGCGGGCCACCTCTATTATTCCGCCAAGCGCATTGATGCTTGCGATGATGCCCTCGCCACGCTTCACTTTGATGTTGCCGTTGAGCGACAAGTCCTTGCCGTTGAGGTTGACATCAAATTTCACCTTCGCCGAAAGGTTGTCACCTACCGAAGAGAGAGCGGGCATAATGCTCTTCTCTATCTCGGCCATACGCAATGTGCCGGTCGTTGCCTTCTTCGAAGAGCGGCAGCCGACCATGGCGGTGGACATAAGCACCATTGCTATGATTGCTATTACGTTACAACGCATGAACATGCGCTTTATGCTATTTATCTTTTTTTCTCTTTTCATCGGGTATATATCTCTTTTTCTTAATCTTACGTTTCAGTATTTTCGAATCGTCGCCCTTCAGCTGCGCTTCGCTCCATAGCTCCACGGCGCGCTCGGTGTCGCCGCAGACGGCAAATATGTCACCACAATGGCTATACTCCACCGCACTCATATCGTCGTTGGTGGCAAGCAGTTTCTCGGCATAGGCCTTGGCCTCTTCGTGGCGTCCCTGCTTGAAAAGCACCCACATGTATGTGTCTATATATATGGGGTTGTCGGGGTTCTCTTTTACGGTCTTCAGGCTCATCTCCTCGGCGCGTTCGAGGTTTTCTCCATCGACGGCAAGATAATAGGCGTAGTTGTTGAGCACCTGCACGTTGTGGGGGTTGTATATGAGGGCCGAATCGTAGGCCGCCATAGTGGCAGAACGGTTGCCCAGTTCGTGCTCGGTGTCGCCTATGAGCGCAAAGATATCGGAAACGAGCTTCGCATCGCTCTCTTCGCTCCTGCTTTGCAATCCCCTGCGATAGGTCGCCAACGCCTCGTCGGGCATATCTTTCAGGAAGTATGCCAAGCCGCGATAGTAGTACAACTGCAGCATCTCGGGGTTGTAGAGGATGGCCGTATCGGCACGGGCTATTATCTCGTCGTAATTTTCGTGTTTTATTGCATAGGCGAGCAACTGCAGCTGTGCAGCCTTGTTCTCGGGCTCCACGCTCAGCACCTTTTCGAGCACGGGGGTGATGTCGCTCTCCTCGGCACCTACGATGGAGAGATACTGGGCATACAGCAGAGTGGTTGGCAGCTGATTGCCAGGCAGTTGCATGGCGCGCTTGAACAGATTGTCTATATAGATGCTGTCGTCGCTGCTTTTTGCAAGCTCGGGGAGCGCTTTTGTTAGCAGCTCGGCTCGTGCCGAAGGAGATATCTTCCTGTTCATGAGCAGCGAATCGAATTCCATTCTGAAGAGCGAGTCGTTACCCTCCGACTTGTGCAGATTTACAATGGCCAGACGTCCGTTCACATTGTCGGGCTCCTGCGACAGCACCTGACGATAGATTTTTTCGGCGCGAGCGGGGTTGCCGTTATGCATATATATATCGCCCAGCAGCACGCGGTAGCGCAGGTCGTCGGGGTTGTCGGCAACCAGTTTGTTAACCTCGGCTATGGCGCGGAGCGTATCGTCCATCATCACGCAGATGTTGTACTTCTGCATGCTTATCTGCTCGCTCTTGCCCTCTTTGCGTTCATAGTTCTCGAGGGCGGCCAACGCCTTGTCGTAGAGCGACTCCTCGCTGTAGTAGCCAGCAAGCACCAGGTACATCTCGGTGTTAGTGGGGAAATCGGCTGCCATGCTCTCGTAAACGGCTATGGCATCGTCCCTGCGGCCGTTGTCCTCGTAGGCCGAGGCAAGTATTTGCCTGTACCAGAAATTGCCGGGCTCCATCTTCACCGCCTGCTGCATGAGACCAAGGGCTTCGTTCTTCTTTCCAAGGAACATGTAGTAGTTGGAGAGCTCGAAGATGACCGCGGGCGACGAGGGATTGAGCGCAAGACAGTGCTCGAACATTTCGAGTGCCGCATCGTGCGCCTCCTGCTCTTTGAGCGAGAGCGCCTGAAGATAGAAATAGTCGAATGCACGCTGGCGCGAGAGTGAATCATCGGACTGGGCAGTGGTGACCGCTTGCGGGCATATGGAGGCAGCCGGCACCGAAGATATGCCGACCATAAACAGCAAGAACAGTAGGATTATTGCCCGGTACTTGCCCATCATCTACACGCCTGTATGTCCGAAACCACCTGCACCGCGTTCGGTGTCGTCCAACACGTCGCACTCCACCCACTCGGCCTGCTCATGACGAGCTATGACCATCTGGGCTATGCGTTCGCCATCGACAATCTCGAAGGGAGTATCGGAGAGGTTCACAAGGATGACGCATACCTCACCACGATAATCGGCGTCGATGGTTCCGGGCGAATTGAGCACGGTGATACCCTTTTTGATTGCAAGACCGCTACGGGGACGCACCTGCGCTTCGTAGCCTGCGGGAAGGGCCATGTACAAGCCCGTGGGCACAAGAGCGCGCTGCATGGGGGCAAGCACGATGGGAGCATCTATATTTGCTCTGAGGTCAACGCCGGCCGACTGCACGGTTGCATATTCGGGAAGGGCGTGTTTCGATTTATTTATTATTCTTACCTTCATTGTATTCTTTACGTTGGATGGGCGATTGTTTAACAACCAACCCGCTGTTTATATTTGCGAAGTTACTCTTTTATTGTCATTCCGCATACCATTTTACACTTTTTAAGAAGCCCGCCACGCACCGAAGGGGCGCTTGCTTGCCCATGACATGCAGGTATCGACCTTAAAGCAAAAGAACGACAATGGTTGTTGCCGTCCTTTTGTTATGCAGTTCATTTACTCTGCTGTTTTTTCGTCGCCGGGATAAAAGACCTTGTGCGAACCGGTCTTCAACTGTATGGAGGCGGGATTCTGCTTGGCGAAAGACTCGATGTATCTCAGTCGCTTGTCCTCCATAATTTCGTCGACAGCAATAAGGATTCCGGTCTCCTCTACGTTTCCGAAATCGGTGTTTACCGCTGTACCGAAGACGCGCATAGTGGGCGACAGGTTCATATATGCATTCACCAACGGAGGGATATTGTAGCCCAAGGCACGAATCTCGCGGTTCAGTATCTTGTAGTCATCCACAAAACTCTTTTCGCAGAAGAGATTCTCGAGCAGTTTCTCGTCGGTTTCTATCTGAAGCGGTGTCATGGGCACGATAAGATTATCGGGATCGGCAAAGTGCTTTTTCAGGAAGTAGAGAATCATATCGCGGCCCTGTTTGTGGTACGAGGGGTACATGGTAACTTTACCGAACAGATATCTTACGTTGGGAAGAACCACCGTAAGCGCTCCAAGACCGTCCCACAGGTTGTCGAGAGCAAAGAGGCTCTTCGAGCCCATACGGGTAGATTGGTATTCGAGTGTAACGAACGAACGGCCAAGCTCAATGGTCTCGGGCAATATCTCTTTGATGAAACGCTCCGAAAAATGGAACATATTGTGGGCTGTAGCCAAGATGGGTGCGCCATGCTCGTCGAATCGCACGTCGGAGCCGACGATGAAACGATAACCTCCAACGATGTCATTCGCCTCGGGATTCCATACAATAAGCTGCTTGTAGGGCTTCTCCATTGTATCGAATTCGTCAATATCGACAGACATGCCGGTGCCACCACCCGCCGCACGGAATGCTATCTCGCGCAGACGACCGATCTCGCGCATAACATTGGGAGAATCGGCTGCTGTGAGCACATAAATTTCGTTTTTGCTACGATTGGTAAAGCGCAATCGCTTATCTTCGGTTAGTTCCGCTTTCAATAGTTCCACCGGAACTGGAGCAATAATTTCTTCCATGTTGTAGTGTTAGTCTCTGTTTAAAGAATATACGACATCCTGTACATATTGTGCCCACTCGGCGGGTTTCTTCGATTTGTCGAAGGTCTGCCAGGGGATTGGCTTACCGATGGTCACCTTGAAGGTCTTTCCTCTGTTCTTGAACATCTCATCGGCCAAGTATAGCATTGCGATATTGAATTTAATATGCAGCATCTGATTGATATTGGCCAGATTGTAGAAGAAATCCGAATTACGGCCTTCGAAATGGATGGGTACTATATCTCTTTGTGTTTGTATGCTTTTCGTTATAAATGTCTTCTTCCACTCGAGGTCGCGGATGACGCCGTTCTTGCGACGCGAGCATATGCCGGCGGGGAACATCAGTATGTGGTTGTCCGATTTGAAAGCCTCATCGACCTGACGGGGGAGGTTCTTGGCCTGGCGTCCGGTTTTGTTCACCGGAATGAAGAGCGATTTGAGCTGGGGGATGTTCATGAGCAGGTCGTTGACAAGGTATTTTATCTTCTCGTCGTAATGCTTGCCGAGTATCATACCCAGGCCCATGCCGTCCAAGGCACCCAGGGGGTGGTTGCTCACAAATGTGTGCCACCCTTCGGTGGGAAGATTTTCCATGCCCTCTACTTCGAAGTGGTTATCGAAGAAGCGGAAGAAGTCCTCGATGAATTCAACGCCGTAGGTATCCTGCTCGTTCTCGAGGAAGCCGTTGAGCTCATCCTGATGTACTATCTTCTTGAGATAGGATACCAAAAAACGAGGAACGTAACGCGCTTTCTTGCCAGCCTTGCTCGCAAGGATTGCGTCTATATCTATCAACATCTTTTCGCTCATATGTTTCGGGGCATATAAAAGATTCAAAATAAGTCGGCCCGCAAAAGGGCCTACATATGTTATAATATGCAAATGTATGATATATTTTTCAGATTATGAAATTTTAAGAAAACAGTTTTTTCTATGTTTTAATTATAATTATCGGGCAAAAAACGAGCCCGGCGACACAAAAAATGAGAGGCAGAGCTTGTCGTAAAGCTCTGCCTCTCATTTTCATGTATGATTATTGTTTATTAATCTTCGTTTTCGTCCTCTACATCTGTGAAATCGAGTACTGTTCTTTTGTTGGCCATCATGCGCTCGTAGTCCTCTTTTGAGCCTACCGCGATGCGCTTGTATTCGCGCTGTCCGGTTCCGGCGGGGATGAGGTGACCGCAGATTACGTTCTCCTTCATACCCAAGAGGTAGTCGCTCTTCATGTTGATAGCAGCCTCGTTCAATACCTTTGTTGTCTCCTGGAACGATGCAGCCGACATGAAGCTTGTTGTCTGCAATGCTGCACGTGTGATACCCTGGAGTATCTGTGTTGATGTTGCGGGAACTGCATCGCGAGCTACAATCTGCTTCAGGTCACGACGCTTGAGCATACTGTTCTCGTCGCGCAACTTGCGGGCTGTTACAATCTGACCGGCCTTGAGGTTCTCTGAATCGCCTGCATCGACGATAACCTTCTTGCCCCAGATGCGGTCGTTCTCCTCCTGGAATTCAAGCTTGTCAACCACCTGCAACTCGAGGAAGCGTGTATCGCCAGGCTCGTTAATCTGTACCTTGCGCATCATCTGGCGAACGATAATCTCGAAGTGCTTGTCGTTAATCTTCACACCCTGTGAACGGTAAACGTCCTGAGCCTCGTTAACGATGTACTCCTGAACGGCGGTGGGACCCTTGATAGCCAAGATGTCCGAGGGAGTGATGGCACCGTCCGAAAGGGGTGTTCCGGCACGTACATAGTCACCGTCCTGAACAAGAATCTGCTTAGAAAGCGCTACAAGATACTTCTTGACGTCGCCAACCTTCGATGTTACGACAATCTCGCGGTTACCACGCTTAACCTTACCCATTGTAACCTCGCCATCGATTTCAGAAACCACTGCGGGGTTAGAGGGGTTACGAGCCTCGAAGAGCTCTGTTACTCGGGGCAGACCACCGGTGATGTCACCGGCATTACCGAACACGCGAGGAATCTTAACAAGGATATCACCGGCCTTCAGCAACTGCTTGTTCTCTATCACTACGTGACCACCCACGGGGAGGTTGTAGTTGTGAAGAACGTTGCCCTCCTCGTCGAGGATGCGTACTGTAGGTATCTTGTTCTTGTCACGTGACTCGATGATGATAATCTCCTTAAGACCTGTACTTTCGTCAGTCTCGACCTTGTATGTGATATTCTCGATTACCGACTCGAATTCCACACGACCTGCGACCTCGGTTACAACCACTGCGTTGAAGGGGTCCCATGTTGCTACAATCTTACCGGGTTCTACCAAGTCGTCCTCGACTGCATAGAGCTTAGAACCGTAAGGTATATTGTGTGTAGAGAGTACGATACCTGTATTTGTATCAACGAAACGTACCTCGCTCAAACGGCTAACTACAATCTTAACGGGTGAACCGTCTGAATCGATAGCGTCAACGGTACGCAACTCCTCGAATTTCACACGTGAAGCGTGCTTAGCCTTGATGCTTGCATCTGCTGCAATGTTGGCAGCGGTACCACCGGCGTGGAAGGTACGCAGTGTAAGCTGAGTACCGGGCTCACCGATTGACTGTGCTGCGATAACTCCGACAGCCTCGCCCTTCTCGACCATGCGGCTTGTTGCAAGGTTGCGGCCATAACACTTGGCACAAACACCATGCTTAGATTCACATGTCAATACCGAACGTATCTCGACGCTCTCGATGGGAGAGTTCTCGATAGCCTCGGCGATAGCCTCTGTGATGAGCTCGCCCGAAGCAACAAGCATTTCGCCTGTGATGGGGTTGATAACATCGTGTACCGACACACGACCAAGGATACGCTCGCTGAGTGTAGAGATAACCTCGTCGTTGTTCTTGAGTGCTGTACATACAAGACCACGCAATGTACCACAATCCTCCTCGTTGATGATAACGTCGTGCGATACATCGACAAGACGACGTGTAAGGTAACCCGCGTCGGCAGTCTTCAAAGCGGTATCGGCAAGACCCTTACGAGCACCGTGAGAAGAGATAAAGTACTCGAGCACCGAAAGACCCTCCTTAAAGTTCGAAAGAATGGGGTTCTCAATAATCTGTGCACCCTCGGCTCCAGCCTTCTGGGGTTTAGCCATAAGACCACGCATACCCGAGAGCTGACGAATCTGGTCCTTAGAACCACGGGCACCTGAGTCGAGCATCATATATACCGAGTTGAAGCCCTGGTCGTCAGTCGAGATAGTCTTCATAAGTACGTTTGCAAGGTCGGCGTTAACGTGTGTCCACTCATCGACAACCTTGTTATAACGCTCCTTGTCGGTGATAAGACCGAGGTTATACTCGGCAAGAATCTCCTCAACCTTTTCGTTACCCTTACGTACGAGTTCCTCTTTCTCTTTGGGGATGATAACGTCATCCAAGTTGAACGAAAGACCACCCTTGAACGCCATGTAGTAACCGAGGTTCTTGATACCATCGAGGAAATCGGCCGAACGTGCAACGCCGACGCGCTTGATTACATCGCTGATGATATCGCGGAGCGATTTCTTTGAAATGATCTTGTTAACGTAACCCATTTCACGGGGAACAATCTGGTTAACGATAACACGACCTACCGAGGTCTCGCGAAGAACATTCACATAGTTGCCCTGCTCGTCGAGGTCCTCAACAAGAACCTTAACGGGAGCGTGAATATCAACGCGGCCCTGGTTGTATGCGATGAGTGCCTCCTCGGGACCATAGAATGTCATTCCATGACCTTTGGCGCCCTCGCGCAATTTTGTGATATAATAGAGTCCGAGAACCATATCCTGTGAAGGAACGGCAATAGGAGCACCATTCGAAGGATTGAGAATGTTGTGTGACTGCAACATCAGCATCTGTGCCTCGAGTACTGCCTCGTTGCTCAAGGGCAAGTGAACAGCCATCTGGTCACCGTCGAAGTCGGCGTTGAACGCTGTACATGCCAACGGGTGCAACTGGATAGCTTTACCCTCGATCATCTTGGGCTGGAAGGCCTGGATACCGAGACGGTGAAGTGTCGGCGCACGGTTGAGCAATACGGGGTGACCCTTCATTACATGCTCAAGGATGTCCCAGATAACGGGCTCACGACGATCGACAATCTTCTTAGCCGATTTTACAGTCTTCACGATACCGCGCTCAATGAGCTTGCGGATGATGAAGGGCTTGTAGAGCTCTGCCGCCATAAGCTTGGGCAGACCGCACTCACCCATCTTGAGCTCGGGACCAACGACGATAACCGAACGTGCCGAGTAGTCAACACGCTTACCGAGAAGGTTCTGGCGGAAACGTCCCTGCTTACCTTTGAGGCTGTCCGAAAGTGACTTCAAAGGACGGTTGGCATCCGACTTCAAGGCGCTTGCCTTACGTGAGTTGTCGAACAATGAATCGACAGCCTCCTGGAGCATACGCTTCTCGTTACGCAAGATAACCTCGGGAGCCTTAATCTCGATGAGCTTCTTAAGACGGTTGTTACGTATGATTACGCGACGATAGAGGTCGTTGAGGTCCGATGTTGCGAAACGGCCACCATCCAGGGGTACCAAGGGACGCAATTCGGGGGGGATGACGGGGATAACTGTCATAATCATCCACTCGGGACGGTTACGGCCACCCGATGCCGACATTGAAGAGCGGAACGACTCAACCACCTGAAGGCGTTTGAGTGCCTCGTTCTTGCGCTGCTGCGACATATCGGTGTTGGCGCGGTTACGCAACTCGTATGAGAGTGAGTCGAGGTCGATACGAGCAAGAAGGTCGTAAATAGCCTCGGCACCCATCTTGGCAATGAACTTATTGGGATCGTTGTCGTCGAGTTCGCTGTTACCTGCGGGCAGGTTATCCATTATTGTGAGGTACTCGTCCTCGGTGAGGAGCTGGTAGGGAAGTACACCGTCGAGGATGTTGTCTTTGCCAATAACCTCCTGACGTGACTCGTCCTCTTTGCGTGCCATAACACCGGGCTGTATAACGATATACTTCTCGTAGTAGATTACAGCATCGAGGTTCTTGGTGGGAAGACCAAGCAGATAGCCTATCTTATTGGGAAGCGAACGGAAATACCAGATGTGAGCCACAGGCACAACAAGCTGAATATGTCCCATGCGTTCGCGACGTACCTTCTTCTCGGTAACCATAACACCACAACGGTCGCAGACGATACCTTTATATCTGATGCGCTTGTACTTACCGCAATGACATTCGTAGTCCTTAACGGGACCGAAGATACGCTCACAGAACAATCCGTCACGCTCCGGCTTATAAGTACGGTAGTTGATGGTTTCGGGTTTCAACACTTCACCACTTGAACTACCAAGGATCTCCTGCGGTGAGGCTAATCCTATGGTAATCTTCGTGAAATTATTTTTTGCCTTAGTTTCTTTTCTGAAAGCCATAATACTATATTGACAAACGTGAAGGAATTAATTATTCAAATGATATACTCAAGCCCAAACCACGAAGCTCGTGCAACAATACGTTGAGAGACTCGGGGAGTCCGGGAGTAGGCATTGCATCGCCCTTGACAATAGCTTCGTATGCCTTTGAGCGACCTACTACGTCGTCGGACTTGATTGTCAAGATCTCCTGAAGGATGTGTGCTGCGCCGAATGCCTCGAGCGCCCAAACCTCCATCTCTCCGAAACGCTGACCACCGAACTGCGCCTTACCACCAAGAGGCTGCTGGGTAATGAGCGAGTAGGGACCGATTGAACGGGCATGCATCTTGTCCTCTACCATGTGACCGAGCTTCAGCATGTAGCTGACACCTACGGTTGCGGGCTGGTCGAACTGTTCACCTGTGCCACCATCGTAAAGGTATGTCTTACCGAAACGGGGAAGACCTGCCTTGTCTGTCCATGTGCAAAGGTCGTCGAGTGTAGCACCGTCGAAGATGGGAGTAGCGAACTTAACACCGAGCTCTTTTCCTGCACGTCCGAGTACGGTCTCGAATATCTGACCGATGTTCATACGCGAGGGCACACCCAACGGGTTAAGAATGATATCCACGGGAGTACCATCTGCAAGGAAGGGCATATCCTCCTGGCGTACTACGCGTGACACGATACCCTTGTTACCGTGACGTCCCGCCATCTTATCACCTACACCAATCTTACGTTTCTTGGCAATGTAAACCTTGGCCATCTTCATTGTACCAGAGGGCAACTCGTCACCGATCTGCAATGCGAATTTCTCGCGCTTAACCTGTGCATCGAGCTCCTTGTACTTGTGGATGAAGTTGATGATAAGTGTACGTATGAGTTCGTTGGTGTGTGCATCGGCTGTCCACTTGCTCAACTGTATTGCTGTGAAATCCAAAGCATCGAGCTCGTGTTTTGTAAACTTGGCACCCTTGGCAATAACCTCGGTACCCATGAAGTCCTTAACACCCTGTGATACACGACCACCTATAAGCTTGATAAGTTTATCTACAAGTATGGCTTTGAGCTCGCCAACCTTCTCCATGAACTTGTCGTCAATCTTGGGAAGCTTAGCCTTGTCTGCCAATTTATCGGAACGTGTCTTCTCGGCACGCTGGAAGAGGCGACGGTCGATAACCACACCCTGAAGTGAGGGCGAAGCCTTCAACGAAGCGTCCTTCACATCACCGGCCTTGTCACCGAAGATGGCGCGCAGAAGTTTCTCCTCGGGCGAAGGATCGGACTCACCCTTGGGAGTAATCTTACCGATGATAATATCACCGGGCTTAACATATGCTCCGACACGGATAATACCGTTCTTGTCGAGGTCTTTGGTAGCGTCCTCGCTTACGTTGGGAATGTCATATGTGAACTCCTCCATACCGCGCTTTGTCTCGCGAACCTCGAGTGAGAGCTCGTCAACATGCACAGAAGTAAGAACATCCTCGCGTACTACCTTCTCGTTCAGAACGATAGCATCCTCGTAGTTGTAACCCTTCCAAGGCATGTATGCCACAAGAAGGTTCTTTCCGAGTGCAAGCTCACCAGCCTGGGTAGAATAACCCTCGGTGAGAATATCACCCGCTTTGACCCTCTGACCCTTCTCGCAGATGGGACGGAGGTCAATTGTCATATTTTGGTTCGTACGACGGAACTTGGGAATCATATACTCCTTCCATGCAGGATCGAAGCTTACGAATTCCTCCTCCTCGGTACGGTCATATTTTATTCTAATCTTGGTAGCATCAACGAATTCGATAACACCATCGCCCTCGGCAACAATCTGTGTACGCGAATCCTCGGCAAGCTGTTTCTCGATACCGGTACCTACGATAGGTGCCTCGGTTGTCAACAAAGGAACTGCCTGGCGCATCATGTTCGAACCCATCAATGCACGGTTAGCGTCATCGTGCTCAAGGAAGGGGATGAGCGATGCAGCGATAGATGCAATCTGCTGAGGAGATACATCCATCAGGTTCACTCTATCGGGCTCAACAACAGGATAGTCGGCATCCTGACGTGATTTAACCTTCTTGCGGATGAACTTACCGTTCTCGTCCAGAGGAGCGTTACCCTGTGCTATAATCATGTTCTCCTCCTCCTCTGCTGTGTAGTAAACAACGTTCTCGTTGTTGATGTCAACAACGCCGTTCTCTACCTTTCTATAAGGAGTAACAATGAATCCAAGCTCGTTTATCTTTGCATATATACACAAAGAAGAGATAAGTCCGATGTTGGGACCCTCAGGGGTCTCAATGGGACAGAGTCGTCCGTAGTGTGTATAGTGTACGTCTCGAACCTCGAAGCCTGCACGGTCACGTGAAAGACCACCAGGACCAAGTGCCGAGAGACGACGCTTGTGTGTAATCTCAGCCAAGGGGTTTGTCTGGTCCATGAACTGTGACAGCGCGTTGGTACCGAAGAAGGTATTGATAACGGCCGAAACAGTCTTGGCGTTGATAAGGTCTGTAGGAGTAAATACCTCGTTGTCGCGTACATTCATGCGCTCGCGGATAGTGCGGGCCATACGTGCAAGACCAACAGCAAACTGGTTAGAAAGCTGCTCGCCTACAGTACGTACACGACGGTTACTCAAGTGGTCGATATCATCGACAACAGCCTTTGAGTTCACAAGACCTATCAAATATTTGATAATCTCAATAATATCCTCTTTTGTCAGCACGCGTACAGACATATCGGTTGTAAGTCCGAGCTTACGGTTGATACGGTAACGGCCAACATCACCCAAATCGTAACGTTTTTCAGAGAAGAAGAGGTTGTTGATAACCTCGCGTGCACTTGCATCGTCGGCAGGATCTGCATTACGCAACTGCTTGAAGATGTAGTTCACAGCCTCCTTCTCGGAGTTACTTGTATCTTTGTCAAGTGTATTGAAGATGAGTGAACAATCCATTGAATCAGATTCCTCACCCTGCTCTTTGTGCAGCAAAATACGTTCTACGCCGCTATCGAGGATGCGCTCAACGATATCAGCCTCGAGCACAGTCTGACGGTCAACAACCACCTCGCTACGCTCAATTGATACAACCTCACCGGTATCGGGATCAACAAAATCCTCCTGCTTTGTCTTAACAACGCGACCGGCCATCTTGCGACCGATAGCCTTCTTTAGGTTGGCCTTGTTGACCTTAACCTCCTCGGCCAGGTCGAAGATTTCGAGAATGTCTTTATCTGTTTCGAAACCGATAGCACGCAACAATGTTGTAACGGGCAACTTCTTCTTACGGTCGATGTAAGCATACATGACGTTGTTGATGTCAGTAGCAAACTCGATCCAAGAACCCTTGAAGGGGATAATACGTGCTGAGTAAAGCGGTGTACCGTTAGCATGTACGCTCTGACCGAAGAATACGCCGGGAGAACGATGCAACTGCGAAACGACAACGCGCTCGGCTCCATTGATGATAAATGTACCACGGGGAGTCATGTAGGGGATAGGACCAAGGAATACATCCTGAATCACTGTATCGAAATCCTCATGATCGGGGTCGGTACAATAAAGCTTTAACTTTGCTTTTAAGGGCACACTATATGTTAAACCGCGTTGCAAACACTCCTCTATTGAATAGCGGGGAGGATCGATGTAATAGTCCAAGAACTCCAATACGAAGTTGTTTCTTGTATCTGCAATCGGAAAGTTTTCAGCAAAGACCTTGTAAAGACCGTCGTTTACTCGTTTTTCCGGAGGAGTATCCAATTGGAGGAAGTCCTCGAACGACTTCAATTGTACTTCCAAAAAGTCCGGACAAGGCATCGGATCCTTTATAGAAGCAAAGTTAACTCTTTGATTATTAGATTGTAAAGACATTGTAGAAAAAGTTTTTAGAACTTATTTTTTTTAACGCACAAAAGGTTAAGAACCCGCCTAGGGGTTCTTAACCATGGACCCTAAAAGGGTACTTGTTTCTTATTTAAGTTCAACCTCAGCACCTGACTCCTCGATTGCCTTCTTCAAAGATTCAGCCTCACCTTTAGCGAGTCCCTCTTTGATTACGCTGGGAGCACCGTCAACGAGATCTTTAGCCTCTTTCAAACCGAGACCGCAAGCCTCTTTAACTGCCTTAACTACCTGAAGTTTGTTAGCACCTGCGCTCTTCAAAACTACATCGAAGCTTGTTTTCTCCTCAGCAGCCTCACCTGCACCAGCAGCGGGAGCAGCAGCAACAGCAACAGCTGCAGCAGCGGGTTCGATACCATATTCTTCTTTAAGGATTGTTGCAAGTTCGTTAACGTCTTTTACTGTCAAGTTAACCAATTCTTCTGCAAGAGCTTTCAAATCTGCCATTTTCGTATAAATTTAGATTGTTTTTTACTAGTATTAAATAAGTTTGTTTATCTTTCACTGAGTGTCTGAAGCACGCCGTGAATGGTGTTACCACCGGACTGTAGAGCTGAAACAACGTTCTTGATGGGTGATTGCAGCAATGCAACAACCTCAGCAATAAGTTCGTTCTTGCTCTTGATGTGGATAAGAGCATCAAGCTGATCAGCACCTACATAGAAGCTCTCCTCGGCATAAGCAGCCTTAAGCGCGGGGATTTCTGCCTTGCCAGCAACGTCCTTAATCAATTTAGCAGGAACATTTGCTGTCTCGCAAAGCAAGAGAGCTGTTGTACCCTTCAAGCAGGGATACAAGGGTGAGAAATCTACTTCTGAAGCCTCGAAAGCTTTGTAAAGAAGAGTATTTTTCACAACAAGCATCTTAACGCCTGCTTTAAAGCACTTAGCACGCATAGCATTGGTACTTGCAGCGTTCATCGCTGTAACGTCTACCAAATAGAAATGAGGGTACTCCTTTAACACATCGCCAAGCTGGGCGATTACCTTAACTTTATCTTCCTTCTTCATAATTCAAACAAATTAAGCTTCGATGGTTTTAGGATCAATTCTCAATCCCTTACTCATCGTGGTTGAGAGGAATACACTTTTCACATACGTACCTTTAGCTGTAGAGGGTTTCAATTTGATGATAGTACTCATAAACTCCTTAACGTTGGCAGTGATAGCCTCGGGAGCAAAAGAGATCTTACCGATAGAAGCATGTACGATACCTGCCTTGTCTACCTTGAAATCGATCTTACCCTGTTTAATTTCCTTAACAGCTTTAGGAATATCCATTGTTACAGTACCACTCTTGGGGTTAGGCATCAATCCACGAGGACCGAGCACGCGACCCAGGGCACCAATTTTACCCATGATTGAAGGCTGTGTGATGATAACATCAACATCTGTCCAACCACCTTTGATCTTTTCGATATATTCATCGAGACCAACATAGTCAGCACCTGCAGCTTTCGCAGCTTCCTCTACGTCGGGTGTACACAAACAGAGTACACGAACCACCTTTCCGGTACCGCTGGGAAGAGATACAACACCTCTCACCATCTGGTTAGCCTTTCTGGGGTCAACACCCAAGCGTACGTCTATATCCACTGAAGCGTCGAACTTTGTGAAAGTAATCTCTTTCAAAAGCTCCACAGCTTCTGCGAGTGAATAGGACTTAGCTGTGTCAACTTTGGCGGCTGCCAACTTTTGATTTTTAGTCAGTTTACCCATTCTAATTTAATTTTTTAATTGTTACCGGGAAAAGTTCCACTCACACTGATACCCATACTTCTTGCTGTACCTGCAACCATTTTCATGGCAGACTCTACAGTAAAGCAGTTGAGGTCCACAAGTTTGTCTTTTGCTATAGCCTCTACCTGCTCCCAAGTGATGGTTGCAACCTTTCTACGGTTAGGCTCAGCCGAACCGCTTTTTACTTTGGCTGCTTCCAAAAGTTGGATTGCTACAGGAGGAGTCTTAACGACAAAATCGAAAGACTTGTCTGCGTAGTAAGTAATGATAACAGGCAAAACTTTTCCGGCTTTATCCTGGGTTCTGGCATTAAACGCTTTGCAAAACTCCATGATATTGATACCCTTAGAACCCAAAGCAGGGCCTACGGGAGGAGAGGGGTTTGCAGCGCCACCTTTAATCTGCAACTTGATAAGTCCAGCAACTTCTTTTGCCATTTTTTAAAAATCTATAAATTAACAACTGTTTGTGGATGATGTGTGGAAGCCGCATCATTCCTTTATGACTTGCGTAAATCCTAACTCTACGGGGGTGCTTCGACCGAAGATCTTTACTGTTACCTTGAGTTTCTTTCTTTCGACGTTAACCTCTTCGATAACACCATTGAATCCTGTAAAAGGTCCGAAGTTTACCTTTACTGTTTCGCCTACAGCAAAATCCAAAGATGTCTCTTCTTCTGTCTCCTGCAGAACATCTACAGTACCCAGAATACGATTAATCTCGGACTGGCGGATAGGAGTAGGAGCCTCTGTTCCGCCAAGGAACCCTAAGACATTAGGAGTATTACGTAACATGTAGGGTATTTCACCTACCAATTTTGCTTCAACTAGAACGTAGCCAGGGAGGCAGTTTTTCTCTTTAACGACACGTTTGCCGTTACGCACTTGAACAGTTTTTTCTGTAGGAATAAGTACTTGAGAGATATAATCGCTAAGATTATGGAGCTTAACATCGGTATCGATATACTCCTTAACTTTCGCTTCCTTGCCACTTACGGCACGAAGAACGTACCACTGAAAAACCTTTTCTTGCTCTGCCATCTCGTTTAAATTAATTGGGATATATAGTCTCCATTACAAACTGGAACACCTGGTCCATTGCGAAGACAACCAATGCAATCAAGAGAGATGCATATAAGACAAGAACAGCTTGACTTGTCAGCTGTTTGGCTGTCGGCCAAGTAGTCTTATGCACAAGTTCGTTGTAAGAATCCTTACAATATTGAGCGAATCGATTAAGCATAAATTTTATATTTTAAAGCACGGGAAGAGAGGCTCGAACTCCCGACACCTGGTTTTGGAGACCAGTGCTCTACCAACTGAGCTATTCCCGTATATTATCAGCTCCTCACAAGGAGGAAGCTGATAACTTTATGTTAGGATATTATTCCAATACCTTTGTAATCTGACCAGCACCTACTGTACGACCACCCTCACGGATAGCGAAAGTAAGACCTTCGTTCAATGCTACGGGGTAGATCAACTCAACAGTGATTGACAAGTTGTCACCGGGCATTACCATCTCTACGTCTGCGGGGAGAGTGATCTCACCTGTACAGTCCATAGTACGGAGGTAGAACTGGGGACGATATTTGTTGCGGAATGATGTGTGACGACCACCCTCTTCTTTCTTCAAGATATAAACCTGAGCCTCGAACTTAGAGTAAGGTTTGATCTGACCGGGATGGCAGAGTACCATACCACGCTTGATCTCGTTCTTGTCAACACCGCGGAGCAAAAGACCTACGTTGTCACCAGCCTCACCAAGATCAAGAAGCTTGCGGAACATCTCAACACCAGTTACAACTGACTTCTTGTCCTCACCAAGACCAAGGATCTCTACCTCGTCACCTACCTTGATAACACCAGCCTCGATACGACCTGTAGCTACAGTACCACGACCTGTGATTGAGAATACATCCTCAACGGGCATCAAGAAGGGTTTATCAACATCACGGGGAGGAAGGGGAATCCATGTATCACATGCCTCCATCAACTCCATAACTTTGTCTTCCCACTCGGGCACACCGTTCAAAGCACCAAGTGCAGAACCGCGGATGATAGGAGTGTTGTCGCCGTCGAAGTTGTAGAATGAAAGAAGCTCACGCATCTCCATCTCAACGAGCTCGAGCATCTCAGCGTCATCAACAACGTCACACTTGTTCAAGAATACAACCAAACGGGGAACGTTTACCTGACGAGCGAGAAGGATGTGCTCACGTGTCTGGGGCATGGGACCATCAGTTGCAGCACAAACGATGATAGCACCGTCCATCTGAGCAGCACCAGTAACCATGTTCTTTACGTAGTCGGCGTGACCCGGGCAGTCTACGTGTGCATAGTGACGGTTAGCTGTCTGATACTCTACGTGTGCAGTATTAATAGTGATACCACGCTCTTTCTCCTCGGGTGCGTTGTCGATTGAATCGAAGTCACGCTTCTCAGAAAGACCGCGATTAGCCAATACAGTTGTGATGGCAGCGGTCAAAGTTGTCTTACCGTGGTCAACGTGACCGATAGTACCGATGTTTACGTGAGGTTTAGAACGCTCAAATTTTTCTTTTGCCATAGTTCTTTTCTCTTAAATTAATATATTTACCAATTATTTTATACGCTTTAAAAGACGTTTAACCATCTTCCTCAGAGCTGTTACCGAGATTTGAACTCGGGACCTCTTCCTTACCAAGGAAGTGCTCTACCACTGAGCTATAACAGCGTTGAAAAAGAGCGGAAGACGGGGCTCAAACCCGCGACCCCCAGCTTGGAAGGCTAGTGCTCTATCAACTGAGCTACTTCCGCAAAACGCTTGCACAAAAAGTTTGCAAACAAACTCAGACACTATCCCCATAAAGGAGAGAATATCACAGCTGGTTTGCATTCTCTTTTTCAACTGCTGTGGGCAAAGATGGATTCGAACCACCGAAGGCGTAAGCCAGCAGATTTACAGTCTGCCCCATTTGGCCACTCTGGTATTTGCCCTTGTTCACTATTTGAGAAAGCGCATTTGCGATCGCCTTAAACAAACCTGCCGATTAAATTTCGAGCCTCTTGTCGGATTCGAACCAACGACCCCGAGATTACAAATCACGTGCTCTGGCCAACTGAGCTAAAGAGGCATCGAAACTTATAATTGGCATTCGTTGCTTGCCTAAAGCGATTGCAAATGTACGGCTTTTTTTTTAACTACAAAACTTTTTCAAGGTTTTTTTTACTTTTTACCTCATTTTTTCTTTATTTTTCTCGATTTTCGCCTTTAAAGCGTCGATACACTCGAGCAAAGCGTCCTCAAAAGTGTCTGCAACCTTCGAAACAAACATGTCACTTCCGGCGCCATTTAGGCTTAAACTCACCTCTTTATTCATGGCCGTTTCGGGCTTAATCAGTTTCATGGTCACCTCGAGAGTACCTGCTCCTTCACATAATTTTTCGAGTTTTGAAACTTTTTTCTCTACAAAATCCTGCAATTGCTGCGATGCATCGAAATGAACCGCCTGAATTCTTGTAATCATAATATATCCTCCTATAATTTTATTTAGGCTCGTGGATGAGCTTTTTTATATACTCGTTTTAATTCTTCGAAAGAAACATGGGTGTAAATTTCCGTCGTGGCAAGCTGCTCGTGCCCCAGCAATTCTTTTACAACCCCAAGTTCCGCTTCATTATTTAGCATAACAGTGGCAAAAGTGTGCCTCAATGTATGCGGGCCACGTCTTTTTACCGTCGAAACAAGAGAAAGAGCCGACCTTACCATGCGATAAATCTGCGAAGCGGACAACCTGACACCCTTTTCGGAGAGAAAAAGAGCCGAATCGCCACCGACTACAACCTCGCGAGCCTCGAGATACTCGAGCAACAGACTCCGTAACGAAGGACCGAAAGGAACAATCCTCTCTTTATTACGCTTGCCAAGCACCTTAATTTTAGATTCCGACCAATCGATATCAGCCAGATTCAAACCGCGAAGCTCGGAAAGACGCAACCCCATTTCGTAAAAACAGGAAATTACTGCCCTATTCCTTATATTTATATAGTCATCGCCCGACAGTTGTTCATCGAGCAACTGCGACATCTCCTCTTCTTTAAGAAACATCGGCAACATTTTATGCTTTTTAGGAGCTTTTACATCCTTCGCCGGATTCGACGCAACCACACCTTTGTTTTTAAGAAAAACAAAAAAGGCCCGCACCGAACTCAATTTTCTACAAACGGAGTTTACGGCACAGCCTTCATCAATAAGGTTGGCTACCCAACAACGGATTAAATCACAGTCACAATCAGCCAGCGTCAACGTACTATCAACGCTTTTCATATAGTCGCAGAACATTCTTACATCTGTCTCATAAGCCTTTAGCGTATGGGACGAGCAATTACGCTCCGCTCTCAGATATGTCATGAATGCCTTTAAAAACATAATTCGTTGCTGAAAGTATTTCTTTCAGCAACGAATATATAGCTTATCAATCAAAAATGCAAGAAAAATTCAAATTTTATTCTTCTGCATCGCGCATGTGCTGTACATATACAGCGTGCTCTCTTTTAAGTCTGTTGATAACAGAGGGTTTGTCAAACTGCTGACGAGCGCGCAATTCTTTTACAACGCCGGTCTTTTCAAATTTTCTCTTGAACTTTTTGAGAGCCTTCTCGATGTTCTCTCCTTCTTTAACAGGTACTACTATCATTTCCTATTATATATTATTAAATTTATATTATTTCTACGCGAATTGCGGCGCAAAAATAGTAAGAAAATTCCTATCTACAAAACTTTTACGACAAATTTTCGAATATACAGCCAAAAGCGACCAAACGAGCGAGAAAAAAAGATGCCGGAGAAGAAAATCCCCGGCATCTTGTATTTATTTATATCAATTATTACTTGATATTGGGGTTCAACGAGCTCCACTCAGAAACGGGAGGAAGAATACCCAAAGCAATAATCTCGTCGCGCATCTTGCCCAAGTGCTCAACAGATGTCTGCAAAGCAGCCATCTCCTCGGGAGTACCCTGGGGAGCAACATAGTGAACACCGTCAGCGTCGATGGTTGTAGGCATAGCCATCATCACATTCTTGAAGCCGAGCTCCTCGCAATCAACGAAGCAACCTGCGGGCAATGTGTAAGGCTCACCACCCATAGCAGCCTCAATCATCTTGATAGCGCAGTATGAGGGGCTCTGGAATGAGCTGCGACCGCGAAGCTTGATGATGTTTGAACCACCCTGAACAGTTCTGAGCTTAATATCAGCCCAACGCTCCTCTGACAAGCCCATCTCAGACAAAGGTTTGCCATCGATCTGAACCTGTGAAGCGAATACTGCCATCTGCTCGCCGTGACCACCGTATGTCTTAGCGCCAGTAACCTTATCCTGCTGAACACCGAACTCCTTAGCAAGAGCCTGCTGCAAACGTGTTGAGTCGAGAGCAGCCAAAGATGTCAACTGGTTGGGTTTGAGACCAGAGTGGATCAACGCTGTCAACGCTGTTACGTCGGCGGGATTGAAGATAACTACAACGTGCTTTACATCGGGGCAATATTTCTTGATGAAATCGCCGAACTCGGCAGCAATCTGGCAGTTGCCCTTCAACAAATCCTCACGTGTCATACCCTCTTTACGGGGAGCACCACCTGAAGAAACGATATACTTAGCACCTGTGAAAGCCTCCTCGGGATTGGTTGTCCAAGTGATGTTAGCACCGGGGAAACCACACTGAGCCATCTCGTCAGCTACACCATGAACACCGGGTTCAAAGATATCGTACAAACAGATATTGGGAGTAAGGCCAAGCATCAAAGCGCACTGAGCCATATTTGAGCCGATCATACCGCCGGCACCTACGATTGTTAATTTCTCGTTTGTTAAGTACTGCATATTATTTATAATTAAAGGTTTGATAAAAATCTCACTTATCTGTGCAAAGATAACAATATTCTGCAAATATTACACATTTGCCATTCTTTTTATCTTCACTAAAAAAGGGTGCTCATCAGAGCATTTTGAGCGCACGGAGCATTTTCTGCGTTGCGCCGCTGTTGCCATTAACATATTTTCCGGCAGCCGCACCCGCCTTGGCTAGCTCAGCCTCGTCGGACGACAGGCGATCCATTTTCTGCTTAAAATCGTCGTAGCAGGTAATTTCCAAGCCACCGCCACACTCTTTCAGCTTGGCCGCCTCGCGGAATTTGCGATTATTGGGACCGAAAAAGACCGGCATGCCATATACCGCCGCCTCGAGCAGATTGTGAACACCGACACCAAAGCCACCGCCCACATAGGCCACCTTGCCATAGCGATAAATAGACGAAAGCAGACCGAAGCAGTCAATCAACAGACAATCGGCAGCTCTGACCTCGTCCATGGAAGCCTGTGTATAGCGCACAACCGTTCCGTTGAACTTGCCGGTGATTTCCGAAATGCGGCCTTCGGTAACCTCGTGTGAGGCGATTATCAGTTTCCAGCCCTTGTGTTCGTTGAAATATTTCAAGAAAATATCCTCGTCGGGAGTCCACGAACTGCCCGCCACAAATACATTATTTCCCTCGGCAAAAGCCTCGACCAAGGCCAACTGCTTGGCATCGGCGGCAATCTTCACCACTCTATCGAAGCGTGTGTCGCCAATAACAGTCACATTATCAACGCCAATAGTGGCAAGAAGTTCCTTGGAAGCCCTATCCTGCACAAACAGGTGGCTGAAGCATCGCAGCGTCTTGCGATAGCCGAAATCGAATTTCTTGAAGAAGGTCTGCTCCTTGCGGAAGATAGAAGAAACGCTATACGTAGGTATATTTCTCTTCTTAAGACCATTCAGGAAATTGGGCCAAAATTCATATTTTATAAAGAACGCCTTGGTTGGTTTCACCAAGTGGAGGAAACGCGCCACATTGCGTTTTGTATCGAACGGCAAATAACATATTATATCGGCCGCAGCATACTTTTTGGCCGATTCGTAGCCCGAGGGAGAGAAAAACGTCAACAGAATGCGATATTCGGGATGCGTTTCGCGCAAGCGCTCGATGACAGGACGTCCCTGCTCGAACTCGCCCAGCGACGAAGCGTGGAACCACAAATATTTCTCGCCCTTGATTATGCGTTTTTTCAGTTCGGGAAAGACATTTTTATGTCCTTCAATCATCAATTTGGCTTTTCTGTGGCCGAACAAGGCCGCCAATTTGACCGCAGCTACATATATATAAATGAGCAGACTGTACATTTTTTGTTGTTTAAGTAGTTACTACTTCATGCACAATTCATTCGGGGGCACTCCGATTAGCCGAGCACCTCTATCGCTCTCTTCATGCGCGCGATAGTCTCTTCCTTGCCCAGGATACCCGAAATATCGAACATCTGGGGACCCTTACCCTCGCCCACAAGCGTCAGACGGAAGGCGTTCATTATTTCACCCAAAGAATAGCCCTTGCTCTCTATCCACTCCTTAACGCGGAGCTCCTGATTTTCTATAGAGAAGTCGTCGAGCGACTCGAGCAACGCTGCCAACTCGCCCATCTTTGCAGCCGAATCCTCTTTCCAGCGTTTTTTCACAGTTTTTTCGTCGTACGACTCGGGAGCAACAAAATAGAAGCTCGACGCATCCCACAGCTCGTGTACAAAATTCACACGGCCCTTCATCAGAGAAACAATCTTGGTGAGTGTAGGCATATCAACCGACACGCCGTGAGCCTGAACCATAGGAGCAAAGATCTCGGCTATCTCGCTGTCGGCCTTCTTTATTATATATTCGTGGTTGAACCATATCATCTTCTTGTAATCGAAGCGGGCACCGGCCTTGCTGCAGTGAGTGAGGTCGAATTTCTTTATAAGCTCGTCGATATCCATCATCTCCACATCGTCGCCGGGGTTCCATCCAAGCAGCGCAAGGAAATTTATCACAGCCTCGGGCAGATAGTCGCTCTCTCTGTAACCCGATGATATTGCACCCGTTGCAGGATCCTTCCACTCGAGGGGGAAGACGGGGAAACCAAGACGATCGCCATCGCGCTTGCTCAGTTTACCGTTACCCTCGGGCTTCAACAGCAGCGACAGGTGGGCAAAAGCAGGCATTGTATCCTCCCAACCGAAGGCACGATACAAAAGCACGTGCAAGGGAGCCGAAGGCAACCACTCTTCGCCACGGATTACGTGTGACACCTCCATCAGGTGGTCATCAACAATATTGGCAAGGTGATATGTGGGAAGCTCGTCGGCCGATTTATAGAGCACCTTGTCGTCGAGGATAGACGAATCTATTGTAACGGCGCCACGTATAATATCGTTTACCACAACCTTCTCGCCCGGCTCAATCTTGAAGCGGACAACATATTTTTCACCGGCAGCGATAAGCGCCTCAACCTCCTCGGCGGGCATCGACAGCGAGTTACGCATCATCATACGAGTAGATGCGTCGTACTGGAAATTATCAATCTCGGCACGCTTCTTGTCGAGCTCCTCGGGGGTATCGAATGCGATATAAGCCTTTCCTGCATCGAGAAGAATCTTTACATATTTCTTATATATATCCCTTCTCTCCGACTGACGGTAGGGGCCATACTCGCCACCAAACGACACACCCTCGTCGAATTTGATACCCAGCCATTTGAACGACTCGAGTATATACTCCTCGGCGCCGGGCACGAAACGATTGGAATCGGTATCTTCGAGGCGGAAGATAAGATCGCCGCCATGCTGTTTTGCAAAAAGATAGTTATATAATGCTGTTCTAACACCACCAATGTGCAAAGGACCGGTGGGACTCGGTGCAAAGCGCACCCTTACTTTTCTGTTATTCATATTGTTGCGAATTTATTAAAGCACACGCCAATAGCGTCGCCGCGAGGCAAGACACCAAAATGGCGCATAATTCCGAAACAAAGGTACAAAATTTTTAGAAGCAGTTTTAATTTATTAAAAATATTTTCCGCCGACACCGTAAATAGAGGCAAAAAGAGCCTTGCAAAAGAGATTTTCGCCACCCGACACCGAGCGACAGCAACCAAAAAGGGATAATTAAGCTAGTTTTAGAACAAAACCTTCATAGATTACCATTTTTTTTGTACTTTCGAAACAAATTTGATTAAACGACAGCAAGATGTTCAAACTAAGACAACGCACCATACTGGAGGCCATGCTCGTAATAGCATGCATTGCCCTCATCGTTTATTTCATGCCCAGGGACACCAAGTTCAACTACCACTTCAGCTTGAACACCCCGTGGACATACGGTCAGTTGATGTCCAATTTCGATTTCCCCGTTTACAAGAGCGAGGAGCGAATGAAGGCCGAGACGGACAGCCTGTACCGAAACTTCCAGCCCTACTTCTACATGGACAGCACCATTGGCGAGAACGCGCTCGAGCAGTTCAAGAAGGACTATTACAGCCGCTTCGACCAATTGATTACCGCGCCACAATACAACACCTACCGCCAAAGACTGATAAACGCCTACAACCGCGGTATCGTGTCTATTGAGAACAGCGAAAGAATAAAGCACGACAGCCTGTCGAACATAAAGATTATAACCGACAATTTCGCTTTATCGACCAGTATCGACAAGCTGAACACCATAAAATCGGTATATAAACAGCTGATATACAACGACACGCTCCCCAAAGACATCTTGAGCGAGCTGAAGCTCGAGGAGTACATCAGGCCCAACGTGATATACGATTCCATAAAGACCAACCTGTCGCTGCAGGAACTGAAATCGTCCATCTCCATGAGCGATGGCATGGTGCAGAAAGGGCAAAAGATAATAAGCCGCGGCGAAATAGTCGATGAGAAGCTCTACAGGGTGCTTAAATCGTACCAGTACGAATGGGACAAGCGCGACAACGACAGCCGACAGACGGGACTCACCCTGCTGGGACAGATACTGCTTGTTACAATAATACTGTCGGGTATGGTATATTTTATATATGTATATCGCCCCATCTACCTGCGACAGATGAACAAATTTGTTCTTATCTTCCTGCTTATAACCATCTTCTCTATCACCGTAGGATGGATGGTTCACACGCACACCGGCAATGTATTCATGGTACCCTTTGCCATGGTTCCCATCCTGCTGTGTCTTTTTGTCGATTCGCGAACAGCGTTCATGGCCCACATACTGCTAACGTTCATCTGCTCGACCATGCTGCTGGCACCGCACATTTTCATTCTGATACAGATAGCTGGCGGCTTTGCAGCCATAGTAAGTCTGCGCGAACTGACTGCACGTTCGCAGCTTTTCCGCACAGTGTTCACCGTGCTGCTTTCACATGCAATCACATGTTTCGCATACGAGCTCATTTCGGAAAACGACATCACAAAGCTCAACATGAACATGTACATATATTTCCTTATAAGCGGAGGATTGTTACTGCTGACCTACCCGTTGATGTTCGCCATCGAGAAGCTGTTCGGCTTCACATCGGCCGTTACATTCATCGAGCTGTCGAACATAAACAACGAACTGCTTTACAAACTATCGCAGGATGCACCCGGCACCTTCCAGCACTCCATGCAGGTAGGTAACCTTGCCGCCGAGGCCGCCAGACGCATCGGCGCCAACAGCATCGAGGTGAGAACAGGCGCCCTGTACCACGACATAGGCAAACTGAAGAACCCCATCTATTTCACCGAAAACCAGAGCGGTGGCAAGAGCCCGCACAGCGACCTCAACCCCAAAGAGAGCGCCGCAATAATACTGAAGCATGTGAAGGATGGTATCTCCATAGCCAATGCCCACCACTTGCCCACCAGCATAAAGGATTTCATAGCCACACACCACGGCACATCGAAGACCGGCTATTTCTACATAACCTACAAGAACGCCAACCCCGGCAAGGAGATAGACGAGTCGCTCTTCACATACCCCGGCCCCAAGCCCGGCACCAAAGAGCAGGCCATACTGATGATGGCCGACAGCGTGGAGGCCGCTTCGCACAGCTTGCAGGAATACACCGAGAGCAACATCCACTCGCTGGTGGATAAGATAATAGACGCGCAGCTCGAGAATGGCCAGTTTGCGCTTTCGCCCCTTACATTCAAGGACATCGAAACCATAAAAGGTACATTCAAGGAGCGTCTGAAGGCTATATATCACACCCGCATAAGCTATCCCGAAGAGAAAAAATAAACAGCAGACAGATGAAAGATCTACTTCGTTACATTTGGAAATACAAGATGGTGCCCGGCCACACACTGCGAACATCCGACGGGAAAAACATGGAGATACTGGGCACGGGAAACGACAATGGCACCACGTTCGAAGAGACCGTAATAGTTATCGACGGCAAGCAGACGAACTGCGAAGTAGCCTTCGAGGGCGGGGACACCCCTACCCTCTGTTTCACCTTGGCCACCGGCGACGCCACCGAGCGCATGACGGCAGCCATCGACATCCCGCAAGGATTCACACGGGAATTCGAAGCGATAAAGAACGGCAAACAGCCCTGCGTGGAGATGCTGAACGAAACAGGAAAAATATACATAGGCAGCTATCTATCGCGCCTGCTCGTAGAGCGAATAGAGGACAAGGCTGCCCGCATTACCCGCATACACATCGACGGCGACAAGCAGTGGGAGCACACACTATTCCGCCTTCTCGCCCGAAATTTCGGGTTCGGCATTCAGAGCGACGCATTCGAAAGCTGGGCGTCCATACTCGACCTGCCGGCACTGGGCAAGCATCGCGACAACCTGATGCAGGTAGAAGCGATATTTTTCGGACAGGCAGGCCTGCTCGACCCCGAAAGCATACCCGAGTACTACCGCAAAGAGGCGCTCGAAACCCCATACTACAAAACTCTTGCCAAGGAGTACAAGTTCCTGTCGGCAAAATTCGGATTGAAACAGGTGTCATGCGACATATGGAAGAGCGGCAACATAACCCCGCACACACGCATAGCCCGTTTGGCAGCAATATACTACCATCGAAACGTCAGCATGTCGTCGATAGCGGCGTGCAGCACCATAGAGGAGCTGAAGGGCATCATGCAGACACCCATCGAGGGCTATTGGGCCAACCACAACCAATTTGGCGGCACCACCATTGCCGAAAAAGCAACCATGCTAAGCACCAAGCATCTGAACCTGCTTACAATAAACACAATAGTGCCTATGCTCTACTCCTACGGTAAGCACAGACACGAGGACAGCCTGTGCAACCGCGCCGAAGACCTTCTTTACACCCTTCCACCCGAGGAGAACAGCATCGTGCGTGCATGGCGCGAAATGGGTATCGAGGCCACATGTGCCGCCGACACCCAAGCGCTCATACAACTGAAAAAGGAGCATTGCCGAAAAAGGAAATGCCTCGATTGCATGTTCGCCTACAGGCTGCTGAAAGAGGCAATGGAGGCATGATAGCGGGTCATAGACCCGCCTCTATACTCACACTGCTCGCCACCGTTGCAACCACCTCGTAGCCCATAGGCATTTGCGCCTTACCGCCGCAAGGTATAGGAAGCAGCGTCATTGCAAAGACAAGAATAGACCATCCTGTTCTATTCTCTCCTTTTATATATATATTACCATTATCCAACGGAATTACCGTACCATCGGGCATAACAATTTCGTTTATAGTGATACCCAAGCGCCCTCTTGTACCCCACCAGGCCGAACGCCTTGCCTCATAGACGGTACCTTTCACACTGGTTCCATAGGGTACAGCCGTAACACCATTTACATTAACATCCCTTGCCACACGAAACAGAACGCTCTCGCCTTTATCGAGATCGGCAGCCTTCACCGTGTTTACAGATTTTAACGGAATCTGCGTTCCTGCTTTAACAACCACATTGTGCGCACAAACACCGATTGCTACAACCGACAGAACAAAAAAGAAAAATACTTTTTTCATAATCATTTATTTTTTGCCCCACAATTCCCTGATGAAGGCCGACAAACAAAAAAGCGTGGGAACTATTGCCGTTATCCGTTCAGAGGTATCGCCAAACACCCACAACTCAGATAAACAGCAATAGCCCACGCCAAACGATATATAGTCCACCCCTACGGGTGTATATATAACATTGACGTGAGCGTCTTGCCTTCTTACCTTTGAGTTGTTCTTTAAATTGGCGATTTTCCGAACAAAGATAATTACAAACGCTCTTTAAATATGTCCTTCCGCTCTTTTGAGAGCCGGAATTGACGCAAAGATATATAAAAGCGTTTGCTAAAGCAAGCAAATTCCATGGATAATGACGCTAAGATACTACAATTAGAAGCGCATCGGTTTGCAGTTTCACCACAACCTCGCACAAGAAGCAACTGCACAGCCCAAGCGACATACCGCATAAAAAGAGCGCCCCGACATACTTGATGTCGGGGCGCTGCTATATCGATGGGGTTGTCTATTAGAAATTATATTTCAACAACGCGCATATTCTGTGGTTGGTAACCGAACGCTCCTTATCGACGCTGCCATCGGTCTTCATTGTACCATAGCCAACGGTTGTGGGCTCGTACTCGAGACCAATCTGCATGGCGTTGTGGGTGTAGAGCACACTGGGCGATACGCGCCAGAAATTGTCGATGTTCTTGTAACCGCGAACATACATCATAGATGAGCTCACAAAATCATCCTCGCAACCGAGGTTCTTGCCGTAACCACCGAAGAGGCAGTAGGTAAGTGTACCCTTCTTCAGCTGCTGCTTGTAGGTGATATCCATCCATGCTGTCACGCTGTTGAGGCTACCATATTTCACCTCGCCATCCTCGCACACCTCGGTTACGCCGTAACCGCTGAGCATATTAAGGTGCGATGCGTTCTGTGCATATGTAACGCGGCCTTTGATACCCCAGTTGTTCTCTTTGTACGAGAAGAAGGCTGTGGGAGTGAAGCTTGTAACAAGCTCGTCCGAGGGCATCTTCACTCCCGCATTGTCGGTATATTCGGTGCGGGGCTTCAGTGTGAGAATATCCACGCCGGCACCTGCCATGAAGCCACCGTTCTTGTACATCGCCTGGAAGTAGAGCTCGGGGATGAGCGCCTTGCGGGCATAATCGAACGAGGTAGTAGAGCTTTCAAGGTTATTGGCGTTGGGGCCATACGACAGATACTGGAATTGGTAGAGCGCAGTAGCTGTCAATGTGAAATCACCTGCAATGCGGTTGTAGCGCACCTGGGGCGAACGGCTGAAGGGTGTGAAGGGAGCACCGGTGGCAAGGCTGAACACATCGGGCATCATGTCGCCCATCATGGGGTGCCATGCCTGACCTACGAGCAGGTTGTCCTTCTCCCAATCCATCTTGGCATATGCCTGACGTATGCGGAGCACTGTATTGCTTGTACCGAAGCCGGCGAAATCCGACTCGATTTTTGCCGATGTAGCTGCACCAAGAAATTCGGGGCCGGTGATATTCAATCCCAAACGGGTGGTGATGCTGAGCAACAGGATGTCGGGCGTTTTATTAAGATCGTCGCCATAGCTATTAAGCTTCTCGTCCTGCGGAATCATGTTGAACTGGTCGCTGTTGCTGCTCAAATTGGCACGCGAATCATACGCAGCATAGTTACGGATGAAACCATAGGGCTTGAAGGTGATCTTCTTCTCCTGTGCGAAGCCGCAAAGCGCAATGCACATTGCAGCAATTGTAAGAATATACTTTCTCATTGTCGTTATCTTTTTGTTAATTATGCAAAATATCCCATGTTGCCAAGAACGAAGAGCAACGAATAGCCAAGTACAAGTGATATAATACCCACTATCAGTCCTGTGCGAGCCATCTGCGACGAGGTTATGAGGCCTGTCGAGTAGGCGATGGCGTTGGGAGGTGTACTCACGGGCAATGCCATTGCAAACGATGCCGAAAGGGCAATACCAATGAGCAATGTACCAATGCCGCCAGTCTCGTCGAGCAAGGGGCCCATGCCCTTACCTACAGCAGCGAGGATGGGTACCATGAGCGCTGTGGCCGCCGAGTTCGAAATGAATGTAGAGAGCGCCCAGCAGAGTATTCCACTACCGATAATTACGGCTATAACGGGCCACTCGTTGAAGGGGATAGCCTCGACAAGGGTTCTTGCAAGACCAGTCTTGTCCATACCTACACCAAGGGCAAATCCTCCGGCTACCATCCACAGCACGCTCCACTCAATCTCTTTCAGGTCATCGGTGCTGAAGATACCTGTCGCGCAGAAGACACCAACAGGGATGAGCGCCACCACGTATGAATTCATGCCCACAACCTTCTCGAGCATCCACAAAGCGATTGTCACCGCAAAGGTTATATATATAAGGTTAGTGCGCCAGTTGTTGCGTGCGCCACCCTTTATCTCGAGCTTAATCTGCTTGGCCTTGAAGGGGTACATGGTCTTCAGTATGAACCACGCGATTACTACGATAAGAAGCATCAAGGGGAACATCACCGCGAACCACTGTCCGAAGGTAATACCAAGATTAAGTCCCTCCACATCGTTCAGATAGCCGAGCGCAATGCCGTTGGGAGGTGTACCGATAGGGGTTGCGATACCACCGATGTTACATCCTATGGGGATAGCAAGCGCAAGCGATATTCGACCGCCACCGTCGGGGGGCAACATCTTGAGCACGGGGGTGAGGAATGTAAGCATCATGGCTGCGGTGGCAGTATTGCTCACGAACATCGAGAAGAAGGCTGTTACCATGATAAAGCCCAGAAGCACGGTATTCGAACGTGTACCGAAGGGTTTCAACAGCGCACGGGCGAGCGTTACATCGACGCCATATTTAGAAGCGACGATAGCAAGCACAAATCCACCAAGGAAGAGCATCACCGTCTGGTCGGCAAATGTGTACATAATAGCCTTGTAACTAACCAGTTCCTCTTTGGGAATGTAGTTTACAAGGGGAGTGATACCGCTGTTCGACACCGTCAGCAGCATCGTCACAATGATGAGCACCGAGGTTACCCAGGCGGGCACGGTCTCTGTTATCCACATAAGCGCGGCAAAAACAAAAATTGCGATCACACGGTGTTGCAGAATGGTCAACCCCTCGATGCCGAATACGCTTGTGGGCATCCACCATATGATAAGTGAAATGAGGGTGACAATAATGGTCTTGATTACATCTCTCCTTCTCAGGAAGGCGAGTATTCTTTTAAGTGTCATGTTTGTATTAAGGTTCTAATAATTTATATTTCCTTTGTATTATTTTAGCAAACATCGCGAAGGTAATTCATTATATCGAAATAAACGAATAAACAGCTCTGTTTTTATCGGATATTTACAAAGGAAAGCGCGGCGGCATTTCGCAGACGCCGCAACGCTATCAGTACGAAGCTGTCGCCTCTATACCCTCAGCCTTTATAAGCGCCACTATGCGGTCGAGCTCGTCGCGCGTAGCCTTTTCGAGCCCCTGCTGCGGGGTATCGCGGTCGATGGTGTATATCATCACCTGTCTGGGGGCAATCGCCTTCACGGTAGCGAGCCACGGAAGAACATACTCATCGCCGGTATTATCGACGCTTCGGCCATCCACCGTGCCCTTCATGAACATGGTCTGTATGATGGCATTGTGGCCGAATTCCTTCAGTTTTTCGATGACGTCGGCGAGCTTGTATGCCATATTGGGCCTATCGACGAAACGGATATACTCCTCGTTCACGGTGTCGAGCTTCAGTATATTGTTATCAACGCGTTTGAGTGCTTCGAAGACCGCCGGACGGGTGATGAGCGTAGCATTTGTGAGTACACTCACTTTGGCATTGGGGAAATATTTGTCGCGCAGGCGCAGGGTGTCGTCTATCACCCCGGCAAACTGCGGGTGCACGGTGGGCTCGCCGTTGCCGGCAAAGGTCAGCACATCGGGGGCGATTCCCTCGTCCTGCATTTTCAGCAGCTGAGCCTCGAGGGCGGTGGCAACCTCCTCGCGTGTGGGCAAGGGCTTGCGCGCCTTGTTGGTGGCATTGAAGCCGCACTCGCAATAGAGGCAGTCGAATGTACACACCTTGCCATCCTCGGGCAACAGATTTATTCCTAACGAAATACCCAAACGGCGGCTCTTTACCGGGCCGAATATGGGCGATGGATAGATTATTGTTGACATATTCTTTTTATTTCTTTGCAGTGGGTTGCGCCGGCTCTATCGGTTACCATCGGGCACCAGTTTATCGTTGAGCATGCGCCACATATATTGTTGTATTATAGCCTTCACCTCGCGCTCCATGGTCTCTTGCTGTGCGGGCATGGTGCCTATGATATTCTCTTTCAGCAGGGCGTCGCTCCTTACGTTGTAGAGAGCGGTGCTCTTCGTGCCGTCGAACTGCAGCAGATAATCGCCCTTGTAATATTGGTAGCTGTCGTTTATATAGTTCACCGCATAGCTGCTCTCGGCAGGGGTGCTTATAAGGCTCTTTCCGAACGCCACATAGTCGTTGTCGTATCCAAGATAATCGAGCACGGTAGGCATTATATCTATCTGCTGGGCTATGGTGCAGCTATCCATCGCCGCAGTGAAGGGCGCTTCGGCGGTTGGCGAATAGAAAATCACCGGCACTTCGAAAAAGCCCGACGAGGTCTTGTATCGGTCGCTGTTGGTCTGATTGGAGTGGTCGGCGGTAATCACAAACAGGGTGTTATCGAACCAATTGCTCGCCTTGGCACGGGCAAAGAAGCCTCGCAGGGCGTTGTCGGTATATGTAACACATTTATGGATAGGTAGTTCACCCTCGGGGTATATATCCTTGTATTTTTCGGGGATGCGGAACGGATGGTGCGACGAGGCGCTGAACATGGCCGTCACGAAGGGTTCTTTGATGTCGTTCATGGTGGCCGCATAGTAATCGAAGAACGGCTCATCCCAAATAGCCCATGTGCCATCGAAATCGTCGTTACCGCTTCGGTCGCGGTTGTACTCGTCTATGCCATAGTAGTCGCTGAAGCCCGTTGTGCGCGCAAAGGCCTGGAAGCCCATGGAGCCGTTGGGCGCTCCGTGGAAGAAGGCTGTGCTGTAACCCTTCTTGGCGAGCTCGCCGGCAACGCCGCTGACACGATTGAGCGACGAGGTTGTAACGAAGAAGGGTTCAATGAACATGGGTATTCCCGACAGCGCAGATGGCATGCCGTCGATGCTCTTGCGTCCGTTGCCATAGGAGTAGGCATAGGTGTGGCTCACCGCAATGAGCGAATCGA
This sequence comes from Bacteroidaceae bacterium, assembly GCA_017560125.1. Lineage (GTDB taxonomy): Bacteria > Bacteroidota > Bacteroidia > Bacteroidales > Bacteroidaceae > HGM04593. The sequence continues at coordinate 304,488 of JAFYOS010000018.1, read as the reverse complement.
GGAAGGGGGTGAGCGACGGGGTTTGGCGGTCGGGGTTATAAGCGCCTATGTAGTCCTTGCCAAAGCTCTCGAGGATGAAAACAACCACATTTTTCCTGTTTTCAACGGCATTTTCCGCCGCCTGGTGCAACGGGGTGTATATGCTCTCCAATTGCTCGGCGGGGAAATAGTTTTTCTCCTTGAACGGGCTCTTGCCTATGGTGCGTATCATAGAGAAGGGGGTATTCAACACCACAGCCGCCTCGTTGGGGCTGTTGACATATTGATTGGCGTTGCTTATGGTTATGGGACGCACCGCACTGCCTATGCCACCACGTATGCCGAAGATGAGCAGCGGCGCCACAACAAGTAGCGTAGCTACACGTGTGATGTAATAGCCCTTTATGCTCTTGCCGTCGAACGGGGTTGCCGGACGGTAGAGCTTGGCAACGATGTATATGAGCAGCAGTGCGCCTATGGTCAGATACCAATGGTTCAACAGCTCGTGACCGATGATTTTGGCGATATTACCCTCGTTGGAGAACTCGCTGAAGACCGACCAGGTGCTGCGACGCCCCGTAAAGGGTACATATACTGTGTCGGCGAAATTGGCAACCACGCCTATCGTCACACCGGCGACATAGAGGGCACGTGTGAGCGACTGCGTGAAAGCGCCCTCTTTCCAATGCAACGGCAACAGTAGGGCCAATATGTAGGGAAGGCTCAGGTAGCATATGGCCGAGGTATCGAACAGCAACGAGCCGCGCAGCAATTCGCCAATGGAATTCGTCGAAAGGGTGTCGGCATAGAGGTTGCTGTTTACCGCTACAAACAGGATGCGGCACAGCATGAATATGATGTAGAAAAGCGCGATATTGCACGCGAAGGCCACAGGCAGTGGCAACGATTTTACTTTGAAAATGGGCATACGGGTACTGTTTTATTGCAACGGGGCATATATAATCCCTTGCAACTGCAAAATTATAATTTTATACAGTATGTATAGGTATTTATCCGTAATTTTTACACCGAGATTGCAGCAGGCGATTTCTGCCGGTGTAGGATATTTGCACCGACATTACATTTCATCGGTTTCATCGAATATTTTGGAACGACCGCGCAGGAGCGGGCTGCTGCTATTTACGCCCGAAATCAGCGGGTATTTCGCCCCACGAAGATGTCTCCCACTTGATAAGGGGGTTGCTGTAGGTGTGGTTTCTGAGCCACTTCTCGGCACGCTCAATCATGGCAAAAACCTCATCGGTGGCGGGATTGCGCTCGAGCTTGGTCTTGCACTGCTTCTGCTTAATCCACAGAAGGGCATTGCGGCTATCGGAATAGATGGGAATATTGCTCTGCTGCTTTTCGAGCAGGGCGAGCCCATGCACAATGGCAAGAAATTCGCCTATATTATTTGTGCCAAGGATGGGGCCGAAGTGAAATATCTCTTCGCCGGTGGCAAGATATACCCCGCGATACTCCATCTGCCCGGGATTGCCACTGCACGCCGCATCCACAGCCAGCGCATTGCGACAAACGGTCGAGGGGATGGCAGCCGACGATTTCTCCTCTTTTTTTGCGTATATATATTTATGGGGCGACTCGCTGTAGGCACGTTCGGCCTCGTCGCGTGTGGCAAACGACTTATAGAGCGCCTGTTTGACACCCTCTATCTGTTTACGACACTCGTCCCAGGTGCCATAGACACCGGGGACGAGTCCGTTCCAGACGACATAATATCGTTTTTTACCCATATCGGTCTTATTACATTCTTTCGGGAACCTCGATACCCAAAAGGTTCATAGCAATTTTAATCACCTTGCCTACGGTGCGTGTGAGCTGAATGCGGAAGGCCTTAACCGTTGCATCCTCTTCGCGCAAGATTGAGTAGTCGTGGTAGAACTGGTTGTACTCCTTGGCAAGGTCGTAGGCGTAATTGGCTATACCCGAGGGTGAATAGTCTGTTCCGGCCTGGCGAACCACAGCGGTAAAATCGTAAAGCATGCGAATGAGCGAACGCTCCTTATCGCTGATGGCAGCGGGCGCTGCTACACCGGTTGCATCGAAACCACTCTCCTCGGCCTTGCGAACGATTGAGCGTGTACGTGCATAGGTATATTGTATGAAGGGACCTGTATTACCGTTGAAATCGATAGATTCCTTGGGATTAAAGAGCATGTTCTTGCGTGCATCCACCTTGAGCATGAAGTACTTGAGCGCACCAAGACCGATTGTACGGATGGTCTTTTCGGCCTCTTCGGGCGATAGGTCGTTGAGCTTGCCACCGAGCTCGGCCGATGTCTCGCGTGCGGTGTCGAACATCTCCTGCATCAAGTCGTCGGCATCCACCACTGTACCCTCGCGGCTCTTCATCTTACCCTCGGGCAGCTCCACCATTCCGTACGAGAAGTGAACGAGTCCCTTACCCCACGAGAAGCCCAATTTGTCGAGCAGCAACGAGAGCACCTGGAAGTGGTAGTTCTGTTCGTTACCCACAACGTAAACCATCTTGTCGATGGGATAGTCGCGGAAACGCAACTGAGCTGTACCGATATCCTGTGTCATATATACCGATGTGCCATCGCTACGCAGCAACAGCTTCTCGTCGAGTCCGTCGTTTGTGAGGTCGGCCCACACCGAGCCATCCTCGCGACGATAGAAGATACCCTTCTCGAGTCCACCGAGAACAGTCTCTTTACCAACGAGATATGTATCCGATTCGTAATATATTTTATCGAAGCTAACGCCGAGTGTCTTGTAGGTGTCGTCGAAGCCCTCATAAACCCAGCCGTTCATGGTGCTCCACAGGTTGCGAACCTCTTCGTCGCCCTGCTCCCATTTCACGAGCATGTCGCGCGCCTCGGCCATGAGTGCCGATGAAGCCTCGGCCTCCTCTTTGGTAGCGCCGTTGGCCATAGCCTCGTTGAGCTCGGCCTTGTAGTGCTTGTCGAAGGCTACATAGTAGTCGCCAATGAGGTGGTCGCCCTTCTTGCCGCTGCTTGCGGGTGTCTCGCCATTGCCCCACTTCTTCCATGCAAGCATCGACTTGCAGATGTGGATACCACGGTCGTTCACGATATTGGTCTTAACCACGCGGTTACCGTTGGCCTCGATGATGTTCGAGAGGGCGTAACCAAGCAGGTTGTTACGGATGTGGCCCAAGTGAAGGGGCTTGTTGGTATTGGGCGACGAGTACTCGACCATTACAAGAGGCGACTCCTCGGTTACGGGAGTGATACCCCATTTTTCGGCCTTGTCGATTGTCTGCAACAAATCTATCCAGTAGCTTGCATCGATGCAGAGGTTAAGGAAGCCCTTAATTACATTGTACGATGCAATCAGTTTTTCGTTCTTTGTAAGGTATTCGCCAATCTCCTGCGCTGTCTCCTCGGGGCGTTTGCGCGAGAGCGACAGGAAGGGAAATACTACGAGTGTGAAATCGCCTTCAAATTCCTTGCGTGTCTTCTGCAACTGAATTTTGTCGGCTGTAATCTGCTGGCCATAGAGCGCCTCTATGGCGGCTGCAATGTTTTCGATAAGTATGTTCTCGATGTTCATACGATATATTGTTTTATTTATTTGCTGTTGTCTGCCGGCGAGGGCAAATAGCGTCCATCGCCACTAAATTGCTGCAATAAGCCTTTCAAACTGCAAAGATAGTTTCTTTTGTTCAGAAGCCGGCAAATTATGGCGATTTTTTAGGTGCCAACTGCGTGATGTTTTGCATTTTCGGGCACCCAAACGCCTCGCCCGCCAACCTTACACTCCGTTTTGCCACGCGAAGCACCACATAGCCACCCCCACAAACGACACAAGGCGTAACCCAATGACAGGTTACGCCTTGTATCTTAGCTGTGCTATATTATTTTACAGCTTCTGCAAGTTCAGCACCGGGCTTGAATTTTGCTACCTTCTTAGCAGCGATCTCAATTGTAGCACCTGTTGCGGGGTTAACACCCTTGCGAGCTGCCTTCTCTGATACAGCGAATGTACCGAAGCCTACAAGCGCGATTTTATCGCCAGCCTTGAGAGCGTCTGTTACTGTAACTACAAAAGCATCAACTGCTTTTTTTGCATCAGCCTTGCTGATCTGAGCCTTCTCGGCAATAGCGTTTACAAGTTCTGTTTTGTTCATAATTCAATGTTTTTATGGAAGTTGTATCTATTTTTGCATCCGCAAATATATTATAGAGAACAACACGATGCAAGTAATTGGTGAAAAAAATGTGTTTTTTTTGAAAAAACTGATAAATAGAAGGCAAAAGCAGGAAATATACGGCAGTTTTTATCTACATTTGCACGTTTTTTATAATAATGTATATATCATTCGGAGACAAATTCGCCCTGTACTTTTAGAGCAAATGCAGTGCACATTGCGTTCGCATACAAGGAACTAATAGGAGTATGGCACAGGGCAAACGGTTTCCGATTTATTTAAAAATCATATATGAGAGAACTTCCCGTTGTAACCAAAAACCTTCTTGCTATAAACGCGCTGATGTTTCTGGCGCTGCTAGCCTTCGAAAAAATGGGTATTGACCTTAATTCCATCTTGGGATTGCACCTGTTCATCGCCCCCGATTTCAGGCCCTATCAGTTGGTGACATACATCTTCATGCATGGTAGTTTCAGCCACATACTTCTTAATATGTTCTCGCTGTGGATGTTCGGTCGAATACTCGAGCAGGTGTGGGGTCCGAAAAGATTCCTCACATACTACATGCTCACCGGCATCGGCGCCGGCCTGATACAGCAGGCCGTGCAGTACGCATACTACTGCACCGAGTTGGCGGCATACACCAACGTGAACCTTGGCGGCGGAATGATTGTCCCCATGGCCGAGTACCTGAACATGTGGACCACCGTGGGAGCCTCGGGCGCCGTCTATGGCATGTTGCTTGCCTTTGCCCTCACATTCCCCAACGAGCGACTGTTCATGTTCCCCATCCCCGTGCCCATCAAGGCTAAATACTTCGCGCTGACAATAGCCGGATTGGAGCTTTTGACCGGCATTGGCAACCACGCGGGCGACAACGTAGCCCATTTTGCCCATTTGGGTGGTATGCTCTTCGGTTTGATATTGATTTATTATTGGCGTAAAACTGGTAAAATAAATGGTCCGTATAATTTCTGATCTCTGGAAACGATTCCTTTCCGAGAATATCGTAGGTCAATTCATATATGCCAACGTAGCCGTTTTTGTGCTGTTGGCATTGCTCGACGTGGTGGCAACGCTGTTCTACATCGTATCGCCCTCGCTGTATATAAAAATGTGGCTCGAACTGCCGGCTGCTCCCATGCAGTACATCGTTCAGCCGTGGTCTATAGTAACATACACCATCCTTCACGGCGGGCTCATGCACCTACTGTGGAACATGCTGGCGCTCTATTGGTTCGGAAAAATATTCCTTTCCTACTTCTCGACACGCCATTTCATCGGGCTCTACATACTCGGTGGCATTGTGGGTGGTCTGTTCTTCATGGCAGCGTTCAACACATTCCCCCTGTTCTCGGGCACCGTGGATAACACAAGACTGGTGGGCGCATCGGCAGCAGTGCTGGCGATTGTAACAGCCACCGCCTACAGGGTACCAGGCTACAAAATAAACCTGATGTTCATAGGCGAAATAACCCTGAAAGCCTTCGCCATAGCAACGGTTGTAATATCGCTACTGCTGACGACATCGGACAACGCCGGTGGCTCGTTTGCCCACATCGGCGGAGCCATTGCCGGCTGTGCCTTTGCCTATTACCTGAACAAGGGACGCGATATCACCCTATATATAAATAAGGTAGTAGATTGGATTGTGGATATATGCCGCAACGGCTTCAAACGCAGCGCAAAGCCCAAGATGAAGATATTCAAGGGCAAGCGCACCGACGATTACGACTACAACGCACAGAAGAAAGAGAAAAGCGCCGAGGTAGATGAGATACTCGAGAAATTGAAAAGAAACGGATACTCGTCGCTGAGCGACGAAGAGAAGAAAAAGCTTTTCGACGCATCGAAATAACGGCTCACACCCACCCCTACTTGAATTTTTATAAAAACAGATTCTGCTTTCGGCCTAGGTATAAATATGCAAACGAGCATATATCTATCTATGGCCGAATGGCTTTTATTATGGCCTTAAAAAAGAAAAAAGGTGCTGAAAATAAATAAAATTCAATTTCTTCTGTTTTGTTTTGGAAAAATGAACTATATTTGCAAACTTTCATGGAATAAGTAATAAAAAATAATAATAAAATTTTAATAAAAATGCAAAACAAAGGATTTGTAAAGGTATTTGCGCTCCTGCTTACATTGGTGTGCTTGTTCTATCTTTCGTTCTCTTTTGTAACAAATTACCACATGGGTAAGGCGGCAGAAGATCCCCAAGGAGAGCAGCACTACATGGACTCCATGCTTAACGAGAAGGTTTGGCTTGGTGTTTACACTTTGAAGCAGAGCCGTGACATGGAAATCGGTTTGGGCCTCGACTTGAAGGGCGGTATGAACGTCATCATGGAGGTTTCTGTACCCGATGTAGTAAAAGTATTGGCTGATCACAAAGATGACGCAGCTTTCAACGAGGCTATCGCTAACGCAAAGAAGCAGTCGTTGACAAGCCAGTCAGATTTTATCACCCTTTTCGTAAACGAATACAAGAGATTGGCTCCCGAGTCTTCGCTTGCCACTCTTTTCGCTACCCAGCAGTTGAAGGACAAGGTAAACACCCGTTCTACCGACAGCGAGGTTGAGAAGGTACTCCGCACCGAGGTGCAGGCAGCTATCGACAACTCGTTCAACGTGCTCCGTACACGTATCGACCGCTTCGGTGTGGTACAGCCCAACATCCAGACACTCGAGGGCGCTATGGGTCGCATCATGATTGAGCTTCCCGGCGTAAAAGAGCCCGAGCGTGTACGTAAATTGTTGCAGGGTTCTGCCAACCTCGAATTCTGGGAGACATACAACGCTTCGGAGATTCTTCCTGCATTGCAGTCGGCTGACGCTAAGCTTGCTGCTATCGCTGCTCCCGTCAAGGAGACTCCCGCTGAGGAGGAGGCTGCCGAGGAGAAGAAAGAGGCTTCAACCGAGGACATTGCTGCTGCTCTCGAGGGCGAGACAGCCGAGCAGGCTGCCAGCCAGGACGAATTGGCTGCATCACATCCCCTTGCATCGGTTCTTCAGTTCAACAACTCAGGTTGCGTAGTAGGTTATGCTCACTACAAGGACACAGCTGCTATCAACAGCATGTTGGCTAACCCCGAGGTTAAAAAGATTCTCCCCCGCGACCTTCGCCTCTACTGGGGTGTAAGAGCTATCGACGCCGAGACCACAAACCTCTTCTACGAGCTTTACGCAATAAAGAGCACACAGCGTAACGGTCGCGCACCCCTCGAGGGCGACGTGGTTGTTTCGGCAGCCGACACATACGACCAGTATGGCCGTCCCTGTGTAACAATGTCTATGAACACAGACGGTGCTCGTCGCTGGGCCAACCTTACAAAGAACAACATCGGCCGTGCAATCGCTATCGTTCTTGACGGTTGCGTATATAGCGCCCCCAACGTAAACAGCGAGATTTCAGGCGGACGTTCTGAGATTACAGGTAACTTCACCATCGAGCAGACAAAAGACTTGGCCAACGTGCTTCGTTCAGGTAAGATGCCCGCTCCTGCACGCATCGTTCAGGAGGACATCGTAGGTCCCTCACTCGGTCAGGAGTCTATCAACCAGGGTATCACATCGTTCATCGTAGCGTTCATTCTCCTTATGATATACATGTGCGCTATCTACGGTCTCATCCCCGGCGCTATCGCTAACGGCGCACTTCTTGTAAACCTCTTCTTCACACTCGGTGTACTTGCATCGTTCCAGGCAGCCCTCACACTTTCGGGTATCGCCGGTCTTGTATTGTCATTGGGTATGGCAGTTGACGCCAACGTGCTTATCTACGAGCGCGCCAAGGAGGAGTTGCGTGGTGGCAAGCCCGTTCGCGCAGCTCTCACAGACGGTTACAAGAACGCATTCTCGGCTATCTTCGACTCGAACTTCACATCTATCATCACCGGTGTTATCCTGTTCTACTTCGGTACAGGTCCCATCAGAGGCTTTGCTACAACACTTATCATCGGTATCTTCTGTTCGTTCTTTACAGCTGTGTTCTTGACACGCGTATTCTACGAGCACTTCATGGAGAAGGGCAAGTTGCTCAACATCACATTCGTTACCAAGTGGTCTAAGAACCTCATGATTAACACTGCATACAACATCATGGGTGCACGCAAGAAGTCATTCATCATCTTCGGTGTACTTGCAGCTATCATGGTTGTTTCGTTCGCAGTTCGTGGCCTCAGCCAGAGCATCGATTTCACTGGTGGACGTAACTTCGTTGTTCAGTTCGAGAACGAGGTTGAGCCCGAGACAGTAAGAACACTCCTCAAGACCAAGATCACTGAGGACAACGTACAGGCTATCGCACTCGGTACAGACAAGAAGACAATCCGTATCACTACCAACTACCGTATCAACGAGGACGATACAAACGTAGATAGCGAAATCGAGGAATTCCTTTACAATGCATTCATGGACGGTAAGCTCCTGAGCGAAGGCCTCGACCTTGCTACATTCATCGACCGCGACAACCGCACAGGTGGCTCTATCATCAGCTCACAGAAGGTAGGTCCCAGCATCGCCGAAGACATCACCAAGGGCGCTATCTGGTCGGTTATCTTCGCTCTCGCAGCAATCTTCGTTTACATCTTGATACGTTTCCGCAATGTAGCATTCAGCATCGGTTCAATCGCAGCGTTGGCTATCGACGTTCTCATGATTATCGGCTGCTACTCATTGTTCTACGGAATCCTTCCCATGTCACTCGAGATTGACCAGACATTCATCGGTGCTGTCCTTACAGCTATCGGTTACTCTATCAACGATAAGGTGGTTGTGTTCGACCGTATCCGTGAGTTCCTCGGTTTGTATCCCAAACGCGACAAGTTCTCACTCTTCAACGACTCAATCAACACAACACTTTCTCGTACAATCAACACCTCAGTAAGTACATTGATTGTATTGCTCTGTATCTTCATCCTCGGTGGTGACAGCATACGTAGCTTCTCATTCGCAATGATCCTCGGTGTTGTATTCGGTACATTGTCATCAATCTTCATCGCTGCTCCTATAGCATACATGACATTGACAAAGAAAGAGGCTAAGGCTTCAAAGTAAGCAATAGCAACCATACATAAAAGCAACAAAGGCGGCAAATTGCCGCCTTTGTTGCTTTTATGTGCATATACCACCTTCGCAGAAACACCACCCGAAGAGCCATTCCTAACCACTCCACAGCGAAAGGGAATGCAATAACCGTGGTTATGAACAATAGAACAAGTCTGGCTACTAATAATTAACAGAAAATTCACCAATATCAACAACTTTTTCGCGCAAAAAGCAAACCGAAATTTCTTTTTGGAAAACTTTGCAGACGCACAAAAATTATATCTCGTTGATATTCAATAGCGGTTGCCTCGTTTTTGGAAAACTTTATATCGGTTGATAACTTACGAGAGAAAAATTTGCTAAATACGAAATAGTATAATAACTTTGTAAAACTATCAAATCAGTCAGTTTGAAGAAACTGTCCCGATTACACCGAATATCCTCGGCAGACTTTCGGAGCAATATGAATCGGGACAGTTTCTTTGATTTAAGCAAACCCTATTAAAAACCTAAAAATAAACAACAGTGGAAAAGCAATCGTACACCTACGACGAGGCGCTCAAAGCCTCGCTTGAGTACTTCAAAGGGGACGAACTCGCAGCACGTGTTTGGGTAAACAAATACGCGGTGAAGGACTCCTTTGGAACTATCTATGAAAAATCACCCGAGCAGATGCACTGGCGCATTGCAAACGAAATAGCCAGAGTGGAGTCCAAATACGAGAACCCCATGTCGGCACAGGAGATTTTCGACCTGCTTGACCACTTCAGATACATAGTACCCCAGGGCAGCCCCATGACCGGCATCGGAAACGACTACCAGATAGCATCGCTTTCGAACTGCTTCGTTATCGGCATCGAGGGCGAGGCCGACTCATATGGTGCCATCATACGCATCGACGAGGAGCAGGTACAGCTGATGAAAAGACGCGGCGGTGTGGGCCACGACCTTTCACACATACGTCCCAAGGGCACACCCGTGAAGAACTCGGCACTCACATCGACAGGCCTTGTTCCCTTCATGGAGCGCTACTCCAATTCAACACGCGAAGTGGCACAGGATGGCCGTCGCGGCGCACTCATGCTCAGCGTATCAATCAAGCACCCCGACGCCGAGGCATTCATCGATGCCAAGATGACCGAGGGCAAGGTAACCGGCGCCAACGTATCGGTGAAGATTGACGACGACTTCATGAAAGCCGTAATCGAGGGCACACCCTATGTGCAGCAGTACCCCATCGCATCGGACAACCCCACACATCGCAAAGAGATTGACGCCAACAAGCTTTGGGACAAGATTATCCACAACGCATGGAAATCGGCAGAGCCCGGCGTACTCTTCTGGGACACAATTATAAAGGAATCTATCCCCGACTGCTATGCCGACCTCGGTTTCCGCACCGTATCGACAAACCCCTGTGGCGAGATACCCCTCTGCCCCTACGATTCATGCCGTCTGCTCGCACTCAACCTCTTCTCGTACGTCGAGAACCCCTTCACACCCGAAGCGACATTCAATTTCGATCTGCTGAAAGAGCACGTGGCAAAGGCACAGAGAATCATGGACGACATCATCGACCTTGAGCTCGAAAAAATCGAAGCCATCCAGGCCAAGATAGCAAGCGACCCCGAGGGCGGCGAGGTGAAAGAGGCCGAGAAAAGACTTTGGGAGAAGATATACAACAAGAGCAGCATGGGCCGCCGCACCGGCGTAGGTATCACAGCCGAAGGCGACATGTTGGCAGCCATGGGCCTGCGCTACGGTACCGACGAGGCTACCGATTTCTCCGAGGAGGTACACAAGAATGTGGCCATCGCCGCATACGGTTCATCGGTAGTATTGGCCAAAGAGCGTGGCGCATTCGAAATATACGACAGCAAGCGCGAGGAGAACAACCCCTTCATCAACAGATTGCGCGAGGCCGCACCCGAGCTCTACGAGCAGATGAAGCAGTACGGCCGTCGTAACATCGCATGTCTTACCATCGCCCCCACCGGCACTGTGAGCATCATGACACAGACCACATCGGGTATCGAGCCCGTATTCATGCCTGTATATAAACGCCGTCGCAAGGTAAACCCCAACGACGCCGATGTACACGTGGATTTCACAGACGAGAACGGCGATGCATTCGAGGAGTATGTGGTATATCACCACAAATTCGTCGAGTGGATGAAGAAGAACAACATCGACACCACAAAACGCTACTCACAGGTGGAATTGGAGAGCATCGTATCGCGCTCGCCCTATGCCAAGGCCACATCGAACGACATCGACTGGGTAGCAAAGGTCAAGATGCAGGGACGCATACAGAAATGGGTCGATCATTCGATAAGCGTAACCATCAACCTCCCCAACAACGTAGATGAAAAGCTCGTAAACGAGCTCTACGTAACAGCATGGAAATCGGGCTGCAAAGGTTGCACCGTATATCGCGACGGTTCGCGCGCCGGAGTGCTCGTATCGACCGAGAGCAAGGACAACAAAGAGGCACAGGCCGAGGAGATGAAGCCCAGAATAACCGAGGTACGTCCCCAGATATTGGAGGCCGACGTTGTACGTTTCCAGAACAACAAGGAGAAATGGGTAGCATTCATCGGATTGCTCAACGGCCACCCCTACGAAATCTTCACCGGACAGCAGGACGACGAAGATGGAATACCCTTGCCCAAGAACGTTACACACGGTATCATCATTAAGCACGTAGATGAAAACGGCAACAAGCGCTACGACTTCCAGTTCGAGAACAAAATCGGTTACAAGACAACCATCGAGGGCCTCTCAGAGCGTTTCAACCCCGAGTTCTGGAACTACGCAAAACTCATCTCGGGTGTACTCCGCTACAAAATGCCCATCGAGCTTGTTATAAAGCTCGTATCGTCGCTCCAGCTCGATTCGCAGAGCATCAACACATGGAAGAACGGAGTGGAGCGTGCACTCAAGCGCTACCTGCAGGACGGTACACCCACCGGCGAGAAGTGCCCCAAGTGCAAAAACCAGCTTATATTTGAAGAGGGATGCCTACACTGTCCCCAGTGTGGCTACTCTCGCTGCGGTTAATCACAAACAAGCAGTAAACACTATATAAATTCGTAAAGGTTGGGATAATCGACTATCGGGTTATCTCAACTTTTACACTTTCAGAGAGAAGTATGAAAATAACAGAATACAACATAGAACTGCGCAACATACATCTGTATGCATATCACGGCGTAATACCACAGGAGAACGTCGTGGGCGCATGGTACACCATAGACCTTTCGGCCACCGTATCGAAGCACGAAAGCATAAAAAACGACGAGCTCGACTCCACGGTAAACTACGCCAGCATCTACGACATCGTATGCGAGGAGATGAAAACCCCGTCGAAACTGCTTGAACATGTGTGCGGGCGCATACTGACAAGAATATTCAACGAAACAACCGAAATAACCCATATAGAGATATCGTTGACCAAGGACACACCGCCAATAGGCGCCGACAGAGCAAGCTGCGCTGTAAGAATAACAGCCGAACGATAAAAAAAGACGGTTCCGAATCGTAACAGACTCGGAACCGTTTATATTATATAAATAAGGAATATCAGCGGTCCAATTTACTGAGAATTTTATCAACCACCACCTGCGGCTCAATCTGCATGCAGCGATAATCGCCACTGCGGCAAGGCTTATCGCCGAAGACCGAGCAGGGACGGCACTCCAACGGCAACTGCACACAGTCGTCGCTCTGCTGTCTCCATCCAAGGAAGCCTGCAAGCGGCGAGGTTGCGCCCCACACCGACACCACAGGGGTGTTGACGAGCGATGCTATATGCATATTGGCCGAGTCCATGCTCAGCATGAGGTCGAGATTGCTTATAAGCGCCAATTCGCCACTGAAATCGCTCTTACCGATAAAAGAGGAAACATTGGGATACTTGGCACACCAAGCATTCACCACAGCCTCTTCCTCTTTTCCATTACCGAAGCAGAAAAGCTTCAACGACGGTTGCGCCGAGAGCAGAGCCACCACCTTCTCGAGGCGCTCGGCAGGATATATCTTACCGCCATGACGAGCAAAGGGAGCAATGCCCACCCATTTATCATCGCCCTTGGCCGGCACCACATCGCCAAGCACAGCAAGGTCGCCCTTGCCGGCGCCGTAAAGCGAAACGAAATCGGGGGTGAAATCGAGCCCCAGCTTCACAAAAACCTCGCGATAGCGCTCGAATGTGCTCTTCAGCTGTCGCTTCTCGCTACCCTGACGCACAAGAACCCTCTTTTCGCCACGCCCCTTCTGCTGCGACACGCACTTGACACCACTAAGAGCAAGATAGAAGCGCAATATCTTTGTGCGCAGCACATCGTGCAGGTCGGCAATGGCGTCGGGGCGATACTTCATCAACCTCTTTTTAAGGCGATAAAGACCGGCAAGCCCTTTATAGTCGTCCAGGTTCACCCCCTCGAAAAGAAGATTGGCCGGAGCATTCACCAGGAAACGCCCGAAGCGCTCGCGACTCACAAGGATGAACTGCTTGTCGGGGTACGACTCGGCAAGCGAATAGAGCAACGGAATGGTCATTGCTATATCGCCTACGGCCGAAAAACGTGTTACTAAAATTCGCTCGGGGCTTTTATTATTTTTTACCTGCTCCATAGAGTACGGGGTTGAGCGAAGGATCGTTGTACATCTTCATCTGACGATACACCTTCATATACTTGCGACCGGCAGCAATGTCGGCGAGCAGCTCGTCGATAGCTGTTGTAAGGTCCTTCTTCTGCTCGAGAAGCACAGCAAGCTTAGCCTCGCACTTTGTGTTACCACGGTTAACCTCCTCCTGCATGTGATAAATCTTGAGAGCAAGGATAGAGTAACGATCGATAGCCCATGCGGGGCTCTCGGTGTTGATGGTAGCATTCTCGGCGGGAACAACGTCCTTGTTCATATCAAGGAAATAGCTGTCGATGAGCTCCACAAGGTCGGTTCTATCCTGGTTGGATTTGTCGATGCGACGTTTCAACACAAGAGCATCTGCGGGGTCAATTTCGGGATCACGGATAATATCCTCGAAATGCCACTGCACGGTGTCAATCCAGCATTTGAGATAGAGGTAGTACTCAATACTCTTTACGGGATAGGGGTTCTGTATGGGGGTATCTACATTGTCTGTCTTATGATAATCGAGAATAGCCTCATTGAAGATGGGCCAGCTTAATTGTGTGAATGTTTTCATAGGTAAAACCATTTTGTTGTTTTTATTATCATACAAAGCTAATTAAACTTTACGACTTTAGCAATATTTTTTGTAAAACTAATTATCTTTGTTCCGAAATAGCAAACATTTCCAATGTTTTTGAAATATCAAAGAACATGAAAATTGTAATCGACGAAAAAATCCCATACATACAAAAAGCCCTCGAAGCAATGGGGCACACCGTAACCGCCAAGGCCGGAAACCTTATTTCGGCTGCCGATGTAAAGGACGCCGGAGCGCTCTTCGTACGCACCCGCACCATGTGCAACGGTGCCCTGCTCGACGACAGCGAAGTGCGATTCATAGGCACGGCAACCATCGGATACGACCATATAGACGCCCAATATTGCAAAGAGAAGGGAATATACTGGACCAGCGCCCCCGGTTGCAACGCCGGCGGAGTGGTACAATACATACAATCGGCCATATATAAATGGTGCGAAAAGCAGCAACAGCCCGCCGACGGAATGACGCTGGGTATAGTGGGCGTTGGCGAGATAGGCTCGCGCGTAGCCGCATGGGCCCGAGAGGCCGGCATGAAAGTGCTGCTGAACGATCCTCCCCGCGAAGCGGCAGGTGCGAAGGGCTTCGTATCGCTTAACGAGATAGCCCAGGAGTGCGACATCATCACATTCCATCCCACCCTCACCTACGATGGCGAGCATGCAAGCTACCACCTAGCCGACAAGCAGTTCTTCGACGCACTGCAGCGCAAGCCCCTTTTCATAAACGCATCGCGCGGCCCTGTAGCTGACAACAAGGCGCTGATGGCGGCATACAACAGCGGCAAGGTGAAAGATATTGTCATGGATGTGTGGGAGAACGAACCCGATATTGCCCCTGAACTGCTCGACGCATCGTTCATAGCCACCCCGCACATAGCCGGCTACTCGGCCGAGGGCAAGCACAACGCCACACGCATAGTGCTTGAACGCTTCGCCGACTTCACAGACTACAGCGAGCCACTACCCATTGAGCCGCTGCCCAGCCCCGAAAACCCATTGGTAGAGGAAGAGAGCATGGGAAAAGCACTGCTGAGCATATACGACCCCGCCGACGACACGGCAAAATTGAAGCAATCGCCGGAGCTTTTCGAAGAGCTCAGGAACAATTATTGCTTCCGTCGCGAGCCCTCGGCATACCAAATATCAATAAAATAGAGCAATAAGCAGTCTTTTTTGCACAAAAAGAGATGATTGTGCAGTGCTATTGCGTTTTTTTTTATCTTTTCTTGGCAAATTAGGAAAATTATAATACTTTTGCAACGTAAACTTTCAAAAAACAGATAACTATGTCAGAAATTGAATCAAGAGTAAAGAGCATCATCGTTGAGAAATTCGGTGTTGAAGAGTCTATGGTAACAAGCGAGGCAAGCTTCACAAACGACCTCGGCGCAGATTCTTTGGATACAGTAGAACTTATCATGGAGATTGAGGATGAGTTCGGAATTTCAATTCCCGATGACCTCGCAGAGAAAATCTCTACAGTAGGCGACGCTATCAGATTTGTAGAAGAAGAGGTTGCTAAGAAGTAAGCAACTACTTATCGTTTAATTCTTACGTTTCGTTAATGAAACTTAGAAGAGTTGTTGTAACAGGCCTTGGTGCTGTTTCGCCCATCGGAAACGATGTTCCCACCATGTGGGAGAATGCAAAAGCAGGCGTGAGCGGTGCCAGACCTATTACCCATTTTGATGCGGCATTATTCAAATCTACATTTGCATGTGAGGTTAAGGATTTTGACGCAACAAAATATTTGGATAAGAAAGAGGTACGCAAAGTAGATACCCACACCCATTACGGAATAGCCGCAGCAATGGAGGCTATGGAGGATTGTGGTATAGACCTCGAAAAAGAGAATCTCGAGCGTTTCGGAGTAATCTATGGTGAAGGCGTTGGTGGAATACGCGCTTTCGAGCAGGAATTCGGTCCTTTCGTCCTTAACAGGGAGAATGGCCCCCGTTTTTCGCCCTTCCTCATCACCAAAATGATTACCGACATGACATGCGGTATGTTGTCGATAAAATATGGCCTCAAAGGCCCCAACTACGTGACAACATCGGCATGCGCTTCTTCATCGAATGCCATCATTGACGCATTTGACCAGATTCGTTTGGGCAGAGCCGATGTGATGCTTGCTGGAGGTTCGGAAGCAGCCATCTGTTCCGTAGGTATAGGTGGTTTCAATTCAATGCACGCATTGTCAACAAGAAACGACGAGTACGAGACTGCATCACGTCCCTTCAGCAAGAGCCGCGACGGCTTTGTGATGGGCGAAGGCGGTGCTTGCCTAGTTCTCGAGGAATATGAGCACGCAGTTGCTCGTGGAGCAAAAATATATGCCGAGATTGCCGGAACAGGTCTTTCGGCCGATGCATACCACATGACAGCGCCCCTGCCCAACGGCGAAGGCGCAGCCAAAGTAATGCAGTATGCCCTCGACGAGGCTGGCTTGAAACCCGAAGATATCGACTACATCAACACACACGGCACATCGACATATGCAGGTGACATTGCCGAAGTATCGGCCATCAAGACCGTATTCGGCGACCATGCATACAAGCTGAACATCAGCTCAACAAAATCGATGACCGGACACTTGCTTGGTGGCGCCGGAGCATTGGAGGCTATCCTCACCGTGCTCAGCGTGAAAAACGATATTGTACCTCCCACTATAAACCACACCGATGGCGACGAAGACGAGAAGATTGACTACAACTTGAACTTCACCTTCAACAAGGCACAGGAGAGAGTAGTCAATGCAGCTATCTCCAACACATTCGGTTTTGGAGGACACAACACAAGTATTGCATTCAAAAAAATATAAAATACGTAAGTGTTACAGAAACTACATAACGAACTAAGACTCCTTTTCCGCAAGGACAAGGAGTCTTGTCGTATATTATACAATATTTTGGGATTCATCCCCGGCGATTTGCAGCCCTACACCACTGCACTCACGCACAGCTCGCACACGGCAGGTGCCGCTCAAAAGGCCGCCATGTGCAACGAGCGCCTCGAATTCCTTGGCGACGCCATTATCGACGCCGTAGTATCCGACCTGCTCTACTCGCGTTACAAGAAGGAGCGCGAAGGCTTCCTCACAAAAACGCGCAGCAACCTTGTGTGCCGCGAAACGCTGAACAAGGTGGCCATAGAGCTCGGCCTCGACAAGCTTGTGATATCGCACAACACAGGCCGTCAGCACAACAGCCACATCTACGGAAACGCATTCGAAGCATTCGTCGGAGCCATATACATAGACAAGGGCTACAACAGCTGCAAGCAGTTCCTCACCCAGCGCGTATTCGATAAGATAGTGAACGTGAACAGCATAGCAAAATCGGACGTCAACTACAAAAGCCGCCTGATAGAGCTGTCGCAGAAGAACCACGTGCCCGTGGATTTCATTCTTATCGAGGAGCGAAACAATTCGCACGGCCAGCTATTCATAAGCGAAGTGCGCATCTGCGACGAGGCCTATGGCAAGGGCGAAGGATTCTCGAAGCGCGAAAGCCAGCAGAAGGCGGCCAAGGCCACATTGGAAAAACTGACGCCAAACGACTGGAAACTATTCAAGGAGAAGATACAGGCAAGCACCGAGAAAAAGTAGCCGCAACCGACACCCATTCGCCCACCAAACAGCGAAAAAAGTGACCCGGCAAGGCTATTATTATAAAAAAATCGATAAATTTGCCTTTACAACATAAACCATAAACAACAAAAACAGATACAAATGAAAAAGATTTTACGTCCTTTCTATCTGCTATACCAGCTCGTTGCATGGCCGGTGGCAGGAATCGTAACAATGTTCGCAGGTCTTTCAATCAGCCTTTTCGGTAAGTACATTCCCGTAAAAAGAGGCGACTACTTCCCTGCCGCAATATGGGCCAAGATAATGGTACGACTATTCTTGCTCCCCATCAAGATAGAGGGACGCGAGAACCTCGACCCCAATCAGAACTACATATTCATAGCCAACCATCAGGGCTCATGGGATGTATTCATGATGTTCGGTTACATTGGCCGCAACTTCAAATGGATGATTAAGGACTCGCTTCGCAAGGCACCCTTCATCGGTCGCGGTTGCTACGACACCGGTCACATATTCGTTAACCGTTCGCAGCCCCAAAAAGAGGTATTTGTAAAAGCCGTAAGAATCCTGAGAGGCGGCACATCAATGGGTGTCTTTGCCGAGGGTACACGCACACGCACAGGCCGCCTGGGCGAGTTCAAGAAGGGAGCTTTCGTCATTGCCGACATGACACAGGTGCCCGTAGTGCCCGTAGCCATCGAAGGCTCATACGACCTATTGCCTCCCAAGGCATGGTTCATGAACTGGACACCGCTGAAAATGACCATCATGAAACCTATTGCCCCCATTGGCAAAGGCAAGGAGAATGTAGAGTATCTGATGACAGAATCGCGCGCAGCCATCGCCAAGGCATTGGGCGAAGAGTAACAACAGCGCACACCGCATACAAAAACGAGTTGCAAGGTTAACCTTGCAACTCGTTTTTGTCATTTTCTATCAGTTCGAGCAATCGGGATATAGCCTCATCCTCGGGGATATTCTTCTCTACGCACTCCTTTTTGCGATAGAGGCTCACCTTGCCGCGAGCCGCACCCACATAGCCATAGTCGGCATCGGCCATCTCGCCGGGACCATTCACGATGCATCCCATAACGCCTATCTTCAGGCCCTTCAGATGCCCTGTGGCAGCCTTTATCTTGGCAAGCGTGCCCTGCAGGTCGTACATGGTGCGTCCGCATCCGGGACAGGCAATATATTCGGTCTTGCTTATGCGGCTGCGTGTAGCCTGCAAAATGCCGAATGCAATAGCATTTATATCGCTTGCGGGCAATGCGGGATTCTCTATCCACACACCGTCGGCAAGGCCATCGATAAGAAGCACACCAAGATCGGCGGCAGCCTTTATGCGCAACGACTCCACCGAAGCCTCGGCATAGGCGCGACGAACAATAACAGGTGCAGTGATACCATCGTTAATAAACCTGTGCACCAAAGCACGTATTTCGCCAACAGGGTTCGCATGGTTGCTATATGCCACCACCACACAACCTGGCAACGATTTTATGCGTTCGAGCAGTGCTGCCGACACATCGCCGCAGTTCAACTGCAAGAAAAACTTCTCATCGGCAGCAACCCCATCAAGCGCGTCGGGCTCCACAAGACGATAGAGCGACGACGCGGCAGATAGCGCACCATCCTGGGCTACGAAATCGGGAGCAAGGTCGGGGTTCGCACACTCCACGGGAGCGCAAACAACCACAGGCACCCTGCCATCGCCCACGCCGAGCACGCCACGCGTAGCCCTGCGCTTGGGATTGATATAATCGAACGAAGCGGCCACCTCGCCCTGCACAGGATTGTGCCCTGCACGCGACGATATATAATCGACAAGCTCCTTTGCAACAGGAATCTCGTTCTCGGGAGCCTCGGCAAGCGACACGCGCACCGTGTCGCCGATACCATCGGCTAACAAGGCACCAATGCCCACCGCGCTCTTTATGCGACCATCCTCGGCATCGCCGGCCTCGGTAACACCAAGATGCAAGGGATAGAATATACCCTCGGAAGCCATCACGCTGTTCAGCAGGCGCACCGTGGTAACCATCACCGGCGTGTTGCTCGTCTTGATAGATACCACCACGTTGTCGAAATTCTCGCGCTTGCATATCCTAAGAAATTCCATGCACGACTCCACCACACCCTCGGGGGTATCGCCATAGCGGCTCATTATTCTATCGGACAACGAGCCATGATTCACACCCACGCGAATAGCCTTACCCTCCTTTTTACACAAGGCAATGAAGGCCGAAAAGCGCTCACCAAGGCGTTCTAGTTCCTGGGCATACTCCTCGTCGGTATATTCAATATGCTTGAATGTACGAGCCGTATCGACATAGTTGCCGGGGTTCACACGCACCTTGTCGGCATATTGCGCAGCAACATCGGCTACAGAGGCATTAAAGTGAACATCGGCCACAAGTGGCACACCGCAACCGGCTGCTGTGGCAGCAGCCTTTATGGCAGCAAGGTTCATAGCCTCGCGACTGCCCTGTGTGGTAAGGCGCACAAGCTCGCCACCGCGCTCCACAATGCGCATTATCTGGGCCACACTTCCCTCGGTGTCCATCGTCGAGGTATTTGTCATCGACTGCACTCGCACAGGATTGTCGCCACCCAGCATCAGGTTGCCAACCTTAACGGCAACGCTCTTTCGACGCGAGTAATTGAACAGATTTACATCAATTTGTTTTGTACTCATACTCCAAGCCTTTCAAATCTTCGTTAGCCTTCTCTATCTTCTTCTTGAGGTTCTCCTTGTAGGCAGTCAGACGAGAAGCAAGGTCGGCATCGGCAAGTGCAAGCATTTCCACTGCAAGGATAGCCGCGTTGAGCGATGCATTCACGCCAACGGTAGCCACGGGAATTCCGGGAGGCATCTGCACAATGGCAAGCAGCGCATCCATGCCGTCGAGGGTGCTGTTGATGGGCACACCAATAACAGGCAACGTGGTGCTTGCAGCAATGACACCGGGCAAATGGGCCGCCATGCCGGCAGCTGCTATAATCACTTTAATTCCGCGCTCCTTGGCACCCTTCGAGAAGGCCTCGACAGCCTCGGGGGTACGATGGGCCGAGAGGGCATTCACCTCGAAAGGTATCTGCATCTCGTTCAGGAAATCCGTTGCTTTCTTCATGACGGGAAGGTCCGAAGTACTTCCCATTATCACACTTACAATTGCTTTCATAAAAACTATATTATATTTGTTACTATTACTCTTTTCTTAATCGGGCCACAGGGATGTTCAGCGATTCGCGATACTTTGCCACAGTGCGACGCGCCATGGTAAAGCCCTGCTCCTTCAGTTTATCCATCAGTTCGCCATCGGTCAAGGGCATGCTCTTGTCCTCGGCATCGACAAACTCCTGAAGGCAACGATAGAGCTCGCGCACCGATTTTTCGCCGCCATCGCTTGTAGCAACACCATCGCTGAAGAAATATTTCAGCGGGAAGACACCCCACGGCAGCTGCACATATCGGCTGTTGCTCACACGCGAAACGGTGGATATGTCATAGCCGCTGCGACGGGCTACATCCTCCAGTATCATCGGCTTCAACAACGATTCGTCGCCACCGCTCAATATAAATTCGCGCTGGAAATCCACCACAGCCTCTATGGTGGCCGACAGCGTCTGTTCGCGCTGCTTCACAGCCCCTATGAAATTCTTGGCAGCCTCTATCTTCTGCTTCAGAAAGAGAGCCGCAGCCTTGCTTTCCGACGAACCGCTCTTGGTCTGCGCATCTAGCATCGCGCAATATTCGTTGCTCACGCGCAGCTCGGGCAAAATGCCACTATTGGAAACGATGGTTATATCGTCGCCACTTACATCGACTATGAAATCGGGGATTATCTGCTGACGGCTGAGCCCGAGCGACTCGGCCAACGAAGCGCCAGGACGCGGATTCAGTTTCACAATCTCGGCAATGGCGGTTTTGCACTCCTCGTCGCCCACGCCCAGTTTTTCGGGTATCAAATCCCAGCGCTTGCGCGAAAATTCGTCGTAGGCCTCCGAAATAATCCTCTGCTGAAGGCGTCGGCTGTCGTCCGGCTCCATGCGCTCAATCTGCAACAGAAGACACTCCTGCAACGAGCGTGCTCCCACGCCGGCGGGGTCGAACGACTGTATCATCCTGAGAATACGCAGCAACTGCTGCTCGTCGGTGTATATGCCGTTGTATATATTCAGTTCATCGACAATCTCGTCCAACGCCTTGTAGAGCAGGCCATCCTCTTCGAGCGAACCTATAAGATACTCACCCAAGCGCTTCTCGTTGTCGTCGAGCGGCAGTTCGGCAAGCTGTTCCAACAGCAGTTCACCAAATGAAACATCGGCCGAAGTGGGAATATCGGCCGCAACCGAGGAGGTGCTATGATAGTCCCATCCGTGATAATCGGGGATATCGTCTTCTACCCTGTAATCGCCCGCCGAGGTTTCGTTCATGGCGTCGGCGTCCATATCGGGCACCTCGAAATGATCTACCGATTCGGGGAGCACCGATTCGATGGCGGGATTATCCATAATCTCGCTGCGCACCCTGTCCTCAATCTCTACGGCAGTAAGCTCCAGCAGGCGCGCCAATATCACCTGCTGAGGCGACAGTGTCTGCGTCTGCGTCTGGGTTTGTACCTGTTTCTGTATAGAGCTTTTCTTTGTCATATAGGGCCAAGGATAAGGAGCCGGCAATGCACTCCCTTAGTACTTAAAACTGCTGCCGCCAAGGAATTCCCTTATTACCGATGTCGGCGGCAATTCGTCGTCCTGCAAAGGTACAACATATTCAAGAAAATTCAATAGCCTGCGGGCCTCTGAATACTCGGGAAGTTTTTCGGGAACACCGCGAAGCAGTGGCTCCACCTTCCATTTGAGCACGGCAAATTCGTACAACAGCGACGAATTGAACATCACGTCGGCATTCTCTTGATAGGGGAATATCCATTTTTCCTCGCCGGCCTGCACATCGGGCCAGCGCTGTATGGTTTCCACAGCCGAATATCCGCGATACTTGTAGTCGCGCAACATGCGACGCAGCAGTCGATTGTCCGATGTGGGTATATAATTGTGGAAATCGAGCTTAATGGATGTGAGCGCCGATACATATATGCGATATTTCTCGTTCTCGGGAATCTGTGCCGTCAGCATGGGATTAAGGCCGTGTGTGCCCTCGATTACGAGCACCATCTGCGGCTCGAGCTTCAGCTTCTCGCCACGGAACTCGCGCTCGCCCGTCTGGAAATTGTAGCGCGGAAGTTCAACCTCCTCGCCAGCCAAAATCTGTGTAAGCTGCTTATTGAAGAAATCGAGGTCAATCGAATAGATTGATTCGAAATCGTAGTCGCCATCCTCCTTGCGCGGCGTATCGGTGCGGTTCAGGAAATAATCGTCGAGCGAAATAGCTACGGGGCGCATGCCGCATGCTATCAGCTGTATGCTTATGCGCTTGCTGAAGGTAGTCTTACCCGACGACGACGGACCTGCCACAAGCACGACGCGTGCCTTGCGCGCCGAAATTTCGTCGGCAATCTTGGACATGGCCTTCTCTTGCAACACCTCGGACACGTTCACAAGGTCTATTCCATGCCCCATCTCGACCGCCTTATTGAAATCGCCAATGGTCTCTACGCCCAAAAGCTGCTGCCACTGGTGGCGCTCGGTGAAACGCTCCTGCAATTTCTCCTGCGGCACCTTGTCCTCGAGCGACATGGGCGTCGCTCTGTTGGGTATTCGCAGCAGGATGCCCTCGCCGAATTTCTCTATCTCGAACACCTTCAGATAGCCGGTGCTGGGCAGCAAGCCGCCATAAAAATGGTCTATATAATCGCCAAGCATGTAATAGCTTGCATATATGGCTCCATAGGTCTCAAGCAGGCGCACCTTATCCTTGCGGCCAATGGATTCGAACACCTCGATAGCCTCTTTGGTGCTGCACTCCACCCGTTTGAACGGCAGATCACTGCCAATGATGGCCGTCATGGCCTCCTTTATCTTTTCGACATCGCTGTCGCTCAGTTCCTCGTCGAGGCGGAAATAGTAGCCCTTGGATATGGGATTTTCGAAGCGAACGACCCTACCGGGGAAGAGCTCGGTTATGGCCTTCATCATCACAAACGTCAACGAGCGCACATATACCCTCATTCCGTCCTTCGAGGTTACATCCAGAAACTCGACATGCTTATTGTTATAAACGCGGTATGTCAGGCCCACCACCTGGTTGTTCACACGGGCGGCCACCGCCGCATAAGGCATATCCAACGTTAAATTGCCATAAATATCCAACAACGTACAACCCGAGGGGAACAGCGTCGAGGTATTATTGTTCTTGCAGAAAATCCTTACCATAATTCCGAGTTTTATAATTTGTTTGAATTATCGCAAACATAAATAAAAAAATCGGAAACCATGCACAATTTAAGCATTTTTAGTACGCCCGGTCATATACGAATACAGCGCCCCGGCGACAACCGGGGCGCTGTATATGAAAAGAGAGCGAGGTGCCCTCTGTAGGCCTACTGATTGATTACAGCTGCAAAACCACCGTTGCGAGCCATCTTAATGCGAAGTGTAGTGTTCTTGTTTACCGTTGTCTGCTCCTTGCGGTAGTCCATAGCCATGCGGCCGGCGTTCACACCGTCGGCGAACGATGTCATCTGCATATCCTTGCCTTCGGGAAGAATATCGAGCGTTACCTCCACCTCGCGCTGCTTGTCGTTGGTGATACCGCCGATGAACCATTTGTCGCCCTTGCGCTTAGCCATCACAATATACTGTCCGGCCTCGGCTGCAAGTACGCGGGTCTCG
Source organism: Bacteroidaceae bacterium (assembly GCA_017560125.1). GTDB lineage: Bacteria > Bacteroidota > Bacteroidia > Bacteroidales > Bacteroidaceae > HGM04593. Next base: position 279,679 of record JAFYOS010000018.1, on the reverse strand, counting down.
TCCCAGTTTACAGGTACGCTGGTGATGAAGTCGCGGCAGTCGGGCCATGCATCGTAGCGGCAGGGGTTGTCCATCAACATCTGCAGATGAGTCTCGTAGAGAACAAATACAGCCAAATTGTGAACCTTTGTTCCCACGCCCGCACAGAAGGGACGATTGCCATGATAAACCTCGGGCTGATAGCAAATCATAGAACCGGGAGTAAAGTCCATAGGACCTACAGCACCGCGAATGAAGGGAATCCAAATGCTGTTGCTGGGACGGCAACCACCATTATACTCCATTCCGCGAACAGCCTCGTATGTAAGCACGTTGGGGTAACGATACTCCAATCCGCTGGGGTGGAAGGCTCCGTGGAAATCGATCATAATGTGGTGCTCGGCAGCTTCTTTGGCCACACGGTCATAGAAATCAATCATCCACTGATCCTGACGGTCCATGAAATCGATTTTTGTACCTACGATGCCCCACTCCTCGAATTTCTCGAAGAGATCCATATTGTGCTCAACGGTGAGCCAGGGCAACCACACCCATATACCCACATTCTTCTCTTTTCCGTAACGGATAAGCTCGGGCATATTCACCGCGGGGTTTGTGCGATAGGGGTCACGTGTGTCGAGCGCCCAGCCCTCGTCCATGATGATGTAGGGGATGCCGTTGCGCGATGCAAAATCTACAAAATATTTATACGTTTCAAGGTTGATACCGCCCTTGAAATTAACATCGGGGCCATAGGGGATGCCATTGAGCCAGTCCCAGCAGGTGAGGCCGGGCTTAATCCAGCTAGTATCCTCAATCTGACATTTCTGAGCAAGGCGCATGGGCATTGTATTCTCGGCCAAGCGACCATCCTCCTGTGTAATAAGCATATAGCGCCAGGGGAAGGTACGTGTACCGTTTGTCTTTGCTATATAATCGGCCTCCTTGATGATGTGGTGGCTGCGATCGCCCCAGTCCTCGTACTCGATAGGGTTCTTGGGCTGAATGGCGGTGAGGCTGTTGTCGGCGTTACCCTTGAGGAAAAGACCGGGGTAGCTGCAGAGGTCGAACTCGCTGATTAGAATCTTCTGATTTTTGCCCATGACAAGCACAGGAAGTTCGGTCATTCTATCCTCGGCTTTATATTCGTTGCTCTTCACTACAGAGTAGCTCTCCTCGCAACCAGTCTTGAAGCCACCGGTCTGCTGCAACACGAGTTCACACTCGTCGGCAAGCTGGAACATGGTGTTCTCCTGCATAATCTCTATTTCGCCGCGGAGCGATGTTCTCATGCGGAAGGCAACGCCATCGTTGTAGATGCGGAAATCGACAGCGTAGCCACCTTTCATATCCAAGGTAAGCAATGTGTAGTTGTTCTCTACCTTGCTATACTTCAAGGGGAAGATAGGCGTTACGGTCTCCTTCACAGTGCTCACCTTCTTCTTTTTGAGCACAGGTTTCTCGCCCAACGCCTTGTCGCGAAGCTGCATACCTATCACACTCTGTTTCAGCAGCGTTTCGCCCTTGCTCACTACATCGTAGTAGATGCGATCGGCGAGCGTTACATTCACACATGTCTGTCCGTCGGGACTCTTGGCTGTCACTACCTTCTGTGCGTATGCCGAGAGGCAGGCAGCAACCATCAGAATAAAAGAAAAAAATCTTGCTGTCTTCATTTTGTATAAATTATTTTTACTGTTTTTGATGATTTTTTACAAATATACGCACAAACGAGCGATAAATATGAAGTTTAACTTCATTTTTTTTGCAGCGAGCGAAAGTATATTGGAGGCCGCCTCAAATTTGTGAATTTTCATTCAATATACAGGCGACCGAACAGGGATTTTAGGTTCTCCATTTTCGATCACTCCTTTGCCGATATTTAAACACCTTCCACGATACAAAATATTTTTACTACATCGCTATATGCGAGCGAAAATATTGGCGTTTTCACCGTGTGCAACAGGCTATTATAGCTCCATCAGCGGCTTCTAACAATGATTTTTCTTGCCCGCATCAAAAAAACGCAGTTCTTTGGATTGTGATTAGAAAAAAATATGTAATTTTAACACCGAATAACATTGCGGCAATGGATTTGAATATTAGAGCTAATTACTACACTTCTAATATGATACATTGTCGCCTTAACATTTATATTGAATTCACATCAAATTAACTTAATAGATTTTATTATGAATAAGCTTTTGACCTTATTACTATTGGTTGCACCATTTATTTCAGGCTATGCAAGTCCATCTTATGAAAGCAGCGATGCAGACAAGCAGGAAGCATTGGAGACTCTTCGTACAGTGATTGCAACTGTCGATTCTTTTATTGTTTACGAAGCTGGTTTCCAAGGCGGCGAAAAGCTGGAACTACAGACCAACTACGCAAACAAAACGAATTTTCTTTGGTGTAACGAGGCCGAACGCGATGAAGGCCCCATTATAAACTTGATAGACGGTAATCCAGCAACATACTTTCACTCATGCTGGACCAGTACCATAGAACCTGTTCACTGGATACAGGTGAACCTTGACACAGCTATCGAAAGATTCGATTTCAATTATCACACACGCCAGGACGCTGATGCAAACTTCCCACAAGCAATAGAAGTTATGGGAAGTAACGATGGAGCTACATTTACAACCATAAAGACATTTAATGAAAACCTGCCACAGGAACCAGACAAAAGATGGGAATCGGGGGTTGTAGCAGCATCACAGCCTTACAACTATCTGCGTTTTGTGGTGACAGCGCCGAGCATCTTCTTTCATATGGCCGAATTTGCAATCTACACCGAAACTATAATATCCGATAAATATCGTCCTCACTTAGGTTACCTCAACAATCTGCGCGACGTGAAGAAGGAGGCAGATGCTATTTACAGCAATAGCGAAAATGTTGCGGCGGAAGACATCATTGTGATAGCCGAAAAATTAAAGGCATACTATGCCTTGAAAGACAATGTCATTAAGGGCGAGATAGCCGATTATGGTATTATTGATAATTTAGTATGGAAGCTTGAAAATAATGAAATAACGATAAGCGGCAAAGGAGATATACCAGAATTGGACAACAGCTCAGATTACCCTTGGTATAAACATAAGAATTCCATTTGCAGCGTTGTGCTCGATGATAATATAACAGGCATCTATGATTACGCATTTTATAATTATGACAATCTTGTCAAAATAACATTCGGTAAGAATGTGCAGACAGTTGGTGAATATGCATTTTGGCACTCAAGCAAACTGAAGGTAACCTTCAAGTCAACAGTGCCCCCTAATCTCGAAAATTATTGTTTCGATTTCTCGAAAACATGTATTACCTATATACCCGACGGATGCGGTGAAGCATATCAAGCTACAGGCTGGGGATTGTTCTATGTCGAAGGAGAAGGTATAACCATAAATGCCACACTTACCGAGGCGGGCACTTTAGGCGATAATATATTGGCACAAATAGAAAATTTTAAAGACGTAAACAACCTTGTCATTACTGGACCTATAAACAGTGATGATATCTACATTATACAAAATAGTCTTACCGGGCTTGTAAGCTTAGATATGGCAGGAGTACCTGTTACAAGTTTGAATGACTATATGTTTGAAGGAAGACATAGATTGCAAAAAATAGTACTTCCAAGCACATTAAAGTCTATATCGAACTATATGTTCCGTTATTGTTATATGCTTGACGAGATTGTACTTCCACAGTCCGTTACCACAATTGGGTATTATGCTTTTTATGATTGTTATAGCCTACGTAACATCGACATCCACGAAGGAGTCACATCTTTAGGCTATGACGCATTTGAATATTGCAAAACACTAAAAAGTGTTAAACTGCCTTCCACTTTGACCACTATACAGGGATCTACATTCAGAAATTGCGAGCAGCTAAAGAAAGTGCAGTTTTCAGAGGGACTGAATAAGATCAATAGTTATGCATTTTCTAATTGCGCTTTAGATACATTGGTGCTTCCTTCGACTATTCAATATTTAGGAAGTAGCGCTTTTGGTGGTAATGATTTTTTGAAAAGAGTAGAGCTAAACGAGGGACTATATGAAATGGACGGCCCAGTTTTTAGCGGTTGCGATGCACTTACAGAGATTACCCTGCCAAGCAGTCTTGTACTTGCTGATGGTTCTTCCGCTCTTTTTCACAATTGCACAAACCTTAAAAAAGTAACATGTCTCTCGGTAGAGCCTCCATATATAGAAGCTGCAGTTAAGTCAAATCTCGATGGTTGTGAATTGTATGTCCCCTCTATCTCACTGAATGTTTATAAGCAAACCCAATATTGGGACGCATTTCCGACAATAAAGCCTATAGACTATTTGCCCCAAAATATAACTATATTAGGGAATCACCGTCTGGCATTGCCCGACAATTTGCCGGTTGACTACAATCCGAATGTAAACCTTCTGGTTGGTTATAACGGAAATAGCTGGAGCTGTGGCGCACTTAAGATAACAGGGGACAAGGAATTCAATGCGTCATCGTTTAATACAGTCTGGGATAACTATAACGACAGGTACTGCTCGTTGGTAAATGGTTCTATAATGCGTGCAGATAATTCTATCATAGATATGAATGTAAGAACCAATAAATGGATTTTCTTTACACTTCCATTCGATGTCAAAGTATCCGAAATAGAACCTACAAGCGATGGTACAACTAATTTTATTATACGCCGTTACGATGGCCAGCTGCGTGCAGACGGCCAGCTCGATGCCACATGGGTGAAGATGGCCGCCGATGATATTCTGAAAGCCGGTGAAGGATATATACTACAGGCAAGCAGATATGTTGGTACAACCAGCCAGTCGGAAAGCAACTTTAGGTTTAAGGCAATGGACAATGCCAACAAAAATAAAATCTTCGCCAACGGGGACGAAACGGTTATCCTTAATGAGTATTCTAGCGAATTCATGCATAATCGCAGTTGGAATCTTATAGGTAACCCCTATCCTTGTTACTACGACACAAGATATATCGATTTTTCATCTCCTATAACAGTGTGGAATGCGAGCGACCAAACATATTCCGCCTATAGCCTGACTGATGATTCATACATACTCCTGCCCGGTCAAGCATTCTTTGTTCAATGCCCTGTCGGCAATAAAAAAATGGTCTTCGATGAAGAAGGAAGACAGACAGACAAAGTAGTACGTACAATCGAATCGGCCGATTATGCTGAAACCAGTGGCACACCTGTAAAGCGCACAGTCATCAACCTTACAATAAGCGATGGTGCTAACAAGGACAGAACTCGTGTTGTAATAAACAACAAGGCTGCAATGCAATACGAAATAGAAAAGGATGCAAGCAAGTTCATGAGCAATAATGTTGCAGTACCACAAATCTACACCGTAAACGATGGAGTCAATTATTCAATAAACGAACGTCCGTTGGGTAACGGAAAAGTTGAACTTAATACTATCATAAATTCCGACGGCACCTATACTATTGCCCTTGCCGGAATTCCACAGGAGTGCACGGTCTGTCTGTTGGATAAAAAGACAGGCGCTAAAGTATCGCTGAATGAGACAGAGTACTCTTTTAATGCCTGTGCGGGCGAGGACGTTGAACGCTTCTCGTTGCTTATCGACGGGCTGGGAACAACAGGCATTGACGCCATCGACACAGACAGCAGCGACGATGGCGACATCTACAGCATTCACGGCATTAAGGTAGAAAAGCCTACACAAAAGGGTATTTACATTCAGAAGGGCAAGAAGATTATTGTTAAATAAAAAGTGTAAGTTCCTATGAGCAAGAAAATAAGCATTCTGCTTGCTTGTTTGTTGCATGCCACGTTAGTAATATCCTCTACGTACAATCTGCGCGTCGAGATTACTCCTAACGGTTCGGGCACGCTGAACATAAGCAGTGGAACATATGAACAAGATGCAAGCATATACCTTAGGACATACAGCAACACCGGCTTTGTGTTTAAGGGATGGTACGAAAATGATTCTTTGTTGTCGAGCACAAAGAACTTTTATTACAATATGCCTGCGCGCGATGCAGTCCTACAGGCACGCTACGAATACGATCCGGATGTCCCCGACAATCCGGCTTTGCCCGACACGGCAACGTACTACTCTTTTTCGGCCGACATTTTGCCACTCGGAGCCGGAACGCTCAATATATACAATGGCAAGTACGTCGAAGGTGCAAACATCGCGTTGCGTGCCAGCAAAAACAGCGGCTACCATTTTATAGGCTGGAGAAACGATAAAGGTGACACTTTATCTACTGCAACATCATACACTTATATAATGCCACAAGGCAATGCGCATTTGACAGCATTATATTACTACGACCCTACAGTGCCTGTAAACCCTGACTCAATGGGAATAAAGCGTCAGGTTATAGTAAAATGCAGACCGACAGGAAGCGGCACATTCAACACAACGAATGCTAATGTTATATCAGGTAACAGCTTGCAGCTATACTCTTATACCAACACTGGATACAAATTCCTCTATTGGGAAGATGAAAAAGGGGACACCCTATCTGTCGAACGTAATTTCTACTACACTGTACCCGACAAGAATTCCGTAGTGTATGGAGTCTTTGAATATGACCCTACGACACCTAGTAATCCGGGCAAGAACTACTGGAATAGGGAACTTGGCGAGGTTGTCATAGACGACTTTAAAGCAGGAAGCCTCTCGTCGGCTATTTCGCAGACTATAAGCGGCAGTAGCAGCGAAGTGAAAAATATCACTGTTGTCGGAAGCATGAACAACAACGACTATGGAATAGCCAATACTTACACAAATTGTACAGTGCTCGACCTTAAGCGTGCCACGGGGGTTACCGAGATACCAACCTATGCATTCGATTACACAAACCTTGTAATAGCCTATCTGCCATCCACAATCAAGAGCATAGGGGCAAACGCCTTTTTACAGTGCAGCAGTCTCGAGTATGTGACTATCCCCGAGACTGTAACAAGCATTGGGAACAAGGCCTTTTCGGGATGCCAAAAGCTTGGAAGTATCGTAAGTGGTATAATCGCTGAGAACCTGTTTGCAATAAATGACAATGTATTTGAGGGTGTGGATAAAAACGAATGTATTTTATATGTACCCAAAGGGGCTATAGAAGCATACGCTACCACAAGCGGATGGTCAGGCTTTAAGAAAATCGTAGAAAGTAATTCACTGAAGCAGGACGTGGACGGCTTCTATAAGTTAGCAACGGCACAGGACTGGCAGGAATTTGCTTCGTTCTCGCAGATCAATACTAAAGCCTGTGCAAGAATGACAGCTGATATAAGCATCGCAAATGACACTTCAATGATAGGAACTACTCAAATTCCGTTTGAGGGTGTATTTGATGGAGATGGTCATACACTTGTAGTGGCGTATTCCTCTTCAGAGGCGAACATCGCACCATTTCACCACATAAAGAATGCAATAATCGAGAATTTGCGTGTCAGTGGTAGCATCGTGACAGAACGCTATGGCGTGGGCGGTATCGTTGCTATGGTTTCTGGCGACAATGAAACTGCCATCAGAAACTGCTGGTCGTCGGCATTCCTTGCTTCGGGAACAAGCGATAGCGTAAATTTAATTGGTGGATTTGTCTCGAATAATTCAGGAAATCTTTTCATTGAAAATTGTCTTTTTGATGGCCGTATTTCCGAAAAGAACAGCAGCCAAAATGCCGGCTTTGTAGCAACCGGCAGTAATAGCCTGACAATACGTAACTCACTTAATACCGGAACATATTCGTGTAGTTCTGCATCATGTTGCGGCACATTCTACGGAACAAACTATAACGATGGGTATATAGTGCTTGATAATGTATATTACAAGCATGCCTATGGAACAGAACAAGGAGAGCCGGCCACAGAAGAGCAGTTGGCTGACAATACAGTCTTGGATTATTTGCAAAATAACGGTTCCGGAAATACCTGGATACAATTTAATGGTTCTCCGGCACCTTTGCTGACTGACGGAAGCGAATTTAAGCAGATTGACATAGAGGAATGGCGAATACTCGAAAAGGTATATGAGGCTTTGGGAAGTGGCGAAAATTGGAACCAGCCATGGAGCCTGTCGATAAATGATAGGAATACAGCCAATGTGCCTGGTATTACATTAAAGGATGGGCATATAGTTGCTGTTGACCTTTCGGGCAACAATATAACAGGAACATTCCCAGCCAGCATTCTCGCTCTGCCGAAGCTCGAGACCATAGACCTGTCGTATAACAATTTGGAAGGATACATAGACAGCCTGATACTGAATGATGCATCAACCCCTATATCCGTGCAGGGTATTACGGAGATAAATATTTCTGGCAACAGGTTAAAAGGAAATGCTGGAACATTTGCCAATGCATTCCCGAATCTGAAAAAGCTGTATGCGACAAAAAACAGAATAGAGGAAGTGTGTCCTCGTATTTCATCGAATGTAACCGACCTAAAGCTCGATTCGCAATGTATTGAACGTGTAATGAGCTTGCAATTGACAGAATCGGCTATACTCAGCTTTGCGGAACAGATTCCGACTGTCGTGTCCTATAATCATATACAGCAGGACTATAATTCACCCATAAACCTATATATAGAAGGAAAAGAAGGTTGGGGGGCAAAATTGTCTTACAGCGACGGTATTTCATACGGGCCATACACATACGGGCAGAACGTCTATACTAACGAGAAAGATGACACGTTGACTGTGTATGTAATGGATGCTTACGATTCGAAAACGGGAACCGAACTGTTGCTTAAGATTTTGTTTGATGTTGCTGATGCTAATTTTGACGGATATGTAGATGTGCTTGACCTGCAAGCAACAATCCTACACATATTCGGCAGCTATAATGAACGTACTTTTAACTATACGGCAGCCAATGCCTATGCCGACTCACTTGTAAATGTCCAAGATGTTGTTGTGATGGTCAATATGCTTTTGGAAAAGATGGACAGTATTGTTGTTCCTGAACAATATTCGGGAGAGGAAGAATTTTCGAACAATATAAGTACATCTTCGGCATACATCTACAGGAAAGGCGATCAAATAGTTATGCGTTCCGAAATTCCGGTTGCAGCTCTGTCTATTAAGGCAAGCGGTGATGTGAAATGGAATCTGAACAAGTATGGAATGATACAATCTACCTTGAATTCTAATGTTGTAGGTTACTATCTGAATAAAAACACTCTGCCTTTGAACGAAGAAATTGTTTTAGGCGAGGGTAGGAATTTCGTAATTCACTCAGCGACATTATCAGATTCCTATGCAGACAAAGTAGATGTGGATATCTATAATGACATGCCCACCTTGATTGACGGGGTCAATATTTATGACGATGCGGATAATGAAGTTTATGGAATATCCGGTACAAAGGCAAAAGGCCTTGTAAAAGGTATAAATATTATCAGGAATAATAAGGGAACTAAGAAAGTATTCAAAAAATAAAAAGGTATGAATCTTAAATATATATATTCATTCGTGTGCATAGTATTATTGCACATATTTCCTGTCATGTCGCAAGACAATACATTGTCTATACCGAATGTATCAATTGCTCAAGGACAATCGATAAATCTCCCTATAAATGTAAACAACACTGCCGACATCGTAGCGGTGCAGTTTACTCTGACCGTACCTGATGGTATTAGTCTGAAGACAGGCAGCGCCGTAATGTCGGAGCGCTCCGTTGACCATACTGTCAAGGTTGAAGAGATTGAGCATAACAAGTACATGGTGTTGGCTTATTCCCCAAACAACAAGCCTCTTTCGGAAAGAGCCGGAGAAATTATGTCTGTAAATTTAGTGGCAGATTACTCTTTGGATGAGAATACAGAGCATCCGATGGCGCTTACGGGAGTTGTACTTAGTGGAAGCGACGGTACTAACCTTGCAACCGGTTTCTCTGTCGGAAAAATAAAAATAGAAAAAAGCGCCGACCTTAAAGTCCTCAATATAAGCTCTTCCAGCATGAATATATCGCCCAACAGCGTCTTTACAGTAAATTGGCAGGTCGAGAACATTGGAGGCGCATCGACTGCCAACGGCTGGAGCGAGCAGATATTTCTAGAAGGCTCAAATGGAACGCTTAAGCTTATGGGCACTGTCTATAACGAGAACAAATTGGCGGCAGGTGCCATCGTTAGCCGCAGTGCAGACATTACCATCCCGTCATTAGTCACAATAAACGGTGATGTCCGAATCAAGGTAAAGCTTAATCCTAATGCCGATTCAGGTGAGCCTGTATGGCTGAGAGATAACAATAGCTGTTCTTCGGAACAAGTCTTAAAAATAAGCAAGAATCTGACGCTCTTGCCTAATGTGGCTAAAGTAAATGAAGCTGAGACAAAGATGATACGTTTCCAGCTAGTCAGAAGCGGAAATACAGACATAGATGAGGTATTTAATATTTCAAAGCTATCGGATAACCGTTTGAAGTTCCCTGAGACTGTTAAGATTACAAAAGGGAATTCGGGTGTTTATTTCTATGCAGAGGTTATTGCAAACAAGAAATTGGATAAAGACTCTGTTTTTGAAGTTTCCATATCAGGAAATAACTACACAAGTGCCGCTTCAAAAATATTGCTGGAGGATGATACCTATCCTTCACTGGGCATAAAAGCCAGCTACGAGGAGATAACAGAGGGAAAAAGCATCGAATTTACAATAAGCACAGAAAATGTATCAGACAAGGATATAGATATAAAGCTACAGAGTGACTATGGATCTAAATTCAAGATTCCATCTTCCATTACAATCCCCGCAGGCCAATCATCTGTTAATGTTGTAGTAGAGGCCTTGGATGATAATACTCCTAATGTAGATGAGATTGTTTCTTTTACAGCCTCGGCCGATAAGTACAACAAAGCTATGATGTTTGTAGAGCTGATGGATAATGATATTCCGTCCCTACAATTGGAAATCAACCGCAATGCCGTGTCAGAGGCAGCCGGTCCATTGGCAATTACAGCAAAATTACATCGTGTCAATAATTTAGATAAAAAAATTACTGTCAAATTTACAGATGACTCCGATTCGGAAATCCATTATGGCCGCAATACTATTGTGATGGAAAAGGGAGTGGAGACTGTAACTTTTAATTTAGGACCTATAGATAATGTCGTTGTAGATGGAGAACGCACGTATAACATTACCGCATCGGTATGGATTGCTTCTTGTAACTGTAATGCAACCAGTGAAAGGACAGGCGGTGTTGTATCTGTACCATTGACGATATACGACAACGACGGCTCTACACTGGACTTGACTTCCTCTACCTCTATCTTGGAAGAGGGCGGAGAGATGTATGTTACCGTAAAACGCAATTCAGATACTACCCAAGAACTATTGGTAAACCTAAGTAGCGACAGCGATTCAATAATTAAGTATTTGAAAACTGTCACAATCCCGGCTGGTGCTTCTAGTGCTTCTTTTGTAGTCAAGTCTAATAATAATCTGGTGGCAAAGGATGGATTCAATGCTATATTGTATGCCGAGGCCGATGGCTTCTCAAAAGCGAACCTGTGGTTCACGGTCAGCGACAAGACATTGCCCGATGCACAGATATCAAGAATTTCTCTGTCGTCAGACAAAGAGAAAATAGGCGGTACTGTGGATGTTAGCATTACACTGCTTAACACCGGTAGTTATATGCTTCCCGAACAGACGCCGGTGGCTATCTACATTAACAATTCTTCGGAACCGGCCTATAACATATCTCTTCAAGACAATCTGGAACCAGGCGACAGTGTAATTATTAAACGCAAATTGACACTGCCTGATTTTGTAGGTAATTATAAAGTGCATGCCGTTGTAAACGAAAAGAATACAATTAAGGAACTTAATTATACAAACAACTCCTCTAAGCTTAAATCAATCTCCGCAGTTTCTCCTTACACCGTAGAGCTAAATTGCGATAAAAAAGCCTATAAGCAGGGTGAAAAGGTCAAGTTCTCGGGCAAGATATATGGCGATGACATTAACGGTAAAGAGGTAGAGCTTTATATAATAAATAGCAATTACAGGCACAGTATAAATCTTGTAACAGATAAGCATGGTGCGTTCGAAACGGAATATGAACCGTATTCCGGCCAAATGGGAGTCTTTGTAGCAGGCGCATGCTATCCTGGCGAAAATTTGCATGAAAGAATGCTTTCGTTTGATATTTATGGCATTAAGCGCACAACGAATTCGAACATAACATGCGAATTACTTTTAGGCTCAAAGCATGCAGGATATTATGCTATCAGCAATCCGAGCAGTCTTCCTCTTACAGGAGTAAATGTAGAAATTGTTTCAAAGCCCGAAAATTGTGCTGTTGAAGTTTCGTGTCCCAAGACAGTAGGACCGAATTCTCAGTTCAATGTAGAATACACAATAACCCCCTCTGCAGCCTCGAAAGGTAATAACTGGGAAGAAGTTGTCCTGAAATTGACTACAGATGAAGGGCTGTCGATGGTAACTACAGTCTATTATTATTGCAGGAATCCAAAAGGTGAGCTGAAAGCAAGTGTTACACGTATCAACACTAAAATGATAAAAGGCCGTGAAAGAGACTATATATTTGCTATTACAAATGTAGGTAAAGGTGAAACGGGTAATATTACATTGGAATTACCTGCATGGATGACATCTGTAACACCAAAAGAGATGCCTTCTCTTGCGTATGGTGATTCGGCTACAATAATTCTTCGCCTTACACCGACCAAGGATATGTCGCCTAATGTACCGGTTACAGGACATATTGGTTTAAATTGTACCAATGGTTCCGGTTTATCGTTACCTTTCTACATCGAGCCTGTATCTAAGACTAACGGTACATTGATAGTAGATGTATGTGACGAGAACACATATTACACCGAAGAGAAGCCCCATGTATCAGGTGCATCTGTAAAGGTATCACATCCGACAACCGGCGCAGTAATATCACAAGGTGTAACAGATGCAAACGGTATATATAGAGTTATTCTTCCAGAAGGATATTATTCTATAAGCGTTTCGGAAAAAAGCCACAACTCCTATCGTAACAACATATTGATAGACCCCGAAACAGACAATACACTTGTCGTTAATCTAAGCGTGCAGGCTATTAGCGTAGATTGGGATGTCGTTGAAACGGTTATTGAGGATGAGTATTCTATTGTAACCACAGTAAATTACGAAACAAATGTACCTGTACCGGTTGTCAAGCTCAATATACCTTCAAAAATTGAGGCGAAGGAGCTGGCAGAAGGCGAGTCGCTTATTTTCCATGCTACTCTTACAAATACGGGACTCATCACAGCACAAGATGTGGAACTATGTTTGCCAAACGACATTAAAAATTTTGTTTTTGAAGCAATGACCCATAATGAGCCATTTGCATTGGCTCCTCAGCAAAGTGTATTGATTCCCGTAAAAGTAACTCGAATTTCTTCAAATGTAAGTAATAAAAAGGAGAGAGCTCGGGGAACGCGTAATATAGACAATGACCCCTGCGCTTCACAGGTCGGTACTTTATATTATTGGGATTGTGGCAATGATCGTAGGTGGCATAGATATGAAATAGCTCTGCAATTAGGAAGATGTAGAAGTGACGACCCTTCTACTTGGGACCCACCCCAAAGAAACTATAATAATACAGGAGATACTCGTTATTGGCCTATCGATATCCCTGCTCCACATTTGCCTTCTCCAAATACAGGAGGTACAGCGCTTTATTATACTCCTGATTGGGCAATGCCTAATATAACAATTGAAGAGGACGACGGTTGTGAGCCTTGCCAAAACAGAATGCTTATAACATTAGTAAATTGCGGGCTTTCAGTTGTTCCCGTGTACGGATGTCTCAGCGATGCAGCATCGTGCTATCACGACTTTACTGATGGCGAAATCGAAGCCCGTGACTATGTAAACTGTGCTTTAGGAGGAATCGGATGTACAGCGGAATTATGTGAATATTTAGCTAAAAACAAAGATTTTAGGGTTGAGAAAATCTGTCAAGTTGTAGGTTACATCACCGATGTAATACAATGCTTGATGAATATTCCGATTGAATGCGACACAGCAAATACACCTAACAGGAATGCGATAAAGGCAAAAGGTAGTGGCGGCAATTCAATGGAAAGTGATTCGCCTTCAAATTTCATCGATGAATTTAAAAAGAAAGCGGCTATCCCTCGTGACGAAATGGTTGCTATGAGTGCGGCGTTGACTGAACTATTTGGCGATGAAGCATGGGTATCCAATACGACAATGCCCGAATTGCATGACCTGCTGCTGGCAATATACTTCGAAAGGGACTCCGTGCTATGTGCCGATGACTTTATAGAATTTAAGCCCGAGCAGATATCTAAGAAGCAGCTTGATAAGTTCATTGAGCGCTTCAACAATACTAACATATTGCTGAAGAATGGCGCACTGGATAGCCAAACCGATAATTACATACATGACGAAATCATTAAGGAATGTTATGACGAAATCGACAGATGTGAAAAGGCTAGCCAGGAATTAGGGTATAATTCTACCAACGAAATGTGGGAAGCAGAGGCTACAGCCATGAAGAAGAAGCTCGAGGAAGAGACTTCGGCTGTCTGTGCATCCATATCACTCCAGATTTCCCAAAAGATGGTAATGACAAGACAAGCTTTCCGTGGTACTCTTACCGTTTACAATGGTAACGAAACAACAGCTATGTCTGATGTACGCTTGACGCTGACTGTAACTGATGGGCTTGGCAATGTTGCTACAAGTCACGAGTTCCAGATGGTTCCGGAAAAACTGAGCGGCTTTGAAGGTGAATTGAGCCTTAATGCACCTTGGAGCCTCGACGCCCAGAATACCGGCGTAGCAGAAATTTTGTTTATACCAACGAAGTATGCAGCTCCAACCGTGGAGATGGAATATAATTTTGGTGGCCAGTTGTCATATGTGGATCCTTATACCGGCTTAGTCGTTACACGCGACTTATTGCCAGTAACATTAACGGTAAAACCGTCTCCTAACCTAGATCTTACCTATTTCATGCAACGCGACATTAGAGGAGACGATCCTCTGACTGAAGAGATAGAGGCTTGTGAAGAGGCGGAGTTCTCGTTGCTGATAAATAACATCGGCAATGGCGATGCAACCGATGTAAGAATGCACACCGAACAGCCCAAGATCATTGATAACGAGAAAGGGCTTAATGTTGAATTTGAGCTTATGAGCAGCCAGCTTAACGGTAAGGAGAAAGTATTGGCATTAGGCAGCAGTGTCGCTACGGAGATAGGTACGATACCCGCACAAAGCTCGGCGTATGTGCAATGGTGGCTTAAGGGTTCTCTGCTCGGACATTTTGTTGATTATAATGTTAGTGCAACGCACGTTACTAGTTATGGCAACCCCGATTTGTCGTTGCTCAACAATGTGACAATCCATGAACTGATTCGCAGTATTGAAGTAGAAAACAATGCGAATCCGGTGGTAGGCTTTGTCACAAACGACATACCCGATATTAACGATACACCAGATATGATATATTTGTCGAATGCCGAAGTCGATAGCGTTATGCTTATCAAGAATGCATCTATGGACAAATTGTCTGCTACGAAATATTCTGTCAAAGTATCAGCAGTTCATTCGGGATGGCATTATGGTCATGTTCTTGATAAGACATACGGTATAGCAAAAATAAAATCTATTGTACGTCAAAGTGATGGCAAAGAGATTCCGTTAAGAAATTTCTGGCAGACCGATTGCACGTTACGTGATGGTCAGGAACCTATTTACGAAAATAGAATTCACTTTGTTGATTACATGACAGCGGTAGAGAACGAGGAATATATTCTTGAATTTGAACCTACGCCAAGCGTCATACTCGAAGTAGCGTCAATAGAAGGTATTCCCGAAGAAGGCGTGCTTGCTGTTGAACCCATACAGAAGGTCGATGTAATGTTCAATAAGCATATAGACCCGACTACGTTTACTGTCGATGATATAAATTTAACCATCCAAGGAAAAAGACAGGAAATAGGCAATATTGGAATCACGACTTCAGACAATAAGGTGTTTACACTCGATTTCACTGAAATCAACGATTCTTTTGAAAACGGTTTCTATGTGCTGACAGTACAGACATCGGACATCAAGGATACCGAAGGCTTTACCGGACACAAAGGAAAGAACGCAAGTTGGATAATGTTCCGTGAAGGAAATGTGCAGATAGAGGCTGCGGCATACCCCAATTCAGCAGGAACCCTAGACGTGAAGAATGCAGAAGGAACAAGAACCTTGATACGTTCAATCGAAAGGGATGACAAGGATGGACTCAAGTATGGTACTAGAGTCAAGTTTGTCGCTACTCAAAACGAAGGATACGAGTTTAAGAACTGGACTGTCAATGACGAGGTTGTCTCATATGAAACGGAGTTTGACTACATAGTCCTGGGTGATATGGAGATTGTTGCAAACTACATACGTAAGGCATATTCTGTTGAATTTGACGATTCTATTCAAGGCGGAACTATTATAGGTGCTTCTACTGGTATGTACTGCTATGGCGACACATTGGAGCTGAGGGCCATACCTTCTTCGGAATACAAATTGGTGGGCTGGATAGTCGATGGTCAGAATATTTCCAGCGAGGAAACCATAAAGATTTGTGTAGAGAGAAAAATGACAGTATCTGCTTCATTTGAACGCATTATTTATGAGCAGAAATTCTCTATTCATAGAGGATGGAACTGGATTTCAACTTATTTGGACGAGGCTATTCCTGTGAAAAACATCCATAACGGCGCGCTTAATATTATCTCTCAATATGACGAGCTAATTTATGACCCTGAACTAGGCATGGTTGGAGATATTGAGGAATTTGTACCTGGATGTTCATACAAGGTGAATACATTGTATCCTGTTACTTCACACTATAAGGGATATATTCATAATCTTAATGACAAACCAATAGTATTGAAAGAAGGTTGGAACTGGGTATCGTACCCTTACCATGATAAGAGAAACCTCGACGATGTTCTTGTAAATGCCTCTGATGGCGACTATATATCATCACTCGCAGGCTTTGCAGAGTATGCAGACGGATACTGGGAGGGTTCTCTTGAAGAGCTTGTTCCTAATGAAGGATACATGTATAAGTCTGTTTCTGATAAAACATTGTTGTTTGACTTTTCTCAAGAACAGGCCAAACGTAATATAAAAACTGATGCGGCAAATGAGTTTGAGAAGTCATTGCAGGCCAATATGTACAAATACCCGTCAACAATGAATATTGTGGCAAGAATTTATTGCGAGTCGCAGGAGATGGATAGCGAAGATTACCGTATTTATGCTCTTGCAGGCAATGAGTGCCGTGGCGAAAGCAAGACAGCCGGCGAAAATCTTTACTTGACAGTCCATGGCGACGAGCCAACAGAAATCCGCTTTGTTGTCGAGTCTGTCTTGACCGGGGAAATATATTTGGCCGAGGAAACATTGCACTTTACATCGGACGTGTTTGGCGGAAGATATTCGCCATACAAAATAACTCTGCCTAAGACTACCGGAATATTATATAGAACGGAGGATGCCAAACATATGAATGTATATAATGTTTACGGTATTCTTATTAAGTCCGATGCAACTATGGACTATCTTAAATCTCTTGAACGTGGCATATATATAATAGACGGACAGAAATTCATTGTAAGATAGAAATATTTCTGTCAGGATATAAATAGCACATTCACTATAGACGTCCTGCACCAAGCCAATAGGCTTTGGTGCAGGACGTCTATCTAATGTTTATGCCAATGCTTGTCAGATGCTGTTTTATGGCTTAGGATATTTCTTCGCTGCATCGTCAATCACCAGCACCCAGTCGAGCGCCTCACCATCGGTGGGAGGGGTAAAGGCGCGCTGCGAGCCGTCATTAGCAAAACGGCCTATCTTATCGGCCCTGCCTGTGCGCGGCGAGTACCACCAAGCGACAAGATGCGAACCCTTGAGCATTTTCAGGTTCACCGAGAATGTGCGGCCTAGCGGAGCATACACCATCGCCCACGAGCCGGCGCTATCCATAGTAGCCACAAAACGGTAGCGACCTGCGCCGGGGACCGACGACCACACCTGGTCATCTACTATAAATTCGGGGGCGGGCACACGCGAGAAATAGGGGCGCGACTCCATCAATCGTTTCAGATGGACTGCTTGTGCTGCGGCAGGGCGGTCGAGCGCCTCGCGCCAGGTCATAAGTGGCCTGTTTATTGGGTCTTTCTCCTCGTCGTACATCTGCCACACTGAATGGTGGCCGTATGTTACGCCCGCCGAGCCGTAAAAGACGCTCCAATAGAGGGTGCGGCGCACGTCCCACGAGCACGAGTGTCCCTCGTTGTCGGGATTGAATTCGAGCGGGTGGTCTTCGTATAGCGGTTCGAGCTCGATGATGGGTTTTGCGGGCATGCGACGAAAATCGTCCATTATCTGCATATTGGAATTGTAACGCTGGTTGTGCCCGCTTTGGCGGCCATTGAACGACAGCCACTCGTCATTGTGGAACCATTTTGACGATGATGTCCACCCTGTAGGGTGGAAGGTTATAAGATTCTCTTTATCCACACTGCGGATGCCGCGAGCCATTGCTCTGATAATCTCTTGCTTGTCGCCGCCATCGGGGTTGCGGTCGCCGCCGAGTATCCATATTACATTATATTTCGAATAGCGACCGGCTATCCAACGGCCATACTGCTCGGCATTCGTGGCATTGAAAATGGGGTTGCCGTCGTTCCACCATCGTCCCCACGTGGGCAACAGCCCAATGTAGATTCCAAGCTCGTTGGCCGTAGCTATAATATAATCCACGTGATCCCAATAATCATTCTGCTCGCCAGCCTTGCAAGCGGGTGTGGCGGGGTTGCGACCCTCGAGTGACAGGTGGCCATAGGCATTGGGTGCATCTACCCCGTCAAGCTCGGCAAGCGCCACGGCCTGCACCACGTTGAAACCCTTAGCCGCACGGTTCTCAAGATAATGCAGTGCCTCGTCGCGATCGAGGCGATGAAAAAGTTCCCACGCCGTGTCGCCCAAATAGAAGAAGGGCTTGCCATCAACAGTCTGCAAAAAGTGACCGCCAGGCGATACTTGCACTCGTGGGAGGTCCTGAGCAGCAGACGGATACACACAAGAAAAGATGAGCACAAACAGCAGGGTTACAAAATTTTTCATAATCAATCAGATTGTAAAAACCGACACTTTTATCATCAGGGACAAATGTATGCGAAATTGCTTATATTAGCAAAAAACATCAAGCACATTAAGCCTCTTTGTATTTATCAGCTTCACTATAGAAACGGGAAATGCCGACTACTCCACAGAGCTATATATAAAAAGCGACGCAACGACGGTTGCGTCGCTTTTTATGAGCTACCTTACAAGAATGCAATATTAGAAACTAACCTTGAGATATCTGCATCCGTGCAGAGGGATGATGCAGTAAAGTTCGTCGGCCGAGAGGTCTTTCTGTCGCCACACGTCGCGCACAACCTTTGCGGGCTTCTCGGCGGGAATGAGGGCCTTCATATCCACCTTCTGGTCCTTGTCGCGGTTCTGTGCGCTCAACTGCAAGCCTATAAAGGCCAACAATGCTACAATAAATATTTTTTTCATTTGAAGATTGATGCGAGGCTCTATCTGTTAATTTTACATTTATCTAATAGCCCGAACCTCATCAAAGAGAAGCCCGGGCAAAACAGCATTTTCACCCGGACTCCTTAATATTATTTACATTAAATGTATTTCTGTGCCTTCAGTTCCTCGGCAACGGTGAGCAGTTCGTCGTACCACTCCTGTCCGAAGCGCTCGATGAAAGGCTGCTTCAAAAATTCGTAAACACGAATACCCTCGCGACGACCCTTTACCATTGCATGGCGGCACACATCCCACTTATGGAAATTGACCGACACAAGGTCGCCCACCTTGCCCAGACGAGCCGGATAGAGGTAGCAGCTGATGGGTTTGCGCCAATGGAAGCGACCCTCATTGTAGGCCTTCTCTATGAGGCAGAGGGTGCAGCCCTTGCTGTCGCATGTGGCAAAAACGCAATCCTTGCCATTCACGATGGAGGTCACAAGGTCGCCATCGGGGTCGTTATACACAACCCCCTGTTCCTTGACAAGAGCAACGGCCTCGCCACGCATTTCGTGCTCCACCACGGGGAGTGCCTCTTCGAGCTTCTCTACCTCGTCCAGAGCCACCGGAGCTCCTGCATCGCCCTCGACACAGCAAATGCCTTTGCAATGCGAGGGGTCACAGCAGAAATACTCGGTAAAAATATCGAACGAGACGATTGCATCGCCTATCTGTACCATATTTACATCTGATTAGATGAGCGAAGTACCTGTCATGTCGGCAGGTGCCTGCAAGCCCATGATTTTCAGAATAGAGGGAGCTACATCGGCAAGGATACCATCCTTAACTGTAGCATTCTTGTCGTCGGTTACATACACACAGGGAACGGGGTTCAACGAGTGTGCTGTATTGGGCGAACCATCGGCGTTGACAGCATTGTCGGCGTTACCGTGGTCGGCAATGATGATTGAATCGTAACCGTGAGCCTTGGCAGCCTCTATTACATCCTTCACGCAAGCATCAACAGCAACGACAGCCTTCTCGATAGCCTCGTAAACACCGGTGTGACCAACCATGTCGCCATTAGCGAAGTTCACTACAATGAAATCGTATTTCTCGGTAGCGATAGCCTCGACGAGCTTGTCCTTAACCTCGTAGGCGCTCATCTCGGGCTGGAGGTCATATGTAGCCACCTTGGGCGAGGGAACAAGGATGCGCTCCTCGTTGTCGTAAGGTGTCTCGCGACCACCGTTGAAGAAGAATGTAACGTGAGCATACTTCTCGGTCTCGGCAATGTGGAGCTGTTTCAAGCCCTGCTTTGCAACGAACTCGCCAAGTGTGTTCTCCACGTTCTCTTTATCGAAGAGGATGTGCACGCCTGTAAACTTGGCATCGTAGGGTGTCATACAGTAGTACTGCAATCCGGGGATTGTCTTCATACCAGCCTCGGGCATATCCTCCTGTGTGAGGACGATTGTGAGCTCCTTGGCACGGTCGTTACGGTAGTTGAAGAAGATTACCGCGTCGCCCTCGGCAATGCGTGCGTCGTATGCTGTATTTACGATGGGCATGATGAACTCGTCGGTTACGCCCTCGGCATAAGACTCCTCGACAGCCTGAACCATGTTGTCGGCTTTCTTGCCCTCGCCATCAACAAGAAGGTCGTAAGCGATTTTCACACGCTCCCAACGCTTGTCGCGGTCCATTGCATAGTAACGACCAACGATGGTAGCAACCTTCATGTCGCTCTTCACCATGTCGGCGATGAAGCCTGCACCGCTCTTGGGGTCGGTGTCGCGACCATCCATGAAACAGTGAACATATGTCTCGGCAACGCCCTCGTCGATTGCCATCTGATACATTGCATTCAAGTGCTCGAGTGAGCTGTGTACACCACCGTCCGATGCAAGGCCCATGAAGTGGAGCTTCTTGCCATTCTCCTTAGCGTAACGAACAGCCGAAACAAGTTCGGGGTTCTGGCGGATTGTACCGTCGGCAATAGCACGGTTAATCTTCAGAAGATCCTGATATACAACGCGACCGCCACCGATGTTCAAGTGACCTACCTCGCTGTTACCCATCTGTCCTGCGGGAAGACCTACGTTCTCGCCGCTTGCCTGCAACTGTGAGTGGGGATAGTTCTGAATGAGATAATCCCAATAGGGAGTGGGAGTATTGAAAATCACATCACCTTTACCGTTGTTACCGAGGCCCCAGCCATCCAAAATAACCAAAAGAGCTTTCTTTGTCATAAGTGTATAATTTAGTTTATCGAATATTCTAAAATTCCATGCGAAGGTACAAAAAAAGTTTGTACATACAGCCTGCGAAACGATAAATAAGCATAGAAACGTGCAAACATTGTATAAATAATGCTAACAGATTGTACAAATTTATCAAAAAGAGAGAAGTTCGCCTAAAAAAAGCTATCTTTGTACCGCTTCAGAAAAAACCATCTGTTACATACACCACACACCCATGAGTCATCCGTTGGACATATTCGGTTACTGCCCCCGCTGTGGAAAAGAGGGGTTCGCCATAAACGATTTCAAATCGAAAAAGTGCAGTGGCTGCGGGTTTGTATTGTACTTCAATGCCATCGCCGCGGTAGTGGCGCTCATTGTGAACGACAAGGGCGAACTGCTTGTGGCACGACGGGCCAAGGAGCCGGCCAAGGGCACGCTTGACCTGCCCGGCGGGTTTGCCGACAGCATGGAGACAGCCGAGGAGGCCGTCGCCCGCGAGGTGCTCGAGGAGTGCAACCTAAGGGTGAAAGAGAGCAGATATCTATTCTCGTTGCCGAACAAATATCTCTATTCGGGATTCGAGGAGCACACGCTCGACCTCTTCTACCTGTGCAGGGTGGAAGCAGACGACGCCCCCGATGCAAACGACGACGTGGAGCAGTTGCAATGGATTGCAATAGAGGATTTGAACCCCGAGGATTTCGGGTTGGAGTCGATACGCGAGGGAATAAGAAAAATAAAAGAAAGAACAAACGACATAATATAATCATGAAGAAAGCACTACTACTCATACTATTATCGGGAATAGGATTTGCTGCGCAGGGCAACGATGCCGCGCTCACCGACAAGCAATCTACCCTGATAAGCGAATGTACACGCCTGAGCAACGGCAAGGACTACACCACCGCACTTTCGCTGCTCAAGAAAATAGACCGCAAGAAGCTGAGCGACAGCCAGCAGCAGAACGTGTCGTACCTGACAGCAACAACCACATTTGCAATAGACCACCTCGAAGGCCGCGGCCTCATCCTACAACACCTTGACGACTACCCCGAAAGCGCCAAGCGCGAACTGCTGTCGGTGCTTGTAGCCGAGTCGTACTACTATTCACAGGACTTCGAGAAGGCCCTCGCATGGTTCGACAAGGCCGACATACAGCGTCTGGAGCCCGAGGAGCGAGAAAAGGCCGAGCTCTACCGTGCACTCACACTGCAGGAGTGTGGCGAGAACGAATCGGCGTTCAACATACTGAGCCGCCTGCGCCAGACAAGCGACAAATATCGCAGCGACGCTATCTTCCACATTGCTGCCATAGATTTCTACAACGACCGACTCGACAACGCCTATGCAGGTTTCAAATCGATAGAGCTTGACGACAAATACCATCTTGAGGTGCCCTACTTCCTTGCATCCATTTACATAAAGAAGGGCGAATATGTGCGTGCCGAAAAATTGGCCAAGCTTTACCTTGAGCACAACGGCAATCTGCCCCAGGCACTCACCATGCAGCAGGCGCTTGGAGCAGCCTACTTCGGTCAGAAACGATATGCCGAGGCAATCCCCCCGCTGAAGAAATACATCAACGAGTATGCCAAGCCGCAGCGTATTGCGTTCTATCAATTAGGCCTCAGCTACTTCCAGACAGGCAAGTACAAGGACGCCGTAGCTCCGCTCGACAAATCGACCGGGCTGTCCGACGCCATCACGCAGAACGCCTACCTGCACCTTGGTATCATACAGCTCCACTTCAACGACATCACAAAAGCGCGCCTTGCATTCGAACAGGCAGCCAACATGAACTACGACAGCCGCATACGCGAAGAGGCACTCTACAACTATGCGCTGTGCATACACCAGACACGTTACTCGCCCTTCGCCGAGAGCGTAAAGGTATTCGAGCGTTTCCTTAACGAATATCCCAATTCGCCCCACGCGACACAGGTGAGCAAATATCTTGTAGAGGTGTATATGAACACACGCAACTACGATGTAGCGCTCAAATCGATCGAGAAGATACGTAAGCCCTCGCACTCGATACTCGAAGCGAAGCAGAAGGTGCTCTACCGCTTGGGCGTGCAGGCCTTCATAGACAAGGACATAAAGGGTTCAATCAACTACATGGATCGCTCTATAGAGCTCTCGTCGTACAACAAGCAGACATACAACGACGCGCTCTACTGGAGAGGCGAGGCCTACTATGCACTGGGCGACTACGACAAGGCAGCCAACAGCTACCGTGGCGCCATCACCAACAGCGGAAGCAACAGCACACGCGCCCTCTATGGTTTGGGCTACACCTGCTTCCAGACAGGCAACTACAACGAGGCACTCACCCACTTCAACCGCTTCCTGCAGATGGCTCCCCAATCGGACAAGCAGCTGCGTGCCGATGCATACAACCGCGTGGGCGACTGCCATTTCTATAACAGAAACTACAGCACAGCCGAGCAGTACTATCAGAAATCGACCGAGACCGACAATTCATTCGGCGACTACGCACTCTATCGCAGCGCACTGACACAAGGCCTGAACAAGGACTACGCCGGCAAGGTGGAGACGCTGAAGCGCCTTATAAACAACTACCCCCAAAGCAGTTACGCCGAGCAGGCCTACTACGAAATGGGACGCGCATATGTAGAGCAGGAGCGCAACGAGCAGGCCATCGCCGCATTTGCAAGCCTCACCAAGCAGTATCCCAACAGCTCGCTCGCACGCAAGGCCGCAACCGAAACCGCTATGATATATAACCAGAGCGGCAACAACGACAAGGCCATCGCCGCATACAAAAAAATCATCACCGACTACCCCCACAGCGAGGAGGCACAGATTGCGGCACAGGATTTGAAGAATATCTATGTCGATTTGGGCAAGATTGACGAGTATGCCAATTTCGCAGCAAAAACCCCCGGCATGCGCACCATCGAGAGCAGCGAGCGCGACACGCTCACATACATTGCAGCCGAAAAGACATACAGCCGCGGCGACATAGCACAGGCCAAGAGCTCATTCCAGAAATATCTGCAGAGCTATCCCGAAGGCTCATTCACCCTGGATGCCCATTACTACTTGGGAATAATATTCTACAACCAGAAGGCACCCGCCGACGCACAGCTTCACTTCGGCAAGGTGATTGCATTCCCCGACAACAAATACAGCGAGGACGCCATGGCACTGTCGTCGGAGCTCTACTACAAAGAGGGTAGCTACAAGGAGGCAATGAACCTTTACAAGCAGTTGATTGCAAAAACCGGCGACAACGAGCGCCGTCAGGCATGCCGCATGAACCTGTTGCGTTGCGCCTATAAGCTCCGCGAGAGCGAAGAGCTGTTGAAGGTGGCAGCCGAGCTCATTGCAGCCGGCAACCTGTCGCCCGAATGGGAAAGAGAGGTATATTACAGCCGCGCCAAGACACTCATACTCGAGAACAGAGCAAACGAATCGGTACCCGACTTGAAGAAGCTCGCCACCGACACCCGCACAGTGCAGGGCGCCGAGGCCAAATATCTGCTTGCACAGATATACTTCGACAACAAGAAGAGCAACGAGTGCGAAAAGGAAATCCTCAACTACATAGAGATAAGCACCCCGCACTCATACTGGTTGGCACGCAGCTTCGTGCTCCTGTCCGACCTGTACATGACGCTCGACCGCAAGATGGAGGCCAAGCAATATCTGCTTACATTGCAGAACAACTACGACGGCAACGATGACATTGCCGACCGCATCAAGGAGCGCCTCGACAAGCTTGCAGCCGAGGAGGCACAAACCGTGACACAACAATAAAGCAGAAAACACCCATACTTACATTCAACATAGAAGAAGGATGAAAAGAATAGCATTTATAGCCATTGCGACACTGTTCACAGCTGCCACATTCGCGCAGAAGGACTCATTGAACGCAGTAGTAAAAGTAGAAAACGACTACAATCCCATTATAGTAAAAGCTGTTAAGCAGAGCTTCACTCCGCAGGTGGAGCTGCCCACAGACAACACTCCGCTCGACCTTGTATTTTCGCGTTCGGCAACCCCGTTCGAGAAATTCGTCAGCAACCGCGACCTCACCAACCTGTTGCCCGGACAGGAGGCTGCCGACAACGGATATGCCCGCCTTGGATACGGTAACTGCAACAACGTAGATGCCAAGGTAGGCTACCGCCTCGACCTGGGCAAGAACGACGAGATAAACATGTTCGCCTCGCTCACCGGCTTCAAGACCGACATCGACGGCATAGAGAACATGTCGCGCGAATGGAATTCACGCTTCTACAACACATGGATTACAGCCGACTACACCCACCGTTTCAGTGGGCTGTCGTTCAGCGTCATCGGAGGGGCTAACAACAACGTGTTCAACTACCAGCCCGCAGGCTTCTCCACCGAGATTGGCACCGACAAACAGAACTACAACGACTATCGTCTGATGACACAGATAAAATCGAACCTAGCCGGCCCCATCTCGTACAGCGCCAACGCAGGTTACCAGCTGCACACACGCAAATACTCTTCGGCAATGAAGGAGAGAACAAGCGAAAACCAGTTCAGCGCAGGTGGTGACATCAAATTCGAGATTGGCGACGAGCTGTTGCGTGCCGTGGGCGTTGCTGCCGACTTCGACGCGTTCATCTACAACGACGCCATGAAGCCCGCCTATAACAAATATGACAACTACATGTCGATACGCACCAACCCCTTCATGGATTTCCGCTGCGACACATGGAAATTCCGTTTGGGTATCCACGCCGATGTCCTCACCGCCAACGGCAAGAAGATTGCATTTGCGCCCGACATCAAATTCGAAGGTTCAATAACCGACAACATCATATTCTATGCCAACGCCGACGGTGGCAACTCGCTGAACACATTCACAGCACTCAACGAGCTCTCGCCCTACTGGTGCTACCGCGAGGAGAGCAAGCAGTTCACCCCCACCTACAAGGTAGTGGATATAGAAACAGGCGTGCGCATGGGATTTGAGCCTCTCGCCGTAAGATTATACACCGGTTACGACTATAGCAAATACAACCTTCTGCCCACAGTGTCGTTCAACAACGCGCAGAACATGATTTTCACCGATTTTGTACAGGACGACACACGCAAATACTACGTGGGAGCAGAGGCAAGCTACGACTACAGCGGTTGGTTCAATGCAACAGCCGACATGCAGTATAACAAGTGGAGCTGTGACGGCGCCGACGACCAGTTGCTCTTCACCCCCATGTTCGAGGCCAACCTGAAAGCACGCGCACGCCTCTACGAAGGATTGTACTTCGGCCTGGGATACAGCTTCGCACGCTACACAAAAGGCAGCAACGAGCGCATCGAGAACATGAACAACCTGAATGCCAACATCAGCTACAGATTCCACAAGAATTTCCGCGCTTACATACAGGGCGACAACCTGATGAACAAGAGCTACTACAGCTACGCAGGCTACTATGCACGCGGCATCAATTTCCTTGCCGGAGTAGAATGCAATTTCTAAGCAAGGCGTTAAGTACAAACAGCATAAAAAGAGGAAGCAAATAACATTGCTTCCTCTTTTTTCACAATCGGCACAATCTATTCAAAAAAAGTTCGTACCTTTGCACGGTTTTTCGGAAAACAGTTCCTTCTGATACAAAATCAACATTATAAACAATTATCTAATCTACAAAAAACATGAAAAAATTCTTTTCATTCGTTGCAGCGTCGGCACTTGTAGCCGGCATGATGACATCTTGTCAGCAGGCAGCACAGCCCAACACACTCACCGAGGCTGAGAAGGCAGAGGGCTGGCAGCTTCTTTTCGACGGTAAGACACTTGACGGCTGGCGCAGCTACAACCGCGACACACTCGCTGGTGGCTGGCACGTGGTTGAGGGTTGCATCCAAGCTTCGGGCGAGGGTAGCGACGGCCACGGTTACATTGTAACAGACAAGAAATATGCTAACTTCGAGCTCGTTTGGGATTGGAAGCTCACACACGGTGGCAACAGCGGTATGCTCTACCACGTAGTTGAGCGTCCCCAGTTCAGCGTGCCCTACGTAACTGCACCCGAGTATCAGCTCATCGACGTTGAGGGTTGGGAGCAGAAGAACGCACCCCACAAATTGGAGGACTGGCAGAAGATTGGCGTTGACTACGCTATGCACCTCCCCGACTACAGCAAGATGCACATCAACCCCGTAGGCGAATGGAACTCATCTAAGATAGTATTCGACAACGGTCACGTAGAGCACTGGCTCAACGGCGAGAAAATCGTTGAGTTCGAGGCTTGGACTGACGACTGGTTCGTAAGAAAGGCCAGCGGCAAGTGGACAATGGCTCCCGAGTACGGTTTGTGCAACACAGGTCTTCTCTGCTTGCAGGACCACGGCGACCCCGCATCGTTCCGCAACATCAAGATTAAGGAGCTCCCCGCAAAAGAGCGCGAGGCTGTAGCTATGTTCAACGGCAAGGACCTCGCAGGTTGGGACACATTCGGTGGCATCAAGGCTTCTGTTGACGCCGAGGGTAACCTTGTTGTAGAGAACGGCGACGAGAAAATCGAAGGTTGCATCGCAACACGTAACTACCTCTACGACTTCGACTTCTCGGTTGACGTTAAGAGCGAGGGTAAGGACTGCGCTCCCATCTGGTTCCACGCATTCATCCCCAAGAAGGGCAAAGAGTGGGGCGAGATTGCAGGTTGGAAATTCGAAATCCCCGAGGAGAAGCTCGCTTTGCTGAAGAAGGGCGATTGGAACACATTCCGCATCACAGTGAAAGAGGGTAAGGTGAACACATTCATCAACGGCGAGGCTGTTGCCGAGTTCACCGACGAGGCTCTCAACACAGTTCCCGGACGTATCCTCATGCAGGTTAAAGAGGGTGCCGAGAGCAAGGTTCTCTACAAGAACTTCAACATCGCAAATATCTAATCACAAGATATACATGCACAGCAAGGGGTTACGCCACAACGCGTAACCCCTTGATCTTTATACACAACCACCACTCCCACAGCAAAAGCGCCTTAAATAAAAGAGGAGTAAGGACACAAACATCGTAGCAAAATTTCTATATTCGACATTTTCTTCTTACTTTTGCGCCCAAAAGCAGAAAGGCGATAGTATTATGTACAAGAATATAGTTATAGTTGAGTCACCGGCGAAAGCAAAAACAATAGAAAAATTCCTTGGAAAAGATTACAAGGTGATGTCCAGCTACGGACACATCTGCGACCTGAAAGAGAAGGAATTCAGCATAAATACAGATACATTCGAACCCGAATACGAAATACCTGCAAACAAGCAGAAAGTAGTAAACAATCTGAAAGCCGAAGTAAAGAAAGCCGAAATGGTGTGGTTGGCATCCGATGAGGACCGCGAAGGAGAGGCCATCAGCTGGCACCTGTACACCGTGCTCGGACTAAAGCCGGAGAACACGAAACGTATCGTCTTCCACGAGATTACAAAGAACGCCATCCTGCGTGCCATCGAGACACCGCGCGACATAGACACCAACCTTGTCTATGCCCAGCAGGCACGCCGCGTGCTCGACCGAATAGTAGGTTTCAAGCTGTCGCCCGTGTTGTGGCGCAAGGTGAAGCCCGCATTGTCGGCCGGCCGCGTGCAATCGGTAACCGTGCGACTTATAGTAGAACGCGAGCGCGAGATAAACAAGTTCTCGGCCGAGTCGAGCTACCGCGTAACCGCACAGTTCACCCCCACCAACCCTCAGGATGGCGACAGCATAATAAGTGCCGAGCTATCGACACGCTTCAAGACCGAGGAGGAGGCCAAGAAATTCCTTGAATCGTGCAACGGTGCCCAGTTTACTATAAACGATGTAAGCACCAAGCCCCTTAGAAAATATCCTGCGCCCCCCTTCACCACATCTACCCTGCAACAGGAGGCATCGCGCAAGCTGGGCCTGTCGGTAATGCAGACCATGAGAATAGCACAGAGCCTCTACGAATCGGGACACATCACATACATGCGTACCGACTCGGTAAACCTGTCGTCGCTTTGCCTGAACTCGTGCAAAAAGGTAATCACCGACAGCATGGGCGAGGAATACCTGAAGACACGCCAATATGCAACGAATTCGAAAGGCGCACAGGAGGCTCACGAGGCAATACGCCCCACCTACATGGACAACAGAACCATCGAGGGCACCACATCGGAGAAACGCCTGTACGAGCTCATCTGGAAGCGCACCATCGCATCGCAGATGGCCGACGCGCAGGTAGAAAAGACCACAGTAAACATAGCAATCAGCGACCATAGCGAAAGCTTTGTAGCAACCGGCGAAGTAACCCTCTTCGACGGTTTCCTGCATGTATATCGCGAATCAACCGACGACGAAACACTCGCCGAGGCAAAATCGCTGCCCGCCGTACACATAGGCGAGGAACTCAACACACACGAGATAACCGCCACCGAGCGTTTCACACAGCATCCTCCCCGCTACACCGAGGCAAGCCTCGTGCGCAAGCTCGAGGAACTGGGCATAGGCCGTCCTTCAACCTACGCACCCACCATCAGCACCATACAGCAGCGCGAATATGTGCTCCGTGGCGACAAGCCCGGCACCGAGCGCCGCTACAACCGATACGCGCTCATCGACGGCGAGGTGAAGGAATACGTAGAGAGCGAAAAGATAGGCGCCGAGAAATCGAAACTGATGCCCACCGACATAGGCATCGTGGTTAACGACTTCCTGCTCGCCAATTTCCCCGAGATAATGGACTACAACTTCACCGCTACAGTGGAGAAGGACTTCGACGCCATTGCCGAGGGCGAAAAGCAGTGGGTGGAGCCCATCAGCACATTCTACAGCGGCTTCGACACACAGGTGAGCAACATACTTCAGGTAAAGAGCGAGTACAAGGTGGGTGAACGCCTGTTGGGAACAGACCCCGCAAGCGGCAAACCCGTATCGGTGAAGATAGGTCGCTTCGGCCCCATTGTGCAGATAGGCGCATCGACCGACGAAGAGAAGCCCCGTTTCGCACAGATGAAACCGGGACAGACGCTCGAAACCATCACACTAGAGGAGGCACTCGACCTCTTCGGACTACCCCGCAACCTGGGCGACTTCGAGGAGAAGAGCATAACCATCGGAGCAGGACGCTTCGGTCCCTACGTGCGACACAATAACATATACGTATCGTTACCCAAGACATACGACCCCCTCACCGTAACCTACGACGAGGCAGTGGAGCTCATACTCGCCAAGCGCAAAGCCGAGGCCGAGCGCATAATAAAGACCTTCGACGAGGAGCCCGAGCTTCAGGTGCTCAACGGTCGTTTCGGCCCCTACATAGCCTACAAGGGTAGCAACTACAAGATACCCAAGAACAGCGTTCCCGCCGACCTCACCGTAGAGGCGTGCATGGAGATTGTGAATAAACAGCCCGACCGCGAAAAGGCACCCGCCAAAGGTGGTCGCAAATACACAAAAAAGAAATAACATAAAGCTATGACACGTCTAATACTCATAGGCTTCATGGGTTCGGGCAAAACCACGCTCGGACGCGCGCTATCGAAGGCGCTCGGCATGGAATTCATAGACCTCGACAACTACATCGAGACACGCCACTGCAAAAGTATCAACCAGCTGTTTGCCGAACGTGGCGAAGACGGATTCCGCAAGATAGAACAGAACCTGTTGCACGAAGTGTGCGAATTCGAGAATGTAATAATATCGTCGGGCGGAGGCACCCCCTGTTTCTTCGACAACATGGAGTACATGAACCGCCAGGGCACAACCATATACTTGCATGTGCCCAACAGCCGCCTGTTCGAACGACTGTCGATAGCAAAAAGCAAACGCCCGTTGCTCAAGGACAAGAACGACGAAGAGATAGTGGCCTTCATAGAGGAGCAGATAAAAAAACGCGAGCCCTTCTATTCGCAGGCCAATTACACATTCGAAGCCGACCGCCTCGAGAACAGAGAGCAGATAAAGGAGTCGGTAGAGAGATTCCGAGAGCAATTCGGATTATAAACGACACATTAACCATCGCCCGCCATTGCAGGGGGTAAGGTATTCCATAAAAACAGCAAAAAAAATGAAAGAAAAGATAACCATCATAAAGGTAGGCGGAAAAATAGTAGAAGAGCGCGAGACACTGTTGCAGTTGCTCGACCGCTTCGCCGCAATAGAAGGAAACAAAGTGCTCATTCACGGTGGTGGCCGCTCGGCAACCAAGATAGCCGAGAAGCTGGGCATAGAGAGCCGCATGATTGACGGTCGCCGTGTCACCGACGAGGAAACGCTGAAGGTGGTGACAATGGTCTATGGCGGCCTTGTGAACAAAAACATCGTTGCAGGCCTTCAGGCACGTGGTGTGAACGCCTTGGGACTCACCGGCGCCGACTGCAACATAGTACGCGCCCACAAGCGCCCCGTAAAGGAGATTGACTGGGGCTTCGTAGGCGACGTGGATGGAGCCGATGGCAAGATGCTTGCAGCCCTGATAGCACAGGGCATAGTACCCGTTGTTGCTCCCCTCACACACGATGGCAAGGGCAACATGCTGAACATAAACGCCGACACCATGGCAGCCGAGACAGCGAAAGCCCTCGCACCCTATTTCGACGTCACACTCACCTACTGCTTCGAATTCCCCGGCGTGATGCGTAACCCCGAGGATGCCACAAGCGTAATTGCCGAAATTAGAACCGACGACTATCGCCAGCTTAAAGAGGAGGGCGTGGTAAGCGGCGGCATGATACCCAAGATAGACAACGCCTTCAATGCACTCGACGGCGGAGTGGCAAAAGTAATCATCACCCGCGCCGACGCCATCGACGGCAAGCAGGGCACCCACATCATGCTCTAACACCCCAATGACGGAGAAAAAAAGAGTAGAACAACATCCTTGCTACGGCGAGGTACACATAACAACAAACCCACGGGCACGGCGCATAATACTCCGTGCCCGTGCCGGCTTTATAGAGGTAACCATTCCGCCCTACACCACCCGAAAAGCCCTTAACGACGCCCTTGTGAAGCATGGCGACAAATTGCTCACGCAGTGCAGGGCCAACAGCCCGCAAACGATAGGGCCCGACTACCGCATAGAGCGCGAAGGCTTCGCATTCGGCCTGCAACCCACCGACAGGGGCGAGTTCCACATAGGCTACAATAGCTGCGAGTCCACCCTCTACTACCCCGCAAGCACCACGTTCAACGAGCCGGCAATGCAGGAATGGCTGCGACGCGTGCGCACAACAGCCCTGCGAAAGATAGCACAAAAGCACCTGCCGCAGCGCCTCGCACAACTTGCCACACAGCACGGGCTGACCTTCAGCAGCGTCACACTGCGCGACAGCCACAGCCGTTGGGGCAGTTGCAGCAGCCACAGGACAATAAGCCTGAGCATCTATCTGCAATTGCTTCCGCCGCACCTTGCCGACTACGTTATGCTACACGAGCTGTGCCACACCGTGGAGATGAACCACGGCGAGCGATTTTGGAAACTGCTCGACAGCCTCACCAACGGCAAGGCCAAGCAACTGAGAAAGGAATTAAAGGGTTACAAGACCGATTTCTAACGGCACACGAAGGGGCGCGACTACTCCTCGTCCTTGCCACGCCACGGACGAGGCACTGACGGCAGCTCTCTATTGAGCTTGAGCACCACTGGAACAAGCAGCGCCACTATCAACAGCAGCACAGGCAACATCACCGCCTTGTCGTCAACGGTTATGGCCTCAATATCCTCGGAGCCCCACATCTTCATGCTTGCCACAGCCACACTGTTATTGAGCACATGACCGGCAATCACCGGCAACAGCGAGCGCGTTCTGTAATATATCCAGCCGAGCACCAGGCCCAACAGCGTTGCATAGACCACCTGCACGGGGTTCATGTGTATGACACCAAAGACGAGCGCCGACACCACGATGGCTGTCCACGGATTACTGCATCGACGCATAAGGTAGCCCTGTATGGCACCGCGGAACATCATCTCCTCGACAAGCGGAGCCACCAACGCCATAGACAACACACCCAACGGCTCGTTACCCATATCCATAAAGGTGTCCTCCATCAGATCTGGGAGCGGCAACCAATCGAGCGTTACATTGAACACATACATGGAGCCGAAAATAAGCACGGCAGTACGCACAAGCACGCCGAACGACACCTCGCTGAAGAAGCGCGGCGAAAAGCGCACATATCCAAATGTCACCAGATGCCATATCATGAGCAACGCCGACAGGAAGAGCGAAGCAGCCAGTGTGGCATTCTCGCCGAAGTATATATCGCTACCGGTAACAAGGCTTGCCACGTCGTCGAGCAGCCCGAAACCGAAGGTACACACCAACTGGTAGAAGAAATACCACAGCAACAGCTTGATTATAAACCACGCTCTTCTTTTTATCTCGTCCATATCGTCGTTCATTTATTCATATTCGAAGCAACGGAGGCCACATCCTTCACTATCTGTGCCTTCAGTTCGTCGAGCGAAGCGAAACGACGCTCCTCGCGCAAACGGCGCAGAAAAGCCACCTCGACATTGCATCCGTAAATATCACCGCTGAAATCTATTATAAAAAGCTCCACCGTGCGACGGCCGCAACCGCTAATCGTGGGCTTCACACCCACGTTAATAACACCGCGGAAGCGAGCGCCGTTCACCGACGCCATCACCTCGTACACACCGTTGGCCGGCAGCAACTGCATAGGTTCGTCAATCTCGATATTTGCCGTCGGGAAGCCCAGCTCGCGTCCCAACGCGGCACCATGCACCACCACCCCGCTAATGGAATAATTGTAGCCCAACAGCTTGGCGGCACACTGCACATCGCCGGCAGTAAGCGCCCTGCGAATCTGCGACGAACTGACCTTGTCGCCACCCACATTGTAACGCGACGCACGCACCACCTCGATGCCCAGTTCGCGACCAATCGCCACATAGGCATCGGCATCGACACCCGGCTCGGGGCGTCCGAAACGATGGTCGTAGCCGAGCACCAGCAATTTCACGCCAAGGCGTTCGACAAGCACCTTGCCCATGAACTCGCGCGCAGTCATTGCAGCCATATTGCGGTCGAAATCGAGCACCACACAGCGCTCAACACCAGTGTCGGCAAGCCTCTGCAAGCGCATCTCGCCGTTCGACAACAGGAAGGGCTGCGGATCGCAGTCGAAAAGCATGCGCGGATGCATGGAGAAGGTAACCAACGTAACGGGCAGGCCCAAAGCAGCCGCGCGACGGCGCGTCTCTTCAATCATGGCCTTGTGGCCACAATGCACACCATCGAACGAACCGATGGTAGCCGCCACCGGATATTTATCCACACTGTTTATATCGCGTATAATCTCCATGCTATCCCTCCATTAACCATTCGGGCCAAGCGGCATTGCGCGACATCAGACGAGCATCGATGCCCAACGAAGCGGCTGCATCGCAGTTCTCGCGCGAATCGTCGAAGAACATACACTCGCCGGCAGCGAGCCCCTCGCTCGACAACAACTGCTCGAAGATAGCCACATCGGGCTTGCAGCAGTGCATTTCGAACGACAAGTACACCCCGTCGAAGTACTCCCGCAAGGGAAGCCCCTCGAGAGCAGCAACAATCTCCTCTATGCGGCCCCAATGAATGATATTCGTATTGCTCAACAGAAGAACGCGGTAGCCCATCTCGCGCAAGCTACGCAAACGGCGAAATTTCTCGACGGGAGCATCGCACAGCATAGCCTGCCACGCCCGCTCGAGCCTCTGCTGCAACGAGGGCGTGAGCTCGCATCCCATCGACTCGGCCACAGCCGCAAACAGATCGTCGGGGGCAATTGTGCCACACTCCAAGCCACGCAACAACGGGTTCACAAGGTTCAACCCGTCGGTAACAAGCGAGCTACCCACTCCAAGAGCAGTGAGCGCATCGGCAGTAGCACGCGGATTGATATTCAACAGCACCCCGCCAAGATCAAATATAAGACATTTTCCATCAAGCATTACTACACAAAATCTTACATTGCCAGCAAATGCCAACAACAGTTAATTCAGACGCGAAGATACAATTTTTGTACCAAACTCTTGTTTTGTTAGCTAATTTATATTACCTTTGCACCGTATTTCTGAGAAATACTCGGGCTTTTAGCTCAGTTGGTTAGAGCAACAGACTCATAATCTGGAGGTCCTAGGTTCAAGCCCTAGATGGCCCACCGAGGCGGATAACGAAAGTTATCCGCTTTTTTGTTGTTTGGGCTTTCACCTGCGGTTATCGGCTTCGTTTCATACGTTTGCACCGGCTACGCCGACAGCAAACAACGAAGTCAATGGGTCTTTACAAGACAAATCTCAAGCCCTAGATGGCCCACGAAGCGGATAACAAAAGTTATCCGCTTTTTTGTTGTTCGGGAGTCAATGCTTACCTCATTACATTTGAAAATTTGCTCATTTGATTGTTCTTTTATTGTTAATATTGTTGTTTTTTCTCTATTCTGTTTTGCTTTCTATATACTTTATTGATTATTACACATATAAGGCTTTCAAGGAGTACTGAACGGAGAGAAAAAGATGGCGATACTCTGCGAAAACTGCATTTATTTTTCAAATTTCGCAGAGTATAGACGTGTTTTTAGAGAAAATATTCTATTTTTGCAGTGAATAAAAAGTAGAAACTATGAGACAAGTTATAGTTGGAAGAAAGAAGGAAATAGCACAGATAGATCAGTACTACAAGTCAGGTAAGGCTGAATTTATTGCTGTTTATGGAAGAAGGCGTGTAGGAAAGACATTCCTTATACGCCAGTATTTCAAGAATCAATTCGCGTTTGATATGACAGGCGTTATGGAAGGAAGCAAATCTGAACAGATGACGGCTTTCCATGCAGCCCTCAAAACATACGGATATAAAGGTAAAAAGAACCAAAATTGGATTGATGCATTCTTTGCATTGAGGCAGTTGTTGGAATCAAAAATAACTGAAGGTAAACGCTGTGTGGTGTTCATAGATGAGCTACCTTGTCTTGACACCCAAAAAGCAGGATTTGTTAATGCTCTCGGTCATTTCTGGAACAACTGGGCCAATTGGCAGTCAGAGATAATGCTGATTGTTTGTGGTTCTGCAACCTCTTGGATGGTAAGAAACATCATTGACAATCATGGTGGTCTTCACGACCGTATAACTCACGAGATTCACCTACACCCCTTCACTCTGAGCGAGGCCGAAGAGTTTTTTGCCAAGAATGGTTTTGTATGGAACCGTTTGAGCATTATTCAAACTTATATGGCGATAGGTGGTGTTCCTTACTACATGAGCCTGTTCGATAGAAAGGATAGCCCGGCTACAGGATTGGATAGATTGTTCTTCGGCGAGAATGCAGAGTTAAAGAAAGAATATCGCAGACTCTTTTCTTCTTTGTTCAAGAATTCTCAACCATATCTTGAGATTATTTCATTACTAGCCAAACATCCGGAAGGAATGACAAGAGAGGAAATAAGCGCAGGATTGAAGATTAGTAATAATGGAAGGCTGGGGGATATGCTGACCGACTTGATATATTGTGACTTCTTACGTAAGTACAATGTCAGGGAGAAGAAAATAAAAGCGGTTTCCGGTATCTACCAACTTGTTGATTTCTATACAATCTTTTACAACTTCTTTGCTTCAAAGAATATCGTAGAAGAACATTTTTGGAGTCGCAATGTAAATACACCAGAGATAAACACTTGGCATGGACTCGCATTTGAAAGAGTCTGTAAAGCGCATATGCAACAAATAAAGGCTGCACTTGGCTTTGCCAGTGTATCAACGAAATTCTACACTTGGAAAAGTAAACAAGTTGAGGATGGAGCACAGATTGACATCGTCATCGATAGAGCAGATAACACCATCAATATATGTGAAGTCAAATATAGTGAGAATCTGTACAGTTTAAACAAAGAGGAGTATATAAAGATACAGAATCGTATAAAAGCGTTCAAGGAGGTTACGGGTACACGCAGCAGTATAATACCAACAATGATTACCACTTTTGGTATGAAAGACGGAATGTACAGCGACCAGATTATTGCAAAGGTTGATATGGACGACCTTTTCAAGTCCTGACCTACGGTAAAACAAAGAAAAAAATGAACCACCTTACTCATAACTCTTCGCTATGGGTTTGGTGGTTTAATAGTTTCAGCACCTTCATCATAGGGACTGAGCCGCGATGACTACTTGAACTTCGCTATTCAATTATAGTTCTGTAACCATAGCCGAAAGATATTTAGGATTGAGACAGGAGGAGATGGGACAGACTTATGATTGTCTGAGTTTCTAATTTTACAAGGTGGTTTTTCTCTAAACGGGAATAGCCACCTTAAACATATAACTTATATAGTCGATGCGGAACGCTAGGGGTGAATTTTTGAAGTTTTTTATAATCTAAAAAAATTGTGTACTTTTGCGATATGAGAGCTACAAGATTATTCATTTTCCTTGCAGTAGCAGTGCTATTTGTTGCTGTAGGGACATTTATTATGGCGTTCCGCCATTCCGTATTGTTTCATGACGGAAAGAGTGACTATGTAATTGTGTTATGTGCCGATGCTTCTACGTCTGAGCAGACATCAGCTAAGGAGCTACAAATATATTTGGAGAAAATCGGTGGTGTTACGCTACCTATTGTAGATGAGAATCAATTAGAAGATGGACAGAAACACATCTTTATAGGCTTCAATAAGGAATATGCAGAAAAGTTCAATGTGAAATGTCCGAAAAATGATGATGAGGGGTACACATATTGTTCTGTTGGTGAGAATATTTGGATTTATGGTGGTAAGCAGCGCGGAACTATTTATGGTGTCTTTTCGTTTCTTGAGAACGAATTAGGTGTCAGGTGGTACAGTGCCGATTGCACAAAGATTCCAACCATTGAAAAGTGGGGTTTCAAAGGCTTGATGCATAGCGAAAAACCGTTTGTAGAGTACCGCCACTTGAATTATTGCATGGCGAATTCTAACGCTGATTGGTTGGCGCATAATAAGTGTAACATGGGGTGGAGTGTGCATGATAATGAATATGGTGGACTTACAGGATATTGGGGCTGCCACACATTCAGTTACTTTATCTCCACAGGAGAATATTTCGAAGAGCATCCTGAATACTTTTCAATGAGAGACGGCAAACGCACTCCCTACACGCAGCTATGCCTGTCAAACCCCGATGTGTTGCGGATATGTACTGAGAAGATGAAACAGGTGATTGCCGATAACCCGCAATATTGGGTGTACGACTTGTCGCAGAATGATAATCATTTTCCATGCGAGTGCGATGAATGTCGTGCCATAGAAGAGAAATACGGTGGTCATTCGGGCCTGATGGTGTGGTTTGTCAATCAGGTTGCAGATGCCATTAAGCCACAGCATCCTGACAAATATATTGGTACTTTTGCTTATCAATACACGCGTCAGGCTCCCACAAACATCTCTCCGCGTGACAATGTACTCATACGTTTGTGTAGCATTGAGTGCTGTTTCGCCCATCCTTTGGAAGAGTGTGAACACAACCAATCCTTTATAAAAGATATGGAGGATTGGTCCAAGATAGCATCCAATTTATTCGTGTGGGACTATGTTGTAAACTTTCGTCAATATGTAGCTCCGTTTCCCAACTTCGGTGTGCTGGCCCGGAATATAAAGGCATTCAAGAAATACAACGCTATGGGAATCCAGGAATTGGGTGTGTACAATTCGTATGGCACCGAGTTTCATGATTTAAGAACTTGGGTTATCAGCAAACTATTGTGGAACCCCAGCCAAGATGCTATGGCTTTAGCTGCTGAATTTATCAATGCATACTACGGCACGACAGCCCCATACGTACAGCAGTACTTCGACCTTTGTCATTCCCTAATCAATGATAGTACGATGCTGGGAATATACGACGGTGATACTAACCCTCTCTTCACAGATGAGTTTATTGCGCAAGGAAAAATCATATTAGACCAAGCTAAACAGGCATCGGCATCTGCCAGCGAAGAAATTCGTTTCCGTGTCGAGCAATTGTGTCTGCAAATTGACTATATGCGAATGATGCGTTACCCTAAAGAGGCGAAAGAGGATGGTACTTATGACAGAGTGTGCTCTTTTGCGCGTCAGCATAATATCCGCCTGAATGAATGGACTACTGTCGAGGAATTTATAGCCCTTTACAACAAACTGATGAACGGTGAAATAACCATCGAACAAATTACGGATTTTATAACCAAACGTTGGATAGAACAGGCCGGATGAATATTTTTAGTGGGCGAGAGTTGTAAAAACTACCAAAAAGATATTATCCATTAGTGGAAAATTGTGCTTGACAAGGGTGTTTATGTTGTTTGCGTAGGAAATAAGACAATAAAAATAAAGCTGTAAACATATAGCTAATACAACTAACAAAAGCCTGCCTACCCATTACGGATAGACAGGCTTTTTTCGTTAAATCATATCATGCCATTAGGCATATAATACTTTAGAATACTTACAGGAATAGGTTGGTAGAGATTTTCTGTTACGACCGTCTCTTTCACATCTGTAAGAAATCAACAGGGGGGAGGGCAATTATTCACCGTAAACCTTTATTGTCTGCTTGATGATAACACCAAGGAAGTAGTGCTTCATGTATGAATCTACGTGAGAAATCTTGGTGATACCTGCCTGCTTGGCAGCAGCGTCGATGCCGTTTGTTTCACCCTGTGAGCTCCAAAGACCACCCAAGTAAAGGGTGCTCTTAGAAACGCCACGCTTTGAGCCTACGGGGTTAGATGTAGCTGATATGGGTGTTACAACTGTTGCGCAACTGGTTGCCAATGCACATGCAGCAACCACCGCCAATGTTTTCAATGTCTTTTTCATAGTATTTTTCGTTATAGTGGTTTAATGGTGCAAATATAATATTATTTTTCACAAACAAACCGAACGGTGAATAAAATATAATAATTGCATATAGTAATATATCGCAACATCCCTCGATTGCACAAAAAAAAGCTCTCGGCTGCACAAGTGCAACCGAGAGCGATATTCAAGAGGGGGCAAAGGCCTATTTTACTATTACCTTTTTCTTGTTAACGATATATACACCGGGAGCGGTTATCTTCTCTATTCTGCGGCCAGTGAGGTCGTAGATAATTTTTTCGCCATCCTCGGCCTCGATGCCTTCGATGCCTGTCGATACATCGTAGTAGAGCTCGATGGATGTAGCGCTGATAGATGCTCCGGGCAACGCCTTGATGTTCACCTCGAAGGGTGCCAATGTACCGGCCTGTGTAGCCTTCAGATACTTATTAACACCCTTTATGTAGGTATTAATCTTGTAGCTTGTGCCCACGTAGGACATCAACAGGTAGTCGGTTGCCATATCCTCTGTGGTGCTTACAGCCATGGTGACGTTAGAGGCTGTGGCATTGATGGCTCCGCCGTTGGCTACCGCAAACATAGGTGTGTTCACTGCAAATTCGGCCTTGGCGAGTGTGAGGGTGCTCACGCCATCAATCTTGCCGAACTGGCTGGGCTGGGCAACGGTGATATCGTTGGTGGGGATGAAGGGAAGTGCCATGGGGCGAACATTGTCGGCCTCGGCATTCACATCGGTGTAGGTCACCGTTGCGGCTGTAAACTGCTCGGGCACGTAGTATATTGAACCATAGTACATATCGAACTGCTTGCAGTTGCCATCCTTATCAACCACGTTGCTGGCTGTAGCCGCCGCAGCATCGAGGCTTGTGTAATATATGGTGTTGGTTGCCGACAACATCTGTTTGCACTTATCAACGATGAGCGCAGCGTTGCTGTTATCGCGAACATCGACATATGCCGCCGATGCAGCACCACCCACATATACATAGCTCTCGTCGGTCACAGGCTTGCCATATATTTTACGGCCATAGGGCTCGCCGCTTGTGGCTGCCAACATGGCGTTGTCGCTGACGAATGCCTTCTCCAGTCGATAGTAGTTGGCCTTGGCGCTCAGCTTGGGATAGCTGCCCGAACCATAGATGTAGCTGCCACCGTTGCCGATGGTAAAGGCCAATTTGGCGGTGTCGAGCGACAGTGTGTAGGGCTGCGCCTCGCCGCCACCCATTGCTTCGAGGTTGCTTGCGCCGAACACCGCGCAACCGCTGCCGGCATTGAATATGTAATACTCGTTTGCATTGCCGGTGGGGATGAATGCCCACAGCATGTAGTCGTCGGCACTCTCTTTCGGGGTGTCGGTGTGCATCAGATAGTTGAGATAGCGCTTGGTGCTGCGCTCAACGCCCACGTACTTATTATTTTCGCTGTACTGTATGTAGTACCATGTGATGCCGTTGTCGAGGTCGGCCGAGGGATACTGAGGAATGATTTCGTAGGCCGCAACCACCG
This sequence comes from Bacteroidaceae bacterium, assembly GCA_017560125.1. GTDB lineage: Bacteria > Bacteroidota > Bacteroidia > Bacteroidales > Bacteroidaceae > HGM04593. Next base: position 237,568 of record JAFYOS010000018.1, on the reverse strand, counting down.
CGTCTATCGCTGCCTGAAGTGTCTTGGCAGCCGAAGCGTAGTCCTGAGTAGTTCCCGACGAGAGCACACTCTTGGCATTGCCGTTTTCGGCTACGAGCACCTTCGCAAGGGCCACAAGGTCGGGGTTTTTGGCATAAATGCCATCGTTGACAACGTAGTTGCCACCGGCGAGCGCAGAGGCGTCGAGCAGATCGGCCACAACGCTGTCGGCTGTCGCAATAGTGGCATTCAGCAGCTCGGTATCGTATGGTGTCTGGTTGTCCTCGACGAGCTTTATACCCCACCAGCTTTCCTGCTCTCTGTAGTCATCGCCCTGTATGGTGTTGTCGCTCTTAATGGCCAAGCAAGCGCCATGAACATTATCCTGCTCCATGTACCAGTAGCCGTTCTCCACGGGCACTACGCGGAATTTGATGGCGCCACCCTTGTTTGTGGTTACAGTGGCAGTGCCGCCCTTGGGCATGGTCTCTATATAGAAGCCATTCTCGTTCTTTATGTAATAGAGGCTGTCGTCGCTGGTCTCGAACATCCACTTTTTGCTTTTGTTTGTGCTTCCGCTCTTCGATACATTGAAGGCGGTTGCAGTGGCGCTGAGCATGTTCTGCGAAGTGGTCTTAACGGTAAGGTTGTAATAGTTCAAAGGCTGTATCTTCACCATCGAATTCGATGTGTATATCTTGCACAGCTCGCTGTCGATGAGTGTAAGGTACTCGGCATAGGTGTGAGCGCTCTGGTCGGCGTTATCGACCGCTGCCTGTGCCTCGGCCTTCAGTTCCACAAGGCGGGCAGTCTTGTCGGCATAGTAATAACCTACCTTCACGCCGTTCTTATCGATCAGCTTGGTGTAGTACTCAATGGTGGTGAGAGCATTCTTGAGCGCCTGGAGTGCTGCCGCGTCTCCTGTCTCGGCATAGGGCTTCAGCACCACCTCGTCGCCATCGCCTTCGGCAGCAACAATCTTCATGCCGGGGTCGGCAGCAAGCGCCTCGGGGATGGTGAATTTGTACTTGTTCGACAGGGCCTTGTACTCGCCTTTGCCGTTATATACCTTGAAGCCCACTGCACCGGTACCCTTTTCGATGATGATGGTTTTACCAATCTTGGTGTAGCTGTATCCGATGGCTTCGGGCGCGGTTTCATGGTTGTAGTATGTATATTGACCCACGTCGCCACACTGACCTACCGAATAGACGCTCTTGGTTTTGTAGCCACTGCCACCGTCTGTTCGTGCGATGGGCTCGATGCGGTCCTCAATGAACTCGATGGCGGGTGCCTTGCGGCTATACGAAGCCATCTTCTTGAGCGTCTTGTCGAGCATCGCCTGTGTGATGGTGAGATCCTGGTTTGTATACTCCTTACCTACCAATTGCTGCATAGGATGGAAGAATCCCCACACCTTGAAGAAATCGGTGAGGTCCATATTGGCTGCCTCGCAACATTTTTCGGCAAAGAGAAGGATGTCCTTGCTGCCCTGCACATGAGTGGGTGAGGAATCGATGCCGTCAGCGCGCAGCAGAGTGAACAATTTGGGATAGAACTCGGTGTCGTTGCCGGCCATGTGGAAGTAGAGGTAAAGCTGCCACCACATTCTCATTCTCACCTCGCCCAGGATGGTGGGCCATGCCTTCTCCTCGGCGTAGTCCTTGAACAGAATGCCAAGGGTGTCGCCACGCGACATATATCGACCCATCTTATACATTGTGTAGTTAGCATAGAAATTGGCGCTAATTTCGCTTGTACCCATAACCTCTATCGAAGCCTGGTTGAAGTGGCCAACCTCGTGTCCGGGGCCCCACACGTTGTCGTGGTTCGACATCAGGTTGTTGTAGTTGAGTATCTTGTATATCTGCTTCACATGGTACTGTGTGCGGTAGGCCGTAGATGCCATGTAGGTCTTGTTGTCGTCGAGGGTGATGGCACAGTGGAGGTTGTTGAACTTCACTCCGTATATGCCTTTGTCCCAGCCCATGAGCTCGTGGTCCCAGCGGAGCATGTCGTCCCACCAGTTGATGGCGTCGGTGATGGTTTCGGGGCAGCAGTTGCTTGCGGTTATCCACTTCTTCTCCATGTGATAGATGTTGCGGTCGCCCTTCACCTGAATAACAGGGTGAGTGGCAAGGTTGCGTGTAATGTCGCGCCAGTCCTCGTCGGTGTGACGGCTCTTGTCCCAGTAGCCGTTAACCACTCCATTCTCGATGTGAATCTTGATATCGGGGTAGTCGGCGAGCACCTTGCCGCTGTCGTGTGTGTTCACATCGTAACGAACGAAGAGGCTCGAGAGATTGAAACTTACGGGGATGATGTTAAGGCCCACTTTAAGTGTATCGAGCGTGCCGCTTGTGTTTGTGCTGAGCACCTCCTCGAGGCCAAGGAAGGCACCATCTTTAATTTCGCCCTCTACGAACACATACAACAGCTCGTGTCCGTTGCCATAGATACCAGTGGGGTTATTAAGCCTTGAGTACTGGTTGGTCTGGAGAATTTTATACCACTTGTCGGCATTGGAATAGGGCTTGTAGTCGCGGATGCGGAATTCCTTCTCGCGCTTGCCCCATGTGCTGTTCTTTATCTTCAGCGCCATGTTTTGCATATCTTCGGGCAGCTCTTTTGTGGCCTCAAGAAGCTCACTGTCGCTCATGGCTGCATACTCAGCCTTGAGCTCACTGCACGAACGGTCGGTGAAAATGGTGGCAAGTACGGCATTGTACTTGTCGGTGTTGTTTATAACCTGCTGCTTGCCATAGAAGATTTCCTGCTGCTCGGTAAGTACATCGATGCTCACGCCTGCATCCTCGAATACCCATTCCGAAGATTCGGGCTCTGTTGTAGAGGGAGTCCATACCACCAACTGGCTCGAGGGGCTCGCATGGAAGCATCGTGTTCCGCTGGACGATGTAAAAATGTTGTAGAAATTCTTGTCCTTCGCATGGTTCTTGATGAAGAACTCTTTGGGCGTGTCGGCCATTCTGAACAGCTCGGACATAGAAGAGGCATGCTGCACATATTTTCCGGTAAGTCCGTTCTTAATGTACACGCTGTTGCTGCCGGCCTTTTCGAGAATCCACATCTGGTCGTAGGCGTTGTCGCTCTTTGCCATGGTCTCGATGATGTTCGCCTTGTAGTTGGCAGCCATGCAGTGATAGCTTCTACCGGCGTTGAGAATGCGATAGACCTTCCCTACTTCGGGTGCAACATACTGTCCCCACGCAAGGGTACAACACAGCAACGTTGCAAGTGTAAATAGTAATTGTTTTTTCATATTTATATTGTTTAAGTAATTCCTATGATGGAAAAATTGTGAAAGATAAGCATTTATATCCGAAAACGAAAGATAAAAACCCTTAAATTTGTGGCTACGGATAAAAAGCTGTAAAAATAAGAGCATAGGTCACATAGCGCCACCGATATACGCCGTCAATGACACATATTTCCGGCGACAGGTTTGCTTTGTATAAATATTTCGTTTACCTTCGCGATATTCTTAATTATTCAAAAAAAACAACAGACATATATGAAAAACCTTAGAAAACTATTGGTTGTGACAGCACTGCTATTGTGCCATGCAACCACAAATGCACAAAGCTTCAATGTGGATGGAATATTCTATAACATCACCTCGGAGAGCGAAGCTACCGTTGATGTCGGCTACGACCTAAACATCCTTTTCGGTACAGGACAAAGATATTCGGGTGACATTGTCATCCCATCGACCGTAACCTACGATGGAATAACATACACCGTAACCGGAATAGGTGGTGCAGCCTTCAACGCATGTACCGACCTGACCAGCGTCACCATCCCCAATACTGTCACCACTATTGGTAGCACAGCATTCCTGAACGCAACAAAGATTACCTCTATTACAATCCCCGAGAGCGTAACAACCATCAGCGAGAATGCCTTCAACGGCTGCACCGCGCTCAGCACCATAAATTGCTCGTTTGCCAACGTCACATACCTTGGCAACGGCGCATTCGACTACACCGAGTGGTACAAGGGCCAGCCCGATGGATTGCTCTATATGGGCAGCATCCTCTATCGCTACAAAGGCCAACTGGAGAAAGACACCACATTTGTGATTGCCGAAGGTACAACAAGCATCAGCGGTGGTGCATTTTCGAAAACGAACACAAATTCGGAATATATCCTTGGGGTCACCATCCCCGAGAGCGTAACCGCCATTGGCGACAACGCATTCAAGGATTGCAGCAACCTCGAGAGCATCGTCATCCCCGACGCTGTGACAACCATAGGCAATTACGCATTCCAGTACTGCTTCAGCATGGAGGAACTTACATTGGGCGCCGGCCTTAAAAGCATCGGCAAGTATGCCTTCCAGGAGTGCAGCAGCGTAGAGGACATCGTCTTCCCCGATGGTTTGGAGAGCATTGGCGACGGCGCATTCAAGCAGTGCAGCAGCCTGGGTGAGCTGACAATAGGCGCCGGCGTAAAAAGCATTGGCAAGCAGGCCTTTTACGAGTGCTATTGCCTGGAGTACATCACCATGCTGAGCAACGATGTAGCCATGGGCGATGAAGCATTCCACAACACCGCATGGTACGATTGCCAGCCCGCAGGAGTGCTCTACATGAACGAGCTGTTATATGGCTACAAAGGCACCATGCCCGCAAACGAGCAGATAAGCGTGAAAGAGGGCACCAAGGCCATTGCCGGCTATGCATTCGACGGTTTCACCAACCTGAAATCGATTACCCTGCCCGAGGGGCTCGAGAATATAGGCATCTACGCCTTCAGAGGATGCAAGGAAATGAAAAACATTACACTGCCCGAAAGCCTTGAGCATATCGGCAAAAACGCATTCCAGAACTGCACCGCACTCGAGAACGTAGCAATAGGCAAAAACATCAAAAGCATTGGCGACTATGTATTCAGCGGTTGTTCGGTGCTGAACAACCCATCGTTGCCCGAAGGTTTGGAATCGATAGGAAACTACGCTTTCAAAGATTGCAAAAACATAACAAGCATCGTCTTCCCCGAGAGCCTTACCGCCATAAGCGCCTATGTAGTGCAAGGCTGCACCAAGCTGAAGGATGTAACCATAGGCAGCAAGACCAAAAGCGTTGGCGACCTAGCATTCTACAACTGCACCGCAATAACCGGCATATACATGCTGTGCGAGACACCTCCCACAGCGACCAGCGGACTCCATTCAAGCAGCTCGCACTACAGCATCTCTACCCTCTACGTGCCCAAGGGAACCATCGACGCCTACAAGGCCCACCCGATATGGGGCAAATTCACCAAGATAGAGGAGCACGAGCTTACAGCCATCAACGACATAGAGGCTGAGAGCCCCGCCATAGAGATTGCAGCCGACGGCATACAGTTCACCAACGCACAGGGTGCCACAATAACCGTTTACGACATCACCGGCCTGCCGGTAGAGAATGTGGCCAACTACGACGGAGAGAAGATAGCGCTCGACAAGGGTATCTACATCGTTCGCATCGGCAACAAGGCTATGAAAATAAGAATGTAACCATTGATACACACACCATAGGCTCCTGCCGCCCCATTTCGGGTGGCAGGAGTTTTTTTGTTATGGAGCCCGCACGGACATCGCCCCGAAAATATTTCGCCACATATGGTATCTTATTAAAAAAATTGCTACTTTTGGAAAATCAATCCTAAAGGCCCAAGTATGATATATAAAAAGATTGTAATGCTCGGCATATTACTGCTATTCACCGTCGCAGCTACGTTTGCCGGCGAGCAGAGGAAAAAGGTCGCGTGCATAGGCAACAGCGTGACCTACGGCTACGGACATGCTAACGCGGCAGCCACCTCGTACCCCGCACAACTAGGCACAATGCTTGGCGAAAAATACGATGTAAGGAATTTTGGAAAATCGGGTGCCACGCTGCTGCGCAAGGGACATCGCCCCTATAACAAGCAGGCCGAATATGAGGCGGCGCTCGAATTTGCTCCCGACCTTGCGATAATACACTTGGGGCTCAACGACACCGACCCACGCAACTGGCCCGACTATCGCGACGAATTCATCCCCGACTACCTGGCACTGATAGATACCCTGCGCGCCGTAAGCCCCAAGGTCGAAATATGGATATGCCGCATGACACCCATCTTCAACGCCCACCCGCGCTTCAAATCGGGCACACGCGACTGGCACGCACAGATTCAGCAAGCCATAGAAGAAACGGCAGCCATTGCCGGCACAGGGCTCATTGACCTTCACAGCCCGCTGTACGACCGCCCCGACCTTTTTGCCGATGCGCTTCACCCCAACGAGGAGGGCGCGGGAATAATTGCAAAGACCGTTTACAGCGCCATTACCGGAGAATACGGCGGCCTGTCGCTGCCGGCCATCTATGGCAACAACATGATAATACAGCGCGACAAGCCGTTCCTGCTCAAAGGAACAGCCAACGCCGGCGCAAAGGTCACCGCCCGCCTCGGGAAAGAGAAAAGGAGCACACGAGCCCTGCCCGACGGCAAATGGCAGATGGAATTCGCCCCACTGAGCCGCGGCGAAGGATTGGTGCTCGAAGTGAAGAGCGAGGGCAAAGTCGTTACATTCGAAAATATAGCCGTGGGCGAGGTGTGGCTCTGCTCGGGACAATCGAACATGGCCTTCATGCTGAAGGAGGGCACAGCAGCACAAAAGCATATAGCATCGACCAAAGGGCGCGGCATACGCATATACGACATGAAGCCCCGCGTAATAACCAACCCCGTTGCATGGGATTCCATCGACCTCGTAAAGCTCAACCGTCACGACTACTACAAGCCCACCGCATGGCAAGAGCTGACACCCGAGAACGCCGCCGATTTTTCGGCTGTGGCCTATCACTTTGGCGCCATGCTCGCCGATTCGCTACAGGTGCCCATAGGCCTTATATGCAATGCCGTTGGCGGCGCCCCTGCCGAGTCGTTCATCGACCGCCGCACGCTCGAGCACCACCCCTACCTTGTTGATATCCTATACAATTGGCGTGCGAACGATTTCATACAGCCATGGGTAAGGCAACGCGCCTCGCAAAACATTGCCAACAGCAAGAACCGCCTGCAACGCCACCCCTACGAGCCGTGCTACCTGTTCGAAACGGGCATTGCCCCCATCGCCGGCTACCCTGTGCGTGGCGCCATATGGTATCAGGGCGAATCGAACGCGCACAACGTAGAGGCCTACGAAGCACTCTTTGGCGCCATGCTGCAAAGCTGGCGCGAGGCGTGGAACGACGAGTTGCCCTTCTATTTCGTTCAGTTGTCGAGCCTTAACCGCCCATCGTGGCCCCATTTCCGCGATGCACAAAGGCGCCTGGCGCTCGCCCACGAAAAATGCGCCATGGCCGTATCGTCCGACCACGGCAACCCATACGATGTTCACCCCAAGGAGAAGCAGCCCATAGGCCAACGCCTTGCCCGACAGGCACTTTACGGCACATATGGCTACAAAAATATCGTCCCCGAAGGGCCAACGGCAAAAGCTGCACAGTGCGACGCACGTGGCACGGTGTGTCTGAAGCTGGACAACGCGCAGGGGCTCACCACAAGCGACGGTGAGGCGCCCCGCACATTCGAGCTCGCCGAGGCACAGGGGCTCTACCACCCCGCTACTGCCGAAATAAAGGATGGTTGCATATATATAAAATGTAAACAGGTGAAAGCGCCGGCCCGCATACGCTACGGTTGGCAACCCTACACCACCGCCAACCTCATCAACGGCGACTCGCTGCCCGCAAGCACATTCCAAATGGAGATTAAATAAATAAAATATGAACAACATGAAGAAGAACAGAACAAGCATTCTTTTGGCCATGCTACTCATGGGAGCATCGGCCATAGCACAGGTAACAGTATCGTGGGGAACCATCGACAAGCGCTACCCCATAGAGATGAAGGCCGAAATAAAGCCGGTGAAGAACCCCTCGCTCACCGCATGGCAGGGCGAGAGAGTGAACATGCAGATGGTTGTAGCCAACAGCGGTGGCGAGCAGGAGATATCAATAGATTTCGGCGACCTGGTCGATAGCAAAGGCAATATCATCAGCGCCGAGTACATTAAGGGTGGCATTGTGGAGCCTGTCATCGCCGATACATTCAGCGGTTGCGGCAACCACGCGATAGACGCCCACGGCACATACCCCACCGCCGACCGCATAACAATGGAGAGCACCACCAAAATACCCGAGAAGGGAATGCGCGGCTTGTGGATGACAGTGCAGGTGCCACGCGGCATCAAGGCGGGAACCTACAGCGGCAAGGTAACCGTTGCGGCGGGCGAGAAGAAGAGCGTACGCGAGTACAAGGTGAAGGTATTGGAGTCGGTACTCCCCGAACCCAAGGACTGGCGTTTCCACCTCGACCTGTGGCAGAACCCATATGCCGTTGCGCGCTACCACAACGTAACCCCTTGGTCCAAGGAGCATTTCGAAGTGTTGCGCCCCTATATGGAGAAGCTCGCCTCGGCCGGTCAGAAGGCCATCACCGCCACACTGATAAACAAGCCCTGGAACGGACAGACAGAAGACCCCTTCGGCAGCATGGTAACATGGATTAAGTTGGCCGACGGTCGTTGGATATACGATTTCACCATATTCGACCGTTGGGTGGAATTCATGGACGGCTGTGGCATCACCAAGGAGATTACATGCTTCTCGATGATACCCTGGCGCCTCTCGTTCCGCTACTACGACCAGGCTACCGACAGCCATCAGGAGATTAAATGTGCTCCCGGACAGAAGGAATACACCGAGTACTGGGGTGGCATGCTGAAGGCATTCCGCGCCCACCTTGTGGAAAAAGGATGGCTCGACCGCACATTCATTTCCATGGACGAGCGCAGCGTGAAACAGATGCAGGCTGCCATTAAGGTGATACACGACTACGCCCCCGGCCTGAAAATATCGCTTGCGGGCTACTACCACCCCGAGATTGAAAAAGACCTTTCGGACTACAGCGTAAACAACAACGGTGGCAAGGAGTTCCCCGAAGGCGTGGTTGAGCGTCGTCGCAGCGAGGGCAAAAAATCGACCTACTACACATGCTGCTCGGCCGAATATCCCAATGTATTCACATTCACCGACCCCGCCGATTGCGAATATGTAGCCCTTCACAGCCTGAAGATAGACGTTGACGGCTATCTGCGCTGGGCATACAACAGCTGGACAATCGACCCCGAAAAGGACAGCCGTTTCCGTTCATGGCCCTCGGGCGACACATACATCATCTACCCCGGCAACACCAGCTCGATACGTTGGGAGCGCCTGGTACAGGGCATCGAATCGTTCGAGAAATGGCACATAATGATGGAGGATGCAAAAGCGAAGAACGACAAGAACATGCAGCGTCGCCTGAACAAACTGCTCGAAATACTCGATATAAATAAGATTGCGAACGAGAGCGAAAGAATGGCCAAGGAATTCCGCGACGGCCTCAACGCGCTTTCGGCATCGAAGAAATACTAACAACCCAATATATTACTACAACTATGATCAGATTAAACGTATTCATCACAGTGAGCAGCGAAAACCGCGCTGCATACCTCGAGATTGCAAAAGAACTGGTGGCTGCATCGCAGAAGGATGCAGGATGCATTGCATACGACATATTCGAGAGCGGCACACGCCCCGAAGTGCTTATGTTCTGCGAAACATGGACCGACGCAGCCGCGCTTGCCGCACACGAGGCAGCGCCCCACTTCACCACCCTTGTTCCCAAGCTTACCGAGCTCGGCAAAATGAAGATAGAGCGTTTCGAATTCTAAGAACCCTCTGAATAATTGTTAAGGCAGCCATGCAGACGCATGGCTGCCTTTTTTATCCCATAGTACGACTGCACGACGCCGGGAAGCACTCACCGCGCCACACAAGGGTGCAAAAAAAACATCAGCCACGCCTGCGAAGCGTGGCTGATGCTGTATAACGAATAGTCGATTAGTATCTATCCTCGGGGATGTGGCTTGTTACAACCGATTTGGGAACAAGCTCAATGTAGTCGTGGTTGAACTCGCGGTCGAGAGGCTCATCCACCTTCTTCATACGCATCCAGTGGTTGGCGCCACCGAAGGTCTTCTGTGTAATGATGATACGACCGGCACCGTTGTAGTTACGTGCGAGTGTTCCACCCGAATGCTGGCAGTAGTACGAAGCAGGAGCCTTCATGTAACCGTGGTTACGCATGGTCTTGTCGTTCTCCACACCGTCGTCGTCGGTCTTCTTGTCCTCAATCCATCCGATGCGCTCGTCGTTGAAGAAGATACGAAGATCGACAGGGATACCGGTAACCTTGCCATCTACATAGAACTGTGTGATAGCACGGATGCTTGTCGCGGTGTAACCCAGACGGAGCTCATATGTGCCCTCGGGTACGGGCGGCAGACGGTATTCGAAATCGTACTGTCCCACAACGATAATCTCGTCGCCCAAGTAGTTGGCACCCCAAGAGTGAGGACAGAAATAGTGCCACTCTGTAGTGGGCTCGTTTATCTTGATGTTCTTGCAATAGCCGTTGGGCACGTTGTAGTCGCCATGCGAACATGCACCGCCTGTCTGGCTCCAGCGACCGTAGCGCACACCGTTGTTGGTGAGCTCGGGGAGCAACGATGCAATATCGAAACGCATGCGCTCGTTGAGCACATTACCCTTCATCTCGTCCTCGTTATAGATAAGTATCTTGTCAATGGGGTGGATGATACCGTTCATACCGTTTGCCGAGAAATTGGCATACTTCTCGTCCAATGATGTGAATGTGGTGATGTCGTAGATGCATATATTTATGTTCTTGCGCATATTCGACTGGCGGGCAGGGTTATGCGAATAGTTCAGGTATAAATTCTGCACCTCGTTGGCATCGAGCGAACCAAGGGGTTTGGTCACCTTTATAAGAGTTCCGAGCATTGTCTCGAAATAGTCCGAACGATCGACGTCGGGAAGAAGACCGGTTGTACCCTCGCTCTTGTAGCTGCTGTGCTCGAGATTGTGCTGAATCATGAGGTTGTAGTTGAGCTCTCGTTCGAGGAAGTGGTAGGCAACGAATTTATAGAGAGCATTCTTTTCACTCTGGGGATTATCTCTATCCTCGGTGCCATAATACTTCTCGGCATAAGCCTTCAGGTCGTCAAGGTTGTAGATACCCTCGGAAGCGTACACATCGTCGGTCTCGATGAAACCGGTGTATTTTATGTAGTAGCTGTGGGGGTAGCGAGCCATGCCCTTACCGCACTGGAAGCAGTTGGCGGGCTCGGAACCGAGCTTGTAGTCCTCGCCGTTGAGCTGAAGGATGTAGTTCTGCAATTTCTTGTCGAAACCGGTTTCCTGCAACGCAGCCGACATAAGGCTGAAGTAGGGCTGGTCGGCGATGAGCTTGGGAACGGAGTTCGTAGAGGGGGTAACCGCCTCATCTACAATGTGTACCACGCCGTTCTCCACAAGGTTGTCGCCCTCGATGATTCCCGCCTGATTGTTAATCATGATGCGGAAATTTTCGTCAACGGTAACGAAGCTGACGCTTAGGTAGCGGTCGTTGTAGTTACGTGTATCGATTACACCCTCGCTCATTTCGGCCATCTCGTAACCGTAGGGCACGATATGTGTCTTGGCAATGACAACAGCCATCGAGTCGGAGAGATCCTCGAGGAAGGGCGATGTGATACCTGTCCACGAAGGGTTGGGGTCGTTCTTGGTAGAATCCCACGCCTCGAACTGCTCGCGCAGATAGGTGTCTATAGCCTCGTCGCCGGGCAGGAAGAATGTATAGGTTCCGTATGTAGAGAGGAGTCCCAACATATCGGCCTGTTTCAAGATGGTAATCATCTTACTGAATCTGTCCTCGCGATTGAGGATGAAGTCGGCAATAGTTTCACCGGTAAATGTGTATCGGTTGGACTTGTCGATGTCGTCGCTACAAGCGGTGAAGCTCGCCCCAATTGTAAGCGCTACAATAAAGGCGCCAATGAATTTAAAGATACGCATCATAGTTATATGTTTTTTATTTTTTGACAAAATTGCGCCGACGCCACAACATGTGCGACATGGGCTACCACGACGCAACACGCTACATTACGCCATCGCTAACTGCAAATGTAATATTTTTATATAAAACCACAATATATTTTTCAAATATATCGCCAAAAATATTTCAAAATAACATTTATTATAAAAATCACCAACCTTTGCAGGCCATTACGCCCCACCAACAGCAAAGTTTTCGCGCTAAATGGTTGAGTATTGCGAAATTTTGTTTATTTTTGCTCTTTGAAATATTACACCCTGAAGAATAGTAACGATTTTTCGACCGACATCGCAAAAATCGCACTGTCGGAAGGCCTGTTTAGGACATAACATACAACAATTTTTTTATAAAAAACATGAAGAACATTTTCCGTCCCTTGGCACTTGCCGCACTTGTTGCCGCATCTGCCTGCGCGTTCGCCAACAACGACGCCAAAGAGATTTTCAGCGACAACTTCAACAGCAAGTCGGCATCGCTTAAAAACTGGACCCTCGACAAGTGCCCCAAAGGCGCATCGATTAAATTCGTAAACGAAGGTCCCGACAAATCGCGCTGTATAAAAATCACAAGCAACGAGCGTGCTGCACTCAAAATCACCAAACACATCACCGGCCTCAACCCCAACACATTCTACCGTGTATCGGCCAAAGTGAAGACACAGGATGTAAAGGGCGATTCAGTTCATGGTCGCTACATGGAGGGACGCGGAGCTGTGCTCTACCTCGATGTATTCGACAAAAATTCGGACCAGCCCTGGAATGCATCCAAGTTCCTCTATGGCACAAACGACTGGCAGGAGGTATATATGGACTTCGTGAGCGACGAGAAGGGTGAAACCTACGTAAGCTGCGGTTTGGGCTTCCCCGGCGGCACATACAACGGTGGTAAATCCAAGGGTACTGTATGGTACGACGATGTAAAAATCACCGAGACACCCAAAAGCGCGCTCTACATCCGCGAGAGCAAGCACACAATCCTTGCCATCGACCCCAAACACGTAACAGTAGATGACAAGACCGTTGATGAGTGGCTCAAAAGCCTCGACAAGGCATACGATGCATACGAGGAGCTCCTCGGTTGCGTTCCCTACGGTGGCCGCAAGATAAGCATCCTCACCACTCCCGGTATGGAGGCAGGTTACTGGGCACTCGCAGGTAACCCCATCCTCTGGAACGACAACGTAAACGTAAAGAGCGTTCTCGAAAAATTCAAGAGCAACAAGGACTGGGGCTTCGGTATCCTCCACGAGATTGGACACGTATTCTCGGCAGGCACTGCAATTGGTGACGGCTACGGTTCATGGAACTGGAACGACGAAATCTTCGCCAATTTCCGCATGTCATACGCGCTCGACAAGTACGAGGCTGTGATGTCACAGAACACATTCTACATGGGCGACAACATCGGTTACTACAAGCGTGCATACAAAAACTGCATCGCTAAGGGCAACCTCGACTCGGGCGACGCTATCCACTACACCCTCATGCGCATAGCAGAAATCTATGGCTGGGATGTATATAAGAAGGCTTTCCGCGAGCTCTACGCTACCCCCGACAGCGAGCTCGGACGTTTCAAAAACAACTACGAGAAATTCCTCTGTTTCATGAAATACGTTTCGAAAGCTGCAAGCGAAATAGCAGGCTACTCGGTAGATGTTACACGCACATGCTACACTCCTAAGGAGCTCGAAATGATTAAGGCTGCATTGACAAAATAATAAAACAAAATATTAAACATTTTAGTAATGAGAAAAATTCAATTGTTAATTGCGTTGCTGCTCATGTCAGTGGTAACGGTAAGCGCACAGAAACAGTGCTGGACAATCAATCCCGAAACTAATGCCATCGAGATGATTCTCAACGACGAGACTCTCCCCTACAGCGACCACATGGAGATGAGTGGCGAGATGGTATCGTTCGTAACACGTTGGAACGTGGATGCCAACAAGAACTTCTCACAGGAGCGTTCATTGGTATTCCCCATGTTGCGCACAATCCCCAACAACACACACGGTTCACTCATGTACCGCGTACAGACCGACGTTATCTCTATGCTCGGTATCAACAACCTCGCTCCCGTGCAGTTGGGCGTGAAGAAGGTATCTATCAACGGTGCTCTTCAGGTTGTTAGCCAGTATGGTATCGGCATCGTAAACACAGGTGCAGCCCGCAAAAGAGCTCCCTCTCCCGTTGTCGAGATTACAACAACTATCTTCCCCAGCACCACACTTCCCATGATGTGTGAGACATACGAGGTGAAGAACATCACAGGCCGCGCACTCACAGTGGCTGTTCCCGAGTTCGTTCAGAAGCTGAAGACAGACCCCGCTAAGGGCGTTGATGGTACATACATCATCCAGTCTGAGGTTTACGGCGCAGGCACATACAAGATTGAGCCCGGTCAGACCATCGAGTTCGGCGCTGCTTTCCAGGCTTACCGCGAGAAGACCGAGAAGGCTCTCCAGCCCGACGTGAAGGCTGAGTACGCTAAACGTATGGACTACATCAAGAACAGCATCGACGGCGCACTCGTTCTCGAAACACCCGAGAAGGTTATCGACACCGAGTTCCGTTTCTCTAAGATTCGTGCTTCCGAGAGTATTTACCGCACCAAGGGTGGTTTGATGCACGGCCCCGGCGGCGAGTCTTACTACGCTGCTATCTGGTGTAACGACCAGTCGGAGTATGTAAGCCCCTTGTTCCCCTTCATGGGCTACCAGGTAGGTAACGAGTCGGCGCTCAACTGCTACAAGCTCTTCGCTCGCTACATGAACGACGAGTACAACAAAATCCCCAGCTCAATCATCGCCGAGGGCATCGACACTTGGGGTGGTGCTGGCGACCGTGGTGACGCTGCTATGAACGCTCACGGAGCTACACGTTACCTCCTCGCACGTGCCGACAAAGAAGAGGCTAAGGAGATTTGGCCTTTCATCAAATGGTGTCTTGAATACACACGCCGCCAGTTGAACGACGCAGGTGTTCCCCGTTCAGACAGAGACGAGCTCGAAGGTCGTTTCCCCTCGGGTGAGGCTAACCTCTGTACAGCTACTCTCTACTACGACGGTCTTGTAATGGCAGCTTACCTTGCTCCCCTTGTAGGCGAGCCCAAGCTTGCTGCAACATACAGAAAGCAGGCTGCTGCTCTGAAGAAGGCTATCAACAACTACTTCTCGGCTAACGTAAGCGGTTACGAGACATATCGCTACTACGATGGCAACACAGTGCTCCGTTCATGGATCTGCATGCCCTTGGTATTCGGTTTCAAAGAGCGCGCACAGGGCACAATCGACGCTCTCTATTCAGACAAATTGTGTACAATCGACGGTCTTCTCACAGCCGAGGGCGATGCTACATTCTGGGATCGCTCAACCCTCTATGCACTCCGCGGCGTATATGTTGTAGGTGCAGCAGACAAGGCTACAAAGCAGCTCATCGACTACTCTAACCGCCGTCTCCTCGGCACACACGTTCCCTACCCCATCGAGGCATGGCCCGAGGGTTCACAGCGTCACCTCTCGGCCGAGAGCGGTCTCTACTGCCGTATCATCACCGAAGGTCTCTTCGGTATCCAGCCCGCAGGCTTCAACAGCTTCAACCTCACAATCCAGTTGCCCTCTGAATGGAACGAGATGGCTCTGCGCCACATCAAGGCATTCGGCGGCGACTTCGACATCGAGGTTAAACGCAAGTCTGAGACACGCGCACAGGTAACCATCAAGAATGGTAAGAAAGAGAAGAAGTACACTGTACGCATCGGTGAGGAGATTAAGAACATCAAAATCTAATATCGCCACACACATTAAATCTCCCACTCTGCCACATGCGACAGAGTGGGAGATTATAACTATATAAGAATAATATAATCGACGATAATATGAAGAAAATATTCAAAATGTTTGCCTTCGCGGCAATGATGGCAATGGCAGCCTGCTCTTCTGCTCCCGAAGGAAAGACTGTATATGTAAAGGATTACATTACAGAGGACATGAAGGATGACGCATATCCCGGCATCCGTCTTGCTCTTGAGGAGTGCCTCAAGTACAAGAACAGTACATTGGTGTTCCCCGGCGACACATTGTGCATCAAGGACAAGTACTGCTTCGAAAGATATCAGTACATCAGCAACAACTCGGAGGGCAAAAAACGCATCGCCATCAACATCGAGAACACCGACGGCCTCACAATCGAGGGTAACGGTACCACACTTCTCTTCACAGGCTTTGTATCGCCCTTCAACGTAGAGAATTCTAACAACATCACTATCAAGGACCTGAACATCGACTTCACACACACCTTCAATTCACAGGGTGAGATTATGGCAGTGGGTGACGGTTGGCTGGAGCTCAAGTTCCCCGAGAGCTACAAGGTGGACATCCAGAGCGGCATTCTGCGCATACGCGACAAGAACAACATCACTTACCCCTACGGCAGCCTTCTCGAGTTCGACGGTCAGAAGAAGGAGGTAGCATACTACGTTCACGACTATTGGTTGTGGAGCGGTTTGCAGGCCGAGGCTCTTCCCAACGGCAACTTCAAGATTTTCCTCAAGGATCTCACTGGTACAGTAGGTAACATCATGGCCTTCGGTGCTGCACGCCGTTCGAACCCCGGTTTCACATTCGACGAGTGTAACACTGTGCTCATCGAGAATGTAAACCTCTATCACTGCGGCGGTATGGGCTTCATCGTACAGCGCGTACGCGACATCGAGCTCAACAAGGTGCAGGTGGTTCCCACACCCGGCAGCAACCGCATCATCAGTGCAACAGCCGACGCTACACACTTCATCAACTGCGGTGGTTACTTGCGCATGATCGACTGTAAATTCACCAACCAGAAGGACGATGCAACCAACATCCACGGCTGGTATGCTATGACACGCGAGATTGTAAACGAGAACACAATCCTCGTATGGTACAACTACGGTAAGGACTTCGTTCGTCCCGGCATGAACATGGAGATTGCCAACCACAAGACCATGATGACCTATGCTCACCGCATTGTGAAATCAATCAGAAAGATCAACAGCGAGCTTGCCGAGATCACATTCACCGAGCCCCTCCCCGAGCAGATCCAGATTAAGGACCCCATCGCATGCGAGGATCAGTACCCCGATGTACTCATCAAGGGCTGTCACTTTGCCAACAACCGTGCACGCGGTCTTCTCATCGGTTCACGTGGCGAGGTCATCATCGAGGACAACTACTTCCACGTTCCCGGTGCCTCTATCCTCTTCGAGGGCGACGGCAGCTACTGGTACGAGCAGTCGGGTGTACGCAACGTACAGGTGCGCAACAACGTATTCGACAACTGCCTCTATGGTTGCAAGACATGGGGTGATGCACACATCGCATACAACAGCCGCATCAGCGAGCAGGAGAACAGCCGCTACCACAAGAACATCGTAGTGGAGAACAACACCTTCCGTACATTCGACCCCCGTATCCTCTACCTCTGTTGCTTCGACGGCATCACATTCCGCAACAACAAGATTGAGGAGAGCACCGACTATGTTTATGCACGCGAGGAGAAGAACCCCTTCGTCATCAAACACTGCGACAACGTAAGCATCGAATAAAAAATTCGAAATTGAAAAACCAATATGAAAAGAATATCATTTCTTTTAATCGCTTTAGCCTGCCTGCTGACCGCAGCGCAGGCTAAAGTCGTTCTGCCCTCAATCCTCGGCAACGACATGGTGCTTCAGCGCAACGCCGAAGTGAACATGTGGGGCAAGGCAGAACCCAACAAGAAAGTAACCATCACCGCATCGTGGACAAAGGAGAAGTTCAGCGCCAAGGCCGACAAGGATGGCAAGTGGGCTACAAAAATCACCACCGGCGATGCAGGAGGCCCCTACACAATGACCTTCAGCGATGGCGACAAGACCGAACTGACCAATATCCTTCTGGGCGAGGTGTGGATAGCCGGCGGACAATCCAATATGGAGATGCCCGTAGGTGGATACATGTACCAGCCCATCGACGGCGTGGAGAAAGACATTGCCGAGGCATACGAGTACCCCAACATCCGCATGTTCACCGTACCCCGTTGCATTTCGGACACCCCGAAAGAGGATTGCGACACCATATGGCGCACATCGAACCCCATGACCGTACGCACATTCAGTGCTATTGCCTACCTCTTCGCCAAGGAGCTCAACAAAATGCTCGACGTGCCCGTAGGTATCGTAACAGCAAACTGGGGTGGTACCATCATCGAGGCATGGATGAGCAAAGAGAGCATCACAGCCATCGAAGGCCGCAACGCAGCCTACGACGCACGCCGCAAGAACGAGAACGCACACGCTGCGCTCTACAACGGCATGATACTCCCCATCTGCAATTTCACAGCCAAGGGCTTCATCTGGTATCAGGGCGAATCGAACCGTCACAACTGGTACGACTACGTAAAACTGCAGCAGGCCCAAGTGAAACTGTGGCGCCAGATATGGGGCAACGACAAGATGCCTTTCTACATCACACAGATTGCACCCTACTGCTACGAAGGCCCCAGAAAACGCTTGAACGCCCTCTTCATCGACCAGCAGTACAAGGCTGCCGACATCATCGAGAACTGCGATGTAGCCTGCACACAGGACGCCGGCGACTACAGCCACATACACCCGCTGAAGAAAAAGAGAGTATCGGAGCGCCTTGCCATGCTTGCGCTTAGCAACGACTATGGAATAGAGGGCTTGCCCGCAAAGGCACCCCGCTTCAACTACTTTGTAGTGCAGGGCAACAAGCTCGAGCTTCACTTCAAGAATATTGCACCTCCCTACACCACCGACCCCCTCGACTACAGAATGTCGAGCTGTTTCTATGGCCGCGAAGAGGCCAAGGGCTTCGAGGTTGCCGGTGAGGATGGAAAATTCTATCCCGCAAAGGGTAACCACCGCTGGTGGACCAATATCATAGAAGTATGGTCGGACTCGGTTCCCAATCCCGTAGCAGTTCGTTATGCCTACTGCAACTACTCGTTCGATGCAAATGTACGCACACAGCTGGGCCAAGCATTGCCCTCGTTCCGCAGCGACGACTGGGAGATTAAAGACGAAGAAATAAAATAACCAATAAGGTAACAAGTCATGAAAAAAATATCAATTCTTGCAGCAATGCTCGCCTGCGTATTTGGCGTGGCACAGGCAAAGGTTACTCTTCCCTCGGTAATTGGTAGCAACATGGTGCTTCAGCGCAATGCCGATGTTAATCTGTGGGGAACAGCCGAGGCCAATAAAACTGTGAAAATCACAGCATCGTGGACAAAAGAAAAATTCAGTGTAAAAGCCGATAAAGATGGTAAATGGGCAACTACAATCCCCACAGTGGATGCAGGTGGTCCCTACACACTCACATTCAACGATGGCGAAAAAACCGAGCTCACAAACATCCTCTTGGGCGAGGTGTGGGTATGCAGCGGCCAGTCTAACATGGAGATGCCCGTAGGCGGATACATGTATCAGCCCGTTGATAACGCAATGGATCACATAAAGGAGGCATACAAATATTCAGATATTCGTATGTTCACCGTACCCCGTTGCACATCGGAAACCCCTGTGGAAGATTGCGACACAATGTGGCGCACATCGAACCCCATGACAGTACGCACCTTCAGTGCAGCTGCTTACTTCTTCGGTAAGCAGCTTCAGAAGATTCTTAATGTACCCGTAGGTCTTATCACAGCCAACTGGGGAGGTACACGCATCGAGGCATGGATGAGCAAGGAGAGCCTCGACGGCGTAGAGGGTCGCAACGTCGATTACGACAAGAAATACCGCGGTCCCAACACCAACAGCGTGCTCTACAACGGTATGATAAGCCCCATCAACAAATTCACTGCTAAGGGTTTCATCTGGTATCAGGGCTGCGCTAACCGTTACAACTGGTTCGACTATGCAAAACTGCAGACAGCTATGATTAAATCGTGGCGTAAGGACTGGGGCAACGACAAGATGCCTTTCTACTTCACACAGATTGCTCCCTACTGCTACGAAGGTCACAAACTGCGCGGTACAGCCGTGTTCGTTGACGAGCAGTGGAAGATTGCCGACCAGGTTGAGAACTGCGACATCGTCTGCACAACCGACATTGGCGACTTCGCACTCATCCACCCCGCAGCAAAGGACAAGGTAGGTGAGCGTCTTGCCAACCTTGCACTCACCAACGACTACGGTGTAGAGGGCTTGCCCGCAAAATACCCCCGCTTCAAGTCGTTCGAGAAGAAGGGTAACAAGCTCGAGCTCAGCTTTGCGAACATGACACGCGCCAACAACTTCGATGTAGCCGACCCCACACAGCAGGATTGCTTCAACGCACGCGAGAGCGCCAAGGGCTTCGAGGTTGCAGGTGCCGACAAGAAGTTCTACCCCGCAAAGGCCAACCACATGTGGTGCAAGAACACCATCGAGGTGTGGTCGGACTCGGTAGCCGACCCCGTTGCAGTACGTTACGCATACCAGAACTACTCGTTCGATGCTAATGTGATGACACTGCTCGGTCTTCCCCTCCCCTCGTTCCGCAGCGACGACTGGGAGATTGAGGATATGGGTATCAAATAAGCAACACCCTATAACTATATATACGGCGGTAGATTTCACATCTTACCGCCGTATGTTTTTTATGCAACTGCTTTAGGGTATGAAAATATATCATTAAATTGCGGCTGCTAACGACAACTAAATATAACGACATGAAAAAGAGGCTGATTTTTATATGCACCATGCTGCTTGCATCGGCTGCAATGGTCAACGCACAGGAGTTCGTCACATATAAGGAGGCGAAAGACCCCGTGAAGGTATCGGAGAGAAGCAAGGCTGCATGGCAAACGACGAAGAAGATGGAAGCACAATGGGTATCTGCCGACTCGCTCTATTCGCGCAGCGAAGTACCCGTGAAGAGCAGCGTCGCAGTGCGCGTGCTCGAAGGATGGAAAGGCGAACGCGTATCGGCGCAGCTGCTGCTGTGGAGCGGCAAGGGCATTGATGGCATAAAATGCAAGGTCAAGGATTTTGTATCGCCCGACGCCAAGATGCCCGCCGACATTGCAAAGGCACGTTTCGTAAGATACACCATAGCCGACGAGGGTGGTTACGATTGCCGTTGCGAGAGAGGCCCCAAGCACAAGCCCATCCTTGCGCCCGACATGATAGACACGCTCGAGGTCTTCAATATGGAGCCGCAGACCGTGCGCCCCGTGTGGGTTACCGTGGATATTCCGAGCGATGCCAAGCCCGGCCGATACACATCGGAGATTGTCGTTACCGCCAAGGGAGCCGGCAAGACCATTCTTCCGTTCGAAGTGGAGGTGATAGACCAGACGCTTCCCGGATATGAGCAGTGGAGCTACCACCTCGACCTGTGGCAGCACCCGTCGGCAGTGGCACGCGCCCTTGACCTCGAGATGTGGAGCGACGAGCACTTCGAAGCCCTCAGGCAGCAGATGAAGCTCCTTGCCGAAGCAGGACAGAAGGTAATTACCACCACGCTGAACCGCGATCCGTGGGGCTCGCAGACCTTCGACGACTACGAGGACATGATTATATGGACAAAGGACAAGCAGGGCAACTGGAGCTTCGATTACACCATATTCGACCGCTACGTGGAAATGATGATGGAGCTTGGCATAAAGAAGCAGATAAACTGCTACTCAATGCTTCCGTGGAACAACCGCCTCAATTGGTACGAGAACAACGGCTTCAAGGTATCATCGGTAAACCCCAAGAGCGAGCGCTACGAGGAGATGTGGAGCGCCTTCCTGCAGGACTTCGTGAAGCACTTGAGAGCGAAAGGATGGCTCGAGATAACCAACATTGCCACCGATGAACGCTCGCCCGAAGAGATGGAGATAGTGGTGAACCTCATCAAGAAGTATGCCCCCGAACTGGGATTTGCCATGGCCGACAACAAGGCGTCGTTCCGCCGCATACCCAATGTAAGGGACTGCTGCGTGGCACAGCGACAGGGCTTCCTCACCCGCGACGAGATAAACGAGCGTCGCTCCAAGGGCTATGTAACCACATTCTATGTGTGCTGCAGCACATATTTCCCCAACAGCTTCACCTATTCACAGCCGTGGGAATCGGAGCTGCTTAGCTGGCACGCCATTTCCAAGGACTACGACGGTCAGTTGCGCTGGGCCTACAATTCGTGGCCGGCACGCCCCGAGTACGACTCGCGCTTCAGGACAATGGCATCGGGCGACACATATCAGGTATATCCCTATGCACGTACCACCATGCGTTTCGAGCGCCTAAGGGATGGTATCGAGGCCTACGAGAAGATAAAGATTTTGCGTGCGAAGTACGGCGACAAGAGCGATGTGCTTGCACCGCTCGAGGAGAAGCTCGAAAAGATGGCGACAATGCGCCTCACAGACACTAACCTTCCTTGGCATGCAATGATGGAAGAGGTGGCAACCATGCTCAATTCCATTTCGAAGAAGCTGGCCGAGTAGCACGTATAATGACATCACAAAGCATGGCCGGAGCGAATGCTCCGGCCATGTATTTTTATAGGATATTCCATCTGCCCGACGAACTGCCGCACGGCAACGCCACGTAGGCTAATATAATTTGCGACAGCGAACCAAGACACGCTTATCGTTGGCAAGCGTGGTAGCAAATATATAGGCATCGCCACCCTCGCCCAGTTTCAGTCGCTTGCGCAACTGCTGAACCGATTCGGGAAAATTGCGTACCGCGATATTGGCCTTCTTCAGGTCGCCGACGAATGCCTTCAGTTCCGCTTTCGAGAAACCGCAAACCTCGACCACCTCGAATGCCCTGCCGGGAAAACTGCTCACCGGCTCGTCCGATGTATATAGATTGCTGTTGTTGTGCAATTTCTTCAGGCCATACTCCGCAGCAAGAGCCGCAGGGCATCCGGCCTTCTGTATAGAGGCGTTGGGCTCGAAAAGATAGCGTCCCACAGCCGCCGAATAGCAGCACACCGCATCGTCGGTGGGCGAGAACGAGAAGCTGTTCACATCACCACCATGTATATTCACACAATGTACGCGACGCTCAACCGACTGCTCGGCAGAGAGGATAAACAGCAGCTCCTTGCATTCGTTGTTCACCGAAACAATGTGAACATCGCCCACGCAGCCCAGTTGCCTGCATGCCGCGGTAATATCGAGCATGGGCGAGCATTTTATCATCACTTTGCCGGCCTTGGCAAGCAGTTGCTCTTTGATAGCCACCACATCGGGCTCGCAGTCGCTCAGGGCAACCACTTTTTTGCCCACGATATCCCTGCGGGCGGGGTCAATATATATCCAATCGAGCGAAGGGAGCGTCGGCAGCTTTTCCTCGCTGTTACCATTGAGCACCTCTATGTGGTGCAACCCCAGGAGCGAAAAATTGTGAGCCGCTATTTTGCACAGCTCCTCGCTGCGCTCAATGAAAAAGCCACGCAGGAAATTACGCGAAATATAGCTGCAATCGATGCCGAAACCACCGGTCATATCGGCGAAGGAGCCACCGGCCATTATAGAGGCCTTGTAGAGCGCCGTAGGCTCCGAAGAGCACTGCTCCATGGAGAGGCGTGGCGGATAGAGTATCCCCTCGGTTGCAGCCCACTCGGGTAGCTTGGCAACGGCATGCTGCCACCCCTCAATCTGCTGCACTGCACTACGCATATCCACATCGGGATAGCGCGACGCCTGCAACAACAGGGCCTTTACATCGTCGTTGCGATGCTCCTTAACAAATTGCAATGTAGCCTGGGCGATGAACATAATTATTCTTTAGGATGGTTCTTGCGATACAACTGCCATGTATTCACACTATTGTGCCACAGGCTGTAGAAACCGCCGGCAATAGATGTCACCGGCGTAAGGAATGTATAGGCCAACCATATTGCAAAAACGGTGTTTTTCTGTCCCAGCGACTGACCGCCTGTAACAGCGTCGTCACCATAGCGACGGCCAATGAATCGTCCGAAGGCAAACTGCACTACGCAGCAGATGAGCGACACAATGGCTATACCCATCTGCACAAAGAACGACAGGTTGCTGTGAACGATGGATTTCACCGTAACGCCGATAGCAAGCGACAGCGCCACCAGCCACAGATAGAAGGGCAGATTGCGGCACTGCTTTACGAAAAATTCCTGCACCGACGGGAAAAAACGGCGCACGATGGATGCTGCCAGCAACGGTGTAAGCAACAGAGGGAATACCCTGCCCATGATGAGCATGAACGAGGATACAAAATCGTTACCCTCCACAGGGTGGGCCAAGGTCAGGAAGAAGGGTGCCACAATGGCCACCGCAAAATTCATGGTAATGGTATATGTGAGCAGCGAGGCCGCGCTACCGCCCAAGCGCGCTGTGATGACAGCCGCAGCTGTCGCCGTGGGGCATATAAGGCAGAGCATGAACGACTCCACAAGCACGCGCACCGACGGGCTCAATGGCGCGTAGGCCGCAACCAGCGAGAACAAAATGAACGTGAGCAACTGGAAGCCCAGCAATATGAAGTGCCACCGTTTGAGCTCAAGGTCGCTGAAGCGTATTTTGCAGAACGTAACGAACAGCATAGAGAAAATGAGCGTCGGCTGCATGTAGCTTATGAGCTCGTTCACAAAGGCATGCGTGTCGTCGAAGAAGGGCACGTTCACATATATGAAATAGGCCGCAACGCCACTAAGCATGGCTATAGGCAACGACCAATCCTTCAGGAAACCGAAAAATGTCATACGCTACTTTTTCTTCTTTGTCAGCAGAGCATCCACATTGCGCTCCTTGATAAGCTCGAGCGCCTTCTGCACAATGTCGCTCTCCTCGTTCATTATCTCGAAATATTCATTCATATCCCAAAGGTCGCGTGCAAGCAATGCCTTCATCTGGCGGCTCACATAGGGGATAGATTTCTTGTATTCCTCCTCGTCCTTCAGTTTCACGCTGTCGCGTTCGGCCTGGCTGCGAAGGCGACCGAGCAGCTCCTCATCGACATCGAATTTCTTCTTGTAGTCGGCAAATGTAGGATATTTCTGCTTCATCTCGGAGCGCTTGTCATCGAGATAACGCAGGGTGGTCTGTATGATTGTACCCTTGCGCACGAGATTGCGATGGTAATCGGTATATCGTGTGGTGTCGAGCGACACAAAATAGTCGGGCATGATGCCACCGCCACCATACACCGGACGGTTAAGGCGCTTGGTAAATACCATCAACGAGTCGGGGAAATGTATGCTGTCCTCGCTTGTGAGCTCGCCGCGGTTGTAACGCTCCACTATATCGTCGCGGTAGCGTATGGAGTCGCCGTAAGGTTTCTGTATGTTACGTCCCGAGGGGGTGTAATAGCGAGCCACCGTCAATCGTATCATCGAGCCGTCGGGCAGGTCTATAGGACGCTGAACCAAGCCCTTGCCGAAGCTGCGACGACCAACAACCACACCGCGATCCCAGTCCTGTATGGCTCCCGAAAGGATTTCGGCTGCCGAGGCTGTGCTCTCGTCGATGAGCACCACTACGCGGCCCTTGGTGAAGAGGCCGCCACCCTTGGCAAGATAGTCGTAACGGGGAAATACGCGTCCCTGGGTATATACCACCAGTTCGTTCTTGTTCAGGAACTCGTTGGCTATATCAACCGACGCCTGAAGCAGACCGCCGCCGTTGCTCTGAAGGTCGAGCACAAGGTTTTTCATACCCTGCTTCTGCAACGAATCGAGCTTGGTGAGGAATTCCTTGTGGGTTTTCTGTCCGAAGCTCGAGATGCGTATGTAGCCGGTGCTCTTGTCGAACATATAGGCCGCGTCGATGGTGGTAGTAGCGATTTTGTCGCGCACGATATCGAAGGGCAGCAGACTGCTCACACCGCGACGCATGACCTCGAGGTGCACCTTGGTGCCCTTCTTGCCACGCAGACGGCGCATGATGTTGTAGCGATCCATTTTCACACCGGCGATGATGGTGTCATCGACCGAAATTATGCGGTCGCCGGCAACGATACCCGCCTTCTCGGAGGGGCCGTTCATGGTGGGCTGTATGACCACCAATGTATCCTCGACCATATTGAACTGCACGCCGATGCCGTCGAAATTGCCCTGCATCGACTCCATGAGGCTCTTCACCTCCTTGGGGTCGGCATATGTAGAATGGGGATCGAGTTGTTTGAGCATGGCCTTCACGCCCTCCTCGACAACCTTCACCTCGTTGACCGAATCGACATAAAAACGAGTAATCATGCTCTCGGTAATCATGAGCTTATTGAGCTGCTCGGGGAGTACCGAGCGCTTGGTCGAGCCTTGCGAGAAAATGGCCAAAGGCATCAACATCAATATTATTGCAAATGCTATTTTATTCAGGTTCATTATGTTTGTGTTTATGGTAAAAATTCGGTTACATCCTTGCCATAGCTCATCAGCTCGCGCACCACGCTGCTGCTGATGGCCGCATACTGCGGCTCGCTCACCATGATGACTGTCTCGATGCCGCTGATGGCGCGATTGACATCGGCAAGGTCGCGTTCATATTCAAAATCCTTCACGCTGCGCACGCCGCGCAACAGACAGCAGGCGCCGACCTCACGGGCATAGTCGGTGGTGAGCCCTTCGTAGGTAACCACCTCGACGCGAGGCTCATTGGCATAAAGACGGGCGATACTTTCCATTCGCTCGTCTATGGAACAGGTGGTGCTCTTCGCTGCGTTGCGCCCGATAGCCACCACCACCTTGTCGAACATGGCAAGCGCGCGTGTCACTATCGAGTGGTGACCGCGTGTATAGGGGTCGAATGTGCCGGCAAACAGTGCTTTCTTCTCCATGGCAAAAAATGTATCAGTTTTCTTCGTCGGTCTTGTCCTCCTCGACCACAAGGTTGTCAATGATGAAGTTCTGACGCTCCATGCTGTTCTTGCCCATGTAGTAGCAGAGCAGGTCATCGACCTTGTCGTCCTTGTGCATGCTCACGCGTTCGAGGCGGATGTCGGGGCCGATGAAATTGCGGAATTCATCGGGCGAAATCTCACCAAGACCTTTGAATCGTGTAATCTCGGGGTTAGGCGACAGTTTTTCTATTGCCTTTATGCGTTCCTCCTCGCTGTAGCAGTAAATGGTCTCGAAGTCGCCCTTCTGCTTCTCGCCGTCGGCGCTCTTCTTGCCACGCTGCGCCTTGCGCTTGTTGCGCACGCGGAAAAGCGGGGTTTGCAATATGTAAACATGCCCTTTCTTTATCAGTTCGGGGAAAAACTGCAGGAAGAAGGTTATCAACAGCAGACGGATGTGCATACCATCGACGTCGGCATCGGTTGCCACAATCACCTTGTTGTATCGCAGTCCATCGAGGCCCTCCTCTATGTTCAGAGCAGCCTGCAACAGGTTGAATTCCTCGTTCTGATATACAACCGCGCGGCTCAGGCCGTAGGTATTGAGCGGCTTACCGCGCAGGCTAAATACGGCCTGTGTATTTGTGTCGCGGCTCTTTGTTATTGAACCGCTTGCAGAATCACCCTCGGTGATGAAGATGCAGCTCTCTTCCTGACGGTCGCCCTTGGGATCGTTCAGGTGTATGCGGCAGTCGCGCAGCTTACGGTTGTGAAGATTGACCTTCTTGGCCTTCTCGCGTGCCTGTTTGGCGAGGCCCGACAACTCTTTGCGCTCCTTTTCCGAGGCGGTAATCTTACGTAGCATCTCCTCGCTGATGTCGGGGTTCTTGTGCAAGAAATTATCGAGCTCCACTTTTATGAAATCGCCTATGAACTTCTTCACACTGACGCCGCCGGGCGACATGTAGAGCGAGCCCAGCTTCACCTTGGTCTGGCTTTCGAAGACAGGCTCCTCGACGTTCACTGCGATGGCCGCAACGATGCCGTTACGTATGTCGCTGTACTCGAAATTCTTTGCTGTGAAGAAATCGTGTATGGTTGCAGCCACTAGCTCTTTGAAGGCGCTCTGGTGAGTACCACCCTGCGGGGTGTGCTGTCCGTTCACAAAGGAATAATACTCCTCGCCATACTGCTCGGCGTGGGTTATTGCTATTTCTATATCCTCGCCCCTAAGGTGGATGATGGGATAGAGCCCCTCGCTTGTCATGTTATCGGTGAGGAGGTCGGCAAGACCGTTGCGCGACAGGATGCGCTTGCCATTGTAGAGTATGGTAAGGCCTGTGTTCAGATATGTATAGTTGCGCAACATGTTCTCGATGAAGGCCGCACGGAACTCGTAGTTCACAAAGAGCTCGTTGTCGGGAGTGAAGGATATATATGTTCCATTCTCGTCGTTGCTCTTTTCGGTGCGGTCGCTGGTGAGTATGCCCTTCTCGAATGTGGCTATACGCACAACGCCCTCGCGGTAGCTGCGTGCTTCGAAACGGCTGCTGGTGGCATTCACCGCCTTTAGGCCCACACCATTCAATCCGACAGATTTCTTGAACGCCTTGCTGTCGTATTTTCCACCGGTATTGAGCATGCTCACCGCCTCAATCAGCTTGCCCTGGGGAATTCCTCGTCCATAGTCGCGCACGGTAACGCTCTTGTTGTCAACGATGTCTATCTCTATGCGTTTGCCCGAATTCATCTTGAATTCGTCGATGCTGTTGTCTATAACCTCTTTCAGCAACACATAAATACCATCGTCGTTCTGCGAGCCGTCGCCCAACTTGCCTATGTACATACCCGGACGGGTACGTATGTGCTCCATGTCGTTCAGGTGACGAATGTTGTCCTCGGTATATTCTACCGGAGCAGGAATATTGTTGTCGAGAAATATATTTTCTTCCATCGGTTATATATTATCGTTCTATAATTCTTTTTTATATGCGCGGCGACGCTTGTGCTGTTCCTTTTCGAAGGTTTCCCACTGCGCCTGCACCTTGGTGTTGTCCTCGAGCTCGGGGTTGCTCTCTACATCCTTGAAGCCCATTTTTGCGTAGTTGGGCAGAATCTCGTTTATTATCATTGCATTGACGCCCTTGCCCTGATATTCGGGCGCTATGGCCACGATAAGAAAATCGAGGCGGGTTGAGCGCTTGAAGAAGAGCGCCTTCAGCAGGTGGTACCATCCGAAGGGGAACAGCTTGCCCTTGGCCTTCTGCAACGCCTCGGCAAGCGAGGTGATGGATATTCCCACACCCACCAGCTCGTCCTCTTTGTTCACGATAAGGGCTATCATGCGTCTATCGACCAAGGGAAGGTACATTTTAATGTATTGGGCAATCTGTCCTTCGCTCAGCGGCGAGTAGCCGTAGAGGGGCGAATAGCATCGGTTCACAAGGTCGAAGATGGCCTTGCCGTAACGACGCTCAAGCTCGCGGTTGGACTTGCTTCGCGCTATTCTGAGGTCGAAGCGCTTTGCAACCATGGCTGCTATGCGCTCAAATTTCTCGGGCACCTTCTCGGGCACCTTCAGCAGGAGCTCTATCCAGTCGGTGTCCTTTACATATCCCAGTTTCTCCATGTGCACAGGATAGTAGGGATAGTTGTATATGGTCGCCATGGTACCTATGCGGTCGAAGCCCTCGATGAGCATGCCTTCGGGGTCGAGGTCGGTAAATCCCAACGGGCCCTGTATTTCGGTCATTCCGCGCTCGCGTCCCCACTGCTCCACCTTGTCGAGCAGCGCCTTGGACACCTCGGCGTCGTCGATGAAATCTATCCAACCGAAACGCACGGCTTTGATATTCCATTTGGCGTTTGCCTTGTTGTTGATGATGGCTGCCACGCGTCCCACTATTTTGCCGTCGCGCTCGGCAAGGAAATATTCCGCTTCGCAGAATTCGAACGCCGCATTGCGCTTGGCGTCGAGCGTATTGAGCATATCCTCGTATAGGTCGGGGACCGAATACTCGTTGTTCTTGTACAGTTCGTAGTTGAAACGAATGAACTGTTTCAACTGCTTGCGCGTAGTTACAGATATTACATTAACCGCCATCATCAATTGCTTTAATTGTTCATAACAAGATATACTGTGTATGCAATGTAGCAGCATACAAGCACCGCTCCCTCGGCGCGGGTTATTGTGGCCTTGCCACCAAATTTGCCCACCAGATATATTAACATGGCAGAGCCTATGAGGGTATAGAAATCTATATAGTTAAACTGCGACAGTTCTATCGGGCATATTGTGGCTGTACATCCCAAAATGAGAAATATGTTCAGGATGTTACTGCCGAGGATATTGCCAAGAGCAATGCCTACGCTCTTTTTGCGTGCCGCACTTATCGAAACGGCAAGTTCGGGCAGCGAACTACCTGCCGACACAATGGTTATTCCGATAACCGCCTCGGAGAGCCCTATGGCGGTTGCCATATCCGTTGCCGCGCCCACGAACAGCTTTCCACCTCCGATAAGGCACACAAGACCACCCACAATGCAGAGGGCTATTTTGCCTGTACCCATCTGCTCGGCAACCTCCTCGGTTGCGCTGTCGTCCTTGGCAATGGAGAATGTGTATCGAATGAATATAGCCAGGAAGCACAACAGAATCATTCCACCATTGCGGGTGATATACTCACCCGCGCCACTGCCGGCATAGAGCATGTTGCCCGCAAGCAGGGTGAGCGCTATTGCAGAAAGCAGATTGAACGGTATTTCGCGCGACAACATCTTCGCGCTGAACGTAACGGGACATATGAGCGCCGTCACTCCAAGTATCAACAGCGAATTGAACACATTGCTGCCTACTACATTACCAAGCGAAATGCCGGGACTGCCCTCGAGCGCCGAGCCCAGACTGATAACAAGCTCGGGCAAGGATGTGCCCAAAGCCACTATGGTAAGACCTATCACAAGCTCGCTGATATTGAAGCGTCTTGCAAGAGCCGACGCGCCGTCGGTGAGCAGATTGGCACCCCACAATATCAGGGCAAGCCCCGCGATAAAAAGTAGAACGGATAATATCATTGCGTTATTGGTCAATAAAGAATATTCTAAATAGCAAAGATACAAAATCCGCTCGGCTAGACAAATTATTTATTTGTTTTTGTTACGCCGCGCGGAATTTGCATACTACAGAGCGATTATTACTCGAGAACCTCGCTTCCGCTGAATGTAAAAAGGCCTCTTGTGCACACAGCCGAGAACTGGAGCTCGCCATCTGCAATTTCGCCGGCAATATCGTAGAATGTGAAATCGGGAGCAGGCGCCACACCCATCAAAGGCACTATGGTGTCGCCGTCGAATGTCACATTGCTGCCACCAACCTCGCAAGGTACTCCGGGCAATGCAATATCGATAGCCATAGGCATCGCTGCAGCAAATTTCACACCATTCATTTTCAGTGTGAACGACTCCATATTTTCGTCGAAAAGCACTTCGCAATCGGTGCTGTCCTTCACAAATGTACCGTTTACAATCAGCTTGCCGTTGTAGGTGGTGCTTGCTTCGATAACATCGCCACCGCCGTTGTTTCCGCCGCCGTTGTTATCGTCGTCCGAGCACGAAGGCATAGCTAACGCCATAAACGCAAAAAGGGGCAATAAAAAAAGTTTTTTCATAATATTGATATTTAGTTATTATAGATTGAAATACAATGAAACGCCTATCTGCCTGGGCTTACCGAGCGAAAAGAAGGGATGCTGCATGGATACGAAATAGAAGGCTTTATACTCTTCATCGAAGAGATTTTTACCCCACAGCGAAGCTCCAAAGTGCCCTTTCTCCCATGTGAGCGAGGCCGAAGCAAGGCCATAGAAGGTCTGCGAAAATTCGTTACCCTCGTCCCAGTATATGCGACCTGTGCCACTCCAACCGGCATTGAATATCAGATGCTTGGCATAGCGCTCGGCCACAGGTATCCTGTAGCTAAGATTTGCCGAAACGGTCTGTCGGGGCGCGAGTGGCAGATAATTGCCCGCGTAGTTGTTGGCGCCACTCTTATATTTGCGGAATGTGGCGTGGGCATATCCATAGGAGCAATCAAGCACAAAGCGACCTGCCGTATAGTTCACCCCAAGCTCGCCGCCATAGCTGCGCGACTCGCCGGCATTGGACATCATGCGTCCTGTGGTCATACCCTGGGGAAAAACGGTAAGCTGTTGGTTTTCGCACTCGATAAGGAACAGCGTGCCCGACAATTTCAACGAACCGTCGTCGAGCAGCGAGAGATTGGCACCCACTTCGTAGTTCCAGCTCTCTTCGGGGCGATAGGTGGTAGCAGATGCATCGTCGTAAACCGCTGCATTTTCGAGATGAACGCCGAATTTACCCATAAGATCGCTCCTCATGCGGCTTTGCAGTATATCGGAAAAAAGCTGGGTATTGAAACCACCCGCCTTGTAGCCCTTGGCCACCGAAGCATAGATGTTGCCTTTGCCATGCTTGTAGGTGACGGCGAGCTTGGGCATTACCTCGGTTGCATCGATGGAATTACTACCCTCGAACACAGTCGTGAGCGGCACATAGTTGCTCATATTGGGATGAAGACGGAAATTCACATGCGAATGGCTGTTGTAGTCCATCGACGAGCTCTCGTAATCGACACGAAGGCCAGCCGTAACCGTCCAATGCTCAACGCTATATTCGGCCTGCCCATAGAGAGCCACGCCATATGTAGGGATGGTAAAATCGTCGTTTATAAGAAATTCGTCACGGTCGAACTGCAGTTCGGAGCCAGGGAAGGCATTCTGCAATCCGCTGTTGGCGTTATCGAGAATGAGCGATTTTATACCCTGCTCCTTGAACAACACCGGAGCGCTCAACTGCTGATGCTTGTAGAAAGCAAAAAGCCCGCCCAACCAATTGAAGGCGCCGTCGTTCATCGATTTCGCAATAAATTCCTGTGTGATGGAGTGCTCGCGCTGATACTGTCCGAGCGTAAAATAGCTTTCGGGCAGGAAATCGTTGTCGAGGCGCATACGGTCGTCGGTGTAACTATACCCCGCTGTAGATGAGAGAGCTACATCCTGCCATACACGCTTAACGGTGAGTGCATCGGTCACATTGAAACGGCGGTAGCTACATGCATCGTTGTAATTGACCGGCCACAGCTTTGAATTCTCTTTATCGTAGTAGCGATAAGCATATCCACCCTCGTCGGTGTAGCCCAACGTAAAGCTATTATCGGCGCTCCAGCCATCGCCCCATTTATACTGGGCTCGCAGACGTGTCGAGAAATTGTCGCCACCGTCGCAGTTCCTGCCGTTGTAGGCATTTTTATAAAAACCATCGGTGTGATTGTAGTGGACGCTTGCCGACCATCCGAAGCAATCGGTGGGGGCGGCATAGTGCGACGCCTTCACCCTGACGGTGTTGGCCGTACCATACTCGACGGTAAATCTTTTTCCCTGAAAATTCAACGGCGACAAGGTCTGTATATTTATCGTGCCGGCAGCCGTGTTGCGCCCGTAAAGAGTGCTTTGGGCACCGCGTATTATCTCTATCTTCGAAACATCGAACAATTCGAAATCGTAATTATTCTTATTCATCACCGGGGCGCCATCGATATTCATACCTATCACAGGCTGGTCTATGCGCGAACCGAAGCCGCGCACATAGACAGAAGATGTCATGCGCGAACCATAGTCGGGTTGATAGAAATTGGGGGCAAAAGAAGATAATTCCTTAACGGAACTGATATGACGGTTTTCTATATCCGTACGGTCGAATATTGTCGATGAAAAGGACTTTTCGCTCTTCTCGTCGTCGTTTTTCAGCGAAGCAACTATGTCTATACCCTGAAGCGTGACGCTGTCGCCGTACTCCTCGCCACCGGGCATAAAAAGCATCAAAAATGATATAAGTAGATATTGCACTATGTTTTCGTTTGTTTCAAAGTGCAAAGATACATTTTTTTACGCAACGCCGAAAGACGTCAAACGCTTTTAATATGTTAAAAAAGCATACATATTATTCCATTTTTTTGTCGCCGAACCATCTGCCGCAGAATATCTTACGGTTCACCTTGAAAAGCGCTCCGTAGCCCTGGCGATAGCCGTTTATGTAGCGACCATACCAAAAATCGCCATTGCTCCAGTAATAGATGCCATATCCGTGACGGCGACCGTCGTACAATTCACCGAAATAGGCGTCGCCATTGGCATATGTAACCTTGTTGAAAGTGTATAGCGCAAGCTGCTCGGCCGAATACTCCGCATCACCCTCGATGGTGTGCACACGCAAGGCGTTGCCGGTAGAGAGGTCGTACTCCACATAATTTACATCGCCACCCACGCGCGCAGTGGTGCCGTTCATGATTATTCCGAACATCAATTTGCCGCGGCTGTATTGTCCATAGACCTGTGTACCGTTGTTGGCAAGAAAACGCCCCCAGCCATAAATGACATTATCGATAAGATGACCCACATACTGACCGTCCGAGGTTGATATATATTTCACTTCGCCCTCCTTCACATAATCGCAGAAGACCGCCTGCAAGGGCTCGCACAATTCGTCGTATAGTTTTATATCGTTCTGTGACATCACCATCATAGGCAACAGCACAAAAAAGAAAAAAATCAGTCTTTTCATCGTATTTTTTATTTATATAACCCTTTATCTTTTATGTAGGCACACACATCGGGATGGAGCCATTGCGACATATCGCCGCCACAGGCAAGCGCCTCTCTTATCTCGGTAGAACTGATATCGTAGAGCTTCGAGGCGAGCCATTTTACATTTGCCGGCAACTGCGGTATCTGCTCGTCGCCACGCGGATAGACCACCACTCCGAAACGCGCCAGTATCTCGTCCGATTTGTACCATTTATCTATCTTGCGCCAATTGTCGGCACCCATAAGCAGCACAAAACCCCTGTCGGGAAATGCTTTTTCGAGCGCATCGAGGGTGTTTATCGTATATGATGGGCGCGGCAAAGTAAATTCGAAATCGCTTGCCGATAGCCCGGCCTCGCCGGCCAATGCAAGCTCGACCATACGAAGGCGCTCATTTTCATCGGTCAACGACATAGCCTGCTTGTGAGGATTTTGCGGGGTAACAAGAAACCACACCTCGTCGGCCAAGCCGTTTTCGAGCACGGCGCGACCAAGCGACACATGACCTAAATGAACAGGATCGAAACTGCCGCCGAAAAGAGCCGTCCTCGTCTTATTCACTTAGAAATTTATTTACAATCTCCAACAATTCCTGCAGCGCACGCTCCAGTACATCGTTCACAACAACCACATCGGCGCGCGACGCAAATCCCATCTCATATTCAGCCTTGGCAAGACGCTTTTCCATCTCCTCGGGCGAGGTGTCGCCACGGCCTGCCAAACGCTTGCGAAGCTCCTCGACCGAAGGCGCCTGCACGAAGACAAAAAGTGCTCTGTCGCCATAATATTTCTTCAGATTGCAACCGCCCTTCACATCCACATCGAAAATAATATTATGTGTCTGCAACTGCGTTTCCACCTGCGATTTGAGCGTTCCATAGAAGCGGTCGGCATAGACCTCTTCGTACTCCACGAATTCATCGGCAGCTATCTTCGCACGAAACTCCTCGGGAGTGAAAAAGAAATACTCCACGCCATGTTTTTCCTCGCCTCGCGGAGCACGGCTTGTTGCCGAAATGGAAAAAGCATACGAGTCGCTGGTTGACATCAGATAGCGCACCAAGGTCGATTTGCCCGAGCCCGAGGGCGCCGAAAATATTATCACTTTTCCTTTTTCCATATTCTTTACATTACATTCAATACCTGTTCTTTAATCTGCTCAAGCTCGTCCTTCATTTTCACGACGATATTCTGCATTTCGGCATGATTGCTCTTGCTGCCAAGGGTGTTTATTTCGCGGCCCATCTCCTGAGCAATGAAGCCGAGCTTTTTACCCTGGCCATACTCGCCTTCCATGGTCTTTATAAAGTAGTCGAGGTGGTTGGCAAGGCGCTGTTTTTCTTCGTTTATATCCAGCTTTTCGATATAGTAAATGAGTTCTTGTTCGAAACGGTTGTTGTCGTACTCCGCACCGAGCTTATTCTCGAGCGCATCGAGTATGCGACCGCGGATTTTCTCTACACGCTCCTTTTCGTAGGGCTCGACCGATGCAAGCAGAGCGGCGATATTGCCAATCTTCTCGCGAAATTTCATGGCAAGCGCCTCGCCCTCTTGGCGACGAAAATCGACCATTTCATCGATAGCTTTTTTTATTGTAGCCAATGTAACCTCCCACTCCTCATCGGTGAGCTCATAGACCTCTTTGTGCGAAATCACCTCGGGCATTCTGACAAGAATCTCCATAAGGTTCTGCGGAAGCTCAACCCCGGTCGTAGCGGATACAGCCTTCATCTGCTCCATGTAATTCTGCAACACCGCCACATTTATCGACGGCATGACAGCAACATTCTCATTCTGCTCCACCCAGAGCGAAAAATCCACTTTTCCGCGCTCAAGGCGGCTGGTGAGCAGGGTACGTATTTCCATCTCCTTTTCGCGATACTGCGAAGCCATGCGGGTAGAGAGGTCCATGGACTTGCCGTTAAGCGAACGCACCTCGGCACATATTTTTCTATTTTGGTACAATGTTACGGCCTTTCCGTAACCAGTCATTGAATAAATCATACTGTTTTCATTAAAAAATCACACATTGCACACTAAATGGCGTCAGTTCGGAAGCAACGGCGCAAGCACAATGTTCACTATTCCGCGCAAATATACTACAACTGAACGGCAAAAC
Source organism: Bacteroidaceae bacterium (assembly GCA_017560125.1). GTDB lineage: Bacteria > Bacteroidota > Bacteroidia > Bacteroidales > Bacteroidaceae > HGM04593. The sequence continues at coordinate 201,022 of JAFYOS010000018.1, read as the reverse complement.
CAAGCCCGCCACCGATAAATTCGGAGCGTCTCTCCTAAAGGAGATATAATGTTTTTTCGCTTTTTTTATTTAAATAAAAAGCATTTAATTATTATATTTGCGTTATCTTTGTAGGAATAGAAATCCGCGCAAACAGAACGTCGCGGACAGCCAAGACCAAATATATTGAAAAACAAAAAATTACAATGGCCGTAATATTAAATATAGAAGCATCCACCGAGATATGCTCGGTATCGCTTTGCGAATGTGGAGAGGTATTCTTCAACCGCACAAGCGAAAAAGCACTTTCACATGCCGAAGTGCTTGCCCCCTTCGTGGAAGAGGCAATAGCAACCGCAGACAGTAGAGCAATGAAGATAGACGCCGTAGCCCTAAGCTGCGGCCCTGGCTCATATACCAGCCTCAGAATAGCCTCATCGACAGCCAAAGGCGTCTGCTACGGACGCGAGATACCGTTGATAGCCATCCCCACCACAAAGATTATGGCCGTGCCGGTGCTGTTCCGCGACGACCTGCCCGAGGATGCGCTGCTCTGCCCCATGATAGATGCACGCAGAAACGAGGTCTATGCAACCATATACGACCGCGCATTGAACGTGAAAATGGAAACCCGCGCCGAGGTTGTCACCCCCGACAGCTTCGCCCAGTTGCTCGACGAGCAGCCGATATACTTCTTCGGCAACGGTGCCGAAAAGTGCGCCTCAATCATCACCCACAAGAATGCCCACTTTTTGGACAAGCACAAAAACCCGTTGGCAAAATGGATGATGCCGCTCGCCGAACGCGCATGGCTCGACGGCAATTTCGAAGACATTGCCTACTTCGAGCCCTTCTACCTGAAAAATTTTGTAGCCACAAAATCCAAAGACCTGCTTAAAACGCCCTAACCCCTAAAGCCCATGATGGAATACAATACCAAAAAGAAGAGATTGCCGCTGCCCGAATATGGTCGCGCCGTGCAGAAGATGGTCGATCACGCATTGACGATAGAGGACCGCAGCGAGCGACAGCAGTGCGCCGAGACAATCGTGAGCATAATGGGAGGAATGTTCCCCAACAACAAGGACAGCCGCAAGCTGTGGGACCACATAGCCATAATGTCCGATTTCCAGCTCGACATCGACTACCCCTGCGAAATAATACGCAAGGAGGAGTTCACCGAGCCACCCACCCGCATACCCTACCTGAAGGGCGAAGTGAAATACAAGCACTACGGCCGATACGTTGAGCGCATGATTGAGCATGCCAGCGAAATGGAAGAGGGCGAGGAGCGCGACCGACTGATAGAGATAATAACCGTGCAGATGAAGAAAGACTATCTTGCATGGAACAAGGACACGGTTGACGACAAGCACATCTACGACGACCTGCGCGAATTGAGCAACGGGAAGATAGATATACGCGAAGGCGAGATAAAAATGATGCGCCCCACACAGGCCGCAACACGCAACAACAACGCCAAGAGGAAGAAAATATTCAAAAAGAAATATTGATAGGCCACCCGCGCATAGGCATGCAGCCCCAACCTGCAAGAGCAACAAACGACAAACAAACCCTAAACACCCAAAGACTATGGCATCATTCATTATAGAAGGCGGTCAGCGACTGAACGGAACCATCGTTCCACAAGGCGCCAAGAACGAAGCATTGCAAATAATTTGCGCCACACTGCTCACATCCGAGAAGGTAACCATCGAGAACGTACCCGACATTTTGGATGTGAACAACCTGATATCACTGCTCATAAGAATGGGCGTTTCCGTCAGCCAGACCGGCGAAGGACGCTTCACATTCCAGGCTGCCGACATAAACCTCGAGTACCTCGAGAGCGACGAATTCCTAAAAAGCTGCTCAAGCCTCCGAGGTTCGGTGATGCTCATGGGCCCACTGTTGGCCCGTTTCGGCAAGACAGTGATAGCAAAGCCCGGCGGCGACAAGATAGGTCGCAGAAGATTGGACACCCACTTCCTTGGTTTGCAGAAATTGGGCGCCACCTTCGACCTCGACATGGCGCGTCTTCGCTACAGCCTCACTGCCGACAAGCTGGTGGGCACCGACATGCTGCTCGACGAGGCTTCGGTTACAGGTACGGCGAACATCATAATGGCGGCAGTGCTTGCCGAAGGAAAAACAACCATATACAACGCCGCATGCGAGCCCTACCTGCAGCAATTGTGCAAAATGCTCACCGCCATGGGTGCCAAGATAAGCGGCATAGCCAGCAATCTGCTCACCATAGAGGGCGTGCCCTCGCTCGGCGGATGCAGCCACCGCATATTGCCCGACATGATTGAGGTCGGCAGTTTCATAGGCATGGCGGCAATGACCAAGAGCGAGCTGACCATCAAGGATGTATCGTTCAACAACCTTGGCATCATCCCCGACAGCTTCAAGCGCCTTGGAATAAAATTCGAGCAGAGAGGCGACGACCTCTACATCCCATCGCAGGAGAACTACGAAATTGAATCGTTCATCGACGGCTCAATCATGACCATAAGCGACGCGCCGTGGCCCGGACTCACCCCCGACCTGTTGAGCGTGATGCTGGTGACAGCCATACAGGCCAAGGGCAGTGTGCTCATACACCAGAAGATGTTCGAAAGCCGCCTGTTCTTCGTCGATAACCTAATTGACATGGGAGCGCAGATTATCCTGTGCGACCCGCACAGAGCCGTGGTGGTGGGACACAACCAGCAGCACCAGTTGAAGGCACGCACAATGAGCTCGCCCGATATACGCGCCGGAATAGCTCTGCTCATAGCCGCGCTGAGCGCCGAAGGCACCAGCCGCATCGACAACATAGAGCAGATAGACCGCGGCTATCAGAACCTTGAACAGCGCCTGATAAATATCGGCGCCAAGATAACCCGTTCGTAACAAATTACACCATGCTGAGAAAAGAAGATTTCGTATATTTAGGTAAATTCACAAAGCCCCACGGAACGCGAGGCGAGATAGGAATCGCCGGCGACGGCTTCGTGCTGGGCGAGGATTGCGACTTTGTCGCATGTGAGATCGACGGCATACTGGTGCCCTTCTTCATCGAGGGCTCAAGAAGCAAGAACAACGACACCATAATAGTGAAATTCGAGCGTCTGCACAGCGCCGAAAGCGTACGTTTCCTCACCAACTGCGCCGCATACATCCCGCGCGAATGGGTTGATGACGAGGAGAACTTCACATGGAACTACTTCATAGGCTTCAAAGCCACAGACGTCACAGCCGGCCCACTCGGAGAGATTATCGACATTGACGACAGCACCATAAACACCCTGTTCGTCATCGAGGATGGCGGCGAAGAAAGATTGGTGCCGATAAACGAGGATTTCATTAAGAACATAGACCACGAGAACAGAACAATAACACTCGAACTACCCGAAGGTCTTATAGAATTATAGCACATGGGAAAAAAGAATAAAATTAAAAAAGGGTTGATGCAGAAATACAGGCTCACCATCCACGACGAGAACAAGCTCGACAAGGCCATGGGCTTCAATATATCGCCCTTCACAGTCATTGTATCGCTCATATTCTCGTTGCTTGCCGTCATTGGCATCATATACCTGATTATCGTATTCACACCAGTGGGTGAATACCTACCCGGCCATGTAAACGAGAAGGCACGCGAGAAGCTCATAAGCGAAGTGCTCAGAATAGATTCGCTCAAGAACAAGATTGAGCGTCAGGACCAGTACATCGCCAATATCAGAGCCATCATGTCGGGCATCGAGATAGACAGCATACTGCCCCCCGACACCCTGACCACAAAAGAGGGCTACCCGATAGCAACCACCGAGCTCGAGGCCAAATTTGTCGATGAATTCGAGAAGAAAGAGAAATACAACCTCACATCGCAAGCCTCTTCAGTAGGCGCCCTGCAGGAACTTCACCTGTTCAGCCCCACCCGAGGCTTGATAACCCGCAAATTCGACGCCAGCCTGCGCCACTACGGAGTAGATATCGCCGAGAACCCCGGCGAGAGCGTGCTTGCCACACTCGACGGAACAGTAATCATGAGCGACTACACAGCCAACGACGGCTACATGCTTGTAGTGCAGCACAAGCAGAACCTCACATCCATCTATCGCAACTGCCGCAACGTGCTCAAGAAGGTGGGCGACAGAGTGACAGGTGGCGAGGTCATCGCATCAATGGGAAAAGAAGACAACGAAAACCAGGATAGTAACAATAAAAAGCCATATCTCCATTTCGAGCTGTGGCACAGAGGCGAGCCGCTCAATCCCGAGATTTACATCGCCTTCTAACATATAAAACATTATGACAGAGAGCAAAAAAAGAACAATAGCCATACTCGGCTCTACCGGTTCGATAGGTACACAGACACTGCAGGTAGTTGACGAGCATCCCGAATGCTTCGAAGTGTATGCACTCACCGCAAACGACAGGGTTGACGAGCTCATAGAGCAAGCCCGCAAATATCAGCCCGAAGCGGTGGTTATTGCCAACGAAGCAAAATACGAGTATCTTAAAGAGGCTTTGCAGGATATGCCCATCAAGGTATATGGAGGCTACGAGGCCATCTGCCAGATAGTGCAGTCGGGCCCCATCGACGTGGTGGTGACCGCGCTTGTAGGCTTCTCGGGCTTGCGCCCCACCATCGAAGCCATCAAGGCCGGCAAAGCGATAGCCCTTGCCAACAAAGAGACCATGGTGGTTGCCGGCGAGCTCATCAACGAACTTGCAATAAAGCACGAGGTGCCCATCCTCCCCGTCGATTCCGAGCACTCGGCAATATTCCAGTGCCTGGCCGGCGAGGCCGACAACAAGGTCGAGAAACTGATACTGACCGCATCGGGAGGCCCCTTCCGCACATTCAGCAAAGAGCAGCTCGAAACCGTCACAAAGGAGCAGGCGCTCAAACACCCCAACTGGAGCATGGGCGCTAAGATAACCATCGATTCGGCATCGATGATGAACAAGGGCTTCGAGGTGATTGAGGCCAAATGGCTCTTCGGCATGGACGCAAAAAGCATCGATGTGATTGTACACCCCCAGTCGGTGATACATTCGATGGTGCAGTTTGCCGACGGAACGGTGAAAGCCCAATTGGGCACCCCCGACATGCGACTGCCCATAATGTACGCCCTTTCGTACCCCGTGCGACTGCCTTCGACATTTGAGCGCCTCGATTTCACAAAAACCACAGAGCTCACATTCGAACAGCCCGACATGGAGCGCTTCCCCAACCTGCAGTTGGCCTATCAGGCGCTTACAATGGGGGGCAACATGCCCTGTGTGCTGAACGCAGCCAACGAAGTGTGCGTTGCCGCATTCCTGAAAGAGAAGATTAAATTTACCGAAATGAGCCGTCTCATTGAGCGTGCCATGCAGAGCATCGACTACCAGCTGAAGCCCACACTCGACAATCTGTTGGAGACCGACCGCAACACACGCCGCATGGTAGAAGGCTGGATTTAGGAATAACTATACTGACAAATAAAATTATCTAGACACATATATGGAAATATATCTTATTCGTGCCCTACAGCTGATTATGGCACTTAGCATCTTGGTGCTTATACATGAGTACGGACACTTCATATTTGCAAGGCTCTTCAAGGTGAGGGTCGAAAAATTCTACCTCTTCTTCGATTGGAAATTCTCGCTGTTCAAATGGAAGCCCAAGAACAGCGACACTGAATATGGCATTGGATGGATACCCCTCGGAGGTTACTGCAAGATATCGGGTATGATAGACGAATCGATGGATGTGGAACAGATGAAACAGCCTGCCCAGCCCTATGAATTCCGCGCCAAGCCCGCATATCAGCGATTGCTTATTATGATAGGCGGCGTGCTGTTCAATTTCATTCTGGCCCTGTTCATCTACTCGATGGTGCTGTTCACATGGGGAGAGAGCTACACCGATATACAGTCGGCAACATACGGCATGGAATTCAACGAGAACGCCAAGAAGCTCGGATTTGTAGATGGCGACATTCTGCTGAAAGCCGGCGATGACAACCTGCAGAAATACGACATGGATCTGCTCCGCAAGATTGTGGACGAAAAGAGCGTCACCGTGCTTCGCGCCGGCAACGAGGTTACTATAGAAATACCGCAGGAATTCGGCCTGCTCGACCTGGGCAAGGAGACACCCTTCATGCAGTACAGAATACCGGCAGTCATCGACAGCATATTGCCCAACAGCCCCGCAGCCATTGCAGGCATTGAGCGCGGCGACAGCATCACATCTATAGCCGGCAAGCAGATTGCATCGTGGTATCAGCTGATGGGTGCAATGGAAAGCGCCAAGGAGGCCGGCAACAACGCCATTGAGGTTAAGGCCATACGCGGCGGCAACGAGGTGACACTGACCGCCGCCGTCGATTCCACATACAAACTGGGCGTACTCCCCTGCAGCATGGAATACAAGACCATAACCCACGAATACAGCTTCTTCGAATCGTTCCCCGCCGGCATAAAATATGGCATCAACGTGCTCAAAGGCTATGTAAGCGACTTCAAATATCTGTTCTCGAGCGAGGGTGCAAAATCGGTAGGCATGTTCGGCACCATAGGCAGCATGTTCCCCCCTATGTGGGATTGGCATAAATTCTGGCTCATGACAGCCTTCCTGTCGATAGTGCTCGCAGTGATGAACATCCTTCCCATCCCCGCACTCGACGGCGGACACGTGCTGTTCCTGCTTGTGGAGGTGATAACAGGCCGCAAGCCCAGCGACAAATTCCTTGAATATGCCCAGATGGTGGGAATGATAATCCTGTTGGGACTATTTATCCTGGCTACATACAACGACCTCAGTCGATTCGTATTTTAATATATGAAAAAAGCATTATATACAATAATGGCAGCGGCAACGATATGCGGATGTGGCACATCGACACCGGTTGGACAGACACCGTTTGTCGAGCAGGAGTATGCCACTGCAAACAAAGTGAACGAGGCGTCGCTGAGCTTCTTCCACGAAGTATATAAAACAGTAGGGAAGAACGACAACATGTGCGTTTCGCCGGCAAGCGCATCGTGGGCACTCTCGATGGCAGCCACCGGCGCACGCTCGACCACAGCCACACAGCTTTACAAGGCATTGGGCTTCGACAGCCCCGACGCCGAAGCCATCAACAGCTACCAGCAGAAGGCCATTGCCCGCCTTGCAATGCACAACGACGAAAAGACTACGATAGCCATCGCCAATTCGATGTGGATAAACAGCGGCTTCAAGGCAAAGAAGGCCTATGTGAAGGAGAACGAAAAATTTTACAATGCAGCAATCAGAAACTGCACCTTCGACGCCGATGCAGCCACAGCTATAAACCGTTGGTGCAGCGAAAATACATCAGGACGAATAAGCGAGATTGTAAAGGAGATTAACCCCAACGCGCAGATGTACCTTATAAATGCGCTCTACTTCAATTCGCGCTGGAAGGATGTATTCCTGAAAAAACGCACAAAAGAGCAGCCCTTCACCAAGGAGAACGGCGAGCAGATAAAGGTGCAGATGATGCACTGCGGTTCGCGCGCAGGATATTTCGAAAACGACAAGGTGCAGATGAGCGAAAAGCCCTTCGACAAAGGGGCGTTCAGCATGTACTTCATACTGCCGCAAAAGGGTGTCACCATGGACGAAGCAGCAAACGAACTTGCCCGTAATTTCTATACATGGCGCGACAGCTTCACCCGATGCGACGTCAATCTGGCCCTACCACGCTTCAGCGCCGATTACAGCACAAGCCTGAAGGATGCATTGCGAGCACTTGGCATCGAAGAGGCGTTCACCGGCGCCGCCAATTTCTCGGGAATATCGGACGAGGGACTGTGCATAGGCGATGTGCTGCAAAAGACATTTATAAAGGTATATGAAGAGGGAGCAGAGGCCGCTGCCGTCACCTCGGTGATGCTCGAAGCAACATCCGCCGGCCCTCCTGTAATAAAAAACCTCACACTCGACCGCCCCTTCTTCTATGCAATATGCGCACGAGAGACCGGCAGCATACTGTTCATAGGCAAGTGCGGCCACCCCAAAGAGTAACAAACCATAAAACAATAATAAAATGAAAAGATTATTAGGAACATGCTTGCTGCTGCTTATAGTATTGGCAAGCTTCGCAAAAACCCCGAAGTATGTATTCTACTTCATTGGCGACGGCATGGGCCCCTCGCACGTTCTTGGAACAGAGTATTATTTAGGCGAGCTCGAAGGAGTCATCGGACGCCCCAAGAAGCTCGGCTTCACACAGTTCCCCAACAGTGCCTTCATTAGCACATTCTCGAAGAGCAACGGTGTAACCGACTCGGCAGCATCGGGAACAGCCCTTGCAACCGGTTCGAAGACAAAGAACGGTTTCCTTGGCGTCGAGATGGACACAACCCCCGTTTACAGCGTGGCATACGCAGCCAAGCAGGCAGGCTACGCAGTGGGTGTATCGACCACAGTAGGCATCAACCACGCGACACCCGGAGCATTCTATGCCCACCAGCCCGGCCGTTCACGCTACTACGAGATTGGTCAGGACATGCTCACAGCCGACTACGACTACTATGCAGGTGGCGACCTCATCATGAACAGCAGCGAACAGCGCGACGAAATATACGAAAAGGCCAAGGCGCAGGGATATACCATCGCACGCGGTTACGACGACTATAAAGCAAACGGCAAGAACGCCAAGAAGCTTATGCTCTACCAGAAGGACATTGCAACCGACCTCCCCTATGCCATCGACCGCGAAGAGGGCGACCTCACACTCGCTCAGATAACCGAAGCAGGCATCGAGTTCCTCTCCAAGAAGAGCAAAAAGGGTTTCTTCCTGATGGTCGAGGGTGGTAAGATCGACTACGCATCGCACTCGGACGACGCCGCAACAGCCTTGAACGAGGTAATCGATTTCGACAACGCCATAAAGGTTGCTTACGATTTCTACAAGAAGTATCCCAACGAGACACTCATCGTAGTGACAGCCGACCACGAAACCGGCGGTCTTGTACTCGGTTACAGCGGTGCATATGCCCTCAACCTGAAGATTTTGAATGCACAGAAGGTGAGCGCCGACAGAATGGCATCAATCCTCCGTCGCGCAAGCCGCGCACGCATGGAACTTCGTTGGGAGCGCGTACAGGAGCTGCTGAAGGAGAACTTCGGCCTTTGGGGCGACATCGAAATGACCAAGGAGGAGACACACGAGCTTCGTTCATATTTTGAGCAGGCATACGCTACAACCGACATCGCTAAGCGCGAGAGCAAGCTCACATCGCTCGCTACACGTGCTAAGCAGATGGTCAGCCACAAGGCACTTCTCTCGTGGGCAGGCCCCAACCACTCGGCAAGCTTCGTACCCCTCTTTGCAGTAGGCGCTGGTGCCGAGAACTTCCACGGAGTAATAGACAACACCGATATTCCCAAAATGATAAAGAAAATTGCTCGTTACACTAAGTAATCGACAACAGATACACACAAAAAAGCCTGCCCTTTACGGGGCAGGCTTTTTTGTGCTATATAGGCAATGTATTATTCGAGTGCCTTAACGATACCCGAAGCCCAATATTTAGCGAGCTTCTTTGCGCCCTTGGGATTGGGGTGGAGGAAGAATGTACCTGCGTAGCCGGGCTCGTGGTAGCAATACTTCTCGTAGTTCTTCTCGAAGTATGCATAAGCATCCTTGTCGCCCATCATAGCGTCGTCGCGCTCAGCAGCAATCTCCTCGAGAACGGGAGTGTAACCATTAAGACGGTTCAAACCCTTCTGCAAATATTCAGCACCGTTGTAGGTATTGGGGCTGTACCAGATGGGGCGCTGGAACACGAATTTCGCACCGGGAGCAAGCTTCTTGAGCGCCTCCATGATGGTGATGAGGTTCTTCTTGTAGTTCTCGTTCGAAACGGGGCAGCCTGTGGGGCCTGTGCTTGCGCTGTCGTTAGTACCAAGCATGATAGAGAACACGATGGGAGCCGATGTCTGTGCCTGAATCTCTTTGATAGCCTTCTCTACACGAGGGAAATAGCGTTTGTGCGAGGGAAGGAAGTCGTATGTGGTAGCACCACTCCAACCGCAGTTGCGCCAGATGACATTGGCATTGAATTTCTTGCCAAGTATCTGCGAAGTATATACAGGAGGAGCTGTCACATCGCGCTGCTCGTGAATAGCACCGTAAGTGATACTGTTGCCAATGTAGATGATGGCAAAATCCTTTTTGTTACCGCCCGCCCATGCACATGAAAACGCTAGGAGGGTTACAATGAACAGTGAAAAAAGTTTACGTGTCATAATTGTATATTTTGTATAGTTTGTAAATTATCTTTTGAAGAGCTCGTTGTGAGGAATCTCCCAGTTGTCGGTGCGGAAGGGAGCAAGCGGAGTGCCCATACCTGTAATCACGTTGGCCTCGATGCAGTTGCGGAATGCGTAGCGCACTGCAACAGGATTTTTCACCGAGTCGCTCTCGACGGTGATGCGGTCGGACACAGGCCATGAATTGCGAGCCTTTGCGGGGTAGAATTTACGGTCGGCACCTGCAACCTCGAAGCCCTTAAGGCCGATAATCTTCATATTCTTGTCAACCCATGAGAAATTGTCGCCCTGAGCGTTGTACTTGTCGCTGTCGGCCATGCCTGTGAAGTGGAGCACAACCTTGCTGCCCTGCACCTCCATGCTCTTGAAACGAGGCGACTCCGAACCGAAGCCGGGCATTCCGTAGCTCTTGTCGAGAGCAATTCCTGCAAGACGCTCGCCTACCTCGCGCTTGAAGGGCGGGTGGATGATTGAACCGAACGAGAGGTCGGTGGTGGGAGCCACATATACATTCTTCAGTGCCTGTGCTGCATAGTACTGTCCTTCGATTACAACGGGTAATGAAAGATATTTCTCGCCATCGTAGCGGTACTGCACAAGCTGAGCAATGAGGAAAGGCATTTCGTCGTTGCCCCACGCCTGACGCCAGTTCTTGATGAGCGAAACGAGCAGTTTGCCGTAGTCGAAGGCTCTGTCGCGGTTCGAACAACCCTGGTACCAGATGAAGCCCTTGGCAGTGAAGCGGGTGATGGGGTGTATCATACCGTTGTACATCTCCTGCGGAGCGAAGCCGTTGCCATCGGGCTTGAGCGCAAATTCGGTGTCGATACCCTCGGTGCCCTTGATAGCCTCACGTGTCATCCACACCTCGGCCTTGGTGCCACCCCAATAAGAGGTAACAATGCCGACGGGCATGCCCAAAAGGTCGGTGAGCATGCGACCGAAGAAATATGCTGTTGCGCTGCAATTGGCCACATTCTGGGGAGTGGGTTTCTGCCACACGCCGTTGCAATCCTCCTGGGGAGTAGCAATCTGGTTACGCTCCACGTTGAAGATGCGGATATCGGGGTGAGCATAGCTCTCGCGGATAGCCTCGGCAGCACCCTGTACGGGCTGTGCCACGAAGCCCTTGATGGGCATCTCCATGTTGGACTGACCTCCGCACACCCACACCTCACCCAAAAGGATGCCTGTGAGCGACATTTTATCACCGTCCGAGAGCTCTATCTCGTAGGGGCCTCCGGCCTCGCCGGTAGCCACCTTGAGCGCCCATTTACCATCGGCGTCACTCTTGGTCTTGTACTTTTTACCGTTCCACGATGTGCGTACGGTTACATTTTTGTTGGGGGTGGCTGTACCCCACAGGTTTACCTCGCTGTTGCGCTGAAGCACCATGTCGTTGCCCAAAATTGCGGGCAGCTTGATTGTTGCGGTGGCCACTGCTGCCATCATGCACACCAGCGCCAATGAAAATAGTCTGCGTATCATACTTTATTATTTTTTTGTGAATATTATTGCAAAGCCGCCGCCCGAACCCATAGATATATTGAGCTTGTCGGCCGATGTCACTGTCTGCTCCATCAGTTTGTAGTCCTCGGCAACGCGATCGACATTCATTCCGTCCTTGTAAATCTTCGCGGTGTATGTACCCTCGGGCAGGAATGTAAGGTCAACGGTTATATCGCGAGGGGTCCAATCGTTGAAAGCACCAAGATAATATTTATCGCCCTTTCTGCGACCGGTTACAAGATATTTGCCGAACTCGCTCATGTGGACGAATGTGCTGTCGAACACAGTGGGGATGCTGTTGATGAAATATGTGGTCTCGCCCTCACGAATGTAGTTGGTGGGCGAGTCGCAAAGCATGGCTATGGGCATGTCGAACATGATGTATGTCGCCACCTGATGGGCGCGTGTACCCTGGCTCATGGGACGATGGTCGATTGAACGGAACATCTCGCGTGTGCGATTGAGCATGGCGCCGGGGGTGTAGTCGTGCGGGCCCGCTGTCTGTCGCATGAAGGGAATCATCAGGTCGTTGTGTGCCATGTCGGCAACCTTTCTGTCGGTCCATTTGAGCTGCTCGAGACCAAATACCGACTCGAAATTGATGACGTTGGGATAGGTGCGGTTAAGGCCTTTAGGCACATACACACCGTGCAGGTTGAGCAGCATGTTGTATTTTGCTGCTGTTGCGGCCATGCTGTATGTACGCTCAATGAGGTGCTGATCCTGGCGTTCGAAGAAGTCGAGCTTGAAACCGGCAACGCCCACTTTCGAATAGTGTGCGCACACCTCCTCGGCCTGCTTGTCGAAGGCGTCGCCAACCATCCACAGGAGCAGTTTTATGTTCTTGCTCTTGGCATATTCGCAAAGCATGGGGATGTCGAGTGCGGGGTTGGCGTCCATCACGTTGCGGTTGTGGTACGAGTACCATCCGTCGTCGATGAGCACGTAGTCGAAATTGTATTTTTCGGCAAAATCGATATAGTATTTATATGTATCGTTGTTGAAACCAACCTTGAAATCGACGTTGTATATTGAGCAGTGGTTCCACCAATCCCATGTAGAGTGACCGGGCTTAATCCACGATGTATCCTCGATGCGGCAGGGCGATGCAAGCGCATATACCATGTTGTTGACGGGAATCTGCTTCTCGTCGGCACCATATGCAACGATACGCCAGGGGTATGTACGATTGCCCTTGACCGATGCAACGTAGGGCGCACGCTCCGACACGCGAAGCACACCGTTCGATGTATCCTTGTGCTTCAGGGGGAAGGGAGGAAACTCGCCTACGAGGCCCAACTGCTCGTTATTGCAGTTGATGAACATGCCAGGGTAGTTCTCTACATCCGATTCGAGGAGCACCACCTTGGCACCATTGTCGTAGTGCACCATAATGGGCATGTAGCTGAGGCGACCACCGTGGTTCTTGAAATTGGAAACGGGTTCGTAGTCGTACTGTTTCTCGAAGCTGGCAATGTACTTGTCGCTGAAGAGGTCGCTGAAGGGGATGGTCAGATTGTAGTCCTTGTCGAAATTGAATTCAACTACCTCGTTCTTGATGTTGATATTCTTTTTCAGCGTGGTGAACAGGCGATAGGCCACACCATCGTTAAAGGCGCGAGCCTCGATACCCCAATTGCCCTTCATTTTAAGGGTGAGGCTGTTGTAGCTGCTCTCGAAGCTGCTCTGGCGATAGAAAGGCGAGTTTATCACCTCGCTTTTGCTACCCTTGCGCGAGCTCGACACGCGAGGTTTTTCGCCAAGCGTTGTGCCATCCTCGAGCACCAGTGCTATTGCCGAGGGAGCAACGAGCAACTGCTCGCCGGCTGTCACCGTGTATGTAACCTTGTCACCTACGGTGATGGTCATTGTGAGGTTGCCGTCGGGGCTGCTTACTTTGTAGTCGTTGGTTGCGCTCTTTGCCGACAGCGCGAACAGGCTTATCAGCATGAGCATCAGGGATAATGTTCTTTTCTTCATAGTATATTTTGTAATGTTTTTCGTCGTGTTTTTTATAACCGTAACATATCAATTTTCAAAGATAGTTTTTTTAAATGAAAAAAAGGAGCAGTAACATTTTTTTTACCACTCCTTATCTATTTAATTTAAGAGAACCGCGTCACTCGACTGTCTGTTCTACATTTACATCGGCCTCTTCCATGGCCTTGCCGCTGTTGAGGACTGCGCTATCGGCAACCTGTTTTGTTTTTTTGCCGACACCTTCGACCTTGCACCCCGAACGAGAGCGCTCGCCCTTGCCACATCCCACCACAGAGAGAAAGGCTACTAAAAACGCCAATGGTACCAACAATATTTTTTTCATAGCTCGCATTGAAGCCTAAAAACATCGTCACTGTTTTTTCTCGCTGCTTTTGCACGAGCCCGAAGGTTTACACTCTTTTGTGTGGGGCTCTGTCTTTGTGCCCTTTACCTCTTCATGCTTTTTTTCACATTTTGTACCCATAGGAAATATTTCTAACGTTAAACATCAGCGGCGGTTCTCATGGTGCCGAACCAGCCACTCGCACTAAGAACAGCCACGTAGCCCGGAAGGTTGTCGGTTTCACTATTTTTATCATATTTTTCACAAGAACAACAAATTTGCTCTTTTATGTGGCTTGTTTTTGAAAATAGACTACTTTTGTAACATAAAACAGATAAACAGTTACAATATGAAAAAGAGTTCTTTGTTTGCACTGCTGCTCGCAGCCCTCTTCTCGGCCTGCGGCGGACAGTCCGATGTCTTTGTTGCCGACAACGTGAACGAACTGCGTGCGCCGGCATACCCATTGGTTACTATCGATCCGTTTACAAGCGCATGGTCGTTCAGTGACAAGTTGAATGAAACGCCGGTTCGCCATTGGACGGGCAAGGATCACCCCATGGTGGGCGCACTGAAGGTCGATGGCAAAATCTACCGTTTCATGGGCGTTGAAAACGCTCCACTCAATTTCGTGATTCCCCCCGCAACCACCAAACGCTGGGAGGCGCGATACACCGAACAGGAGCCCAAAGGCGACTGGACTGCATGTGACTACAACGACGCTGCATGGAACAAGGGTAAAGGCGCCTTCGGTACACGCGACCAGGCTGCCATCGCCACCCCCTGGAACAGCAATGATATATGGGTGCGTCGCGAGATTGAGCTCACCGAAGACCAGATAAAAGGCATCGTTGGCCTCGAATATTCACACGACGATGTCTTCGAGCTCTACCTTAACGGCAAGCAGTTGGTATCAACCGGCTTCGTATGGAGAAACAACGTGCCCCTTACATTCGACAAGGCGACAAAAGCCCTGTTGAAGCCCGGCAAGAACGTCATTGCCGTACATTGCCACAATACATATGGCGGCGCGCTTGTCGATTTCGGTCTTTACGAGAAGAACAACGAGCAGGTATTCACAGAGGCTGCTGTGCAGACATCTGTTAACCTGTTGCCCACACGTACTCTCTACACATTCGAGTGCGGCCCCGTAAATCTGGAGGTTGTCTTCACATCGCCGTTGCTGATGGACGATCTGGACCTGATGACAGCACCCGTAAGCTATGTATCGTACCGTGTAACACCCACCGATGGCAATGCACACGACGTGCAGATATACATGGACGCTACCCCCGAATGGGCAATAAACACCCTGGGACAGCAGGTTTCATGTGCCGTTTCTCTCGAGGAGTGCCCCATGCTCTACGCAACTGCCGGCACTGTTGAACAGCCCGTATTGAAAAGACGAGGCGACGATGTACGCATCGACTGGGGTTACTTCTTCCTTGCATCGCCCAAAAAAGAGAACGTAGTGATTGGCTCGGGTGAATACAGCCCCATGAAGCAGAAATTCGCTGCCGAAGGCACCGCAGCCGTAGCCGGCCCCCAGCAGAAAGGCATCGACAACAGCCGTTGCGTGCTCGCCTTCTCCGAGGACCTTGGCAAGGTCAGCGACAGCAAAGAGGGCTACATGCTCGTGGGTTACGACGACCTCTATGCTATACAGTATTTCAAAGAGAACCGCATGGCCTACTGGAAGCACGATGGCCGCGTAACCATGTTGCAGGCATTGCAGAACGCAGCAGCCAATTACCAGGATGTAATGAAGCGTTGCCGCGCCTTCGACAAGCAGATGATGGCCGACGCTACAGCAGCCGGAGGCAAGAAATACGCCGAGCTTTGCGCCCTTGCCTACCGCCAGGCCATTGCCGCGCACAAGCTGATTACCGACAAGCAGGGCGACCTCGTATTCCTATCGAAAGAGAACTTCAGCAACGGCTCAATAGGAACCGTCGATGTTACATACCCCTCGGCACCCCTATTCCTTATATATAACCCCGAGCTGGCCAAAGGTCTTCTGAACCACATTTTCTATTACAGCGAGAGCGGCCAATGGACAAAGCCCTTTGCAGCACACGACATCGGTACATACCCCATCGGTAACGGACAGACCTATGGCGACGACATGCCCATCGAGGAGTGTGGTAACATGCTCATCCTCACAGCAGCCATCGCCGCACGCGAGGGCAACGCCGACTACGCTAAAAAGCATTGGGAGGTGCTCACCACTTGGGCCAACTACCTGATAGAAAACGGACTTGACCCCGAAAACCAGCTATGTACCGACGACTTCGCCGGCCACTTCGCCCACAACGCCAACCTCTCTATCAAGGCAATCCTTGGTATTGCAAGCTACGGTAAACTGGCAGCCATGCTCGACGACAATGCTACAGCCGACAAATATATTTCAGCAGCCAAGGAGATGGCAACCAAATGGCAGGAGATGGACAAGGATGGCGACCACTACAAGCTCACATTCGATAAGGCCGGCACATGGAGCCAGAAATACAACCTTGTATGGGACCGCCTGCTGGGCCTCAACGTATTCGATCCCTCTGTAGCAGCCGACGAAATGGCCTACTACAAGACCAAGCAGGAGAAATATGGTCTGCCACTCGACAGCCGCAAGACCTACACAAAATCGGATTGGATTATGTGGTCGGCATGCCTCACCGGCAACGCCGAGGACTTCACCGCTCTGATGGAGCCCGTCTATAACTATGCCAACGAAACCGATAGCCGCATGCCCATTTCGGACTGGCACGAGACCACTACCGGCGGCTGGGTAGGCTTCAGAGCCCGTTCGGTTGTAGGTGGTTACTTCATGAAGATGCTCGAGGCTGAGCTCTTAGGCAAATAATATCCGCGACTCGGTTTCGGCCGAGCCTCGCCATAAAAACCACAAAAAGGGTGTGTCACCGATGACACACCCTTTTTGTATATTGGTAAATGAGATATCTGTTATCGAACAGCGTTACCCGCCACGGAATCCCTAAGCACTATCAACCCCTCGGGGCCCATATTGAACAGCAGGTCGGCGATGCTCATATTCGGCAGGAAGCCGTTGCGACGCTCGAATACCTGATAATAGGGCAAACAGCACGAAGCGCAATCATCGACAGGCTGTGCCAAAGAACGTATATCCTCGGCCATGGCACCATTGTCACCCGACAGCTCCACAACAGGAACATCGAGCCCCAACAGCTCGCACACCGTCGCATGCAGCTGCATATTGAAATCGACAAGGAATTCTATCTTGTTTTCGTAAAAGGGACGAAAATCGTCGGCATAATAATCGAAGAAAGGGCTTTTCTTGTATGCGCTTGCAATGGCATTCCAATGCATGCGACGCCAATTGCCATGGTCGCTTATCCTGACATCGCGCATAGGCTGCACGCCATTGTGCACAACGGGGACGGTGAGTGCCAATGCCCCATTTTCGGCCGCAATCACCGCACGGTTTCTATATGTCTGCTTCACATAGGGCGAATCGACATCCAACAGCATACGGCCGGCCGAGTAAAGCCGCACATATTGAGCAACGGGCGCCAAATAGAGAGGATAAGCTATTACATCCATGTGGCGCGGGTTATTTATAGCTATCGACACAACGGAACAGACGGTTCCAACGTATTTTGCCATCGAACCAGCCACGGTCTTTATCAAGCGAAAGCCACACGAAGAGGGGCTTGCCTACGATGTGATCCTCGGGCACAAAACCCCAATAGCGCGAGTCGGCGCTGTTGTGTCGATTGTCGCCCATCATCCAATAGTAATCCATGCCGAATGTGTAGCTGTTGCTCTCCTCGCCGTTGATGAAAATCTTACCATCCTTCACCTCCAATTTATTGCCCTCGTAAACAGCGATGGGGCGCTCATAGACAGGCAGGTTGTCGAGCGTGAGCTCAATGCTCTCGCCCTTCTTGGGAATCCACACGGGGCCATAGTTGTCGGCAGTCCAGCCGGTGTAACCGTTCAAGGGGTAGATAGATTGTGTCATATTATTGTCGAACGGCTCAATGAACTCGGCAAGCTCGGTATATTTTTTCAGTTTCTCGTAGCTGTCGGGTGTAAGGGGCAGCAAGGTGGTGCCATCGTTGTAGCGACGGCCCAAATCCTCGTAGCTTATTCCAAGCTCGCGACGCAGATGCTCGGGCATCGGCTTTTTGAACTTCACCCAATAGTTGAACTGCACGTTCTGAGGCTGCGGCTGAGCCACGCCGTTCAAATATATCTGCTTGTCCTTTATCTGGAACATATCGCCGGGCATACCCACGCAACGTTTCACGTAGTTCTCGCGACGATCGACGGGACGCCACATTATCTCGCCGAATTCCTGCGGATGCTTCTCTATATACTCTTTTCCGGCAGCATAGTAGAGGTCGTACACCGCGCGACGGCGCTCGGGGCTCAGGCTATCCATCACAGGACGATTGGGATAGCGGCTCTCGCCTATCATGTAGCACTCGGCATAGTAGTCGATATATTGTGGATTGCTGACCACGGTGTCGCCCGCAGGGTAGTTGAACACAACGATGTCGTTGAGCTCTATCTCGCCCAGTCCGGCCACACGCTCATAGGGCCACTGAATGCAATCGAGGTAGCTCTTCGAGCCTGTTACGGGCATGGTGTGCTGTGTGAGAGGCATGCTGAGCGGGGTCTGCGGCTTGCGAGGGCCGTAGCTCATTTTGCTCACAAAGAGATAGTCGCCCACGAGCAACGATTTCTCGAGCGACGACGAGGGGATGACATAGTTCTGAAAAAAGTAGAGGTTGACGAAATAGACGGCAACAAGTGCGAATACAATGGCATCCACCCAGCTCATTACCTGGCGAAGCATGGCATTTTCCGATTTCTTCCACCATCCCCACGGTATGAATTTTGTGATGTAATTATCCACAATGAAAGGCACGGCAAGTAAGCCTAGCCAGCTTTTCACCCAAATGAGGAATATAAAGTAGAGCGCCAGTGCCACCGACAATTTTATCCAATCCTTTTTTTCAGGCTTTCTCATCTGCTATAATTTTCTTGTAAATGATTTTTTGCGTAGTAAGGTTTAGAAATTGAAGAGATCCTTCATGCCCAGGAAACCGCTGTTGTCCTTCACAAATTCGGCAGCGAGCACTGCGCCGAGCGCAAATCCGCTGCGGTTCTTCGCGTCGTGAGTGATGGTAATGGAGTCGGCCTCGGAATCGTAGCGTATGGTGTGAATACCGGGAACCTCATCGCGACGTATTGCGTTAATCTTCAGCTGGTTGTCGGCAGTCTCGGCACCCTTGGTGGTGCTGCCGTCGGGGTTTACAAGGTCGCCCATGGCCCACTCGCTCTTTCTGTCGAGCTCGGCGATGATGCCCTCGGCAAGTGTGATTGCAGTGCCGCTGGGAGCATCGAGCTTGTGAATATGGTGTGTTTCGGTCATTTCAACCGAGTAACCGGGGTAACGGTTCATGATTTTTGCAAGATAGCGGTTCACTGCCGAGAAGACCGCAACGCCAAGGCTGAAATTACTTGACCAGAAGAGAGTCTTGCCCTCGTTCTCGCACAACTGCTTCATCTCCTCGCCGTGAGCCTGCATCCATCCTGTGCTGCCGCTCACCACCTTCACACCGGCCGCCATGGCACGACGGCAGTTGTCATAAGCCACCGAAGGGGCTGTGAATTCAATGGCAACATCGGCCGAAGCAAATGCCTCGCCCTCGATGTCGGCGCTGTTGTCGATGTCTATTTTAGATACTATCTCGTGTCCTCTCTCAATGGCGATGCGCTCTATTTCCTTGCCCATCTTGCCATATCCTATAAGTGCTATTTTCATAATTTTATTTTTTATACGACGCGAAGATAGCTATTTTTTCCTTTCGTCGCTCTATTTTACATTAAATAGTGCTATCTTTGCCAATTAAAAGCAGTTCCGTACAACAGCCGGAAACGCTTACCGACCACAGAAAAACAACAAAACAAAATAAAATATCCATGGAAAAGAATTTCAAGAGAACGACCGTAACCTCGGCACTTCCCTATGCCAACGGTCCTGTACATATTGGTCACTTGGCAGGTGTGTATGTACCCGCCGACATCTATGTGCGTTACCTCCGCCTGAAGGGCGAGGAGGTGCTCTTCGTGGGTGGCTCCGACGAGCATGGTGTACCCGTTACACAGCGCGCTCGCAAGGAGGGCATCACCCCGCAGGATGTAGTTGACCGCTATCACAAGATCATCAAGGAATCATTCAAGGAGTTCGGCATCTCGTTCGATGTCTATAGCCGCACGACATCGGCAGTGCATCACAAGTTTGCCTCTGATTTCTTCCGCAAGCTCTACGACGACGGTAAGTTGGTGGAGCAGACCACCAAGCAGTTCTACGACGAGAAGACCGAGAAGTTCCTCACCGACCGCGATGTAGTGGGCGAGTGCCCCTACTGCCACAAGCAAGCCTACGGTAACCAGTGCGAGGAGGGTTGCGGCCGCGCTCTCGAGCCCACCGAACTCATCAACCCCCGTTCTAAGGAAACCGGCGAGACACCCATTCTCAAGGAGACCAAGAACTGGTATCTCCCCCTCAACGAGTATCAGGAGTGGCTCAAGGAGTGGATCCTCGAAGGTCACAAGGAGTGGCGTCCCAACGTATATGGCCAGTGCAAGAGCTGGCTCGACATGGATCTGCAGCCCCGTGCAATGACACGCGACCTCGACTGGGGTATCCCCGTACCCGTAGAGGGTGCCGACGGCAAAGTGCTCTATGTGTGGTTCGACGCCCCCATCGGATATGTATCGAACACCAAGGAGCTGTGCGACAACGAACCCGAGAAGTGGGGCTCATGGGAGAAATGGTGGCAGGACGAAGATACACGCCTTCTCCACTTCATCGGCAAGGACAACATCGTGTTCCACTGCATCATATTCCCTGTGATGATGAAGGCTCACGGCAAGTATGTAATGCCCGAGAATGTACCCAGCAACGAGTTCCTCAACCTCGAGGACGACAAGATATCTACATCGCGCAACTGGGCTGTATGGCTCAACGAATATCTCGTCGATTTCCCCGGCAAGCAGGATGTGCTGCGCTATGTGCTCACAGCCAACGCTCCCGAGACAAAGGACAACAATTTCACATGGAAGGATTTCCAGGCACGCAACAACAACGAGCTCGTTGCCGTATATGGTAACTTCGTGAACCGCGCGCTTGTGCTCACCAAGAAATATTTCGACGGCAAAGTGCCCGCTTGCGGCGAGCTCACCGACTACGACCGCAGCATCATCGACGAATTCGTAGGCGTTAAGGGCGAGGTAGAGCGCCTGCTCGACCAGTTCAAGTTCCGCGATGCACTGAAAGAGGCGATGAACCTTGCACGCATCGGAAACCGCTACCTTGCCGAGACCGAGCCCTGGAAGCTTGCCAAGACCGACCTTTCACGCGTAGCAACCATCCTCAATATCTCGTTGCAGTTGGTAGCTAACCTTGCAATAGCATTCGAGCCCTTCCTCCCCTTCAGCAGCAAGAAACTGCGCGAAATGCTGGCAATGGCCACATTCGAGTGGAGCAGCCTCGGCAGCCTCGAGCTGATGCCCACAGGTCACGAACTGGGCGAGGTAGGCCTTCTCTTCGAGAAGATAGAGGACGATACAATCCAGGCACAGCTCGACCGCCTCGAAAGAATAAAGGCCGAGAACAAGGCTGCAAGCTACAAGGCCAACCCAATTCGCGAGAACGTGGAATTCGACGATTTCACCAAGCTCGACATACGCGTGGGCACAGTGCTCGAATGTACCAAAGTACCCAAAGCAAATAAATTATTGCAGTTCAAAATAGACGACGGCCTCGAAGGACGCACCATCGTATCGGGCATTGCCGCGCACTTCAAACCCGAAGAGCTCGTCGGCAAACAGGTATGCTTTGTAGCAAACCTTGCCCCCCGCACCATCAAAGGCATCGTCAGCGAAGGTATGATACTCAGCGCCGAGGACAACGAGGGCAAGCTCTCTCTGCTCACCGTTTCTCCCGAAGCGAAGCCCGGCAGCGAGGTAAAGTAATCCCTTCACCATGCGCAAGGACGACGGCAATCTGAAGAGTGCAACCGCCAAAGGATTCCTTTGGGGCGGCATGAGCAATGCCGTTTGCCAAATGCTCAACCTATTTTTCGGAATATTCCTAGCCAACATCCTGGGGCCCGACGACTATGGCCCCATAGGCATGTTGGCTATTTTTTCGGCCATCGCCGGCTCGTTGCAAGAGAGCGGATTTGTAGCCGCTCTGGCCAACCGCAAGCAGGTGAATCACGACGACTACAACGCCGTCTTTTGGTTCAATGTGATAAGCTCGCTGCTGCTATATGCCGGGCTCTACTTTGCCGCACCGCTGATAGCCAACTATTTTCACGAGCCCATACTCGTACCACTGTCGCGCTACTCGTTCATAGGCTTCGTGGTGGCAGGCTTCGGCATCGCCCCGTCGGCCTACCTGTTCCGCGAACTGAAGGTGAAGCAGAAATCCATAGCCCTGATGCTCTCTATAATTGTGTCGGGAAGCGTGGGTGTCATCATGGCCATGAACGGCTACTCCTATTGGGGCATTGCCACACAGGGTATCCTATATGTGCTTGTGCGCTCAATATGCTATTGGTGGTGGTCGCCGTGGCGTCCCACGTGGCGCATCAATTTCGCCCCGCTGCGCTACCTGTTCGCATTCAGCTACCGTCTGCTTGTAACCAACCTGTTCCTGCGTATTAACTGCAACGTATTTTCATTCATCTTGGGCGGCAACGGCTACTACACCCGCGCCGATGTGGGCAACTACACCAAGGCGAACGAATGGAATACCATGGGCAGCGAGATTGTGAACGGCATGGTCAACGGCGTGGCGCAACCCGTGCTTGCGCGTGTAGCCGACGACGGAGAAAGGCAGTTGCACGTACTGCGCAAGATGTTGCGCTTCACCGCCTTCATATCATTCCCCATGCTGTTGGGATTGTCGCTCGTGTCACGCGAATTGATAATAGTAGCAATAACCGAAAAATGGTCGGAGAGCGCCGACATGCTGCGCATACTATGCCTGTGGGGCGCATTCATCCCCATACAGTCGCTGTTCACCAATCTGCTCATCAGCCGCGGACGCTCGCAGATATACATGTGGAGCACCATTGCACAGGGAACCATCCTCACACTGATGCTCTTTGCGCTGCGCCCCTACGGAATATCGGACATGATAGTTTCGTATGTGATACTGAACATGCTGTGGCTGGTGGTGTGGCACCACTTTGTGAAACGCGAAATTGCGCTCACCCTGCCCATGCTGCTGCGCGACATAGTGCCCTATTTCGTACTGTCGGCGGCGGTGATGGCTATCACATACATGCTCACAAGGTCGATTGACGACATATACATACTGTTGCCGTTGCGCATAGCAGTAGCGGCAGCCCTCTATGTAGCGGCACTCTATCTCTTCCGTTCGGCCGAGATGCGCGAAGCCGTTGACTATATAAAAACTCGTAAAACGAAACCCTCAGAACAATGAAAAAGATTCTTTACGATAACCAGATGTTCACTTTCCAGCGATTCGGTGGTGTCACACGATATTTCGCCGATTTGCTGTACAATCTGCCTTCAAACGAATTTGTAGGTGAACTGCCTATGGTTTTCTGCGAGAACCATTATGTAACAAACACATACGGTCGCGAATACAGGACATTGTCGTTCCCCAAGAACTACCGCATACGCCGTCGCATATACCAGATAGCCAACCGAGTGGCTACGCTGCATGCACTGCGCACGGGCGGCTACGACATATTCCACCCCACATATTACAGCCCCTACTTCCTGCCTTTCGTGAAGCAGCGCAAGCGTGCCTTCGTGCTGACAATACACGACATGACCTTCGAACGCTTCCCGCAGGATGTGCTCATATATGACCGCACCATCCCCCACAAGAAAAAGCTGATAAAAGAGGCCGACCACATTATAGCCGTGAGCGAGAACACCAAGCGCGACATAGTGGAACTGCTTGGCACCGACGCATCGAAGATAAGCGTGGTGCACCACGGTTTCCAGCCCGGAGGCGAGGTCGCTCCACAGCTGTTCGACCGATACATACTCTATGTGGGCGAACGCAAGGGCTACAAAAATTTCCTGCCGTGGCTATCAGCCGTGCGACAACTATTGGTGCTCGACCCCACACTGAAAATAGTGTGCACGGGCAGCGACTTCACCCCGTCGGAATGCGAAATATTCAAGAACTGGGGCGTTGCCGACAGCATCATACACATAGCTGCCAACGACGCGCAGATGGCATCGCTCTATCGCCATGCATTGTGCTTCGTATTCCCGTCGCTGTACGAAGGCTTCGGAATACCCATTCTGGAGGCCTTTTCGAACAACTGCCCCGTATGCTTGAGCAACGCAAGCTGCTTCCCCGAGGTGGCAGGCGACGCCGCAATATACTTCGAGCCACAGAACGCCCAGTCGATGTACGACGTGCTGCGCGAGGTGATAACCAAGCCCACCCTGCGCGACGAACTGCGCATGCGAGGCAACGAACGCATCAAGGATTTCTCGTTGCAGAAGATGGTAAAAGAGACATGCGATGTCTATCGCAATGTTCTATAAAAACAGGAAAGAATGAAATTTACACGTTCCGAGATAAAGCGCATACTTCCCATTGCCCGCCGTCGCATAGGCAATGCGATAGTGTCGTGGGTGCAAAGGCTGTTTGCCAACCGCCGCCTGGCCAAGGATGTCTTCGGCTGCGGCTACCAACAGCGCGCCCTCATCTGCTATCTGCCCGAGGCGTTCGATGGTGCCTTGCCCAAGTCGCACTCCAATTTCACCGAGTGCCACACGGCTGCAATGGTCTTTCACCGTCTGGGCTACAGGGTAGATTGCGCCTCGCGCGACAACGACCGCATAGACTACTCCGACTACGACGTGGTATATGGAATAACGTCGCCCGCGTATGCCCGCTCGTTTGCCACCGGCGCCGAGCCGCTGCGCATATTCTACTCGGTGGGAGCGCACACATTCCTTAATTTCAAGGTGACAGCCGAGCGCAACCTCGCCTTTTTTGCCGAGCATGGCAGCAGGGCCATGTCGTCGTGCCACTACGTGCCCGGCAACGGCATGAACTACTACAACGCCTATCTGTCCGACGCGGTGATATGCCTGGGCGACGCCTCGGTAGCCGCGCACTTCGAGCAGGAGGACCCCCGTCCCGGACGCTACTATTCGCTGCCGGCATTCTACTTCGATATGCGCACACCGTCGCACCAGAAGGACTTCGACCGCTGCCGCAAAAACCTATTGTGGTTTGGTAGCTCAGGGCTGATACACAAGGGATTGGATATAGCAATAGATTTTGCGGTAAAGCATCCCGAATATACCCTGCACATATGCGGGGCAAGCCGTGGCGAAAAGGAATTCTGGCGCCACTATGCCCCCATCGCCGACAAGGCGCCGAACATAGTTCAGCACGGTTTTGTAGATATTGCATCGACCGAATTTGCCGACATCCTCGACCAATGCGCCATACTGATCAATCCGTCGCTGTCGGAGAGCGGCGCGGTGGCAGTGCTCAACGTGCTTGCCAATGGCCTGCTGTACCCCGTTTACAGCCGCGAAACGGGGCTTGCGATTGCCGATTACGGCAGCGAAGTGCCCGCAGTCGATTACGCCATGTTCGAAAAGGCCATCATCGACGCCTCGTCGAAGTCCGCCGAGGAGCTGCTGCAAACGACACGCGCACTGAACAGCCACGTAAGGGAGAACTATTCGCTTTCTCAATACGAGGAGCGCCTATATAGCCACATAGAAACAATATTGAAAAACAAAAATAGACGATGAAATCAATCAATTTTAAGAAATGGCTGCCACACGCAGCCGCCATCATTGCCTTTTTTGCGATGACCGCAATATATTTCGGTCCGGTCTTTCAAGGCAAGGACCTGATGCAGGCCGATGCGATAAATTCGCAGGGCTGGGGTAAGGATTTGCGCGACTATCACGAAGCTACAGGCGACTATGCCTATTGGTCGAACGCCATGTTCTCGGGCATGCCGTCGAACTACACATTCTCGCCACAGCCGGTGAATGTGTTCAAGGCCTTCGAAAAGGTATTCACACTGAGCATGTTCGGAGCTTCGCGCCGCCACATCGGTTGCATATTCCTCACCTTCATCTGTTTTTACATATTCCTAATATCCATAGGGTGCAGTTCGTGGCTCAGTTTCGCCGGCTCGGTGGCCTACACGCTCTGCTCCTACAATTTCATCATCATCGAGGCGGGCCACATGAACAAAAGCCTTGTGATGGCGACTATGGCACCCATCATAGGCGGTGTCATGCTCTGCTACAGGGGCAAACTACTGTGGGGAGCACTCATCACGCTCATCTTCTCGGGACTGAACATCTATTGGAGTCATCAGCAGATAAGCTACTACCTGTTGCTTGTGCTCATCATACTCGCCGTGGTATATCTGGTGTATGCCATACGCGAAAAGCGCATGAAGGATTACCTGAAGGCGACAGGCGTGCTGCTCATTGCCGCCATACTCGCAGTTATTCCCGCCATCGGACAGCTTGTACCCTCGGCCGACTACTCGAAGGAGTCGATGCGTGGTGGCGCAGTGCTTAAACAGGAGGGCAAGCAGAGCTCGGGCCTCGAGATTGACTACGCCTACCAGTGGAGCTACGGAATAGGCGAGACATTCACACTGCTTGTACCCAACCTCTACGGCGCAAGCTCGCACTACAACGTGGGCGAGGATTCCGAATCGTACAAAACAATCAGCCGCAACTACGGCGCTGCCCAGGCACGCAGTTTTGTAAAGAACCTGCCTACCTATTGGGGCCCCCAGCCCTTCACATCGGGCCCGGTGTATGTGGGCGCCATAGTGTGCTTCCTGTTTGTGATGGGATTGTTCCTGGTGAAGGGACGCGAAAAATGGTGGTTGCTTGCGGCGACCATCCTCTCTATCGTGATGGCATGGGGTAAATATTTCCCGTTGGTAAACGATTTTCTGTTCTACCATCTGCCGCTGTACAATAAATTCCGCGCACCCTCTATGTCGCTTGTCATCGCATCGCTCACAATGGTAGCGCTGGGCGTGCTTGCGCTCAAGGAACTGATTGGGCGCCACAAGGCAGGCAACGATAAAGGGCTCGTTGCGGCTCTATGCTGGTCGGCCGGTATTACCGGTGGCCTCTCGTTGCTGTTTGCGCTCTTCGGCGGAGCCATGTTCGATTTCGTAGGTGCCACCGATGCACAGATGCCCGAGGTGCTTCTGAAGCCCTTGCGTGCCGACCGCGCCGCGATGCTTTCGTCCGACGCATGGCGTTCGTTCATATTCATTGCGCTTGCATTCGCACTTATTATTTCGTACCTGAAAGCGAAAGATTTCAAACTGAAATATCTGATGGCAGCCCTCACACTGCTCATCTTCGCCGACCTGTGGGCGGTTGACAAGCGCTTCCTGTCGTGGGATGCGTTCATGCCCAAGAAGAAGAGCACCGAAATACTTCCCACCGCTGCCGACAAGCAGATATTGGCCGACAAGGATCCCAATTTCCGCGTGTTCAACCTCACATCGAACACCTTCAACGACTCGCGCACATCGTATTTCCACAAATCGATAGGCGGATACAGCCCGGTGAAGCTGCGTCGCTATCAGGATATCATAGACCACTTCTTCATTGGCCGCAGCCTGAACCCGAACATCATCAACATGCTCAATGTGCGCTACTTCATACTCCCCGGCGAGGATGGCGGCCAGAAAGTACAGCGCAACAACCAGGCGCTGGGCAACTGCTGGTTCGTCGATAGAGTGGAATTCGTAGCCGACCCCAACGAGGAGATTAAGGCGATAGCCAATTTCGACCCCACAGCCGTTGCATACATCGACCGCGAGTGGGAGAAGGCACTCCCCGCCATGCAGCAGTATTCGAACAGCGCCGACTCGGCCGACTACATACGCATGACAGAGTACAGGAACCCCGGTAACATCATATACGAGAGTAACGCCAAGAACCCGCGCTTTGCCGTCTTCTCCGAGGTATTCTACAAAACATGGCGTGCATACATCGACGGCAAGGAGGTAACCCCCGTACGCACCAACTACATACTGCGCGGTCTTCCCATCCCCGCCGGAAAGCACACCGTGGAATTCCTCTGCGTCGATGAGGTGATGATCGGTTCGGCCAAGATATCACTCTACGGCTCAATCTTCGTGGGGGTTGTAATCGTGGGAATGGTTGCAGCCATCATCATACGCCGTCGCAAACAGACTGAAAAAGAAAATGAATAACAGACCTAAATTCTCGATAATAACCGTGACATACAATGCAGCGTCGGTGATAGAGCCGACCCTGCAAAGTATCGCTGCACAGAGCTATCGCAACATCGAATTCCTGCTCATCGACGGCGGGTCGTCGGACAACACCGTGGAGGTGGTGAAAAACAGCGGTGTGGAGATTGCCGTCCTCGTAAGCGAACGCGACAAGGGGCTCTACGACGCCATGAACAAGGGCATTGCCCGCGCAACGGGCGACTACCTGTGCTTTCTGAACGCCGGCGACAGTTTCCACGCACCCAACGTGCTCGAAAAGATGGTAGCATCCATTGCCGACCGCTCTACCCTGCCCGACATCCTGTATGGCGAGACAGCCGAGGTAGATGAGGAGCGCCATTTCGTGCGCATGCGCCGCCTGCAAGCACCCGAAAAGCTCGACTGGCGCAGTTTCCGCCACGGAATGCTCGTGTGCCACCAGGCATTCTTCGCCCGTCGCGACAAAGCACCCATGTACGACCTCGCCTATCGTCTGTCGGCCGACGTCGATTGGTGCATAAGAGTAATGAAAGTATCAAAAGATATTGTAAATACGCATCTTGTAATAGTGGATTATTTACAAAATGGTTTATCTTTGCAACATCACAGAGCTTCACTCATCGAGCGCTTCAACATCATGGCCAAGCACTACGGGCTCCTGCCCACCATACTTCGCCATATGTGGTTCGTGGTACGTGCAGTCATTAAAAAGTAACTAACCTTATAATTTATATACTATGTTCTCAAAAGAAACCTATATCGAGCGCCGTCGCGTTCTGAAACAGAGCGTAGGTAGCGGCCTTTTGCTGTTCTTGGGAAATACCGAGATTGGCAGAAACTATTTGGACAACATATATCACTTCCGACAGGATTCTACATTCCTTTACTACTTCGCATCGGACTATTCGGGCCTTGCAGCCATCATAGATATCGACGAGGACAAGGAGATTATCTTCGGTAACGAGCTCACCATCGACGACATCGTGTGGACAGGCGTACAGCCTACCATCAAGGAGAAGTGCGAGCGTGTGGGCATCACCACCACAATGCCTATGGCGCAGTTGGCGACATACCTGAAAAACGCACAGGCCAAAGGACAGACCATACATTTCCTCCCCCCCTACCGCGGCGAGCAGCAGGTGTGGTTGCAGGAGCTGTTGGGCATTACACCCGCCGCACAAGCGGCAGCCGCCTCTATGAAATTCATACGCGCCGTCATCAACCAGCGTAACTACAAGAGTGCCGAGGAGATTGAGCAGATTGAAGAGGCCATTGGCGTATCAGTGGATATGCACTGCGCTGCCATGCGTGCCGTACGCCCCGGAGTAACCGAGGCACAGATTGTTTCAATCGTACATGCCGAGGCAGCTAAGCACAATTTCGACCTGTCGTTCCCCATCATCGCTACAGTAAACGGACAGACACTGCACAACCACGCATACGGAACAGAGCCCTTGAAGGACGGACAGATGTTCCTGCTCGATACAGGCTGCGAGAACGCTATGCACTATGCGGGCGACCTCACAACCACCATGCCTGTGGGCAAGAAGTTCACCGAGCAGCAGCGCACAGTGTGCAACATCTTGCGCACCGCTCACCTTGCGGCTGTGAACGCCCTGCGTCCCGGCATCGAGTTCCGCGATGTGCACAACATCGTGCTCACCGAGATTGCCAAGGGCATGACCGACCTTGGCCTCATGAAGGGCAACCCCGAAGAGGCTGCACGTGTCGGCGCAGCATGTATGTTCCTTCCCCACGGCCTTGGCCACATGATGGGACTCGATGTGCACGACATGGAGAACCTCGGCGAGGTGAACGTAGGCTACGAGGAGGGACGCACCAAGAGCACACAGTTCGGTTTCAAGTCGCTGCGTCTTGCAAAGGCCTTGGAGCCCGGATATGTATTCACCGTTGAGCCCGGTATCTACTTCATCCCCGACCTCATCGACAAATGGCGTGCCGAAAAACAGTTCACCGACTTCATCTGCTACGACAAGCTCGATGCATGGCGCAACTTCGGCGGCATCCGCAACGAGGAGGACTGGTTGGTGTACGAGGGTGGCGCACGCCGACTCGGAAAATACAAGCCCATGTCGCCCGAGGAGATTGAGGCTGAACACAACGCATAATAGTATTATAAACGATAAAAGAGGTTGTGCCGGAATTGTATCAATTGTGGCACAACCTCTTGGGATTTATCCCCTTGCATAAAACACGTATAGATAGGAATGAAAAAACTGCTAAAATCGGAGAACCTTCTGTGGTGCATCGCCCTTGCGGTAATATTTACAGTATCGTTCAGCTACACATTCGACAGCAAGCTGAACCTGAACGGCGACAACTGCTACTACTTTGCCAATGCCACCTCGCTGGCCAAAGGCGCCGGCTATGCCGATATGTTCGGAAAGCCGACAACCAATTTTCCGCCGGGATACCCGCTGCTGATGACACCATTGAGAATGGTTACCGACAGCATAGTGGCACAAAAGGTTCTTAACGGCCTCTTTCTGCTGACAGGAGTACTGCTGCTCTTCTCTACAATAGTGCGTGCGGGATTCAAGCGCCCGCTGGCGTTCCTTGCCTGCGCCGCCGTGCTGATTACTCCCCATCTGCTCGAGTTCACCACCATGATGATGAGCGAGGCGTCGTGCTTCTGCTGCATAGCCCTGATATTTTGGCTGTACCAAGGCATTATGGAAAAGGAGAAGGAACGCTCCGTGTGGCGCATGCCCCAATTTTACCTGTTGCTTGCCCTGATAGCATTCTCGTACTACATACGCACACAGGCGATTGCCGTCATTGCAGGATTCCTGCTGGGATTTCTTGCCATGCGCCGTTTCGGCATGTCGGCAGCCGTAGCAGCAGCATTTGCACTCGGCTACGCGCCGTGGATGCTGCGCAATTCGTTGTTGGGGCTTAACCAGTCGCGCTATGTGAGCCAGATAGATTTCACCAACATATTCTCGACCACTAAAATGCTCATCGTGCAGGCAATGCCCGAAAGCATCATCCCCTTTGTACCCGTCAACTACGAAGCGGCACCGGGAATAATGCTGTGGATTTTTGCCATCGCGCTGCTTGCTGTCATCCTCTATGGTTTCTGGAACATGGGCAAACTGCGTTGGCCGCTATTCTTCTATTTCTGTGGCACAATAGGCATAATATCGCTCTTTAACGTGCCCAGCGAATATCGCTATCTTACATCGGCAACCCCATTCTTTACAATGGCGCTCTTCGTGGGATTGTGGAAATTGTGCGAGGGCGCATGCCGCAAGGCACTGAGCGCAAGCTTCTCGCCATGGATACTCGCGCTACTCTTCTTGCCGGCATTTGCACAGGATAGCAAGGGCAACAAGCACACCATAGGCGACATGCATGCGATTGCCATACAGAAATTCCCGCCACAGTTCAACAATTTCTTCGCACTGGGCAAGGCGCTTGCCACGAAGAACAAGAACGCGATTGTATGCTCGCGTAAGCCCGAACTGCTATACGCAACCTCGGGATTGCGCGGAGTGCACTACCTTGAAACGGAAGACGATGCAAAAATGATACAGAACATGCTCGATAAAAAGGTCGATTTTGTACTGGTCGAGCAATTGGGCTTCGGCTCCACATATCGCTATCTGATACCATGCGTACAGAAGCACAAAGAGATATTCAAAGTAGCATTGCATCTACCCAACCCCGATACATTCCTGTTGCACTTCGATAAAAAGGCTGCAACCGAATGGTTAAAGAACAGCCCGAAACAATGAACAGAGAAAAGCGCATAATGGAATGCGTCCCCAATTTCAGTGAAGGACAGCGCCCCGAAGTGATTGAATCGATAGCCAAGGCTATCGACAGCGTCCAAGGGGCCAAAGTGCTGCACACCGACCCGGGATTCGATGCCAACCGCACAGTGATAACCTTTGCCGGCGAGCCCGATGCAGTGGCCGAAGCCGCCTTTCGCGCCGTACGTTGCGCAGCAGAGAACATCGACATGCGCACACACAAAGGACGCCACCCGCGCATAGGCGCTACCGACGTGATGCCGTTTGTACCCGTAAGCGGTATTACCCTGGAAGAGTGCGCCGAAGCGGCACGCAAGCTCTCGCGTCGCATATACGAGGAGCTCGGCATACCCGTATATTGCTACGAAGCGGCCGCATACAAAGAGAAATGGCGCAACCTGGCAGTGTGCCGAAGCGGCGAGTACGAAGCGCTTGCGCAACGCATCATCAATCCCGAGGAGGCACCCGACTACGGCGCCGGGGAATATACCCTGCAGGCGGCCAAAAGCGGCGCATCGGTGGTGGGAGCACGCAAATTCCTTATCGCCGTGAATTTCAATCTGAACAGAGAGGCAAGCGTCGATTGCGCAAAGCAGATAGCCCTCGATGTACGCGAAAAGGGACGCACAATAAATTGCGACGGCACAACCCGTCACATACCCGGCCGCCTGAAGGCATGCAAGGCCATCGGCTGGTACATAGAGGAGTATGGCAAAGCCCAGGTATCTATGAACGTCACAGACATCGATATTGCCCCGCTGCACAAGGTATTCGAAGAGGTGTGCATCGCAGCCGCCGAGCATGGCGCACACGTAACCGGCACCGAGATAATAGGCCTTGTGCCCCGCCGCGTGCTTGTGGAGGCCGGATACTATTTCGCCGAAAAGAAATCGCTCCCATGCACCGATGATAAGAGCGCAATAGCCATTGCCGTGGAGGCCATGAACCTGAGCGAACTTGCACCATACATACCCGAAAAGAGAATAATAGAAGAACTGTTATAATAGGCCACAGGCAACATATCCATGCACAGAAAGGTAAGAGCATACATAGAAAAGAAGCAGCTGATGTCGCCCGACGCCAAGGTGATTGTAGCCCTTAGCGGCGGAGCCGATTCCGTTGCTCTGCTGCACGTGCTGTTGCGGCTCGACTACAAATGCGAAGCGGTGCACTGCAATTTCCATCTGCGTGGCGACGAAAGCCTTCGCGACGAGGCCTTCGTGAGAGAAATGTGCCATAAAATGGGCGTTGGGCTCACTGTGGCAGATTTCGACACGGTCGCATATGCAGGCGAAAAGAAAATATCCATCGAAATGGCGGCACGCGACCTGCGCTACGCCTTCTTCGAGAAAACGGCAGCCGAGCATGGCGCCGATGTGATAGCCGTGGCACACCACAAGGACGACGTAGCCGAAACCATGCTGCTGAACCTGATGCGCGGAACCGGAATAAGAGGACTGCACGGCATACGCCCTAAAAACGGCATGGTGGTGCGCCCCTTGTTGTGCGTCGAGCGCGGCGAAATTATCGAATACCTCGATAGAGCAAATATCGCCTATGTAACCGACAGCACAAACCTTAAAAGCGACTACACAAGGAACAAGGTGCGCCTGCAGATACTTCCGCTGATGCGCGAGATAAACCCATCGATAGTATCGACGCTTGCCCAAACCGCCGAAAGGATGGCCGGCGCCGAAAAGATATACGACAAGGCCATCGAACAGGGAAAAGAGCGCGTGGTGGTTAACGGCAACATCGATTTAGCGTCGCTGGCAGCCGAGCCGTCGCCCGAGGCACTGCTCCACGAGATATTGTCGCCGCTTGGGTTCAACGGCATGCAGAGCGACGACATAATGAACAATATCGACGGCGACAGCGGCAAGGAGTACAGCAGCGCGTCGCACACAATCGTGAGGGACAGAGGCATGTTGCTCGTCGAGAAAAAAGAGGGCGACAGCCCCCGCATCAATATGCCGCTGCCAATGGCGGGAACGATAGAAACCCCGCAAGGCTGCATAGTGATAGAGCAAACGGTGTTCGATGGGAAGATTGATAAACGCCCCTCGGTAGCCATGCTCGACTGCGCTAAGCTGCGCTTGCCCCTGCAGGTGCGCAACGTGGCGACCGGCGACCGTTTCCGCCCCTTCGGAATGCGTGGCAGCAAATTGGTGAGCGACTACCTGACCGACCGCAAGAAGAGCATCATAGAAAAGCGCAACCAGCTTGCTGTTGTCGATGCCCAAGGAGAGATAGTGTGGCTGGTGGGCGAAAGGGTAGCATCCACATGCGCCGTCACCACCGCAACGACCGATATTTTAAGGATGACATACACCGCCAAATAACAAGAAAAGGTATATCGAACGAACGATATACCTTTTTTATATGTCTGAATGTAGTATCAGCCCAAAGCGCGGGGGTCGTCCTCTTGGAACACCTTCTTGCGCAGCTCGAATGTGCTGCCAAGATACTTCTCGCGAACCACGGGATTGTTGGCAAGCACCTCGGGGGTACCCTCGAACAGGATGCGACCCTCGAACAACAGGTAGGCACGGTCAGTAATGTTCAGTGTCTCTTGCACGTTGTGGTCGGTGATAAGAATACCTATATTTTTGTCCTTCAATTTCCACACAATGTACTGGATATCCTCTACCGCAATGGGGTCCACGCCGGCAAAGGGTTCGTCGAGCATGATGAACTTGGGATCAATGGCAAGACAGCGAGCAATCTCGGTTCGGCGGCGCTCACCACCCGAAAGGCGGTCGCCAAGGTTCTTGCGCACCTTCTCCAAACGGAATTCCTTGATGAGGCTCTCGAGCTTCTCTCGCTGATACTCCTTGGGCTTGCCTGTAAGCTCGAGCACCGATGCGATGTTGTCCTCTACGGTCATCTTGCGGAAAACGCTGGCCTCTTGGGCAAGGTAGCCTATACCTATTCGCGCACGCTTGTAAACGGGATATTTGGTTATCTCGGTGTCGTTCATGAATATGCGGCCGCCGTTGGGCACCACAAGACCAGTGGTCATATAGAACGAGGTAGTCTTACCAGCACCGTTAGGGCCAAGCAGACCTACAATTTCGCCCTGCTTGACGTTGAATGATACGTTATTCACAACGGTACGTTTACCGTATCGCTTGACAAGATTTTCGGCCTGCAACACCATGCATTCATCGTTGCCCTGGGCCATCACTTCGTTCTCTGCCATTCTGTAAAGGTATATTTTGTTGCGAAGATAGTGTATTTTTATATTTTACCCAAAAGTATATAGGCTTTTTGTGCAGCCCGTCTGTTGGGATAGAACGATATTGAAAATCAATTTACATATACCGTCGGGAAATATTCGTCGAAGAGCGCCTTGGCCTCGTCGAGCTGTTCGGGGCTGTTCTCGCGCACCCCGGCAAGCTTGTACTCCTGCCCCATTGCCGCGTATTTATGCACCCCCAACGTGTGATAAGGGAGTATCTCGACGCGTTGCAGCATTTTGTACGAGCCGAAGTGAGTGCCCAGCGCGCGTATATCCTCTTCGATGGCGCTGTAGCCCGGCACAAGCACATAGCGCAGCCAGAAGGGCTTGCCGTTGCTCTCGAGCCACTCGGCAGTACGCAGCGTCTGCTCGTTACTGCGCTCGGTGAGCACCTTGTGGCGCTCGGGATTGAACTGCTTGACATCGAGCAGTATGAGGTCGGCAAGCGTGAACAGCTCCTTTACATCGTCGTTCCATATGCTGCCGTTGGTGTCGATGCATATATGTATGCCACACTCCTTCAGGTGGCGGCACAAGGGGATGAGCTCTTTGGCCTGAAATGTGGGCTCGCCACCGCTGAAGGTGACGCCACCCTTCTTGCCGAAGAAAGGCTTTTGGTTCAGTGCCATCTGCAAGATATCCTCGGGAGCGGTTTCCTTGCTCTCGCCCTTCGGATCTATGGTATCGGGATTGGCACAATAGAGGCAGCGGAAATTGCAACCTTGCAGAAAGACCACAAGGCGCAGTCCGGGGCCGTCGAATGTGCCCATCGATTCATATGAATGTACACGTATCATTGCTCTTGTTGCTAAAAACAGGGGTACACAAAGCTCTGCTCGCGTACCCCCGTTGTAGTATTTATTTACAGTGTCTTACATTTTCTCGTGGAAACTGCGCGAGATAACCTCCAACTGATGCTCGCGGCTCAGTTTAACGAAGTTCACCGCATATCCCGACACGCGGATTGTGAGCTGGGGATATTTCTCGGGATGCTCCATTGCGTCGAGCAACATTTCGCGGTTGAGCACGTTCACATTCAGGTGGTGAGCACCCTTTGTGAAATAGCCATCCATCATGGTCACAAGGTTCTCGATGCGTGTTTCCTCGTCAACGCCGAGCGACTTGGGAATGATAGAGAATGTGTTGCTGATACCATCCTGCGAGTCGCGGTAACGGAGCTTGGCAACCGAGCTGAGCGATGCAATTGCACCATTCTTGTCGCGTCCGTGCATGGGGTTCGCACCGGGGGCAAAAGCTACGCCCTTGGCACGACCGTCGGGGGTTGCACCGGTCTTCTTGCCATACATCACGTTCGATGTGATGGTGAGCAGCGAGAGTGTGGGGCAAGCGCCTTTATAGACGGGATGCTTCTTGAGCTCCTCGTTGAAGAAATATACAAGGTCAACGCCCAAATGGTCAACGCGGTCGTCGTCGTTACCGAAGCAGGGGAAGTCCTTCTCTATCTCGAAGCCCTCGGTGAGGCCAATCTCGTTGCGCTTGGCTGTTACCTTGCCATATTTGATGGCCGACAGCGAGTCGAGAACGATAGAAAGACCTGCTACACCATATGCGAGGTTAATCTGCGGATTGGTGTCGATGAGCGCCATCTGTGCCTTCTCGTAGTAGTATTTATCGTGCATGTAGTGGATGATGTTCATCGCGTCGCTATATACGCGTGCCACCTGCATGAGCACCTTCTTGTAGTTGCTGAGCACCTCTTCGTAGTTGAGAAGTTCACCTGTGAGTACGGGGATATTCTCGACCATCACAGTGCCGGTGTTTTCGCAACGGCCACCATTGATTGCGAGCAACAGAGCCTTGGCAAAATTGCATCGTGCACCGAAGAACTGTATCTGCTTTCCGATTGCCTGGTACGACACGCAGCATGCAATTCCGTAGTCGTCGCAGTTGCGAACCTCGCGCATGAGGGTATCGTTCTCGTACTGTATAGAAGATGTATCGATTGACACCTTGGCACAGAATTCCTTGAAGCCGTCGGGCAGCTCGGGGCTCCACAGCACGGTCATATTGGGTTCGGGTGACGGGCCAAGGTTGTAAAGAGTCTGCAAGAAACGGAACGATGTCTTTGTAACCTTGGTGCGTCCGTCGTTGAAACGGCCACCAATAGCCTCGGTTACCCATGTGGGGTCGCCGGCAAAGATATCGTTGTACGACTGCATGCGCAAGTGGCGCACCACGCGCAATTTTATTACGAACTGGTCGATGAGCTCCTGTGCGAATGTTTCGTCGATGTTGCCCTTGTCGAGGTCGTATTGTATGTATATATCGAGGAACGACGATACGTTACCAAGCGACATCGCAGCACCGTCCTGCTCTTTTACGGCTGCAAGGTAGGCCATATATACCCACTGCACTGCCTCCTGAGCGCTTGTGGCGGGGCGGCTGAGGTCGAGGCCGTAGTACTCGCCCATTATCTTCATTTCGTTAAGTGCCTTTATCTGCTCGGCAACCTCCTCGCGCAGACGGATGGTCGCGTCGCTCATGGGGCTTGTGAGCTTGGCAAGGTCCTCTTTCTTGGCCTCGATAAGACGGTCGGTACCATACAACGCCAAACGACGGTAGTC
This sequence comes from Bacteroidaceae bacterium, assembly GCA_017560125.1. Taxonomy (GTDB): domain Bacteria; phylum Bacteroidota; class Bacteroidia; order Bacteroidales; family Bacteroidaceae; genus HGM04593. The sequence goes on along the minus strand of JAFYOS010000018.1, from coordinate 163,015 downwards.
GCCGATGATGCGGCCGCGGGCATAGTTATCGGGCAGACCGGTGAGGAAGCCGAGCGAACGGAACTTGCGTATCTCGTCGGTATATGCATCGAACACGCCATCGTTGTGGGTCTTGCGGTAGTGATAGAAGATATCCTTTACCTTCTCATCCACTTCGACGCCATTCTCAAGACAAGCCTTCTCTACCACCTTGATACCACCATAGGGCTTGATGGCGCGTTTCAGCAGTTCATCGGTCTGAAGGCCGACGATAAGCTCGTTTTCACGGTCGATATATCCTGCCTTGTGAGAGGTAATTGTGGAAACGGTCTTGTTATCGAGCGAACGCACACCGTTGTTAGCGCGTTCCTCTTCAATTGCCTTCAAGCATTCGTTCCAGATTTTTTTTGTTCTTTCGGTAGGGCCGGCAAGAAAGGATGCGTCTCCGTCGTAGGGAGTAAGATTCATCTGCACAAAATCCGACACATTTATTTCTTTGCTCCAAAGGCCTTCTTTAAACATGTTGTTCATTTCCATAGTATTTTTTGTTCGTTCCACAAAGGTAAGAATTTTTACTCAGTAGTCATATACATTTATGTATATAATACATAAAAATTGTTATAGGGCGCTTGTCGGGGCAAGCAATATATCCCAAAAAACAATGGTGAAAGCAAATTGCAGTTGCCTCCACCATTATATATTATCTATTTTCCATAATCTGTTAGTTGTAACGAACCGACTGTCCGATACGAAGCTTTGAGCGCGAATTGAGTCCCTTGTTCAGCTTATAAATGGTGCTCAACGATACTCCATGCTTCTTGGCTATCTTCGAAAGGGTTTCGCCGCTACGCACCTTGTGGTACTTAGCCTCGGCCGATTCCACCTTCACCTTACCGGTTGCCTTGTCCACCACCTGGCGCACTGCCTTGCGATAAACGTAGTAGTCGCCGGTTACATCCTGGTTCACAAAATCGAACAACAGGGCGGGGTCAATAGGTTTTCCCATGAAAAGTGTCTCGAAGTGGAGGTGAGAACCGGTTGAACGTCCGGTGTTTCCACCAAGACCGATAGGCTCGCCGGCCTTAACATACTGGTCTTCTGTAACCAACCATTTCGACAAGTGGCCATACACTGTTTCAAGACCATTTTCGTGGCGCACTACAATATACTTGCCATAACCTCTGCGACGACCCTGGTCCTTCACAATGCGCACCTTGCCCGAGAAGGCCGAGCGGATTGTGTCGCCTATCTGTACCTTTAGGTCGAGGCCGTTGTGTACGCGACGACGACGGGGACGGTAGCCATAGATGTCGGTTATTTTGGTATTTGTGGTAGGCATTACAAAATCGGCCAGGTCGATGCGGAACGAATCGGGGCGTTCAACCTCGAAATGAACACGGGCATTGCTCCACTCGGGATACAATTCCTGCGAAGGGAAGAGGTGTGCCTCGTTGAGCAGCATGCGACGCAACGATATTGAATCCACAAGACTCATCTGCTTGTCAAGCGGAGCCTGTTCGACCAACAAATCCTGCGCAGAAGCCGAAACAGCCACTGCACAAAGCGCCAACGACGAAATGACGATTGTTTTTATTTTTCTTAATGTTTCCAATGGTTCGAATTTTACATTTTGGCCTTCTCGTCGCATCCGTACTCGAATGCAGTTACAGCCGATTCATACTCGAATATCTCGTTTGCACCAAAGAATCGCTCAATCTCCGCCTGCGCGCTCTCTATCGAATCGGAAGCATGTATCACATTCTGCTCGCCGCTCATAGAGAAGTCACCACGTATTGTACCGGGCGCTGCCTTGCGTGCATTGGTAGCACCAACCATCAAGCGCACCGTCTCAACGGCGTCGAGGCCGCCGACGCAGAGGGCAACCACGGGGGTTACCATCATCGAGTCCTTGAGCACTCGGAAAAATGGTTTGTGGCTCAAGTGGGCATAATGCTCATCGAGCACATCATCGTCGAGCTGCATCATCTTAATTCCGGCTACATGAAGTCCTTTGCGCTCGAAACGCGCAATAATTTCACCGATAAAGCCACGCTGAACAGCGTTGGGTTTTATGAGTACAAGGCTTTTTTCCATGTGGTTTTGTAAGATTCCGTTGTTTATATTAGAGCGAAGATTACATTTCTTTCATCAACGATTGCAAAGGTACGAAAAATAGTTGGCCCCTGCACAAGAAAAACGCATTCTTTTGGTATTATTATATAGCCGTACAGATTATTTAATATTTTTTAACACCAAACCGCGCCACGCGCATTGCGCCGTATAACTATTTAACAATCAACAACGGGCGTTCTACGAGATTGCGCCCCAATTGCGGTTGCTGCGTTTTTTTATTTCGGTCAGACGACGCCACAGCACGCGATTTTCCTCTTTGCAACAGTCGGGGTCGTCATCGACTATGGCACGCGCCACCTCGCGCACAAACTGCAACAGCTGTTCGTCGCGGGTGATATTGGCAATCTTCAGGTCGAAGGCAATGCCGCTCTGCTGCGTACCCTCAATGTCGCCTGGGCCACGCAGTTTCAGGTCGGCTTCGGCTATTTCGAAGCCATCGTTGCTGCTAGTCATTATCTCCATGCGCTTGCGTGTGTCGTCGGACAGCTTGTAGTCGGTCACAAGGATACAATACGACTGATTGCCGCCGCGTCCCACCCTGCCACGAAGCTGGTGCAACTGCGAGAGGCCGAATCGCTCGGCATTCTCGATGACCATGATGGTGGAATTGGGCACATCGACACCCACCTCGATAACCGTTGTGGAGACAAGTATCTGCGTTTCGCCCGAGGCAAAGCGCTGCATTTCGTGCTCTTTCTCCTTGGGCTTCATTTTGCCGTGCAGCTTGCCTATCTTGTAGTCGCAGAAGACATTGCACAACGTAGCATACCCCTCTTCGAGGTTCTTTAGGTCTATCTTCTCACTTTCGGTGATGAGGGGATAGACCACATAGGCCTGTCGTCCCTCGCGCAACTGCTTCTCGATGAACGAATAGACGCCGCTTATGCGGTCGCGGAAGACATGCTGGGTGTTTATAGGCTTGCGACCGGGAGGCAGCTCGTCGATGATAGATACATCGAGGTCGCCATAGAGCGTCATTGCAAGAGTGCGCGGAATGGGCGTCGCGGTCATCACAAGCACATGCGGCGGGATACGGCTTTTTGTCCACATTTTTGCTCGTTGCACCACGCCGAAACGGTGCTGCTCGTCGATAACCACAAGACCGAGGCGCGCGAAATTCACATTGTCTTCGAGCACAGCATGAGTGCTCACAATGATATCAATCTCGCCCGAAGCGAGCGCCGCCAACAACGGACCTCTATCCTTCTGTTTGGTGCTGCCCGTAAGCAGCTCCACACGCACCGGCAGCCCGGACAGCATGCGACGCAACGTAGAAAAATGCTGCTCGGCAAGTATCTCGGTGGGCGCCATCATGCAAGCCTGGTAGTCGTTGTCCTTGGCAAGCAGCATGGCAAGCAGTGCCACAAGGGTTTTTCCGCTGCCCACATCGCCCTGAACAAGCCTGTTCATCTGCACATTGCGCCCCACATCGCGCCTAATCTCGCGCACGACGCGTTTCTGAGCACCGGTGAGCTCAAAAGGAAGGTTTTTGGTATAAAATTCGTTGAATATATCGCCGACCTTAGAGAAATTGTAGCCGGCATACTTCTGCTTGCGGTCTTTGGAGTAGTTGAGGATGCCCAACTGTATATAGAATAGCTCCTCGAATTTTAGACGATACTCGGCGCGACGCAATTCGTCGATGTTGCTCGGGAAATGTATCACGCGCAAAGCCTCGCCCAATGACATCAGCTTATATTTCTGAACGATGGAGGGGCTCAGCGTTTCATCCATGTTTAGCGGCAGCATGGTCAGCAGGTTCGACGTCAATTTGGCCATCGCCTGCGAATTGAGCCCGCTGCGCTTCATGCGTTCAGTGGTATTGTAATATGGCTGCAAACCCATTTCGGACAACTGCAATGCCTCGGCGTCGTCTATATCGGGGTGTGCTATATTGGCCCTGCCGTTAAAAATGGTGGGCTTGCCGAAGACAATATATTTCTTGCCGAGCTTATAACGGTTCTTCACGAATTTCAATCCGCGGAACCACACCAAATCGACAAAGCCCGTGCCGTCGGTAAAATGGGCCACTAGCCTGCGACCCGCACCCTCGCCCATCTCTTCGAAGCTGCGTATCTCGCCACACAGCTGTATATGCGGCATGCGGCCGTCTATTTCATCTACACGAAAAAGACGGCTGCGATCGACGTATCTATACGGGAAATAGTACAATAAATCGTACAGAGAATAGATATTCAATTCTCTGTTCAACAGAGTGGCGCGCTGCTCGCCCACTCCGGGAAGGTATTTTATGTCTCTGGTTGTTGGGTCAAGCATTCAACTATCGCCTTGGCTAAGACAAAATCAAACGGGGTTGTTATCTTTATATTTTCGCGGTTGCCCTCGACTACATGAACAAATTCACCCATAGCCTCCACTACCGAGGCGTCATCGGTGAAGTTCTCCATATATCGCTGTTCGTAGGCCTTACGCAACATCGACAGTTTGAAGACCTGAGGGGTCTGCACCAGTCGATATCTGTCGCGGGGCACAGGCTCGGTAGCACCCTGTCCGCCGATGAAGCGGCGCATGCTGTCATAAACTGCCACAACGGGCACCACGGCGCCATTTATGGCTGCCTCGCGGAAGAGCTCGTCATATACCTTCATGGCAAGGAAGGGGCGCACTCCGTCGTGTACTCCCACAAGCGCCTCGTCGCTATCCTCGATGGCGGCTAGTCCGTTCTGCACCGAGTGGAAACGTGTAGTACCACCGGCAACCACCTTCACGGGGATTGTAAAATTGTACTGCTCGCACAATTCGTCCCACAACTGCATCTGATCCTTGGGCAACACAAGCACTATACGCAGTGTCACATCCATGGCACACAGATTCTCTATGGTAGCCATTACCAACGGCTTACCATTGAGCAGCATAAACTGTTTGGGCGTATCACCGCCCATGCGCAGGCCCTTTCCGCCGGCAACTACTATTATATATCTTTTCATAAATCGTTAAAACGCATTTGCTCGCGCATGACTGCCACCGCCGCCTCGCCACAGAGGTTTTCCACTATGGTGAAACCGAATTCGAATGATGCAGCCGGGCCGCAAGCCGTTATTATATTGTCGTCCTGCTCAACCGCCGTAGCCTTGTAATCGGCCCCCGCAAGGTCGCCCTCGCAACCGGGATAGCAGGTGGCACGACGCCCATTGAGAAGCCCCATGCGTCCGAAGACCATGGGAGCAGCACAGATGGCCGCAATTATCTTTCCTTGAGCATTGGCCTGGGCTATCTGCTCGCGCAATGGCTCACACGCCGAGAGATTCTCGGTGCCCTGCGAACCGCCCGGCAACACCAGCGCCTGCGCATCGGAAAAATCGACCTCCTCGAAAAGAGTATCAGCCTCTACCGCTATGCCATGAGCTGATACCACTCTCTTACGGCCCATTATGGACACTGTTACAACATCGAGATTTGCACGACGCATGACGTCGGCGGGGGCAAGCGCCTCAACGGTCTCGAATCCGTCTGCCAAGAATAGATATACTTTGCTCATAGCCGTATAATTTTTATTTTAGACTGAAGTAATATGTTATTGTACCCATCTGGTTATCAACCGTAGAGACCTTGTTGAAGGTCGCCTTGCGAGCCGCCTTCATAGCCTCGTTGCGCAGGGCTGTACTACTGGTATTTGTACGCGGGTTGATAGATGTCGCTATTACCTGACCATTGTGGTTTACCGTAATATTCACAACCACACGGCCCTCTTCCTGCACATTATATACAGGACGTGGCAAGGCACCGCTGAGCGAACGACCACTAAGGTCCCATGCTCCGTAGCCACCAGCACCCTTGGTTACACCAGTCGTTTCGTTGCCCTCGGTTGAGCCTTCGTGACCGCTACCTTCGGTAGCAGCTCCGCGGTCGGCCATTGTAGCTCCCTTGCCGAATGCACCGGCAACCTTGGCACTGGCCTCGCGCGCAATGCGCTCAGCCTCTTGGCGTTTACGCTCGGCCTCCTGGGCCTTACGCTCCTGCTCAATCTGCTCGGCGGTCTTTTCGGGTTTCTTGGGCGCGTCCTTTTTCTTCTCCTCGGCTGTGGGCATGGCAACAGTCTCCTCGTCCTTCTGTGTAATCAGGGGCTCGGCAGGGCTCTTGACAGGCTTAGCAGCCACAGGCTTGGGAACGGGTTTGGGCGCCACCTTCACCTCGGTGTAGTTGTAGGCATCGCCCTTGGCACGCTGCACATTGCCCAGTACCACAGGGACACCCTCCTCTTCCTGTGGCAGAGGTTTCTCGATGACCACAAAAAGAAGTATCAGCAACAGAATGATGTGTACTATAATAGTACCTATCACTCCATGTATCTGTTCGTTATTAAATTGTTTCATTTTCTCTTCCTGTCGGGGCGACGTGTCGCAAGCACCATTTTGAAGTTATTCTCGTTGGCTATATTAAGCACTTTCACAATTTCGCGATAAGGCACACTCTCGTCGGCATAGAGCGCCACGTACATTTCGGGCTCCTTGGCTGCACACTCGATAAGGAAATCGGCTATCGCCTCGGGGTCGATAGGCATTTCGTCCTCGTTACCGAATGCCGAATAGTAGTTGAGCTGCTTGTCGATGATGACACGCGCCAAAGGCTTTGCCGAGGTCTGCTGGCTGCCCTGGGGCAACAGCACCTTGATGGCATTGGGAGTAACCATTGTCGATGTAATCATGAAGAATATCAGCAGCAAGAAGATGATATCCGTCATCGACGACATCGAGAAGGTTTCTATTGTTTTGGTCTTTCTCTTAAGCATGATGAATAGCTGTTTTAACCGAAAATATTAAAGAACCTCCTTTTTCTCGCGAACAATCTCCATGAACGAGATAATCTCGGCCTCCATGTCGTTCTGCACCTTATCTACCATTGTAACAAGATAGTTGTATGCAAAGATTGCGATGATACCTACAACAAGACCACCTACAGTAGTAATCATAGCCTCGTAGATACCGCCCGACAGCAACGACACGTCGATGTTGTTTCCGGCGTTGGCCATTTCCCAGAAGGCGCGAACCATACCTGTAACAGTTCCCAAGAAACCAATCATGGGAGCAACGGCTGCAATTGTCGAGAGGATAGGCAAACCCTTTTCGAGATTGGCAATTTCGAGGTTAGCGCTGTTGTCGATAGTCTCGCGGATAGACGATGCCGAGAAAGCAAAGCTCTTTATACCCTTTTCGATGATGCGCGAAAGGGGTGTATTCTCGCTGCGGCAGTAGTTGGATGCCGATTTCATGTCGTCGTCCTTGATGTTGTCGTGAATGCGCTCCATGAAAAGAGGATTGCGCTTCAACGCATTGCGAAGTGTAGAGAAGCGCTCGAAGAATATATATACTCCAATTATAGACAGAAGGGCCAATACAATCATTATCCAACCGCCCTTTACGGCAAGTTCCCATACATTCATACTCTCTGCTGTCACCTCGGTGAGCGACATAATAGAATCCTGTGCTACGCTTGCAACCTGTGCAAGAAGTGTCATTAAAACCATAGTAGTTATATTTTTTATTATTTCTTTTAGATTATCGTGTGCGGCTCGCGCGGGATTAGAACCTGAGCTGTTTTTTATATGCCGCAATAGTCTTTTCGAGACCCATGTAAAGCGCGTCGCAAATGAGCGCATGACCGATGGAAACCTCATCGACCCAAGGGATGTTCTCGATGAAATAGGCCAGATTTTCGAGGCTGAGGTCGTGGCCGGCATTGAGGCCTATGCCCAACTGGCGCACACGACGTGCTGTCTCGATAAAGGGCTTGATGGCGTTCTCGCGGTTACGCGCATACTCCTCGGCATAGGGGCCAGTGTAGAGCTCCACTCTGTCGGCACCAGCCTTTGCGGCATACTCGGCCATGCGACAGTCGGCGTCGATGAATATTGAGCTGCGTATTCCGGCACCACGCAGGTCGTCGAGGATGTCTTTAAGGAATTCCTGCTCGGCCTCGGTGTCCCATCCATGGTTGGAGGTGAGCTGGTCGGGTTTGTCGGGCACAAGGGTTACCTGGTTGGGCTTAGCCTTCAGCACCAAATCCATAAATTCCTTCGAAGGATAGCCCTCGATATTGAATTCCGTGCGCAACACCGCACGCAGGGCGGGAACATCGGCACGACGTATATGTCTTTCGTCGGGACGGGGATGTACTGTAATACCATCGGCTCCATACAATTCGCAATCGCGAGCAACCTGCAACAGGTCGGGGGCATTGCCACCGCGTGCATTGCGTATGGTGGCCACTTTGTTTATATTTACACTTAATTTGGTCATCTTAAAAACTTCTGTTTAATGCCGTCCTATACGGCAAAATTATCTGCAATTTCGTATTTTTCGCAAAAGTACGACAAAATAAGCAAAATAAGATAATAATTTATCTTAAATTTGCAGCGTTTAAGCGTGCTTGGACAGCCACATGGGCGTTTTTTGCACACAGGCAGGCAACGGCCTTGAATTGTTTGAACCAACCGCACACTAACCCTTATAGCCGCAAGGCAACCATAAATATGAAATTTGCATTATTCGGAAATAAGCACCAGTCGAAAAAATCGGAGAACATCGACAAACTATTTGCAGCTATAAGCGATTGGAAGGATAGCTTCTACATAGACCGCCCCTTCTATGAACACCTGCTCGTGGAGAACAGATTGTCGGTGCAGCCCGAAGGCATCATCGACGGCGACGATTTCGACGCAGACATCGCCATCAGTTTCGGTGGCGACGGCACATTCCTGCGCACGGCCAACAGGGTGGGCAGCAAAAACATCCCCCTGCTTGGAATAAATGCCGGCCGCCTGGGATTTCTCACATCGTTCTCGGCAAACAACATACCCGAGCTTTTCGAATACCTGCACAACGGCGAATATAGCATCGAGGAGCGTGGAGTGATTCAGGTGAGCGCTGCCGACAGAGAGCTCACAAGCAACCCCTATGCACTGAACGAGGTAGCCGTAATGAAGCACGACAATTCGTCGATGATAAGCATAGAGGCATCGCTCAACAACAAGGAATTCATCACCTACCAGGCCGACGGATTGATAATATCGACACCGTCGGGTTCCACCGGTTACTCGCTTAGCGCAGGTGGTCCTATCATTGCGCCCGATGCCAACGTATTTGTGCTCACCCCCATTGCATCGCACAGCCTGAACGCCCGCCCCGTGGTGGTAAACGACCACACCGAGGTGAAACTGAAGGTGGCCAGCCGCAGCCACAACTACCTAATAGCCATCGACGGCCGCAACGTGGAGTGTGACGAGGAGACCATACTCACACTGCGCAAGGCCGACCACACAATAAAAATCGTACAGATAGAGGGACAGACATTTTTCAAGACCCTTCGCGACAAAATGATGTGGGGCGCCGATTTAAGAAACTAGCATCGGGTCGCAACGACACCTACAAATACAAAAAATGCTTCGCCAATATGAGCGAAGCATTTTTGTATATACAAGAGTAATCTGTTCTAAGCAAATTCGTCACCGAACTTCATGCGCGTGTCGTTCAGGAATTTACGGATGTCACCCTCCTTGCCCTTTTTGCACACAAGCAGCACATTCTCGGAGTCGGCGATAAGCAGGTCATCTACATCCTGTATGATAGCGAGCTTGCCCTTGGGAAGCACCACCACATTGTCCTTGCTGTTGTAGGCGATGGTGCGCGAACGCACTATCACATTGCCATCCCTATCCTTGGGGAAGGTGCTGTAGAGCGAATCCCAGGTACCAAGGTCGGCCCAACCGAATTTTCCAATCTGCAGACAGACGTTGTCGGCCCTCTCCATGACAGCATAGTCCATAGAGACATTGGGGAAGGATGTATAGGCTTCATAGACACGTTTGCGGCGCTCGTCGCGGTTGGGGAATTCACTAAAAACGCGTTCGAGCTCGCCCATCATATCGGGGAGCAGCTCGGTCATCGTGTCTATTATGGTCTGCACATTCCAGATGTAAATACCCGAGTTCCAGTAGAACTCGCCGCTCTCCATGAATATCTGCGCAAATTCGTATGCGGGCTTCTCGGTGAAGGTACGCACCTTGTGGAAGATGCCGTTCTCGGCTGGCTCGAGCTCCTCCTCGGCCTGAATGTAGCCGTATCGGGTTTCGGGACAGGTAGGCTTAATGCCCACCACGACCAGTTTTTTGTTCTTCGCCACAAAATCGAGGCCGTTGTTCACCGTTTCCACAAAAAGATTTTCGTCGAGGATGAGCTGGTCGGACTGCGCTACCACGATATTGGCATTTTCGTTGAGCTGCCTGATGTGACACGCCACATAGGCGATGCTCGGCGCAGTGCCGCGATAAGTGGGTTCGTGCAGTATCTGCTCCGATGATAGTTCGGGCAACTGCTCCCTAACCAAATCGGAGTAGTCGCTATTGGTAGATACCACAATATTTTTCAAAGGGACTATACGGCTGTATCGATCGAATGTCTGCTGAAGCAAGGTTCTGCCACATCCCAACAAGTCGTGAAACTGCTTGGGGCGGCTCTTGCGACTAAGCGGCCACAGACGGCTGCCTATACCGCCAGCCATTATCACACAGTACCTGTTTTTATCCATCTTATCGTATATTTATCTTCCTGCGGGGCGTGCCCCGCAGGAAGTAAAGTAATTATTCTGTTGAACAACTGTTACCCGAACCGTTCTTAGAACTCCGCGTTGTTGGGAGTACGGGGGAAGGGTATCACGTCGCGGATGTTCGACATACCTGTAACGAAGAGCAACAGGCGCTCGAAGCCGAGACCGAAGCCCGAGTGGGGACATGAGCCGTAGCGACGTGTATCGAGGTACCACCACATATCCTTCATGGGGATACCAAGCTCCTCGATACGAGAAAGCAGTTTGTTGTAGTCGGCCTCACGCTCGGAACCACCGATGATTTCGCCGATTTTGGGGAAGAGCACGTCCATTGCACGCACGGTCTTACCATCCTCGTTCTGCTTCATGTAGAAAGCCTTGATCTCCTTGGGATAATCGGTAAGGATTACAGGGCGTTTGAAGTGGTGCTCAACGAGATATCTCTCGTGCTCCGAAGCAAGATCGACACCCCAATATACGGGGAATTCGAACTTGTGTCCGTCAGCAACCGCCTTCTCGAGAATCTCGATACCCTCGGTATATTTAAGACGAACGAATTCTGTATTGACGATTGAACGCAGACGCTCAATGAGCTCCTTGTCGAACATGTCGTTCAGGAACTTGATGTCGTCCATGCAGTTGTCGAGGGCCCAAGATACGCAATACTTGATGAATTCCTCGGCCAGTTCCATGTTGTCGTAAATGTCGTTGAAGGCAACCTCGGGCTCAATCATCCAGAACTCGGCAAGGTGACGGGGTGTGTTCGAATTTTCGGCACGGAATGTGGGACCGAATGTATAGATTGCACCAAGCGCTGTTGCAGCGAGCTCGCCCTCGAGCTGGCCCGATACGGTGAGGCTTGCCTGCTTGCCGAAGAAGTCGTCGTCGTAAACGATTGAACCGTTCTCGTCCTTCTTCAGGTCGTAAAGGTTCATTGTAGTCACCTGGAACATCTGTCCTGCGCCCTCGCAGTCCGAAGCGGTGATGATGGGTGTGTGGAAATAGTAGAAGCCCTTGTCGTGGAAGAACTTGTGGATGGCATATGCCATGTTGTGACGGATGCGGAAGATTGCACCGAATGTATTTGTGCGGGGACGGAGGTGTGCCACGCTACGCATGAACTCCATTGTCTGTCCCTTCTTCTGCAAGGGGTATGTATTGTCACACTCGCCAAGTATCTCAATGGCTGTAGCCTGTATCTCTACGCTCTGGCCGCCACCGATAGATTCCACAAGTGTACCGTTTACCGAAAGGCAGGTACCTGTCGAGATTTTCTTTACCAATTCCTCGTCTATCTTCTCGAGGTCGATAACTATCTGTACGTTCTTTATTGTAGAACCGTCGTTAAGAGCAACAAAAGCAACCTGTTTGCTGCCGCGACGGGTTCTCACCCAACCTTTTACATTTACTTCGGCACCATATGTGGTGAGGCCGAGCAAATCTGATATTTTTGTTCGTTTTATCGTTTCCATCCGATTGTTTTTATTTTCTGTTATTCGTATGCTCCCATGCGCAACATGTTCACCTCTTTCTCGGTGAGGTAGCGCCAGTCGCCACGTTTAAGGTTCTTTTTTGTGAGGCCGGCAAAGAGCACGCGGTCGAGCTTAACCACCTTGTAACCGAGGTGCTCCATCATACGACGCACGATGCGGTTCTTGCCCGAGTGAATCTCGATGCCAATCTGCGAACGGTCGGCTTCGTTTACATATGTAACCTCGTCGGCATATGCCTTGCCATCCTCGAGGTCGAGGCCGTTAACGAGCTGTGTCATATCGGACATAGCCACGTTCTTGTCGCAATATACATGGTATATTTTCTTCTTCATGAACTTGGGGTGAGTGAGCTTCGAAGCCATGTCACCGTCGTTGGTAAGAAGAAGTACACCTGTGGTGTTGCGGTCGAGACGTCCTACGGGATAGATGCGCTCTTTGCATGCACCCTTCAGGCAGTCGAGCACTGTCTTGCGCTCCTGGGGATCGTCAACAGTTGTAACGCAATCCTTGGGCTTGTTCAAAAGGATATACACCTTGCGCTCGGGGTTCACACGCTCGCCACTAAAGCGGATGTCGTCGGTGCGTGTTACCTTGGTACCCATTTCGGTTACAATTACACCGTTTACGGTAACAAGGCCTGCCTGTATGAATTCGTCAGCCTCGCGGCGTGAGCAGATACCGGCATTGGCAAGATACTTGTTCAAGCGCAAAGGTGCATCGGGATCGAGAATGACCTCTTTGTACTCAACGCGCTTCTTTCTGTTGTACTTGGCATTGGCGTCGTAATTGCCACGCTGTGAGTATGCGGGCTTTCTGTCTGCGCCGTGGCCATTATATTTTTCACCGCGGGGCGACGGTGTGTAGCCGTTACCCTGCTCCGAAGAGAATCTGTTGGTGCGGGGACGATAGTTATTGTTGCCACCAGCCGACTGCTGCTCGCCACCAAAACGGCTGCGATTGCCTCTTTCGTAACCGGTGCGACCTGCGCCGGCATCGCGATTGTTCCTGTTATTGAATTTGAAGCGGTTTCCACCCTCTTCGCGTCCACGGTTATCGTAATCGCCGAACGAGGGGCGGCCCTCTGAGTAGCGGTTATTGCGTTGTCCCTGTCTCTGACGGCTGCTGAAGTCGTCGTTACGATTGTACGAACGTGATCGACGGTCGTTATTGAAACCCGAATCGCCCGATCGTTTGTCTTTGTAGTTGTTCATTTGAAATATATTTAACGAACCTCACGGTCCAATGTTTATTTTCCTACATTCCTGTGTAAGAGTGGGGTGTGATGCTGCGAAGTTCCTCTTTAACGCTCTCGGCAACCTCGAGTCCCTCGATAAATTCGAGCAACGACTCGCGTGTGATTTTGCTGTTGGTGCGGGTGAGAGCCTTGAGTGCTTCGTAGGGGTTGGGATAGCTCTCGCGACGAAGGATTGTCTGAATACCCTCGGCACATACACTCCACATGTTGTCGAGCTCGTCGTAAATGGCTGTTTCGTTGAGCAACAACTTGCGCAAGCCGACCATGGTGCTCTTGATAGCTATAATGATGTGACCGAAGGGCACACCTACGTTGCGAAGCACTGTCGAGTCGGTAAGGTCGCGCTGCAAACGAGAGATAGGCAATTTGGCTGCCAAGTGCGAAAGTATTGCATTGGCGATACCAAGGTTGCCCTCGCTGTTCTCGAAGTCGATGGGGTTCACCTTGTGGGGCATTGCGCTCGAGCCCACCTCGCCGGCCTTAATCTTCTGCTTGAAGAATTCCATTGAGATGTACTGCCAGAAGTCGCGGTCCATGTCGATGATGATAGTATTGATACGTGCAAGTGCATCGAATGTAGCCGCCAAATTGTCGTAGTTCGAAATCTGTGTGGTATACTGCTCACGCTGAAGGCCGAGCTTCTCCGATACGAACTTGTTACCGAATGCCTTCCAGTCGATTTCGGGATATGCCACGTGGTGGGCATTGAAATTACCGGTAGCACCGCCAAATTTAGCCGAAATAACGCACTTCTTGAGCTCCTGCAACTGTGTTTCTATGCGATATACGAACACCATAACCTCTTTACCCAAGCGTGTGGGCGAAGCGGGCTGTCCGTGTGTACGTGCAAGCAGTGCGATATCTTTCCATGCCTCGGCATACTCCTTGAGTATTGCCAGCATCTCGTCGAGCACGGGGCAGTAAACTTCCTCGAGTGCCGCCTTGATAGTACAGGGAATAGAGGTGTTGTTGATATCCTGCGAAGTGAGTCCGAAGTGTATGAATTCCTTGTATGCGTCGAGGCCGCCAATGGCATCGAAACGCTCTTTTATAAAGTATTCAACAGCCTTAACATCGTGGTTGGTAACCTTCTCTATCTCCTTTATGCGCATTGCATCCTCCACGGTAAATTCGCTGTATATCTTGCGAAACGCGGGAAACAATGATGAATCGACTCCGCTAAGCTGAGGCAAAGGGAGCTCGCAAAGAGCGATAAAATATTCAATCTCAACGAATACACGATATTTCATCAGTGCATACTCCGAGAAATAGTTAGCCAAAGACTCTGTTTTACCCCTATATCTGCCATCTATAGGTGAAATCGCTGTAAGAATGTCTAGTTTCATTATTTGTGAGTATAAGATTTATCATTAAAAAGCGCCTCGTTTATAACATTGGCTATTAAAGCGCAAGGTTAAACGATTCGGGTACAAAAATAGTATTTTTTACCCATAAACGCACACAGAGCAGAAAAGTTTATTTAATTTTTAGAAAGATTACCTCCTAAAACAAAAAAAACCTGCAATTTGCAGGCTTCGTATCGTGGGCGTTGACGGATTCGAACCGCCGACCCTCTGCTTGTAAGGCAGATGCTCTGAACCAGCTGAGCTAAACGCCCGATTATTATCGGAGAATATGTATTTGAGTTGAGTGGGCGTTGACGGATTCGAACCGCCGACCCTCTGCTTGTAAGGCAGATGCTCTGAACCAGCTGAGCTAAACGCCCCTACTAAAGGGCTCAATCCTCAAATGCGATGCAAAAGTAATACAATTTTGCATAAGCGCCAAATCTTTTCGGAATTATTTTCAATAAAAGCAGAAAAAACTTATCTTTGCAGACAGAAATACAACCTATACAGAATATTAACAACGCGAACCATTCGCAAAATATACCACTTGACAACATGGAAACAGTAGTTAGCGGAATACGCCCCACCGGAAATCTGCACTTGGGCAACTATTTCGGCGCAGTAACAAATTTCGTAAAGATGCAGGACGATTACAACTGCCTCTTCTTCATCGCAGACTGGCACTCACTGACAACACACCCCAAACCCGAGGACATACGCAAGAGCGCATACACCATCCTCGCCGAGTACCTTGCATGCGGCCTCGACCCCGAAAAATCGACAATCTACATACAGAGCGACGTTAAGGAGGTTCTCGAATTATACCTATACCTTAACATGAACGCCTACCTTGGAGAGCTCGAGCGCGTAACATCGTTCAAAGAGAAGGCACGCAAACAGCCCGACAACGTAAATGCCGGTCTTCTGACCTACCCCACCCTGATGGCTGCGGACATCCTTATACATAAAGCTATAAAGGTACCCGTAGGAAAAGACCAGGAGCAAAACATGGAGATGGCACGCAAATTCGCAAGACGCTTCAACAACATCTACGGCGTGGAATACTTCCCCGAGCCCCAGTCATACTCGCTCGCAGGCAAGGGCATCAAAATCCCCGGACTCGACGGCTCAGGCAAGATGGGCAAATCGGAAGGCAACTGCATATACCTTATAGACGACGCAGCCACAATACGCAAAAAGGTAATGAAGGCAGTAACCGACAGCGGCCCCACAGAGCCCAATTCACAGAAACCCGAGGTGATACAAAACCTATTCACACTGCTCGAGGTTGCATCTACCCCCGACACATACAAATACTTCGACGAGAAGTGGAACGACTGCTCAATCCGCTACGGAGATTTGAAAAAACAGCTCGCCGAGGATATCGTAAATAAGATTGCTCCCATCCGCGAGAAGATTGTAGAATACTCATCGAACACAGCATTACTGAAGAGAATCGCCGAAGAGGGCGCCGAGAAGGCTCGCATAAGCGCAGCAAAAACCCTTTCAGAGGTGCAGAAGATCATCGGATTCACAAATATTTAATAGGCGCAAATACGCCACACACAAACAGACAGGTCGCATCTGTAGATGCGACCTGTTTTATTTCATCCACAGCAGAGCAGCATATATACAGCAAGCACACAAAGAGCATTGACAACCTACCGCACACCTTGGCCGCCATATAAGAGACACACAAAGAGCGCAAGCAATCTACAGCAGCCATGCAAAACGCCAAGCAACCGCCACATACACAAAAGACCACCTCGAGTATATATACAAAAAAGAGTGCCTCTTACGAGACACTCTTTTTATATCTATTGAACAGTTAATTACTTCGCGGGAGCGATGATAACGCGACGGTTCAACTGGATGGGGCTTTCTGTATCAACACCACCCTTACCCTCAACGATAAGCTGGCTTTCGGGAACACCCATCTCAACGAGCTTAGCAGCTACTGCCTTAGCACGAGCCTCAGACAATGTCTGGTTGTAAGCAGCAGAACCAGTAGCGCTGTCAGCGTAACCTGTAACTGCGAGTTTCACACCTGTCTCCTTAGCTGCCTGAGCCAAAGCCTTGAGGTTGAGAATCTCCTTCTTAGAATCGATCTTAGAAGAGTTGATTGAGAAGAATACTGACTGAGCAGCGTCGAACATATCAACCTCCTTGGGAGCGTTCTGGCACTTAGCCAAAGCAGCCTTAGCAGCAGCAAGCTGAGACTTCAACTGTGAGTTCTCAGACTCCTTAGCAGCCAACTGTGCGCCGAGTGCAGCAAGAGCAGCAGCGTTAGCAGCGTTGATAGCGTCAACGTCAGGAGTGTTCTCCCAACCTACCTTGTTGAACTTGTAAGTAACACCGGCCATTGCAGCGAAGATGAGGTCGTAACCACCGTGACCCTTACCCTCTACACCGCTGAAACCGTTCTTTGCAGCTGTTGCAGAGAGCTCGAGGTTGATTGCCCAGTGCTTAGCGATGCGGAATGTGTTCAAGATACCAGCGTTAGCTGTGAGTGAACCGATTCTATCCTGGTTCTCAGCCTCGTAATCCAAGTTGCTAGCGATACCAACACCAAGATAAGGAATGAAGTTCCATACACGTTTCTCGTTGTAACCGAAGAGAAGGTTGCTAAGGTTGAACATAGCGTCTGCGTGTACATTGTAGAAAGAGAACTTGTCTGCATCCTCGAAAGGTTTGAGCTCAAAGCCGTTGTAAGCTACTCTCCATCCGTAACCGGGAGTGTGCCATTTACCAACGTAAGCAGAGATTGCAGCTGTTCCGTGATCGAACATGCTCTCGCCCTTAGTCTTTACACCGTTGTACAACTGATAGCCACCGTTCACGCTGATGAACCAGTTGCTCCAGAAGCTGTTTGTAGCAACGCTGTTCTTCAATGTAGGAACAACTACCTCGCTAGTAACTGTCTCCTGTGCAAAAGAAACCATTGCAATGCTGACAAAAGCCAGCGCCATCATGAATTTTTTCATACTTTTTACTATTAATTAGACACTAAAAATTTCCATAAAACAGGGGCTCAGAAAGATTCCAAAGGTATAAACATACTTTATAGCGGAAAGGTTCCAACGCCACCAACCAAACTGCGCCACCACGCGACAAAAAGCATATGAACGCACTTTCAGTCGTGCAAAATTACAAAAAATTTACTAACGCTATTTTATTCCTACAAGGAAATAAGACAATCATTAACATTTTTTAACTACACGCCCGTTTTTCCCGTTGCATTATTTTATAAAATAACGCGTTATATCGCTATCGGGCAGCACATATATGATGGATTTTCCATCGGGAGTGCGACCATACACGCGACATTTGAACAGATTGTCGGTGAGCGTACGCATCTCCTCGTCGGTGAGCACCTGTCCCGATACAATCGCTATCTGTCGCGCCATCGACAAGGCAAGACTGTCGTACAGTTTCTCGCCAACGCCCGATGTGCACTCCATAGCCGCATGCAATATCTCGCCAAGGAGCTTCACGGGGTCGAGCCCCTCGATGCCGGCGGGAACACCCTGAATGGCATAGCTTGTACCTCCGAGCGAGGTCAGTTCAAAGCCAAGGCTCGAAAGCTCGGACATCATACCCTCCAAAGCAACGCCCTCGTTGACCGTAAGGTCGAGGCGCTCGGGAAAGAGCACACGCTGCACATTGCCCTTCTTGTCGTCGAGCTGCTTGCGATAGACATCGTACAGCACACGTATGTGGGCACGACGCTGATGTATCCACATGAGTCCCGCAGCCGTGGGAACAAGTATATATTGTCCCTTGTACTGGCACAGGGGGGCATACTCCTCGGCAGGCGCGTCGAGCACTGGCACAGGCTCGTCAATCGAGAGCGAATCGAGCGAATAGGATTTATCGACCACCTCGCCCAAATTATCCGTATCAGAAGGCTTTATTGTATCGTACAGATTTTCCCAGGGCATTTCACGCCTCATAAATTCCTGCGACGAACGACTGTTGAACGGGTTATAATCGGGGTTATAAGAGACCTTCGGTGCTTCGATAGAGGCGCCATCGCCCTCGAAAACAGGTATTTCGGGAAGATCACCCATTTCGAAATCGAGGCCGGGCATGGCATTGAATCGTCCGAGCGACTCGCGCACGGCAGCCGAAAGAATCTTCCATATATTCTGTTCGTCCTCGAATTTTATTTCGGTCTTGGTGGGATGTATGTTCACATCAATCTTCTCGGGCTCCACCTCGAGGCAAACGAAGAAGGGTACCATTTCGCCGGCAGGTATCAGCTGGCTGTAAGCCTCGGAAATAGCTTTGGCAAAATAGGGGTGACGCATGTATCGTCCGTTCACGAAGAAATACTGCAACGCACCCTTCTTGCGCGAGCTTTCGGGCGTGCCCACAAATCCCGAGATATTTATCATGGAACTTTTGACCGCCACCTCTATCAACTGCGAATTGACCTTCTTGCCAAAGAGGTTTGCAACCCTCTGACGGAACGACGAAGCCGGCAACGATATAATTTCGGTGTCGTTGTGCGACAACGAGAACTCGACGCAGCAATTCACCAAAGCAACGCGCTCAAATTCCGTCACAATATTATTGAGCTCGGTCTGCGTAGTTTTCAAGAACTTGCGACGAGCCGGAATATTATAAAACAAGTTTTTTATTCTGAAATTACTGCCCACAGGCGCCGCCACCGGCTCCTGCTCCTCGAGCTGCGAACCTGAAATAACCACCTTGGTACCCAATTCGTCGGCCTCGCGACGGGTGATAAGCTCCACCTGAGCCACGGCAGCTATCGAGGCAAGCGCCTCGCCACGAAATCCCATGGTGGTGAGCGCAAACAAATCCTCGGCCTTTTTTATCTTGGATGTGGCATGACGTTCAAAGGCCAGACGAGCATCGGTCTCGGACATACCTACACCGTTGTCGATCACCTGAATAGAGGTGCGACCGCCATCCACCACAAGCACCTTGACCTTTGTAGCACCGGCATCGACGGCATTTTCCATAAGCTCCTTCACCACCGAGGAGGGACGCTGTACAACCTCACCGGCCGCTATCTGATTGGCAACCGAATCGGGCAGCAATGATATAACGTCTTTCATAACAGATTCAATACAATTAGTGTGTTGTTAAAAGGTCCAGCTACCGGTAATAAGGTAGTGCAACAGGAAAAGAGCTACGGCAAGTGCCACCACTATACCTTTCGTAGAGATGCGCTGTCCGTTCTCTTTGCGACGCTTCAGATGGGTAGTCTCGCCAACGAAAGCACCACGCAAACGCTCCTCGTAGGAGCCCTCCTCGGCGGGCAGAAGACCAAGCTCGCGCTTGGCGTTCTCCTCTATCTTCTGGAGCTTCTCTTTGCGCTCATCTACATATATGTAATTGTGGTTGAAGCGGCGCGGAGCCGGCATCTTGAAATAGCCCATAATATTATATTGTATTCTATTTGGAATTTACACAAAACATGGAGTGACACGGAGCCACTACTTCTGCTTGAATTTATCAAGCGTAGGCAACGGCACAGCAGCACGCTTAATCTTCTTCAGTTCCTGTCCCTTGCGTTTGCCACGCCAGTAAAAGACATCGTCGCGACTGATGGGGCGCACATAATCGAACCATACGAAATTGCTCAGATATCGTTTATCGTCGGGTATCTGTGTCATGGGGAAGAAAATGCCGCTCGATTTTGTGGGTATGACAAGCTTGTGCACCTTGCCATCCTTCATGGTTCCCACCAGCTTGCCGGCAAGGGTAGTGTTCATACCTATCATGGTGCTGTCGTCGTCCAAGGGGAAATAGATTACGTTCACACCGCCAATCACCTGCATTTCGTTCAGTTTCTTGTCCTTGAAGAAGAACTTCATCTCCTTGCCGTTTATCTGATTGAAATTTACGGAGTCCATCTTCTCGGCAAAGAGCGACTGGTTTATCACATGCACCCAGTCGATGGAGCTGCTGTCCATGTACATTTTTATCTCCTCGCCAACCAACTGCTGACCGTTGTTCCATAGAATGGGATCCTTGTACATGGTCATGCACGAGTCGCGCGAATCGAAGATAAGCGAGTCGCACACTGCCTGTATGTCGCTACGGAATGCTCTTACCTTATTATATGCTCTTATCTGGCGATAGAGCGAATCGGTGCCACTGTTCAAAGAAACCATCCAAATGGTATCGGCATGCAAAAAGAGCGAATCGCCCTGCGAGTAATCGACCGCCAGCGCCATGTCGGTTATATAGAGCGAGTCGTGCAAGTTATCGAAGTAGCCATACTCGCCCGAGAGCATATTTCGGTTGACCGTGTCGGTGAGCAGGATATTTCCAAAGGCCTTGCTCACACCCGACAGCTCGTCGCTGAAGAGCGAATCGGCAGTAACATCGCGGTTGCCGTTCGACACCACCGAACGGTTCAACAGGGTTGCCTGTCGGTTATTGGTATTGTAGTAACCAAGCTCGGAATATATTCTGTTGGCACCGCTGCGGATGTATGTAGGGCCCACAATCTTAGCAAGGTTGCTGCCGGTATTGTAGTGCAACGTGTCGGAAGCCATCAGGAACTGCGGGTTCTGCAGATCGACGTCGTGGCGGAAGACCGCCTCCTTGGTCACCGTGTTGTACTCGCCCCATTCCGAGTCGAGCGTGCTGTTGTCGTCGTACAATGTACCGCCACCGAAATAGTAGCCAAGGTTCAGATTGCGATTGTAATCGAGGCTGTCGGTTTCGAGCACACTCGATTTATCCTCGAGGCGCACATTGTTTCTCACGCGTGCCATGTTGGCGTCGCCGTCATACTCGAGATAGTCGCCATAGAGAAACAGGGTGTCGCCCTGCTCCATGCGCACATCGCCGAAGGCCTTCAACGCATTTTTTCGATTATAGAAATAGGCGCTGTCGCAATACATGTACATGCTGTCGTGACGGAAGGCCACATCGCCCACCAGCACCCACACATCGGGGTTGCTCTTCTTGTCATATTTCGTCACATCGGCATGAAGCAGATGGACATAGTTGCGCTTGACCGAAGCCGTATCTGAAGAAACGGCACCCGCCTTTACAGAATCTGCGGCAACCTGTGCATATGCACACAGGCTTCCGCAAAGCATGGTTATTATCAGTATTATATTTTTCAATCCTCTCATTCAAAGAAGGCTTTACTCCTCGTCGTAGAATCGCCAATCGGGATATACGAACTTGGAATTACGATACTCTTTATTTATGCGAACAAATGTGGTTTTCTGCTTCTCTTTTATCCAGCGAGCCACTTTCTCCTCGCCCATCTTCACGGCATAAAGCTCTTTCAGATATTCATAATCGTCGCGCATATTGGCCTTGTGACCCTCTATTCTGTTCTTCAGCTTAACGATGGCACAAACCGTCGAGCCATTCTCCTTGACCATTACAAAGGGCTTCGATATTTCACCAACCTTCATGCCGGCAACAGCCGATGCCACCTCGACGGGCAAATCCTGCAGCTCGAATTTCGAATTGGTTACAATACCCTGCTCGCTATTGAACATCACACCGTTGTTGTTGCGTGTGTCCTTATCGTGAGAAATCTGAGTAGCTCCCATTTCAAATGTAAATCGGCCGCTGTCGATGTCCTCTCTTATTGTATCGAGGCGGGCAAGCATCTGCCTGATGCTGTTCTGCGACACCTGGGGCTTGCGCACGATGTGACGCACCTTCACCTTGTCGCCACGCTTCTCTATGAGCTGCATGATATGGAAACCGAACTCGGTTTCAACGATTTTGGATACCTTGTTGGGGTCGGTAAGGTTGAACGCAACAGCCGCAAATTCGGGCGCCAATTCGCCGCGGCCCATGAAATTGAGCTCACCACCAAAACGTGCCGCGCCATCCTCGGAATAGAGGAGCGCCAAGGTCGAGAACGAGGTTTCGTTGTTATTTATGCGCTCGGTATATTCGCGAAGCTCGCTCTTAATGCGCTCAATCTCCTCCTGCTCAATCTCGGGGGTTTGGGTAATTATCTGCACCTCGACCAACGCCGGCATATAGGGGATGCTGTCGTCGGGAAGGGTGTTGTAGTATTTTCGTACGAGCGAAGGTGACACCTTGATATCGCCTATGATTTTTTCTCTGACCGCATCGGTGAGCATGCTGTTCTTGAAATGGTCGTAGTACATTTCGCGTATCTGGGCAGACGACATTTCGAGATACTCCTCGAGCTTCTCTTTCGAACCGGCACGCAGCGTCGATTTCTCCATCTGAGCATCCACGCGACGCATGATATCCATCTCGCCCACAACGATACTGTCGAGGCCTGCCTGATGGATAAAGAGCTGCTGAACAGCCAAATCCTCGCCTACAATCGCATAGGGGTCGCCATCGAAACGGCGGTCGTTCTCCACCCAAAAATCGATAGCCGACTCAATATCCGAACGCAGAATAGCCTTGTCGCCTACAACCCATTCTACCCTGTCTATCACATTATCCTGTGCAAATACATTCGCCACATGGCAAAGACACAATGCCACGAGAAACAATCTGCCGAACACTTTGTTACACTTCATTTTCTTATGTATATTAACACATTACGACAAGCCGCTACTACTCGGGCTTGTTCATAAAATATTTTACCTTGCCACCGCTGATGGCCTCGTTATAAATATCCTTTTTGACCTGCTGCAGGAAGTCGGCCTTGCGGGAATTGACCAAAAGTTCCTTAATCTCCGACTCGGCCAAATCCAGAGGTTTCAGCTCGCCGACAGGCAGATAATCGGATATATTCATGATGTACAACGACGCCGAGTCGCTGAATTCAATCATATCTTTTTTGGTAACCTTCTGTTTCAAATCCTCTTCGGAGAGGGCTATTTTGGCTGCCAACGCCGAAATAGGCATCCACGAATCGTAGAAATATTCGTACAACTGGGCGTTGGTAAGCGTATATTTCTCGAGCTTCTCGAGCTCGGCAGGTTCGGTGCTCTTGCACCAGCGTCTTACGGCGTCGAGCTTGGGAGCCTTCTTGGATACCTTGAGCAGAAGGCCCTTTATCATGGGTTCCTCCATCTTGAACATCGCACTGTTGGCCTCGTAAAAAGAAGCAATCTCCTCGGCTGTAATTTCTTTATCGAGCTGCTGATCTACAAGACGCTCCTGATAGATGTTGAGCAACAACGATTTCTTGTAGCTCTCTATAAGACGGGCTATCTCCTTGGACGATGAAACATTGTGTTTGGCGCGACTATAGAGCAACGCATCCTCGAGCCAATGCTCTATATATTCCTGCATAAATGCGGCACTATCCTTCTGTGTATGATTGGCCATATAAGCCTGCTCGAGATCCTCTTTGTAGAGGTACTCGTCGCCGACGCCTATATACGGAGTCTTTCCGCCATGATTGACACTATCGCCACATGCCGACAGAAGCAGCATGGCAAGCAATACCTGAAACACCGTATTTAGAGCACCTTTTCGTATCATAGTTACAAAGATAAAGGCTTACAAGGAATTATCAATATTTATTAACCGTTTTTAGGACATCTTCATAAACCTGAACACTATATTTCTTGCGCAGGTTCTTCATCCACTCTTTTTCGAGCTGCTGCTGATAGTCGCTCACCACCGCACCCTTCACATCCTTGTATGTTTCGGGTTTCTTTTTAAGCACGGTACCTACAACGCCGGCCATTTTGTAACCGCGTTTCATGCGGCCACCCTTGCCTTGTCCGAAGACTTCTTTATCTACCCAGCCGTTCTCGCCAATGGGGAACACGCCGGCCTCGAGACGGATGGTGCACACTGAATCCTGAGTGAAATTCTGCTCGACGATTGCTTTATAGTCGTCGGCACTCACATTTTTCAGCAATTCCTGTGCCTTCTTTATATCCTCTTCGCTGTTGGCATAAATGACTGCGCCACGAAAGCGGGGGGAATCGAATTTATATTTTTTCTTGTTCTTCTTGAAGAATTTCTCGAGAGCAGCCTCGTCGTTGGCCGCCTTCTGCCACACCTCGCGATTGCTCACCTCGAAGAAGAGTAATCCGTCGCGATATTCGCGCATCAGGTTGCCGAACTCGGGATATTTGGTCTCGAGCAAGCTGTCCTCGCGTGCCAACGCCTGCTCGGGAGTGGTGCCGGGAGCCATATTCTTGGCCAACTGATAACCCAAGCGGTAGCGTGCAACGAGCTTCACGTTGCGCTTCTCGAGGATGGACATGATGGCCGGACGGTACTCTTTGTACGAGCCGAACGGGCGATGCGAAATGCGCTTGATTATATGTATTCCACCGGGAGAAAGCACGGGGTGCGAGAAGCCGCCGTTCTTCAATGCATAGGCCGCCTCCTCGAATTCCTTGTAGGCCTCGCCACGCAAAATTTCGAATGTATCGGGACGGTCACCCATATAACGCTGGGCCACCGCTGCAAAATCGACACCGGCGTTCAGCATCTGGTAAGCCGAATCGGCCTTGGCCTTAGTAGCCACCAAAAATTCGGCAGGAGCATCCTGTCGCATGGGGAACATAATGTGAGATACCTTGAGGAAACCATCGCGTCCCACTGTCGCCGAGTCCTTGGCATAGAGCTTGTGAGCCTCGCGCTCTACATACTCCTTGTCTAGGAGATATTCCTCGGCCTGACGAGCTCTATCGGCCTTGAACTCATCTATAAAAGAGCTCAAAGTATCCAAGCCCAATGCTTTTGCCTCGACCACTTTCAGTTTGAAATCGATATACATGGGCAAATACTCCTTGGCAGATTTTGCATTGCCACCGGTTGCTGTGTTATTCTTGTTCAAGGCATATTCGAACTCCGATTTTGTAATTTCGGTGTCACCTACCTTAAACAAAACAGGGTCGGTGCTTTGGGCGAACATAAAGCCGGCCGCAAGAAGCATCAGACCTAAAAGGAAATTCTTCTTCATAAATATTATTTTAGGAGCATCCATTGTTTTCATGAATTGCCGACAGCACTGTCGGCAATTCATGAAATACGGATACCCCGTTACAATAATGGTTGGGATTGAACCGCCCTGTTATTCGGGACGGCTATAGTTGGGAGCCTCGCTTGTAATCGCCACATCGTGGGGATGACTCTCGAGTACACCTGCATTTGTAATTCTTACGAACTTGGCATCGTGCAAACGCTCAATGTCGGGAGCGCCGCAATAGCCCATACCCGAACGCAAGCCACCTGCAAGCTGGTAGATAACCTCGAACAGAGTGCCCTTATAGGGTACACGTGCTGCAATACCCTCGGGAACGAGCTTCTTCTTGTCTGCCTGGTCGGCCTGGAAGTAACGGTCTTTAGAACCATTCTCCATTGCCTCGAGTGAACCCATACCGCGGTACGATTTGAATTTACGACCGTTGAAAATGATGGTATCACCGGGTGACTCCTCGGTTCCTGCAACGAGCGAACCAATCATCACTGAATATCCACCGGCAGCCAAAGCCTTAACAATGTCACCTGAATAGCGCAAACCACCGTCGGCGATGAGAGGTACACCGGTACCCTCGAGCGCCTTGGCTACATCGTAGATAGCAGAGAGCTGGGGCACACCTACACCGGCAACAACGCGTGTGGTACAGATTGAACCCGGGCCGATACCCACCTTAACGGCGTCGGCACCTGCCTCAGCAAGCATTTTTGCAGCCTCGCCTGTAGCCACGTTACCAACAACGATGTCAATCTCGGGGAAGGCAGCCTTGGCCTCTTTCAGTTTCTGCACAACGCCGGCCGAGTGACCGTGAGCTGTATCTATGATGATTGCATCGACACCAGCCTCGACGAGAGCGGCAATACGCTGCATTGCATCCTGTGTAACACCTACACCGGCAGCCACGCGCAAGCGGCCCTTCTTGTCCTTACATGCCATGGGCTTGTCCTGTGCCTTAGTGATATCCTTGTATGTGATGAGGCCAACCAACTTACCGTTAGCATCAACCACGGGCAGTTTCTCTATTTTGTTCTCCTGCAAAATCTTCGCAGCAAGTTCCATATCGGTCTGCTGTGTAGTCACAACAAGGTTCTCGCTTGTCATAACCTGTGCGATGGGCTTGTCCAAGCATGTTTCAAAACGAAGGTCGCGGTTGGTCACGATACCTACCAGTTTCTTGTCGTCATCGACAACGGGAATACCACCGATGTGATATTCTGCCATGATGTCGAGAGCATCCTTCACAATCGCGTTAACCGAGATTGTCACAGGGTCGTAAATCATACCGTTCTCGGCACGCTTAACGATAGCAACCTGATGGGCCTGCTCCTCAATCGACATATTCTTATGAATAACACCGATACCACCTTCGCGAGCTATGGCGATAGCCATTTTAGCCTCGGTAACTGTATCCATTGCCGCTGTAACGAAAGGTACATTCAAGGTTATGTTTTTAGAAAACTTTGTTTTCAGACTGACATCCTTGGGAAGAACCTCAGAATATGCAGGGACAAGTAAGAGGTCATCAAATGTGAGACCATCCATCACAATTTTTTCAGTTATAAAATTCATAAGATATATTTTTTAATTTGCCATTTCAGAAATAAATTTAACACGTACGAGTCGTACCTCCTCTTCGCTGTAGTCGGCACCAAGCTCGCTCATTGCATCCTCGAGGTTATCGGTATCGGAGCTCTTGAAATATGAGTATATTTCGTCGAGGTTCTCCTCGTCCATAATCTCTTCGAGGAAGTAGTCTATATTCAGTTTTGTACCGGAATATACGATTGCCTCGATTTCGTCGAGCAACTCCTCGAACTCGACACCCTTGCTTATTGCCAGGTCGTCAAGTGCCACCTTGCGGTCGATAGCCTGAATGATGCTGACCTTTATCTTGGACTTGTTCACCACGGTGCGCACGCGGAAATCGTCGGGACGCTCTATCTCGTTCTCTTCGCAGTGGCGCTTGATAAGTGCACAGAATTCCTCACCGTAGCGCTTAGCCTTGCCCGCACCCACACCGGTTATATTCTGCAGTTCCTCTATCTTCACCGGATAGGTGGTAGCCATTGCCTCGAGCGAGGGATCCTGGAATATCACGTAAGGAGGCAACTCCAACTGCTTGGCTATCTTCTTGCGAAGGTTCTTGAGCATTGCATAGAGCTCGGGGTCAACCGCAAAGGTACCACCACCGCGCATCACTGTTTCCTCCTCTTCGAAATCCTTGTCCTCGACAATTTTGAACGACTGGGGATCATCCAAGAACTGACGTCCTGCATCGGTTACCTTCAACAAGCCATAGTTCTCTACATCTTTGCTGATGTAGCCGGCGATAAGCGCCTGACGAACCACAGCGTTCCAACGCTTCACATCGTCGTCGGAACCACTGCCGAAGCACTCAAGCTCTTCGTGCTTGTGCGACAAGATGTCGTTGGTCTCCTTACCAAGGAGCACATCGAGTACATATTCGGTCTTGAAATTCTCTTTGAGCGCCAAAATAGCCTCGATGAGCATTTCGAGCATATCCTGCGCCTCAATCTGCTTTTTGGGGTTCAAGCAGTTATCGCAACTGCCGCAGTTCTCTACCTCGTAGTTCTCGCCGAAGTAGTGGAGAAGCAGTTTGCGACGGCACACTGAAGACTCGGCATATGCGGTGGTTTCTCTAAGGAGCTGGCGACCGATATCCTGCTCGGCAAGCGGCTTACCCTCGAGGAATTTTTCGAGCTTCTGTAAATCCTTGTTGTTGTAGAAGGCAATACACTGGCCCTCGCCACCGTCGCGGCCTGCGCGACCGGTCTCCTGATAGTAGCCCTCGAGGCTCTTGGGGATGTCGTAGTGGATTACATATCTCACATCGGGCTTGTCGATACCCATGCCGAATGCTATGGTAGCCACAATGACATCGATTTTCTCCATGATGAAGTCGTCCTGTGTCTGCGACCTCATGGACGAGTCCATACCTGCGTGATATGCCTTTGCCTGTATGTCGTTGGCCTGCAATATCTCGGCCAGTTCCTCAACCTTCTTGCGACTGAGGCAATATATGATGCCCGACTTACCGGGATTCATTTTTATAAATTTGATAATGTCCTTATCGACATTTTTTGTCTTGGGACGAACCTCGTAATAGAGGTTGGCACGGTTGAACGACGACTGGAAATCCTTGGCCTTCTGTATGCCGAGGCTCTTTTTGATGTCATCGCGCACCTTGGTGGTTGCAGTAGCGGTCAAAGCAATCACAGGCGCCTGACCAATCTCGTTGATGATTGGACGTATGCGACGGTACTCGGGACGGAAATCGTGTCCCCACTCCGAAATACAGTGAGCCTCATCTACCGCATAGAATGATATTTTAATCGATTTAAGGAACTCCACATTCTCCTCTTTGGTCAAGGATTCGGGAGCAACGTAAAGTAGTTTTGTTTTACCTGAAAGGATATCGGATTTAACCTCTTCTATCGCCTGTTTTGTCAACGAGGAATTCAAGAAATGGGCAACTCCGTCAATCTCGTTCAAGTTTCTTATAGCGTCAACCTGATTTTTCATCAAGGCTATCAATGGTGAAATAACAATCGCTGTTCCGTCCATTATGAGCGACGGCAATTGATAACACAACGACTTGCCTCCACCGGTGGGCATCAACACAAAAGTATCCTTGCCGTCAAGCAAATTCTTGATGACAGCTTCCTGATCACCTTTGAATGTATCGAAGCCGAAATTCTTCTTGAGAATTTCCGTTAAATTGTACTTTTTAGTCATTTCGCTATATATGGCAATATTTGGATAACAAAGTTATAAAACATATAACGAATAGAGCAAATTTTTCGGAAAATATTTTTTGTCAAAATATCAAAAAAAGAGATTATATTTCAACAAAAGCCGTTTTTATTTGTTAAGAAGCCCTGTCGAGTTATTCGACAGGGCTTCTTGAGTATCTCTTTTCAATTACTCCGCAACAAACATCGATGGGTTGTTTTTTGCGAACTGCATGCTTGCATATTCCTTTGTTATATGGCACGATTTCTCTTCTTTCGAGGGCATTTCGAACATCTTGTCCATCATGATGGATTCGACGATAGAACGTAGTCCGCGGGCACCCAGTTTGTACTCGAGCGCCTTATCAACGATGTATTCGAATACATCCTCATCGAATTTCAGCTCGATATCGTCCATGCCCATGAGCTTTATATACTGCTTGACGATGGAGTTCTTGGGCTCTGTAAGTATATTTCGGAGCGCCGTTCTGTCGAGCGGATTCAGGAATGTGAGAATGGGCAGACGACCGACAATTTCGGGGATAAGACCGAAAGAGCGCAAGTCCTGCGGAAGAACATACTTCATGAGGTTGCTCTTATCCACGCTCTGGTTGTTGCGTATAGAATTGAAGCCCACCACATTGGTATTCATTCGCTGAGCTATCTTCTGCTCTATTCCATCAAAGGCGCCGCCGCATATAAACAGGATGTTTCGTGTATTCACGGGAATCATCTTCTGCTCGGGGTGCTTACGGCCACCCTGAGGGGGAACATTTACTATTGAGCCCTCGAGCAACTTCAAAAGACCTTGCTGCACACCCTCGCCACTCACGTCGCGTGTGATAGAGGGGTTATCACCCTTGCGGGCAATCTTGTCTATCTCATCTATAAAGACGATACCGCGCTCGGCAGCCTCTACATCATAGTCGGCAGCCTGCAACAGACGGGTAAGCAAGCTCTCTATATCCTCGCCCACGTAACCGGCCTCGGTGAGCACCGTGGCATCGACAATGGTAAAGGGCACCTTCAGCAGCTTGGCTATTGTGCGCGCAAGCAGGGTTTTTCCGGTACCTGTGCTACCTACCATTATTATATTGCTCTTCTCAATCTCCACGTCATCGCCAGCATCGTGCTGCATAAGACGTTTGTAGTGATTATAGACCGACACGGCAAGCACGCGCTTAGCCTCGTCCTGTCCTATCACATAGTTATCGAGAAAAGCCTTTATCTCCTTGGGCTTCGGCAATTCCTTGAGCTCGAAATCGGATTTTGCCAAAAGATTTTCTTCGCGTAATATATCGTGTGCCTGTTCTACGCACGAGGTACAGATGTAGCCGCTCATACCACTTATGAGCATTCCGGCTTCACTCTCTGTCCTACCACAAAAGCTACACCTTCTCTTGGATTTTTCGACCATAGATTATTTCTTGCGGATAAGAACCTGGTCAATCATGCCATACTCCTTGGCCTCCTGCGCTGTCATCCAATAGTCGCGGTCGCTGTCGGCCCACACCTTGTCGTAGGGCTGATGGCTGTGGTCGGCAATGATTGTATAAAGCTCTTTCTTCAATTTCTGAATTTCACGTGCAGTAATTTCGATGTCGCTGGCCTGTCCCTGAGCACCACCCATAGGCTGGTGTATCATCACCCGGCTGTGCTTCAACGCCGAGCGTTTACCCTCGGCACCTGCAACCAACAGGACGGCAGCCATGCTGGCAGCCATACCTGTACATAGTGTAGAGACATCGCTGCCAATGAACTGCATCGTATCGTAAATACCAAGGCCTGCGCTCACCGATCCACCGGGCGAATTGATATATATAGATATATCCTTTCCGCTGTCTATCGAATCGAGATAGAGCAACTGAGCCTGCAATGTATTTGCTGTGTAGTCGTCGATAGGAGTACCCAAAAAGATTATTCTTTCCATCATCAGACGCGAAAATACGTCCATCTGAGTAACATTCAGTTTTCTCTCTTCCAAAATGTATGGATTGAGATACTGCGACTGTGCCTTGATAACATCGTCGAACACCATGCTGTTAATGCCAAGGTGTCCTGTCGCAAATTTCTTAAAATCGTTTATCATCATAACTAATCTTCGCTTTTAGGTTCTCCTATTTATATATACTAATCGTTCTCGGCTACCTTTTTGTTGAAATCTTCAACAGAAATTGCCTCTTCGGTCAGAGTAGCAGCCTCCTTGATAGCACCGATAAGCTTAACATCGATAGCTCTGTTAACGAGCATCTCCTTGGTCTTATCCTGCTTGATCATCTCCTTAGCATAGTTCTCAACGAGCTCCTCGGGAACATTACCCATGCCATACTGAGCGAACTGAGCACGTGTAGCGTCCTTAGCAGCCTCGAGGAGGTCAGCCTCTTCAATCTTCACGCCTGCGTTCTTAACGAGCTGCTCCTTGATAAGGTGCCATGTGAGCTCTGTGAGGCTCTTCTGGAATGTCTCGTCGTCGATTGTAGCGTTCTCGTCGCCCTTGTTAGCGAGCATAAGCTCCTTGAGGATGGGCTCAGCGAACTCGAGCTTGCCTACACGGTTCATGAGGTAGCTGCGTGCATCGAGCAACAGTTTGTAGTCGCTCTCAACTGCGAAACGCTCTGCGATATCCTCTTTAATCTTCGCGCGGAACTCCTCCTCGCTCTTAACAGCATCCTTACCGAAAGCTGCATCGAACACATTCTGGTTGATCTCGCTTGCAACGAAACGAGTAATCTCGGTGATAGTGAAATTGAAATCGCCTGTAATCTCGGCAACCTTCTCCTTCTCTACCTTGAGCAACGAAGCCAACTCGGCAGCATTGCCATCGTATGCGGTGTTGGGGTTGAATGTAACAACCTCGCCTACCTTCTTGCCTGCGAAGAGAGCCTTCTGATCCTCGTTCTTCATGTAAGAGGGCATCATAACAGCATCCTTAACCTCGATACCACCCTCGGTAACCTCGGCGATAGTACCCTTGAGCATGTCGCCATTCTCGAATGACTCAACCTGCTTGTACTCGCCACAACGCTGAGCGTATGCGCTTGCCTGACCGTCGATCATCTCCTCGGTGGGCTCAATTTTGTAATATGTAAACTTATCCTCCTTTGTGAGGCTTGCGTCGAACTTGGGAGCAAGAGCAATGCGGAACTCGAAATCGAAATCCTTGCCGTTCACCAAATCCAAACCAGCCTGCTGCTGCTCATCGGGAAGGGGCTCACCCAAGATATCTACGTTATTCTCTCTGATAT
The DNA here is from genome assembly GCA_017560125.1 of Bacteroidaceae bacterium. GTDB lineage: Bacteria > Bacteroidota > Bacteroidia > Bacteroidales > Bacteroidaceae > HGM04593. The sequence goes on along the minus strand of JAFYOS010000018.1, from coordinate 130,362 downwards.
ATTCGAATATCTTTGTCTGCAACAATTTATTGATCTCCTCGGCTTTAACAGCTGTACCGTACTGTTTCTTAATCAAGCCCATGGGAACCATACCGGGACGGAAGCCGGGGATATTGGCCTTCTGTCTGATATTTTTAAGGGTTTTCTCAACCAATGTGGCATAGTCTGCCTCTTGTACATTAACCACCAAACGGGCGCTCGTAGCGTCCTGATCTTTCAATGTAAAATTCATATGATTAAATTTATTTATAAAGTCATTTATAGATACTTCGCGGATTAGAATTGCAAAAGTACGACATATTAAGCAGATTTTCAAAAAAAATGCCACTTTTTGCTCGTTAGCGCCACATTTTACCCCCATTTCACGCAAAAACAGCAATTACACACCGTAACGACGCTCGCAACAAGCTGCACAACACGACAGCGTCCCGCCACCCATAATTCCGTCCGGCAGGGAAAATTTCATTGAAAAAAATTGCGTATTTCGCGCGGAATCAAGACATTTGCAAATAATATTCTCCAATTTGGGAAAAAAGCGAATTACAACTAATAATATCAATCATGAAAAAGAGCTATTCCTCATTTTTTTCAAAGCTGATGTTGTCCCTCGTTGCAATATTCTGCATCAACATGGGCGCATTGGCAGCAACAGAAGTTCATGTGGATAAGGCAGGTACGTTATCCACCCTGCTCACCACAAGTGAATCCACATTGAAAATCACAGGTTCCATCAACGGTACCGACGTGAAGTATCTGCTCGAGCTCATCAAGGCCGGAACAGTTACAAACCTCGACATCTCCGAAGTGGCTATCGTCAAGGGCGGAAGCGCCTACTTCGAGAACTACACCACCGACGACGATGTCATCGGTCACTCAATGTTCAAGGAGTGCAAAAACCTGAAGACCATTGAATTGCCCGCAACCATTTACTCAATCCAGGCAAACGCATTCTCGGGCTCGGGATTGCGCAAAATCGACATCCCCAACAGCGTATCGAGCTTGGGTGGCGACGCATTTGCATACTGCAGTTCGCTGGACTCGGTGACAATGGGACGCCGCGTAACAAGCCTCGGTCAGGGTGTATTCTATGCATCTAGTGTGAAATTTGCTTACATCAAGCCCATAACACCTCCGGGAGCGCCCGCATATCTCTTCTCATCGAACCCCAAGATTATGGTATATACCGATGCTCTCGAGGATTACAAGCAGAGCGGATGGAAGAGCTATTACGGCTCTATCGTAGGAGGCCTCGAGGACATCTTCCCCTTGGAGGACGACCCCGCTGTAATTGTGAACAACCTGCGCGAGACATACTTCGAGGACGCAGCATGCACACAGCTCAAGGCCGAGTATCTTGCAATGAGCGACGAGGAACTGACCGCAGCAATGACCGACGGCGGAATGCCCGCATTCATGACCGAGATTGCCGTGAAGCTCAAGAACGAGAACTGGGGCAAATTCGAGAAGGATTTCCGCATCCACAGCTACAAGGCATACAGCGACGCCAACTACTGGAACGAGAAGCTGAAGAGCACCGGTGGTTCGTACATGGGTAACCCCACAGGTATCTATGCAGGCAACCTCGAGCCTCTCTATGTATTTGTAGATAGCGACATCCCCACCGACGCCACCCTGTACATCGCAGGATGCATCGGCAACCACCTCATCAGCAACGCCAAGACCGGCAAGCAGCTTAAGAAGGGATTGAACATCGTAGAGGGCGACAAGAATGCACTCTATTACATTCTCTACACAGCCGACACCGAGTCGCAAACAAAAACCCTCGACGAGTGGCCCGAGATAAAAATCCACATTCAGGGAGGTACCGTAAACGGTTACTACGACGTAGCACGCAAGAGCGACAGCGAATACAAGGCACTGCTCAACGCAGCCACACACGAGCTCTTCACCGTAAAGAGCGAGCATGCACTCTTCAATTTCCAGACCGACGCCTATAAAGAGGTATGGCCCAAGACCATCGACCGCAGCATCGAGTGGTTCGACAGCCTCACCGTATGGCAGCAGGAGCTCATGGGCTACACTGCAACCGTAGCAAACGGCCAGCGCAACTACTATCCCCACAACCTTACAGGTGGCGAGGCTATTGCCCCCTTGTTCTACAACAACCCCAATTTCGCCGTACAGGGCGACGCCAATTCGGCAGGTTACGCGAACTCGAGCACATACCGCACCATGTACAACTCGGTTGAGTGCATCAGAAACTCATTCGACGTGAGCCGCAGCAACATGGACGAATGGTGTGCAGGCCACGAGTGTGGTCACAACAACCAGGGTACTATCAACCTCGAGGCTTGTGGCGAGGCATCGAACAACCTCTTCTCCAATGTATGTCGCTTCATCTTCGGACGAAACATGACCGGCGGTAATTCGCTCTCTTACGTAATGAACGAGTATGCCAACAGCACATACTTCTCGTCACGCGACCTGAACAGCCGCTTGCGCATGTACTACCAGCTCTATCTCTACTTCCACCAGGCCAAGAAGAACACATCGTTCTACCCCGAACTGTTCAAGGCATTACGCGAAGACCCCTTGAAGCTCTACAGCAACAGCAGCAACGGCAAGAACGGTTCACTCAAATTCGTGCGCAAGGTGTGCGAGGTAGCTCAGGAGGACCTTAGCGACTTCTTCAGAGCATGGGGATTCTTCGAGCCCGTAAAAAACCTGAAGATCGAGGACTACGGCAACTACACACTCACCGTAACACAGACACAGATCAACAACACACTTAAAGAAATCTCCAAGTATCCCAAGAACCGCACCATCCTGTTCGTAGAGGACCGCGTGAAGGAGGTACTCACCAACGACCTCTTCCAGACAGCAGGAAAACTGCGTAGCGGCTACGACAAGCTGGGCGAATATGGTAATTTGGGCCAGTTCACCGATTACATGATCGAGGATGCCGAGCCTTCGAGCTACACCTACATACAGTCCGACTCGCTCTACAGCATGGCAGGAACCGGCGGCATCGGATTCCTGATGCTCGACAAAGACAGCAATTTCGTATATGCAGCGAACTCGTTGAATTTCTGCATTCCCAGCAGCATCACCACCGAATTTACCATCTACTCGGTTGATGCCGACGGTACTTTGCACGAGGTTGAAAAATCGGGCGAGGGCACACAGTATGTAACACTCACCACAGCCGGCACATTGTCCGATTCGCTCACAACAGACGCCATCAAGGCTATCATCAGCGGCCCCATCAACGGTTACGACATCAAGTACTTGCGCAAGCTCATCAACGAGTACAACCTGTCATCTATCGACCTCTCGGGTGCTACCATCAAGAGCGGCGGTGCATACTACAACTCATACAAGAGCATCGCAAACGGCATTGGCGAGTACACATTCTACGAGTGCAACAAGCTCACCAGCATCATCCTGCCCAACAGCATCACAAGTATCAGAGCCAATGCATTCTCTAATTCGGGACTGACCGGTGCATTCATCCCCGACGGAGTGACAGCCGTTGGCGGCGACGCATTTGCATACAGCAAGAGCTTGAAGATCGTAACCATCGGTTCAAGCGTGAAATCATTGTCACAGGGCGTCTTCTACAGCTCACCCGTGAAAGATGCATATGTATATGCTACCACACCCCCGAGTGTATCGGCATATCTCTTCTCGAGCAACCCCGTAATCCACGTCTATGCATCGTCACTCGCTGCATACAAGGCTTCGGATTGGGCACAGTACGGCACCATCGTGGGCGACCTCGACAACTATACAGCCATAGAGCCTATCACACCCGACGCTGACAGCAACGACGCCAATGCACCCATCTACGACATGATGGGACGCAAGGTGACCAACATGCAGCCCGGCAAGATCTACATACGTGGTGGCAAGAAATTTATAGCGAAATAGGAATTATCGAGGCCTTTGTGCCTCGATAACCACTGCAACAATATGGACGCCAAATACATTGGCGTCCATATTGTTTTTATACGCCCAACAGCGCACCCATGAGCACGCGACAGACACCCCCCACGCACAGCATTCAAGCCGCCACAGGCGCCTGCAACCGCACAAAAACAGGCCCGCCCGAGCTGAGCATTCAGTCCGGGCGGGTTCTAATATTTTCGTAAGAAAAAGATTAAAGAAGCTTCTTGATAACGGGCTGTATGAGCGCCTCCATCACCTTATATCCTTCGGGAAGGGGGTGAACGCCGTCGTAAGAATACTGCTTGGGAAGTGTGCGACCGTCGGCATCTACAAGTGCCGAGTAGTAATCTACATAAGGAATTTTGTTCTCCTTAGCATACTTCTCGATGCGTGCGTTCAGCGCCTTAATCTTCTCGGGAGCGTCTGTAATCTCGCGTTTCCAACCGAAGCTCTTAGCGGGAAGAACCGATGTAAGGATTACCTTAATCTTGTTAGCCTTGGCGATGTTAACCATTGTAACAATGTTACCGAATGTGAGTTCCTCGTCATAGGGGCCTGTGTTCTCGGCTACGTCGTTTGTACCAGCATTGATGATAACCACCTTGGGGTTGAGCTTGACAACATCCTCTCTGAAACGGAGAACGAACTGGTACGATGTCTGACCGCCGATACCGCGACCTACGTAGTTGGGGTTCTCTTTGAAGAACTCGGGACGGTGCATAGGCCAACCCTCTGTGATAGAGTTACCCATGAACACAACGCGTTTGTTTTTCTTCTCAATCTTGGGAAGTTCTGAATTGGCCTTTGCATAGCGTTTGTAGTATGCAAACTCGTGTTTCTGAGCTCCTGCTTCGAGTGCAAAGCACATGCAAACAGCAAGCATCAACAAATTGAACCAGATACTTTTTCTCATGTCTGTAATTTTTAATGAATAATTATTTTGTTTGTTTAATTTCCGTTCATCGCGCCAAAGTTAGCTAATAAATCGAAAAAACAGACAAATTTAATGAATAAAGTATCAGAAACGGATTTTAGCGCCACCGCTTACCGAGATACCGGGCATCTTGTAACCACGGTTAATGGTGTAGTCGCAGTCGGTGATGTTGTCCAATGTAACAAACAGGTCGAGCAGGCTGGTATCGTCGCTGTTTGTGGCTGCGGTATATGTCACCATGGCACCGAGCAGCATGTAGCTCTCGTCGGCAGCATCGGCCGACACATACAGGTCGTCCACGCCATTGAGCGATGCATCCAACGCCAAGCGAGGCAATGGGCGCCACGATGCGGCAAGATAGAACTGCTTGCCGGGAGCAGCCACAAGACCATCGAGCGAGGTATGCATGTAGCTGCACGACGTTCTGAGCAACAGATTCTTTGCGGGCTGCGCCGTAGCCGACAGCTCGACACCCTTATTTGTAAAACTGCCGGTATTTACGTTTTTCATATCCACGGTCTGTATCATATTTTCGCCCTTGCTACAGTAGGCCGTCACCTCCAGCGCTACGCGAGCAAACTGCTTGCTGAGCGAAGCCTCGTAGTTCATCATACGCTCAGGGCTCAGGTCGGGGTTGGCCATGCGATACAGGTAGAGCTCCTTGAACGATGGGTTTCTATACCCCTTGGCCAGCGACGCCTTCATCATCCATCCACCACCGGGATGAACGGCAACGCCACACTGCGGCACCCATTCGGTGCCGAAACGGTCGCTGTTGGCCATGCGAAGACCGGCATTAAGCACCGCCCTTCCCTGGAATATCTGTTGCGACAGGGTGACATAGGGCGAATACTCGGTGATGCTTTTGCGACCGATGGTAGCGAGCGAACCGGGCGCATGCTCCTTGCCACCCGACATGGGTATCTGTCCCGTATATGTATCGAAATCGAAACCGGTGGTGGCATTTGCGCCGTTCCACAGGGCAAAATTTTCGTATGCGATGATGCCGAAACGGTCGTCGAGGCTATGGAAATGGCGAGGGTCGTCAATGTAGTGATTACCATAGCTGTAGTATGTGCGTATGCAGCCGTTCGTGCCACCATAGTTATTGGTAAGCGACAGCGAGGCCTCGCCACGAGTGATATTCTGGTGGTAGATGTCGGTGGCCTCGGGGTTATCGAGGCGAGCATATACAGGGTCGTCGCCGATGCTGTTCACCAGCGAATAGTCGGCACGCATGTTCCATTGGCGACTGAAATCGTAGCCCAATTTTGCATACAGGCTCTTCTGGTCGAAATCGAAATTGCGCTCAACGCCGTCGGTGCGGTCATAGGCCACAGAAACGAGCGACGAAAAACCGCCTACACGCGTGCTGTTGGTTATAGACGAGCGCCATGTATTGTACGAACCATACTGCGTGCTTGCAGTGGTTTTCGTACCATCGTGCGCAGCCTCCTTGGTTATCACATTTATCACGCCGCCCATGGCATTCGAGCCATAGAGCACCGAGCCGGGACCGCGAAGCACCTCCACCCTATCTACATACTCCGTTTCGTAGAAATCGGCTACGTGATGCGAATAGATGCCGGCAAATTGGGGCTGGCCATCGACCATCATCAGCACGGCATTCGTGGGCGAACCGCCAACGCCGCGTATCTTAATGCCACCCGCGCCGCCGTTGCTCACGCCGAAGCCCAGGATGTTGCGCTCCGTAACGAAAAGCCCCGGCACCATGCCCGAGAGCGCCGACAACAGCTGTCCCTTGCCGGTGGCAGCAATCTGCACATCCGAGACGGTAGTTACCGTGTAGGGCAACAGGTTACGCCCCACGGCGCTGTTACTACCCGTAACCACAATTTCGTCGATATATTTTTCTGTCTGCTGAGCCGAAGCCGCAACAGCGAGCAACAGAGCAAGCGACAGCAATAAAAATTTTCTCATAAGGAAATATAATAAGTTGTTTAGTTCGTGGTGCAAAAATAGCACGAATTCATCGAAACGTGTCACATTTCGACAAAAAAATATTCCGGAATTTCCGGAATAGAAAAAAGAAGCACAGCTATTCGGCCCTGCTCATCACCAGTTTACCATGCTTGATGCCCTTGATGGCAATGAGCCTGTCGGAGAGCCCCGTCAGACGGAAGGCCTCGCCCATCACCGTCGCTATGTGCAGACAGAAATTGCTATTGATGAAATATTGCGACGACGACAATATCAGCTGCTGGTGCTCCTGCTCAATATCGGCTATGCGGGCAGTGATATCCTTGCGTTCCTTGTCGTACATTATTACAATGGTGCCCGCCACAGTGTGGTTGCACATCCATTTCTCCTCGGCCACATTCTTTTCGACCAGGAAACGTATAGCCTGCGAACGGTTGCTGAACCCATTCCTTTCGACATATTTGTCGAGCTCGTCGAGAAGTTCCTCTTCGAGCGATACTCCGAAGCGTTTTAGTGTCATACGGCTGAAATATTCTTATAATTCGCCACCTGCAAATGGCGCACTGTAAATACATTTTATATTGTCGCGCAACTGCTCCACCGAACTGGCACCGGCAAGCACCGAGGTCACACCCTGCTGTGCAAGCACCCATGCAAGCGCCGTTTCGGACATCGTTTCGCCACGGCTGTCGGCAACATCTTTCAGTCGCTGCAAATAGGAAATCATCTCGGGGGTGAGCCTGTCGGCTGTGAGCGAGCCCGAGCGCGACATGCGCGAACCCTCGGGAATACCGTTCAGATAGCGGTCTGTGAGCAATCCCTGGGCCAACGGCGAAAAGGATATGAAGCCTATGCCCTTCTGGCGACAGAAATCGACGATGCCCTGCTCCTGTGGTTCGCGGTCGATAAGGTTCAAACGCCCCTGATAGATGAGCGGCGGCACATCGCGAGCAGTAAGGTAGTCATAGGCCACCTTCAGCGCCTCGAGCGGCCAACGCGATATACCCACATAGAGCGCCTTGCCCATGCGCACAATATCCACCAGCGCCTGAAGCGTCTCCTCGAGTGGCGTCACCGGGTCGTAACGATGAATGTAGAACAAATCGACATAATCGAGGTTCATGCGACGGAGGCTTTGATCGAGGCTCGCAAACAGATATTTCCTTGAGCCCCAGTTACCATACGGCCCGGGCCACATGTCGTAGCCCGCCTTCGTGCTTATGAAAAGCTCGTCGCGATAGGGCGCAAAATCGTCCCTCATCAAGCGACCGAACACCTCCTCGGCAGCCCCATAGGGCGGCCCGTAATTGTTGGCAAGGTCGAAGTGTGTGATACCGTTGTCGAAAGCGTAATGGGTGATAGCCCTGCTCTTTTCGTACGTAGTATCGTACCCGAAATTCTGCCAAAGGCCGAGGCTTATGCGCGGCAGCAACACACCGCTACGTCCGCAACGCGCATACATGGCATCGCCGGCAGCGTAACGATTTTCGGAGGCTGTATATATGCTTTTCAAATTCATGCTGATATTATATTTACTGCTACACGACAAATATACACACAAATGAGTGAAATATAAAGCTTGCTTTAATATTTTACAACGAGTGCAGAAAATATTCGAGATTTATCTCAAATAGACCCACAAACGAGCGAGAAAAACGAAGTTCACTTTAGTTCATTTTACAGCGAGCGGACAAAATATCCGATGCAGAAAGTAAACCACCTTGATAATCAGATAGTTACAGACTTGAGGGTAAAATAAGGGAAACAATTGAGCCTTGCAATTGTGACTAATGGCGACTTCTCGCTTTTGCCGCTCGGCGCCCTAATTCTGACACAAAGATAGTAATTTTTCATAGAAAATACGAGTTAAATTATAGATAAATAATAACATAGCCCCAATGACCATTTCGCTTGTGTTTGATATGGATTTTTGGGGTTGTGAATGCCCACTTTCTATTGTAGAATGTTAAGTTGTATACAGATAGAATACAACTAATTTGGGAATGCAGTTGACTACAATTTATAGTCAACTTAATTTCAAAGTGATATTTTGGTACTTTGAGATTGTCAATGGCCTTATGTCAAACGCCATAAATCTGGAAATTCGAGTAGTTGTAACGCCATAATACGGACTTTTTATACATACATTTTAGGTTAGTTTAGATCATTAATATGGTGACACCGCAAAATCGCAAGATGTATATTAGCAAAGACTCTTGTTGTATTGCCACAAAAACACAAGTTAAAACACAACAAAAAAGTAAATTGGTATTGTTGTCTAAAGAATAATCATTATATTTGCAAGTAGTAAGTATAAATTGATTTTGATATGGCTGATAAGGAGTATTTAAGTAGAATAGCAGACGACGAACTAGCTTTGAGATTAGAGGCTTTCGGAGCTGTGCAAATAAAGGGCCCCAAATGGTGTGGTAAGACCACTACTGCGGAACAACAAGCCAAAAGTTTTATCAAATTGCAGGACCCTGATAAACGCGAAGGTTATTTGGCTACAGCAAGAACAAAGCCCTCAATTCTGTTGAAGGGAGAAACACCTCGACTGATTGATGAGTGGCAGGATATACCTATTTTGTGGGATGCTGTACGCAATGCCGTTGACCAAAGGGGGCTGAAAGGTCAGTTTATTCTTACCGGCTCTACCGTAATAAAGAATAATGGCGATGAGGATACTCCCGAGGAACAAAGACAAATGCATACGGGCACTGGTAGGATTGCGACTATGACGATGTATCCGATGAGCCTTTATGAGTCGAAAGAGTCATCAGGTGAAATATCTTTTCTCGAATTGTTTGACAATAAGTCGTTGGACATTGATGGTATCACATCAAAACTATCGATTGAGGAGTTGATAATGTTGGCGTGTAGAGGTGGTTGGCCAGATTCGCTAAATGTAAAAAGCGAAAAAGCACAATTGCTTATTGCCAAAGATTATCTCAATAAGGTGTGCGAAGATGATATTTCGCGAGTGGATGGAGTGCAACGTAATCCGGAACTTGCAAGACTCATTTTGCGTTCCTATGCTCGTAACCTATGCACACTGGCGAAGAAGACGGCAATGCTTGCTGATGTTAAAGTCGAGATGGAGACAACTGTGCAAGCAACCTTTGATGAGTATGTTGATGCATTAAAACGCCTATTTGTTCTTGAGGATATCGATGCGTGGTGTCCGGCTATTCGTTCGGCAACTGCTATTCGTTCGGGCAAGAAGAGGTGCTTCATTGATCCATCTATCGCTGTGGCAGCAATGGGTGCATCCCCAAAATCGCTTGAACTTGACTTGAAAACCTTTGGTTTTATTTTCGAGTGTATGTGTATTCGTGATTTGAGGGTATATTCACAGGCTATGGGTGGTAGAGTGTCATACTACCATGATAGATATGGCTTGGAGGCTGATATTGTTCTTCATCTTGATGATCAGCGATATGCACTTATTGAGTGTAAGTTGGGTAGCCGAGATATTGATGAGGGAGCAACACATCTACTACAGCTCCAAGAACTTATTCGTGAGCGCAATAAAACCGAGAAGCAGATGCCTCTCCGTGAACCAGACCTGTTGATTGTGCTGACCGGTGGAGAGTTTGCCTATACTCGCGAGGATGGCGTAAAGGTGATACCGCTCGGATGCTTGAAAGATTAAGTTAATACATAAAATACAATAAATACTTAAATTTTTATATTATATGAAGATGACCCCACGAGAGAGTACAATAGGAAGTATTCTCAATATAAAAAATAAACAATATGAAATTCCTAGATTCCAGAGAGAGTATTCTTGGGAAAAGAAACATTATAAGGAGTTTCTAGAGGATATGATTTCCAATGTAAATGTAAATGATGACAACCTTGAAACAACCCAGTACTTTATGGGGACAATGCTTTTTGTTGGAGATAAAGATAAGCCAACAAAAGATCCTGTTTATGTTGTAGATGGTCAGCAAAGATTAACAACTGTAACAATCCTCTTTTCGGTTATTGCTCATTTGTTTAAGAAATTGGGACAACAAGCTCTCTCTGATTCTATGTTCCAATATATTATGACAAAGAATAATGATGGTGAAGATATGCGTGTATTAAAAACAGTATCTAGTTATCCTTATTTCTCGTTTTATATTCAATCTATGGATAAGGCTGATGTAGACGAGCCTGAGTCAGAAGAGGAAATAAATATTAAGACGACATATGAGTTTTTTGAGAAGAATCTTCAAGAAGATAATTTACGCACATTATTCCAGAAAAAAACGGGAAAAGATTGCGACGGCATTTCATACATAGACCTTCTTAAAGGTATTAGAGATCAAGTATTGTCTGCAACAGTAATTGAAATATTGACTGAAGAAAAGAAAGTGGCAAATACACTGTTTGAAATATTAAATGCAAAAGGAAAGGGGCTATCTAATGTAGATATGATAAAGAATAAAGTATTTGAGGAATTAGATAGTATAGAGCCGGCAGATTTTGCACTAGATAAGTGGAATAAAATTCACGATCACCTGGAAGATTGTGATGAAGGTATAGGATTTGCAACCTTTTTAAGACATTATTTTTCTTCTAAATATAAATCAGTTACCAAGGCAAATTTATATGATAAATTTAAAAAAGAGATAAAAAGGTCTGAATATAATAAATTTATAAAAGATTTAGAGTATAATGCAGTTCTATATAGAAAGATTGTGTCTCCGAAACGACAGGATTACAACAATAAGAAAGAATACTATTGGTTTGTTCAAAGTCTTGATGTGTTCAATAAAATATTTAATATTGTAAATATTCGTATACCTCTTCTTGCTTTATTGGATGCAAAAGAGCGAAGAGTAATCAATATGAAGACATTCAAAGACATTGTACTGTATGTAGAAAATTTTCATTTTGCATACACTTCAATCTTGTCTAAGGGAACAAATAGAGTTGATAAGCATTATTCTTCTTTTGCGATTAAATTGAGAAACTCGCAAAACCAACATGATTCTGAAAAAGCTGTTTCGGATTTAAAGAATAACTTAGAACCGCATTATCCATCATATATAGATTTTAAAACCAAGTTTACAGCCCTTACTTACTCGAAAAAAGAGAATCCTTCGAATATGAAAACAAAATATGCTCTCAATAAACTTATGTGTCTTTTTGAAAAAAAAGAGTTGTTTGATGATAATGGCTCAGTAGAACATATATTGCCTGAAACAGAAGGACTTTCACTAAATATAGGAAATCTTATTCTTCTTGAAAGGGATATAAATGTTAAGGCTAATAATGAAACATATGTGTTAAAGAAACCGATATATGAAGAATCTAATTACAAATGGGTAAAAGAATTTATTGACAACCACGATAATTGGGATGAAAATGCAGTAACTACACGAGCAGAAGAATTGGCAGAAATATATTATAAAGAAATACTGGGTAGAGCAATGTAGTACATCATATACATTGTTGCAAAATATTCTGTATCTTTGAGCAACAAAACGAATTAAAACTATGTCGCAAACTATAGATAAAGAAAGAGCTATTCGTAGCATTGTGAGCAGCGCTGTGAAATCTTATGCAAATGGTTTCTCCACTCGTCACCTCGCAGAAGTAGATGATGAAAATGGTGTAATCAATATGAAGAAACATAACGTCTTCATCGCTGCACTTGGCCCGGAAATTCAATACTATTCTGCACTTGCCCGCTCTCTTGATAGTTCTTTGGGCAATATGCTTGAAAGTATGGCTATTAGTATTGCATCACTTCATTATGAGGTTAGTCAGCATGTTGAGGGCACACTCTACAAGGAACAAACGGATTACATCGCCGAGCTCCTTGAGCAATATAAGAGAAGTCATAATAGAAGAACTCCAAAATTGGAGGATTATCAAGGTATCTCTCAAATGCATGGTACTGCAGAGACGAAACGTCATGAGAGCGATTATTATCTTCTTGACGAAGAAACAGGTATGCACTATCTTATAGAACTAAAAATTGGAGGCGATTTGGATAATAAGAAGGCTCGTTCTGAAAAGGAAGCACTTCTTGAGCAATATTGCATTCTCACCAACCGTCTTGGAGAGGAAAGAGTAAAAATTCTTTTTGCGACAGCATACAATCGTTACGGAGAAGGCAAACCTTGGACTCAGGGCCGCGTTCGTCAATTCTTCTGTAATGAAGAGTTATGTATAAGTCGCGACTTTTGGAATTTAGTATGCAAGTCGGATCGTGGATACGATATTGTTATAGACGAGTATAATAAGAATGCTCATTATATCAACGAGGCTTTGGATGAAATTAAAAAAGCTTATCTGCCGAACTCATAATGAAAGATCCGAATTGGCGCAAGTGCATTTTACGAGGAGATAGCAAGGATATCATTAAAAGGATCCCAGATAACTCTATCGATTTCATACTCACTGATCCTCCATATAATTTAGGACAGCATTCAACGGGCAACATACCATTGCCAGGTCGTTCTGCTATGAATAATGATGTAGCAGAATGGGATATGATTGATTTTAATCCTGAAGAGTGGGCTGATGAATTTATAAGGATACTCAAGCCAACTGGAAATCTATTTATTTTTACATCTTACAACCAACTAGGTAGATGGTATAATTGTCTTGATCATAAGTTTGATACATCCAATTTTATGGTCTGGCACAAAACTAATCCTGCTCCTAAAATATTTAAAGCGGGATTTTTGAATAGTTGCGAGATGATTTTCACTTGCTGGAATAAAAAACATACATGGAACTTTATTTCTCAGTCAGAAATGCATAATTTTATTGAGAGTCCAATTTGTATGCGTCCAGAGAGGCTAAGTGATCCAAAGCATCCCGCACAGAAACCTGTTGCAATTTTGAAGAAGATGATTGAAATTGCAACAAATAAAAACGATATCATTTTTGATCCATTTATGGGAGTGGGGTCAATGGGTGTTGCAGCATTAAGTCTTGATAGGAGATTTATCGGGGTTGAAATCGACGAAAATTATTTTAATGCAGCAAAGAAAAGAATAGATACCATATTACAAACCAACCCATATTCACAACAGGTGTCAAATCCAGATAGGTATAACACATCTGATAACGAAGTGAATTCTTCGATAGTTTGCGATGTTGCAGTTTCATACAATACAGCATTTTGCGAACTTGAGGAATTCTTCAATGCAAAAGAAACGATAATGAGAGATAGTCAAAATACACCCACAGGATTACAGCCTATAATTAAATGGCCGGGAGGTAAAGAAAAAGAACTAAAATACATATTGCCAAACCTTCCCAAATTTAATAGATATTTTGAGCCTTTTGTTGGAGGAGGCTCTGTATTTATGGCAGTACAAGCGAGTGAGTATTATATTAATGACTTTTCATCTGAACTAGTTTTGTTGTATAATTACATCGCTACGTCTGATAAATCATTCTTCCGTTATGTAGAGCTAATCGACAAATCGTGGAACAACGCTCTTAAATTCTTTAATAAAAACAAGATACTTGTCGATCTTTACTTGCAATATCGGAATGAAAAAATTAGCAAGGAAGAGCTAAAATCGCATATTTGTCAATTTTGTAAGGATAAAAAAAATGATATTCTTAACATCATTGGAAAATCATTTTTTTCGCACACATGTATTCTTCTTAAAGAAATGGAAACAAACCTATTTCGAAAGATGCAAAGAATGCGTGAGCTTGAAATCAAAAAACATGTTTTGCCTGATAGTGATTTATTAGACAATATAGAGACAGCTATAAAGAGTGCTGTGTATATGAATTATCGTCATCTTTATAATGATGCTAGCATTACAAAGTGTGATAAAGCTTTACATTGTGCATTATTTTTCTTTATGCGCAACTATGCTTATAGTGGTATGTTTCGATATAGTAGTAAAGGAGATTTTAATGTTCCGTATGGAGGTATTGCATACAACAGCAAACTGATGTCAAAAAAGCTCAACTATTACCGCTCAATGCCATTGCTCAGCCATTTTGCAGATACCCATATATATAATCTCGATTTTGAGGTATTCCTTAGAGAAATGCAACTTAGTGAAAGTGATTTTGTATTCCTTGACCCCCCATATGATAGTGAATTTAGCACATATGCACAGAATGCATTCTCAAAAGCGGACCATGAAAGACTTGCAAATTTCATGATTAACGAGTGTAAAGCTAAGTGGATGTTGATTATAAAGAATACGGATTTTATATATGATTTGTACAACAAAGAGGGTATAAATATCCGAACTTTCGACAAGGAGTATCTTGTAAGTTTCATGAATAGGAATGATAAAAAAGTTACTCATTTACTAATAACTAATTATTAATTGTTATGGCACGTATTACTGAAAGTCAATTAGTTTTACCAGCATTATATTTACTTTCGAAATCTGAAAATGGTTTTGTTAGCACTAGCGATTTAATTACCCAATTAACTGAAGTAATGCATCCTACAGGTCAAGATGCAGATATACTTGCTGGACGAGCAGATACTTATTTCTCCCAAAAAGTAAGAAATCTTAAGAGTCATGACACCCTTCAAAGACAAGGATATGCTGATAATTTTGACGATGGTTTTAAAATCACACCTCTTGGGGAGACGTTCGTTTTAACTCATATAGATGCTTTATCTTATTTGTTTAATGAAGATTTTAATTATGAAGATGTAAAAAATGCAATAGATGATATTTCAGCTGCTGGTAATAGAATGTTACTGCCATTAGAGGAATTTGTATCAGAGGGGCGATTAGTTACTAAAAATGTTCAAGTTCGTGAGCGTTCCAATAAATTAAGATCAATCGCCATTGAACATTTTTCTCGAAATAATGAGATACATTGTAACTGTTGTGGATTTAATTTTCCGACCTACTATGGTGATGTCTATGGAAAGAATTGTATAGAAATACATCACAAAAAACCTATCTTTCAGTATCAAGACGATTCCTTCGAACAACAAGTAGCAAGAGCTCTTGAAAATCTACTCCCTGTTTGTCCTAATTGTCATAGGGTTATACATAAGAACCATATAGGTTGCGATGACCTTGCAAATTTTATCAACGACATTCAGCGAAGAAGGGCTATATAGGATCTACTCAATATCATATTAATTAGAAAAAGGCGGACTAAATCCGCCTTTTCAATCTTTGCCAAATCTACCAATTGCCTTACTAGCGTCGATTTCTATAACGCCACGGGTCGGGAGTCATAAACTTCTCGAACTCCTCCATATTGGTGATGCACTCGATATTTTGTTTCTTCTCGAGCCACTTCTTGATAGTCGGTCGATCGAAATACAATCGGTTACCCTGGCGGATAAACGGAATGTCGTGACACCTCACCGTCCGGTACACCGCAGATTTGGATTTGCCAAGTAGCTTGCAAACATCCTCTACACTCATCAGCTCCCCTTCGAGTGGCTGTGGTTGCTGCTTCTCGCGAACTGCCTTTTTGAGTGCTTCGATTCTCTCTACCAGATTTTGAATGAGCTCCGGTAGCTGCTCAAATGATAAAGTTTTTTCTTGCATTGTCTTTATTTTTTAAAATTAAACATTCATATATAGTATAGAAGGGCATTAGTAAGAAGGTTTGAGAATTGGTGATTTTTTGTAAAAAAATTGTTAACGACTTTCGTCACCGACAACCAATGCCTTTTTAGTAGAAGGTACAATTCTCTTCGCCCTGTTATTGCAGCTCGTTGCACTCCATTGCACCTCATTGCACACCATTGCAAACTTGGCGAGATATTTTTGTTGAAGACATTAAGGCATAATAAATCCCGAGAGTCGAGTCTAACTTTCGGGATTTATTCGTCTATTTTTGTGGGAATTTCTGTTGCTATTTGTGGGCGTTAGCGTTTGTTAGTGTGCATTAGTGGGCGTTAGTTACTTACCAAGGAGAAACACCAATCTATGGCGACAAGAGAACCACCCAACGATATCAAGGGGGTATATAACCAAAAAAGAGATGCACAAGTGCATCTCTTTTTTGGTAGCGAGAGTGGGGCACGATCCCACGACCTCCGGATTATGAATCCGACGCTCTAACCAGCTGAGCTATCTCGCCATCTCATTTAAGCGGTGCAAAGATATGGAGATTTTTTGAAAACAACAAGTTTTTTTCATCTTTTCATCAAAAAAATAATAAAAAGCGCTTTTATACCCTTATTATACATATTATATATATCTTTTTTGTAAATTTGCCCGATTATAATACCGACTATGCCCATGGCGGCAGTAACACACATGAGATAAATAAATTACACATCATATGGGATACAATTTTATAGAGATTGAGAAGAAGTGGCAGGCACGATGGAAAGAAAACAAGACCTATCGTGTAGTCGAGGATGCAAACAAAGAGAAATTCTATGTGCTGAACATGTTCCCCTATCCTTCGGGAGCGGGCTTGCACGTGGGACACCCTCTGGGTTACATTGCATCGGATATTTTTGCGCGTTTCAAACGCTTGCAGGGTTTCAACGTACTTAACCCCATGGGTTACGATGCATACGGCTTGCCCGCCGAGCAGTATGCTATACAGACAGGACAGCACCCTGCCGTTACTACAGAACAGAACATTAACCGCTACCGCGAGCAGCTCGACAAGATTGGTTTCTGCTTCGACTGGGAGCGCGAAATAAGAACATGCGACGCCGACTACTATCATTGGACACAGTGGGCGTTCATCAAGATGTTCAACAGCTACTACGACAACGACGCTTGCAGTGCCAAGCCCATTGCCGAGCTTCGCGAGAAGCTTGCGACATCGGGCACAGCCGGCCTTAACGCAGCATGTGGCAAGGAGCTCGACATCACAGCCGAGGCTTGGAACGCCATGAACGAGAAGGAGCAGGACGAAACACTGATGAACTGGCGCATCGCCTTCCTGGGCGAAACCATGGTTAACTGGTGTCCCCAGCTGGGTACCGTGCTTGCCAACGACGAGGTTGTCGATGGCGTTTCGGAGCGTGGCGGATACCCCGTGGTACAGAAAAAGATGAAGCAGTGGTGCTTGCGCGTATCGGCATATGCACAGCGCTTGCTCGACGGCCTCGACACAATCGACTGGACCGATTCACTCAAAGAGACACAGCGCAACTGGATAGGCCGCAGCGAGGGTACCGAAATGGAATTCTACGTGAAGGATAGCGAGAAGCACTTCACCATCTTCACCACCCGCGCCGACACCATCTTCGGAGTGACATTCATGGTACTTGCTCCCGAGAGCGAGCTCGTTGCCGAGCTCACCACCCCCGAGCAGAGCGAGGCTGTAAACGCCTACATAGAGCGCACCAAGAAGAGAACAGAGCGCGAGCGTATGGTCGATCGTTCGGTATCGGGCGTCTTCACCGGCTCGTACGCAGTGAACCCACTCACAGGCGAGAACATCCCCATCTGGGTGAGCGACTATGTGCTCTCGGGCTACGGAACAGGAGCCATCATGGCTGTTCCCGCACACGACAGCCGCGACTACGCATTTGCAAAGCACTTCGGCATTGAAATCCGTCCCCTCATCGAGGGTTGCGACGTGAGCGAGGAGAGCTTCGACGCCAAGGAGGGTATCATCATCAATTCGCCTAAGGCCGAATTCGCATCATGCGGTCTTTCGCTCAACGGACTCACCGTAATTGAGGCTATCGCAGCCACCAAAAAATATGTTGCCGAGAACAAGCTTGGCCGCATCAAGGTCAATTTCCGTCTGCGCGACGCCATCTTCAGCCGTCAGCGCTACTGGGGCGAGCCCTTCCCCATCTACTACAAGAACGGCATCCCCTGCCCCATCCCCGAGGAGTGCCTCCCCTTGGAGCTTCCCGAGGTCGAGAAATTCCTTCCCACCGAGAGCGGCGAGCCTCCCTTGGGTCACGCCAAAATGTGGGCATGGGACACAGCAAACAACTGCGTGGTAGATAAAGCCCTCATCGACGAAAAGACCATCTTCCCCTTGGAGCTCAACACCATGCCCGGCTTCGCCGGTTCAAGCGCATACTATCTGCGCTACATGGACCCCAAGAACGGCACAGCGCTCGTATCGGAAGAGGCCGATAAATATTGGCAGAACGTTGACCTCTACGTAGGAGGTACAGAGCACGCTACAGGTCACCTCATCTACTCGCGCTTCTGGAACAAGTTCCTTTTCGACCTTGGCTACAGCGCAGTGGAGGAGCCCTTCAAGAAACTGGTGAACCAGGGTATGATACAGGGACGAAGCAATTTCGTTTACCGCATAAAGGATACAAACACATTCGTATCGCTCGGCCTTACAAAAGAATACGACGTAACCCCCTTGCACGTGGATGTAAACATCGTGAAGAACGACGAGCTCGACATCGAGGCATTCCGCGCATGGCGTCCCGAATACGAGAACGCAGAATTCATCCTCGAGGATGGCAAATACATCTGCGGTTGGGCTGTAGAGAAGATGAGTAAATCTATGTACAACGTGGTGAACCCCGACACCATTGTCGAGAACTTCGGTGCCGACACATTGCGCTTGTACGAAATGTTCCTCGGCCCCCTCGAGCAGTCTAAGCCCTGGGACACCAACGGCATTGACGGTTGCCACCGCTTCCTGAGAAAGATATGGAACATCTTCTTCGATAAGGAGGACAACCTTGCCCTGAGCGACGAGGCACCCTCGCGCGATGAGCTGAAATCTATCCACAAGCTCATAAAGAAGGTATCGGAGGACATCCCCAACTTCTCGTACAACACCGCAGTGAGCGCCTTCATGATATGTGCAAACGAGCTGACAGCACTCAAGTGCAACAAGCGCCAGGTGATGGAGCTGTTTGCAATTGTGCTCTCGCCCTTCGCGCCCCACATGTGCGAGGAGCTGTGGGCGGCTCTTGGCCACAACACCACCGTGTGCGACGCCGAGTGGCCTGCATACAACGAGGAGTATCTGAAAGAGGACAGCATCAAGTACACCATCTCTTTCAACGGAAAGGCACGCTTCACAATGGATTTTGCAACAGAAGCTTCACGCGAGGAAATCGAAGCAGCAGTCATTGCCAACGAGCAGTCGCAGAAGTACATCGACGGCAAATCTATCAAGAAGGTAATCGTTGTTCCCAAGAAGATTGTAAACATCGTTATAGGATAATAAAAAACAGAACCGGTGCGCCCTGTGCGCACCGGCTATTTTAGAAACCGTTAAATAAATTTCATCATGGCAGGTTTTAAAATTCCTAAAAAGAGTCTGTGGGTTGAGCTTAAAGACTACGTAGCCATCACCCTCGCCCTTGTAGTCTATTCATTGGGTTGGGCATTCTTCCTGTTGCCCTTCGAACTTGTTTCGGGAGGCGTTGCAGGTATCGGTGCTATCATACAGTATTCAACCGGTTTCCCCATCCAGTACTCATTCCTCATTATCAACGCCATACTGTTGATAGTGGCCATTAAGGAGCTTGGTATGAAATTCTGCATAAAGACCATTTATGCGGTCTTCGTAGTTACCTTCTTCCTTGGTTTCATGAAGGAAATACTTGCAAAATACGACTTCAACGCCTTGTCGGTGCTGGGTCCCAACGCCACATTCGAAGCCTGTATCATCGGTGCTGCCTTCTGTGGACTCGGAATAGGCCTCTGCTTTGTAAACAACGGCAGTTCGGGTG
Organism: Bacteroidaceae bacterium; assembly: GCA_017560125.1. Classification (GTDB taxonomy): domain Bacteria; phylum Bacteroidota; class Bacteroidia; order Bacteroidales; family Bacteroidaceae; genus HGM04593. The sequence goes on along the minus strand of JAFYOS010000018.1, from coordinate 109,984 downwards.
GTACCGACATCATCGCAGCCGTAGTGAACAAGTATCGCGACATCAGCCTCGGACGCATCATCGTCTATATCGACATCGCTATCGTCATCAGCAGCTACTTCATCATCGATGGTTGCGACCTGTCGAAGGTGTTCTACGGTCTGATAACACTTCTTATCTCGTCAACCATGATCGATTTTGTGGTGAACAGCAACCGCCGCACCACACAGTTCATGATATTCTCGAAGAAGTACGATGAAATTTCGAGCTACATTACCACCGAATTGCGTCGTGGCGTCACACTGCTCGACGGCATGGGCTATTACAGCAAAGAGGACACAAAGGTAATTGTTACCATGGTTCGCGGTGGTCGCGAGGCGGCAGAGATACTGAGAATAGTGAAAGAAATTGACCCCAATGCATTCGTTTCACAGGCACGCGTATCGGGTGTCTTCGGATACGGTTTCGACAAGATAAAGGTAAAATAGATGAAACTGGTTTTTGCTACTAACAACAAGCACAAGCTCGACGAAATGCGCGCCATCCTTGGCGACAAGGTGGAGCTGCTTTCGCTTGCCGACATCGACTGCCACGACGATATTCCCGAAACAGCCGACACGCTCGAGGGCAACGCCCTGATAAAGGCACGACACATATACAGCAAATATGGCTGTTCGTGCTTTGCCGACGACACCGGCCTGGAGGTTGACGCGCTTGGTGGCGAGCCGGGTGTATATTCGGCGCGATATGCGGGCGAGAGCAACGATTCCGAGGCCAACATGCGCAAGCTGTTGGACAATTTAACAGGAAAAACCGACCGCAATGCACAATTTCGCACGGTTATCGCGTTAATAATAAATGGCGAGGAGAAGCTCTTCGACGGCGTGGTGCGTGGCGCCATTGCCGAGCAGCGCATGGGCACAGCCGGCTTCGGATACGACCCCATATTCGTCCCCGAAGGCTTTGCCGAGAGCTTTGCACAAATGCCGGCCGAGCAGAAGAACTCCATGAGCCATCGCGCACGTGCCGCAGCCGCACTTAACGAATATCTACAGACACTATGAAAAAAGGATTCATTATATCGCTCATTGCCCTGACGACGCTTTTCGCCACATTGCATGCCGCAATTGGCGACTGGCGCGCTTACAGTTCGTACCGCCATGCGACAAACTGCCGCGTTGTGGGCGACAAGGTGTATGTACTGAGCGCAGGAGCTCTCTATTCCTACGACAAAGAGGATAACGAGCTTCGCGTTTACGACCATATAAACACATTGAGCGATGTAAAGATTTCCTGCATAGAGTACAGCAAGGCCATCGACGCTCTCGTAGTGGTTTACGAGAATGCCAACATCGATTTCCTCTACGACGACGAGTCGGTGTACAATATCCCCGACTTCAAAAACAAGATGATGACCGACAAGCAGATAAACAACCTGCAAATAGCCGATTCCATCGCATACATATCGACCAATTTCGGCATTGTGCAGCTCAATTTGAAACGCGCCGAACTCAGCAACACATACACACTCAACCAAAATGTGCTTGCCGTGCTTCAGTACAGCGATTACCTGTATGCATGCACCGACAAGGGCCTCTACCGTGGCAAGGTGGCCGACAACCTGCTCGACAAAAAGAACTGGAAACAGCTATTCAACGAGCCCTACCACATCAGCGCACTCGACTGCTTCGACGGCAAGCTCTATTGCATACTGCCCAAATTCGGCTTCTACAGTATGGATGCCGACGGTCGCCTCGTAAAGCTCTTGAATAACGAGAACGGAGTACCCTTCTCGTACCAGAACATCGGCGAGAAGATGCTCGTAGGCAACGCCACTAAGCTGTATGCCTACGATTCGGCAGAGGAGTACACATCTTTCGCACTCGACGGCAAGTCGCTCTACATGTGCGAGGACGGCGCAGATTATTGGAGCTGCAACGGCGCATCGGGCATTTCGCTGCTCACCCCCAAGGATGGCAAAATGAACGAACGCATGAGCGGCATACAGCCCGCCAGCCCCAACAGAAACTATTGCGAATACATGGATTTCACATCCAACGGCAAGCTGCTTGTAGCAGGTGGTAACATCAACTGGCGCGGCACTACCTTCTACGACGGCACAGCAATGGTCTATGATGGCGACGAGTGGCTCAATTTCCAGGAAGATGAAGTGAAGGCCGCCACCGGGCTCTTATATCATAATATAACCTCGCTTGCAGAGGACCCCGCAGAGGAGGGACACTACTTCGCAAGCTCGTTCGGATATGGACTATACGAATTCCGCAACGGCGAATTTGTAAAGCACTACAACCACGAAAATTCAGAACTGGAAAGTGTGTTGTTGCCCGGCAAAAGCTACAGGGAGAGATATGTTCGTGTGGCTCGCATCAAATATGACGCTCAGGGCAATCTGTGGATGAACAACCCCGAACACTTCGAATCCGCCCCCGACAAATTCAGACAGTGCATTAAGGTGCTGAAAAACGATGGCACATGGCAAACGCTCCGCTACGACGCTATAACCTATATGCCCACAATGGCGGAGATACTCTTCGACAAGCGTGGATGGCTGTGGGTGACATCGCTGCAGCAGGATGCAGGCCTCTTCTGCGCCAAGCTGAACGGCACTCCGCTCGACACAAGCGACGACGAGACAATGTTTGTGGCATCGCACTTCAAAAACCAGGATGGCGTGAGCTACGAGATAAACCAACTGTGCGCCTTGGCCGAAGACCACAACGGACAGATGTGGATAGGTACGGACAAAGGTCTTTTCGTGCTTCAGAACCCCAAAAAGTTCTTCGACGACAATGTGGCCTTCACACAGATAAAGGTGCCCCGCAACGACGGCACAGGCCTTGCCGACTACCTGCTGAACAGCGTCTATATACAGACAATATGCGTCGATGGCGCCAACCGCAAATGGATAGGCACCAAGGACAACGGCCTCTATCTGGTGAGCGCCGACGGCCTTGAAACCATACACCACTTCACCACCGACAATTCGCCCCTGCCATCGAACAGCGTAGTGAGCCTTGCCATCGACGGCACCACAGGCGAGCTGTTCATAGGCACCGAAAACGGCCTTGTGAGCTACATGGCCGACGCAACAGCGCCATCGGCCACACTGAACGAGAACAGCATACACGCCTATCCCAACCCCGTGCGCGAGGACTACACAGGCACCATTTCGGTAACAGGCTTCACCAAGGATTGCAATGTGAAGATAACCGACGCCGCTGGAGCACTCATGTACGAAACAACCTCCACGGGCGGTCAGATTACATGGGACGGCTGCAACATGCGCGGCAAGCGAGTGGGCGCCGGCGTCTATTATGTGCTCGCATACGACGAGAACGGCAACGAAGGCGCAGCCACAAAAATATTGATAATCAGATAAACATAATTAAGAACAGACATCGCAAAAAAGAAACAGATGCAACGACTACTATTAACGGTATTAACGCTGTTGTTTATGCACAGCGCCATCGGCGCACAGGAGCTGCTCACGCTCGAACGATGCATAAGCATTGCTATGGAAAACAACCTTTCGCTCAAGAGCAAACGCGGCGAATTACAGAAAAGCAAATACACAATTTCGGAAAACCGCGCCATGCTGCTTCCCAAATTGAATGCATTTGCCAATTTCAACGACAATTTCGATCCACCCGTGTCGGTGACCGACGGCTCGTCCTATGGCGTGCCCTACAACGTGACACACACACTGCAATACAATGCCTCGGCAGGCCTGCAACTGAGCATGCCCCTCTTCAACCAGACTATATATGCGACCATGGAGATAACCAAGCTGGTCGATAACATAAATAATCTGTCATACGAGAAGGCACGCGAGGATCTTGCCTTGCAGATTGCACGCATGTACTACATCGGGCAGACAACCATAGAGCAGATTGCCATAGTGAAATCCAATATAACCCGTCTGGAGGAGCTCAAATCGATTACAGAGGCCTTCTACGACAATCAGATGGTGCTCGACATAGACGTGAAGCGTGTGGATATAAATCTGCAGAATCTGCGCGTGCAGTACAACAACGCAATGTCGATGCTCGAACAGCAGCTCAACAGCCTGAAATATATAATAGACTACCCCGCCACTGCGGAGATTACCCTTGCCCCGAGCGACGCAAACAGCTTCGAGGAGGTAGCACTCACAGGCCTCTCGCCCGAGCTGTTCGAACTGCAGATGCTCGCCGGACAGAACAGCATAGCACAGCAGCGCCGCAGCATCGTCAGCAGCGGATACATGCCCTCGCTCACACTCACCGGAAACTGGATGTACACAGCCTTCACCGACGAACTGAGCAACTGGTTCCACTCGGGCCCCTCGAACCATTGGTTCCGTTCCTACGGATTGGGATTGTCGTTGCGCGTGCCCATATTCGACGGCTTCGACAAGAAATACAAACTGCGCAAGGCCGACATCGACATCACCAACAGCCGCCTGGCACAGGAGAATACACAGAAGCAGCTCGAAACAGAGTACATGAACGCCACGAACGACCTGATGAACCACCGTCGCAATTTCGAACGACAGAAAGAGAACTGCCGCCTTGCCGAGGAGGTATGCGGTGTAACGGGCGAACGCTATCGCGAAGGCATCGCCTCGATGACCGAGGTGCTGCAGGACGAAATGCGCATGAGCGAGGCACAGAACAGCTACCTGAGCGCCTATCTGAACTACCGCCTTGCCAATCTGAAACTGATAAAACTCACCGGCCGCGCAGGACAACTGATACCGTCGGCAGAATAGTAACAGCAAAATAGAACACACTGAAATATGGAAAAAGCAAACAGCAACGAAAAGAAGGTGAAAGGCATGAAGAAGCTCCGCTTTTCACGCATAATAGCATCAACGGCAGGTATTGCCATCCTCCTATGGGGATTGGTGGAGATTGTATGCATGTTCATAGGCTACAAGAGCAACGAAACAAGTAACGACGCACAGATTGAGCAGTACATTTCGCCCGTTAACCTGCGCGCTTCGGGATATATTAAAAAGATATACTTCACCGAGCACCAGAGCGTGCGCAAGGGCGATACCCTTCTTGTCCTCGACGACCGCGAGCACAAGATACGCGTAATGGAGGCCGAAGCAGCCCTGAAGGACGCCAAGACGGGTGCAACCGTCATCGACGCAACCCTCGACCGCACACAGACCTCGGCACAGGTATTCGAATCGAGCATTTCCGAAATAGAGATACGCATGGCCAAGCTCGCCAAGGACAGAGAGCGCTACCGCAACCTAGTGGAGCGCAAGGCGGCTACCCCCATACAGCTCGAGCACATAGAAACCGAGTACAAGGCATTGGAGAAAAAGCTCGAATCGGTTAAACGACAGCAGAACGCAGCCTTCTCGGGCGTAAACGAGGTAGCCAACCGCAAGGAGAGCATCGCTGCCGCCATACAGCGCGCCGAAGCAGCCCTCGAAATGGCACGCCTAAACCTCTCATACACCGTGGTACTCGCCCCCTGCGACGGCAAACTGGGCCGCCGTGCATTGGAAGAGGGCCAGTACATCTCGGCAGGACAGAGCATCACCTACATAATGCCCAATACACAGAAATGGGTTATTGCCAACTACAAGGAGACACAGATTGAGAACATATACATGGGCCAGGATGTGGTGATAACCGTCGATGCCATTAAAGGCCGCGAATTCAACGGAAAGGTAACAGCAATAGCTTCGGCTACAGGCTCAAAATACTCGCTCGTACCCACCGACAATTCGGCCGGCAATTTCGTGAAGATACAGCAGCGCATCCCCGTAAGAATAGATTTCACCGGACTAAGTCCCGAGGACAACGACAAATTTGCAGCGGGAATGATGGTTGTGGTAAAGGCCAAGCTCTAACAGCCACACACATAAACAAAATATCAGCGGCGCATACAGCGGAATAAACACCACTTGTATGCGCTGCTTTTATTCCGCACATAGAAATAAAAACGAAAAAACCTTTTACCTATTAAACCTTATTCGTATTTTCGCAAACAGCAACACTAAACAGCAATCGAAAAAAATGGAACCAGGCGCTAAACGCGAAAAGGAAATCTTCCGTGTCACTTGGACCGGCAGCGTAGTTAATTTCATGCTGCTGGTATTCAAATTCGTAACAGGTATTGTTGGGCACAGCTCTGCAATGATAGCCGATGCCGTACACTCGCTGTCCGATTTTATTACAGATATCATTGTCATCCTATTCATTCGCATATCGAGTAAGCCACAGGACGAGGGACACGATTACGGACACGGTAAATACGAAACGCTTGCAACCGCAATCATAGGAGTAATCCTGCTGTTCGTAGGCATTGGAATACTCGCCGATTCGGCAAGCAGCATAGCCGATGTCATCCGAGGCAAAGTACTTGAAAAGCCTGGTACATCGGCATTGGTGGCAGCATTTGTTTCAATCGTATCAAAAGAGATTTTATACCAATACACAATATCAAAAGGGGGAAAGCTTAGTTCAAAAGCCCTAATAGCCAATGCTTGGCACCACCGCAGCGATGCATTCTCATCAATAGGCACGCTGATAGGCATCGGCGGTGCCATATTTTTAGGCACCGAATGGCGAGTTCTTGATCCCATTGCCGCTTTTATCGTGAGCCTGTTTATCATAAAGGTATCTGTGACACTGATAAAACCATGCATAGACGAGCTATTGGAAAAATCACTACCCAAAGAAACAGAGGAGAAGATATTATCGATTATTCTTTCACACCCCGGGGTAAGCTCACCCCACCACCTTCGCACACGACACATCGGCAATCATATAGCGATAGAGGTTCACATACGCATGAATGGCTCAATGCCACTTAAAGAAGCCCACGACATTACAAAAAAGATAGAGGCATCGCTAAAAAAGGAATTTGGACAGGAAACCCATATCGGCATACATATGGAACCACAGAAATAGCAGCCTATCTGTATGCACATAAGCACAAACAGGAATACATCCACGGGAAAAGTACCGCGAAACCGCCCACAACAACAGAAAAGTGACGCTTTGCTCAAAAAAAATGCCGTTATCGCTTGTAATTAAGAAAAATAGTAGTACCTTTGCACCGCAATTGAGCCGAGAGGCCATCAATATATATGGTGCCTTGACCGAGAGGCTAGGTAGCGGTCTGCAAAACCGTCCACGGCAGTTCGAATCTGCCAGGCACCTCCGAAGCAGTTACCCCAAAGGTAGCTGTTTTTATTTTTTATATACCCCCACGCACACCTATTCACAGCCAGCCCGGCGCAAAGAGCGAAGTAATCTACACACAAACGCTTTTTGCGCTTAGACACATTTACAGGCCCATATTGGAGCGCTTTGAAACAAATCGTTATATTTGCACTCTAACAAATTACATATTATGAAGAAAATAGTATTCGCCCTGCTACTCGCATTATCTACAAATGCATACGCCCAATTGGAGGCCGTTGCCACTTACGACGGTGGCGACCTCTATTTCATCCCCGCCAAGCTCACCTCCAAGGGCACAGCGTTCATGTACAGCTGCAAAGAGGATTGGAGCGCACATAAAACATGGTTCACCGTCTTTGACGACGAAGTAAAAATCGTCAAACAGGCCGAGATAGATGCACAAATCCTGAACTACGCCACAAGAACCATCACAAGCAAAAGAAAATACTTCATTAAAGACGAATATAAGAACGAGGGATATTTTCTCGACGAATGGACAGTAACGAGCGATGTTATCGAGAACAAAAGCGAAAAGAACATGTGGATTCAGGGCCCCGAGGTATATGAGGACGACAATAATTACCATTCAAGAGCCATGTATCTGTCGCAAACCCTTTTCAACGACGACGACGATTTCGAATTCGCCCGTTACCATTACGACATCATGCCATTGACATACTGCGCAGCCGACGACAAATCGAATGGCATCACCAATATACACATGAGCTTCGCCGGCGAAGAGTGCGACAATTACACAAGCGACTATGATGACGAACTGGGCGGAGTGGTAGTAACGCTCATCCGAACCAAGGTCTATGGTGGCGTGAAAAATACAGGCATAGAGATTGTATCGCTGGACGGGGAGATAAAGAAAATATTGCCAGGCATCACATCACTTGGAACCGTCGTGGCAATAAATGGCAACTACTACGTTTCGGCCTACGACTACCAGCTATCGAAATATGGACTATACAAAATAGCAACCGCCACAACCAGCCTGTCCAAAGTGGCCGATACATCCGCAGAAACAACGGATAACGCCACATACAACATGGACGGCGTAAGAGTGAAAGACGACACCAAAGGCATTGTCATAAGAAACGGAAAGAAAATCCTCAATAAGTAACCGTTGATATTGCCTATACAATAAATCCGATGGCCCGCGCAAGCGATGCCATCGGATTTTATTTTACATAACGCTAATTTCGCAAATTTTCGAGAAATTCCAATAAACAAAAAGAGCTCCAATTTCTTGGAACTCTTTTGCGGTGCGTACGGGACTCGAACCCGTGACCCCATGCGTGACAGGCATGTATTCTAACCAACTGAACTAACGCACCATGTTGTTTGTATGTGTGTGCTTCGTGTCTCAAAGCGAGTGCAAAGTTACGCACTTTTTTCGAACCTGCAAATGTTTTGCGACTTTTTTTTCATTTTTCTGCGATTTTTTTTGAAAAATCTTCGAGAAGCGCATTTTTCCACTAAGAATTATAACTATTTAGCACTTGAAATAGCTCTATATCGATAAAATTTCGTCCGTCGCGCTTCCACTCTTTCAAGGTCGATGTATGCAAAAAATCTGCTTTTTCGAATAATTTTTTGCTCGCAACGTGCTCCGAGGGGATAAAAGCATACAGCTGATGCATGTTCAGATAGCAAAAAGCGTACTCTTTTAGCAGCATCAGCGCCTCGTAAGCCACCCCCTTGCCACGATATTTACCAAGTAAACCTATGCACACCTCGGCACGACCGTTGTGGGGCGAATAATCGGCAAGGTCGATTACACCCGCTGTTTCACCACTCGGCAGTTCAATGATGAAGCGCGCCTGCTGCTCGGCGTAGAGATCGTTGCGTGTCTGCTCTATGTAGGCGCGCAGTGTGTGGCGCGAATAGGGCAGCATGGTATCGCCCACGCTCCACAGCGTGGTGTCGTTCTCCATATTGTAGAGCAGTTCGAGATCTTCGGGTTCGGGGGCACGGAGCTTTACCTTGTCGTTTTCAAGCCATTTTTTCGTCATCGCAGTCTATTTAATTGTATATAGCATCCTCGGTTATCAGATTGCCCGTTTCGGCAGAGTAGGTTGCCAGACGCAGAGTGTTGCCGGGTGTCTGTTGAAGCAACGACAGGATAGTATCGTAGCTATAGGCCTCGGCATCGTAGAGAACGTGCGTGAAGCCCTTTATATCCTGCACCGCCAAGTGCCCCTGCGGCGCGTCTGCCTCGGTAGCCACAACGTAGCTGTGATTTTCGCCAAGATTATTCTTGCGACAGATGTTTTTTATCTGTTCACATGCCTGCTCGCCCGCAATCACCAAGAAGCGCTTGGGCGGCTCGTTGTACTGCTCCCAGTTCTTGCCATACACCATGGGATAGGCATGATGGATGCGGAATTTAAGCACCGCCACAGCCAGTTTTATGGGCAGATAGAAGAGGATATTATATAGAGGAAAATGTTTTTTGAAAAATGTCTGCAACGACGAGTACAGCCAATAGCGATAGCGCAGCTTGCTCTTGATGGAGCTCTCACCCTTGTAGTGGAATATGGTATAGGGCAGATAATAGTTCTTCTCGCCCGATTTCAGTATGCGGTACGACAGGTCGCTGTCCTCCCAATACATGAAGAACTCCTCGTCGAGCGTTCCCACACGCTTCAGCGTGTCGTGGCGCAAGAACATGAAGGCTCCGGAAACCATTTCAATGGGATTAGCCTCGTTCACATCGAGATAGCTCATGTAGTAGTGGCCGAACAAACGGCTGTGAGGATAGCGGCGACACAGTCCCGTAGCCTTGCAGAAGGCCACCCACGGCTTCACAATGCCGCGACGCGACTCCATGGCAAATGTACCGTCCTTGTTTATCATCTTCACGCCCGAAACGCCCACCTCGGGATGCTCGTCCATAAACCTCACGCACCCCTCTATCGCCTCTTTGGTGACAATAGTGTCGGGGTTGAGCATCAATATATATTCGCCGCGTGCACGCGCGAAGCCTATATTATTGCCATGCGAGAAGCCGCCGTTCTCTTTGCACTCAATCCACACGACATGGGGGAAGCGGGGCTTCAAATACTCCATGGAGCCATCTTCCGAGGCGTTATCAACGACAAGCACCTCGCACTCGATGCCCTCGGTTGCACGCAACAGAGCCCGCAAGCACTGCTCCAAGTAGTACTTTACATTGTAGTTTACTATGACAACCGATAGTTTCATCTATTCTCTCTTAGCTGTTCGGCGCTGCGGTTCTTGGGGAAGCTATATACATATGCCAACAGACCGACAAGCGCACAATAGAGAGCACCCTCGTTGTCGGCGGCATAGAAAAGACCTGCATTTATCATTATCACGACAAAAAGCAATGCAATACGCACCTCGCACTCGCGGCGATAGGTGCACAACAATGTGTCATCGTCGGCATCCACAGCACGGGCCATGGCACTGCTATATTTCTTGAGCGCAAGCGGAATGAGGCCTATGGTCAGGAAAATGGCAAGCACATCGAGCAAATATCGTCCTGTGCCATACTGCGCAAATCCGCCCTTAGGCATCACGCCCACCTCGAAAAGAGCTACGGTAACCGCTGCCACCAAAAGCAACGCCCAAAATAGTTTCTGCTGTCGTGTCATAGTCTGTTCTGTATGTTGTCTATTAAAATGATTTTCCTGTAAAGGGGGTACGGTTCACGATGGAGCGTCCCAAGGTGACCTCGTCGGTATATTCCAGCTCATCGCCCACAGATATTCCGCGCGCAATGACCGATAGCTTCACGTCGTAATCTGCCAATTTGCGGAAAATGTAGAAATTGGTGGTATCGCCCTCCATGGTGGGGCTCAAGGCAAGGATCACCTCTTTTACATCGCCCTGCGCCACACGCTCTACAAGGCTCGCTATCTGCAGATCGCCGGGCGAAACGCCGTCCATGGGCGAAATGACACCGCCAAGCACGTGATAGACACCCTTGAACTGCATGGTATTCTCTACCGCCATTATATCCTGAATATTCTCCACCACGCATATCACAGAGTGGTCGCGCACCGGGCTTGCGCAGATGGGGCACACCTCGGTATCGGAAATTCCGTGGCAATGACGGCAATATTTCACCTCTTTTTTAAGGCGCACAATGGCGCCGGCGAAGCTTTCGACCTCGCTCTCGGGTTGTCTAAGAAGGTGCAACACAAGGCGTGTTGCAGTTTTGCGTCCAATGCCGGGCAGCTTCGAAAATTCCGCTACCGCCCTCTCGAACAGCGCCGACGGATACTCCTGACTCATCTTGCTATCTTATTGCATTTTCATGCAAAGATAATGGAAATAGGGGAAATGCCCAAATTGCCATGTTGTACGAAAAGAAATAAAAGCGTATATTTGCAACTACGTTGCGAAAGAGTGCCGCATGCACATGCATAAACCCATCGCAGACAGCGCCTTTCGCCCAAAGAAAATTTATATGGAAATAAAATCAGCACGCTTTGTAATAAGCAACACCGATGTACGCAAATGCCCGCAGGACGGCAAGCCCGAATATGCCTTCATCGGTCGCTCCAACGTGGGCAAGTCGAGCCTCATCAACATGCTCACCCGACAGAACAAACTGGCGATGACATCATCAACCCCTGGTAAGACACTGTTGATAAACCATTTTTTGGTAAACGACTCATGGTACCTTGTCGATCTTCCCGGATATGGATATGCCAAGCGCAGCAAATCGCAGCAGGAGAAGCTCACCGACATAATCTCGGGCTACATACTGGGACGCGAGCAGATGACCATGCTCTTCCTGCTTATAGATTCGCGCCACCCGGCACAGAAAATAGACCTCGAATTCATTGAGTGGCTGGGCGAGAACGGAGTGCCCTTCGCCATCGTCTTCACCAAGGCCGATAAGCTCACACGTTCGCAGCTCCACAGCAATATAGAGGCCTACAAAGCCACACTGCTGGAGCAGTGGGAAGAACTACCCCCCATGCTGATTACCTCGTCGGAGCACTCAGTGGGCCGCACCGAAATGCTCGATTACATAGACAACATAAATAAAACACTATAAAAGCAATGAAGAAAATATTTTTTACCCTCCTTGCAATGCCGCTGTTTTTTGCTTGCGCACCTGCCGATAGCTACAAAATAAGCGGTGAATATGCAAATGCCCCCGAAGGAAGCAAAGTATATCTGGCCGAACTCACTCACGAGAGCATCAACTACATAGACTCCGCAGATGTGGAGAACGGACGCTTCGAAATGGTGGGCGCACAGGAAATACCTGCCGTGCGTTTCCTTTTCTATACGCTCAACAGCGGTGGCGACGACATCGTGCCCATGGTGCTCGAGAACGGCAACATCAGAGTGAAGATAGAGAACGGTGCAATCGTATCGGGCACCGAGCTCAACAACGCCATACAGGCCTACAAAAACGAATTCGACGCCGTTACCAGCAGCGCCGAGGCGATTTACCGTGCGGCACGCACTCCCGAATATGCCACACCCGAGAAGCGCGACAGCCTGCAGGCCGAGACCGACAACATTGTGAAGAGATTATCCGAAACGATAATCACCCACATCAGAAAGAACATAGAGAACCCCATAGGTTCGTTCCTTATATCTACATCGGGACAGATGTGCGACCCCGAAGCCATCTACAACATCGTGGATTCGGTGCCCGAAATCTATCGCGACAAACGCTTCAAGCGCTTCTGCGAGCAGTTCAAACAGGACATGATAACCAAGGACGGCGCAATGCGCACATCCGAGGGCGGAGCATATATCAACTTCGAGCTCAACGACATAAACGGTAACAAGACACTCTTCTCGGACATCGTGGATAACAACAAATATACCATCCTCGATTTCTGGGCAAGTTGGTGTGGTCCCTGTCGCAAGGAGATGCCCACAATGAAGGCCATTTACGAAAAACATGGAAAGAAAGGGCTCGCCGTTGTAAGCCTCTCGCTCGACACCGACGCCGAAGCATGGAAAAAGAGCGTAGCCGAGCTGGGCATGACATGGACACAGCTGTGCAACCCCGATGGCGGCAGCCGCGAGGTGGGACAGGCCTACGGCGTGGAGTTCATCCCCACCGTCCTGATAATAGACAAGGATGGCCTCATCGTTTCGCGCGGATTGACAGGCAAGGACCTCGCCGACAAAATAGACGAGCTGATGAAATAAAAAATTCGTACCCCTAACGAACATAATGACGGTGCTGTTGTTTACTGCTTACAACGGCGCCGTCATTTCGTGTTTTTATACGCTTAGTATGTAAAAAAATGGTAAAACATGGAGCATAATTAAAACAAAATACATATTTTTGCACCGAAAATAAAACAACAGAGGGCGTTGCCCCGTTTTTTCACAATAATTTCCAAAATCAATTTCTAATTATTCATCAATGAACATAAGTCCCCAAAGGGCTTACTCCGTTCAGTGTATTAACATTTATGTATTATATAGAACAACTGAGAAGCAAGGAATTGACAGAATTGCAGTCCATTGCGCATGATCTTGGTGTGTCAAACGCCAAAGCATTGGACAAAAACAACCTTATCTACCGCATCCTTGACGAACAGGCTCTCCGTAACAGCCAATCGGGCGCTCCCGCTGTGGTAAAAGAGGAAAATCGCATGAACCGCCGCAACCACCGTCGCACCCGCATAAGCGCCGAAGGCGGCAGCAAAGTATATACAGCCACTGGCGACAAGGCCATGAAGCTCGACAAATCGGAAGCAAAGAACAACCAGCCCAAAGAAAACCAGGATAACTGGGAAGATATAAAATTCGAAATAAAGGAAATCAATCCCGTTGCAATCGAAGTGCCCGAAAAGAAAAACGACGCTCCCGAAGCAACCCCCATGGTAGCCGAAACCGCCGAGCAGCAGGCCGAAAAACCCGCTGGCAAAAAACGCGGCCGCAAGCCCAAGAACAAGACCGAACAGCCTGTAACCGAGGAGATTGCCCCCATCGAAAGCACCGAACCCGCAGTGGCAGAGGCCACCGAGCAGCAGGCCGAGAAACCCGCCGGCAAAAAGCGTGGCCGCAAGCCCAAGAACAAGGCCGAACAGCCCGTTGCCGAGGAGGTTGCACCCATCGAAAGCACCGAACCCGCAGTAGCAGAGGCCACCGAGGATGTATTCATCCCCATAGAGGAGCTCCCCGTCGATAACAAAGAGGAAATCCCCGCAGAGCTCGTCGGCAAATTTGCCAAGAAGGAGAAGGAGCAGAACCAGCAGCGCAACGAAAAGAACGGCCACCAGAAGCACGAGAAGAAAGAGGCCGCAGCCGACAACAGCGTACAGGCCGGCGACCGCAAACAGGATCCCCGACAGATGACATACGAATTTGCCGACATCCTGAAGATTGAGGGCGTGCTCGAAACAATGCCCGACGGATACGGTTTCCTGCGTTCATCGGACTACAACTACCTTGCATCGCCCGACGATGTATATGTATCGCAATATCAGATAAGACAATATGGCCTGAAGACCGGCGACGTAGTCGAGGGCACCATACGCCCTGCCAACTACGGCGAAAAATACTTCCCCCTTGTAAAGGTTAACAGAATAAACGGCCTGTCGCCCGAACAGGTGCGCGACCGCGTATCGTTCGACAACCTGACACCGCTTTTCCCCGAAGAGAAATTCACATTATGCAACGGCAGCTACGACAACCTGTCGGCACGTGTAGTGGATCTGTTCTCGCCCATCGGCAAGGGACAGCGCGGCCTCATCGTGGCACAGCCCAAGACCGGTAAAACCATACTACTCAAGGATATAGCCAACGCCATTGCAGCCAACCACCCCGAGGTGTATATGATTATGTTGCTCATAGACGAGCGCCCCGAGGAGGTTACCGACATGGCACGCAGCGTAAACGCCGAGGTCATTGCATCGACCTTCGACGAGCCCGCCGAGCGCCACGTAAAGATCGCCGGCATTGTGCTCGAAAGAGCAAAGAGAATGGTCGAGTGTGGACACGATGTAGTAATCTTCCTCGACTCGATAACACGCCTTGCACGCGCCTACAACACTGTTTCGCCCGCATCGGGCAAGGTGCTTTCGGGTGGTGTCGATGCCAACGCCCTGCACAAGCCCAAGCGCTTCTTCGGAGCAGCACGTAACATCGAGAACGGCGGTTCGCTCACAATCATTGCAACAGCCCTCATCGACACCGGCTCCAAGATGGACGAGGTTATCTTCGAGGAATTTAAGGGTACGGGTAACATGGAGCTTCAGCTCGACCGCACACTGAGCAACAAGCGTATATTCCCCGCAGTCAACATCATAGCATCGAGCACACGTCGCGACGACCTGTTGCACGACAAGCAGACGCTCGACAGAATGTGGATACTGCGCAAGCACCTTTCGGACATGACCTCGCTGGAGGCAATGGAATTCGTAAAGGAGCACCTGAGCCGCACCAAGGACAACGCCGAATTCCTTACAAGCATGAATTCATAACAACCAACCACCATAAACATAAAAAAGAGTGCCGCAGGGCACTCTTTTTTATGTTTACATCCGTCCGTAGCGGAACGGCGTTTGCGTTTTTTAGAAGGGGAGATCGTCAGCCTCGTTCTGTGCCGAGAAATCTACCGCATTGGCCTTGGGTGCATCGATAGCCGGAGCATATTCGGGTGCCGCAGCGGGAGCTACACCACGCTCTACACGCCATGCGCGTATATCGTTGTACCAACGGCCGTTATATTCGCGTGCGTTGATGTCGAACGACACGGTCATCTCGTCACCGGCCTGTATATTGAACTGAGCTATTTTGTCGGCGCCAAACACGTTGAAGCACATCTTTCTGGGGTACTGCTCGTGTGTTTCCAATACATACTCCTGCATTTTCCATTCGTTACCGGTCTTGGATACACCGCCTCTCTCGGGCAATACTGCAATAATTTTTCCTGTAATTTCCATAATTGTGTTTTCGATATTTAATGCGAAAGTAATTCATTTCTTCGATATATGAAGCATTATTCCATCTTTTTTTGGAAACAAATTCTCATTATGTGGTATTTTTACATTGCATAGCTATGCAAAAATAGCTCTGTTTATTTTGTTTTGCTCGTGCTTTTTGCTATTTTTGTAACACAAAAATAAATTGTGACGGCAAAGCCGTGCTTTGCCACATTACAGTGCAAACAAATTAAAAAAACAAATATATGAACTTTATTGTTTCAAGCTCAGTGCTTACCAGTCATTTGCAGGCTATCAGCCGCGTGATTAACTCCAAGAATACAATACCTGTGCTCGATTGCTTCCTTTTCGAATTCGAAGGCAACACACTGCGTCTGACAGCATCGGACAACGACAACACCCTGAACACATCATTCGACGTTGTAGAGTGCTCCGAGGATTTCCGTTTCGCCGTGTCGTCCAAAATCCTTCTCGATTCATTGAAGGAGATTTCGGAGCAGCCCGTTCGTTTCGAAATAAACAAAGAGACGCTCGAAATTGTAATCTACTACCAGAACGGTAAGTACAGCATGGTCGGCATGAACGCCGACGAGTATCCCTCGGCTCCCGTAATGGGCGAAAACGCAGTCAAGATTTCCGTTCCTGCCGACGTATTGGCAAGCGGCATCTCTTGCTCGCTCTTTGCAGCTGCCGACGACGAGATACGCCCCGTGATGTGCGGTGTATATTTCGATTTCACCCCCGAGAGCATCACCATGGTTGCTTCGGACGGTCACAAGCTCGCACGTTGCCGCGACCTGTCGGTTACCGGCGCCGAGAAATCGGCATTCATCCTGCCCAAGAAGCCTGCTACCCTTTTGAAGAGCCTTTTGGCCAAGGAGAGCGGCAACGAGGTGGTTATTGAATTCGACGACCGCTTCGCCATCTTCGCGCTCGAGAACTACAAGCTCGTGTGCCGCCTTATCGAAGGCCGTTATCCCAACTACAACTCGGTTATCCCGCAGAACAACCCCCGCAAGATAACAGTAGATCGCTTGGCCATGATTGGAGCATTGCGTCGTGTAGCCCTCTTCTCGTCACAGGTGAGCTTGGTGAAACTGCACCTTCAGGACAACAACATGATTGTATCGGCACAGGATTCCGATTTTTCTACATTTGCCGAGGAGAGCATCACATGCAGCTACGAAGGTTCACCCATGAACATCGGCTTCAGCGCATCGTTCCTCATCGACATACTGAACAACATCCCCGGACGCGAGGTAATAATCGAGCTTGCCGACCCCTCACGCGCAGGTGTAATGTTCCCCGCCGAGCAAGAGGGACAGCAGGAGCTGCTCATGTTGTTGATGCCCATGATGTTAACCGATTGATAAAATGAAACTGAATCTAAAAAAACCTATCATATTCTTCGACCTCGAAACGACTGGCGTAAACGTGTCGGCCGACCGCATAGTGGAAATATGCTACATAAAGGTCATGCCCAACGGCAACGAGCTCTCGCGCAACATGCGCATTAACCCCGGGATGCCCATCCCCAAAGAGGCATCGGACGTGCATGGCATCACCAACGAGGATGTAAAGGATTGCCCCACCTTCAAGGAGGTGGCACGCGACATTGCCAAGGACTTCGAAGGATGCGACATCGCCGGTTTTAATTCGAATCGTTTCGATGTACCCATGCTTGCCGAGGAATTCCTGCGTGCAGGCGTCGATATCGACCTGAGCCGCCACAAGGCAGTCGATGTACAGGTAATATACCACAAGCTCGAGCAGCGCACCCTATCGGCCGCATATAAATTCTATTGCGGCGGCGAACTGGTGGATGCCCACAGCGCCCTTGCCGACACACGCGCCACATACGAGATACTGATGGCGCAGCTCGACAAATACCCCGACGTACTGAAGAACGACATAGAATTCCTTTCGGCCTACTCGTCGTTCACACGCAACGTCGATTACGCAGGACGCATGGTTTACGACGAGGCCGGACGCGAGATATTCAATTTCGGACGCTACAAAGGCATGCTCGTAACCGATGTGCTGCAACGCGACCCCGGTTACTATGGCTGGATGATTAACGGCGATTTTCCGTTGAACACCAAACAGAAGCTCACCGAGATCAGAATGCGTTCATTAAAAGTATAGAACCCTATGTTGAAAGGAAAAAAAATAGTGCTTGGCATAACGGGAAGTATAGCTGCATACAAGGCAGCTATACTTGTTCGTTTATTGGTAAAGGGTGGCGCCGAAGTGCAGGTGGTGATGACACCGGCCGGCAAGGAATTCATAGCTCCACTCACTCTATCGACCCTATCGGGCAACGCGGTGCTCAGCGAATTCTTCAACGAGCGCAGCGGACAGTGGCACAGCCACGTCAACCTGGGACTGTGGGCCGACGCCATGATTATAGCTCCGGCAACAGCCTCGACCATTGCCAAGATGGCTAACGGCGTAGCCGATAACCTACTCATAACCACATACCTGTCGATGAAAGCGCCCGTTTTTGTAGCGCCCGCAATGGACCTCGATATGTATGCCCACCCCTCGACCACACGCAACATCGAACAACTGAAAGCATACGGCAACCACATAATTGAACCGGCGGCAGGCGAGCTCGCAAGCCATCTTGTGGGCAAGGGACGCATGGAAGAACCCGAGAACATTGTCCGTGCACTCGAGGAGTATTTTGCCGCATCGTCGGCACTGGCAGGCAAAAAGATATTGATAACAGCCGGCCCCACATACGAAAAAATAGACCCCGTGCGATTCATAGGCAACTACTCGTCGGGCAAAATGGGATATGCCATAGCAAGGGAGTGTGCCCTAAGCGGCGCCGATGTCACACTGGTATCGGGTCCCGTGTCGCTTGCGACGCCCCACCCCGCAATACATCGTATAGACGTTGAATCGGCAGCCGAAATGTACGAGGCCTCATGCGCCGCATTCGAGCAGTCCGATGCAGCCATCCTGTGTGCCGCCGTTGCCGATTTCACCCCCGACACCCGCGCCAACGAAAAAATAAAACGCGAAAAGGGTAGCGGACTGACGCTGGAACTGAAGCCCACACACGACATAGCCGCGTCGCTCGGAGCCATGAAACGCCCCGAACAGCGCCTTGTGGGCTTTGCACTCGAGACCAACGACGCCGAGGCACATGCACGCGAGAAGCTTGCCAAGAAAAACCTCGATTTCATAGTGCTCAATTCGTTGGAGGACAAGGGCGCCGGCTTTGCGGTTGATACCAACAAGGTGACCATGATTGACGCCGAAGGCGCCACAAAATACCCCCTGAAGAGCAAGCGCGAGGTAGCACGCGACATTGTCGCACGCCTATCTACACTCTTCATATTCATGTTGTTGATAATACTCCCATGCACCATTCAGGCACAGGAGCTGAAGGCCAACATCACCCTAAACACCGAGAAGATACAAGGCACCAACACCGAGGTATTCGATGTGCTGAAAACCTCGCTCGACGAAATAATAAACAACACGAAATGGACCGAATTCGAATACGAGGAATTCGAGCGCATTTCGTGCAATTTCTCGTTCGTAGTGGAGTCCTATTCCGAGGACGGCTCGTTCGGCGGCACACTGATGGTGCAGTCGTTGCGCCCCATATATGGTTCGTCGTACAGCACACCTGTGTTCAAATACCAGGACAACGACATACAGTTCAAGTACATGGCCTACGACCGATTGGAGTACAAAGAGGACAATCTCGACAACAACCTGACAGCTATAATAGCCTTCTATGCATACCTGATAATAGGCATAGACCTCGACACCATGGGCGAGCTCGGCGGCACACAGTTCCTGAACAAGGCAATGAACATAGCCACCGGAGCACAGAGCCTTGGCGGTGCCGGATGGCAGTCGGGCACAAGCACACGCAACCGCTACACCATCATCAACGACTATTTGAGCAACGCGCTCATTTCGGTGCGACAGATGATGTACAACTACCATCGCAAGGGCTTCGACACCATGTTCAGCGACGCCGACAAGGGTAGGGCCGAGATTGCAAAGAGCATCGAGCTCCTGCACAGCGGCTATCAGGACAGCCCCCTCTCCTACTTCCCGAAATTGTTCACCGAGTACAAGCAGGACGAACTGATAAACATTTTCTCCAAGGGCAGCGCCAAGGAACGCAAGGGCGTTGTAGAGATACTTTCGAGCATAAACCCCTCGCTCAGTTCATCGTGGGACAAGATTTCAACCATTTGATATTCAGTAAATGCTTACATCGCTACATATAAAGAACTATGCGCTGATTGAGAGGCTTGAGGTCGATTTCACCTCGGGCTTTTCTGTCATTACCGGCGAGACAGGAACCGGTAAATCGGTGCTATTGGGCGCAATATCAATGCTCATGGGCGAGCGCTCCGATGCAAAGCTCGTGCGCGAGGGCGCCGACAAATGCATCATAGAGGGATGCTTCGATATATCCTCGCTGTCGCTCGAAGGCTTCTTCGAGGAGAACGAGCTCGAGTACGACCCGCAGGAGTGCATTTTGCGCCGCGAGCTTTCGGCCACCGGTCGCGGACGCTTCTTCGTGAACGACTCGCCCGTATCGGCAGCACTACTCAAGGAGCTCGGTAACAGATTGATAGACATACACTCGCAGCACAAAAACCTGTTGCTCGGCAACAAGAACTACCAACTGAATGTGCTCGATGTGCTTGCCGACGACCAGGCTCGCCTCGACAGCTATCGCACACTATACAGAAGCTACGAGGCCACACGCAAGGAGCTGGCCGCCATCAAGGAGCAACTGCAGAGCATGCGCGACGACGAGGAGTGGCTGCGCTTCCAACTGGACGAGATTGACGGCGCCGCCTTCCACGACGACGAACAGGAGCAGCTCGAACAGGAATCGCAGCAGCTGGCCCACGCCGAGGAGATTGAATCGGCGCTATACAACGCTGCAATGCTCATCGACAACGACAACAAGAGCATGCTGCAGTCGCTGCGCGAAGCAGCTGCATCGCTTGCCCGCATATCGCAACATTTCCCGCCGGCCGAACAACTGGCCGAGCGCCTCGAGAGCAACTACATAGAGCTGAAGGATTGCTGCAACGAACTGCGCCGCAGACAGGAGAGCAACACCTTCTCGCCCGGCCGTTTGGAACAGGTTGATGCCCGCCTGGCGCTTATGTACGACCTGTTCAAGAAACATCGCGTAAGCAACATAAGCGAACTGCTAGCAACAGCAGACGAATATCGCTCCAAGCTCGAAAACATAACCGGCGGCGACGACCGCATTACCGAAATGGAGAAGCAGCTCGAACGCAACCGCAAGGAGCTGGCCGAGCTGTCGGCCACACTCACCGAGGGACGAAAAAAAGCCGCGCTGATGCTTCAGGAGAAGATTACAGCCATACTGGTTACCCTTGGCATGCCCATGATACGCTTCGAGGCATCGATAGAGGCTACCGCCGACTTCACCCCCACGGGCTGCGACGTAGTAACATTCCTCTTCTCGGCCAACAGCATAAGCCCCATGCAGCCCCTTGCCGACGTTGCATCGGGTGGCGAAATGGCGCGCGTGATGCTGGCGCTGAAATCGATAATCGCCGGTTTCACCGACATGCCCACCCTCATTTTCGACGAGATTGATACAGGAATATCGGGCGTCTTGGCCGAGCGCATGGGACGCCTCATGCAGCAGATGGGACGCTTCGAGCGACAGGTGATAAGCATCACCCACCTACCGCAGGTGGCCGCCCTTGGCAACCGTCACTACAAAGTGTACAAAGAGGAGGGAGCGGCCGGCACACGCACCGACATATTGCAGCTCGACGCCGAGGAGCGCATCAGGGAGATAGCCCAGATGATGAGCGGCGAACAGCTCACCGACGCGGCGCTCGACACAGCCCGCAACCTTATTTCGCAACAATAAACAAAACAAAATACTATGCAGGTAAATAACGAAATGATATTCGGCGTCCGCGCCGTACTCGAGGCACTCGATGCCGGTAAGGAGATAGACAAGATACTCATCAAGCGCGACATACAGAGCGAGCTCTCGCGCGAGTTGTTCGCAGCCCTTAAAGGACGCACAATACCCGTACAGCGCGTACCCGTAGAGAAGCTGAACCGTATCACACGCAAGAACCACCAGGGCGTCATCGCCTTCATATCGGCGGTGGAATATGCCAGCGTCGAGACAGTGGTTCCCACACTCTTCGAGGAGGGAAAGAACCCGTTGCTCGTACTGCTCGACGGCATCACCGACGTGCGCAACTTCGGTTCGATTGCCCGCACATGCGACTGCGCCGGTGTCGATGCAGTGATTATCCCCATGCACGGCAGCGTTACCGTAAACGCCGACGCTGTGAAGACCTCGGCAGGTGCTTTGCACACACTGCCCGTGTGCCGCGAGAAGAACATCACCGAAACGCTCAAATATCTGAAGGCCAGCGGACTGCGCATCGTGTGCGCTACCGAACGCGGCAAGATGAACTACACCCACAGCGACTTCAACGCCCCCGTCTGCATTGTGATGGGCGCCGAGGACACAGGTATCCCCGCCGAGCACCTTGCACTGTGCGACGACTGGGTATCGATACCGCAGTATGGCCGAATTGAATCACTTAACGTGTCGGTGGCAACCGCTGTCGTTCTCTACGAGTGCGTGCGCCAGCGCCACCTAACCGAATAACCCCGCGAAATGAGAAAAATAGGTCTTTTCATTTTGCTGCTCGCAGCCGTAACACTATCGGCCAAGCCCCCGAAAACGGTCAATGCAGCCCGCAATTCGGTGGCAAGCGTCCTCGTCTTCAAGGGTGGCGAATTGCTGCGTAGCGGCTTGGGAGTATTCGTGGGCAACGAGGGCGAAATGCTCTCGTCACACTCGCTTTTTGTAGATTGCGACAGTGCCGTAACCATCGACCCCCGTGGCATTGTGCGCCCCGTGGTGAAAATATTCGGCGCCGACGAGATGTACGACTGCATACGCGTAACCGTAACCCCCGATAAGAAACTGGCACCGCTTGCCGTGGCCACACGCTCGGCCGCTAAGGGCGAGCAACTGTTCATGGTAGCCTATGGCGCCAAAAAGAGCGGCCCGATAGAGTCCACCGAGGTTGTCAAGGTCGATACTGTCACAGGAGCACACTCCTACTACACGGTCAGCATGCCCGCACGCGAAAAATATGTGTCGGCACCCCTGCTCAACGCCAACGGCGAGCTCGTGGCGCTGCTGCAACCCGTTGCCGGTAGCGACACAGCCCGTTGCCACGCCCTTTCGGCCTCGTTCATAAAAAACCTGACGATAAAAGCGGTCAGCTACAACAGCAACCGCTTTGCGCGCATAGGCATAAAGAAGGCGTTGCCACCCACCGAGAGCGAGGCGCTGTCGTGCCTGTTGCTGCAATCGTTCTCGTCGGACAGCACAGCCTACAAGAGCATGCTCAACGAATTCATGGAGCAATTCCCCACGAGCCATCAGGGCTATCTGTACAAGGCCGAGTATAACGTGATGAAGCTGCACAACTACAACGGCGCCATTGCCGACTGGGAAAAAGCACTTACGCTCACCGACAAGAAGGGCGAAGTGTGGTACCACCGTGCAAACACCATATATGCCAATAAGCTATATGCCGACAGCGTGGCCGGCATAGCCTACTCCATCGATTCGGCCATGGTATATGCCACAAAGGCGGTGGAGGCCAACAACGAGCCCGTCTATGTGCAGCTGAAAGGTAATCTGCACTACACCATGCGCGACTACGCAGCGGCATTCGAATGCTACTCGGCGCTCTCGTCCACCAACCTGCGCAGCGCCGATAACTACGTTCTTGCAGCCAACTGCAAGGAGATACTTGGCGACAGCGACGCGGCCATACTGCAGCTCGACAGCGCAATAAGCACATTCGGTCGCGTGCCCATCACAACCATGGCGCCCTATGTGCTCAACCGTGGCTTGGTGAAATATCGCGCCGCACGCTACCGCGAAGCCGTAATAGACTACAATATTTATGCCAACCTGTTGAGCAACAAGGTAAACGCCAATTTCTATTACATGCGCGAACAGGCCGAGTACAATGGCAAAATGTACCGTTTGGCGCTTGCCGACATCGACATGGCCATTGAGCTTGCACCCGAAAATATATTGTTCCTGCTGGAAAAAGGTCGCATATGCTACCGCGTAAATATGATTGACGATGCCATCCCCGTGTTGCAGAAGGCTATAGCCCTTGCACCGGACAACGCCGACGCCTATTACATTCTTGCTCGTTGCTTGGTGGAGAAGGGCAACAAGAGCGCGGCCAAGCAGCATCTCGAAAAGGCTGTATCGCTCGGACATCCCAATGCAGCAGATATACTGAAGAACCTATAAATGTTTCAGAAAAAGTAAACAATCCGCTGAACGGTCTAACAACTGTTCAGCGGATTTGTTATTCATGTTTGCACGTACCAACCACCTACAAATGATTTCCTTTTCGTAGAAGTAACATACCAACCCCTTCGGCGACATCAAAACATCAGCCAAAGATCATTTAAGTTATTGGAATAGCGGTAGATATGTATGAATGCTAGTTAGATACGCGATAGCGTAGCTAACTGAACGAGTTATCGAGCCACCCAAAAGACCAAATGAAAGACCAAAGCGACAAGGAGTGCCCGACCGAAGGATAAAATAATTCATGGTGGGTCGGATATCCGACCCACCATGAATTATTTTACCGCCACGGCACTACTTCACTCCGGGAGGCTTGGGGCTGTTGTACATAAAGAATCGCAACTGCTCGAATTCATAGACCTTGGCTATTGCAAATTCGTTGCCCTTTTCGGCCAGCTTCTTGTATATGTTATAGGCAAGCGGATGGTTCACGTCAGTGCCGCGTCCCTTCTCGTAGCAGTAGGCCACGTACATCATCGCATCCTCGTCACCCACATCGGCGATGGATTTCATCCATTCGAAGCTCTTCTTGCGGCTCTTTTTAAGGTATTTTCCCTCGGCAAAGCATTTCACAATAAATCGCTGTGCCTCTTTATTGCCACCGCGAGCCGCCTTGCGCATATACTCTATTGCCGACGAGCGGCGCAACTGGCGTTTGCTCAATCCCTTTATGGAATCCTTCTCCACTATGCGCTCGCCCACCTTGTAGAGCGCGTCGGGATCGTTCTGTGCAGCAGCAAGGGTGTACCATTTCAGGGCCTCTTCGCTGTTCTTTGCCACGTATATACCCTTTTCGTGGAATTCGCCCATCATGCGCTGCGAACTTGCGAAATTATTCTCGGCTGCTTTTTTGTAATATTCATAGGCCAACGAATCGTTCTTCTTGACCTGTTTACCCTCGTATATGATGTCGCCAAGCGAGTGCATGGCAAGGTTGTTGCCCCTGTCGGCAGCCATTTCAAAATAGCGCATACCCAACTGCTTGTTTTCGTCCACGCCCTTGCCGTCGTAGTAGCATCTTCCCAGATTGGCGAGCGCCGGCGCGTAACCATATTTCGAAGCCTCGCTGAAGCTTTTTATAGCCTTTTCGTAATCGCCAGCCATATAATAAACCACTCCTTCGCGTGTGAAATTGTTACACCTTGTAATAATTGTCGGCGGTAGCTCGGTCTTCGACAGTTTCTTCCACACATCGAAGTAGGTGGTTCCCTCGCCTACGCTGTCGCTGACCTCGCGGGTATTTATATTCGCCGCATTGCCATACAGGGTGTTCTTGCCACGGCCCTGGATATCTATATTCAGGTACTTGGTATTTGTGCCGTTGAACAACGTCAGCGTCACGTTGCCCGACGAGTCGCTGCGTGCAATGGGCGTCCATAGCAACGTGCGACGATAGTCCTTGCTGTTTTCATCGGGCGTTTCGCGACTGTAGTCGGGCGAATAGAACTGTTTGCTCTCGGTGTATCCGCGCATCATGGTGTAGCGCACCTTATCGGCCTTTGAGAAATCGGGTATCTCCATTTCGGCCCTCTCTTTATCGGTGTATGGGATGAAGCACGCCACGTAATTGGGATAATAGGGGTGGAACTTACCAAATGCCGCAGCTTCACGCGTAGGATTGTCCTTTGTAAACGTAAGGCTTGTTCCCCTCATTCTTTGGTGGAAGAGGAGCGAGCCGGGGAAGCCGTCAATCATCTTATTATCCTTGGTGGGGATGTAGTGTCGTGTGAGGAATCCCTCGGTAAGCAACGAATCGAGACCGCGAGGCGAGGTCGCATTATGCCACCTTCTTGCCTCGTTGGGATATTCGTTGCGCAGTTTCTCGTCGCTTCTTATCACCACCTCCTTGAAATTCATCATATAGGAAATGCTCGACTGGTTTTTAACGGGCGCCCCCATCATGTCAAAGGCGTTGCCCGGACGCTGCCTTATATACATGGCATTGTGCTCGGGGATGGAGTCGCTATGGTACTCACCATCGACAACGATAGACTGCACATAGTAGGCCCAATTGAAATTGTGACGCCAGAATATGCTCCTGAGCACTTGTGCCGAGGTCAAGCTGTTCAGCAGGGGATAAAAGAAATTACGCCCCACTGCATTATATACATCGCCGTCGCCCGTTTCCTTTAAGGGCTTCACGCCATCCTTGTAGGTTATTAAGGTGCTGTTGCTCCTATCCTGTTCAAGGTTGTTCATGTTGGCCACATCGAGCGACACGGCCACTTTTGTGGTGTCGAAATCGCGCTCCAGATTGAAATAGGTCACATCCTGGGCATACTCCCATTCATCGACGAAATTGAAGCGTATCTCGCTACGTGGCGGACGGCTTCTTTTGTCCTCCTTTTTATCCTCCACCACATCGAGCTCGGCAAGCTGGTAGCTCAAATCGTCCTTGCGAGCCACGGTGGTATCGAGGCCTGCAATGTAGTTCACAGCCATACCCGTATTGCGTTCCCAGTAGTCGAAGAAGCGGAACGAGGGCGA
This sequence comes from Bacteroidaceae bacterium, assembly GCA_017560125.1. Classification (GTDB taxonomy): domain Bacteria; phylum Bacteroidota; class Bacteroidia; order Bacteroidales; family Bacteroidaceae; genus HGM04593. Next base: position 82,997 of record JAFYOS010000018.1, on the reverse strand, counting down.
GAAATAGCGGTCGAGCACAAAGCGTATGCCTATGCTGCTTTTCGACATGAAGGGAATGTACTTTGCCGACAGGCAGGCAGTCCTGTTGCCATAAAAATCCTCGGTTCGCAATCTGAATCGTCCGTTGCGCGTGGTGTGGAATTTATAGAGAAGGCTATCGGCCATAAACTGGAAATTCATTGTGCCCAGCTTCAATGGGTAGAGAAGGTATGAACCCATCTGTCCCCACTTTTTATTGGGCTCGCGCAGATATACCTCGCCACTAAGCTCTATGCCCTCCTCGGCATGGTGACGCACATCGACATGGCTGCGCGCAAGCTTGCTCCAGTCGTAGGCCGTCCATCCGCGGGTGAGCATCAGCAACTCGAGTTCGTCGTCGCGACGGCTGTTCTCGCGGTCGAAGTAGCGACCTGCATCGGGGATGTAGCCTTTCAACTGCGAGCCCAGCAGGGCGTGGGTGTATATATTGTGCTCGTAGGACATTTTCTGCCTGTTGGCGAAGTCGCTCACCGAGAGGGACAGGTGTGCATCGGGGGCTATGGGCTTGCCATCCTCGCGCTCCACGGTAAGGGTGATTTTTTCGTGTGGCTGCAGGATGATTGCTTTCGGATCGAGGCCGTTGACCTTTGCGGTAAGGTGAACGGTGGATATGTCGCCGGCGGCGACAGTGTCGTGCGTCACGAAAAACTGCCTTTCGGCAAGCGGCACGCTATCGGCGAACAGAATGACGCGGTTGACACCCTCGGCAAGCTTGGCGAGAGGCATTTCTATTTTCTTTTCCTTTTCGTCGCTGGTGAAGGCGTCGTAGGATTGTATGTAGCCGTTGTTCACTATCACGCAGCCGAGGTGGGTGGTGCCCGAAAGGGTGTTTTGGATGGTGATATTTATGTTGCCGGCGGCCTTATGAGCAGCGAGGGCGACACCCTCTTTCTCGACCTTGGGCAGGTCGAATTTGTAGGTCTTTCGCTTGCCGTTCTTGTGGCGGGTAATGGTGACCTCGGCGCGATATTTCACACCGCGCTTGGGCTGTAGTTCGAAGCGGCCCATACCTAGGTGCGAGGGCACGGTACGCATTATCTCCTGCCCGTCGGCAAGGATAGTAATGGTGTCGCTGCCATGCACACCGTCGTACCCTTTGAGCTCGTAGGCGACGGTGGTGGAAATATCCTCTACAAGGTGTCCGCCCTCGGGATAGAAGCGCAAATCGGCTTCGGGCAGTTCATTGGTCAGCCACTCGCCGCGGTACATGAAGCTGCGTTTGCGGTCGAGCATGTTCTTAAATTCGTAGTTGTCGCCATTTACCTTATCGTACACAGGAAATACGCGGCTGAAGACAGCCTCGTCGCCCCAGTTGAGCATGTAGCGGGTGTAGGCGCGCACTTCGTAGTAGCCCGACAGCAGCGAGGGCTTCAGGTCGAACTCGCCATGACAGGTGCCATCCTCGTCGAGCTTGTATTTTTTCGTTTCCACCACGTAGCCCTCGGGCGCACACAGTTCCACATAGAGCACGCGGCTAATGGGCTTTTCGCTATCGGCAATGCCGGTGGTGGTGTAGGCCTTGAACCACATGGTTTCGCCCAAGTAGTAGGCGCTGTTGTCGAAGTGGAGATAGACACGCTCCTGCGGGAAGAGCTGATTGATCATGATTGCGCGCATGGCAAGTGTGTCCAGCGGCGATTGGGCGCGGACGATGGTTGCCACGAACAACAGAATGGTTATATGTAGTAGCTTGCGTAGCATTTTTATCTATCGGTAAAAATTAAACAGTTCAAATTCCTTTGCTTTCGTTTTTCCAAGCACGCTGCCCTGCTTGGCGGCACGTTTGTACCATTCATAGGCCGCGTCGTCGTTCTTCTCGGTGCCTCGACCCTTCTCGTAACACTCGGCAACATATTCCTGTGCCTGCAAATTGCCATATTGGGCAGCACGCTCGTACCACTGCAAGGCTTTTTTCCTGCTTTTCTTCACATATCCGCCGTTGGTGTAGTATTGGGCTATCTTGGTATATGCCTCGGGGAAACCCTTTTCGGCAGCACGCAGCATGTAGCCGAACGTGGGAGATTTTTTGAGCTCCTTGCCCTTGAGGTTCTTGGCCGAATCCTGCTGCTCGTGATAGAGGCCCATCCTGTAGAGGGCATAGGCATCCTCTTTCTCGGCAGCCGCCATGTACCACTTTACAGACAATGAATCGCTCTGGGCTACGCCGCGGCCCTCCTCGTAGAATGTGGCAACCGCCGTCTGTGCCTGCCTGTGGCTCTTTTGTGCAGCACGCATGTAGCAGTCGAAGGCAATGGAATCGCTCTTCTCGCTTCTTTCGGCGGCGTGGTACTCACCCAAGAAATACCAAGCGGCGTTGTCGTCGTGCTCAGCAGCCATTTTCAGGTATCGGTAACCCATTTCCCTGTTCTCCTCTACCCCCTTTTCGTGTATGTAGCAGTAGCCCAGGTAGGCCATTGCGTTCGGGTAGCCGTTGAGCGCCGCCGACCTGAAGCGCTCGACCGCTTCGTCGTATCTTTGCTCGTTGAACAGTTTTATGCCGTTCACCGTCTCTTTGTAGCATCGGGCAAGCACCTCGGGGCTCTCTTGCATGCTTGTCGATAGCTTTTTCCATATATTTATGTACTGCGACTGAGCGGATGCATCTGCTGCCACCTCACGCGTGGCAAATGTAGGCTCGCTGCTGTAATATTTATTATTGCCCACGCCCTCGACGGTTATCGTAAGGTTCGTTGCGCTGCTGTTGTTGTAGAATGTAACCGAGCCCAGCGAGTCGCCTTGCAGCGACGGGTGCCACATTATGGTGCGGCGATAGTCGCTCTTGCCTTCGGGCTTCTTGCCGCTGTAGTCGGGCGAATAGAACTGCTTGCTCTTGTTGTATCCCTGCAGCACGGTGTAGCGCCTTGTCTGTGCAATGCTCAGATTGGGAATGATGGATGTCCTTCTGTCCTTTTCGTTGTAGGGAATGAAGCAGGCCACATAGTTGGGGTGAAAAGGATTATAGTGTCCTGTTAATGCAATTCCGTCGTGTCTGACGGTCCCCTTCATATGGTCGTAGAAACGTGACAACAACTGCGGAAAACCATCTATCTTCTTGTTTTCGAATTTGTCCAAATAATATGCGTATGGCGTTATGTATAATCGCGATAGGAAGCCCGTCCAGTAGGGGCCTTTCATTTCCATTATGTTGGCGCGGGTGTCCCACAGGCTTGCGTAGTTCTTGAACTGCTCGCGGGTGCCCTTGTCGCTACGTATCACAAATTCCTTGAAGGCCATCATTTTCTCGATATCTGTTCCCTTCAAGTACTCGTTATCGGGACGCACTATCGAATCGGGGTTGTATGCACCCTCCACAACCACCAGCTGCACCCAATAGGCCCAGTTGAAATTGTAGCGCCAAAAGGCGCTCTTCAGCACATCGGCCGCGTTGATGATATTCTTCGTGAGGGTGGTATCCCACCGTTCGGGCTCGTTGCTCGCACGCCCTTTCATGTCGTCAAAGGCAACCGAGTCGCATGCTCGTAGCGTTTCTATAACATACTGAATATCATCCTGTTCCTTGACAGCCTTTTTGCTCTCTATTTTTCGTATGTAGGTGTTGTCAACCGCATACTCCCACTCGTCGAGGAAATTGAAACGTATTTCGCTACGGGGCGGACGGCCCAAATGCTCTTTGGTGGCATTGCCTTGAATATCGACACCCGAAAGCAGATATTCATACTCCGACAATTTAATGGTTACCGTGTCGCTGTTCTCGCAGGGGATGGAAGTGCCCACGTTGCGCTGCCAATAGGAGTACATATTGAACGGGGGCGAAAAATATTTATCCATCCTAATCTTGAAGGTGGAATCAGCGTGCAGATATTCGTTCAGATTGGGGATGATAGAGGCAATGCGCCTGCCGTAAAAATCCTTGGTGATGCCACGGAAGAAGCCACGGTTATTAGTTCTTGTAATATGGGTGATGGTTTTCACATTGTCGTAGCAGATGTCTATCGAGAGGCTTTTTTGCTTCATCGGAACGACCGAGCCCGTGCCCAGTTCGCCCATTTTCTTGTTTGGCTCTATTTTCAGCAGTTCACCACCAAGCAGGATGCCTCGCTCGATGGGTTGCGAGAGCGAAACGTGCTTGGTGGCGAGCTTGCTCCAATCGTATGATGTCCATCCGCGGGTGAGCATCAGCAGGTCAAGATTTTTTCTTGCCTTGTCGCTGCTGTCGGTGAAATATTGCGCCGCATCGGGGATGTAACCTTTCAGTTCAGAGCCGAGCAACATGTGGGTGTACATATTATGGGTATAGGACATCACCTGACGAGTGGCGGCATCGCTCACCGACACCGAAAAATCGGCATCCTTGTCTATGGGCTTGCCATCCTCGCGCTCCACGGTAAGGGTGACCTTCTCGTGCGGTTGCAGAATGATGTCGTTGGGCTTCAAGCCGTTCACCTTGGCGGTCAGTTTCACCGTCTGGCGGTCGCCGGGGAGTATCTGCTTGTGACGCACGAAGAACTGTCGCTCGGCAAGCGGGATATTGCTGTTGGCAAAGACCACCACGCGGTTTACACCCTCGGGAAGGCTGTCGGTGGCAATGGTTATCCGTTTTTCCTTCTCGTCGGAAGTGGTAGTTTGGTAATTTATAAGGTAACCGCGGTTGAGCACTGCAATGCCGAGCGGGGTGGAGAAATCGATATTGTTCTTGATGGCGATGGTGGTGGCGTCGGCCGTCTGCACAAGGTTTATTACCACGCCACGAGGCTCTACCTTGGGCAGGTCGAATTTGTAGCTCTTTTTACCACGCTTCACCTCGGCACGATACTTCACACCGGCCTTGGGGGTAAATGCGAAAGTGCCTATACCCGCGTGGGTGGGACGGGTGGTCAGCAGGCGCTCTTTCTCGGAATGAATGGTGATGGCATCGGCGGCGGGTTTGCCCTCGTCGTCCAACAGCTCATAGGCTACGGTGGTGGCGATGCCATCTACAAGGTGGCCGCCCTCGGGATAGAAGCGCAAATCGGCTTCGGGCAGTTCGCTGCTCTTCCACTCGCCGCGGTACATGAAGCCGCGACGGCGGTCGAGCATATTCTTGAAATCGTAGTTGTCGCCGTTTACCTTATCGTACACAGGAAACACGCGGCTAAAGAGCACATCGTCGCCCCAGTTGAGCATGTAGCGGGTGTAGGCGCGCACTTCGTAGTAGCCCGAAAGGAGCTCTTTGCGCAGTTCGAATTCGCCGTGGCAGCGACCATTCTCGTCGAGCTTGTATTTTTTCGTTTCCACCACATAGCCCTCGGGGGCGCACAACTCCACATAGAGCACGCGGCTCTGCGGTTTCTCTTCGTCGGCAATGCCACCGGTTACATAGGCCTTGAACCACATGGTCTCGCCAAGGTAGTAAGCACTGTTATCGAAATGGAGATACACCCTCTCCTGCGGAAACAGCTGATTGACCATGATTGCACGCATAGCAAGGGTATCCAACGGCGATTGGGCGCGGACGACGGCTGCCACGAACAGCAGAACGATTATATGCAGTAGTTTGCGTAGCATGGAAAGTGCGTATCTAATCTGTTGCAAATATAAAATTTATAGGACAAATAAAGGGGAGGAAATTCCCTATAATTTAGGAGGAAATCCCTATTTTTTTATGCGCAACGAGCCATAGGGCGCGGAAAAACGGATGCGACACGCTGAAAAAAAAGAAAAATGCCTCCCCCGTGAAGGGGAGGCATTTGCTATTGCTGGTCATTCCGTTGCTACGTAGCACCATTTAGTTCAAACCTATTTTGTGCTTCACGGGGCGGATTATAAATGTAAAGCTATAGTCCTTGTAGGGCACCTGATGCTGTGGCAGGGCATGGTGTCCCCAGCTATTTACACAACCCAATCCCATCTGCACCTTATCGATGCACAGGTTGGTAAGGTCGGCCTTTTCTACCTCCTGCGAGTGTCCCTGCTGCTTGCGAAGGCCCTCGTCGAGCGACTCGATGGTATAGTGCAGTGCCGATGCCGAGAAGGGCGCTTCGGCTACAACCTCGATACCCTTGCCCGCTGCGTTGAGCACTCGCCACCAACGAAGGTCGCTGCGTGTGCCGTTCTCCTGCGGACGGATGTAAGGATAGAACTGCTCATCGACGCTCTGGCGGTAAATGCCCAGGTCGGTGCAGCTGTTGCGGTCGATGTAGTTCTCGCCGGGGCCACGACCATAGTACTCAACCGTTTCGAAATCGTAGGGCATGGGCATCTGCATACCGAAACGGAACATATTGCTCACCTTGGCATCCTTGGTGGTGGTCATCGACTGTGTCACCTTGATGGCACCGCTGTTGCTGATGGTGTATGTGAGCGACAGCTTGGCCTGCACCTCGGGCATTTCGTACATTGCCTCCACGATGGCCTGCTCGTTCTCTATGCGCTGCTTGAGCTCTTTCAGGCGTATTGCGGGCTTCTTCCATGCCTTGTAGCGGTACTGGAGGTTTGCTCCGAAGTCGTTGTCGGTGGGAGCACGCCAGAAATTAGGTTTAAGCTCGCAACCCTCCTTGATAATCTCTGTACCCTCTACCGAATACTTTGTAAGGTAGCCGCTGTGCTTATTGAACTCCATTCTGAACGAGCCACCCTCGATAATAAGGTAGTTGTAGTCGTTCTCTTTGATAGTGGGCGCTGGTATGACGATGTTGCTTGCTGCGGCGTTAGCCAATTCCATGTTCGCAACAGGGGCGTCGGTGAGGCGCAACTGCTCCTTGGCTACTATGTGGCCGGCGGGGAGCAAATCCTCGCTGTTCTTCAGGCGGTAGGTGAGGTTCACAAGCCACTCGCCGCTGTTGTCCGTTGCACCGTAGGGGATATTGGCCTTAATGCGCTGCTGAGGAGCCGCAACGATATTTTCGATGCGACCGCTGCGCATGGGAGCGCCATCCTTCACCAATGTCCACTCCATGTAGTAGGCCGACAGGTCGCGGAAGAAGTTCTCGTTGTATATTTCAACCTCGCCATTTGCGGGATTGGTGAGTGTGGTCAATATATTCTGGTAGAAATAGCCCACTTCGTACATGTGGGGGTTGGGCACGCGGTCGGGGCTGATGAGGCCATTGTCGCAGAAATTGGCATCGCTTGCATCGAAGCGGTTGAAGTCGCCACCATAGCCGTAAATCATCTTGCCGTTCTTGCCTGTCCAGCGAACCGACTGATCGACGAAATCCCATATGAATCCACCCTGGTATTTGGGGAATTTGCGAATGAGCTCCCAGTACTCCTTGAAGCCACCCTGTGAATTACCCATGGCGTGGGCATATTCGCACTGAATGAGGGGCTTGGTATATTTGCTGTCGCTGCAATATCGCTCGCACCAGTTGTAGTCAGCATACATGGGGCAGTAGATATCGGTTTTTCCTTCGTAGCCGGCACGTTCATATTGAACGGGGCGCGAGGGATCCTCGGCCTTCACCCAATCGTAGGCCGCTTCGAAATTGGGGCCATAGCCAGCCTCGTTGCCGAGCGACCAGAAGATGATACTCGGATGGTTGAAATTGCGCTGCACGTTGCGCTCGTTGCGCTCCATGTGTGCCTTCTTGTAGTCGTCGCGTTTGGCAAGTGTGTGCTCGCCATAGCCCATTCCATGCGACTCGAGATTGGCCTCGGCAACCATGTAGATACCGTAGCGGTCGCACAGGTCGTACCAGTAGTTGTCGTCGGGATAGTGACAGGTGCGCACGGCGTTCAGATTGAATTGTTTCATTATCTGAATATCCTGCAACATGCGCTCGCGCGAGATTACATAGCCGCCATCGGGGTCGAGCTCGTGACGGTTGGCACCCTTGATGAGGATGGGCTGTCCGTTTACAAGCAACTGCGAGTTCTTGAGCTCTATTTTGCGGAAACCTACCTTCACGGGGATGTATTCGCCACTGCCCTGCATGGTTGCCATCAGGGTGTAGAGATAGGGGGTTTCGGCAGTCCATTTATTGGGATTGGCCACATTTATGGTAACGGGCTTTTTGCCGTCGGCTGTCGCCTGAGCAACGGTTTTGCCATCGGCATCGGTGAGGCAGAGGTCGGCCTTGCCGCCACCCTTGAGCTTAAGGTCGATGACGAGTGTACCGTTGGTGTAGTTGTCGGTGAGGTCGGGGGTGATGCGTATATCCTCGATGCGCTTCTTGCTGCGGGCATAGAGGAAGCAGTCGCGGCCCACTCCACTGTAACGGAAGAAATCCTGGTCTTCGAGATATGTGCCGTCGCACCAGCGGAACACCTGGAAGGCTATGAGGTTCTTTTCGCCGGGCTTCAGATAGCGTGTGAGGTCGAATTCCGCTTCGAGCTTGCTGTCCTCGCTATATCCCACGAACTTGCCGTTAACCCACAGATAGATATTCGATGTAACCGAACCGAAGTGGGCTATTATCTCCTTGCCCTTCCATGTGGCGGGAACGGTTATCTCGCGACGATACGAGCCCACGTGGTTGTTCTCTACGGGTATTTCGGGCGGGTTGTTGCGGAACTGGTTACGCCATGCGTATCCTATATTCACATATATGGGGTCGCCATAGCCATTGAGCTCCCAAAGGCCGGGAACGGGCATTGTGGCCCACCCTTTATCGTCGAAGCCCTTCTGCCAGAAGTCGGTGGGACGGGCATCGGAATTATCTACCCACTTGAATTTCCAATCGCCGTTCAGCGTCATGTAGTTGCCCGAGGCCTCTCGCTCGCCTGCGGTGGCAGCTTCGGCCGTTTCGTAGGCAAAATAGTAGCTGTGCATGGGAGCACGGTTTACCTGATTCACACCGGGGTCTTTCCACTCGTTGAATGTCTGTGCGCCTACGCCCAACGCCATAGCCGAGAGTAACGCGGTAAGGATATGCTTTCTCATAATATATAATTGTATTGTTCAGTGGGTTAAAGATAGCTAAATTTATTTATTCCATGCTATTTATAAAGAAAAATCTGCCTCGGAGGTCGAATATGACGTTTCCGAGGCAGATTTATGGTCAGTGGAAGAGGCGCGCGTTACTCAACCGAGCAGCAGGCCTTCTTGCCTACGGCCAAGGGCACTTCGGCATAGGAAATGGTCTGTCCCATGGCATCGGTGCGCTTGATAGCTTTCACGCTTTTGCCGTTGACGATGATGTTGTCGTAGTCGCCAACGAAAGCAGCCTCCCATGTGATTTCTGCGGGGGTGTTATTGAGCATCGCCGAGCGCTTGTTGCTCTGGTGGCGCACGGTGATTGTACCGCCAAGCACGGGCAGGTTGCTCAACTGCATGTGGTTGTCGCCTGTAATCTTGGGCAGTGTGACGATGCGTTTTTTAGATGCGCTGGGCTCGATACCCATTGTACCGCTGACGATAGCCTCGACCATGCCATACGACACCTCGGGGTAGTCGCAACGCTTGGCAAGCACAATATCCTTGAGTATGTCGTATGCCTCGTCGTTGTAGTTGTAACGGTACCACAGAAGGGGGAAGTACGAGATATTTTCGATGTTCCACTCCTTGCGTGCGAGCATTTTCTCTACCGTACCCTTGATGCGTGCAGCCTCTTTCACGGCGCCGAACCATATTACATGTGTGAGGCCCTCGCCATCGGCAAATGTGCCGTTCGACGTCCAGAAGGTGTGGTAGGTGTTGATGTCGTCGCTCCACCATTTTTCGTCGAGGTGCTTGCGATACTCCTCGGCACGAGCCGCCATCTGCGAGCTCTTGTCGCTGTTGCCGGCCTCGGCGAGTATCTTGCTATATGCATCGTAACCGCCGTAGATGGTTGCCACAAGGTCGGAGCTGCTGAAAAGACCGCCGTAGCTCTCTACATACGAGGGCACACCGCGCGAACTGCGGAAGCTCTTGGCATCGGGCTTGCGGTTCACCTCGCGTGTGCGTGTGAGCATCTGCTCGGGGTTGAGCTGCCAGCTATCGACATACTCCTTTGCCGAGAGCGCATAGAAATTGTTGAACGCGGGATCGTCGATGTAGCGCTTGTCGCCAGTCCACTCATACAATCGCCAGCAGGCATACATCACGTCGAAATTGGCGTTGAGGTTGTACCAGAAATCGTCGTCGCTCACATAGTCGGCACGGCAGGGATTGTCGTCCTTGTCAATCTCCCAATAGGTGCACCAATCCTTGGCCTCGCTGATGTTTACTGCAAATTTCGACATCATGTTGTAGTTGTGCTTCGACAGGCCGAGTATCTCGGCACCGATACTCTGATGGGCGGCGTCGCGCATGCAGAAGGCATTGCGGTGGGGAAGCGCCGCTTCGTACCAGCAGCCTACGGGATCGTCGCCGTGGTGGGCATAGGAGAGCGCCATCTTCTGTCCCCAAAGGAACGCGAGCTCGAGGTTCTTGTCCGACGATTCGAACGACAGTTCTTTGCCGGTGTTCTCCTCTATTATGCAACATTTTTCTGTGCAATCATTCGATGTGCATGCTGCAAACAGGATAGCTACTGCGGCAGCAAGAATGAACTGAGTTTTTTTCATGGTTGGTATGTTTTTTTTATATTATCTGATTGAGAGGGCGCGGTTTTCGGCAGCCTCCATTATTTCGCGTTCGCCCTCGCCCTTGTCGTCGATGCCACACAGGTGCAGTATGCCGTGAATGATTACACGGTGAAGTTCCTGTTCGTATGTAGCGCCCACCATTTCGGCGTTGCTGCGCACGGTGTCGAGGCTGATGAAGAGGTCGCCGCTGATGATATCATCCTCGCAGTAGTCGAATGTGATGATGTCGGTGTAGTAGTCGTGCTGTAGGTACTCCTTGTTCACCTCCAATATCTTTTCGTCGTCGCAGAAGATGTATGCGATGTCGCCACATTTTTTGCCATAGGTGGCTGCCACTTTTTTTATCCATGCGCTGGTGTCGCGTCTTTTTATTGCGGGCATCTTGACGCCCTCGGTCTGATAGCTTATCATGGTTGTATGGTTATTTGAATTTTCTGTCGAGTATCAATTGGTCTTTTTCGCTGATGATTTTAATGCGGATGCCGTTTTTGTCGCTATTGACGAGCATTACATCCTCGTTGTCGTTGGTGAGGATGGGATAGTCGTTGCCACGCTCGCCCGGCTCCACCACGATGTGTCTGTGGGTGTGTCCCGAGATTACAATATCGATGCCAAGTTCGTTGAAGAGGGGCTTGAACATCCTTTCGAGCTCGGTGGCGGCATACTCCTCGGGGCTGTTGGGATCGTCGGTAACGATGGGGGGAATGTGAATGAGCACTATCTTGTTCCTGGCTGCCTTGAACTGCTTTGTAGCCGCCTCTTTCTTGAGCCATTCGAGCTGCTCCATGCGGTAGCCGTCGTAGCTGTTCATGCCCGCATACACGGGCTGTGTGTCGGGCTTGTCCTCGCCCGGATCGAGCATGATGAGGGCGGTGCAACCATAGTAGGCGATGTTGTAGAAGCGGTCGTTGGGGCAACCGATGATGTTCATGTAGTTGCGTGTGAGCTTGCCGCGCATTTCGTGGTTACCGCGGATGGAAATAAAGGGCTTGTTCTTGGCAAAAAGCTCGACCGAAGGATCGATGTAGCCATAGTAGGGGGCCTCTTCCTTCTCGTAGTAGCTTATCATGTCGCCAAGGTAGATGACCATGTCCACGTAGTTCAAGGGGAACTTGCCAAGCAGATTTTTTATCTTCTGTGGTTTATCGTGGCCGTCGTTCATGAGCACAAACGAGAGGCTCTGCTGCTTGGGGTTCACGGTGGTAAATTCCTCCCACGCTGTGGCAATGCTGTCGCCATATGTAACCTTGTAGGGGCGGTACTCGGTAATCTCCTTCGCTACGAGGCGGTAGCGGTACTTGGTGCCGGGGCGCAATCCGGTGACACGCACACGGTTCTCTTTGTTGTAGGCGTTGTACTGTCCGGAAAACATGGTGGCAAAGCGCTGGGGCTTTGTCCATTTGTCGCCCGTAACCTCTACCCACGAGAAGGCCTCTTTCGAGGTTGTAAAATATATGGTAACCTCGTCGCTGCCCATATTCTGCAAATAGGGGCCGTGATTGATAGTGAAATCCTGTGCGCTTGCCAATGTGCATGCGAGCAGCGCCACGATAGCGAATAGTGTTCTTTTCATATTGTCTGATATTATTTATTTCTAAAAGAATATATATGCAATGGCTATTGCGGCCAATATGCCCGCAAGGTCGGCAAACAAGCCGCACGTCACAGCGTGGCGAGTATGGCGTATGCCCACGCTTCCGAAATAGACTGCAAGTATATAGAAGGTGGTGTCGGTTGCTCCCTGGAACAGGCAGGCCAGTCGCCCTACGAACGAATCGGCGCCATAGGTGGTCATGGTATCAATCATCAATCCACGTGCACCGCTGCCGCTAAGGGGTTTCATGATGGCTGTCGGCAGTGCCGCCACAAAATCGGTGTCGCCGCCGCAGAATGCCACGCATGCCGACACCCCGTCGATGAGCATATCCATTGCGCCCGATGCGCGGAACACGCCCACTGCCACTAATATGGCCACAAGGTAGGGGATAATCCTTACGGCGGTTGTAAAGCCCTCCTTGGCGCCATCGATAAACGCTTCATAGACGTTTATTTTCTTTATCATTCCCGATAGGATGAAAATAACGATGATGGTAAACAGTATGATATTGGCCAACGAGGTGGATAGCACCTCGACCTGCGTTTTCGACATCTGCATGAAGCCCACGGTGCCGGCCGCAACGAAGAGGCACAGCCCCACGATGAAGAGCAGCATGGTGCGGTTCATCAGGTTGATGCGCTGATAGATGCTTGTCACCACAAGACCGGCCAGCGTAGCCACGGTGGTGGCCAACAGTATGGGAATGAATACATCGGTGGGCTGTGCGGCGCCCATCTGTGCGCGATAGACAAGCACACTCATGGGAATGAGCGTAAGGCCCGAGGTATTGAGCACCAGGAACATTATCATGGGGTTGGTTGCCGTGTCCTTCTTGTCGTTGAGCTCCTGCAGTTCCTGCATCGCCTTCAATCCCATGGGGGTGGCTGCGTTATCGAGCCCCAGCATGTTGGCGGCGAAATTCATGAACATGGTGCCTGTCACTGGATGGCCCTTAGGTATATCGGGAAATATTTTCGAGAAGATGGGGGCAAGCATACGCGCCACCACATTCACAATGCCACCACGCTCGCCTATTTTCAGTATGCCCATCCACAGCGAGAGCACACCGGTGAGGCCCAACGATATTTCGAATGCCGTCTTTGCCGTCGCAAAGGTGGAATTCATTATTGCGGGGAATATCTCGGTGTCGCCCATGAAGATGAGCCGCACAAGAGCGATGGCAAACGCCACCAGAAAGAAGGCTATCCAAATGTAATTAAGTACCATCGTTTATTCTTTTTTGGCCTTCATCGACGAACGTATAAGGAACAGTATCAGCAGCACATACACTGCCACTGCACACCACGAGCCGCCAAGGCTGTCGGCCCATGCGGCGTTCATCCAGTCGATGTCGGCAAATTTGAGCGCAGCGCTCACAACGCCCATCAGTGCACCACCGGCAATGAATCCCGACGCCATGAGCGTACCCTTATCTACACGTGCCTTGTTCAGCGCCTCGTCCTTGCTGCGACAGCCAACGTATGCGCTTATGGCGCCACCGATGAGCAACGGGGTATTAAGCTCCAGGGGGATGAACATACCAAGTGCGAAGGCAAGCGCAGGCACCTTGAAGTAGTTGAGCACAATGGCGAGCAGCGCTCCTATTCCGTAGAGCAACCAAGGCGCTCCGGCACCCGACATCATGGGCTCGATGACCGCTGCCATAGCATTGGCCTGGGGCGCAGCAAGCTGTCCGCTGGTAAATCCGTATGTCTTATTGAGTATGAGCATCACTCCGCCCACCGTTGCAGCCGAAATAAGGGTGCCAAGGAATTTCCAACCCTCTTGCTTCGAGGGGGTTGTACCCAACCAATAGCCTATCTTGAGGTCGGTGATGAAGCCGCCGGCCATCGACAACGCTGTACACACGACACCACCGATGATGAGCGCCGACACCATGCCCGATGCACCGCTCATACCTATTGCCACAAGGATTACCGAGGCAAGGATAAGCGTCATAAGCGTCATTCCCGATACGGGGTTACTGCCCACAATGGCAATGGCATTGGCCGCAACCGTGGTGAACAGGAAGGCTATCACAGCCACAAGCAACAGGCCCACAACTGCATGCAACAGGTTGGGGGTTACTGTCATATAGAAGAATGCAAATATAAGCACAATGGTGATGAGCGTAGCTGTGGCAATGAACTTCATGGGCAGGTCGCGCTGTGTGCGCAGGATGCTCACTTTCTCTTTCTTGTCGCCACCCTTGAGCTCCTTCGAGGCCAAGCCTACCGCGCCCTTGATGATGCCCCACGATTTGATGATGCCGATGATTCCCGCCGTTGCAATGCCACCGATACCAATGTGTCGGGCATAGGTCGAGAAGATGGCCTCGGCGCTCATGCTACCCACCGTTGCGGTTATTGCGTCGTTACCGAACTGTAGCACCTCGCCACCGAAGAAGAGCGACATCAGAGGGATGATGATGAACCACACAAGCAGCGAACCTGCGCAGATGATGAGCGAATATTTAAGGCCCACGATGTAGCCCAGACCGAGCACCGCCGCACCTGTATTCACCTTGAATACCAATTTGGCCTTTTCGGCAACAGCCTCGCCAAAGGGCAATATACGGGTGGTTACCGTCTCGCTCCACCATCCGAGCGACGCCACCACAAAATCGTACAATCCACCAATGAGGCCGGCCAATATGAGGGGTTTCGCCTGGCTGCCGCCCTTCTCGCCCGACACAAGCACCTGGGTGGTTGCAGTGGCCTCGGGGAAGGGATATTTGCCATGCATGTCGCTAACGAAATATTTACGGAAGGGGATAAGCAACAGAATGCCCAACGCACCGCCAAGCAACGAACTGAGGAACACCTCCATGAAATTCACTGTGATTTCGGGGTATTTATCCTGAAGAATGTAGAGCGCCGGCAGAGTGAATATGGCACCGGCCACGATTACTCCCGAGCTTGCACCTATCGACTGTATGATTACATTCTCGCCAAGAGCGTTCTTGCGCTTGAAGGCCGACGAAAGACCTACGGCAATGATGGCAATGGGGATAGCCGCTTCGAACACCTGTCCCACCTTCAATCCAAGATAGGCAGCCGCTGCCGAAAAGAGGATAGCCATGAGCACACCCCAACATACCGACCAGGCGGTAACCTCTTTGTAATTTTTCTCGGGCGACATCACCGGGATGTACTTCTCGCCATTCTTCAATTCCCTGCACGCATTTTCGGGCAGTTCGAAATTCTCTTTCTTATCCATAGGTTGTTATCGTAGTTTTGTGTAATTGTGCAAATATACACACAAACGAGCGAGAAAAATGAAGCTTGCTTCTTTTTTTTCAAAGCGAGTGCAGTGTATATTCGAGAATATCTCAAATATACACACAAACGAGTAAAATATAAAGCTTGCTTTAATATTTTACAACGAGTGCAAGGTATAAACGAGTGAGAAATGTCGAGCTTGCCTGAACATTTTTCAAAGCGGGCGCAGTAAATATTCATAGGGTTACCCCCAATATATTTATTTATTGTTGTATCTTAGCAACCTAAAACAGAAAAGCGATGAACGACAGTTTCGACATAAGGGGCAGGCAGAACAGAAGCAGCGACAAGGAATTTGAAAACGCCTTGCGTCCGCTCTCTTTCTCAGACTTCAGCGGTCAGGAGAAAATTGTGAGCAACCTGGGCATTTTCGTGCAAGCTGCACGCATGCGCGGGGAGTCGCTCGACCATGTACTGCTTCACGGCCCTCCCGGATTGGGTAAGACAACCCTCAGCAACATCATAGCCAACGAATTGGGCGTGGGCTTCAAGGTGACATCGGGCCCTGTGCTCGACAAGCCCGGCGACCTTGCCGGCATACTCACCTCGCTCGAGCCCAACGACGTGCTGTTCATCGACGAAATACATCGCCTGTCGCCCATTGTAGAGGAGTACCTCTACTCGGCTATGGAGGACTACCGCATAGACATACTTATAGACAAGGGCCCGTCGGCTCGCTCCATACAGATTGATTTGAACCCCTTCACACTGATTGGAGCCACCACGCGCAGCGGACTGCTCACAGCACCACTGCGTGCCCGCTTCGGCATAAATATGCACCTCGAATATTACGACAGCAAGACGCTGTCGGGCATCATACGCCGTTCGGCCGATATCCTGGGGGTTACATACGACGAGGAATCTACATACGAAATTGCACGACGCAGCCGCGGTACGCCCCGTATAGCAAACGCACTGCTGCGCAGGGTGCGCGATTTTGCACAGGTCATGGGCAACGGCCACATAGACGTGAGCATAGCACGCACGGCGCTCGAGGCACTGAACATAGACAAATATGGCCTCGACGAGATAGACAACAAGATTTTGTGTGTCATCATAGACAAATTCAAAGGTGGCCCCGTGGGAATAGGAACCATAGCAACTGCACTGAGCGAGGATGCAGGCACCATTGAGGAGGTCTATGAGCCCTATCTGATAAAAGAGGGATTCATCAAGCGCACACCGCGAGGACGCGAGGTTACCGAGCTTGCATACAAGCATTTGGGACGCACAAAATACAACGACGGACAAGGAACGCTTTTTTAGAACATGTCAAAATTAGGTTCGCTTTTCAAAGACACGGTCATCTATGGACTGAGCAGCATAGTGGGACGCTTCTTGAACTATCTGCTTGTGCCCCTCTACACCACCAAAATGAGTGTGGAGTCGGGCGAATATGGTGTTGTAACAAACATGTATGCTTGGACGGCAGTCATACTGATGATACTGGTCTTCGGAATGGAGACGACCTTTTTCCGATTTGCCGACAAGGCGAGCGGCAACGTGCAGAAGGTATTCTCGATGTGCATGCAGGTGGTGGGTCTGTTGTGCATTGTGTTCCTTACGGGCATTTTCTGTGGCATCGACTCGCTGGCCGGGTTGCTGGGATATGCCGAGCACCCCGAATTCATTACCATGATGGCAATAGTGGTGGCACTCGACGCATTGCAATCAATCCCCTTCGGTCTGCTGCGCTTTCAGGGACGCCCAATAAAATTCGCCTCACTTAAAATGCTCAACATACTGACAAACATTGCATTGAACCTGTTTGTCTTCCTGTTGCTGCCACAGCTGTACAAGCAATATCCCGATGTTGTAGGCAAGGTCTATTCGCCCGACAACCTGTCGTACTACGTGTTCCTTATAAATCTGCTCTGCACATCGTTCATCACGCTGTTTTTCATTCCCGAGCTCAAAATGTACCGTCCGACGGGCGACACCGCTCTGCTGAAAAAGATGCTCGCCTACTCGTGGCCGTTGCTGCTGTTGGGCATTGCCGGCATTCTGAATCTGAACGCCGATAAGATACTCTACCCACAGCTGGTTCCGGGACAACAGGGTAAAATGGAGCTGAGCATATATGGCGCTGCCGTGAAGATAGCCGCCATCATGGCCATGCTCATGCAGGCCTTCCGCTACGCCTACGAGCCCTTTGTGTTCGGCAACCGCGACAAGAGCGACAGCAAGGTGCTATATGCCAAGGCCATGAAATTTTTTATCATAATAGCGCTCATGGCATTCCTGTGCGTGGTCTTCTACATGGATCTGATAAAGCACATCATCAACCCCGACTACTGGAGCGGACTGAAGGTTGTGCCCTACATAATGGCTGCCGAAATATTCATGGGCATCTATTTCAATCTGTCGTTCTGGTACAAGCTGAACGACGAAACATACTGGGGAGCAATATTCTCGTTCACCGGATGTGCGCTGCTGTTTGCGATAAACATATTGTTCGTGCCCGAGTATGGATACATGGCATGTGCATGGGCTTCGTTCTCGGCCTACTTCGTATCGATGCTTTTCTCCTATTTCGTGGGCAAGAAACGCAACCCCATCGAATACGACATCAAAGGCATTTTCGGATATGTGGCGCTGTTTGCAGTGCTATATGGCGTGTCGCTGTTGCTGCCCATAGAGAGCATGCCGGCGCGCCTTGCCGTCAACACCCTGTTGCTTGCGGTGTATGTGGCCTATCTCGTTAAAAAGGATTTGCCATTGAAGAGCATTCCCTTCGTAAACAGATTTTTTCGATAAAATTTCCTTTTTTCTATTGTTTTAGTTTCGCCATAATCATAACTTTGGCGAAACATACTATCATATAATAAACCATGGAAGAGAAAAAAGTGTGTAACGGCATCAAACGCCGCGAATTTCTCAAGCGCCTAGGTGGCAGCGCCGTCGCCGCATCGTCGGTTGCACTGGCCGGCTGTTCGGGCAGCAACAGTGCAAACAGATATGTAGCCGAGGGCGCAGGTGGTGATGTACCCACCGACGCCATGACCTATCGCGAAAACCACAACACGGGCGACAAGGTATCTATCCTGGGCTACGGCATGATGCGACTGCCCATGACCAAGAACGAGAAGGACGAGGATGTAATAGACCAGCAGCGCGTAAACGAGCTTGTCGATTATGCCCTTGCCCATGGTGTGAACTATTTCGATACCGCCCCCGTCTATTGCAAGGGTGCTTCGGAGAAGGCCACTGGCATTGCTCTGAGCCGCCACCCTCGCAACAGCTATTTCATTGCCACCAAATTGTCCAATATGCGTGGCGACAACAGCATTGAATTCGGCAAGGAGATGTTCGCCAATTCGTTGAGCGAACTGCAGACCGACTACATAGACTATCTGCTGTTACACAATTTAGGCAACAGAAACGCCTACAACCAACGATTTGTGGATAACGGACTGCTCGACTATCTGTTACAGCAGAAACGCGAGGGCAAGATAAGAAACCTTGGATGGTCGTTCCACGGCGAAAAGGAGTTCTTCGATTTCATGCTCGACGAGGCGGGCGTCCACTGGGATTTCATACAGATACAGATGAACTACGTCGATTGGCAACGCGGCAACCCCACTGCCGAATATATGTACAACCGCCTTGCCGAGAAAAACATCCCCGTAGTGATAATGGAGCCGTTGCTCGGCGGCCGTCTGGCCAAGATGAACTATCAGGCAATGGCTATGCTCAAGGAGCGCGAGCCCGAAAAGAGCGTGGCATCATGGGCGTTCCGTTTCGCAGGCAGCTACGACCATGTGCTCACCGTGCTCAGCGGCATGACCTATATGGAGCACTTGCAGGACAACATACGCACCTATTCGCCCCTGAACCCCCTCACCGACGACGAGAAGGAGCTGTTGATGGATGTAGCCAAACGCAAAATGGGATTCGAGAACATCGACTGCACCGACTGCAAATATTGCATGCCCTGCCCCTATGGATTGGATATACCCTCTATTTTCAAGCACTACAACCGCTGCCTCGACGAGGGCCGCATGCCGCAGAACGAAATGGACGAGGATTACAAGGAGCAGCGTCGCGCCTTCCTTGTGGGCCTCGAGAGAGGTGTGCCCAAGCTGCGACAGGCCGACCACTGCACAGGCTGTCACGAATGTGAGCACCACTGCCCGCAGAGGATAAAAATTTCGCGCGAAATGAGAAAAATAGACGAATTTGTACAGAACCTCTTAGGTGACGGAAGAATCTAAGGAGTATGTACAGATAGTATCAACCGCAAAGCAGAAATATCATGTTACGCAAAATAAGAATAACCCTAGCCACGCTGTTTTTCGCAGGAATAACAGCCCTGTTCCTCGATTTCACGGGAGCATTGCCCGCCTACCTTGGCTGGATGGCAAAAATGCAGTTCATACCTGCCATACTTGCAACGAACCTTGCCGTGATTATCGGCCTGTTGCTTGTGACGCTGCTCATGGGCAGAGTATATTGTTCGGTGGTGTGCCCGCTGGGAATCATGCAGGATATTGTATCGTGGTTCGCTGCGCGTCGCAAAAAACGCCGCTTCACATATAGCAAAGGAAAGACCGCACTGCGTGTGACAATGCTGGTGCTGTTCGTTGCCGCCCTCGTTGCCAACGTCGCATGGCTGGCAGCACTCATCGAGCCCTACAGCGCATACGGCCGCATGGTGAACAACCTGCTGTCGCCGCTCTATTTGTGGGGCAATAACCTGCTTGCATATATCGCCGAAAGGGCCGACAGCTATGCCTTCTATAGCGTCGATGTGTGGATAAAGAGCGGAGCAACGCTCGCAGTGGCCACCATCACCCTTGTGCTTCTTTTTGTGCTCGCATGGCGCAACGGCCGCACATGGTGCAACACAATATGCCCGGTGGGAACCCTGCTCGGAGCTGTGTCGCGCTACTCGATATTGAAGCCTGTAATAGATACAAGCAAATGTACCGGCTGCAAAGTGTGTGCACGCAACTGCAAGGCATCGTGCATAAACGCCGAGGCTCACGAAATAGATTACAGCCGTTGCGTGGCCTGCATGGACTGCATAGAAAATTGCAGCAGAGGAGCCATTGCATATAAATATGCCCGTCGCGGCAAGGCACAGACCGAGGAGCAGAAGGCCGCACCCGGACGACGCGAATTCCTTACCGCAGGCGCAGTGGTGGCAACCGGCTCGCTCTTTGCACAGGCCAACAAGAAGGTCGATGGAGGCCTTGCGATCATCGAGGAGAAGAAAATACCCAAACGCACAACCCCCATCGTTCCGGTGGGTGCAGCTACACTACGCAGTTTCACCACACACTGCACAGCATGCCAGTTGTGCGTGTCGAAATGCCCCAACGATGTGTTGCGCCCGTCGGGAAGCATCGACCGCCTGATGCAGCCCGAAATGTCGTTCGAGCGCGGTTTCTGCCGCCCAGCATGCACAGCGTGTGCCGATGTGTGCCCCACCGGAGCCATTAAACCGATAGTGCCCGAACAGAAAAGCTCTACAAAAATAGGTACAGCCGTGTGGGTAGCCGATAACTGCATCGCCAACAAGGATGGAGTGAGATGTAACAACTGCGAACGCCACTGCCCCAACGGCGCCATCACCATGATAACCAAGGATGGCAACGATGGCAAGAAAGTGCGCATCCCCATGATAGACGCCGAGCGCTGCCTGGGATGCGGCGCATGCGAATATGTATGTCCTTCGCGTCCGTTCAGCGCTATTTTCGTAGAAGGTATTGAAGAACACAGAACAATATAAAACAGGAATGAAAATAACAAAATATCTTACAGGAGCACTTGTGTGCCTTTTGTTGCTATCGTGCGGCGGAAGCGGCAAGAACAGAAAACGTGAGCCCTCGCGCGAAAGCAAGAGAGAGAAGGTGGAGCAGAAAGAGAGCGTAAAAGAGGTGGAAAACGAAACCGCAGCCGACGAAGAGCAGCAGCGAAACAACGGCAACTACAAAGCCCCCTCGAACCGCAAAAAGGGCAATTCGCGCATGCGCCGCAAGGGTAACGGCAAGCCCGTGCCCGTACCCGAAGAGGAGAGCATAAAGAGCAACGAGGTGAACATCTCGAGGGTGGAAGAGCGTGTGCGCCTTGAGCAGAAAATATGGGAGGCAAGCAGCTCGAACAACACCGAGCTTTTCAATAAGCTGAAGGAGGAGGCCAACGCCCTCGCAAAAAAGATGTCGCAAAAAGAACTCGACGAGGCCTACAAGCGAATAAAAAACCTGAAAAAGATGCAGTAGCCGCGAAGACTGCCACCCTGCAAGCACGCAACTGTCGTTCCGATGCCCCAACGTAGTGCCGGAACGGCTGTTTGCATACAGCGGCGCGCTATACATTTTGTAATGCAAAATGGCACATTCGGCATGTAATTTGTATGAATGTATTGTTTTTCCAAATCTTTTTTCTATCTTTCGCCCGAACTTCTAATATTTACGATTATGATTATCGGACTACCAAAAGAGATAAAAAACAACGAGAATCGCGTCGCTCTAACCCCCACAGGCGTAAAAGAGTTGGTTGACAGAGGACACACAGTATATGTGCAGATGTCAGCAGGTGTCGGCAGCGGTTTTGCCGACGAGGAGTATGCTCAGGCAGGCGCCACCATGCTGCCTACTATAGAAGAGGTATATGCCAAGGCCGAAATGATTGTAAAAGTAAAGGAGCCCATCGAACCGGAATATGCACTTGTAAAACCCGGGCAGTTACTGTTTACCTATTTCCATTTCGCATCGGACGAAGCGCTCACACAGGCCATGCTCAAGAGTGGTTCAATATGCCTTGCCTACGAAACGGTTCAGTTGCCCGACAGAACACTGCCCCTGCTCATTCCCATGAGCGAAATTGCCGGTAAAATGGCGGCACAGGTGGCAGCACGCTACCTCGAAGCACCCCAGGGTGGCAAAGGTAAGCTGATGGGTGGTGTCCCCGGAGTAAAGCCCGCCAAAGTGCTTGTGCTTGGCGCCGGAATAGTAGGTACCAACGCTGCCACAGTAGCGGCAGGCATGGGAGCCGATGTAACAATAACCGATATATCACTACCCCGCCTGCGCTACCTCGACCAGGTGCTGCCGGCCAATGTAAAAACACTCTGTTCGAGCAAAGGAGCCATCATAGAAGAGCTCAAGAGCGCCGACGTGGTGATTGGTTCGGTGCTTGTCCCCGGTGCACGTTGCCCCCACCTTGTTACAAAGGACATGTTGCAGTATATGATACCCGGCTCGGTGATGGTCGATGTTGCGATAGACCAGGGAGGATGCTTCGAAACCTCACACGCAACCACACACAGCGAACCCACATATATGCTCGACGGCATACTGCACTATGCGGTTGCCAACATCCCCGGCGCTGTGCCCTACAGCTCGACAATGGCACTGACGAATGCCACACTTCCCTATGTGATAAAACTGGCCGAAAAGGGATGGCAGCAGGCATGCAAGGAGGATGCAAGCCTCGCAAAGGGACTAAATATAGTGGAGGGCAAAGTAACCTACAAGGCGGTTGCCGACTACTTCAACCTGCCATACGAACCTATTGAACTATAACGTAATAAAATGAAAAAGATACTAATTTCACTGACGGCGCTATTGGCGACGCTAACCATATCTGCCGAAATAACCCTGCCCAAGATACTCGGCAGCAACATGGTGCTGCAGCAGCAGAGCGAGGCCAACCTATGGGGAAAGGCCACCGCCGACAAAAAAATAACCGTCACCACATCGTGGAGCAAAAAGAAAATAACCACCCGCAGCGACAAGGATGGCAACTGGGCGGTAAAAGTAACCACCCCCAAGGGCTCATTCACCCCGCAGAGCATAACCATCAGCGATGGCGACAAGATTACACTGGAGAACATCATGATAGGCGATGTGTGGGTGTGCGTAGGACAAAGCAACATGGAAATGCCTGTCATGGGTTACATGCACCAGCCTATAGAAAATTCAATGACCTTCATCAGACGCGGTAGCGCAATGAAGGACAAGATACGCATGTTCACCGTGAAGAAGGCACGCTCCTACGACAAGGATTTGGACGACTGCGTGGGCGAATGGCGCGAAGCATCGCCCGTGAGCGTGGCCGAAACCTCGGCTGTGGCCTATTTCTTTGCCCACGAACTGTCGCACGAGGTCGATTACCCCATTGGCGTAATCACCGCCGGTTGGGGCGGCTCGCGCGTAGAGGCGTGGATGCCTATGGCTGCACTCAGAGAAATTGCCACCGAGGAACAGATTAAGCACAAGCACACATTGCACCACATCACCCCCTCGGAGCTATATTGCGGCATGATTGCCCCCATACGCAAATACAACGCAAAGGGCTTCCTGTGGTATCAGGGCGAGGCTAACCTCGGTTATCAGAGCCTCGACTATCTGGGCGACATAGACCACTACGACATAATGCTTGCACGCATGGTGAAACAGTGGCGCGAGGATTGGGGCGACACCGATAACAAAATGCCGTTCTACTATGTAATGATACCCTCGTACTACTATTGTCATTCATATACCGACACCACACTGCCGCTTTTCGTGGAGTGTCAGGAGCGCGCTATGGACATAATCCCCAACAGCGGCATGGCCGCAACGACCGACCTGGGCGACGCCACCTGTCTGCATCCGGCCAAAAAATTCGAAATAGGCGAACGACTGGCCGCACTTGCCATGGCACAGACCTATGGCTGCACAGGCTTCGAGGCCAAGGCTCCGCAGTACGAGTCGCACGAAGTGCAAGAGGATGGCAAGGTGAAGATTAAAATGAAGAACTCGCCGATGGGACTTGCGCCATGGAGCAACGTGCCCGTGAAGGGATTCGAGCTTGCAGGCGAAGACCGCAAATTCCATCCGGCCGAAGCCCGCGTATGGGGCAGCGTAGTGACAGTGTGGAGCAAAGAGGTTGCGAAGCCCGTTGCCGTGCGCTACGCATTCCACAACGTATGTGGCGAGGTGAACCTGAAAAACCTTTTCGGAGTGCCCGCAATACCTTTCCGCACCGACCGTTGGAACGATGTGAAATAACACCAAAAACATGCACATAAACGAAACAGCACCCTGAATTCGGGGTGCTGTTTCTGTTTAATATGACTATTTTACGGTTACACATACAAAAAATATTCCCTCGTTGCTATTTGTTAAATAAAATTTATATATTTGCGGTAGATGATTCACTAAAACCAAATAGCCATGAAACATTTTTTACTCACTACACTTATGGCATTTGTAGCCATAACGACATCGGCACAGTACTCAACCTGGCCCATCACACTAACCACAGCCGACGGTCTTCCGGGAACCGTTGAAATAGTAGATGACTTCGAAGGTGATTCGGTTATTACATTCGTAACAGAATTGTATAAATTCGAAGAGCCCACAAAGAAGCTCCGCATGACTGTGATATCTACGAACACATTCGACGCCCAGAAAAACAGCTACACCGGCACAACAGGAGGCAATGGCCCCGGTTTCCCCAATTTCACAATATCGGAGCTTAAAATCCTGAAAGGCAATGGCAAGGGTACCAATTTCACAGCGACATCAAACGCCGCATCCAAGAACAGCGGTGCCTATTTGGAGTATATAAACGACGCCATATACGAAACCAATTTTGCAACCACATCGTATATGGGCGACTGCCCCCAGGCCTACCACTATATCGAATTCGAATTCGACGAGCCCATGAGCGAATTCCGCATCAGATGGCACTCGCAGATGAACAAGCTCGATTACATCCCCACCCATATAGGTCTTACCCCCGGCACAGAGTATCTGCCCTTCCCCGAGCAGGAATTCGCTATGGGCGAGAAAGTAACCTCGGTTGAGGAACTTAATGAAGGCGGAGTGTATGTAATTGAAGGCCATGCCCCCGCTTACACACACTCGTTCACCGGCACCACACGTACATACCCCGGTGGCGGATTCTGGCACTCGCCCTACGGTGGCCATGTAACCCCCAACGCCGCATCGGCTGTATATCTTATTCCGGTAGCGAACAAAAGCGACACATATAAAATTACATGGTTGAACAACAAGCACTTCATAAAGGCCAACGAGCCTGCCAACAACATTTACAACTGGACCGACGACGAGGTGGAAGCTGCTCTTGTAAAAATCGCTCCCTGCGATACGGTAAACGGCGATTTCATTTTCACCATCGGCGATTCGATGATTATTGGCCACGAGGCATTAGGTCGAATGATTCTGGCAGAAAACAAGGCCGACAAAATGAATACAAGCAGACCTACTGCATGGAATTTCTCGATACACAAAGTGTCGCTTAATGCATCTGCCATAGGCTTTGTGCTGCAGGAGGTTATCGACATAGCCGAAGAACGATTGGAGCGATTGGAATTCGAGGAGTATGATTTCGAGCCATCGGAACTATTAGCAGAAATAGAAAACGGAAAGAATCTATTGAAAAAGAGCGATGCTACATCCACCGAGGTTATAAACGCTCGCAACAAAATAAACAAGCTTATGGTGGAGTACTCGGTACAGGAACTATATACATATGTGGATTCTATCGAGGAGATGTTGCATATGGTAGAGAATGGCGACATAGCAACATCGTCAGCACCCAATTGGGTTATTGGCACATACCCCATAAACCTGATGAACGGCCTTGTTGCGCTTAGCGACAATGCAATTCAGAAGATGGATAAGCTTCATTGCATTGGCGAGATTGACAACATGACAAACGAACTGAAAGCCGCATTGAATAGATTCTGGGACTATAAGATAGAGGAATTCACAAGCCTTCCCATACGCTTCGACGAAAACGACGGACTGCCCGGAGTGATTGATGACGCCAATGGTTCCAATGTAGGTTATATATGGCAATCGCCCGTGTATATTTTTGGAGAAGAAATCACATCGTTCCGCCTCACCGTATTCGAAACCAACACCGGTAACAAGTATGGCAACTACGACTACTTCTCGCTAGGCGAACTGCAGGTGTATGACATCAGCGGCAAGCTTGTGCCATTGACTGCCAGCTGCTTCAATACCAATTCGGTAGTGCCCACCTTCGGTGCGGGAATAAAAGGATTGTGCGATGGCTATCTCTACACATTTTTCAGCAGTGCCATCAACGACGGACAGGACCCCAATGGTTACACAGGCACCGAGGGATACCCATACATAGAGGTTACACTCCCCACTCCGATGAGCGCATTCAGCTACAAGCAATATGGTCGCGCTACAGGCTCAACCCCCACCGACACCCCGGTGAAATTTGCGATAGGCAAGGCCGGAGTAGCCCTCACACCCGACGGCACAGCAATAAGCAACGTAGAGGTTGATGGCGACGAGGTGGTATCTGTAACATATTACAACGCGGCAGGCGCTTCATCGGCTACACCGTTCAAAAACACAGTGAACATTGTAAAGAGCGTTTATGCCAACGGCGCAGTGAAGACACAGAAAAGAATCATCAAATAGCAGGAAAGAATCTCGCTGAAGATTAACCCCAATCAATCACCCGACGCCGTTAGGGCGTCGGGTGATTGATTTTTTATACCTGCACAACACCATTATCTGTAAAAAAATTATAACCATTAACCATTTCCGTAAACAGATACATTATATTGTGTAAAATAGGATAAAAAAGACAATCGAAAATATAGAAATATCCCAAACTGTTGTATCTTTGCTAAATAACAGCAATGATGTAGCCAACCGCCTAATATATACACAATGAAATATATCTACAAAAAAATCAAATCGGTGCGCGAGAACTACGTTGACACGCTTGGCAAGCTGTACGAGTACTCCACCGCCGCATTCCAAAAGAACAAGCTCTCCAAAATGATTGACGCCAACGGCGGATACACCTACGGAGAATTCAAGATAAAATGCGAGGCCATTTCCAAACGACTTACCCAGTTCGGAATAGGCGCGGGCGACAAGGTTGCCATCCTCTCGCAGAACATGCCCAACTGGACGGTGGCATTCTTCAGCACCGTACCCTTTGGTCGAATATCAATCCCCATCCTCCCCGACTGCTCCGAGAACGAGATAACCAACATCCTGAACCACTCGGAGAGCAAGGTGCTGTTCGTTTCGAAGCGTCTGCTGGGCAACGTAAGCAAGGAGTGCATGGAGAAGATGACCCTGGTGATAGACATCGAAACCTTCGACGAGATTAAGCGCGACGACAGCAAATTTACTTGCGACGGCAAGGTGAGCCGTCCCATGCCCGACGACATAGCAACAATAAACTACACATCGGGCACAACAGGCAACGCCAAGGGCGTGGTGCTCACACACCGCAACCTCATATCGTGCGTACACTCGTGCTACAACGCCACCAAGCGCAACGAAAAGGACAAATGGTTGTCGATACTTCCCATGCCCCATACATTCGAAATGACCATAGGCATGCTCTACCCCATGTATGCAGGTGCATGCGTATATTACATGTCGAAGCCCCCTGTACCCTCGTTGCTGCTGAAAGCAATGAAGGAGGTACGCCCCACAACCATTCTTGCCGTACCCCTTATCATCGAGAAGATATACAAGAACAGCATTCTTCCCACAATAAAGAACAGCCCCATGCTGTCGTGGATGAACAAGAACATGTACGGACTGATGTGCAAGCTCATAGGCATGAAGCTGAAGAGCACATTCGGCGGCAAGGTTACATTCTTCGGCATCGGTGGCGCCAAGCTCGACCCCGATATTGAATCGTTCCTGCTGAAGGCCGGCTTCCCCTACGCCATCGGCTACGGACTCACCGAGACATCGCCTCTGCTCAGCTTTTCGGTGAGAAAGGCCCGCACCCCAGGCTCGATAGGCATCCCGGTGAAAGGCGTCGAACTGAAGCTGCACAACGTGAACCCCGAAACAGGCGAGGGCGAGATTGTAGCCAAGGGCCCCAACGTGATGCTCGGATACTACAAAGACCCCGAAAGAACCCGCAACGCCTTCACCGAGGATGGCTGGTTCCGCACCAACGACCTTGCATGCGTCGATGCCAAGGGCAAATACTACATCAAGGGCCGTTTGAACAACATGATTCTGGGTGCTTCGGGCGAAAATATATATCCCGAGGAGATTGAGAAGGTGATAAACGACATAGAGGAGGTGAACGAATCTATCGTCATGCAGCGTGGCGGCAAGCTGGTTGCATTGGTTACATTCAACGACAACGTCATCGATTGGGATCGTCAGGGCGAGGAGGAATTCTTCAAAAAAGTGGAAGAATACAAGCAGCGCATCCTGAAAATAGTAAATAAGAATGTGAACAAGAGCTCGAAGGTGGGCGCGGTGGAGATAATGAAAGAGCCGTTCGAAAAGACAGCCACCAAGAAGATACGCCGCTTCATATACAAAGACACCGAGGGTATCTGATTACCACGAACATATAACAGCAACGGGGTTGTGCATGGCACAACCCCGTTCTATTTTCTGCAAAGATATTTTATATTACAATTTCAATCCGTCGAGCATTTTGAAATAGAGCTCCATGCCTTCGCGTATCTCGCTCAGCTTGATGAACTCGTTGGCCGTGTGTGAACGCGACGATTCGCCGGGGCCCATCTTCAGGCAGGGCACATTGGAGATGAGTGCCTGGTTCGAAAGCGTGGGCGAACCGAAGGGTTTGCGTCCCAGCTCCACTGCACGCTTCACCAACGGATGCTCAAGCTCTATCGACGAGGAGTTCAGACGCAACGAACGGGGCTTAACCTCGGATTTCACATTGGCCGCAACTATATCCACAATCTCTTTATTGCTGTAGCACTCGTTACTGCGCACATCGACCACATATTTACAGCCATCGGGCACCACATTGTGCTGTGTGCCGGCATTTATCTGTGTGACGCTCATTTTCACAGGGCCGAGCAACGGCGACACCTTGGGGAACGAGAAGGTGCGGAACCACTCCACATCGGGCAGAGCCTCGTAGATGGCATTTATGCCCTCGTTGCGTGCAGCGTGCCCCGACTTGCCATGCGCGGTGCAATCAAGCACCATCAAGCCCTTTTCGGCTATTGCGGGGTGCATGCCGGTGGGCTCGCCTATTATAGCACACGAAATGGGCGGCAACATGGGTAACACAGCCTCTATTCCATCCTTGCCCGAAACCTCCTCCTCGGCCGAAGCAAGGAATATAAGGTTGTAGGACTGCTGGGTGCCACACAGCTTGTAGAACACATGAAGCATGCTCACAAGCGAGGCGCCATCGTCGTTGCTGCCAAGGCCATAGAGGCAATCGTCCTCGATGACAGGGGTGAACGGCGATTTTGTCCATGCCGCTACGGGCTTCACGGTGTCGATGTGGGCGTCGAGCAGAATGGTGGGACGCGACGCATCGTATCCGGGGGCAATGCACCATATATTGTTCAAATGGCGGTGCATGGCGCCGGGGAAGGGAGCACTGCGCTCAATGTACGACTGCAACCTATCGGCAGCCGCGCTCTCGTCGCGACTGATCGAAGGGGTGCTGACAAGTATTTTCAACAGACCAACGGCCTGTTCTATATCGCTTTTACTAAAATCCATGTATCATCATATTATAAGCAAAAGCAAAATTAGTGCACGAAAAGCAATTTAGCAAATTTGAAATAGTTTTTACGCTCTAAATTCCGTATCTTTGCCTGCCGAATTGCAAAAGCAATAAAAGGAAGAAAAATATGATTACTGCCGACCAATTAAAAGATATAATAGAGAGAACAGCCGCGCTGAAACAATATCTCTCCATCGACGAGAAGATTATTCAGGTCGAGGAGGAGCAGTTGCGCACTCAGGCGCCCGGTTTTTGGGACGATGCAAAGGCCGCCGAGGCCCAGATGAAAAAGGTGAAATCGCTGCAGAGCTGGATAGATGGCTACAAAGCCGTGGCCAATCTTGCCGAGGAGGTGGAACTCGCCATTGAGATGTATCGCGAGGAGGCTGTCAGCGAAGAGGAGGTCGATGACGCCTACAACCGCGCTCTTGCTACAATAGAGGAGCTCGAGCTGAAGAACATGCTTCGTCAGGAGGCCGACTCGATGAGCTGCGTGCTCAAGATAAACTCGGGTGCCGGCGGTACCGAGAGCCAGGACTGGTCCGAAATGCTCATGCGCATGTATATGCGTTGGGCCGAGGCCAACAAATATAAAATATCGACCATCAACCTGCAAGAGGGCGACGAGGCCGGTATAAAAACAGCGACTATACAGATAGACGGCCCGTTTGCATACGGCTACCTGAAGGGCGAGAACGGCGTTCACCGTCTGGTGCGTGTGTCGCCCTACAATGCACAGGGTAAGCGCATGACATCGTTCGCTTCGGTGTTCGTTACCCCGTTGGTCGATGACACCATAGAGATTGTAATCAACCCCGCCCTACTATCGTGGGATTTGTTCCGAAGCGGCGGCGCCGGTGGTCAGAACGTGAACAAGGTGGAATCGGGCGTGCGTCTGCGTTACCAGTACAAAGACCCCGACACCGGCGAAGAGGAAGAAATCCTCATCGAAAATACCGAGACCCGCGACCAGCCCAAGAACAAAGAGAAAGCCCTCGCCCTGCTCAAATCGCAGTTGTACGACAAGGAGCTCAAGAAACGCCAGCGCGAGAAGGACAAGATAGAGGCTGGAAAGAAAAAAATCGAATGGGGCTCACAGATACGCAGTTACGTATTCGACGACCGTCGTGTGAAAGACCACCGCACCGGCTACCAGACATCGGACGTGGGCGGAGTGATGGACGGAAAAATCGACGGCTTCATCAAGGCGTTCCTTATGGAATTTGCCGAAGAGGCACAATAACAGAAAACACATGGCACTTGAAATAGAACGTAAATTCCTGGTAATAAACGAAAGCTATCGCACAGAGGCATTCCGTTCCGACAGGATAGTACAAGGCTACCTATGCCGCCAGAATGGCAATTCGGTGCGCATAAGGATAAGAGACGGTAAAGGCATACTCACCATCAAGGGCCCATCGCTCGATGGAGGACTGAGCCGCTACGAATGGGAAAAGGAGATATCGCTTGCCGATGCCGAGGAGCTGTTGCTGCTCTGTGGCGATGCTCAGATAGAGAAGCGTCGCTACCTTGTGAAATGCGGAGCTCATGTATATGAGGTCGATGAATTCTACGGCGATAACCAGGGGCTTGTGGTTGCCGAAATAGAGCTCGAGGACGAGAACGAAACCTTCGAAAAGCCCGCCTTCCTGGGCGAGGAGGTTACGGGCGACAAAAAATATTACAATTCGCACCTGACACGCTACCCATATAAGTATTGGGATAAATAGCCAGCCGCAACAAGCATGCTTGAACAGTGAAATAACAACCAATCTTACGTTTAATATCGTACAGGCTGTCAACGGGATAACCACCTGATTGACAGCCTGTTTTAATTACACACACAGAAAGTACATTATAAAATATGATGTGCCGGCGGCGATTTTTCGCGTTAAATATCTGCACATTCAAACAAAAACCACTACATTTGTTACACGCTCGCCACTGTGCGAGAAAACGATTTTTGTAACGCTAAAACAATGCAACGATGAATAAATTTTCTTTTTACAGCCTGTGCATGGTGCTGTTGATGATTTTTGCAGGGTGCAGCCACCGCCCCAAAGCAAATCTGAAGGAATGCAATACTTTTGTCGCCGCAAAACCCGTATGGGCCGAGGGCAGGGAAACGGAACGCAACCTTACGCTCGCATTCCGCGAAGTGATTGAGAGCGAGCGAGTGGACGAGGCATACATACGCCTGACAGCATCGTGCGATTACCGCTTGCGCATAAACGGGCTATTCGTGGCCCACGGCCCATGTGTGGCTGCCCACGACTACTATCGCATGGATTGCATTGATATCAAGCCCTATCTGCAAGCAGGGAAAAACGTTGTGGGCATAGAGGTTGCCGGCTACAACGACGACAACTACTATCTGCTGAACCAGCCCTCGTTCCTGCAAGCCGAGATAGAGATAAACGGCAAGACGGTAGCCGCCACAGGCAGTGGGTTCGAAGCCTACGACCTGCGACAGCGCAAGCAGAATGTACCCGAATTCAGTTTCCAGCGCCCGCACATCGAATACTATATATTGTCGGACGATTTCGAGCAGTGGCTCACCGATGCCGAGTGGCAGGGCGCAGAAGCTCTGAAGCAGGCCGAGCAACCGACAAAAAAAATACTTGCACGCCACGTTGAATACCCCGACTACAGCATGCACAATGCCAGCCCCATACAGAACGACATATATGCATTCGAGTGCAACAGCACCGGATTTCTGGGCATAAAGGTGAAGGTGGAGGAGCCCACACGCCTGCAAGTGCGCTTCGACGAGGTACTCGACAGCAACGGCAACGTAGATTGCAAGCGATTGATATGCAACGCATTTATCATATACGAACTGCAGCAGGGCGAATACACCATCGAAAGCTTCGAGCCCTACACGATGAAGTATGTGCAAGCGATTGTCGATAGCGGAAAATGCAGTGTGCAGCGCGTTTATATACGCGACTATTGCAATTCGGATGTGAACCGTGCGACATTCGCTTCGGATAACAAGGATTTGAACCGCCTGTTCGAAGCAGCGCGCGAAACCTTCCGACAGAATGCACTCGATATATTCATGGACTGCCCGTCGCGCGAACGTGCCGGCTGGCTATGCGACAGCTACTTCACATCGCGCGTGGCATTCGACCTTTCGGGCGACACACAGATTGAGCGCAATTTCGTGCAGAACTACCTGCTGCCCGAAAAATTCAAGCACATAGACGAGGGCATGCTGCCCATGTGCTACCCATCGGAACACCCTAACAAAAATCACATCCCCAACTGGGCCATGTGGTTCGTTTTGCAGCTCGAAGAGTACCTGCATCGCAGTGGCGACCGACAGATGGTCGATGACGCCAAGGATAGAATATACGCCCTGATTGACTACTTCAAGCCCTTCCTTAACGAGGATGGCCTATTGGAAAGGCTCACACGCTGGGTATTTGTAGAGTGGTCGCATGCCAACGACCTTGTGCAGGATGTGAGCTACCCGTCCAACATGCTCTATGCACAGATGCTGGAGGTTGCAGGAAGGCTTTACAACGACGAAGCACTGTGCCAGCAGGCCAACCGCATACGCGAAACAATACGCAAGCAGTCGTTCGACGGTGAATACTTCATCGACAACGCCATTCGCGGCAAGGATGGAGGCCTGAAGCTCTCGGGAGAGCACACCGAGGTGTGCCAATACTACGCCTTTTACACCAATACGGCAACGCCCGAATCGCACCCCGAGCTGTGGAAGCGTCTGCGCGACGAATTCGGCCCTGTACGCAAGCAGACAAATGCCTACCCCGATGTGCACTTTGCCAACGCGTTCGTAGGAAACTACATGCGAAACGAATTGCTCTCGCGACAAGGGTTGTCGGCGCAGATACTTAGCGAAACGGTGGATTTCTATCTGCCTATGGTGGAGCTGACAGGTACGCTATGGGAAAATATGACAACCGTAGCAAGCTGTAATCATGGTTTTGCATCGCACATAGCACATGTCCTCTATCGCGATGTACTGGGCGTTTACGATATTTCGCCCACAGAAAAGAGGGTCGTTTTACGCATGATTGACAGCGGATTGCAGCACTGCAAGGGTTCAATCCCCGTAGGCGACGAATCGGTAGATGTAGAGTGGACGAAAGAGAACGGTAAATTCGTTGTCACACTTGCGCTGCCCAAGGGGTACACCCACCAAGTGGTGGCAACCGATAGCGAGGTGTGCATCAATTTGAAATGATTACGCAGCACCCTGCACGCAGATCAAAAAGAAACAGCGGCTAATTGCCGCTGTTTCTTTTTGCCTTATACGCCAACACCCTTGGTCGCAGGACATACCTCGCAAAAACGAGTGCAAAAACGACACCTATCGTGTTGTATAACAAATCGTACCAATCCATACCACGATAGGTGGTAAGGTACCCCTGCATCACCTCGATAGCTCCGCTGAAAACAATGGGCGCAACCACAGCCAACCATATTACCCTGCCCCTATTCACACCGCTGTGCGAAAGGAAATACTCGAGCCACACAACCGAACAAAAACCGGCATACATACAAAAGTGGGCAAGCTTGTCTATGTTGCTTATGTTTATCATGGGATCGTCCGACGGCCTATAGAACGAAAGATAGAGTATAACGGATACGACCAAAAGCGACAAGGGGTATTTTTTCAAAAAATTTTTCATGCTCACAATTATATGGGTGAAACGGGGGGTATTGACATCTATTTTCACTATATTCGCATAGTTATTTGCAAAGATAATCCAAAATGCAAACATATAAAAAAACATTAAGTTTATTTATGATTCGACGACTATTCTATTTTCCTAAAAATCAACGTAGAGGGATATTCCTGTTAGTAATAATTATAACGGCCATAGCCATATTAACACATTTTATGTAAGTAAATCGTAAAATAGTATTCCAAGATTTTCTAAATCGAACATAAATTCATATCTTTCAGCAAATTTTGTACAAAAAATATTTTAGATAAACCTATGCTAAGAAATTTCTTATTTTTGACATTGGCGACACTGCTCTGCTGCAGCGTTGCATGGGGACAGTACTCAGTCCCTGAAGCCGGCAAGGCATACAGGATCCTTACTCCCGGCAAAGACTATCAATGTATGTCGGCAGACTACAAAAAGAACATGATTAAGACCATGCCCAAAGGCAACAACGCCTATGAGCAGATGTGGGTTCTCGAAGCAGCCGACAACAACGCTTTCTATGTGAAGAACGGACTTACAGGCAACTACGTGCAGCCTGTATCGCAGTTGTCGGGCTACTTCAGAATGGCCGAGGCACCTGCCAAGTTCTACATCAAGGAGAACCAGCCCAATAAAGGCTTCTACAACCTTCTGCCCACAGCTACCGAGACACGAGGTATGCACTCGTCACCCTTCAACGAGGTTGTACTTTGGTATTCATCGACCACAGCGGGTGAGCCCGGCTCCACCGAGTGGGTATTCGAGGATGCAGGCATAAGCATCGAAGAGCTCGCAGCCATACAGGAGAGCTTCCGCAACCAGCAGCAGATATCGCAGAATGCCGACAAGTACAACCAGATGCTTGGCGCATTCTTCACCGACGGTTCATGCTCGGAGCTCAAGGCCGAATGTGCAGCTATGAGCGATGCCGAGCTCAAAGAGGCCATGAAGGAGCTTCCCGAGGTTTTTGTAAACATGGCGCTCAAGATAAAGAACGACACATGGGGCAAGCGCGAAAAGGAATTCCGCGTGAGAGAGTACCAGCCCTATGCCAATGCCGACGAATGGCACAAGATACTGCAGGCCAACGAGTACTCTTACCTGAACAACCCCACAGGTATATATGGTCGCGCCAACGAAATGATTTATGTATTCGTCGAGGGTGAAATTGCCGACGGTGCATTCCTCGGTATTGAGGAGATTGTGAACACCGAGACCAACGGCGTCATCGATACACTGCGTGTAGGTCTTAACATCATCCCCATCAGCTTCGACAATTCGACCATTTTTGTACGCTACGATGTAAACACACACAACAGCGGTAAGGTAATAGCCGACTACCCTAACATCAAGATTCACATCGAGAACGGAGTAGTGAACGGCTACTGGGACAAGAGCCGTCACACCGACGAGGACTGGCGCGACATCACACAGAACCTCGCTACACACCACGTGATACAGGTGAAGGGCGAGCGCGTGCTCTACCACATGGAGAGAAAATGGATTGCAGCAAGCAACTGCTGTAAAGAGACCATCACCGACGCTATAGGCTGGTGGGACGATATGCTCAAATGGGACCACGAGCTCCTCGGTTGGGACAAGGGCATTTATGGCGTGAAGTTCAACAACCTGCACTGCGCCATCTCGCTCGACGACGAGCACACCTATCAGGCATCTACCGCCTACCGCACACAGTATGGTGTGAAATACCTCTACAAGCTGCTCAACTACAACACCGTGATGTCGAACCACGACAACGTGTGGGGCCCCGGTCACGAGCTTGGACACACACATCAGGGTTCAATCCAGACAATCGGTACAACCGAGCTTAGCGCCAACCTGTTTGCCAATCTCACAATGTATAAGATGGGTCGATACATGTCACGTGGTGACACCATCGGTACCTTGAGCCGCGATTTTGCACAGAGCAAACCCTGGGCAAGCATGCTCGGAGAGAGCCGAATGAGAATATGGTGGCAGTTGTACGAATACTTCCACATGGCAGGTAACGACACCGAGTTCTATCCCAAATTGTTCGCTCTGCTGCGCGAAGACGGTATCGATGTATCGCCCACACACGTACAGGGTAACAAGGACATCCTCCACTTTGCCGAGAAGTGCTGCGAGGCAGCCAATATGGACCTCACCGAATTCTTCAAGGTATGGGGATACTTCCGTCCCATCCACCAGCTCACCGACAAGGAGGCTGCATGGAAAGACCTCACCGTGACACAAGAGATGATAGACAAGACACTTGCCAAGATGGCCACATACAGCCGCAAGGCACCCGCCATCGAGTTCATCGAGGACCGCATCGAGCCCATCGCACGAACAGACGGTGGCACCGGCAATAAGTTCCAGAGCGACCTTGCAATCGGACAGTGCGGCGAGGTTGGTCAGTACACATACTTTGCACCCGGCGCAGCTCCCGAGGCAGTAGGCTACAGCTACACAAAAATCGGTAAGACCATCATCATCGAGAAGGGTACCGGCGCGGTAGGTTTCAAGGTGTACAACGGCAAGGGCGAATACAAGGCCATGTCGAACACCCACAAATTCACAATCCCCGAAGCGCTTGCAGCCGACCCCGGCATCAAGATTGTGGCAGCCGAGGGTGACGGCGACGAGGTTGTACTGAAACCTTACGCCGAGACAGGTGCCGATGCCGAGCTCAAAGCGCTCAAATATGCACTCACCACCATCGAGTACTACACAAAATATACCGACAAGAACTCCAACAAGGTAGGATATTACTATCCCGAAAAGACAGCCCGCCTTGCCGAGCTGAAAGCAGAGGCACAGGCTGCCGTTGACAACGCCGACCAGAGCGCACACACCTATGGCGAGTATCTTACACTCATCGACAACGAGCTGAGCAAGATCTACACATCGAATTCGATAATAAAGATACAGCCCAAGAACTACTACAACCTGATTACCAAGAGCAATTCGCAGAACCTGCTCAACGCCAACGCTTCGGTATTCAATGTATCGAAGGGTGGTAACTCCAACGCGGGTAAAAAATGGATGTTCGTGACAACCGACGACAGCCTCTACTACGTAAAGAACCAGAGTGGCTTCTACATAGCGTCAATGCCCAAGAACAACCCCGGAACCGTCACCACCGACAAGGCTTCGGCAATACAGTTCCGCATTGTATCGCTCCAGAACGGTTACTTGTACTTGGAGCAGGATAACAAACATGGTAACTGCGTTGCCTTGAAGAGCGACAACACCATCCAGGGACAGGAGTACAAGACACAGAGCAGCTGGTGGGCTATAAGAGTGGCCGAGGACAACCAGAGCGCATACGACACCCAGCTTATCGACTCGGCTATCACAACCGCCAAGGAGATAACCGGCGAGCTGCTGAAGGCCGACGAGCTTGCAGGCGGCAACTACGTGCTCAACGAAAATATCCTTGTGAAGGACGAGAACATTTACAACCTTGCAGCTGCGCTTGTGGCAGAAACCGCATCGACCGAGGCTGTTCGCGCCACCAGTTCGGTTCAGGACTATGCCGCTGCTGCCGAGAAGCTGTTTGCAGCGATAACAGCAATACAGAGTGCGTATGGTGTAATCCCCAGCTATCCCGGCGACATCACCGAGGGTATCACATGGTACTACATCTACAACCCCGACAACAGCAAATACCTGTCGGTTGAGCGTTCTGCACAGAGATATCTCAACTACGTGGTACACAAGGAGCCTGTGAAGGGTGAAGATGACGACTACATGATGTGGGCATTCATCCCCACCGGTGCTGAGAACGAATACTACATATTCAACGCCGGCAGCAGCTGCGCTCTCTATGGCAGCTCATACATCGAAGCAATGGGTGGCAGCGAGGCTGTAAAATATACATTGCACCTCGACACCACAAAGCTCGGTTTCTCTATCTCGAACGGTACAGCTAATTTCAACGGTACAGCTACATATCCCAAGATGAGCAGCAACAACAAAATCTATTACCGTCTGGAGAAGGTTGCGAAGTGCGACAACGCACTGCTTGCATCGACAGCCGGCGAGCCCTTTGGCAGAAAGCCCTATGGCAAGCAGATGGCCGACGACAGCAACCTGTTCATCGGTGGCGAGCAGACAGCGTCGTTCATCGACCTGAAGGATTGTGCCGATGCACTCAAATGGATTGCAAAGAGCAAGGAGATGCTTGCACAGAGCAATGCCGTATATTACACAAGCCTCGACGCTGCGACAGCCGCAACAGCCGGCAGCAACGTGGTCGACAAGGATGGTAACTGCAAGCAGTTCGACATGTACTATGGCTCGATATACTATGTACCCGAGCAGTTTACTGCCGCTGCGGTGAACTACACCGACATCAACGCCGAGGCCGACGATGTACGCCCCTTGGCACTCCCCTTCACCCCCGGCAGCGAAATTACAGTGGCTGCTCCCTATCAGTTCGGCAAGATTGACGGAGTGAGCACCCTCACACTCGCCAAGACCGAATTTGCGGTGAACACCCCCATGTTCGCAGTGGCCAACGGAGGCAGCATCAATGCTACAGCCGCCAACGTAACAATGGGCGCAAGCAGCAAGGAGGATATGGCAACCGACTATCTGTTGATGTCGTATGTAGGCACAAGCTACAAACTGAACACCTTCATCAAGGGAAGCGACAAATATCTGAAGGCATCACAGGCCGGCACATTGGCACCCTTCGAGATGAACATCAAGAAGCTCCCTGGATCATCAAGCTCGGTATCAAGCATCTCGGTTGTGTACGATTCGACAGTAGGCATCGAATCTATTGAGTGCGACGAGAACGGCGAGAAGGAGATTTACGACCTCACCGGACGCAGAATAGAGAAGATTACTGCTCCCGGCGTGTATATCGTAAACAAGAAGAAGATTGTTGTAAGAAACGCAGAATAAAATAAGATTTCAGGCCCTTATCTTTGTCGAGCACCATTTATGGGCGGCAAAGGTAAGGGCTTTTTTCAATCACCGCAGTATTGCACACATCGACAAACCATGCAATACTCTTGTTACCAATGAATTCTGTTTATTCCATCCTCGCTTCCTTGCAGGCCACATAGATAACCCCGACCTACAAAGCTCCGATAACCATTAAATCCATTTTTATTTATGAAGCGTATATTTTTATATATCCTGACAGCCATATTGAGTATATTGGGAGTACAAGCTTCCGAGCAGTCAGACGCGCCGTGGTACTATACAATATCAACGTCATACGACGACAATATTGTCACCACCGAGGAAAACGGAGTGATGGTAACACAGAACTATGCAAAGACCAAGCTATACAAGCTCGACACCGAGACAGATGGAATACGCTTCACTGTCGTCGATACCAACCAACCCAATAAAGCAAACGGGTTCTGCTACTTCGTGCTCGGCGAATTCAGAGTGCTCGATGCCGATGGCAATCCCGTAGCATATACAGTAACCTCGAACTGCGATTTCAACGAATTCAACGAGTGGAACGACGGCGAGGGACTGTCGGCACTGAACGACGGAGTGCTGAACAACTATTTCCACTCGAATTATGGAAATGGCGCACCAGCCGAATACCACTACATAGAGCTTACATTCGAAAAAAACATAAGCGAATTTTCTCTGGAGTGGTACGGACGACCAAATCAGAGCGCCTATGAATTCAGCCCCACATTGAGCGGAATTACCCCCAAGGGCTACGAATTTACCGAAGACATGATAAAGATAGTTCCTTGGAACTACACAATATCGACACCAAACGGAGGCAACGTTGTCACCACCGAGGAAAACGGAGTGACAGTAACGCAGAACTACGCAAAAACAAAGCTATACGACCTCGACTACGATACAGAAGGAGTACGTTTCACTGTCATCGAGACCAACCAGCCCGTCAACAAGACAAATGGCTTCTGCTACTTCGTGCTCGGCGAGTTCAGAGTGCTCGATGCCGATGGCAACCCCATAGCATATACAGCTACCGCGAATTGCGACTATAACGAATTCAATAATAAAGACGGCGATGGACTGCCAGCACTCAACGACGGAGTGCTGAACAACTATTTCCACTCGAATTACAAACATGGCGCGCCGGACGCATACCACTACATAGAGCTCACATTCGAAAAGCCCGTAAGCGCATTTTCGTTGGAGTGGTACGGACGACCAAATCAGAGCGCCTATGAATTCAGCCCCACATTGAGCGGAATTACTCCCAAGGGCTGGGAATTCACCGAGGACATGATAAAAATAGACGACCCGATAGGCGACGACGATGGTAAAGACACCATAGACGTCATCTACAACACCATAGATGTGTATGACGAGGAGTGCATATTCATATCCCTTGCAGACGGCGGCATCGATGCCTACCCCCTGAACACACTTGCAAAAGAACAATACAGCGAGGGCGACACACTGTATGTGCCATTGACCTCGGGCAACACAATAAAATACCACACAAGCGAATATACAGGTATAAGCAACGAAGTGCCGGAGCTGCCCTATATGACCTCCTATAAATTTAACAACAAATACAATGCCAATCTGAATGAAGATGTTGTTGCCGACTGCACAAACGAAGAAATAGAGGTCACCCTGAATGCGATAGACAAGAGCCTTGCGGCAAGCTTCCAGTTGAGCGAGGAGCGTGCTGTTGCATACATCGGCAACCAGTTGCAGACAAGCAAAAAGACACGCAACCGCTTTGCCAAATCGGTGAAATATACAGTAACCTACCCCGGCTACAACGTCATAATGAATATAAAGACACAGAATAACATCAGTAAAGATGTAAAAGTGCCCTTCGGACGCATATATTCAATCAACCCCTATTGGCTCACGGACAAGAGCGAGGTTCCCCGCATAGACATCGACATGATGTACGCTGCATCGAGCATAAACAAAGAGAGATACCTCGATGCAAAAATAAGCATTACAGGATTCGGCATGTACGACGATTTCGTCGATTCAGTACAGATTAAGGGTCGTGGCAACTCGACATGGGGTTATGCCAAGAAGCCATACAGGCTGAAATTCGCCTCGAAGGTGAAACCCTTCGGCCTTACAAAAGGAAAAAGCTGGGTGTTGCTTGCCAATGCACAAAGTGGAGCGCTCATGGCCAACGCCATAGCCATGAAGGTGGGACAGCTTATCGATGTACCCTACACCAACCACATCATCCCCGTAGAGCTCTACATCAATGGCGAATACAAAGGAAGCTACATGTTTACCGAACACATCGGCCTGAGCAACAACAGTGTAGATGAGGATGAAGATCTTGGATACATACTTGAGCTCGATTCGTACTACGACGAGGATTTCAAATTCAGGTCGGACAAATACTATCTGCCTGTAAACATCAAGGACCCCGACCTTTTCGACTACAACGAAGAGGTGAGAGAGGCCAAATTCAATGCCATTCAGGAAGATTTCGCAAGATTCGAAGATGCTCTCTACTACAACAATGGCGAGCTGGGCAAATATCTCGACCTTGATGTTGCCGCACGCTTCATTTTTGTAAATGAACTTGTGCTCAACAAGGAGCTGTGCCACCCAAAAAGCACATATTTATGGAAGGCCGACCTCTACTCACCCGAATCGAAAATCATGTTCGGACCATTGTGGGATTTCGACTGGGCGTTCGGCTACGAGAACACAGGAAGCTACTTTAATATAGACTACAAGCTGCAGTTGCTCTCAATGGGCGGACACGGAAAAGATTTCTTCCAGGCATTGATGAACAACGAAGAATTCCTTGCACACTACTACAAGGTGTGGAAAGAATTTATCGATGCAAAACACATTAAGGAGGTCAAAGAGTACATAAGTGACTACTACTCTTTTGTGGAGACATCGTTCGAGAACAACTATACTCTGTGGGGCGACGGAAACGAATATGGTACAAGCATTAAAAAGATGCAGAACTGGATGCAGAAACGTCACGACCATATAGCTTCGAACCTAAAGAAATACGACATCACAGACCTTATCCACACACTGCTGGGCGACATCGACTGCAACGACCTGCTGACGATACGCGACGTTGCTTTGCTCACCGATTATCTTAATGGCAATATAGATAACAACGGGCTCAGCATGAAGAACGCCGACTGCGACAGCAACGGAAATATAGATGAGGACGACCTGGAGAAAACAGCTACACTGCTCGCAAACAGCGACCCTGTTCCATCGCTGTACCACTACAACAAACCTGTTTCCAAGGCAACACTTGTGGCGCTTGATGGAAACGATACGGAAAATGTCATCGACATCCCTCTCTTCCTGCACAATGAGGCTGAAGAAGATATAAAAGCAATACAAGCCGACATAACAGTCCCTGCAAATATATCCATTGAAAGCGTTTCTGCACAAAACAGCATGCAGGGAGATACCGTGGTGATCGCACAGATTACAAATGAGCACTACCGCATTGTGGCATACAACAAGAACGGAACTCCGTTTGCATACGACAGTCCCATTTTCAATGTAACAGTAAACAGCAGCCAATATACAGCCGAAGAGCCCTATACGGTAGAAATGAAGGATATT
Organism: Bacteroidaceae bacterium; assembly: GCA_017560125.1. Lineage (GTDB taxonomy): Bacteria > Bacteroidota > Bacteroidia > Bacteroidales > Bacteroidaceae > HGM04593. The sequence goes on along the minus strand of JAFYOS010000018.1, from coordinate 39,933 downwards.
CTCGTTGTCGATGGCATAAATCTGGAAAAACGAATAAAGGATACCCAGTTTGAAATAAATATCGCAACAGATATTGTTTCGGTTGCCGGCACAGAGGTGGACATCAAGGTGAATGGCAACAGCATTACCGTAACAGGTGCAGAGAACGGCAGTGTATATATCTACACTGTTTCGGGAGCACTTGTAAGAGAAATAGACAACTACTCGGGCGAAACGATTGCCCTCGACAATGGAATATACATTGTCCGCACAAAAAACAAGACAATAAAAGTGAAACTATAAATAATATCTTATGAAAAAAATAAAGACGATAATAGCCTGCCTGCTTGCAAGCACATTCATACAGGCGCAGACAGACTACACACATGGCCTTTCAGTATGGTTCGACCAGCCCACCAGCCTTAAAGGACGTGCCGTATGGTATGGCGGTCGCCCCGATCTGTGGCGTGGCAAAGGCAAGCCCGAAACAGCCGGCGGTGTAAACTACAATTTCGACCAGGAGTGGGAATCGAAATCGCTTCCCATAGGTAACGGTAGCATCGGCGCCAACATCATGGGCTCAGTGGAGGCCGAACGAATAACCTTCAACGAAAAAACCTTGTGGCGCGGAGGCCCCAATACATCGGGCGGTGCCGAATACTATTGGAACGTAAACAAAAAATCGGCACATCTGCTCAAGGATATACGACAGGCATTCATCGATGGCGACGATGCAAAGGCCGCCAAGCTCACACGCGAGAATTTCAACAGCACCGCAGCCTATGAATATGCCGAAGAAAAGCCCTTCCGCTTCGGTAATTTCACCACAATGGGCGAATTCTATATAGAAACAGGCCACAGCCTCGTGGGCATGGGCGACTACTCACGCGCCCTGTCGATCGACTCGGCACTCGCCGTTGTGCAGTACGAAAAAGACGATATCAACTACATACGTCGCTACTTCACCTCGTACCCCGCCAATGTGCTGGTGATGCGATACAGCGCCGACAAGCCCGGCAAACAGAACCTCGTCTTCAGCTACGCACCCAACCCCGTATCGGAGGGCAGCATACAGAAGAGCGACGCAAACGGCCTTATATACAAAGGCGCACTCGATAACAACGGCATGCAATATACCCTGCGCATCGAGAGCGTAGCAAAGGGCGGTACCACCACCATCAAGGACGGTAAAATATACATAAATGGCGCCGACGATGTTATTTTCTATGTAACCGCCGACACCGACTACAAAATAAATTTCAACCCCGATTTCAAGGATCCGAAGGCTTACGTTGGTGTGAACCCCGACGAGACCACAGGCGAGTGGATGAAGAACGCTGTTGCCAAGGGCTACGACGCGCTGTTCAAAGAGCACTATGCCGACTACTCGGCGCTCTTCGGTCGTGTGCAGTTCGACCTGAACCCCAACGCCCCCATGACGCTCGAATATCCCGGTGTGAACGACCTTCCCACCCCCAAGCGACTGGCAAGCTACCGCAAGGGAAAGGCCGACTACGGTCTTGAGCGCCTCTATTTCCAGTTTGGCCGCTACTTGCTCATCGCAAGCTCGCGTCCCGGCAACATGCCCGCCAACCTGCAGGGTATGTGGCACAACAACGTCGATGGCCCGTGGCGCATCGATTACCACAACAACATAAACCTGCAGATGAACTACTGGCCCGCATGTGCCACCAACCTCGACGAATGTGTGCTTCCGTTAGTGGATTTCATTCGCACCCTGATAAAACCGGGCGCTGTGACTGCCCAATCATACTATGGCGCACGCGGATGGACAGCCGGTATATCGGGTAATATATTCGGATTTACATCACCCTTCAGCAGCTACGATATGTCGTGGAATTTCAACCCTATGGCAGGCCCTTGGCTCGCCACACATGTGTGGGACTACTACGACTACACACGCGACAATAAATTCCTGAAGGAGATAGGATACGACATCATAAAGAGCAGTGCGATATTTGCCGTCGATTATCTGTGGAAACGCGAGGATGGCACATATACCGCCGCACCCTCTACATCGCCCGAGCACGGTCCCATAGACAGCGGAGCGACCTATGTACATGCCGTCATACGCGAGATTTTGCTCGATGCCATAGAGGCCAGCAAGGTGATGGGCACCGATGCCAAGCTGCGCAAAGAGTGGGCAAACGTGCTGAAGAACCTTGCACCCTACAAGATTGGCCGCTACGGTCAGTTGATGGAATGGAGCAAGGATATCGACGACCCCAAAGACCAGCATCGTCATGTGAACCATCTGTTTGGTCTGCACCCCGGACGCACCGTATCGCCCGTAACAACCCCCGAGCTTGCCGAGGCATCGAAGGTGGTGCTTGAGCATCGTGGCGACGGCGCTACAGGCTGGAGCATGGGCTGGAAACTGAACCAGTGGGCACGTCTGCACGACGGCAACCACGCCTATACGCTCTTTGGCAACCTACTGAAGAACGGTACGCTCGATAACCTGTGGGACACACACGCTCCCTTCCAGATTGACGGTAATTTCGGTGGAACAGCCGGCATCACCGAAATGCTCATGCAGAGCCACATGGGATTCATACACCTGTTGCCGGCACTACCCGATGCATGGAGCGAGGGCCGCATTGCAGGTATCTGTGCCAAGGGAGGCTTCGAAGTGGAGATAATATGGAGCGAGGGCAAGCTGATGGAGGTTGTCGTAAATTCGAAGAGCGGCTCACGCTGCAACCTCCGATACGGCGACGCTACACTGTCGTTTGCCACCAAGAAGGGTGCTTCCTATCGAGTGGCATTCAAGGATGGCAAGTTGGTGAGAATATAATGACACGATTGAATACATAAACGAGGGACTGCAAATTGCAGTCCCTCGTTTATGTAAGCTACATGCTTATCTGTATCAATCGATAAATTTATATTTGGAACGGTCACGCGGCTTCGCATCGGGGGTTTCATCGGCATATCCGAAACCTACACAAAGAGCGAGCTTATAGCCGGGCGAAAAACCGAGCTTTTCGTATATAGCTTTGCATGCTTCGCTGTCGTTGATGAAGCGTACGGGGCTGCCAAGGCACACCGAACCGACGCCGAGCGAATTGGCCGAAAGCATCATGTTTCCGGCAAGGAGTCCGCAATCGTATGCCGAAAAATCGTACGACAGGTCGCGGGCGATGAATGCCATCACAGGAGCGCCTCTGAAGCAGCTTGTAACCCTTTTGGCCTCCTCTTCGGGGAACGAGGCTGCCATCATCTGTTTTATCTCGTCCATGGTGGCAGGGTTGTCAACCACGCGCACCTCCCACGACTGCTTGTTCTGCCCGTTGGGAGCATTTATACCACACTCCAGGATTTGTGTCATCACCTCACGGCTGACCGTTTCGGGCTTGTACTTGCGTATGCTGCGACGCGACATAATATTTTCGATAACTGCGTTACCGCCATCGGCAGCCGCTTCGGGAGCCGATTGACCGCACGACATTGTAGCAACCATAGTTGCACAAAGTAAAATATTCCTTATTGCTTTCATTCTGTTTGTATATTGAAAATTTGCATGCAAATATATAACTATTTCACTCATTATGGTGATAGGAAGAATATAAAAAATGCTGCTCGATGTGACACACACACCAAGCAGCAATAAACAATAACAAAACTAACTACAAAATATTATGAGAATATGGAAGCTACGGTAGCAACATTTTCACCCGTAATATAAGCAATCTTGTATGGTTCGTAACGCAGAGCTTCATACTCGGATAGCTGCACAGCAATGAATTTTTTATCTGCCGATACAGCCGCATCCAAACGAAGCGTTCCATTGCTTTTTACATCAAATGTCATTAGAGAGGCCGCCATTTCCCCGTCAATCCACTTTTCCACATCCATGCGGGATAATGAATCAACATAGCATATATAATGCCTTAAATCGCTTTTAGTGGGACGATAGACCAACTTTTTCCTGTTATTCAATATCAGGTAGAATGAAAATACGAATAATATGCCTCCCACTGTAAGAAGGGCCATATTTACCGAATCATTCTCTATGGATGCCACAGATGCCACGCCAATCATCGCTATTGAAAGCAGAAATCCCAAAATAGAGAGTGTAATATTCTTTATATCTGTTATTTTAACAATATCGTTGTGTTGTATTCTCATTGACGAGAATTGATATATTTGTGTTGACATAATAATTGTTGTGTTTTATAAAATTGGATAAATAACTAACCGGCGGCTCTCGTTATAAAAGCCGCTCAATAGATAAAAAAACGAAAACAATTATATGCTAAATGATAAGACGCCTCAAAGCAAATATATAATATTCGCATGGAGGTGTACAGAAGAATGGTGACGATAGTTCGTACTGTTTTGAATAGGAATCGCCTACGCGGGTGCTGTTTCGGTGATATAATTTACCCGAAATGAGAATAGGCGACGATGTATTTCTTAATCGTAACGAATTGGTAGAATTATTCCGCAAAGATAGCTGCACAGGGAAAGATATTCCATTGGCAACTTCACCGTCCTGTATATTGGGAATAGATGACGAAGATATACTCCCCTGCTCTACATTATATTTCGTGGCACAAGAATCCGATGCATCCCCACCGCAATCGACCGACAAGAACACAAAGCCCATTATAGCTATAAAAAGCGCTATAAACAATATATGAAGATTCTTCATTACCCGAATATACATTTTTACGATGCGAAGATAATATAAAAGCCACAACCCGCAAAAAAGATGGTGTGCCGATTTATTCGGCACACCATCGCACTATCTGTATATAGATGGAACTATTTATTTACATACACCTTCTTGCCATCGACCACATATAAACCCGAAGCGGTTATACGCTCCACCTTGCGGCCGCGGATATCGTATATGGTAGATGCCTTTTCGTCGATGGCAATATTGCCTATGCCGGTATTCACGGTGTAACCAGCCTTCACGGTGGCAATAGCCGCTGTGAGCTCCTCTATGAGCGCGGGGCACAGGTTATAGTATTTATTGGTAACAGCCTCCTGTGAATCGGCCACCTTGGCCATCATGGCCTCTACATCGGCTGCAAGGGTAGCACTCACCACCTCGACGCCATCGTTGAATGTAACAGAGCCCGCGTTGGTGGTATCCACTATAGAATAGTATATTCCGGTTGCCTCGTCTATGAGCTCGTTCAATGCAGCCGCATCGGCTTTCTCTTTTTTGGCATCAACGGTTACAAGACGCCACAGCGAAGGCTCTTCGTCGTGGTTCCAGCCAACGATTACATACTGCTGGCTGCTATGGATTCCAAGGTCGGTATCACCGCTCTTATAGATGTATGTCCGGCCCACTCCGTGCTCGCCTACGGTAAATTTCAGTGCCTCGCTCTTTTTGGTGGTAGATGCTGTTGCCTGCTGGCTGCGGCCTATGAAATTTATATAGGAACTGTTGTTCGAAATGTAATATTCGTTCTCTTTACCTGTGGAGGTAAATGTGAAACGACGTGCCTTGGGGGTTGATGTACCTTTTTGGCATGTAAGCTTACCCGACTCGCAGTACATTGTATAATCGGTATATCGTATATTGTACAACTGGTAGGTATTACCCGATTGTATCTTCACGCGACTGTCGGGGTTGGCCAATAGCTCCGATATCTCCTTGTCGATGAGAATAGCCCACTGGCCATATGTACGCACGCTCTGGTCTTTGTGCTCTACAACGGCTTTCGCGCTATCTGTAACTGCTGTAAGGTCTATAAGAACCGTTTCGAAGAAGTAGCCTACATTCTTCGAGGCAGTGTCCTTCATTTTAAGATATGATTCGGCCGATGCTATGGCTTCGTTCAACGATTCGAACTGCTCCTCCTCGGTGCCCTCGTTCTTTGTTTTCAGCACAGTTTCGGTGCCGTTGGCCGACACAGCCACCACCTTGAACTCCTGTGATATCATTTCGTCGGTGAGGTTGACATAATATCTGTTGGTGAATGTGAGCAGCTCGTCGTTGCTGTTATACACCTTGAAACCTACTGCACCGCTGCCACCCTTTGAGAAGGTTATCTGCTTGCCCGATTTTGTATAGACATAACCGTTTGCCACCACATCGATTGAATCGGTCATATAGGCTGTGTAAAGACCGAGCTCGCCGAACTTACCCTCTACATATTCGAGCTTGTATCCCTCGCCGCCGTCGGTGCGGAGTGTGGGTGCTACACGATCCTCGATAAATTCTATCGCAGCCGCCTTCTTGGTATATTTTGCCAGTTTCTTCTTGGTGTCGCTTATCATGCGGGTGGTTGAATTTATCACCCATGTACCGTAATCATCGATGACTGCGCGCGACATAGGCTTGAAGAAGCCCCATGCCTCGAAGAACTTGGTCATATCCTCACCCGATGCCTCGCAGCACTTCTCGGCAAATTTCAGAAGGTCGTTGCGTGCGCTGTTGTCGTTGCTGCTGCCCGATGTCTTCTCCATGGGATCCTTGCGCAACAGCTTGAAGAGCGTGGGATAGAAATCGGGATTGTTTCCTGCCACATGGTAATAGAGATAGAGCTGCCAGAACATGCGCATCTTCAGTCCGATGCCCTGAAGGCTCCATGCGACATCATCCACGTAGTATTCAGCCATCACATCGACACCGTCGCCCCATGTAACAAACTTGCCCAGATTGAACAGGACAATATTCGAGAAGAGGTTGTTGCTCGCCTCGGTGCAGCCAATCATGTTTATCGCACCCTGATGTACGTGTCCCACCTCGTGCGAAGGTCCCCAGCAGTGTCCACTGGTCTCCATCACATCCTCGTACGACATTACATCGTGGAGGCAGGTTTCGACATAATTGGTTACGTGGTTGGTTGCCGACATCAGTCCGCTACCCTCGTACGAAACGCCGCACTGCCTGTTATTGAAACGCGAAGGAATATACTCCTCCAGTCCCATGATGCCCTGCTGCCACATAGACATATTATCCCACCAGTTGATTGCATCGCTGATGGTATTGGGGCACACATCGGATGAAATAAGCAACGAGCGGTTCATGAAGAGCATCATATAGTCGCCCTTGATGAATATGTATTTATGCTTGGCCAGGTTGCGGGTGATATCTACCCAGTCGGCATCGTTGTGGCGTCCCTTGTCCCAGTAACCATTTACATAACCACCCTCGATGTGAATGGGGATGGAATCAAAATCGGCTAGAACGTAGTCCTTCTTTGTATCGGCTGTATAGACGATGAAGAGCGAGCGGTCGCTCTTGACCACAGGAATGATATTGAGGCCCTTTTTAAGCTGCACACGCTCGGTCTTGTGGTTGTTCTCGTTGATGAGGTCGAGCTCAAGAGTAGAGCCCTCCTTGGGCTCCTTACCCACGAAGATATAGAGCATATCTCCAGCATCGGCACAGATGCCTGTGGGGTTGTTGAGCCACGAGTAGTACTTGGTCTTGAGCTTCTCGCCCCAGTAGTCGGGGTCAGTGTAAGGACCATAAGAATTTACACGGAATTCGAGCTCGCGCTTACCCCATGAGCCATTCTTCACCTTTAGGGCAATGGAAATAAGTGACTCGCCACAGCCTTCCATAGCCGCTGTGAGCTCATCGTCGCTCATAGAGGTGTACTCGCTCTTGAGCTGTGAGCATGATTCGTCCTCGAAAAAGGCCGAGTACTTCTCCATTATCTGCTCGCGGTTGCTCAGAAGCTCGTTGAATTTATAATAATTTTCGCGCACCTTGGCTATATCCTCTGCCGTAAAATCGACCTTTTCGTATGTCCATTCCGAGCCGTCAAACGAGCTTGTAGAGGCGTACCAAGGCACTATGTCGCCATCTGTCTCGCAGTGGATACCATAATTTCCACCCTTATTGTTCACGATATTGTAGCACTCAGTGGTGTAGTTATTATTGCGCGATACATAGAAGACATCCAGTGCGACATCCTCGGTGTCGGTTGTATAGAGCTTGCTGTTGCTGGTCTCTATCTTAATGTAGCGGCCGGTGAACACGTTCTGTATGTTCCAGCCCTCGCCATTCTGCTTGAAAAGCCACAACTGGGCAGCCTCGCCCTCTTTTTTTGTTCCACCCTTCAGTTGGTGTGTCATGTAATTCTCTACCAACACCGAATTGTCCCTGACGGTGTTCGATATGCGATATATGGCACCATCCTCGGGAAAATTCTGTGCTCCCACTGTAAGCACACCAATAAAGAATGAAATAAATAGATAAAAATAACGATTCATATTGTTTGGTTTATATTTTTCGAAAATAACAATGATAGTGCGCCCTTTATGGGACGCACTATCATCTGTGGGTAGTATTTATTTGCTTATATATACTTTTTCGCCGTTTATAATATAGAATCCAGGATTGGTAATCTGCTTAATTTTTCGTCCGCGAATATCGTATATCACGCTATCCTTCTCGTCGAATATCACATTACCTATTCCTGTGCTTACGGTATATCCCGCCTTCACTTTTGCTACTATTTCGGCAAGAGTGGTGATGAGCTTGGGACACTGCTCGTAATACTTTTTGGTTATTACAGACTGCGACTCAGCTACCTTGTCCATCATGGCGGCTACATCCTCGGCAAGTGTGGTGCTTGTCACTTCCACACCCTGTTTGAAGGTGATTGAAGCAGCTGTTGAATCGACTATATCGCCATAGATGGTGTTTGCCTCGGCCATAAGGGCTTCAAGCTCTGCAACGTCGGCAAGCTCCTTCTGCTGATCTACGGCAACAAGCTGCCACAGCGATGCATCCGCAGTGGTGTTCCATCCTACAACCTTCTTGGCAGCATCGCAATGGAGCGATTTCATGCTCTCACCTGTAACGCATACATAGTATTTACCGTCGCCGGCCTCACCTACCGTGAATTTCAATGCAGACGACTGCGAAGTGGTAGATGCCTTTGTCTGCGAGCTTGTAGCCACGGTATTTATGTAGCTACCGTTGTTCGAAATGTAATATTCATTCTGCTTGCCTGTGGAAACGAACTGGAATGCTCTGTACTTGGCATTCTTGGTTCCGCTCTCGCAAACGATATTGCCCGAATTGTTGTACATTGAATATCCCGAGTAGAGCATATTCTTCAGCTGGTACGAATTGCCCGAATGTATCTTCACACGTGCATCGGGGTTGGCCAATATTACATTTATCTCCTGATCGATGAGCGCAGCCCACTGACCGTAAGTACGCACACTCTGGTCTTTGTCGTCGATGGCAGCCTTGGCGCTATCCGATGTGGCTACAAGGTTTTCGAGCACGCTTTCGTAGTAGTAACCTACATACTTATTGCCCTTGTCTTTGAGCTTGATAATGCTCTGTGCCGAAGCGATAGCATCGTTGAGCGCCTCAATCTGATCCTCTTCGCTACCATTTATTTTCGAATTAACGACGGTCTCGGTGCCGTTGGCAGCCACTGCCATGATAACAATCTCTTTGGTAGCAACCTCGTCGGAAAGCTCTATTGAAGTGTAGTTCGAGAATGTAAGCAAACGACCATCGGTGTCATAAATCTTGAAGCCTACAGCGCCTGTTCCCTTAGAGAAATCGACTGTTTTTCCGGCCTTGGAATATACGTAACCGATTGCCGACTGGTTCATCGAGTCGGGAACAAAGGCTGTGTAGTGACCTACATCACCAGCCTCGCCCACTGCAACGCCGTTTGTCACTTTGTAACCCTCTGCTCCATCGCCACGAAGCTCGTGACGCACGCGGTCTTCGATGAACTGTATGGCACCGGCCTTCTTGGTGTATTTCGAAATACGCACCTTAGTGGTGTCTATCATGCTCTGTGTTGATGTGAGCTGATATGTTCCATAATCATCGAACTGGGCTCTGTTCATTGGTACAAAGAATCCCCACGCCTCGAAGAAATCTGTCATGTCCTCGCCCGATGCCTCGCAGCACTTCTCGGCAAAGTGGAGAAGGTCGTAGCGTGCATAGTTGAGCGAGCCTGATGTCTTCTTCATGGGATCGTTGCGAAGTATCTTGAACAGTGTGGGATAGAACTGGGGGTTGTTACCTGCTACATGATAGTAGAGATAGAGCTGCCAGAACATGCGCAGTGTGTAATTGATGTCACGCGCGGGGAATGCTATATTATCCTCATACGCTGCCACCATATCCGAAACCTTGCCTCCGCGCGACATATATTTTCCGAGCTTGTAGAGAGTGAGGTTCGAGAAGAGGTTGTTGCTGACCTCGGAACATGCAATCATGTTTATTCCATACTGGTGAATGTGTCCGTTCTCGTGTGCGGGGCCCCACACATTGTCGCCGTTGGACATCATTCTGCTATATGGGAGCAGATTGGTGATGTAGTTTTCGGCATACTGTGTGCGGTAGTCGGTAGCCGACTGGTAGCCCGTAGAGAGCGAAATGGCACACTGCTTGTTATTGAAGCGCGAAGGCTTGTACTCCTCGATGCCCAAAAGCTCCTGCTGCCACATAGACATATTGTCCCACCAGCCGATGGCGTCGGTAATTGTGTTCTTGCAACAGTTATCGGCGATCATATACTCGCGGTTCATGAAGAAGAGGTGGTGGTCACCCTTCACCACCATGAAACGATGTGTGGCAAGGTTACGTGTGATGTCCACCCAATCGGCATCGGTGTGACGGCTCTTGTCCCAGTAACCATTCACTACTCCACCCTCGATGTGGATGGGGAGGGAAGCGAAATCAGATAGTACTTTATCGCCGCTTGTATCGGCTGTATAGAGAATGAAGAGGCTCTGCGCGTCGCGTGACACGGCTACTATATTCATACCCTTCTTGAGCTCTGTTCTGGTGCCCGAGGGTGAATTTCCGGTAATAGCATCAATCTGCAATGTAGCACCTGTGGGGATATCCGCTCCGACGAATACATAGACTACATCGCCGGTGTTTGCATATATACCTGTGGGGTTGTTGAGCCACGAATATTTTCTGATATTTATTTTTGTTGCCCAATAATCGGGATTGCTATAGGGTTCGTAGGTGTGAACACGGAATTCCTTTTCGCGTGCAGCCCACGAATCGTTCTTTATCTTTTTTGCAGCTGCAACGAGGGTGCTGTTACAGTCGCTCATTGCCGCTTCGAGCTCGGCGTCGCTCATAGAGGCATATTCGCTCTTGAGCGTGGTGCAAAGGTCATCCTCGAACAGTTTTGTATAGGCCGAAATAACCTTGTCCTTATTTACAATAACATCGTTGAATTCGTTGTATTTTGCACGTATCTCGGTTATCTTCTCTTCGGACAATTCAACCTTTTCGAATATCCATTCCGAACCGCCTGGGGTATTATCGGTACCCGAATACCAGGGTACAACGTCGTAGGCAGCATCGCAGTGCATACCGAAATTACCGCCGTTGGTGTTTACTATATTATACTTACCGGCTATGGTGCTGTTCTGCGATACATAAAACACCTTGGGGGTGGTAGCTGTTGTAAAGAGGGCATATACGGTAGATTGGTTCTGCACGTAGTATCCTGTATTTACATTTTGTATATTCCAGCCCTGACCGCTCTTCTTGAACTGCCACAGCTGATTGTAGCTTTCATCGCCACCGTTGTCGGTACAATAGATGTTGTGCGCCGTAATATCTTCCGTCATTACAGCATTTGTTCTACCGGCATTTACCAATCGGTAAACGGCATTCTCTTCGGGTATAATCTGTGCATGCAACGAAAGCACTGCTGCAAACAGGATTATAGTTGTGTAAAATAAATGTTTCATGGCGTTAATTTAATTGGTTAATAATGGTTTATTCTAATGTATTGAAATTTATATTGGGTTTTTCGCCTATGCCGTTTTTACGGGTGAAACGTGTGTAACCCTTTGTGTAGCCATCGAAGAATCCGCCCATCATCAGGTAGAAACCGTTTTCGTCGGCTCCACCGGTGTAGTCGAGACGCTTGCCATTCTTACCTGTGTCGCAGTGTGTGAAGACCGCTTCGGTTACAGGTATCCACTCGCCCTCTTTTGTACACGCCCACTGGTTGTTGTAGCATGCGCGACGTGTTCTGTATCCCATCAGGGGGTTGTAGTTCTCGAGAAATGAGTGGGGATTGGTGTACCATGTATCGGTCTTGGGACGCAGGAAGCTTGCCATCAGTCGCCATTTTCCGTCGGTTTCATCGCAGAAATAGGCTGTATAGACCGTACTGCCGTTTCCATCGGGACGCACACGCATCAAGAATTTGTATGTCTTTCCGGGCTGCCAGTCATAGGGCATAAAGCTCTGTCCTCCGGAACCCTCGCCACCAAAATCCTGCACATTCACCGTTTCGCCCTTCTTCAGCAGTTTTATGCGCAATGAATCGGGAATCTCCTTGGCGTTGTCGGTTACATAGGGGCTCCACACCGAGAAGAGCACTTTGCGGCGCTCGGGCGAATTGTTTTGGAATCCGAAATACCCCTCACCGAAACCACAAGCCATGTAGTAGCTGCTCACGCGGTCGTAGTCGGCAGGAACGGTCACCTCGTTGTAGAACCATTCGTAGGTGTTCTCCTTGGGAAGGCGGTAATTGAGGTGCACCGAAGGGCCTCGACGTCCAAAATGGGGGTGATAATCCTTGCGAATGTATGCGAGCTCGCCCAAATTGCCATTTACAATAAGGCTGAGCACATTTCCGAAGCCCGCGTCGCTGTTACATTTTTTTCCCTGTATATCCACCTTTACATGACCGGCATCCTTTATTTTGAACTTGCCTATCTTGTAGATGGCGGGCTTGTCGCTGTTGAGCTTTATGTTTTTGGTCTTGCCCAAGCAGGTGACCGTGATTGTAGAATGACCGTACGCCTCCATTTTCAGTTCCATTTCGCCTGGCTTCTCTACATGAAAATATGTACTTATTATATTATTTTTGTCGTGCCAGTTTCCTACACCTCCATTGTGCTCGTCAATGTATGCGACAGGAGCTCTGCCAGGCAATTGGCGCGAACGCGGAGGGCGCTGCATTCTCTCACGCTTCAGAATGGTTGATTCGGCATCCGGCGTTGTTATATATCCATTGCCTTTGAGTAGAATGGTATCCGACTGGGCATATGTGCCCGAAAAGGCTGTAACGCCCATAAACAGTAATCCTAAAATCGATTTCAAATTCATAATTATCCTATTTTGCGGGGGTCCCCTAATTTGGCTATAAATATAGATAATTTAATTTATTATGCAGAAATATTTTAGTATTTTTTATAAAACTTGTTACAAGCGGTAGCACACTCCCCCACTACCTTTATCCATGTTATCAGTTATAAACTTGTTTTTATATAATTATGTTCTTTTATAAAATATAAAAAGGAAAAATATAAGAATAATAGCTGTTGATAATATTGATAATTCCATAGGCCTAAAATTTGAATTTATCTTATCAATATTTGCGCCATGTTTTTCCACACGTTATTATAGTCCTATAATTGTATATTACAACGCATTATATATTTTATCAACACATTGTTTATAATCTTGCATATTGATAAATTGGTGCTTTTAACATGGTTGATTTCTGTTAAAAACCCCATGACAAGTTCATGTAAAAAAAACGGGTTATCAATTTGCATTTTTGGATGTGGATCCTGTATATGACATGAATCCTTTTTATCAAAATATAATTACCATTTTTTTATTCCGAGTTTTCAGTACGTTATCAAACGCTTTTTAATACTTTTTTAACGGTTATCAACAAAATGGTTTATATTGGTTGCTCGGTTCGTGTGCATATTGTAGTTTTTAGTGATTTTTTCGCTGTTGTTAACAGCCTGTGAAAAACATTTTTAATAGCTTAATCTGTGTACAACGAATACATTACATTTTGCTATTAACAGGTTTTCAATAATGTGCATTATTTTTGCAATGTAATTTTTGCGTGGTGACAATAACAGTTGATTATCTTTTTTTCAAAAAAAATGTGCTTTTCCGTGAACAAAATCTATCCTTAAATTGTTATGCTATCGAAGTAGGTATTTACAAATACTTCGTTTTGCCATTTTATAGATAAAAAAAATCCTGTACGACATATCGTACAGGATTTTGTATTGTATTAGGATGTGATTCCTGTTACTGAAGCTTTGCAAGCGCCTCTTTTATTCTCTTTATAGCCTCGATGATGTTTTCGTCGCTTGTTGCGTAGCTCATTCTGAAGCAGTCTGGAGCGCCGAACGATGTACCACCCACGGTTGCTACGTGTGCCTCTGTAAGCAGATACATTGCAAGGTCGTCAGAGTTGTTTATAGTCTGGCCGTTGTAGCTTTTTCCATAGAACGAGCTACATTTAGGGAACAGGTAGAATGCACCCTCGGGCACGTTTACCTCGAGTCCGGGAATCTCCTTGGCGAGCTTCACGATGAGGTCGCGACGGCGCTGGAATGCCTTCTGCATGTCGGCTACAGGCTGCTGTGAGCCCACGTAAGCCTCTACCGATGCCATCTGCGATACTGAGCAGGGGCCGCTGGTGTATTGTCCCTGGAGCTTGTTACATCCCTTCACAATCCACTCGGCAGCAGCGATGAAACCAATGCGCCATCCTGTCATTGCATAGGCCTTTGAAACACCGTTAACGATGATTACGCGCTCGCGTACATTCTCGAACTGTGCAATGCTCTCGTGCTTGCCTATGTAGTTGATGTGCTCGTAAATTTCGTCGGCTACAATGAAGATATTGGGATATTTTGCCAATACGTCGGCGAGCTCTTTAAGTTCCTCCTTGCTATATACCGAACCTGTGGGGTTTGAGGGTGAGCACAGGATAATCATTTTTGTTTTGGGAGTGATGGCAGCCTCGAGCTGTGCACCTGTTATCTTGAAATTCTGCTCAATTCCAGCGTAGATGGTTACGGGAACACCGTCGGCAAGTTTCACCATTTCGGGATAGCTTACCCAGTAAGGTGCGGGAACGATTACTTCGTCGCCGGGGTTTACAAGTGCCATGATGGTGTTGCACACCGACTGCTTTGCACCGTTTGATACCGAAATTTGTGCTGCTGTATATTCGAGTCCGTTCTCTTTTTTGAGCTTTTCTACAATGGCGTTGCGCAATGCAGGGTAACCGGGAACGGGTGAATATCTCGAGAAGTTATCGTTTACCGCCTTGATGGCAGCCTCTTTGATGGCATCGGGTGTGTTGAAATCGGGCTCACCCACACTCATATTGATAACATCTACGCCCTGAGCTTTGAGCTCCTGGCTTTTCTGAGACATCGCCAATGTTGCCGAAGGCGATAATCTGTTTAAACGGTCTGCTAATTGATTCATAGTTATATTATTTTATTTTTTATCGAAATGAAGTGTGTGTCCCATTCTCTCGGCCTTGGTGTGGAGATATTTTGAATTGAAATTATTGGGTTCTATTTCGCATCCTACAATCTCTACAATCTCCAGGCCATAGCTTTCGAGGCCAATGCGCTTGACGGGGTTGTTTGTCATCAGACGCATTTTGTGTACTCCAACCTTACGCAGGATTTCGGCACCTACACCGTAATCTCTTTCGTCGGCTTTGAAGCCCAGACAGAGGTTTGCATCCACGGTGTCCATACCCTCTTCCTGCAATTTGTAGGCCTTCATTTTATTCATGAGACCAATGCCACGTCCCTCCTGGTTCAGATATACAATGACACCCTTACCATTCTTATCTATCTGCTCCATTGCTTTGTGCAGTTGTGCGCCGCAGTCGCAACGCTGTGATGCGAAGATGTCGCCTGTCATGCACGATGAATGTACTCTGACCAAAATGGGCTCATCCTCTTCCCACTCGCCCTTGATGAGAGCTACGTGCTCCAAACCGGTCGATTTCTGCATGAAGGGGATCAGCTTGAAGTGGCCATATTTGGTGGGCATATCTACCTCCTCGCCCTCTTCTACGAGCGATTCCTGTTTCAGGCGGTATTTGATGAGGTCGCTGATGGATATTATTTTCATTCCGAATTCCGCAGCGAGTTTCTTGAGCTCGGGCATGCGCGCCATTGTTCCATCCTCGTTCATTATCTCTATGAGGGCGGCAGCGGGCTGCAGGCCTGCAAGACGTGCAAGGTCGATACTTGCTTCGGTGTGTCCTGCACGACGAAGCACTCCCTTGTCCTGTGCATAGAGCGGGTTGATGTGACCGGGGCGTGCAAATGTAGTGGGTTTGCTTTCGGGGTCGGCAAGCGCCTGTATGGTGGCTGCTCTGTCGGCTGCCGATACACCTGTGCTGCATCCATCTATTTTATCTACTGTCACGGTGAAAGGTGTGCCAAGCAAGCTTGTATTGTCGTTCACCTGGGGTGCCAGTTCCAGCTCCTTGCAACGCGACATTGTTATGGGGGCACACAAGACTCCACGTCCATGTTTCAGCATGAAATTGACCTTTTCGGGTGTGATTTTTTCGGCTGCGATAATGAAGTCACCTTCGTTCTCGCGGTCTTCGTCATCGACTACAATCACAAATTTGCCTTCGCGAAAATCTTCGATAGCCTCCTCTATTGAACTTAATTTTACATCTTCCATATCTGTTCTTTGGTAAGGTGTTTTATAATAGTTTTTCTTTTTTCATTCTTTCGATAAGTACGCGTGCATTGTTTCTAATCTTTATCAGGTCACGCGAAATCTGCCTGTGGAATTTGCATGTACGCAGGTACAGCAATATTCCTATCGGGAATATGATTATCGATAATACATTGAGCCAACGTCTGTTGAACGGCGAGTGCAATTCACTTACCATCATCACTGGGAATTCGTTGAGCAGCTGTATCACCTTGCGGTTCTTGCTGTTTCCCATCTCTTCGATCAGGGCTTCGAGCTTGTCGTTGAGCGACTCAATAGCTATAGCCTCTTTCTCGCCAAAGAAGTATTCCACGGGGTTGGGTATTCTGTTTGCCCTGTATTGCGACGAGAGTAGCTTGCACTCGTTGGAAATCTCCTCCAATACCTTTTCGTCGTGACGATAATCGGGGTCTTCGATTATCACCTCCTTCAGGATTACATTGCGCGACTCGCGCAGGCCCAATATTTTGCGGAAGAACGCTTTATAGGCATCCATATTGAATATGGTGGAGTCCTTGTTCGATTGATATGTGAATATCATTCCCAGCGGAGCAAGAATCATTGTGCTCACCAGGCATCCGAACCATGTGTACCACTCTCCCTCTTTTACCATCTTCTCGCCCGAGGTGTTGAAGATATAGTATATGATGAATATGGCCACAGAAATAAGCACAGGATAGCCCAATCCTCCTTTCTTCACAATAGCTCCCAAGGGTGCTCCAATGAAGAAGAATATTATGCACGATAGCGAGAGCGTTATCTTCTGCCACCATGATATATAGTGCTTGTTCAGGTCTTTATCCAAGGAGCGCATGATGTTCTTCTTTATCTCGAAGTCGGTCATCAGCTGCTCTACCTTGTTGAGCGCAGCTTTCTTTACACGCAGTTTGGTTACTTTGGACGAGGTTTTATATATGCTGTCGGCGTTTATGGCATAGATGTTCTCTTTCTCTTGCGAGATTGAGTCCTCTTTGGTCATTTCCAGCTTTTGCGGATAGGCATTACGCATTGCCGATTTCCAGTTGTTGCGTCCTATACTGTCGTTGTAGTGTGTGAGCGAGTCGATAGACTGGTTCAGCTCTATCATGTTTTTGCTGGCAGCTTGCTTTTTCAGGAATGAACCATCCTTCATGTCGAAGCCACCGCCAAAATCTATCACAATGGTTTTTTCGCGGAATGTTTCGCGTGTGTAGGGGATGTTTTTCTTGTTGGCGCTCTCTTTCAGCTCGGTGGCGTTGGCAAATCGCTCGCCATGATAGAGCTTGAGTAGCAGGTGTTGTTGGTCGGCTGTGGTTTCTATTTTTCCCGAATCGGATACAATGATGTTTGCATTCTCGAAGCCCTGTGTCATGTCGTATATCATCACTCGATACAACATACCGGTCTCTTTGTTTTTCTTTTTTACGAACAGATTGTAACCGTCTATCTGGTCATAGAAGACACCTTCGGGGATTTCCACCTCGGGCGAGGTCTGCTTGATTGAATAGAGCACGGTGTATAGTTTCACCTGTGCTTTCGGGCCCACTACATTCTGGAAATAGAACGACACGCAGCCAAGGATGGCACATACCACCACAAGCGGTGCCATGATGCGTAACAGGGGGATGCCTGCCGCTTTCATCGAGAGCAGTTCGAGCCTCTCGCCGAAGTTACCGAATGTCATCAGGGCTGCCAGCAGTATGGCAAGCGGCAGCGATTGTCCCACCATGGTAAGCGAACCAAGGTAGAAGAACTGCGCCATCACCCATATATCGAGTCCTTTGCCGACAAATTCATCGACCCATCGCCACAGGAACTGCATTATAAAAATAAATGTGCATATAAAGAATGTTGCCACAAACAGCAACAGGAAGCTCTTTATGATAAAGAGGTCGAGTTTCTTTATATGCATATTAGGAAATTTCATAGCTTTTTATGCTCTTGTCTTGTTTTTTTGTTTTGTGTGCATAATAATATTATGCGCACACTCTGCCATATTTCTGCAAAGTTAGCATAAAAGCGCGAATATTCTCAAACAACTTATCGGAAAGTGCTTAAAAATATTTCATACAAGCCGTTTTTTTCTGTTTGTCGGCGGATTTTACATTCCTGTGGTACGGCGCAGCTGTTCTATTTGTGAATTCCAGAGCTCTTTTGTGTCGTCAATTTCATCCACATCAGCAAAATCGGTTATCTCCAAAGCATGCTGCATGACCATTTCGTTGTACGTAATTCGCATTTCGAAGTAGCAGTGCTGGTCTTCGTCTTCCCATTTGAAGCGCACATAGACACCCATTCGTTGAGCTACAAGAGTGGCTCTTCGCGATTCGTTTTTTCCCCAGTAGAAATCGTATGTCTTACCTGTTGTTTCAACGCGGTCGGCAAACCATGTAGAGAGACCTTGAGGGGTTCCAATTACACGCCAAATCATGTTGGCACTACCCTTCATCTGGTACTCGATGTGAATTTTTTCTTTGTTCATCATCCTTCGGGCTTTTCTTGTTAATTGTCGCAAGTTAGTGAATTATATTTAATTATACAATATAAAACATAAATTTCTTTATTTTGTTTGATGGCGCTACGGGAGTACAATGTTTTTATTGTGCCTCTCCAATACTATTGTTTTATGGTGTGCTGTTTTGCAGGAATACACTATCTTTGCACCACAAATAAAATAACAAACAACTATGAATTCTGTATTTATTGTAATTCCTATCCTTGTGGTGCTTATGTTCCTTTTGGGAACCGAGCTTAACAAGAAATCGTTTACCGACGTTGCCCGTAATCCCCGCGCCGTCTTTACCGGAATGGTCGGACAGATAGTCCTGCTGCCTTTGATAGCCTTCGGTGTGGCATGGGTGATGGATTTGTCGCCCATCTATTTCATGGGTTTGGTGCTGGTTGCATGTTGTCCCGGTGGTAGCTCTTCGAATGTGTTTTCGATGCTCGTAAAGGGCGATGTGGCCCTCTCGGTTACGCTCACTGCCCTGAGCAGCATCATCACACTGTTTACACTGCCCTTCATCATGGATGCAGTTGCTCAGTTCCTATCTACACAGTCGGGTGTAGGAATAAATCTGCCTATTGGTAAGCTGTTGATGCAGAATATAGTACTGCTTCTTGTTCCAATGCTTTTGGGTATCTTGCTCCGCCGTCTGCGCCCCGTTTGGGCCGACAAGGTGAACAAGACACTGGGTAAGGCTGCCTTTCCTGCTCTTATGCTTCTTGCCTTTGTATTTTTCTTGCAATATACCACCGAGATTATAGATAATTTCACCATCTTGGGTGTGGCTGTCACTGTGCTTATTTTGGCATCGATGCTCTGTAGCTCGCTTCTGTCGCGAACAGGAGGTTTTGGCAATGCTGTGCGTCGCACGATAATCATCGAGGTTGGTATGCAGAATGCGGCACAGGCGATAGCTATTGCCACCTCGCCTTTCATATTCAATAGCGGCGAAATGGCGATACCTGCCATCATCTACGCCTTGATGATGAATATCATACTGCTGTTGTATGTCTATGTGATAAGAAAATCTAAGCGATAATTGCCGCGCCCAGGAATAGGAGCGTGAATATAAGAAGATTTCTTGCTGTTTCGCCCAGTAGTGGGTTGAGTGCAGCGCCTCTGGTGGCTGTTATTTTGCGCCATGTGGCGACATGCATCACCAAGTAGAGTAGGGGTGCTGCCAGTGAGTATAGCGGCAGTTTTGCCCACACGCCACACATGAGAAGCATGGCAACCACTCCCGACAGCAGGTAGCACCATCCCATCGCTTTGCGTCCGAAGATTACCACTGTGGTATTTTTGCCTACAACCTTGTCGTCCTCCATGTCGCGGTAGTTGTTTACTATCAACACGTTGGTTGCAAGTAGTCCTATGGCTGCCGATACCGGGAGCGATGTCGTTATGCCCGTCCAATCGCCTTGCTGAAGATAGCATGTGAGCGTAACAGGCACTATTCCGAAAAATATGGTCACAGCCACGTCGCCGAGCCCGTGATGCGACAAGGGGTAGGGGCCCGCGCTGTATGCAAGGGCAAAAAGGCCTATTGCAATGCCTATGGGGATAATCCACCAGTCGGCATATATGAGCATTGTGCAGCCCACCACGGCGGCAAGGGCAAGCGTGCCGAATGTGGCATATTTCATAGCATCGGGGCTTATATCGCCTTCGGTTACTCCGCGGCGAAATCCCTCGCGTCCTTTGCGGTCAACCCCATTTTTGTAATCGAAATATTCATTTCCGAAATTCGATGCAATCTGTGCAAGCATGGCAAAAAGCATGCACAACGCGGCCGGGATGATGGAAAATCCCCCCTCCAATATTGCACACGCCGTACCGGCTATTACACCTGCCAGACTCACCGGAAGTGTCCTGGGGCGCATGGCCTCTATCCATTTTTTGCCCATACTATTTTGTTCCTATGTACATGCGGCATATTCCGAATGTGAGTGCCTTGTGGGTTACGTTCTTGAATCCCGCCTCGCGCATCATTTCCATAAATTTGTCGGGTGCAGGGAAGCGTAACACCGACTGGGGTAGGTATTCATAGGCCGATCTGTCGCCCGATACCCATCCACCAATGGCGGGAAGTATTTTCAGGAAATACAATTTATAGCATGCGCGTATAAATGAGTTCGACGGTACCGACAGCTCCAGAATCACCAGTTTGCCGCTCTTTTTCAACACGCGGCACATCTCTTTCAATCCAATGGAAAGGTGCTCGAAATTGCGCACTCCGAATCCCACCGATATTCGGTCGAATGTAGCGTCGTCGTAGGTGAGCGCCTCACAGTCGCCCTGTTCCATTTCGGCCTGTACGCCCGACGCAGCAATTTTTTCGCGTCCTATCTTCATCATTCCCTCCGACAGGTCGATGCCCAGGACCTTGCTGCCAATGGCAGCCTTTTGTGCAATCTCGATGGTGAAATCGCCTGTTCCGCATGCAACATCAAGAACCGACAGTGGGGTATCGACATCTACAATTTCGCGTACCGCCTTTTTTCTCCATCCTTTGTCTATGTTCAACGAAAGTATGTGATTCAATTTGTCGTAGTCGGGTGCTATGTTATCGAACAATTTTCTTATTCCTTCCTTCTTTGCCATACTGGTTTTATATTATTAGATATGCAAAAGTAGTAAATTCCGAGCAACTAATTCAGTCTGTTACATAAAAAAACCTTATCTTTGCAAGAATATTGCAAAGATAGAGAAATAATAATCACCGAATAACAATATAATTAGAAAATATGGCTTTAAAAGCAGGTATTGTTGGATTGCCCAACGTAGGAAAATCAACCCTTTTCAATTGCCTCTCGAGCGCGAAGGCACAGGCTGCAAATTTCCCTTTCTGTACAATCGATGCACAGCAGGGACAGATAACCGTTCCCGATGAACGACTCACCAAGCTCGCCGAACTTGTTCATTGCAAAAACATCATCCCCGCAACATGTGACATTGTGGATATCGCAGGTCTTGTAAAGGGAGCAAGCAAGGGCGAAGGTCTTGGTAACCAGTTCCTTGGTAATATCCGTGAGACAGATGCTATTATACACGTGCTTCGTTGCTTCGATAACGAGAATATTGTGCATGTCGATGGTTCGGTAGATCCCGTCCGCGACAAGGAGATTATCGATATTGAGCTCCAGCTGAAGGACCTCGAGACCGTGGAGAACCGCATCAAGCGCGTCGAGAAGCAGGCTCGTGTGGGTGGCGACAAGCTTGCCAAATTGGAGTACGATGTGCTCATGCAGTACAAGGCTGTTCTCGAGGCCGGTAAATCGGCACGTACCGTCACTTTCGACACCGAGGACGAGCAGCAGATTGCAAGAAACCTCTTCCTTCTGACATCGAAGCCCGTGCTTTACGTATGTAACGTAGATGACACTTCGGCTGCGGCAGGAAATAAATATGTAGAGGCTGTGCGCGAGGCCATCAAGGACGAGAACGCCGAGCTTCTTATCATTTCGGCACAGGCCGAGGCCGAGATTGCCGAGCTCGAAAGCTACGAAGAGAAGCAGATGTTCCTCGAGGATATGGGATTGAGCGAGTCGGGCTGCGACCGTCTTATCAAATCAATCTACAGCCTTCTCACACTGCAGACCTTCATCACAGCCGGTGAGGTAGAGGTTAGAGCATGGACATTCCGCAAGGGTTGGAAGGCTCCCCAGTGTGCCGGTGTAATTCACACCGACTTCGAGAAGGGCTTCATCCGTGCCGAGGTTATCAAGTACAACGACTATATAACCCTTGGCTCCGAGGCTGCCGTAAAAGAGGCCGGAAAAATGAGCGTCGAGGGTAAGGAATATGTTGTGCAGGATGGCGACATCATGCACTTCCGCTTCAACGTATAAAACTGCAGGAACATGGCTACACACCCCTGTTACATTGTGTGGGATCCGGCTATGAGCCCCTTTTCGATCTTCGGATTCGAAGTGCGCTACTACTCCCTGTGCTGGATTATAGGTCTGTTTGCGGGTTATCTCATCATGCAGCACCTCTATAAACGCCAGAAGGTGAGCATGGAGCTCTTCGAGCCGCTCTTCATGTACTGCTTCTTGGGTATATTGATAGGCGCTCGATTGGGCCATTGCATCTTCTACGAGCCCGAATACTATTTCAACCACGTATTGGAGATGTTTCTGCCCATGAAGGAAACCTCCGATGGATGGAAATTTATTGGTTATCAAGGTCTTGCGAGCCATGGTGGCACCATAGGCCTTTTTATTGCACTGTGGCTGTACACTCTGCGCACCAAGATTTCTTTTGCATGGTTGCTCGATAATATTGCCATCACCACCCCCGTTGTGGCGGGTATGATAAGAATGGGTAATTTCTTCAATTCCGAGATATTGGGCAATGTGACCGAAATGCCGTGGGGAGTGATATTTGCACAGGTCGATGAGTACCCGCGCCACCCCGCGCAGCTGTACGAGGCCATAGCCTATTTTGTGATATTCATTGTGGGGCTTATGCTTTACAAGAAATTCCCCTCGAAGGTGGGCACGCTGTTCTATTTTGGCTACTGTCTTGCAACCATATTTACATTCCGCTTCTTTGTGGAATTCCTAAAGGAGGTGCAGTCGGCCTTCGAAGAGGGTATGACGCTCGATATGGGCCAGTGGTTGAGCATCCCATTCATGATAATAGGTTTCGTCTATATGTGGCGAGGATTCAAAAAGAATGCGTAATCTGTTTGTGTATAGATGATTATATAATAAAACCCGTTCAATTCAGTTTGAACGGGTTTTATTTTTCTCTCTTTTCGGATTGGCCGGGAACCACCCTTTTTCCACCCTTTTGCGCTGCTGGAATATCTCGCCTATGCTCCAGAACGATGAGAAGGCAAATACTCCCAATAGTATGGATATTACGCTGTCGGCAACAAGCAACGAGGCTGTGCATGTGACAATGCCGGCTATCAGAAACAGCCACCAGCTTTTTACACCAAGGTAGTACTCGGCCTTGATTACCAGTGGGTGAAACAGCCCTATGATAAGAAATGTCGCAATGCCTACGAGCAGTCCGAAAAAATTCAGTTCCATTATTTTCCTTTTACTATTTTCTTTATTTCGCTCAGCTTGTTAAGTGCTTCGAGCGGTGTCAGGTTGTTTACATCGATGTTCAGTATCTCGTCGCGTATCTGCGAAAGTATGGGGTCGTCCAACTGGAAGAAATTGAGCTGCATGCCTTCGCGTGTATCTGCAATGTCGCCGGCAACGCCTTTTATTTCGCCCTTGCCGTTGGACGATTCAAGCTGTGCGAGTATCTGTTCGGAGCGTTTCACAATGCTCTTGGGCATGCCTGCAAGCTTGGCTACATGAATACCGAAAGAGTGCTCGCTGCCGCCGGGCATAAGCTTTCTGAGGAATATTACGCGGCCATCCTTCTCGTGCACCGACACGTTGAAGTTCTTGATGCGCGGGAAGCTCTTTTCCATTTCGTTAAGCTCGTGATAGTGAGTGGCAAAGAGGGTTCGCGCTCTGCCGCGTGAGTATTCGTGTATGAATTCCACGATGGCCCATGCAATGGACATTCCGTCGTATGTAGATGTGCCTCGTCCAAGCTCGTCGAAGAGCACAAGGCTGCGTCCCGACAGGTTGTTCAGTATGTTTGCCGCCTCGGTCATTTCGACCATGAATGTAGATTCGCCGGCCGAGATGTTGTCGCTTGCTCCCACACGGGTGAATATCTTATCTACAATGCCTATCTGCGCGCTGTCGGCGGGCACAAAGCATCCAATCTGTGCAAGCAGTGTGATGAGCGCTGTCTGTCGCAGGAGCGCCGATTTACCGGCCATGTTGGGTCCTGTAACTATTATTATCTGCTGCTTTTCGGTGTCCAGATAGAGGTCGTTGGGGACATATTCCTCGCCTACGGGCATGTTGCGCTCTATGACGGGGTGGCGTCCCTTTTTGATATCGAGCACATCGTCCTCGGATATTATGGGGCGCATATATTTGTAGGCCTTCGATATTTCGGCGAATGACAGAAGTACATCAAGGCGTGCGAGCTGTACGGCATCTACCTGTATGGCGGGTATATAGGCTGCAAGGTCGCACACAAGGTTGTTGTATATCTGCGTTTCGAGGGCCATTATCTTCTCCTCGGCACCCAAAATCTTCTCCTCGTACTCCTTCAGCTCCTGCGTGATGTATCGCTCGGCGTTTACAAGGGTCTGTTTGCGTATCCATTCGGGTGGTACGTTGTCCTTGTATGTGTTGCGCACTTCGATGTAGTAACCGAATACGCTGTTATAGGCTATTTTCAGGCTAGGGATGGCTGTGCGTTCGCTCTCGCGCTGCTGTATCTGCAACAGATAGTCCTTGCCGTTGTACGATATTGCACGCAGCTCGTCGAGGGTTTCGTTAATGCCATCGGCAACCACGCCGCCCTTGTTCAGCAACAGGGGTGGTTCGGGGACAATCTCGCGTGCAATCCTGTCGCGTATTTCGGCACAGAAATCGAGGCGGGCACCTATCTCGCGAAGTACGGGGTTCGTTGCCTCCTCGCACGCTTTTTTAATGGGCTCCACTGCTTGTAGCGCCAGTTTCAATTGCACAAGCTCGCGGGGTGACACGCGTCCGGCGGCCACCTTCGATATTATTCGTTCTAGGTCGCCTATCATGTGCAGCTGCTCCTCTATGGTGTCGCGAAATTCGGGCTCGCGGAAATAGTATTCTACGACGTCCAGACGCTCCTCTATGGGTTTTTTGTCCTTCAGTGGGAATACCATCCAGCGCTTGAGCAAACGTGCTCCCATGGCCGTTTTAGTGCGGTCTATGATAGAGAGTAGGGGGGTACCTCCTTCGTGCATGCTGTCGAGAAGCTCCAGACTGCGTATGGTGAATTTATCGAGGCGCATGTAGCGCTCCTCTTCTATGCGCGATATGTTGCGTATGTGCGATATCTGTGTGTGCAGGGTTACGCCCAGGTAGTGCAATATGGCACCCGAGGCTATGATGCCGCTTTTCAGGTGCGAAATGCCGAATCCCTTCAGGTTTTTTGTTTCGAAATGCTTGGTGAGACGCTCTTTGGCGAATTCGTCGGTGAATACCCAGTCGTCGAGCTCATATACAAGATATTTCGAACCGAAGCACTCTTCGAAACGGCGTTTCATGCCGCGCTCAAACAGCACCTCCTTGGGGCGGAAGTTTATGAGCAGCTTATCTACATAGTCGAATGTACCTTCGGCAGTAAGGAACTCGCCGGTAGATATGTCGAGAAAGGCCACGCCACACATGCCCTTTCCGAAGTGCACGGCTGCAAGGAAATTGTTCTCTTTGTAGTTGAGCACATTGTCGTTGATGGATACGCCGGGTGTTACAAGCTCGGTGATGCCTCTCTTTACAAGTTTTTTTGTCAGTTTGGGATCTTCGAGCTGGTCACATATGGCCACTCGGCGGCCGGCGCGTATCAGTTTGGGCAGATAGGTGTCGAGAGCATGGAATGGGAAGCCTGCCATTTCCAGTGTGGCTGCGGCGCCTTTGCCGTTGGAGCGTCTGGTAAGGGTTATTCCCAAAATCTCGGATGCAATTATTGCATCGTTGGAGTATGTTTCGTAGAAGTCGCCACAACGAAAAAGCAGTATCGCATCGGGGTGCTTGGCCTTGAATTCAAGGAACTGCTTCATCATGGGCGTTTGTGCTATCTCTTTTTCTGCCATTGTTTTTCGGTTCTATTTAATTGCAAAAATAACCAAATATTTCGGATTGGACAAAATAGATAAACGGCTATTCTCTTTTTTCTGTGACTGCCAATAAATATTTGTAATATTAAAATATCGCGATAGGTAAAACGTAATACTATTTTTGTTTTTTTCGATGGTTGCTATTGACGTATTCAATAGAAAAATCTTTTACATCTATTTTTCTTATGCTACTTTTGCCGTTCGAAAAAAATCTAATGCTATGATTGAATTTTTAGAAAATATGTTTGTGGGTAATCCATCTCAATGGGGTGGGGGTGTAGCCCATTCTGTGTTAATATTGTCGCTGGTAGTTGCAATAGGAGTGATGTTTGGCAAAATTAAAATTGCCGGTGTGTCATTCGGAGTTACTTGGATTCTGTTTATCGGCATTGTATTCGGCAGTTTTGGTTTCAATATAAATGAACATTTGTTGCATTTTATGAAGGAATTCGGCCTTATACTTTTTGTATATTCAGTGGGTTTGCAAGTAGGTCCGGGATTTTTCTCGGCATTTCGCAAGGGAGGTCTTTCGCTTAATGTAATAGCCATGGTTGCGGGTTTTGTGGGACGCTATTTCTGTAATGTGAATATTTTAAACTGATAGGTGTCTTGTCGGGTTCTATGACCAATCCGCCGGCTCTTGCCTATTCTAATGAGCAAACCTCTTGCGACTTGCCGTCGGTGGGATATGCCACTGTTTATCCCTTGACTATGTTCTTACGTGTGCTTTCGGCGCAGTTGCTTATAATTTTCTTTGTTTAGAATCTTATATACGAAAATGCACCCTGTCGATTTTGGGTTTTTAGTCGGCAGGGTGCATTTTTTGTGTTTATCTGAGTGTTTTAGTGTGCTTCGAGCCAGTTTACTCCCCAGCCATAGTCGGCTGTCAGTGGCACATTGAGCCGGCATGCGCGTTGCATCTCCTCTACTACCAGTTGCTGCACCTTTTCGCGCTCTTCGGGGACGACGCTGAAGTTCAATTCGTCGTGCACCTGCAGCATCATTGTCGAACGCAGGTTTTCGGCCTTCATGCGGTGGTAGATGTTTATCATGGCTACCTTTATTATGTCGGCTGCACTGCCCTGTATGGGCGCGTTCACGGCGTTTCTTTCGGCATATCCGCGTACTACTGCGTTGCGCGAATTTATGTCCGGCAGGAAGCGTTTGCGACCGAAAATGGTGGTTACGTAGCCGTTGGCGCGTGCCTCCTCTTTGCAGCGCTCAATGTAGGCATATATATCGGGATAGGTGGCAAAATAGTTTTCTATAAGCTCTTTTGCTTCGCGACGATCGACGTTCATGCGCTCGGCAAGGCCGAAGACCGATATTCCATAGATGATGCCGAAATTGGCAGTCTTTGCTTTGCGGCGCTCATCCTTGGTGACCTCCTCGATGGGCTTTTTATATATTTTCGCAGCGGTGGCGGCGTGTATGTCGTGGCCGCTGACGAAATCGTTTATCATGTTGCTGTCGCCGCTCAAGTGGGCCATTATCCTTAGCTCTATCTGCGAGTAGTCGGCCGACAGGAACTCCTCGCCGGGCTCGGGGATGAAGGCTTTGCGCACCTCCTTGCCATCCTCGTCGCGTATGGGGATGTTCTGAAGGTTGGGGTTGCTCGAGCTCAGTCGTCCGGTGGCCGTCACCGTCTGGTTGTACGAGGTGTGTATCTTGCCGGTGTGCGGGTTTATGAGCTCGGGTAGGGCATTGACATATGTGCTGAGCAGTTTTTTCAGTCCACGGTGTTGCAGTATGAGTTGCACTATGGGGTGCTTGTGCTGCACCTGTGTGAGCACTTCCTCCGAGGTCACATATTGTCCCGTTTTTGTCTTCTTGGGCTTGTCAACTATTTTCAGCTTGCCAAACAGTATGTCGCCCACCTGCTTGGGCGAGGCTATATTGAAGTGCTCGCCCGCTTGGGTGTATATGTCCTCCTCTATGCGCTCAATGCGTTCGCTGAACAGGGTAGAGGTTTCGCTGAGTGACGCCGTGTTTACCCGCGCGCCGTTGCGCTCCATGTAGGCAAGCACAGGCACAAGTGGCATCTCTATCTCGTAGAACAATTTTTCGCACTCCTCTTTCTTGAGCTCCTGCTCCAATATGTTTTTCAGCTTGAGGGTGACGTCGGCATCCTCGCACGCATATTCATATATCTGTGCGCCGGTGAGGTCACGCATGTTGCGCTGTCCTTTGCCTCGTTCGCCTATGAGCGATTCTATTTTTATGGTTTCGTAGTTTAGATATGTCTCGGCCATGTAGTCCATGCCGTGGTGTAGCTCGGGTTGCAGAACGTAGTGGGCTATCATGGTGTCGAACATTTTTCCTTTCAGTTCCACTCCGTAGTTGCCGAGCACTATCATGTCGTACTTCATGTTCTGTCCCACCTTGGTGATGCTCTCGTCCTCGAATATCTCTTTCAGGCTATCGACCATTTTTTGTGTGGCCTCTCTCTCGCGTGGCATGTGCAGGTAGTATGCACAATTTTCTTCGATTGAGAAGCTTATTCCCACCAATTCGGCCTCAATGGGGTTGGTTCCGGTGGTCTCGGTGTCGATGCACACAGTTTGTGCATTTTTCAGTACAGAAACCAAATAGGGTATATCTTCTTGTTTATCAATGAGATGATATGTGTATTTGAGGTCTTTTAAGCTCAAATGCGTCGATTTTTTTTCTTCAGCTGTACTATCCTCCTCAAAAAAATCAAAGAGAGAGCCTTGTATTTGTCCCGTCTTGGTTGCTTTGGGTGCGACGCTGTTTTTTTCCTGCGCTATGGGTTCGCCGAAGAGGTCGGTGACAAAATTGCTCTTTTTCACTCGCTCCTTCAGTGCGCGCAGTTCATAGTGGTCGAGTAGGGCAGTCAGCTTCTCCTCGTCGGGTGCCTCGCGCTTGAGCGCCTCCATGTCGAGCTCAATGGGCACATCGGTTTTTATGGTGGCAAGGAATCGGCTGAAGAGTATCTTTTCGCGATTCTCCTCTATTTTTGTTTTCAGCGCCCCTTTCAGCTTGTCGGTGTTCGCCAGAAGGTTTTCTATGTTGTCGAATTCGGCTATGAGCTTTTGCGCGGTCTTTTCGCCCACGCCCGGACATCCGGGGATGTTGTCGCTCGCGTCGCCCATCAGTCCCAGCAGGTCAATCACCTGGTCGGTTCTTTTCAGTCCGAATTTTTCCATCACCTTGGCCGGCGTCATTATGTCGAATTCCTTATCGCCATACTTGGGACGATATATGAGCGTGTTTTCTGTCACCAGCTGTCCGTAGTCCTTGTCGGGGGTCATCATGTAGGTGACGAGCTCGCGGTTTTCGGCCTGCTTGGCAAGTGTACCCACAACGTCGTCGGCCTCGTAGCCGGGCACTTCGAGTACGGGTATTCTGTATGCAGCAAGTATCTCCTTTATCACCGGCACCGATTCGCGTATCACCTCGGGCGTCTCTTCGCGTTGCGCCTTGTACTCCTTGTATGCTTCGTGGCGGAAGGTTTTTCCTTTGGGATCGAAGGCCACGCCTATGTAGTCGGGGTTCTCTTTTTTCAGCACATCTTCCAGTGTGTTCACAAAACCGAGTATGGCCGATGTGTTGAATCCTTTGGAATTTATTCTGGGATTCTTTATGAATGCGTAGTAGGCACGATAGATAAGTGCGTAAGCGTCAAGCAGGAATAATTTCTTCATATATGGTTCTAAAAATATCCGAATGTAAAAATACTCAAAATTTGCTATTTTCCCTATTCTTTTTTATTACTTTTGCAAAAATAAGGTGTTATAGCATTATGAGTCTTGTCACAATACTGAAGCCCATCGAGGCTGAATTCATCGCATTTAAGGAGTATTACGCAACCCTTTTCCGCAGTAATATTCCGCTGCTCAATCGTGCTCTGTCGCATGTGTGTCGTTCGAATGGCAAGATGATGCGCCCCATGCTTGTACTCCTCACCGCGAAGAGTCTTGCCGGCAGGGTAGGGGAGTGCACCAATTACGCTGCGGCTGCTCTCGAGCTGTTGCATACGGCCAGCTTGCTCCACGACGATGTGGTGGATGAGAGCCCCATGCGTCGCGGCATCCCTTCGTTGCACACGCTCTTTTCGAACCGCATTGCGATACTTGCCGGTGACTATATATTCTCGTCTGCGTTGCAGAATGCAGCGCTCACACGAAATGTCGAGGTCATCGAGGCGTTGTCATTCCTTGGTCAGCAGTTGAGCAAGGGCGAGTTGTTGCAGTTGCAGTTGCAGCAGAGCGGTGGTTTCTCCGAGGAGAACTATATAGAGGTCATTCGCAACAAGACCGCTTCGCTCTTTGCCGCATGTTGTCGTTTTGGCGCCCTCTCGGTAGAGGCCGATGCCGACATCGTCGAGGCCTTCACACGCTTTGGCGAGCTGTTGGGTATATGCTTCCAGATGAAGGACGATATATTCGATTATTACGATTCGGCCGATGTGGGCAAGCCCACAGGTAGCGATATGCGCGAGGGCAAGATAACCCTTCCCGCCCTCTATGTGCTGAACAATTCCGATACGGAATTTGCGCGCGAGCTGCTTGTGAAATTGGCCGACGGTTACACAATGTCCGAAGCCGAAATAGATACGCTCATCACTATGTCCAAGGAGATGGGTGGTATCGACTACGCATTGCGCCGCATAGAGGAGTTCCGTGCCGAGGCGTTGGCTGCAATCCCCGCATCGGTGCCCGACGAACTGCGCGAGGCATTGACCGTTTATCTCGATTTTGCAATCTCACGAAATAAATAGTTCCCAATATATCATTAAACAAAAAACGCCGTTTTTAACGGCGTTTTTTGTTTATGCAGGGATATCTTATTTATTGAATCCTTTTGTTGTGAGGAATTCCCATATTCTGTCGAGGTGTGTGTAGCTGCCTGTGCCGGGCACCGAGTTGCTTTGGAAGCAGTGGCCTCGTGTGGCAAGCGTGTGAAGCTCCGACTGTATGCCCATCTGCAATAGTTTTTCCCACGTTTTCACCGAATTCATTGCTGCCCATCCATCGGCGTCGCCATGTATGAAGAGCATGGGTGCGGTCTTTATGTCGAACGAGAATTCGGGGGCAAGTGTGGCGCTGTCGTCGTTGCCTCCGCCCTTGTTGGGGTTTTCAAGTCCGTCGGTGAGTGCATAGGCGGGATAGATACCTATTCCCCATTGTACGTTGCAAGGGATGCGGTCTATGTCGTCTATGGGCAGGTACGATTTGTGGAGCGACGATGTTACACCCATCAAGGTCAGGTGGCCACCGGCCGAGCTACCCATGATACCAATGCGATTGGGATCGAGGCCGCGCGATTCAGCCTCTTTTCTTACTATTTTGATGGTGCGCTGCAAATCCTGCCATGCGGTTGTGTGCTTTGCGAGGCCGTTTGCAGGGCGCGGTGTGCGATACTTGAGGGTAACCACTGCCATACCCTTTTCGTTCAAATAGCGGCGTGCAGGAGCCACCTCGAAACCATCGGGGTCGTTATGCTCGTAGCTGCCTCCTGAGTAGATAATCTGAATAGCCTTTGTCTTGAGCTCCTTGGGCATGTGCCATTCGATGTAGGGAGTGCACTGTCTTTCCTGTACATCGGGCATCTTGCCTTCGGGCCATATATCGGCCTTCGAGTGCGATGCGCGGTTGTCGTCGTTCGGGTAGCGATTCATTATGTTCTCGGCCTTCTCCAAGGGAGCGATGAAGCCCATCTGGCGCATGAATTCTATGCCTCGTCCAAGGCCCAGCGCTGCGTGTCCCTTGTCGGCATACAGGTGGAGCTCTGCGGGTATTTTCATGCGGCGCAACTGGCGATATACAAGGGTAGATGTCTGCGGAGCATATATATCCAATCCACCATGATGGAGGCTCATGGGGCATGTGCGCTCGTCGAACTTGAACACGCTGCTCAGCTTCACATCGCTGCCGTAGCCCTGTCGTGTGGCAGGGGTTCCGAGCTCGGCGTCGGTGGTTCCATAGGCGGGAGCATTTACTATAGCCCAGTTAATGTGGCACGACAACGAGTCGAGCTTGTCTATAGGTTCGTAGGCGCGTGTCTGCGAGCTGGTAGCCAGCAGCAGTGCCAGGTGCGAACCTGCCGACATCGATATTACTCCTATTTTTTCGGGGTCGAAGCCGCGTTTCTCGGCCTCGTTTCTAATCATACGCACGGCACGCTGACCATCCTCCCATGCAGTCTGGTAGATGGGCAATCCTACGGGGCGCGGTGTGCGATATACGAAGTTCACGCACTGGAAACCGAGCTTTGTGAATTCCTCGTTCCATCTGTTTATGTAGCCTACGTCGCAGCAGCATTCGTAGCTTCCGCCCGAAATGAGTATCATGCAGCCACCGTTTCTGTTCTCCTTAGCGGGGGCCTCATACCAGTCGAGATAGGCTACTCTGTGCTTGTCGGCTTTAAATTCTTTAGCGCTTGTTTCGTTCGTCATTGCGGCTATTTGGTGCTCTTGCCTATTAGGCATTTTTCCCTTCGGCCACACGCTCTTTCTCTCCTGTGCCGTCAACGCAACGGTAAGGAGCAGTGCTGTCAGCAGTAGTGTAATTTTTTTCATGTTGTGCTTGTGGGTTGGTTATACATTTATATTTGTAAGGTTCTATTCGCCTGCGATTTCATCGGCCAAGGTATCTGCAAGGCGACTGGCACCTATTCTGAACAGTTTGCTGTTGAGCCACTCCTTGCCAAGCACCTCTTCCACTATGCTGTAGTAGAGTAGTGCATCGTCGATGGTAGCGATACCACCCGCTGCCTTGAAGCCTATCTTGCGGCCTGTCTTTTCGTAGTACTCCTTGATGGTGCTGCACATTACATATGCCGCTTCGGGGGTTGCTGCGGGGTTCTCCTTGCCTGTCGATGTCTTGATGAAATCGGCACCCGAATATATCGATAGAATGGCTGCTTTTTTTATGTTTTCGGCGGTTTTCAGTGCGCCGGTCTCCAATATCACTTTCAGTTTTCTTTCGCCGCAGAGGTCTTTCAGCTCCTGTATTTCGTCGCACATGCTCTCGTAATCTCCGCTCAGCAGCTTGCCTACATTTATCACGATGTCTATCTCGGTGGCGCCATCCTGAAGGGCAAGGGCGGTCTCGGCAATCTTCACTTCGGTGAATGTCTGCGACGATGGGAAGCCACCCGATACGCATGCCACCTCCACGCTCTCTACCTCGAGCGACTGGCTGACGATGCCTGCGAAATTGGGATATACGCATATGGCAGCTACGTTACCAAGGTCGGGGTGTTTGTCGTCGAATTCGTTTACCTTCTCGGTCAGTTTAAGTACGCTTTCGGCGTTGTCGGTACACTTCAGCGTGGTAAGGTCCAAGCAACCGTAAATGGTTTTCAGTACCTCTTTATTTCTGTTTTTTTCTACCTTTTTATCGGCTATATTTTTTATGGCAGTAGCTATCTGCTCGTCGCTGGTAGCGGCTGTGTACTCCTGAAGTACGAATTCGTATTTGCTCTGTTCTTCGCCATTGTGGCTGTTGAAATTTTCGCTCATGGTTATTTTAGCTTAGGGTTATTGTTATGTCTGTTACAATCTCTTTTTGTCTTTTTATCGAGGTTTTTTTGCAGAGCTTCGGTCAGATTTACTCCTGTTTGGTTGGCTATGCATATGAGCACCCACAGCACGTCGGCAAGCTCGTCGCCAAGGTCGGCCTTTTCGCCCTCCTTGAACGATTGTTCTCCGTAGCGGCGTGCCATGATGCGTGCCACCTCGCCCACCTCCTCGGTGAGTATTGCCATGTTCGTGAGCTCGTCGAAGTAGCGCACGCCATACTCCTTTATCCAGGCATCCACCTGTTTTTGTGCCTCGTCTATTGTCATGGTATTACTCCTTGTTTTTGCTGTCGATGATTATTGTTACGGGGCCGTCGTTTATCAGTTCGACCTGCATGTCAGCACCAAAAACGCCTGTCATCACCGGTTTGTTCAATGCTATTTCGAGCTCGTTGCAGAATTCCTCGTACAGCGGTATAGATATCTCGGGCTTGGCTGCTTTTATGTACGATGGGCGGTTACCTTTCTTAGTGGATGCCATCAGTGTGAACTGGCTCACTGCAAGTATGTCGCCGCCGCTCTCTAATATCGATTTGTTCATGACGCCTTGCTCGTCGTCGAATATGCGCAGGTTCACGCACTTCTTCACAAGCCATGCAATGTCGTCGCTGTTGTCGCTCTCCTCAATGCCTACGAGTATCATCATGCCGCCGTCGATTTTCGATTTCAGTTGGCCGCCTATTGTCACCGATGCTCTCTGTACTCTTTGAATGACTATTCTCATTTTTTACGGTTTGTTTTGATGTCGATTTTTGCTCAGGCGACAGGCGCGATGCTCTGCCGCTCTTTTTGCAAAGTTAAGAATAAGCTGTGGTTTATTTCCATGCTTCGAGCAGAATTTTTGCCTTTGCTTCGCCTACGATTTTTGTCAGTTCCTCGGCGGTTGCGGCTTTTATTCTCTTCACACTTTTGAAGTGTGTCAGCAGTGCCTGTTTGCTCTTTTCGCCAATGCCTTTTATGGTGTCGAGCTCCGATGCTACTTGTCGCTTGCTGCGCTTGTCGCGGTGGAATGTGATGGCAAAGCGATGCACCTCGTCCTGTATCTGTGTCATCAGTCGGAACAGGACGCTGTTCTGCTTCAGCCCTATGCTCTCGCCGCCGCGTCCCACAATCAGCTCCGAGGTGCGGTGGCGTCCATCCTTCACAAGGCCTGCGATGGCTATCTCCAGGTGTAGCTCGTCCTCTACCACCTCGCGTATGGCCTCCATCTGTCCTTTTCCGCCGTCGGCGAGTATCAGCTGGGGTAGGGGAGTGTCCTCTTCTATGGCGCGGCTGTAGCGACGTCGCACCACCTCTTTCATCGAGGCGTAGTCGTCGGGGCCAACCACTGTTTTTATGTTGTATTTGCGGTAATCCTTTTTCGATGGTTTCAGTTTTTTGAATACAACGCAGGCGGCAACGGCGTCGCTTCCCTGTATGTTCGAGTTGTCGAAGCACTCTATCGTCACGGGCAGTTTTTCCAAGCCCATCTCCTGCTGTATCTCCTTCATCAGGCGTGTGGCTTTTTGCTCGGGGTTGAGCTTGTCCTCCATCTTCATGCGGTCGGCGCGATACTGCTTTACGTTCAGCTGCGACAGTGCGAGCAGACGTTTTTTCTCGCCCTTTTGCGGCACGGTTGTGCTCACTCCGTAGAGTGGCAGGTCTATCTCTTTTTCGAGTATTATTTCGGGTGCTCTGCTCTTGAAACGTTCGCGCATTTCTACTATACCCATCACCAAAAGCTCCTCGTCGCTTTCCTCCAATCGCTTCTTGTATTCTATGGTGAAGGCCTGGTTTATGCAACCATTTGTGATGTGCAGGAAATTTATGAATGCGCTCTTTTCGTCGCTCTCTATGGCGAACACATCTACGTTCGATATGATGGGGCTTACCACCTCGCTCCTTGTTCTGAAATTCTCAATCAGCTGGAAACGCTCTTTCAGTTTCTGCGCTTTTTCGAAATTGAGGTTCTCGGCCTCCTGCTTCATCTCTTCGATGATGGTAGCCGACAAACGCTTTATGTCGCCACGCAGTATGGCCCTTATCTCCTCTATATATTTGCCATATTCGTCGTGCGAAATGGCTGCGATGCATGGCGCACAGCAGTTCTTTATCTGGTATTCCAGACAGGGCGAGAACTTGCCGCTTCGCACCGTTTCGGGCGTAAGGTTCAGTCTGCAGGTGCGCAGGTGGTACATCTCTTTTATTAGCTGGAGCAGTGCGTTTAGCGCCCCCGCGTTTGTGTATGGGCCGTAGTATCGTCCTATGCCGGGAACTATTTTTCTGGTCTTGAAAATGCGAGGGAAGTACTCGCCTGTGATGCATATCGAGGGGTAGGTCTTGTCGTCCTTCAGCAGCACATTGTAGCGCGGCTTGTGCCTTTTTATAAGATTATTTTCGAGCAGCAGGGCGTCGTTTTCGCTGTTTACGACTATGTATTTTATGTCGGCAATCTTCGATACCAGTAGGCGCGTTTTCAGCGTTTGCTGCTCCTTGTTGAAGTAGGACGATACGCGGCGTTTCAGATTTTTTGCCTTACCTACATATATTATCACCCCCTCGTCGTTTAGGTACTGATAGCAACCGGGAGCATCGGGCAAATTGTTCACGATGCTCTTTATGTACTCCGTTTTTGCCGTATGCTCCCGTTTATCCATATGCTTTGGTTTGTTCGTTTTTCTATTCCTTTCTATTCGCCGTCGAGGCACAGCAGCGAATCAATCTGTGCGTCCTTGGGGAATATGTCGCGTCCCTTCAGATCCTCGAGCTCGATGATGAAATTTATCATCACCTTCTTGGGGTTCATCTTTTTTACAAGGTTGTATGCGGCCAACATGGTGCCACCGGTTGCGAGCAGGTCGTCGTGCAGCACCACCACGTCGTTCTCGTCAATGGCGTCCTTGTGTATCTCTATGGTGTCGGTGCCGTACTCCTTGTAATAGGTTTCGCTTATTGTCTCGGCGGGCAGTTTTCCGGGCTTGCGTACAGGTACAAATCCTGCGCCCAGTTTCACTGCGAGCGCTGCACCCATGACGAAGCCGCGCGACTCGATACCTACCACTTTTGTGATGCCGCAGTCCTTATACATTTCGTAGAGCGTGTTGTCGAGCTCCTGCATACATTCGGCACTCTTGAAGAGCGATGTTACATCGCGGAACAATATTCCGGGGATGGGAAAATCGTGGATTGATCTCAGGTTTTTTAATAACAATTCTTTGTTCATGGCGGTATGTTGTTTTTGTTCCACGTGGAACATTTACTACTTTTGTGCTAAGATTAACAGCACGTTTATGTCGCTTGGCGACACGCCGGGTATGCGGCTTGCCTGTGCTAATGTCTCGGGGTCGATGGCGGTGAGCTTTTGTCGTGCCTCGGTGGAGAGCGATTGAAGTTCGCTGTAATTAAATTTACCTTTTATGCGAATATTTTCCAATCGGTTCGTCTTCTCGGCAAGCTCGCGTTCGCGTTCAATGTATCCTTTGTACTTAATCTGAATTTCTGTTGCCTCGGCAATCTCCTCTTTGTCGTCGCCCAGTTTTTCCAGCCTGTCGCCAAGCGCTTTTATGTATTGCGAGATTTCCATTATTCCCACCTGCGGGCGTTCGATGAGTGAAATTAGTTTGCAACCGTGTGTCAGTGGGGCGGTGCCCATTTTCTCCAGCGCCTCGTTTATCAGATTGGGCTTGATGGAGAATCCTTCGATGAATGTTGTGAGCTCCTGCGTCTGTCGCTCCTTGCGACACACTGCCTCGTAGCGCTCGTCGTCGGCAAGGCCTATCGCATGCGATTTTTTTGTCAGTCGCATGTCGGCATCATCCTCGCGCAGCAATATTCTGTACTCGGCGCGCGAGGTGAACATTCTGTATGGTTCATCTACACCCTTGGTCACAAGGTCGTCTATGAGCACACCAATGTATGCTTCGTCGCGCTTCAGTGTGAAGGGCTCTTTTCCGGCGATTTTCAGCGCGGCATTTATTCCGGCCATCAATCCCTGTCCGGCGGCCTCCTCGTATCCGGTGGTTCCGTTCACCTGTCCTGCGAAATAGAGGTTCTCCACCACCTTCGATTCCAGGGTGTGGTTCAGCTGTGTGGGGTCGAAGAAATCGTACTCTATGGCATATCCGGGGCGATAGGCTACGGCATCTTTCAGCGCAGGTATCTTGCGCAGTGCGGTCAGCTGCACCTCCATGGGCAACGACGACGAGAAACCATTTACATAAATCTCCTGTGTGTCCTCGCCTTCGGGCTCAAGGAACAGCAGGTGCTTGTCGCGCTCGGCAAATGTTACTATTTTCGTTTCAATGCTGGGGCAATATCGGGGGCCTATGCTCTGAATCTGTCCGTTGTAAAGCGGTGATTCGTCGAGCCCGCTGCGAAGCGTTTCGTGCACCTCGGGGTTGGTGTAGCACATCCAGCATGGACGCTGTGTGAGCTCTCTTTTTGTTTTTTTATACGAGAAACGGTGAAAATCATTTTCGCCATCCTGTCGTTCGGTCAATTCGAGGTTTATTGATCTTTTATCGAGACGAACTGGTGTGCCGGTCTTCATTCTGTCGCTGCGGATGCCGTGTCGTGTAATCGACTCGGTGAGTCCCTTTGCAGCCGGCTCGGCCACACGACCACCCTCAATCATCACCTTTCCCACGTGCATCAGTCCGTTCAGGAATGTGCCCGCAGTGATGACCGTACATGTTGCGCGGAACTCGGCGCCCAGCTGTGTCCTTACGCCCACAGCCTTGCCATCCTCCACTATGAGCTCGGTGGCAACGTCCTGCCACATGTGCAGGTTGGGGATGTTCTCGAGTGTTTCTCTCCACAGCAAACTGAACTTCATTCTGTCGCACTGTGCTCTGGGGCTCCACATGGCAGGGCCCTTCGAACGGTTCAGCATGCGGAACTGTATTGCAGCCTTGTCGGTGATGATGCCCATGTATCCGCCGAGCGCGTCAATCTCGCGCACAATCTGTCCTTTGGCAATTCCACCGATGGCGGGGTTGCAGCTCATCTGTGCAATCTTGTTCATGTCGATAGTCATCAGACAGGTTTTTGCACCAAGGTTGGCAGCGGCAGCCGCAGCCTCGCATCCGGCATGTCCTGCTCCGATAACAATAACGTCGTATTCGAATTTCACAACTCCTTATATTTATATATTATTTCCATTTGCGAAGATACAACAAAGAAATGAATTTTCGTGTCGCCTTGGTGGCCGATAAAACTAAAAGAGCCTCTTTTTTGTGCCTTGTAATGGTCGTGTGGGGCGTTGTGCAGGTTGCAGTTTTCTTTGCCGATTATTTTGTACAGCTTTTCAATTTGCTTATAACGTTGATAGCCAATTATATAAGCGCTGTTTTGCGGCAAAAAGAGCCCTTCAGAGTGGCGTAAACCTCTTTCGCTCGGCCAACGGGTGGGAAATATCGCACCCATGCGAGCAAATAGCGGCCTCGTTTTGTTTTCTACTCCGATGAGGTTTTTATTTCTGTCGGTCGGGATGTTTTTACTATATATTAGGTGTCCTTTTGCCGCTCCCTGTTTTTGTCGCCCGAGCCGTTTTTCAAAGACTTTCTAAATAAAAGTGCAAATTTGGTGGCAAATTCATAAAAAAACTTTATTTTTGCTAATTGTAAAAGGTGTATTAGCACGAAAAACAATAATTTATTAATTAAATAATTTAATATCAATTTATTATGTGGTTACTTAATTCTTCTGTGGGAAAAAAGGTAATTATGAGCGTTTCGGGTATTGCCCTCGTTCTCTTCCTTCTCTTCCACATGTCAATGAACTTGGTCG
>JAFYOS010000017.1 GCA_017560125.1 Bacteroidaceae bacterium | reverse complement strand
TACTACTTTTGCGCCCTCTACTGTGGGAGCACCTACTGTGATTGCACCGTCGTTGTCAACCAACAATACGCGGTCGAACTCTACGGTTGTGTCATTCTGAGCACCTTTGATGTGGTGCACGAACAGCTTCTTACCAGCCTCAGCCTTGAACTGCTGTCCGTTAATCTCAACAATTGCGTACATTTATTTTATCGCTTTTATTGTGGATTCCGTGAGGTGCACACTCACCGTGAGCATGGCTTCTTCAACCCCTACGGACTAAATCGGCTGCAAAGATAGCTATTATTTTTATTATAGCGAAACTTTTAGCCAGGTTTTTTCACTTCTATTTTAATTACTTCGACGACAGATATCGCTCAGCCTCGAGCGCCGCCTTGCAACCGCTTGCTGCCGCTGTAATGGCCTGACGATAGTGAGGATCGGCAACATCGCCAGCAACGAACACACCGGGAACTGCAGTGCGCACACCGCTATCGTCGCCGGGCACGAAATAGCCTGTTTCGTCGGTCTTCAGGTATTTTTTGAAAACGTCGGAATTGGGCTTATGGCCAATGGCAAGGAAAAAGCCATCGACAGGAAGGTCGTAGCGTGTTTCGTCGGCCTCACCCATGCGCTTTACAAGATGTACGCCCTCGACACCGTTTTCGCCATAAAGACCGAGGGTATTGTGCTCGAAAAGGACTTCGATTTTGGGATTATTGAGAGTTCTGTCCTGCATCGCCTTCGAAGCACGCAAATATGGCTTGCGAACAATAAGATAGACCTTGCTTGCAAGCGACGCCAGATAGTTGGCCTCTTCGCAGGCAGTATCGCCACCACCCACAACAGCCACCAC
Source organism: Bacteroidaceae bacterium (assembly GCA_017560125.1). GTDB lineage: Bacteria > Bacteroidota > Bacteroidia > Bacteroidales > Bacteroidaceae > HGM04593. Next base: position 140,529 of record JAFYOS010000017.1, on the reverse strand, counting down.
CTTCTTGCGATAGAAGAAGCCGTCGCATGTAGCACATGCGCTTACGCCCATTCCGGCATATTTCGTTTCATCGGACAATCCGAGGTATTTGGCAGCGGCACCGGTAGCCACAATCACTGTATCGGCCGAGATTTCGGTTCCATTATCCAATGTAACCACATAGGGGACTGTTTCGAAATCGACAGCGGTAACAACGCCACTGCGTACATCGGCACCTACATTGATAGCCTGCTGGCGCATATTATCCATGAGCTCGGGGCCTGAAATACCCTTGGGGAAACCGGGGAAATTCTCTATCACAGTTGTCTGTGTAAGCTGTCCGCCAGGCTGGATACCCTCGATAACCACGGGTGAAAGATTGGCACGGGCGGCATATATACCTGCGGTATATCCGGCCGGGCCGGAACCGATGATCAAACATTTTACTCTTTCCATATATATTATTCTTTATATTATTCAACGCATATCCACTACTTCGGCGCCGGGAAAGTTCTTTTCGCGGCAACGGAACTCCTTGGACGAAAATTTGCAGTCGTTTTTATAGGAATCGACCTTTATGCGCGCCATCGAACCATTGTCGTAGCATACCGTCAGGTGGGCGGGCATACACGATTTCTTATCCAACAGCACTATCACCTTTTTTATATCATCGCCACGAGCCACAGGTGTCATCACCACAGCATCGTCCTTCGCGGTGGCGAGGGCCTTATCGACCACGCAACGGTAACCGCTCTTGTACAACTGCATCAGGTGCACAGGCGAGAAGGCACGCGCGTCGTCGGCATTGGGCTCCGAAATGTATATTTCGTTGTTCTGCGGAAGATAGCTCCACTGCGTTTCGCCATCGCACCACAATTTCATCTGCTCGGCAAGGAGCGCAAATTTCTCGCCCTCCATCTTCAGTACGCCCTTTTCGGTGAACAGTTCCTCGTCGTCGCCGTCGTACATAGACATGGTGAAATTCATCTGCACGCCCTTCGACGCCTTTATGATCGAAACTGCTTTATCGAGAAGCGCCTCGGCCACGTTGCCCTGCGCGAAACAGACAACAGGCAGCACCAAGGCAAGCAAAAACATTATCCTTTTTATATTATTCATATATATGCACATTTTTAATTAAAGCAACGACTTCAAACGGAATTCAAGGTCGGCCTCGTCGGCACACAACACCTGTCGGGGCTTGCTGCCATCCTGCTCACCTACGATGCCTGTCTGGCACAACTGATCCATGATGCGACCGGCGCGGTTGAAGCCTATATTATACTTGCGCTGCAACATCGATGTAGAGCCCTGCTGGTGCAGAACCACCGTACGGGCAGCATCGGCAAACAGCGGATCGAGCCTATCCGAAGAAATCTCGCCACCGCCCGAACGTGCTACGCTTGCATCAGCATCCATCTCGTCGGGATCGGGCAGATAGTAAGCCGAAGCATATCCCTGCTGACGCGAAATAAAATCGCACACGCGCTCCACCTCTCTTGTTTCGACAAGAGCACACTGAACACGAACAGGATCGTTACCGGCAAGGAACAACATATCACCCCTACCCTGCAACTGGTTGGCACCTGTGCGCTCGAGGATGGTACGCGAATCGATGGGCGATATAACACGGAACGCCATACGCGCCGGGAAGTTCGCCTTAATAGTACCGGTGATGATATTCGCTGTGGGACGCTGCGTTGCTATAATCATATGGATACCAACGGCACGCGCCTTCTGTGCGATGCGCGCAATGGGGAGCTCTATCTCTTTTCCGGCCTGCATCATCAGGTCGCCATACTCGTCAATTATCACAACAATATAGGGCATGAAGCGATGTCCCTTTGTGGGCAGCAGCTCGCGGCTCAAATATTTTTCATTGTAGTCCTTAACCGAACGCACGCGGGCATCCTGCAACAATTTATAGCGATTGTCCATCTCCACGCACAACGATTTAAGCGTGCGCACCACCCTGTTCACATCGGTGATGATGGTTTCCTCCTCGCTCTCAAGCTTCGCAAGGAAGTGCTTCTCGATGACCTTGTAGAGGCTGAGCTCGACCATCTTGGGATCGACCATCACAAATTTAAGGTATGCGGGGTGCATCTTGTAGAGCAACGAGGTGATGATGGCATTAAGACCAACCGATTTACCCATACCGGTTGCACCGGCCACCAGCAGGTGGGGCATCTTGGCCAAATCGACCATGTATATCTCGTTGGAAATGGTCTTACCCAAGGCCAAAGGAAGCGCCATGTCGCTCTCCTTGAATTTGCGGCTGTTCAGCAGAGAGGCCATAGGAACAATCTGCTTGTTGCTATTGGGAACCTCGATGCCTATTGTACCCTTGCCGGGGATGGGAGCGATGATACGGATACACAACGCCGAAAGCGACATTGCGATATCGTCCTCGAGGCCGCGGATTTTGGAAATGCGCACACCCGGCGCAGGGGTTATTTCGTAGAGCGTGATGGTAGGACCCACCGTCGCCTTGATAGAGCTTATCTCTATATCGAAATTCTTCAGCACCTCGACAATCCTGTTCTTATTGGCTGTTTGCTCCTCCATATCGATGGAGTGCACGGGCATTTCATATTTATCGAGCAAATCGATAGTGGGCGATTTATAGTAGCTCAGTTCGTCCTTGGGGTTGATGGGCTGCAACATTTTGCCGCCGGTGTCATCATTGTCGGCAGCCTGCTCCACATCGAACGCAACCTCGCCATCGAGTGCAGCGGGCGCTTCGACCGGTTCCTCTACCACAGCGACAGTATCCTCCTCGCCTGCAGACACGTCATCCTGAACAACATCCTCGGCTGGCTGTTCTACATCATCGACAGGAAGCTCCACGGTAAATTCGCCACTATCCTCGGGCTCCTCGCAAACAGCCACATCATCGGCGGGAGCATCTTCATCCGCGATAGGCTCCTCATCCGCCTCGTCCGATTCGTCATCGTCGGACGACGAAGGGCGTTTCAGTTTACCAACCTGTGTAGCACCGAAGCTAAAAGCCTTTTTCAACCAAATGATAGTTTTGCTAGTAAGATATATCATAAAAAGGAGCAGGGTGACAAACAGCAACAGAGTGATACCAAGACCACCAATCTGCGAAACGAGCCACTGCGACACATTTTCGCCATGCTGACCACCGGGCGACATAAAACTACCCGCCATCACCTCACCGAACGCAAAACTGAAAAAGATTGAGCCCCATATAGCGCCAAAGGCTGAGCCAATGAACCATTTCGAAAGGCGGGGAGAGCGCCAACCGACAAGCTTAACGATGAGCGCCACGAAGAAGGGGAAAAGAGCAAATGCTGCCCAACCGAAACAGCCGTTCATCAGAAACATTGCTATGCGCATTCCGAGCGAGCCCGTACAGCTCTGCACACCGTTATCAACCGAATTCAAATCGACGCCCGAACCGGCCTCGACCACACTGCTATCGGCACCGCCCGAGCTGACGAAAGATACCAGCGACGATGCAACGAACAGCACCAAAATTGCGACGCACACAGCAACAACGACACGCGCTGTCACACCGGTAAGCGCTGCCCACCAACGAGCAAAAAGCCCGGGTTTTACATCCTTTTTGTTTTTCGTAGTTGTAGTTCTATTTTTTGTCATCTATTTAATCATTTAATAGTCTATGGAAATCTGGCCCACTTGCCGCATTTTGCAAAGATAACACAAACGAGCAAGATTATATCAAGCTTGCTTGATTATTTTACAGCGAGTGCAGGATATTTTAGAGGAGCGACACCAAAACAGCCATCCTTCGCACAAAAATATATTATTTTTATAAACAGGCAAAGAGCATAGAAGCATTGTGTTACAAACAAATAGTGGCATCAACCCTAAAAAACATATCGAGATAAAGCGCCGTCCACCGCCCTACACATTGTTTATAAACAGGAATTTTATTAAATTTGCAACCAAGTTGCCCAAGAGCAAAGAACAGAAATATGACAGAGAGAGAAGATATAGTATTTTCGCGCAACACGGTGGAATTTGTAACAGTTGCCGCCGAATATTGCGCCTACATAGAGAACGCCAACGACCACACGCGTAAGGAGATGACAAGCACGCTGCTCAAGCTGTTGCCCCTTCTATACATCAAGGCACAGATGCTGCCCGAGGAGGAGATGATAAGCGACGAGAGCAGCGAAATATTCGTAACCGAGGACAGCTACGAGGTAGTACGCCTTACATTGCTTGATATTTTCGGAGAGAACGACGCTTACCTCGATGTGTTCGTTGCCGACATGAAATACAGCGACACCCCTGTCACAAAAAGCATTTCGGAAGACCTTGCCGACATATACCAGGACATCAAAAATTTTGTTGCCCGTTTCCAGCTCGGCATAAACGAAACAATGCACGACGCCATAGTGGAGTGCAACGAGCACTTCAAGCTATACTGGGGACAGACCTTGGTAAACACCCTGCGCGCCCTGCACGACCTTGAGTACAACGTGCCCGAAGAGAACGAAAACGACGAAAACAGCGAGGATGAAGATATTTAGCCCCACCATAGAGAAGAGCGAGGTAGCCAAGCTGCCCAATGTATTGTTCGAGGGACGCATAATAACCATCGACTCCGAAGGAGAAGCCGAACGCGCTGCACAAGCCCTTTCGAAAGAGAGCATACTGGGCATTGACACCGAAACACGACCGTCGTTCCGCAAAGGAGTGCACTACAGCGTATCGTTGCTACAGCTATCGACCGCCGACACCTGTTTCCTGTTCCGTCTATGCCGCACGGGTATCACCAATTCACTCAAGCAATTACTGGAGAACACCAATATAAAGAAAATAGGCGTATCGTTGCACGACGACTACCACGCACTGAACGAAAAGCGTCGCTTCACGCCCGGCAATTTCATCGACCTCCAAAAATATGTATCCAATTACGGAATAGAGGAAATGAGTCTGCAAAAGATATACGCCATAATATTCGCCCAGCGCATATCAAAGAGCCAGCAGCTGACCAACTGGGACGCCGACGTGCTCACCGACAAGCAGAAGCTATATGCCGCCACCGACGCATGGGCATGCCTAAACATTTATAACCACCTTGAAACAATAAGAACGCAAGAGCGCTAATAACACAACAATGGAGAAAACCGTCATTCTAAAAAGAGGAAAAGAGGAATCGCTGCTTCGCCAGCACCCTTGGATATTCTCGGGAGCCATACTGCGCATAAACGGCAACCCCGAAGAGGGAGATATAGTTACAGTATATACCAACGACAAAAAATTCATTGCACGCGGCCACATACAGGTGGGCAGCATCGCAGTACGCGTACTTACATTCAAGGACGAACCCATAGACTACGGTTTCTGGAAAAAACGCATTGCAACAGCCTACGACATGCGTCGAAGCATCGGCATCGCATCGCGCGACGACAACGACACATTCCGCTTGGTACACGGCGAGGGCGACAACCTTCCCGGCCTCGTAATTGACATCTACGACGACACAGCAGTGATGCAGGCCCACAGCGTAGGCATGCACATGAGCCGCGAAATAATTGCCGATGCACTTAAAGAGGTGCTTGGCGACAGAATAAAGAACATATATTACAAATCGGAAACCACACTGCCCTACAAGGCCGACCTAAACCAGGAGAACGGCTACATCATGGGCAAGAGCGCAAGCAACGTCGCTACGGAATATGGTTTGAAATTCCACATCGACTGGTTACGCGGTCAGAAGACCGGTTTCTTCATCGACCAGCGCGAAAACCGCGCCCTGCTCGAGAAATTCTCGAAAGGCCGCAAGCTGCTGAACATGTTCTGCTACACAGGCGGTTTCTCAATCTACGCACTGCGCGGAGGTGCCGAACTTGTGCACTCGGTTGACAGTTCGGCAAAGGCAATCGACCTGACCAATGCAAACGTGGAGCTCAATTTCCCCGACGACAAGCGCCATGCAGCATATGCCGAAGATGCCTTCGACTACCTGGACAAAATGGGTGATAACTACGACCTTATAATATTGGATCCCCCGGCATTTGCGAAACATCGCGACTCGTTGCGTAACGCACTCATCGGCTATCGCCGCCTGAATGCAAAAGCAATAGAGAAGATTAAACCCGGTGGTATCATATTCACTTTCTCGTGCTCGCAGGCCGTCAGCAAAGAGAATTTCCGTACCGCGGTGTTCACAGCAGCAGCCATGGCAAAACGTAATGTCCGAATACTGCATCAACTGACACAGCCCGCCGATCACCCCGTAAATATCTACCACCCCGAAGGAGAATATCTTAAAGGATTGGTTATTTATGTAGAATAATCTAAAATTATCAAGGATAAAATTTGGGCATTTCAGACAAAAGCATTATCTTTGCACCCTGTTAAGCCATTACACATTTTTATCAGTTACCAAACTTTTAGAAATTAAAAAAAATAATATAAAACCATGAAAAAAGAGATTCATCCCGCAGGTTACCGTCCTGTAGTATTTAAGGATATGTCAAATGGCGAGTGCTTCCTTTCACAGTCAACATGCAACACAAAGGACACTATCGAGTTCGAGGGCGAGACTTACCCCCTTATCAAGCTTGAGATTTCTAACACATCTCACCCCTTCTACACAGGTAAGGCTAAGCTCGTGGATACAGCAGGTCGCGTTGACAAGTTCATGAGCCGCTACGGAAAAACTTTGAAGAAGTAATCAAGTTTATCCACAAAACCATAGAGAGGATACATCGAATGATGTATCCTCTTCTTTTTTACCCCTACCCAGTCACAAAAGAAAGCCCTGCGCAATGGGACAGAGCGAACCGCACAGGGCAAAAAAAATCCAGGCACCACCGACTGCTCGGCAATGCCTGGAACTATAATAGAGATATTCTATTCTAAAAATCTCGAGTATTTTGTAACCTCGCCCGATTTCTTATCCTTCAGGGTCAATATATCGCCATCGACCGTCACAGAATATGTCTTCTGAATGCCAAGCCCCTTGCGACCGGCAGCCATATCGAAGTAGTTCACGCGAAGGACACTATCCTGCTGCCACGATGTTTCGAACTGCACCGTATCGGCAACAAACACAAAGCCTGTAAAATCGTCGGTAAACATAATCTCGGTCTTTACAGGAGAATCGGACTGCAATGTCCACATACCCCATATAGGATTGATCTTGTCACCGCTGCACGAAGCAACCAACATGGCAACGACAGCCGAGAGCATTACAAAATATTTTTTCATAGCAATCTGATTAAATTGTTTAACTATGTCTGTCGAGCAATTCCTTCTCGAGATCCTCGAGCGTCACACCAAAATGCTCATTGAGCACAAATGCGTGATACAAAAGGTCGCACACCTCGTATATGTATCGCTCGCGGTTGCCATCGATAGCCTCGATAACAGTCTCAACAGCCTCTTCACCCACCTTCTGAGCCATCTTCTTCACACCCTTATTGAAAAGAAGTGTTGTGTATGAGCCCTCGGGCATCTCCTTGTGACGGTTCTCCACCACCTTCTGCAATTTGCGGATGAAGCCTTCGTGCTCGGGGGTATCGAAACAGCTTGTTGTATTGCGATGACACGCGGGGCCGTAGGGCTTACCCATGAGGAGCAATGTATCGTTGTCGCAATCGGGATACATGTTTACAACCTCTATGTAGTTGCCGCTTGTCTCACCCTTTGTCCAAAGCGAGCCGCGCGAACGGCTGTAGAATGTAGCCTTGCCTGTCTCAACAGTCTTTTCGTATGCCTCTTTATTCATATATGCCACCATCAACACCTTGAGGGTTGTTGCGTCCTGCACCACTACGGGCAACAGTCCGTCGGCATTCTTTGACAAATCAAATTCTTCGAATTTCATAATCTTACCTTAATATCTCGTTTCTGCAATTCCTTCTTAACCTCGTTGATAGACACCTCTCCATAGTGGAAGATGCTTGCTGCAAGAGCAGCATCGGCCTTACCGTCGGTGAGCACTTTTACAATGTCGTCAACCGAACCTGCACCACCCGATGCGATGACGGGGATAGAGAGCTTGTCCGAAAGCGCTGCATATGTCTCGCAGGGGTAGCCGTTCTTTGTACCGTCGTGGTCCATCGATGTGAAAAGAATCTCACCGGCACCACGCTCCTGTCCTTCGTATGCCCACGAAATGAGCTCCTTGTCTGCAAATTTGTTTCCACCGTGAGTGGTTATGCGCCATATGCCGTCAACCTGCTTTGCATCGATGGCGAGCACCAGGAACTGGCTGCCATACTTCGCTGCAATCTGATCGATGATGTCGGGGTTGGCAACCGCCGCGCTGTTGATAGAAATTTTATCGGCACCGGCATCGAGCAGACGCGCTGCGTCGTCCATTGTAGAAATACCACCACCCACAGTGAAGGGGATATTGATATTCTGAGCAATGCGCTCAACCAACGATGTAAAGGTCTTGCGGCCCTCCACTGTTGCGCTGATATCGAGATAAACAAGTTCGTCGGCACCCTCCTGTGCGTAGCGGCAACCGAGCTCTACAGCATCGCCTACATCCTTCAGACCAACAAAATTAACACCTTTTACTGTACGTCCGTCCTTTACATCAAGGCACGGTATTATTCGTTTTGCAACCATTCTTTTATATTATTTAATGTTATTCTTCCTTCGTAAATAGCTTTTCCTATAATCACGCTATGTAACCCCAGTTCCTTTGCTCGGGCAATGTCATCCATTGATGATATACCGCCGCTGAGGGTGAAATCGACCTGTTTGTACTTCTGTTGCAACGCAACGTAGAGGTCGAAATTAGGGCCTTGCAACATGCCATCCTTGCTGATGTCTGTACAAATCACCTGTGTGAGCCCCGCAGGCAGGAAGCCCTCGATGAGTTCCTCGATGGCAACGCCCGAGTTTTTCAACCATCCATGTGTAGCAACAAGACCGTCGCGTATATCGGCACCAAGTATCACATGGGCAGTGCCATACTCCTGCAGCCACTCGGCAAAAAGCTCTCTGTTATCGACAGCCACACTGCCACAGATGGCACGGTTGGCACCGGCATCGAGCACAGCCTTAATCGACTCGGAGCTCTTTATACCGCCACCCCACTCGATATCGAGGTCGGTCTGCGACGCGAGCCTCTCGAGCACTGCGAGATTGCAAGGGGCCTTAGCCTTTGCACCGTCGAGATCGACAACGTGCAGACGACGAATACCACAATCGGCGTAGCTCTTTGCCATATCCAGGGGATCCTGTTCGTAAACCTTCTTTTCGTTGTAGTCGCCCTGTGTCAAACGCACACAGCGACCATCTATTAAATCAATAGCAGGTATCAGTTCCATTATCTTCTATCTGTTGGGTGGAAAAGATTAGCACTTTTCCACAAAATTTCTTAAAATCTGTTCGCCTATAGAACCACTCTTTTCGGGGTGGAACTGCGTTCCATAAAAATTGCCCTTGTTCAGAGCGGCGGCAAATTGCACGCCATTTTCGGAGATGGCTATTGCCTCGCCACACAACTGCGGAGCAAACGAGTGAACGAAATAGAGAAATTCGCCCTCTCGCAATCCCGACAATAGCGGGGTATCGAGGTTGCGTATCTCGTTCCATCCCATGTGAGGTACTTTCACGCCGGCCTTTTTATCGGCAGCAAAGCGCTTCACCTCGGTATCGAATATTCCCAGGCAGTCGGTGTTGCCTTCTTCGCTGCGACGGCACATCAACTGCATGCCTATGCATATTCCGAGCACCGGCTGTGTGAGCCTTTTTATGACGTCGCACAAGCCACGTTCGCGCAATTTCTCCATCGCCGACGACGCCTCACCCACTCCGGGAAGCAGCACCTTGTCGGCGTTTTTTATAATTTCGGAATTGTCGGTGACTACATACTCCACACCTATGCGGGCTAGCGCGTTGCACACCGAACACAGGTTACCGGTATCGTAATCCACTATCGCTATCATAATACTCCTTTGCTGCTTGGTAGTTCGTAGCTGAAGACCTCGCGCTTGATTGCCATGCGCAATGCACGAGCAAATCCTTTGAAAACACCCTCGGCAAGGTGGTGGTTATTCTCACCCTTGGCAGCTATGTGCAGATTGCAGCTCATGGCAGCACCAAGCGATTTGAAGAAATGCTTGAACATCTCGGTGGGCACATCGCCTACATAGTCTTTTGTAAATTCCACCTCCCACTCGAAATCGATGCGACCACCAAAATCGATAAGTACAAGCGCCTTGCACTCATCCATGGGGAGCACAAATCCGTAGCGACCTATGCCTCGTTTGTTGCCTAGAGCCTTGATGATTGCCTCGCCAAGAACGATGGCTACATCCTCCATTGTGTGGTGCTCATCTACATGAAGGTCACCCTTGGCCTTCACATAGAGCGATACGCCTGCATGGTGAACAATCTGATCTATCATGTGGTCGAGGAATTTCAAGCCGGTATCGATGCCCGATGTGCCCTTACCGTCGAGATCGACCGATACTTCGATGTCGGTCTCTTTCGTCTTGCGCACTACGGTGGCTGCACGCTCGGTGGTACGCAGGAACTCCGATATTTCGCGCCAGCTGTTGGTCACAAGCACACACACATCGGAATAGGGCAATTGGCCTAACGCCTCGATGCGTGCAACATCGGATGTAATAAGAATAGCCTTCGCACCAAGATTGTGAGCGAGCTCTACATCGGTAAGACGGTCGCCTATCACATACGAAGCCGCAAGGTCGTACTCGCCACCCATATATTTGCCGAACATACCTGTGCCGGGCTTACGGTTGGGCGAGCCCTCCGAAGCAAAATGAGGGTCGATGAGCTGGTCGTCGAATATGACACCCTCGCCACGAAGCGTGTCGAGCATCTTGTTGTGTATGGTATAGAATCGCTCCTCGGGATAGCTCTCTGTGCCCAGTCCATCCTGATTGCTCGCTATCACCAGTTCGTAGTCGAGCTCGGCTATGCTGCTTAATGCACCTATCGCCGAAGGGAGGAATTCGAGCTGCTCGAGTGTATCGACCTGCTCGGTTACGGGCGGCTCTACTATAATAGTTCCGTCGCGGTCTATAAATAATGCTTTTTTCATTTTATTTCCATTTATCAACGATGGCAAGCATACGGTCGTTCTCTTCGGGCTTGCCTATGGTTATTCTAAGTGTACCCTCACAACCCTTGATGCGTGAACGGTCGCGCACGATGACCTGCTCTTCGATGAGAGCATCGTAGAGGCCGCGAGCATCGCTCACCTTTACCAGCAGGAAGTTCGCATCGGAGGGAAATACCTTTTCGACGCACTGCATCTGCTCCAGCGCCGCAGCTACACGCTCGCGCTCGCTCTTCAGCAGTTCAATCTCGGCATTCACATCCCTCGCTAGAAGCTCCTTGGCACGCTCCATGCCTGCAAGGTTGATGTTATAGGGGTATTTTACCTTTGCAAATATACTCATTATTTCCGCATCGGCAAACGCCAGTCCCAAGCGAAGGCCGGCCAGTCCGTATGCCTTCGAAAGCGTCTGCAGCACAATAAGATTCTTGTACTTGGGAAGCACGGTCAACAGGCTGGGCTGATTGGCAAAATCGATATATGCCTCATCGACAACCAGCACGCCGTTGAACGCATCGGCAAGAGCAAGCATCTGCTCCATGGGGAAACTGTTGCCCGAGGGGTTGTTGGGCGAACAGATGAACATGAGCTTTGTATTCTCGTCGCAGCTCGCAAGCAGGCTATCGACGGGAAGCGAAAAATCCTCGCCGAGCTGCACTTCGCGAACCTCGACATCGTTTATGTCGGCCGCAACGCGATACATTCCATAGCTGGGAGCAATGGCCACAGCGTTATCCTTGCCCGGTGTACAAAATACACGAAAACAGAGGTCGATAGCCTCGTCGCTGCCGTTGCCGAGGAACATATTCTCTACAGGCACACCCTTTATCGCTGAAATGATTCCCTTCAGTTCAAGCTGACGGGGATCGGGGTAACGGTTATATCTGTTCTCGAAAGGATTTTCGTTCGCATCGAGAAAGACGCCAAGCTTGCCTTTGTACTCGTCCCTTGCGGTTGAATAGGGGGCAAGGTTTATGATATTTTTACGCACAAGGCGCAATACTTCGTTCAATTCCATAGCGTGCAATTATATTTCTTCGCCCATACGCAGACGAGCGGCATTGGCATGAGCATCGAGCCCCTCGGCTACAGCCATGGCCACGATGGTGGGGCCGAGCTGTGCCATTCCTTCGGCCGTAAGCTCCTGATATGTTATTTTTCTTGTAAAACTATCGATATTTACTCCGCTGCACGAACGCGCCCAACCCGATGTGGGCAATGTGTGGTTCGTACCCGAAGCATAGTCACCGGCGCTCTCGGGCGAATAGTTTCCGATGAAGACACTGCCGGCAGCTGTTATCTGCTCGGCCACCTTCCACGGCTCTTTCATAGAGATAATCAGGTGCTCCGAAGCATACATGTTGGCAAATTCAATCTGCTGCTCCAACGACGGGAGAACCACCAAACGGCTCTCGACGAGCGCCTTCATGGTGAGCTCTTTGCGGGGCAATTTCTCGAGCTGTCTTTCCACCTCGCGGCAAACAGCGTCGGCAATAGCTTCGCTACCGCACACCAACAACGCCTGCGAATCGGCACCATGCTCGGCCTGCGACAACAGGTCGCTTGCCACAAAACGGGGATCGGCTGTCTCGTCGGCCATAACCATAACCTCCGAGGGGCCTGCCGGCATATCGATGGAAACCCTGTCGGTAACGCTCTCCTTAGCCTTGGTTACATAGCGGTTGCCAGGGCCGAAGATTTTATCGACAGCAGGGATTGTTTCGGTACCATAGGCCATAGCACCTACTGCCTGAGCACCACCCACTTTATAGACATGGTGCACACCGCACACCTTGGCGGCATACAACACAGCGGGCGCCACCTTGCCCTCTTTATTGGTGGGCGTGCACAGCACAATCTGCTTGCAACCGGCCACCTTTGCGGGGATGGCAAGCATGAGCACCGTCGAGAAGAGGGGGGCTGTTCCACCGGGAACGTACAATCCTACCTTCTGTATGGCCACTGAGCGCTGAACGCATTTCACACCGGGAGTGGTTTCCACCTCGATGGGCTTGAAGCACTGCGCGGCATGGAATTTGGCTATATTGGTTGCTGCCTTGGCTATTGCATCCTTCACATCCTGAGCGACAAGCGAAGCAGCCTCGTCGTACTCGGCTGCCGACACCTCGATATCGCCAAGCTCCACTCCATCTATTTCGCGGGCAAGCTCGCGGATGGCCTTGTCGCCATCGCGCTGCACGCGCTCGAGGATTGCGCGGACACGACCTGCGATGACATCGTCGTTCACCGAAACACGTTGCGCGAGCGATGCCCACAGGCTTTTATCGGGATTTATATATTTTTTCATGATTTAATTTCAAAACAGGTTCTTAGAGAACTATCTTTTCGAGGTTGAGGACAAGAATACCCTCGGCACCAATAGCCTTGAGCTTCTCTATTACATCCCACAACGATTTCTGATCTACCACGGTCTGCAACGAGCACCAGTCGTCCTGCGCAAGAGGAATAACGGTCGGGCTGCGCATTGCGGGCAATATCTTGATAGCCTCCTCGAGTGCAGATTTGGGGATATTGAGAAGCAGATACTTCTTGCCTGCGCCGGTAAGTACCGATTCGAAGCGCGACATCAACTGCTCGACGATAGCCATCTTCTCGGCGTCCAATCCGGGAGTACCGATGAGCACCGCCTCGGAGAAGAGCACCTTCTCGACCTCGACAAGACCGTTGGTAACCAATGTACCGCCCGACGATACTATATCGAAAATAGCGTCGGCAAGACCGGCAGCGGGAGCAATCTCCACCGAACCGGTGATTGTGTGTATCTCGGCCTTGATATTATTCTCGTCGAAGAATTTCTGCAACACGTTGGGATATGATGTAGCGATGCGCTTGCCGTTGAAATACTCCAGGCCCTCGTACTTGTCGGCCTTGGGTATTGCGAGCGAAATGCGACAACCACCGAATCCCAATTTCTTGAGCACATCAACCTCGTAGCCCTTTTCTGCCACTTCGTTGTAGCCTACAATACCGAGGTCGGCCGCGCCCATGGCTACGGTCTGGGGAATATCATCGTCGCGAAGGAAAAGTATCTCTACGGGAAAATCGGCTGCACGCATAAGGAATTTTCTCTTCTCTTCCTTTATTGTCACACCTGAATCGCGCAAAAGCTCCATGCTCTGCTCGTTCAATCGTCCTTTGGTCTGTATTGCAATTCTTAACATAGTTGTATTTTGTTTTTATTATTTACTAAACAAATAAAAGCTTACCCCTTGAAGGTAAGCTTTTACTATATCTTAAATACAGGTACACCGCATTACCCTACACTTTTTGTAAGAGAATGATGGTGATGATGGATTACCTGTACTAACATTTCTTTCGGGTTTAACATTGCAAAGGTAAACAATCCGATTCAACTATGCAAATATTACACCCACAAATTAGCATCGAAAAGAGCTGTCTGCAACGCTTTTACACCACTTTGCCAACGGCTTGCATGCCAAGCAAATGACACGGTTATCGTCCGACGAATTTCTGCTTAACCTCATCGACACCCTTGATGGCCGCAATGTGACCTATCACCTCGTGAAGCTCGCGCGACGAATGCACATTGAATTCGATGACGCAATTCACAATTTCGTCCTCGCATTTCGAGGTCAGCGATATCATCGACAGCTTCAACTTGTTGGTAATGCAATCGATAAGGTCTATCAACAGATGATAGCGATCGATGGCAAATATGCTGATACAAGCCGGATAGAGAAATTCGCAATCCTCCTCGAAATTGACCGCCACAATGGCGTCGCCGTCATGAGAAGCCTGGCGTATCGCCGAGCGACAATCCCTGCGATGAAGGGTAATCTTGTCGAAGCGATCCTTGAAGCCAATCACCTCGTCACCGGGAAGGGGGCGACAATTGGGGCAACGTATGTAGGAGATCTTGCGCTGACGATTGAGCATGGTACGCAACAAGCGCTTCGCCTTGTAGGTAACCACATGGTCTATCCAATCGGGGTGAGGCTCAATATTTTCGTTGGTACCTATCTCCACGCAATCGCCACGCTGCAGCACGGTCTTCACCGAGCAGAGGCGGCCGTTTATCTTGGCATATTGAGCATGCTTGCCTATGTTTGTATGAATTTCGAAAGCGAAATCGAGAGCTGTCGCATTCTTCGGCAGCACCACATACATACCCTTGGGGGTATATACCATGATGTCATCGTTGTAGAACGACATGGTGACACCCTCCATGTACTCGACCTCCTTGCCGTGGCAAGCCACATCCTGAAGCACCGATTTAAATTTCTCGATCCACTTCACAATGCTACCCTCGGAACGCTCGGCAATACATCCGAACTGCGATTTACGCACCATGCGCTCCGACGAAATGTGAATTTCTTCCCAAAAACCCTTGTCGCCCAGCAATTTAAGATGGAAGCTCTGATAGCCGTTCTCTTTGGGCGAATCTATATAGTTATTGACGCTATGGGGGCGCTCTTTATATACATCGGTGAGGATGGAGTATATTTTCAGACAGACCTCTTTCTCGGACATCCCGGGAACATCGCCATATACAATTCGAACATAGTATTTATCGTCAATATGCTGGAAATCGCATCCCGAAGTATGCATTTTGCGCCACACCTTGTAGGGAGCGCGATAGCGCAACTGGGTGCGCACCTTCAAACCACGAGAGGCTATGAGGCGCGTGATATTATCCATGAAGACATTGATGTACTTCTCGCGCTCTATACGCTCGCGACGCAATGCCTCGTCGAGGGCAGCAAATTCGCGCGGGCAGCGGAAGCGGAACGAAAGGTTCTCGAGCTCGGTCTTTATCTTGTGCAATCCCAAGCGGTTGGCAAGCGGCGCATAGAAGTAATCGGTTTCACCGGCTATCTTCATCTGCTTGTCGGGGCGCATACTGCTGAGCGTACGCATGTTATGAAGGCGGTCGGCAAGCTTGAGCAGCATGGCGCGAATGTCGTAATGCACCGAATCGAGCATCTGCTTGAAATTATCTACCTGCTTCGATGTTTCGTACTGATCTTTCTTCTGCTTGGTCACCGCACCCACCAAGAATGCCACGTCGTCGCCGAAACGCTCGCGCACATCCTCTATGGTATATGATGTATCCTCTACCACATCGTGAAGGAAGGCAGCAATAATGGGGTTGAGCCCTATTTCGAGCTCCACCGCAAGAATGCGCGCCACCGCTATCGGGTGCAGTATGTAGGGTTCGCCTGTCTTGCGTTTCTGATCGCCGTGGGCCATGCGGGCAAAGCGAAAAGCCTCGTCGAGACGCTGTATCTCTTCGTCGCTCATGCGGTCGCGAACCATGTAGAAGAATTCCGTTATACGGTCTTCTATCAGTGCTTCATAGTGATTGCGTATATCTGTATCCATAGCTTCGTATTTTATGCTATTTATAGATATTTTATCCGGATATTTTCTATCGCTGTTCGTGATATTCTGTTTCGGTATTTACGTTCCACACCGCGCTCTTGTCGCCACCACCCGACACTATATTATCGACCGCCACCATAGCTGTCATCATCGAGTGATCCATATTATTGTATCGGTGCTGACCATTGCGGCCAAGGCAATACAGGTTTTCGATGCCGTCGAGGAACTGGCGCACCTTGTCAAGCTCGTAGTAACTGCCGAAATAGGCGGGATAGGCTTTTTTTATCCTTACCAATGTGGCATCGAGCACTGCGTCGCGCTCTATGACATCGATTTTCACAAGCTCGTCGATAGCCATGAATTTGAATTTTTCGTCGTCCATCGCCCACAATTCATCCCCTTCGTTACAGAAATATTCAAGGCCCACAAACATCGTATTCTCGTAATCATCAACCAAATAGGGCGACCAGTTATTGAACACCTGAAGACGTCCCACCTTCACATCGCGCTCCTGGATATATATCCATGTATCGGGCACACGGTCGGCGTATGTCTTCATTTTTGTTTCATTCTTAATCTTCATGCGATCGAGCAACAGGCCCACCGTCATGAAATCGCGGTAGGGCAATTCCGCCGCAATGCGTTTCACATCCTCTGGCACATCGACACCGCTGATAGCAGCCACCAAATCCTTTATAGGCATGGTCGAAAGCAGGTAGTCGCAAGGCATATTCACAATGGAGCCATCGGGCTGACGGCAATCGGCCGACACCACTCTGCCCGACTCGACATTTATGCGCACCACCTCGTGGTTCATTTTCACCTCACCACCCATGGCACGCACATCGTCGGCTACAATCTCCCACAGCTGTCCGGGGCCGAACTTCGGGTATATAAACTGCTCTATGAGCGATGTTTCGACCTTCTTCTGGGCTATGTCATCTTTCATGAAAGGCTTCACGATGGCATCCTTCAGGATAGCATACACCGAGAGGCCCTTTACACGCTGGCTGCCCCAGTCGGCACCGAGCTTAGAGGGATGAACGCCCCACACCTTCTCGGTATATCCTTCGAAGAAAAGGCTGTAAAGCGGCTTACCGAAACGGTTTACATAGAAATTTTCGAGCGAATCTTCCTTGCGCTTGAATATCTGCGAATAGATATATCCGAAGCCCGATTTCAGCGTGCGCCACAAGCCCATATTGGCAAATGTGGAGAACTTGAGCGATATAGGATAATCGAAAAATTTACGCAGGAAGAAGATGCGCGACACGCGGTTGCGATAGAGCATCACCCTGTCGTCCTTTTCGGGGTCGGGACCACCCTTCTGCAACGGTTTCTCGTCGCTGCCAAGCAGTATATCGTCCTTGGAACGAGCACCTTGCACGGGCATCACGTTGTTCCACCACTGCATGATGGCGCTACTCTTCGAAAAGAAGCGGTGACCACCTATATCCATGCGGTTGCCCTTGTACTTCACGGTCTGCGAAATACCGCCTATCACATCGGTTGCCTCGACCACTATAGGAGCTACATCGCTCTTTTTCAACAGCTCATAGGCTGCTGTCAGTCCGGCCGGGCCGGCACCCACGAGTAATGCTTTTTTCTTAATTTCTTCGGACATAATACAATATTAGCAGAACCATTTAATAACCCTGATTATTCCCATTTTAGCAACAGAGGAGTGAGCCGACACATCCTTGCGCGACAATATCTCCTCGCGATTGTTGTGGTAATAATTATATGCGGTAAGCAACATCTCTTCGTTGGTCTTTGTGGGCATCCATCCAAGCTCGCGCTTTATTTTCGTGGTGTCGAAAACGAAATTGGATGCTATCATTTTATACTGATACGGGCCCAACGGCGATATTCCAAGAGCGAAGCATATCTTCATACCCGCAATCATCAGTCCCTTGGGCAGGAACATCAGCTTCGATTTGGAGCCAGCCTTCTCGATAACGTAGCGATAGACCGTACGGAAATCCTTCACATCGTCGGAACCTATATTGAACACCTCGGAACGGTTGTAATCCCTTGCCAACAGGCAGGCATTGGCCAAATCCTTGGCATATATAAACTGGTAAAGGTTGTCGCCCTTTCCAACCATGGGCAGACGGCGTCCCTCGTCGATAAACTGGTAAAGGATGCCCAAAAGGCCCAGGCGGCCTTCGTCCATGATAGTGGGGCAACGGAATATGATTGACACGAACTCGTCGTGAGAGAGAAGAATCTTCTCGCCTTCGAGCTTCGATTTACCGTAAATCTCAATGGGGCAAGGCACTTCGTCCTCGGTTATCTTATGCAAGAAATCCTCGGCCCACAAGCAGTTGGACGATGTAAAGACAACGCGCTGAACACCATATTTAGCGGCATATTTAGCCACGTTGGCTGTACCATCGACGTTGGCACGCCACAGATTTTTCAGTTCGCTCTTCACATGGGCCAACAACGCCGCAAAATGGTATATGGCATCGAATTCATACTCCTCGAATATGCGCGTCATCAGAGAATCGTCGTTAATATCGCCCTTATAGGCTATAAAATTGTCATAGACAAGGTCGTCGCTCTGTAGGTCAATGCTGACAACCCTGTGACCTCCGTTCAGAAGGATTCTCTTCATTATGGAGCCGAAAAATCCGGCACCGCCGGTAACCAAATAACATTTCATGGTCGAACAAATATTATTCCTTCAATATGTTGAAGAATTTTGAATACATAAAAAACTTGCGGGCGAAAAAATTCCACAGGAAGACCACAGCGGTCATCACCAATTTCGACGCCAAATAGTGTACACCGTAAATATCGGTAAGCAGATAGAGGCCTAACTCGAGCCACAAAAGCCCTACTCCGCTTATAAGGAACACAAGCATCACCTCCGACGTGCGCGATTTGGGCTCACCCTGAAACACCATATATTTGGATATCAAATAATTGGTGGATGTACCCATGACAAAACCAACAAAAGCAGCAACAAGATACTGCACCCCCATCAGATAGGAGAGCAGGAAATAGAAGCCGTAATCGACCACAAAAGCACCCACCGCCACAAAGCAGTAGCGGAACAGTTGCACCAATGTATTATCCGTTTTATCTAACATCATCGCCGGAGCGCCTAACCTTTACACTAAACTAATTCACAGCAAAAGACAATGAATTAAAGAATTACAAAAATACAATTTTTCCACACTTTACACAAGAAAAACAGAAAAACTTGATACCACGCGAAGAAAAAGAGAACATCACCCCACAGCAACGAAAAAAAAGCAGCCACAGCAATGACCAAAAACAGAGAGAGGCACCCCAAAAAGGAGTGCCTCTCGTAGAGTATGGTTAAAAAGAATTACTTCTTACCTTTTTTGTACTCAGCCTTCATCTTCACGAACCAAGCGGGCTCTTTACCGAAGATTGATTTGAGCTTCTCTGCGTCGAACTTAGCTGTACGGTCGTAGTTGTAGATACCGTTCTGCTCCTGCTCAACGTCTGTGAGCTGTGTATATGTGTAACCGCTCATGTAGTCGAAGCTGAGAAGTGTGTCGGTCAAAGCACCAAGACGTGTGTAGAGTTCCTCTACAGTCTTGGGACCTGTACCATAACCCCATGTATTGGCTGCATACTGCTCACCAACCACCCATTTGATACCACCGTACTCGTCGAGCAAGTAGGGCTGACCTGAGTACTTAGCCTCGCGATCTGCGCTCAATGTGGGAACCTCACCCTCTTTCTTCAAGATAAGACGCTCCTTGAGCTTAGTAGCATCCTGCTCATAGTTGTGGTATGACCAGATATCAGTTACAACGTGGTAACCACCACTGGTGTCGTGGCAAGGACGATAGTCGAGGTTCTTTGTCATGTAGTAAACATCGCTGAGGAGTCTGTCGTGGAAACGTGCAGCCTCGGCGTTGCCGGGACGACCCCATGTCTCGTTGAAGGGAGTCCATGTGATGATAGAGGGGTGGTTACGGTCGCGGATAACAACCTCTTTCCACTCTGTGATGAAGTTACGTGCAGCTACCTCGCTGTTAACATCAACACCCCAGCTACCAGCCTCACCCCATGTGAGGTAACCAAGCTTGTCAGCCCAGTAGTGGAAACGCTCCTCGAATACCTTCTGGTGGAGACGTGCACTATTGAAACCTACAGCCATACTGAGCTCGATATCTTTCTTGAGAGCAGCATCTGTGGGAGCTGTCCATACACCGTCGGGATAGTAACCCTGGTCGAGAACCATGCGGAGGAAGAGGGGCTCGTTGTTGAGGAAGATGCGGTTGCCCTCGATGTGGATCTTACGCATACCTGCATAAGCAACAACCTGGTCAACTACGTTACCGGCAGCATCTACTACCTCGTACTCGAGGTCATAAAGGAAGGGTGACTCGGGTGACCATGTCTTAGCCTTCTTAACGGGAACGATAACAGTCATGGGTGAAGTTGCCTTAGCGCTTGCCTTAGCAACAACCTTGTTACCATCCTTAACCTTTACGTTGAGCTTGAGACCATTCTCCAAAGCATAAAATTTGGGCTCGAGAATGAAGCTGCTGTTATCGAGGTCGGGCTTAACATATACCTCCTGCAAACCTGTGGGAGCTACAGCCTCCATCCATACAGTCTGCCAGATACCTGTTACGCGTGTGTAGTGGCAACCACCTGAGTAGAAGCTTGTGCACTGCTTACCACCGGTCTGCTCACCTGAACGAAGGTCATCCTTAACCCAAACAACAACGTTTGCAGTCTCACCGGCTTTCACATAGCGTGTGATATCAACGCTGAACGATGATGAACCACCCCAGTGACGACCTGCAAGTGAACCGTTTACATAGATAGCGCTGAAGTAGTCAACACCACCGAAGTTAAGAAGGATTTTCTTGCCATCCCATGCAGCAGGAATTTCAACTGCACGATGATACCACATTGAGTTGATAAAGTCTTTGTACTCAACGCCTGAAAGCTTACTCTCGGGACAGAAGGGAACTGTGATGTTGTTCTCGAAGCCCTTTGATCTCTGCAAGCCGCGTGTGAGGCCCGATTCACCAAAATCGAAAACATAGCTCCATGTACCGTTAAGGTTCACCCAATTTTCGCGTACGAACTGAGGACGCGGATGCTCGGGACGGGGGATTGATGTCTGGGCAAACATTGTTGCCGCAATCACAAATGCAAATAAAGCACTAATGAGTCTCATAGATTATTATTTAAGTTAATATTAAAGAATTTTCAAACGCTATTTCTCTTCAAAATGCAAAGATATAATAAAAAATTGTAAATACAATCGAACCATGGGGTTTAATAGAGAAAAAGAAGTTTTTTCCCGAAAGCGCTTTCACCATATTCAATTTCGATGTAATTTAGGGGCGTATATAACAAACGCACATAAATATGAAACGTACAACCACTATCAGAACCATCTTATTGCTTCTGTTTTTTGTGCTGAACATCAATGGATACGCGCAATATTCAGCCTCACTGAAGCGAAGTACCACTTCGCAAAAATGGATTGAGAGCATGTTTGTCAAGGGCAAGACACCGCCCTTCTCGTTCACATACGGCGACACACCGTCGAGCGAGTTCATCCGCAAATGGAATTTCAAGAAGAGCAAAATCGCATGCGACAACGAGAACACCATAAAATATGAGATAACATACAGCGATCCCAACGGAGGTATGGAGGTCAGATGCGATGTAACGGGATACACCGATTTCGAAGCTGTCGAGTGGACACTCCATTTTACCAATAAGGGCAAAGAGAAATCGCAGAACATAAAGAACGTGGCGGCCTGCGACATTTCCTTTGCGGCAAAGAACAGCGACTACACCATATACACAGCCATGGGCAGCAACGGCTCACGCCACGATTTTGCCCCGGTGGTGGTAGAGACCGAGAGCGACACCACATACACCTTCTCGCCTATGCACGGACGTTCGTCGGACACCAGCGCATTCCCCTTCTTCAATATAGCAACCGCAGGACGCGGAGCCATGCTATCGATTGGATGGACCGGCACATGGTATGCCGATTTCGCATTGGTTGACGGCAAATTGCAGAGCAAATCGGGCATGAAAAACACCGACCTATTCCTGTACCCCGACGAGAGCATCCGCACTCCTCTTATATCGTACATGTTTTGGAATGGCAGTGACCGCATAGACGGACAAAACTGCTTCCGCAAATTCATACTTGCCCACCACACACGCAAGATAAACGGCAAGAACGCCGAGGCACCCATATGCGGCGGTTTCGAATGGGGCGATCCTGCACCCTGCAACGAATACACCTGCCTGACCGAGGATATGGCGGTAGCTATGGCCAAGCGCTACAAGCAGTTCGGCGTCATGCCCGACGTATTTTGGTTGGATGCGGGATGGTACGAAGGTTCGGGAGGTCCCAATTTCGAGGGTCGCAACTGGTACAACACCGTTGGTAGCTGGAGCGTCGATAAGGAGCGTTTCCCCAACGGCCTGAAAAGAGTATCGCAGACCGTGCACGAGCTTGGCGCAAAATTCATGGTGTGGTTCGAGCCCGAGCGAGTATATAAAGGTACATACCTATACAACCAATATCCGCAGTGGATGCTGAAATTACCAAACAGCAACAACGCCGTGTTCGACCTTGGTAATAGAGAGGCATGCGATTTCCTGTGCAAATACATTGGCGATTTCATAGAAGCAAACGGCATCGACTACTACCGCCAGGACTTCAACACCCCCATCAACGCCTATTGGGACGCCAAGGACAAGATTGAAGGCCGCAAGGGTATAAGCGAGATACGCCACATCGAGGGTTTGTATCGCTACTGGGACTACTTGCTCGAGCGATTCCCCGAAATGCAGATTGACAACTGCGCCAGCGGTGGCCGACGCCTCGACCTTGAAACCACATCGCGCTCAATCCCCTTGTGGAGAACCGATTACAACTACGGCGAGCCCAACGGCTACCAGAACCAGACATACAACCTGAGCATGTTCCTGCCCTTGAACGGTACAGGCCTTTACAGCAGCGATCCCTACCACTGGCGTTCAAGCATAAGCAGCGCCACAGCTCTCAACTGGGAGAACACCAGCCCCAGAGCAGGTAGCATCAAGGACATGCAGAACGTTACAAACAAGTGTAGAATATTGAAGTTCTATTTCCTCGAGGACTACTACCCCCTCTGTGGCGACGGCGACCTCACAGGTGACAACCTTTGCATCGCCTACCAGTTGAACAAGACAAGCGACAAGAGCGGATATATATTTGCATTCCGTAGAGGTCCCGAAGCCCCCGACAAGCTTGTTATCAAAGCACGAGGGCTCGATAAAATGGCCACATACACAATAACCGACGAGGACACAGGCACCGCAATAGAGAAAAGCGGCGACGAAATGATGCAGGGCTTCGAAATCACCTTCGACAAGGCCCCCGGCTCAAAATTGCTGTTCTATAAGGAGGGCAAGGAATAAAACCGCCGTCCACCGATTATAAAATTCAGGCTCCACACCCACATTGGGCGCGGAGCCTGTTTTCTACTATTATATATAGGTAATAGACAAGGACTATTTTACCTTGTCGGGGTTCTTGGCCACAAAATCCTTCCAACTCGAATAGCCCGCCTTCACAACCGGCAAGCCCTTTTGCAAAAAATGGCAATAGGCGGCACCGAGCGCATCGGTGGCATCCATAAAACGCGGCATCTCCTTCTCATCTATATTGAGCATGCGGCGCAACATATCAGCCACCTGTTCCTTAGAAGCGCCACCGTTTCCGGTGATAGCCATTTTTATCTTCAGCGGAGCATACTCGTGAATGGGCACATCGCGACTGATGGCGGCAGCTATCGCCACCCCCTGTGCACGCCCCAGCTTGAGCATGCTCTGCACATTCTTGCCAAAGAAGGGCGCCTCAATGGCCAATTCATCGGGAAGGAACGATTTTATGAGCCCCTGTACGCGCGAAAAAATCTCGCCCAGTTTCAGGTATGAATCGCCAAATTTGCGAAGGTCGATAATGCCCATAGCAATGAGACGCGCGCGATTACCGCGCACGCCAATGAAGGCATACCCCATGATATTTGTACCCGGATCGATACCCATTATCACCCTCTCTTCAAGCTGCGAATTATCCATACCTTAAAAAATCTCCGCTAAGGTAATGAAAAAACAAAAAATATATACTATCTTCGCAACGATTTAACCGTTCGGGTTACAATCACACAAGAGAACAAGGGGCATTAGCTCATCTGGCTAGAGCGTTTGACTGGCAGTCAAAAGGTGACGAGTTCGACTCTCGTATGCTCCACAACAACAGAGCGTTTCAAGACATCTTGAAACGCTCTGTTGTTTTTCGGCCACCCGCATTAGTTATCTGTAGCCCAAATATTTAAGCAAGCCGGCACAGCCACTTGCAATCTCTTTATAGGTCTTGGAAAAATTACCGTGATACCACGGATCGGATATATCGTCGCCAGCGCACTGCTCCACCGCATCGGGATTTACAAAATCGAGTAGTTTCCATATTTTGTTCAGCGGGTCGAAGCCGGCCACGCCACTAAGATTCCTTATATTATATTGCTCCATCACTATTATCATGTCATACTCCTGATAATCGTCTCGGGTAACGCGCATGGCACGCTTGTCCTTGTCCACCGCAATGCCGTTGCGTCCAAGCTCATAGAGTGCAGGGGGATAGACAGGGTTGCCAATCTCCTCGCTGCTGGTAGCAGCCGAACAGATATAAAAATCATCGGCCGCACCATATTTATCGACCATACTTTTGAACACGAACTCGGCCATAGGCGAACGGCATATATTACCGTGGCAGACGAACATTACTTTATGTTTAATATTGCTATTCAATTCATTATGATTTTCCATTCTTGTTTGGTTTACGTGGTAGTTTACAAATGCTTTTCATACCTATTTATATACTCCCGCAAAGATAATTAAAGTTTTTATATTTGCATGCCGATTTCAAGGGGTTGCACCCCTCGCCAAACGGTATTGGCTACCCCCTCTTTTTTAGCTCACAATAGTTCGCCTAGGTATATGGGTTATATACCTCAAAGCTCGAATATACTTACTTCTTTTTGTGTCTTTATATCTTTGAAATATATTAGTCGCCTAGTTCCATCAATAAGCATGGCGATTAAAAAATCCCTTAAACCAATCAAGTTTAGAAAGTTTTCATGTTCACTCCACTCTTCTCTCTCCTTGCAGATTTCTTTCATTGCTTCTCTTACATTATTGTTGTGCCATGTGACTTCAATCCGAAATATTTTGCTTGTGTCATCCCAATTCAACCATTCGTGTATATATTTGGACTTATGCAGACTTTCTTCTTGGAGTTCCTTTGCTTTGTCATAAATCTTCATTTGCATGTCCGTAGTCTTTTTATGATGAAAATATAGTGTTGGAGTCTTGTTTAGTTTAATTCGTTTACGGGTGTAGTATTCTCCATAGCCATCTAGGGTTTCATCTTCTTCAACAAGTTTTCCGTTTATATACAATTGATACTTATCTACATTCTTGATGGCATTAGTTACTTTCTTGACGAAGTCATAAGTGCAATCAAATGCAATTTCAGTTTCTGTTGAGTTGTTAAAACGAATACCATAATACTCCATAACATATAATAAACAGCAAATACAATTATTAGGCGTTCCATCGTAATTAAGCGAATAAATGCGGTATAAGGCGCTATTTTCAAATGTAAAAAACGCTTGGTTCTTATATCGTTTGGTATTAAAGAAATCAAAGGTGCCAAGTCTAAAATAGCCATCAATATCTCTAACATTCAGTATTGCGGATATCTTGTTAGTTTCATCCTCTTCATCTTTTTTCTTTGTAAAAACAAGAAAAAAGTCATCTTCTTCAAGTATTCGTACATCGCCTTTATATCGTGTATGATATTCTTTAAGATATTCAAATAAGTGCTCGGGCATATTCAAGCACACCTTCAATTTGTCTACACTAACAGCCCAATCAATACCCTTTTTTTCCATAAGTTGTTCCGATTGTTGAGGCTGTATTATTATTGGTAGGTTTTGATGGCAAACTGCTCCAATATTTTTGCAGTTGCTGACTGATTAATCTTTTGGTCTCGGCACTGTGCCTACGTCCTTGGTGGGCGATGCTCTGTTTCTCACGTGTCTCTACCGACACGTCATTTCTGTAAAGTCTTTTTTTCGGTTGTATCATATTCATTATCAGTTATTAGTAAGTTATTATGTGCTATCAATGAGGAATACTCAATGTAGTCCATATAATAAATATAGTTTAACATAGAAAAAGTCAAGGTAATAGGTAAAATTTTCACGACGAACTGTTCTACGCCTATGTTCTGACACAGAAACTACCACGTTTAAGGTTAATCAAGTCGCTGACATTGATAGTCTTATTCGGCAAATTCACTAAAACAATTCACGAAATCACTCTATTACCAAGGTGGAGAAAATACTGAGATATTGTTTTTTTACAATCGGATTATATATCTTTGCATCCATAAATCGGGATTTATGCGTCACAAATGATTTGGTTGTAGCATCTATAACATAAGACTAATACATTAAATATGAACACCAAAAAGATTATATTGATTTCAGTAATTGCACCTATTTTAATTATTGTTGGAGTTGTGTTACTTGTACTCGGCACAGTTCCTGTAGAGAATAACATTAAAGGAAATAACCTTGTTGTAAA
Source organism: Bacteroidaceae bacterium (assembly GCA_017560125.1). Classification (GTDB taxonomy): domain Bacteria; phylum Bacteroidota; class Bacteroidia; order Bacteroidales; family Bacteroidaceae; genus HGM04593. The sequence continues at coordinate 113,465 of JAFYOS010000017.1, read as the reverse complement.
GTTCGTTATTGGAAAGAAGACGATTGATATATCCGACGCTGTAGTTTTGCCTATACCTGAAGATGTCAACCATAACATAATTCGTGTTGGCGGTACAAGTGTTGGAAAGAAGCATTCAGGTAACTTTATGAATACCAAGACAAAGGTCAAGTATCAGTTTTATCTTACAGGAAAAGGTCATAGAACTTATTTTGAAATTAACGGTAGTAAATACCTAGTTGACGGAGTTTCCATAAACAAATAAATTCGAATTTAACTAACGTATTCAAAAATAAAGTGTATTCAGAAAAATCAATTTGAATACACTTTTTTTATAGGTTAATGTGTTCAAAATAAACAAAGATATATTTGAATACATCAGATAAAATTACTATCTTTGCAAAGAAGTTAATCATAGACATTTTTAGTATGAATACAGCAGTTATATATGCCCGAGTATCCTCAATGGGAGATAGACAAACAACCGAAAGACAGGTGGCCGACTTAAAGAAGTACATATCCATAAACGAGATGGAATTAGTGTCGGTATTCGAGGAGAAGATGAGCGGAGCAAAGGAGAACCGCCCCGTTCTGACGCAGTGTGTCGAATACTGTATTACCAACAAGGTACATACCCTCTGTGTTTCGGGAATCAGTCGTCTTGGACGTTCTACCAAGATTGTCGTAAACACACTAGACGAACTGACAAAGGCCGGCGTGAATGTCTACATTCAAAACCTACCGCTTTGCACACTTAACGAGGATGGACAGCCGAATCCGATTGCAAAGATGATTACTGCGGTACTATCATCTTTTGCTGAGATAGAGCGAGACAATATAAAATACCGCCTCAACAGCGGTAGAGAACTTGCAAAGGTAAAGGGTGTCAGAATGGGGCGTAAAGTTGGCTCTATTAAGTCTAAGGAGCAAAAGGCAGAGGAATACGCCAATGTTATAAAACATCTTAAAAAGGGGCAATCTATACGTAATACAGCAAAACTCTGCGAGGTGTCTGTGAGCTCAGTTCAGAGAGTTAAAAAAGATTTTGGATTGTAAAAGACAAATATGAAAGACACTACCAATCGGCAGTGTCTTTCATATTACTTTTCTGTTGAATTACCCGAGGCATCTTCTATTTTTTCAAGAAACACCTTGAGGCGTTCCTCTCTCTTAGCTTCAAACTCAGCCCAAGCCGCAACACGTTCCTCTCGTGTTTTCTCATGTCTTTCCTCTCGTGCCTTTTTATAGGCGGCGGTTGAAGTTATATAAAGATGCTGATTAGCATCAATGACTCTATCTCTATCAAAATCTTTTAAATAAGTTTCAATTTCGGCGGGATTTCTACCCATATTTTGAGCAATCAATCCCATAGGAACATTTGCGTGATACAATGTCGAAGCATAAGTATGCCTTGCAGAGTAGAACGTTATTGGCTTTAAGCCCAAACGTTCTGCAATACGTTTTAGATTAACATTAACGAGGTAGTTGGCATACGTCATACGCCCAAACTTCTTTTCAGGAGTATCATCCTCTTTTGAATATATAGGAAATACATACATATCGTCTGCCTCATCATCAGGAATATTTTTGATAGACGCAGTAAACGGGAGTAAGTACGGAATTACAGTCATTTCCTCAATAAGAATACGTACTGGCTTATTCGTCTTAGAACGTGCAATGTTAATCTCATAATAGTCCTTAACAACCTTATGCTTATTAGCGTAGTCAATTCCGAACTCACCGACATCTTTCGCATATTGTTCCTTGTCAAGAACCTCTATATCACGAATGTCTCTCCATTTCAAATTAGCTAAATCCACAAGAGCTAACCCCTGAAACATATACGAACAAATAAAAAGAGACAACGACAACTGCTCTGCATCGATGGGAGTAAGTTTACTCTGACCACGTCTGCGAAACTTTGCATTCCAATAACGTTTCTTGGTCTTTTCAAGATTAGGTTGCGGCTTATTACCAAACCCATACGTCTTCATATAATAACGCATCAATGTCATCATCTCATCAACACTCAATGCTCGTTTAGGTGTCTTCGTATCAAGAGGACGTATCAGTCTATAATCATCGAATGGAGATGCCTTGATATACCCCAACTCGACAGCACGATTCATAACTGCCTTAAAGCAGTCAAAGAACTTCTTAATGCTTGTATCCTTGTAGTTTTCACGTAGATATATCTCAAAACAGCGTATCCATTCGGAATCAATCTCAAACAACTCGTAGTCTGTATCTTCGGTGTAACGCTTTATCGTATTAAGCAGGGTACGATACCCCGTTGCGGTATTATGAGAGTGAGTACTCTTGAAATAGGAGATGCGTTCCTCGAACATATCGAACAGAGATGTAGTCGTCGGAGCAGACTTAGACAAGTCCTTCACAAGAGTAGTAACGGAATAATCAGCCTTGTCACGTTCGAGTTCCATTATCTTCTTATTCGCCTTATCCACCTCAGCACGAATAAGAGTATTCATACTCATAGCATAGGGATGAGTAGAGCGTACTTCCTCCTTCTTCTCATTCCACATCTTCTCTGAGCAGGACAAACCGAAACTCTTATACTTCCTCTGTCCGTTATAACATAGCCTCAGCATAATGGGATGTTCACCATTAGCCAACGTCTTGGACTTATACAGGATGACGGATACCGTCGGTAAGGAACGCTTCATTCTCGTAATCAGTTTACACTACGGTTTACATTTGACAGTACAAAACCGCTTTTTGGTTTACAAGGACAAAGATAATGATTATTTTTATTTAACTGAATATAAATAAAATAAAAGATGATATAAAGTTTCTATTTGTTGCCGTGGCACACAAACATAATCTTCTTCATAGCATCATTTCAAAAAATCGGTATCGAACGAAATAGGCAACAGCTCACCGGCGCCACCCTCTATAATATAGCAATCTTCTGTTCCATAGAGGATTATACGCATGGGGGCAGCGAAGCGGCTCTCCACCTCGAGCATCACCTGACGACAAGCACCGCAGGGCGAAATGGGGCGCGACAGCTCGCCATCGGCATTACGCGCCGCAACGGCAATAGCCTCTACCGCCCTGTCGGGGAAATTGGCACCGGCCCAAAACAGCGCAGTGCGCTCGGCACACAAGCCCGAAGGATAGGCCACATTCTCTTGGTTACTACCCGTGACAACCTCGCCACCGACAAGGCGCAACGCCGCCCCCACACTAAAGCCCGAATAGGGGGCATAGCTGCTCATGGTGGCGTTTCGAGCCTCATCGACCAACAGACGGTCCGATTCGCACAGCTCCTCGTAGGCGCATATTTTCACACGCGTTTCAAGCACTACCTCTTTCATCGTCGATATATATTAAATTGTAAAAGCGAAGATACAAATAGTATTGCACAAAAACAAGCACTGTCATATTTCCAAAATAAAAAGGCTGTCACCGTTCGCACACGACAAGCAAGCGCCATATTACTATACATTTTGTAAATCAGTCACTTATATACACCGTATTCATAAAACCGCACACCTGCCGCCCGCTGCTTTTTGTATATTGCAACAACCATAAAAAATACAATCACATGCAAACAATAAAACTAAACAGCACAGGCAGCGAGGTAATATATCTACAACAGCTATTAAGGCAAAATGGTTACCCAACAGACGAGAATGGCATCTTCGGACAGCAGACGCAGAGCACAGTGCGCGCATTTCAGCAGGCGGCCGGCCTTGTGGTCGATGGCATCGTGGGCCGTATCACATGGGAAGCCCTTAAAAAGAACAACATAGCACCCGACAAGCGCAAACTGAGCGAAGAAGATTTCGAACGGTGCGCCGCAGCCATCGACGTGGATGTGGCGACCATTAAAGCGGTAAAAGAGGTAGAAACGGGCGGTCGCGGCGGCTTCTTTGCAAACGGCAAGGCCGTCATACTTTTCGAAGGGCACATATTTTGGAACCAACTAAAAAAAGCGGACAAAAATCCCTTGGAATACATCAACGGCAACGAGGATATCCTGTTCCCCGAATGGAACAAAAAGCATTACAAAGGCGACATCAGGGAATACGACCGCCTAAGGAGGGCGAGCGCCATCGACAAGCGAGCGGCAATGATGGCCACCAGTTGGGGACTATTCCAGATAATGGGGTTCAACCATGCAGCATGCGACTGCCACACCATAGAGGAATTCGTAGAGAAAATGCAAGAGAGCGAAGGGCGGCAGCTCGACTTGTTCATTTCGTTCATACGGCACAACAAGCTCGACAAATTTCTAAAGAGAAAGGAGTGGAACGAATTTGCCCGAAGGTACAACGGCAAGGCATATGCAAAGAACAATTATGCAAGAAAACTGGAGGCTGCTTACCATAAGCACCGACAGGGCTGAGCCGAGGCATAAAGGCGCTATAAATGAATGTTTTCTGTCGCATTTTTGCTATTCTACAATATTTTTTATAACTTGCCACGGTTTTAGCGGGCTTAACGACGCTGTTTTTGTAACGCATTCTATCACAAAGAAATAAACAAAACAAGCAACAAGCCGTCGCGCTGCCAATTTACAGAATAGCACAAAATCACAAAACAGATGAAAAAAATCATATATTTAGCCACAACGCTCTTCGCACTAACCCTCGCCGGCTGTTCCACACAGCAGCAGGCGGTGCAGACAAGCAGCAGCACATCAGTGTCACAGGCAAACAACGCCTACGAGGCATACATACTAACCTACTACCCCATTGCCGTAGAGCAGATGCACCGCCACAAGATACCGGCAAGCATCACCCTGGCACAGGGACTGCTTGAATCGGGTGCCGGCAAGAGCGAGCTTACAAGGAAATCGAACAACCACTTCGGCATAAAAGCACACAACGGATGGACAGGCCCCACTACATCGACAATGGACAACGGCCGCATGTGCCAATTCCGTGTATATAACAGCGCAAGGGAATCATACGAAGACCATTCGCAGTTCCTGATGAAACCACGATACGCAAGCCTTTTCGAACTGAGCACAACCGACTACAAAAGCTGGGCGCGCGGCTTGAAAAAAGCCGGATATGCCGAAGACCCCGCATATCCGCAGAAACTGATAAACCTGATAGAGCGATACAGTCTGTACGAATATGACAAATATTCGAAAAAGGATGTGGCACCGGTTATCAACAGCCACATAGGCAACAGCTTCGCCGGCAACCGTCCCATATTCCGTTCGAGCGGACTGCTCTATGTGGTGGCAAACAACGGCGACACCTTCCGTTCGCTCTCGGACGAATTTGGCATTTCGCGTCGCAAACTGATAAAATACAACGACCTCTACAAGGAGTACAACATAAAGGCGGGCGACATCATCTATTTGGAGAAAAAGCGCAACAAAGCAACCAAGGAATATCGCTTCCACACGACAGCCAACGGCGAAAGCCTCTACTCCATTTCGCAAAAATATGGCGTCAAACTGAAAAGCCTATACAAAATGAACCCCGAATACGAGAACTACACCACGCTGAAGGTAGGGGATGTGATAAACGTAAGATAATACATTACATATGAAAAGAATAGCATACAGAACAACAGGAACCTGCTCGCAACTGATAGAAGTAGCAGGAGAGAACGGATGTGTAACCGATGTAACATTCTATGGAGGATGCAACGGCAACCTTCAGGGCATAAGCAAATTGGTGCGCGGCATGAAATACGAAGAGGTAATTGAGCGACTGAACCACATCAGCTGCAACGGCAAGCCCACCTCGTGCCCCGACCAGCTATGCCGCGCCATCGAAGTATTGATGCAGGAAGAGGCCAACGAATAACAGCGCCACACACCATTCACACTAAGAAAACATATAACAAAAACCATACAGATATATGAAAAAAGCAGCATTTCTACTATTGTGCCTTATCGCCACAATAGGCCTCTATGCCCAGGACAAGAAAATAGCCTTCAAGAGCGCAACCGCATCGAGCTATCAGTCGGGCGAGGAAGTATCTAAAGCCATCGACGGAAAACCCGGAACAATATGGCATAGTTCGTGGGGCGCCACAAGCTTCCCCGTCACACTCACTGTCACACTGAGCGAGGAGGCACACATCGACTATCTGCGCTACACACCCCGCCAGGACGGCAACGTGAACGGTAACTGGGAAAGCGTAACAGTGGAATACTGCGCCACCACCGGCGGCAACAGTTTTGTGTCGATAGGCAACTACAACCTTGGCGGTTCGGGTGCAGCCTACGATTTCACCCTTCCCGAGGGCGGAGCAGACTGTGGCAAGATTCGCTTCACCATCCAAAGCGGTAGAAACGGATTTGCATCGGCAGCCGAAGTAGAGGCATTCGCATACGACTACAGCAAACGCGACGCCATTGCAAAATATTTTGCCGACGACATGTTCACTGAGCTCAAGCCCGAGGTTACAAGCAGCGAAGGCATAGAGGACGCCGACGCCAAGGCCCTTGTAGAGAATATGCTGACCAATGGCGAAGCATACAAAAAATTCCGCGTGGGCGAATACGAGGCCTACCTCACCACCGCCACCCTGCGCGACCGCTTGAAGACAAGCAGCCAATACAACAACTACGAGAACCCCACCGGCGTATATCTGAAGCCCGGCGAATCGTGCATTGTGATGGCTAGCGGCATAGGCGAATACCCCGTAGGCCTCACAGTGAAAAACTGGGTGAAGAACGAGAATTCAAGCTCGTATTCACTGCGTAACGGCTTCAACTACATAACAGCAACCACCGAGGGCAACGTATTTGTACACTACTACACCGACGAATACGAAAACGCTCCCAACGTGAAGCTGCACTTTGTAAATGCCAATGTACAGGGCTATTGGGATCAGGAAACAATGACCAACAGCGACTGGGAAGAGATGCTCAAAGGTCGTTCGGAGAAGGATTCGACCATCCTTATCACCCGTTCGAAGCACGCACAGCTCGCCTACCCCGTATTCATATGGTTGCAGAACTGCCCCACGAACATCGACTCGACCATGACACTCTATCAGCAGGTACAGTGGGCCGAGCGCGACATCATGGGTCTCGAGAAATATGGCCGACAGGTGAAGAACCGTCAGCTGTTCTTCGGCACCACATACGGATTTATGGCAGCCGGCGGCGATGGTTCATACTGCCACGTGAACAGCCTCGGCGGCATCACCAAGCCCGATGCATCGAGCTTCGATTTCTGGGGAGTGGGCCACGAATGGGGACACAACAACCAGATTGTCCCCGGATTTAAGTGGACAGGCTGCGGCGAGACCACCAACAACATCTATGCTTCGTGGGCACAGCTCCACTTCACCGGCAAACGCCACTCGTTGCGCCTCGAGGACGAGGTGTCGGGCGTAGGCGAATATTCGGGTATGCGCGGAGGCCGCATGCAAACCTATTTCGAAGAGGGCATACGCAAGGGCAACCCCTGGCAGTTGCAGGACGGCCCCGACTACAATGGCGAAACACCTACAGCCGTGACCATTACAGGAGAGGATGCCAACGGAAAGAGCATTGGAATAGTGAACACCACATGGCGCCACTACGACCACTTCGTAAAGCTCGTTCCTTTCTGGCAGCTCAACCTGTGGGGAACCCTCGCCGGCAAATGCCCCGACATCATCCCCATGGTCATCGAAGCCATCCGTAGCGACGCGAACTACGGCACCAAATACAACACAAACGGCAAGCAGCAGGTAAACTGGATGAAGATTGCCTGCGACAGCGCAAAAATAGACCTTCTGCCCTTCTTCGAGAAGGCGGGTATGCTGCGCCCCATCAATGCATATGTCGATGACTACACTAAAGGCTGGAACATCATCAACGAGGAGATGATAAACAACCTCAAGGCCTATGTGAAAGAGAAGGGTTACCCCGCATTCACCGAGGAGATAAATTACATCAACGCGCACAACTACAACATCTACCGCGACAACCTTGCGCTCGAAGTACCCGCCACACTCGGCACTGGCTGCTCATACAGCAACGGCAAGGTGACCGTGCAGCACAGCGATGTGAAGAACGCAGTGGCATTCGAGACATACAACAGCACCGGCGAGCTCATCCGCATCACCATGTACGGTTTGGGCAGCAACGACGCACACTCATACACCCAGGTGCTCTACCCCGGAAACAGCGACGAGGCACTTGCATCGGCATACATCATGGCAGTGGGCTTCGACGGCACACGCACCAAGATTTACGAGAAGGTGAACATACAGAAGACACTCGAAGCGAACAAATACTATTGCATCACATCGGTGGGCAAAGGCAACGCGCTGAGCTGCGGTGCATCGACCTTGATTGACAGCAACGGCAAGATATCGTGGAGTCTTCAGCGCAGTGCCACAAAATCGGGCGTAAAACCCGAGCACGTATGGCAGTGGAAGGAAGAGGGCGGCAAATACTATCTGTATAATCCCCAGAGCGGTTACTACTTCGGTGGCACAGCCAATAACCAGACAAGCGAGCTCTATGCCAAGGCCAAGGCTCCCGCATGGGAAGCTGTCTGCATCGACGAGACCAAGGAGTATTACATTTTCAATATCAAGGGTTCGGGCAACTACATGAACTCGTACTCCGACGTAAATACCGGACTATGGACAGGCGGTGCATCGGACAACAACAACATATGGAAGGTGCAGGAGGTTACATCAACAAAAATAAGCATCCCCAGCAGCCTCTATTTTGCAGCATGCTACCCCTTCGCCCTTGAACTGCCCGAAGGTGTGAAAGCATACGTGGTGAGCGAAACAGCCACAAGCACATACGATGGCGAGACATACGAATATGCCGTGCTCGACAGCATCGAGGGCAACATAGTACCCGCCAACATGCCCGTCATACTCCACGGCGCCAAGGCTACATACACCATGAACATCATCGCCGACGACAACACAACCATCGAGACGACCAACCTGCTCAAGGGCGCTACAGTTAAGCGTGCTCACGCCAAGGAGTCATTCCTTGCAACTTTGAGCGAGACAAGCAAGGCCGGCACCACAGGTATCATCAAGATGGTGTCATCATCGACACAGGTATCTGCCAACAAGAGCTACCTGATGAAAGAGGATGTGGGCAACGCCACCGAGCTCTATTTGGCCGTACGAAGCAGTCTCACCGGCATTGAGAACATCGAAGCCGACGAGAAAACCACTGAAAAGCGATACTACAACCTCGATGGAACCGAGGCTCGTAAATTGAAGAGCGGCCGCATATACATCACATCGGACGGTAATAAAATCTATGTAAAATAGTACACAACAAACCACTATCCATAAAATGGGCACGCTTGGAACAAGGCGTGCCCATTTTTTTACACAATCGCACTCTATTAAAATTCGTTAAATTCACTACTATGTATTGCAAGGTACTATGTTTTATATACCTTTGCAACAAAACAAGACAAAGAACCACGAAAACAATTGGAAAATGTATGTAGAAAATGTAAAATCGCAAATGCGTAAGGGTATGCTCGAATATTGCGTAATGCTGCTACTGAAGAGCAAGCCCCACTACAGCTCCGACATAATAGACGAGCTCGAACGCGCCAATCTGATTGTAGTCGAAGGTACACTATACCCGCTGCTCAACCGCCTGAAAAAAGAGGAACTGGTCGATCACGAATGGCAGGAGAGCGCAGTGGGACCACCTCGAAAATACTACAAGCTGACCGAGAACGGAAAAAGGGTGCTCGCCCTGCTCGAAGAGAACTGGAACACCCTTGCACAGACCGTTTCGCGCATAAGAGAGAATAACGAAGAGTAACATAAAAAAAACAGACAATATCATGAAAAAATCATTTGAAGTAAACCTCGGAGGCAGACTATTCAACATGAACGAGGATGCATATGAGCTTCTGAATGAATACATAGAGCAGCTGCGCAATACATTTTCCGGCAAGGAGGGTGGCGACGAGATTATTAACGACATAGAGATACGCCTGGGCGAACTGTGCGAAACCCGCATGCGCGAAGGCTGTGCACGCATCGTCGATTTCGAAATGATAGACGAGTTCATCACCCGCATGGGGCGCCCCGAATCGATGACCGAGGGATTGAGCGACGAAGAAACACCCAAGAACGACTGCGACGAGCCCAAGACGACACACAGCGACAACCACGAAGCGTGGCGCAATGCCATGTTGCTGGGCAAAAGGCTCTACCGCGACACAAGCAACGGCATATTCGGTGGAGTGTGCAGCGGAATAGCCGCCTACACCGGCCTGAATGTGTGGCTGCTGCGCGTCATCAGCATCATCACATTCTACATAATAGGCCTGCTGACAGCCATCGTTTACCTGATAGCATGGATTGCACTGCCCGCCGCAACCTCGCTCATAGATTTGCTGCGCATGCGCGATGTGAAGCCCCTGCCCGGCGAGCGATTGGAGGATGCATGGCAGCGCGAACATGAACGCGCCACAGCCGAAATAATGGCGGGCGTAAAACGCGATAACAAGGGCTGCTTGGGTGGTTGCATTGTGGCGCTTGTGGCACTATTCATCATTCCATTTATTCTGCTTTTCTCATTCTTCGATTTTGTAATCCCATTTATGATGCACGACATGGGTATAGCATCAATGCCCGACGGATATGGCGACGACAAGGCCATTTTCTTCGGACTGCTCTCTTCCATGTGGGGCAACATACTGAACGCTCTACTGCTGCCGGCGGTGATAATCATTCCGCTCTATTTCATTGTGCATTATACACTTAGAAAAAAGAACAAGGTAAAACCGCTGAAGCGTTGGCTGACAACAACCCTTGTAACAGTGTGGTTGCTGATGGTGGGAGCGCTTGCATACACCACCCATACATGTAACATCGACGACATAAGCGGCATCGGGGGAAATATTCACACCCACATAAAATACAACATGACCACAGAGAAGGAGATAGAGGAATACCTTGAGGAGATAGAGGAATACCTTGAGCAGATAAACGACAATTCAACCGAACTGAAGAAGATACTATGCAACTACTTCATGATGGCCGACAATTACACATACAGCAAGCAGTGTAAACGCCTGTTATGGTACCACATAGCAGCGTCGGACAGCGAGGGCACAATCCCCTTCGTGAGCGAATGCACACAGCTTGACGACAAGGCCGTTTGGAGCATCATGCCCCGCGACGAGTGGAAAGAGTGCCTGAACAACATCGAAGCGGTATCCAAGATAGAAATCGTAGGACGCAGCGCAGAAACCGCCGAGCTCTACTGCGTCATCGACACCACAAACAAACAGCTATGGATAGACAAAAGCCGATGCACCGATATGGGCAACATACAAATAGAGACGAACTCAATCCCCGGCTGGCAGGCCGAGATAGTGAAAGAGGGATACCCCTTGGAATTGCACCCCGAATGCTTCGCACTGTCGCTTAAAATCTATCGCATGGGCTCGCTGCTGAAAGGAGCACTGCCCAAAATGACCCTTCACGAGAGCAAAAACGGTGCAATAATCCCCAGCGAAATAAGGCACACGCTACACCGCACACGCGAAACAAAATGAGCAAACCGCCCTGCGGATAAACCATCATTCGGTGACACACACCCAGCCTACAGCAAAATGCGCCGTTTTTCAATCGGCGCATTGCTTTTTTGTGCTTTAACACCGATTTTTGTCCTTATTCTTTTGTCATACTAAAAAAAGAGAGTATATTTGCGTAAATTTTTTAGGAACAAATTGAATTATGATAACAGGCAGCTCTTCATATCTTCGAATTAGCGTGGTGGTGATCCTATCTGACTAATGGGAGAGAATGGCTGTGCATTTATAAATAATAAATTACAGGCCTTTCTCATAATTGAGAAAGGTTTTTTGGTATAAAAAAGTATGAAGAACAAATTACGCAGTACACAATGTACCGAGGGCAGAAGAATGGCAGGTGCTAGAGCCCTGTGGATTGCCAATGGAATGAAACGCGAGATGTTCGGCAAACCCATTATAGCCATCGCAAACTCATTCACCCAGCTCGTTCCCGGACACACTCATCTTCACGAGGCGGGACAGCTTGTAAAGAGAGAGATTGAAAAGCTCGGTTGCTACGCGGCGGAGTTCAACACAATAGCAATAGACGACGGTATCGCAATGGGACACGACGGAATGTTGTACTCACTTCCCTCGCGCGACATCATTGCCGACAGCGTTGAATATATGTGCAATGCCCACAAGGTAGATGCACTTGTCTGCATTTCGAACTGCGACAAAATCACTCCGGGTATGCTCATGGCGTCGATGCGCTTGAACATCCCCACCGTATTCGTTTCGGGTGGCCCCATGGAGGCCGGAAAATACAAAGGCCAGAAGCTCGACCTTATCTCGGCTATGATTAAGGGCGCCGACACATCGGTATCAGACGAAGAGCTTGCCGAGGTCGAGAAGCGTTCATGTCCCGGCTGCGGCAGCTGCTCGGGTATGTTCACCGCGAACTCGATGAACTCGCTCACCGAAGCTATCGGTCTTTCATTGCCCGGAAACGGAACCATACTCGCTACACACACCAACCGCGAGCAGTTGATGAAGGACGCAGCAAAGCTCATCGTCAAGAACGCATACAAATACTACGAGGAGGGCGACGAGAGCGTACTTCCCAAGAGCATAGCCACACGCGAGGCATTCCTCAACGCAATGACACTGGACATTGCAATGGGTGGCTCTACAAACACCATCCTTCACCTGTTGGCAGTAGCCCAGGAGGCCGGCGTCGATTTCAAAATGGAGGACATCGACAAGCTGAGCCGCGCGGTACCCTGTCTGTGCAAGCTCGCACCCAATACAGCCAAGTACAGCATCGAAGACTGCGGACGCGCCGGAGGTATCTTGGGCATCCTTGGCGAATTGGCAAAGGGCGGCCTGCTCTACACCGACGTTAAGCGCGTCGATGGCGCCACATTGGGCGAGGACATCGCTAAATACAGCATACTGAACGAAAATATAGACGAGGAGGCTGCACGCATCTACGGCACAGCACCCGCCAACGTATTCAGCAACGTGATGGGCTCGCAGAGCACCACATGGGAGTCGCTCGACAAGGACCGCGAGAACGGTTGCATACGCGACCTCGAGCACGCCTACTCAAAGGACGGCGGCCTTGCAATACTCTTCGGTAACATCGCCAAGGACGGTTGCGTGGTGAAGACAGCCGGAGTAGATGAAAGCATTTGGAAGTTCAGCGGCACTGCAAAAGTATTCGATTCGCAGGACGCAGCCGTTGAAGGCATTCTCGGTGGCAAAGTACAGGCCGGCGACGTAGTGGTAATCATCTACGAAGGCCCCAAGGGCGGCCCCGGTATGCAGGAGATGCTCTACCCCACATCGTACATCAAATCGCGTCACCTGGGCAAGGAGTGTGCGCTGATAACAGACGGCCGTTTCAGTGGCGGTACATCGGGTCTGAGCATCGGTCACATATCACCCGAGGCAGCAGCCGGCGGCAACGTAGGCAAACTGCGCGACGGCGATATCATAGAAATAGATATACCCAACCGCACAATAAACGTGAAGCTTACCGACGAGGAGCTCGCCGCACGTGAAATGTTCCCCATGACACGCGACCGAGTAATCCCCAAGAGCCTCAAGGCGTATGCCAACATGGTAAGCTCAGCCGACAAAGGCGGTGTAAGAATCATAGACTAATTATAAACAAAAACCGGAAACCATGGAAAAAGAAATTATCAAAGGTGCCGAAGCCTTGATGCGCTCACTCTTGAACGAGAAGGTTGACACCATCTTTGGCTATCCCGGCGGTTCAATAATGCCGGTGTTCGATGCACTGTACGACCACAAAGAGGACTTCAAACAGGTTCTCGTCCGTCACGAGCAGGCTGCGACACACGCAGCGCAGGGCTACGCACGTTCATCAGGCAAGGTTGGTGTTTGTATAGTAACGAGCGGCCCCGGCGTCACCAATACCCTCACAGGTATAGCCGATGCAATGCTCGACAGCACACCTGTTGTCGTTATCGCAGGACAGGTAATGTCATCGGTTCTTGGAACAGATTTCTTCCAAGAGGTTGACCTTGTAGGCGTTACACAGCCCATTTCAAAATGGAGCTATCAGATAAGAAGCGCCGAGGATATTGCATGGGCAGTATCACGCGCATTCTACATTGCGAGCACCGGACGCCCCGGCCCCGTAGTGCTCGACTTCACAAAGAACGCCCAGACAACAAGCGTGGCATACGAACCCAAGAAAGTAGATTACATCAGAAGCTACGTTCCTTATCATAAGCCCAACGAAAAGGCCATCGCCGAGGCTGCTGAGCTCATCAACAGAGCCGCACGCCCCTTGGTTGTAGTAGGCCAGGGCGTGGAGCTTGGTAACGCCCACGAGGAGCTGAAGGCATTTGCAGAGAAAGGTAACCTTCCGGTCGGAAGAACCCTGCTCGGCCTTTCATCATTCCCCACCGACCACCCGCTGAACATGGGTATGCTCGGAATGCACGGTAACCTGGGCCCCAACGTAAATACCAATAACTGCGATGTGCTCATAGCCATCGGTATGCGATTCAGCGACCGCGTAACCGGCCTTGTATCGAAATACGCAAAGCAGGCCAAGGTAATACACCTGGACATCGACCCCTCGGAGATAAGCAAGAACGTCACTGCCGACATCCCCGTAATTGGCGATTGCAAAGAGACACTTCCCCTTATCACGGCACTCCTTAAGGAGGGCAACCACAAGGAGTGGATCGACAGCTTCAACGAATATCGCGCTTTGGAAGAGGAGAAGGTTATACGCCCCGCACTCAACCCCGAAAGCGGCCCCATCAGAATGGGCGAGGTTGCTCGTCGCGTCAGCGAAGCAACAAACAACAGCGCCATCCTTGTTACCGACGTTGGTCAGAACCAGATGATGTCGGCCCGTTACTTCAAGTACACCAAGCCCCATAGCATACTGACATCGGGCGGACTTGGAACAATGGGATTCGGATTGCCCGCAGCCATCGGTGCCACATTCGGTGCCCCCGACAGAACCGTATGTATGTTCTGTGGCGACGGCGGCTTCCAGATGAACATGCAGGAGCTCGGAACCATCATGGAGCAGAAAGCACCTGTGAAGATTATCATCTTGAACAACAACTACCTGGGCAACGTGCGCCAGTGGCAAGAGATGTTCCTCGAAAAACGCTACTCGTGGACACCCATGAAGAACCCCGACTACAACATGATAGCCACAGCATACAAAATACCCTCGCGCTTTGTTACAGACAGAGCCGAGCTCGACAGTGCAATAAAGGAGATGCTCGAAACAGAGGGAGCATTCATCCTGCACGTGGCTGTAATGGAAGAGGAGAACATATTGCCGATGACACCTCCGGGAGCAGCGGTTGACGAAATGGTATTGGAGTGCTAACCCGATTTAAGTAAGACTACTATGGAAAAGAAATTATTCACACTGATTGTTTATTCCGAGAATATAGCGGGTCTCTTGAACCAGGTTACCGCTGAGTTCACACGTCGCCAGATGAACATCGAGACGCTGAACGTATCGTCGTCGTCAATAGAAAACGTACACCGATACACCATCACCGTATTCTCGGACGAGGAGACCATACAGAAAGTAACCAAGCGCATAGAAAAGAAAATCGACGTCGTGAAGGCAGACTACTACACCGACCAGGAGATATTCATGCAGGAGGTTGCACTCTACAAGATTTCAACAACAAAAATGCTGAGCAACAGACAGGTATCTAGAATCATCCGTCACAGCAACGCACGAGTACTCGAAATGAACTCGGCATACGTACTTGTAGAGAAAACAGGCAAGACAGAGGACATTATAGCTCTATATAAGGAGTTCGTTGCCGAGCAGTGCCTGTTGCAGTATGTAAAATCGGGCCGCGTGGCAATTACAAGAGATTTTAACGAAGACCTGAGCGAACAGCTCTTCAACGAAGATGCAAAACGCAAGGGCATTAACAAATAAAGAAATTTTTAACATAATAAAAAAAAGAAAATTATGGCAGAATTGAATTTTGGCGGAGTCATCGAAAACGTGATGACTTCGAAAGAGTTTTCACTCGAGAAAGCTCGTGAGGTATTGAAAAACGAAACAATCGCAGTGCTCGGCTACGGCGTACAGGGCCCCGGCCAGGCATGCAACTTGCGCGACAACGGCTTCAACGTAATCGTAGGCCAGCGCGAGGGTAAAACATACGACAAAGCTGTTAGCGACGGTTGGGTTCCCGGCGAAACACTCTTCTCTATCGAGGAGGCTGCCGAGAAGGGTACAATCGTATGTATGTTGCTCTCTGACGCTGCTCAGATTGCAATTTGGCCCAGCGTAAAACCCTACCTCACAGCAGGTAAGGCTCTCTACTTCTCACACGGTTTCGGTATCAACTGGAGCGACAGAACAGGTATCGTTCCTCCCGCTGACATCGACGTAATCATGGTTGCTCCCAAGGGTTCAGGTACATCATTGCGTACAATGTTCCTCGAGGGTCGCGGTTTGAACTCATCATACGCTATCTACCAGGATGCAACAGGTCGTGCCATGGAGCGCGTTCTCGCATTCGGTATCGGTATCGGTTCAGGTTACATGTTCGAGACTACATTCCAGCGCGAGGCAGTTTCTGACCTCACCGGTGAGCGTGGTTCATTGATGGGTGCTATCCAGGGTCTTTTGCTTGCACAGTACGAGGTATTGCGCGAGAACGGCCACACACCTTCAGAGGCATTCAACGAGACAGTAGAGGAGCTCACACAGTCATTGATGCCCCTCTTCGCAAAGAACGGTATGGACTGGATGTACGCTAACTGCTCTACAACAGCTCAGCGTGGTGCTTTGGACTGGATGACTCCTTTCCACGATGCTATCAAGCCCGTTATGTACCAGCTCTACGATTCAGTGAAGACAGGTAAAGAGGCTCAGCGTTCAATCGACTCAAACTCACAGCCCGACTACCGCGAGAAGCTCAACGAGGAGTTGAAGGCTCTCCGCGAGAGCGAGATGTGGCGTACAGCTGTTGTCGTTCGTCAGCTCCGTCCCGAGAACGATGTACCCCAGAAGTAATTTGAAAGGTATATATATAAAAAAGGTGTAGGCAAAAGCCTACACCTTTTTTTGTGAATACACACTCGCCACAAACTGCGAAGCGCCAAAAAAACAAAAAAAGGTCAGCATTTCTGCTGACCTTTTTGCTCTCCGATTAGGACTATTTCTCAATACTCGGACATTATTAAAACATTAAATACAAAATAAACAAAACCGAGCATATTCAAGAAACCTAATAAACATCTATTTGATAACAAAAGAAGATAAAATTTTATCTATTTCTGCTTTTTGACTTCTATTGTTATCATAATCCACAGAAGCTGTTATTATAAATGTAGTGTTATCTTCTTTCTTTACAATGTATCGATATTGAAGAATCTTGCATCCATTCGAAACAATTGTCTGTTTTAACAGACTGCCGTCGTAACCGCCTAAAGAACTTTCTGAAACGCCCATTAAATCACACTCGCTGTTCACATCAACTAGTTGTTTATGAGATATTTTCGCTAAACTATCTATTGACTCCATCCGTTTTTCTTTTAAAACCACAATATCGATACTTGGAGAAAAGCTATAATCGTATTTAGGTTTTTCCATTATTCGTACTGCTATCTCTGTATCCACCGAATCAATATTCTGCTGCGCCTTTTCCCAAGCAGAAGGGTATGATATACAGAATACTTCTGTTGAATATTGATTTATATAAGTGTCATTTACTTGCTCCGCATTTTCTTGATTTGACATTTTTCCTGCTAAACCAAACATAAGGCAAAACACTCCTAAAAAGAAATAACGAATTACCTCATCACTACTGTCAGTTGATTGCAGATTTGCCTCATCGTCATTTTCTTCATTACACGCAGATGATGTATCAGCATTATATTTGAATGCTATTTTTTCCAATTCAATAATATCATCTTTATGCGCTTGAATCTGAGAGTAAATCCTATTGGCAGCACACAATTTTACAGCATCATAATTTTCATCCATAAAATTGCTTGGATTAAATACCCGTGAAAGCTTTTCGAACAATTCCTGCGTAGAAAACTTAACACCCAATTCTTTTATAGCCCTATCCCTTAACTTTATTAACTCACTAATATTATCCTTATTCTTTTCCAATTGAAAATAAATAGCAATAGATGCCTCAACCTTATTTGCATTATAAGGATGCAACAAATTTGAAGGATTACATTTTTCGGTCAATTCTTTATAAAGGGATGAATAATCAATTTCAACGCCAGAAGCTGTATATATATTTTCTTTAACAACATCTTGCTTCGTAGTTTCTTTTATACTCCCCTTTCGCATTTTTCTATCAAAATACCACACAAAGAATGAGTAAGCTAAAAAAACAAAGGCAATTATAAGAGTGCCATCACTACCAAACCGCCCGTATCGCCCGTATGTGAAATCTGCGAGCATTGCTCCACATATAATTGCAATATTCATAACCATCTGATTTTACAACAATTCATTGTTTATGCAAATATAAATGTATTTTTAGATATTGCAAAAATTCAATAGATAAAGGCCGGGGCGCGTATCTCGATAAACATCAATAATTTACCGCAGTTGTAGCTAATCCACTCTTGCGCAATTTTTAGAAAATAGTTTTCGAACCATAGAAGCGAACGAAGGGATATCTAATACATCATTCTCTCCTAAGAAATCACATAGCATAAAAACAAAAAAGTCAGCATTTCTGCTGACTTTTTGCTCTTCCTCTTGGACTTGAACCAAGGACCCTCTGATTAACAGTCAGATGCTCTAACCGACTGAGCTAAGGAAGAATAATTATTTAATATTCAAACTAGAAAAGCTCTTCCTCTTGGACTTGAACCAAGGACCCTCTGATTAACAGTCAGATGCTCTAACCGACTGAGCTAAGGAAGAATTTACTCGAAAAAGCCAACCTTTCTCGTTTGACGATGCAAAAGTAGTGCTTTATTTTTAACCACACAACATTTTACTCATTTTTTTTACGAAATAACGCACATTTTCTTATCAAACGGCCTTATACGAGCCAATTAAATTAAATTATCATACAAAAAGAAGATTTAAGGGCAAAATGCACTATCTTTGTCGGCCATATAGGAGATAGCCGCCACACTGCGCAACGGGAGGATTTCCGGCGCGTTTACAAAAAGACGGCACGCCTGCAAACAACATACAGCCATGAAAAGAAAATCACTCATACTGCCCATAGCAATATTCGTTTTGCTCTGCTTCACTGCATTCAAAAAGGACAACCACAATTTTCAGTTATCAAAGCAGCTCAACATCTTCAATACATTGATAAAGGAGATTGACCTGTTCTATGTAGATACCATCGCACCCGAGCAGATGATTAAAAACGGCATAGACGCAATGCTCGAAAAGCTGGACCCCTACACCACCTACTACACCGAGGAGGGCAGCCAGGAGCTCAAGATGATGATTACCGGCAAGTATGCAGGCATTGGTTCGCTCATCCGTTTCCACGAGAAGAAGAACACCACTGTGATAGCTGAGCCCTATGACGACATGCCGGCGGCGAAAGCGGGCCTGAAGATAGGCGACCTTATACAATCAATAAACGGCGTTAGCGTCATTGGAATGAGCAGCGACAGCGTGAGCAACATGCTCCGCGGCGAGGCAGGTACCAAGCTTACCATTGTTGTCGAGCGTCCAGGCGAGAAGAAGCCCGTGACAATAAAGCTGGAACGCGAGAGCATAGCCCTTCCGAGCATCCCTTACTATGGCATGCTTGGCGACAGCATAGGTTATCTGCAGCTCGAAAGCTTCACCGACGGTTGCTCAAAGGATATGCGCCGTGCATTCATCGACATGAAGAGCAAGGGAGCACAATCGTACATTATAGATTTGCGCAGCAACGGCGGTGGTTCCATGGGCGAGGCCATAGAGATTGTAAACATGTTCGTGCCCAAAGGAGTGAAAATACTGGAGACGAAAGGCAAGACAAAGCGTTCGAACGAGACATACAAGACCACTCGCGAGCCCATAGACACCGTGTCGCCCATCGTCGTATTGGTTGACGGGCAGACAGCCTCGGCTGCCGAAATTGTATCGGGCGCCCTGCAGGATCTCGACAGGGCTGTAATCGTAGGTAGCCGCACATACGGCAAAGGCCTTGTGCAGACCACACGCGAGCTCCCCTACAACAGCTACTTGAAGGTGACCACATCGAAATATTACATCCCCAGCGGACGATGCGTGCAGGCAATCGACTACAGCCACAAGAACCCCGATGGCAGCGTAGCCCGCATACCCGACAGCCTGACCAACGTATTCCACACAGTGGCTGGCAGAGAGGTCAGAGATGGCGGTGGCATACAGCCCGACATAGAGCCCAAGAGTGAGAAGCTCACCACCCTACTCTATCACCTTGCACAGGACATGGTCATATTCGACTACGCCACCGAATATAAGCTGAAGAACGCCACCATCGCACCTGCCGAGACATTCTGCATAAGCGACGCCGACTACGAGGCATTCAAAAGCTACCTGAAGGCGAGCGGCTTCAGCTACGACAAAGAGAGCTACAAGGCCCTGAAGCAGCTGAAAAAGATGCTCGAGCTCGAAGGATACACCGAGGCCACCAAGCCCGAAATAGAAAAACTGGAAAAGGCATTGCAGCACAATCTCGACCACGACCTCACCTTCTTTGCAAAGGATGTGAAACGTTTCATAAACGACGAGATTATCAAGCGCTACTACAGCCAGAAGGGCTGCATAGTACAC
The DNA here is from genome assembly GCA_017560125.1 of Bacteroidaceae bacterium. Taxonomy (GTDB): domain Bacteria; phylum Bacteroidota; class Bacteroidia; order Bacteroidales; family Bacteroidaceae; genus HGM04593. The sequence goes on along the minus strand of JAFYOS010000017.1, from coordinate 92,759 downwards.
GCTATGCGCGACGACAACGACATTGCCGAGGGCTGCAAGTTGCTTAACAACATCGAAAAATACCGAGAGGTACTATCACCTAAAAAGAAATAGGAAAGAAAGCGCCGGCCACAGCCGGAGCGAAGCTATTGTATAGCCGACATATCTATCAGTTTGTTCATGATGGCATAGACGGTCAGGCCCGAAATACTGTTGATGCCCAATTTGCGCGAGATATTGCGTCTGTGCGATATAACCGTATAGATGGAAATGCAGAATTCGTCGGCAATCTCTTTATTGGTCTTACCCTTGGCTATAGCCACAAGTATGTCGCGTTCCCTTGAAGAGAGCTCGTACAGGTCGTTCTTGCTACCACTGGCCTCTTTAATGGCAGCGTGCAGCTTCTGAAAAATGCGCGAGGGGGTGTCGTAAATGCCTATGCAACCATCGTACTGACGCAATTCGTTTTCGTCGTAGCTTGTGTAGGTGAGCGCCATCACCGTGGTGGTACCCTCGCCGGGCGAAAGCATGGAGCGTATATCGAAGCGCTCGTTGTAGTCTATCACCGCCGGGTTTACAATGATTACATCGTATGCCGTACGGCTGTTCTTGTAGAAACTGAGGTTCGACATAGTAGCCACCAATCTGAACTCCTTGTTTTTGTTCAGAATAGCAGCCATGCCCGACGCAACAATCTCCGATGGTTCGACGAGCAACACCCTATACTCCTTCTTAGCCATTGTTCTTCTCTATTTTAGCCACCAACGGAATGAGCAGCTTGTTCTCGACCATTGCATGCTTCTTCAAATCTTCCTCTATGCTGAATATCTTGTTCAGAACAGTTATTTTGATATTCGAAGTATAATTATCGGGAAGATATTTAATTATTATGTTTTTAAGGTCGTTCAGTTTCTCGCCCACATTCGTGTGATTCTCTTCGAATTTCGATATACAGCAGAGGGTATTACCTATGGGAGAACCTGTAAGCAGACCCTCTACATATGGAAAGACCGACTCCTCTTCGTAGAGGAAATGCTTCTTTATTTCGCTGTCGTAGTCATCGTAAAATCTGTTCAGAAGGTTGCGCGATGTCTCGTCGTACTCGTCCATCATGGTGTGGATGTCGTTGTGCAGAGCAGGGAAACAGTTTCCAATGTAATACCTGTGCGATGCACGCAGATAGGATATAATGTGGTGCAAATCCTCTTTTTTCAGCGCATCGGCCTTCGGACGGTAATTGCCGAACGAGCATATGCTGCATATAATAAGGAATAGCTCGGACGATAGGCTGTATCGCTCGCACAGCTCAGCAACGGTTGCTTCGCCGAAGCCCAATTTTATATTGAAACGCTCGAATATGGATAGCAGGTGACGGTCGGCCGCAATAAGGTCGGCTGCTTTCATCCTGCCCGAATACGGAGTGTGGCTATTTGTCATCTTAGGTTTTTTATTGGTTAAAGCAATGAGCCTATCTGGTATATTGCAAACGAGATAATCCACGCCACCGCGGTATTATACACAATTGCAAATAGGGCATATTTTTTGTTTCCTGTCTCGTCGGCTATGGATACGATGGTTGCTATACATGGGAAGAACAGCAATATGAAGACCATGAATGCCATTGCCGAGCTCTTGGTGAAATCGTCGGAATTGACCAGCGACTGCGAGAGGCTCTCGCCCTCGGTGCTGTAGAAGACGCCCAATGTACTGACTACAAGCTCCTTTGCGGGGATGCTTGCTATGAGCGCTATGCTTGAACGCCAATTGAGGCCCAATGGCTCGACCACCGGCTCGATGGCTTTTCCTATCATGCCTATGTACGATTCGGCATAGACATCGTGGTGAACGTTATCCATGGCAGCCTCGGGACGGGGGAAATAGCTCAGGAACCATATGATGATGGCCGCCGAGAAGACGATGGTACCGATTTTCTTTATAAACTGCTCGCACTTCTCCCACATGTGGCGCATGGTCGAACGCATAGAGGGCCATCTGTACGGAGGCAGTTCCATCACAAACGGGGTTTCGTCGCTCTTGAATTTCACCACACGCAACAGCCTTGCAGTCAACGCCGCAACCAATATGCCGAACAGATAAAGGGCTATTATCACAAACGGAGCATAGCGCGGGAAGAATGTGCCGGCAAGCAGAATGAAGACCGGCAGTCGCGCACTGCACGACATGAACGGGGTGATGAGTATGGTTATCAGACGGCTGCTGCGACTCTCGATGGTGCGTGTGGCTGTTATTGCCGGCACGTTACATCCAAAGCCCATCACCATGGGGATGAACGATTTACCGTGAAGCCCCATCTTATGCATCAATCTATCCATGATGAAGGCGGCACGAGCCATGTAGCCCGAGTCCTCCATGAGCGATATGAACATAAACAGTATGAGAATATTGGGCAGGAACACCGCCACACTACCCACACCGCCTATAATACCGTTTATAAGCAAATCCTGTATGGCGCCGTCGGGCAACGTAGCACCCAACCATTCGCCCAGCCACGAGAATGCCGATTGAATCCACTGTTGAGGGTAGGCACCAAGCACATATACGGCTGTGAACATCAGCAGCATATTGGCGATGAAGAGCGGGAAGCCCAGCCATTTATTGGCAACAAGACGATCTATGCGCCTTGTCTTCTTATTGGCGTTTTCGTTTCCGGGGGTGAATGTCTCTTGCAAGGCACCGGCGATGAAACCATATTTGGCATCGCTGATGGCGGTTTCCACATCGACCTCTGTTTCATGCTCAACCTTGAGCGCCAGTTTGTCGGCCATAGCCATCCATTCATCTATATCCTTGCATCCGCGCAACTGCTGCATAGCTTCTCTATCCTTCTCAATCAGTTTGGTCACCCAATACCTTACGGGGAACTGCTGCGGAAGGTCGGTCGCCTTGTGCATGGGGCGCGCAAGGGCCGCAATAGCCTCTTCCATGGCATTGCCATAGTTTATATGTATGTGACGGGCAGTCTTATTCGTGCCCTCGAACATCTCTATCACCGTATCGAGCAGACGATTGAGCCCCATGCCGTTGCGGGCAACGGTGGGAATCATGGGCACACCCATCATGGCACCAAGGTGTTCATAGTCGATGGCGGCGCCGCTTGCTTCAAGCTCGTCGTACATATTGAGTGCGACCACCGTACGCAGGTTCAGGTCGATGAGCTCGGTGGTCAGATAGAGATTGCGCTCGACGTTCGAAGCAACCACAGCATTTATTATCACATCGGGCTCCTCGTTGAACAGATGACGGCGCACATATATCTCCTCGGGCGTATAGGCCGAGATTGAATATGTACCGGGAAGGTCGGTGAGGTTTATGCGATAACCTTTGTAGTTGAAACTGCCGCTCTTGGCATCGACCGTCACGCCGCTGTAGTTGCCTACATGCTCGCTGCTGCCCGAGAGAATATTGAAGAGCGATGTCTTGCCACTGTTGGGGTTGCCTATGAGTGCCACGTTAATGACGTTCTTGCGCACTGCATTGGCCTTGCGATGGTTACAACTGCACGATGAGCAACTGTCGCAGATGGCTGTACATCCGAACGAAAGCGCGGGAGTGAGTATGCTCTTCGCTTCCTCCTCGGGAAGAACCTCTATCATGGAGGCCTCGTTGCGGCGCAAAGATATGTCGTAGCCCATGACGTGGTATTTGACGGGATCGTTCAGTGGCGAATCGAGAACAGATGTCACCTTCTCGCCACGCACAAAACCCATCTCCATTATGCGCTTGCGGAAACCTCCATGTCCCGACAAACGTATAATTACCGCAGTTTCGCCATTCTTCAGTTCAGATAATTTCATCCCCAATATTCTTTATCTTTGCAAAAATACTCCACTTTCGGGGAATAGACAATAATTATTTTTTGAAAATATCATATTCGAGTAGTCATAAATGACTATATGGCCCCAAAAAGCCGCAACAGCACAAAAAAAAAGAGGCTGCGCCACGGCGCAGCCTCATCGGAATATTCAAAGTGTCTTTTTAATCAGCAACCTAATTGGCCAGTATGGAAACCAAGCCTGCTATGCCTATAGCTACGGCTGCAGCCTGTGCCACTCCGTTGCTTCCGCAGTGGTGATGAACCACGGGCGCGGGAGGAGGACAATGATGGCTCACTACCACGGGGGCGGGGTTGCAATGGTGGTGTACCACTGCGGGCTTGTGATGTACTGCCACATGCTTGTGGTGGGCCGCGGGAGCGGGATTGTGCTTCACAACGGGAGCCGCCTTGTGGTTCGATTTGTTCACATGCTTCACAACATCGTTGCTCTTTTTGCCACGGTTGTGATCAACCTGTACACTGCTATTTGCTCTTCTATCGTTTCTGTCGTTCTTTGCAAAACCCTGTGCAGGCATAAGCATTCCGCTTATAATCACTGCGATAATCATCAACTTTTTCATAATACTTGCTTTTTTAAGGTTATTCATTCGAACACCTGTTGTGTTCTTGTCTGGTGCAAATATATTACGGGGTTTTCCCCCTTGCAAAGGTAAATCCCTATTTGTTTGGGGAATTTCCCTATAGTTGATGCCATAAAACCCGACAAGGTTAATAATCAATACGATACAACATCTTCGATAGATACAATTTCGGGCGTTCTTATTCCCGGTTTTAGTTCACCGCCTATATAGAGGAGGTTTTCCCCATCGGTTGCGAGCAATGCTCCGGCGCGTGCAAACAGGCTGTTGCGGGCCACAATTTCCCACTGTTCGCTACGTGTATCGAAGACTAGCAGCCTATCATTAAACCTGTACCACCCCTCGGACTGAAGCATGTACTCTTTTTGCGGGATGTAATAGTATGTACCCGAAATGGCATCCTCGAAAATGGCGCGATTTACTCCGCCTGTAATCACTATGTGGCACGGGGTGTAAAGCACAGCCGTTCCGCCCGATAGGGTAAAGGGGTCGCCACCCTCGTCGTACATGGTAGGCAAGGGCTTCCACATGCCATTGGCAAATTCGAATTTCGCGCCGTCGCAATGAACCTTGGCGCTACCGGTGGAATCGTTGGGCGTGAAACCGCCCCACACATACAATGCGTTTTCGGTGGCGGCACACACGGGCTGCACTCTGCCCCTTCCGGGGAAAGGCGCCATTTCGAGCCATCCCGATTCGGGCGCCGATATATCGAGCGTAAATACCCTGGACGAGGCACAACCATCGGCGTTACCACCGACAATGTATATGCGGCTGCCCACAATGGCACCGGCGGCGTTGTCTATGGTGCAAGGCAAGGGGGTGAGCTCTTTCACGCTGCACACCCCGTCCTCATCCGAAAGCATATACACGGCGCTGTGTGCCCCATCGCTGTTCATTCCGCCAGCAATTATAAGACGGTTGCCACACTGCAACGACACGCCATAGGCCGAAGGCTGCGGCAGTTCGCCTATCTGCTCCCACTGCAGATTATCGGTTCCATTGCTCAAATAGATGCCTTTGTAGTAGCGCTTGGCGCCACCTTCGGCAGCCGGCGTTTCGGGGAAATTACATCCACCGGCAAGCATTATCCTACCATCGTATGTGGCCGCATAGCACGCCGACACCCCCAAAGCATAGCCATCCTCCACATTGGGCATGGTACCTATTATATAAGCGTTGCCGCCACCGCCGCTGCAAGCAACGAACAATGGCGCCAATGCTATATAGAATATTTTTCTAAAAATATTTTTCATCCGTCATTTTATTATTCCATGTTTGCCACCTTGGGCTTGAGCAGAATGAGCTGTGCCATCATTGCCACGAAGACAACGCCTCCGAGCACCGCAAAACCGAAGCCCAGCTGTCCGCCGTCGGTCCATTTGCCAAGCACCTGAGTGATGGCAGCACCCGAAAAGACGCCCACCATGTTCATTACGCCGTATGCGGTTGCACGCTGCTTCGACGACACGAACTGGCAGAGGATAGGCATATTATTGGCATCGAACATACCATATCCTATACCGAACAGAACGCCCGCACACACCACCGCCGCAAAGCTATCACCAATGCCAATGAGCACAAGCGAGGGGATAGTGAGCCCCATGCCGATGGCACTTGTATATATGCGTCCGCGCAAATTGCTCTGCACCCAACGGTCGGACAGCATACCGCCGAATATCACACCCACGAACGACGATGCCGCAATGGTTATAGTGGATATAGGGCCAGCCTCGGACATGGGTATATCGAGGCTTTCGGCATAGAGCGTGGGCAACCAGTTCTTTGTGGCCCAGCCGGGAAGGCTCGACGATGCAAAGAAAAAGAGAATCACCCAGAAGGCGATGTTGCTGAAAAGCATCACAAGCCCCTTGGTAACCTTGTAGCTGTTGGCAGCAGGCCCCATTTTGGGCGTGGTAGGCTCGCGCTTGATATCCTTTAGGAATATGGCCAATACAATGGCATAGGCAATACCTATTATACCGAACCAATGGAAAGCGGTGTGCCATGTGAAGGCGGCAGCAACCGTTGCACCGAAGCCTCCGATGGCCTGTCCCATATAAAGACCGGTCATGTGTATGCCGACAGCCAGCGAACGGGTTTTGTCGCTATGGTAATCGGCTATGAGCGACAAGCCGGCGGGAATGTAGAGCGCCTCGCTTATTCCCATCAGAGCACGCAGCCATATAAGCTGGTCGAAATTGTCGGCGACGCCCATCAGATAGGTTACGCTCGACCACACGAGCAAGCTGCCCACGATGAGCCATTTGCGACTCAGTCGGTCGGCCACCATGCCCGACACGGGGCTCATGAAACCATATATCCACAGAAAGACCGCCATCAGGATACCGAAGTTCTCGGCGTTCTGGAGTTCGACGATATCTATCTGCATAGCCTCTTTCATGGTGCTCAGCATCTGGCGATCCATGTAGTTGAGCAACGCCACCACCCACAGCAGCGCAACCACTACCCAGGGGTATATTTTCGAATTTTTCATAGCCTATTCTATTAACAGATTACACAATTGATAGGATTTTATCATCATGCGCGGAATGTGGAAGGGGCCTTTGAATATATTGCCCTTTGCAGGCTGGGCCACTGTGCCGTCGCGATGGAGATAGCCGTACCACTCGCCATACTCGTTGTCGGGGAAGTGGGCATAGGTCCATTCGCTTATCTGCTTGTGCATGATGAGGTATTTATCATCCTTGGTAGCCTCGTAGGCATAAAGTGTGGCAATGATTGCCTCGGTCTGCGGCCACCAGAACTTCATATCCTGCGAGTAGTCCTGAGGAGGCAGGCCACGGCAGTCGCGGAAATTTATGATGCCGCCATACTGCTTGTCCCAACCCCACTCCCACGACCAGTCGAGGATGCGCAGAGCACGTTCGGTGAGTTCTTTATCCCATCCCCTGTGCTTGGCCTCTTCGAGCAGGAACCACGCTGTTTCGATGCAGTGGCCGGGGTTGATGATGCGACCGTTGCAGGTGTCGATGAACTCGCCATTGGGACCCACCATCTCGAGCAATGCCTTGAATTCCTCTTTCATGAAGTCCTTGAGCGACTCAATCGATTCGCTTATCTGTGCATCGAGCTCGGGGTCGTCGATAACCTCGCGTATGCGCGATGCGGTGTTTATCAATATCATCACTATCGAGTGTCCCTTGGCCTGAAGGGTATCAAGGTACTTGGGCTCCATGTAGCCGGGAGTGCTGATGAAGTGGCGTATATTCTTGAACAGCTGCAACGCCTTTTCGGCATAGCTCTTGTCACCCGATGCCTTGGAGTACTCGGCCATTGCTATTGCCGCAAAGGTTTCCGAGAATACATAACGGCGTTTGCGCAGGGGTTTGCCATCGGCTGTCACCTCGAAATACATTCTGCCGTCGGTGTCGAAGCAGTAGCGCTCGATGAAATCTATTGTACTTTTTGCCGCTGCAAGCCATTCGGGGTTTTTATCGACGTGGTTGTAGGCAAAACTGCACACAAAGGCGAAGCGTCCTTGGAACCACACCGATTTTGTGCCGTCGATGAGCGAACCGTCGCGGTCGAGACAGGTGTATATACCGCCGTTCACCCTATCGAGACCGTAACGCAGCCAGAAGGGCATTATGTTGTTTACAAGGTCGTTGCGATACGAATCGCGCCACTCGGTAAGATATTTTTTCCAATCCATAGCTGTTCAATTAGAATTTATTACAACGGTTGAAGAAATCTATTGCTTCGAGCTCGGCCTTCATGCGTGCCTCCTCGTCGTCGGTCATATTCTGGAAGGGGGTGCGGTTCTTGCCAAGGTCGAGGCCGATGAGCTTCATGATGCGCTTGCCACCTACGATGTTACCACGGAAATGGCAGATGACATTGATTACATCCTGCGAGAAATTCTGCAATTCGCGTGCCTTTTCAATATCGCCACTGTTCCATGCATCGATAATCCCCACAAGGTTGCAACCGTTGTAGTTGGTGGTGCCGCCAATGCCGCCCTGCGCGCCACCCATAGCCAGACAGGGAAGGATTGTTTCGTCCTGTCCGTGAAGCATATCAAATTTGCCATCCTTGTAAAGACGACACTGGTTATATTCGTACATGCTCTCGAATGTATATTTTATACCGGCGAAATTGGGAATGCGGCCATCAACGGCTTTCAAGAACTCGACCATCGACAGGAATGCGCCGTTGAACGCGGGTATGTGATAGAAATAGAAGGGCAATTCGGGGGCCGCCGATGCTATCTCCTCGCAATATTTCACAAGTTCCTCTACGCGGTTCACCTTGGGGAAGGGAGGCGCCATTGCTCCTATACCCCACGCTCCCACCTGCTGTGCATGCGCAGCCATGCGACGGCTCGACTTCACGCAGGTGCTTCCCACGTGTACAATCACCTTGAAGCCTTCGGGCGCAGCCGCCATCCATGCCTCGGTGAGCTTAATACGCTCCTCTTCGGTGAGCATGTAGCCCTCGCCCGACGAACCGTTTATAAATACTCCTTTCAGGCCATTCTTGGCCAACATCTGTGCATATGCGGGAATGGGCTCATAGTTAACCTCGCCGTCCTCTTTGAACGGTGTAAATGGTGCGTTAATCAAACCGATAATCTTTTCCATAGTATATATATGTTTATTATTTATTTGTATATTCTTTCCATGCATTATAGCCACCCTTCAGATCGACCACATTGAAGCCCTTGGCGGTCAGTTGCTGGGCTGCCATGCGACTGCGACGTCCGCTGCGGCAATATATGTATATGGTCTTTTCCTTATCCAGTTTTTCGATGCCCTGTGCAAACGATTCCGCATCGGTGACATCGAGCAGCGTGGCACCGGGGATATATCCCTGGGCATACTCGTCGGCGCGGCGCACATCGAGCAAAAAAGCGTTCTCGTCAGCCTGCAATGCCTGAACATACTCGCCCACTTCGAGTATCTTGTCGGTGACAGAGCGGTCGCCGTTGGCCGCGCCACAGCCGGCAAATACAATGCAAGCGAAGAACATGGCTATTCGTGTGAATATCTTTTTCATCTGTTATCCTATAATTTGGTTAAATAATAAAATTATCCCGTGCTGTTAATTTTCCAAATGTAGTAATAATTATTATACATTGGTTTCATTTAGGCAAAATATTCCTCGTTGGAGCTATCAAAATTCACATATTTCGAAAATATCCATATATTTTTTTACTATTATGCTGTTTTGAAGTTTTAATATGTTACTTTTACAGAAATTATACGAACTACTACAAATAATTTATACTATGAGAAAGTTTTTCAACGTAATGAGGATTCTGATGCTTGTTGCATTGATCCCCATGGCGGCCACAGCTGCCGACCAGGTAACAATAACCTCGCCCGGTAAAAAAATCACTGTAGATTTGCAGACAGCCAAAGGCAAATTCGGCTGGAGCGTAAGCAAGGAGGGCAAAAAGGTATATACCATTGGCGACATTCGCCTTGGCGTGAACGGAAAAACCCTTGGTGGCAATGCAGCCGTAAAGAGCGTAAAGCAGAAGAACGTCAGCGAAACCATCAAGCCCGTTGTGCCCTTGAAATTCTCTACCATCGAGAGCAATTACACCGAGGCCACACTCGATTTCGGTTCGTACAAGGTTGAGCTCAGAGTGATGGACAATGCCGTGGCCTATCGCTTCGTCACAAACACCAAGGGCGAGATAATTGTAGATAACGAGAACTTCACCATCGTACCCGAGAGCGGTTTTACTGCCCACTATCAGCAGTGCCACTCATTCAACAGCGCATACGAGGAGCGCTACCAGCACAAAGAGGCCGCTAACTGGATAAACGACAACCGTTTGGCTACATTGCCCATGCTCCTCTCGGGCGAGCAGGACACCCAGTTGCTCATAGGCGAGAGCGATGTGGATGACTATCCCCGCCTTTTCCTTAAAGGCAACCGCAAGGGCATCTCGGCTGCACTCCCCCGCTCACCCATCAGCTGGGAGCCTTGGGGCGACCGTGGCGAGATTATTACCGAAGAGGGCTACTACATTGCCAAGACACAGGGCAAGCGCACATTCCCTTGGCGTTTCGTTGTCATCACCGATTCGAAGGGTATCATCGAGCAGACCGTTCCCGTGCAGTTGGCACGCCGTCCCGCGATTAAGGACACCGAATGGATTAAGCCCGGACAAGTGAGCTGGGAGTGGTGGAACGGTGCTATCCCCTATGGTCCCGAGGTTACATTCCGCGCCGGTAACAACTACGACACCTATGCCTACTTTGTGGATTTCGCCGCAAAATATGGAATTGAATATATCCTGTTGGACGAAGGATGGGCCAACGACACACGCGACCCCTACACAGCGAAACCCGACATGCAGCTCGACAAGCTCATCGAGTATGGTAAATCGAAGGGCGTAGGCATCATCATTTGGTTGCCCTGGCTCACCGTAGAGAAGGACTTCAGTCTGTTCAAGAAATATGCCGAATGGGGCGTTGCCGGTGTGAAGATCGATTTCATGGAGCACTCGGACCAGTGGATGGTCAATTTCTACAAACGCGTTGTAGAAGAAGCCGCTAAGCACAAGCTGCTTGTAGATATGCACGGATCGTTCACCCCCATGGGCTTGGAGTATGAATATCCCAACCTGCTTTCATACGAGGGCGTCCTTGGCCTTGAGCAGATGGGTGGTTGCCGTCCCGAAAACACCCTTTACCTCCCCTTCATACGCAACGCCGTAGGTGCAGCCGACTTCACCCCCGGTGGCATGAACAACCGCCAGCCCGACAACTACACCGGTAGCCGTCCCAATTCGGGTGCTGCGGGTACACGCGCCTTCCAAATGGCTCTATACGTTGTGCTCGAGAGCGGTATTCAGATGCTTGCCGACAACCCTGCCGAGTACTACAAGAACGATGATTGTGCACGCTACATAGCCTCTGTTCCCACCACATGGGACGAAACCCGCGCATTGGAAACCGAGGTTGGTAAATATATAATTGTAGCAAAACGCAAAGGAAACAAATGGTTCATCGGTGGCATCTGCGAGGGCGAGCAGAGAGAGCGCACCTTCAACGTGAAGCTCGATTTCTTGGGCGAGGGCGAATTCAACCTCACCGCATTCAAGGATGGTATAAACGCCGATATCCAGGCAATGCACTACAACAAGATAGAGAAGAAGGTGAACAAGAACAGCACCATCGAAATAAAGATGGTGAAGAACGGTGGTTTTGCAGCGGTTATAGAATAACCCCCCGGGCAAACCAAGCCAAGACGATTATAGCCTGCGACCAATTGGTCGCAGGCTATAATCGTTTCTGTGGCAGCCTTCCGCGAGTGGTTTTTCTCCTATATTTATAGGACACGAAAAAAATATTCAATCCTATGGCGATATTAAATCCTATTTTACTAACTTTGTTCGTTGGCATTCTTTAGATGGATTATGAAAAAACAGCCGTTTAGGACGAGCAGTTTTAATCCTTGATAAAGAAATTTTGTCAAATAACAGTGAACGAAAAAGTAAAAATAACCATCATAACATGAACAAGTACATTAAATGGGGAATTGTGGCAATTATCGTTGCCGTTCTTGCGGTGCTTGGCATACGCACATTCACCCCAAAAGTAAATGACGAGATTAAGGAGAAACCAGTGGAAACAAAGGGCAAGCAGAGCCGCGACCTCAATGTGAAAGCCGTAGTATTGTCGGCAACATCCATTTCAGACGAGTTCTTCGTGAGCGGCAGCATCATCCCCGACGAGGAGGTAAACCTGTCATTCGAAACCTCGGGAAAAATCACCGACATATTCTTCAAAGAGGGCACTCAGGTATCGAAGGGCGACCTTCTTGCCAAAATAAACGACGCCCCCTTGCAGGCCGAGCTCAAAAAGCTCGAATCGCAATTGAAGCTATACACCGACCGTCTTTATCGCCAAAATGCACTGCTCGAGAAAGAGGCTGTCAGCCAGGAGGCATTCCAGGAGGCACAGACCAACCTCGCCACCCTGCAAGCCGAGATTGACAAGGTGGTAGCCAACATAGCACAGACCGAGCTGCGCGCCCCCTTCGACGGCATCATCGGTTTGCGACAGGTGAGCCAGGGTACATACGCATCGCCCACGACAACCATTGCCAAGCTCACAAAGACCAACCCCTTAAAGATAGATTTCGCCGTGCCCGAGAGATATGCCGGCACACTGAAGAACGGCACTCCGCTTACATTCACCGTCGAGGGCGACCTCAAAGAGAAAAGCGCGAAGATATATGCCCTCGATTCACACGTAAACAGCGACACACGAACCTTCAGCGTGCGTGCGCTCTACGACAATTCGGACGGGCGCCTCTACCCCGGACGCTACGTGAGCGTGGCACTCACCACACAGACATTCGAGAACACCATTGCAATACCCAGTCAGGCCATCGTTTCCGAAATGGGCATCGACAAGGTATTCCTCTACAAGAGCGGCAAGGCCATCCCTGCCGAGATTAAGAAAGGAGTACGCACCGAATCGATGGTACAGGTACTCGAAGGCCTGAGCGCTGGCGACACCCTTATAACCACCGGTACCATGCAGTTGCGCACCGGCCAGAGAGTGATACTCGACAGTGTAAACGAATAGCGGGAGGAACATCGGTATGAATATTTCAGAACTAAGTATCCGCCGTCCGGTACTCGCCACCGTACTTACACTTATAATAGTGCTGTTCGGTCTTATAGGCTACGTAAGCCTTGGCGTGCGCGAATACCCGTCGGTCGATAACCCCATAATATCGGTATCGTGCTCCTACCCGGGCGCCAATGCCGACGTAATAGAAAACCAGATTACAGAGCCGCTCGAGCAGAACATCAACGGTATCCCCGGCATACGTTCGCTCACCAGCGTGAGCCAGCAGGGACAGAGCCGCATCACCGTGGAATTTGAGCTGTCGGTTGACCTCGAGACCGCCGCAAACGACGTGCGCGACAAGGTGTCGCGCGCCCAGCGATGGCTGCCCCGCGACTGCGACCCGCCCACCGTATCGAAGGCCGATGCCGACGCAACCCCCATCCTGATGGTTGCCATACAGAGCGAGAAGCGTTCGTTGCTCGAGATAAGCGAAATAGCCGACCTTACGGTCAAGGAGCAGTTGCAGACAATCCCCGAGGTGAGCAGCGTATCCATTTGGGGTGAAAAACGATACTGCATGCGCCTGTGGCTCGACCCGATAAAGATGTCGGGATATGGCATCACCCCCATGGATGTGAAAAACGCGCTCGACAAGGAGAACGTGGAGCTGCCGTCGGGAAGCATCGAGGGCGACAACACCGAGCTTGCCATACGTACCCTGGGCCTCATGCACACCACCGAGGAATTCAACAACCTGGTAATCAGAGAGGACGAGGGCCGCATCATACGATTCAGCGACATTGGCCGTGCCGAACTGAGCGCACGCGACCTAAAGAGCTACATGAAGATGAACGGCGTGCCTATGGTGGGCGTGGTTGTCATTCCGCAGCCCGGCGCCAACCACATAAACATCGCCGAGGCGGTATATGACCGTATGGAGAAGATGAAAAAGGATCTTCCCGAGGATGTCACATACAACTACGGTTTCGACAACACACGCTTCATCCGCGCATCAATCAACGAGGTGAAGAGCACTGTTTACGAAGCGTTCATCCTTGTAATCATCATCATATTCCTGTTCCTGCGCGACTGGCGCGTAACGCTTGTGCCCTGTATCGTTATCCCCGTGTCGCTTGTAGGTGCATTTTTCATCATGTACCTATGCGGTTTCTCTATCAACGTGCTCTCTATGCTGGCCGTGGTGCTATCGGTGGGACTGGTGGTGGACGACGCCATTGTGATGACCGAGAATATATACATACGAATAGAGCGCGGCATGCGCCCGAAGGCTGCCGGCATCGAGGGTGCAAAAGAGATTTTCTTCGCCGTAATCTCTACCACCATCACCCTGCTTGCCGTGTTCTTCCCCATCGTCTTCATGGAGGGAACAACAGGCCGCCTGTTCCGCGAATTCAGTTTCGTGGTTGCCGGTTCGGTGATAATATCGTCGTTCGCGGCGCTCACATTCACCCCCATGCTTGCAACCAAGCTGCTCGTACGCCGCGAACAGCAGGGATGGTTCTACCGCAAGACCGAGCCCTTCTTCGAAGGCTTGAACCGCTACTACGCCCGCAGCCTTAACTGGTTCCTGCGCCGTCGTTACGTGTCAATCGTCATCATGATTATATCGTTCGTGGGCATCGGTTGGATGTGGAGCACCATACCATCGGAAATGGCACCGCTCGAAGACCGTTCGAGCATCACCATACGCACCATGGGTGCCGAGGGTGTAACCTATGAATACATGCGCGACTACACCGAGGATATCAGCCGCATGGCCGACTCGATAATGCCCGACGCCGAGTTCATCACCGCCCGTGTGATGGATGGTGGCGGTAACGTGCAGATAACGCTGAAAGACCTGAGCGAGCGCACCTACACACAGATGGAGGTTGCCGAAAAGCTATCGAAGGCCGTTCGCGGAAAGACCGATGCACGCGCATTTGTACAGCAGCGCTCTACCTTCGGTGGACGACGCGGCGGCATGCCCGTGCAGTATGTGCTTCAGGCAACCAGCATCGAGAAGCTACAGGAGATATTGCCCAAGTTCATGGCAAAGGTATATGACAGCCCCGTGTTCCAGATGGCCGACGTTGACCTCAAATTCAGCAAGCCCGAGCTACGCATCGAAATTAACCGCGAAAAGGCCAACCTCATGGGCGTCAACACAAAGGACATTGCACAGACACTGCAATATGGCCTCAGCGGACAGCGCCTTGGATATCTCTATCTCAATGGCAAGCAGTATGAGATTGTGGGCGAGATTAACCGCCAGCAGCGCAACAGTCCTTCGAACCTGAAATCTATTTACATGCGAAGCAGCAAGGGCGAAATGATGCAGATGGAGAACCTTGTGGAGCTCATCGAAGGCATCGCCCCCCCGAAGCTCTATCGCTACAACCGTTTCGTATCGGCAACCATTTCGGCCGGCCTTGCCGAGGGTAAAACCATTGGCGACGGACTCGACGAGATGGACAAGATTGCAGCAAACACACTCGACGACACCTTCCGCACCGCCCTTGCCGGCGATTCGAAGGAATTCCGCGAGAGCTCGTCGAGCCTTATGTTCGCCTTCGCACTGGCGCTTGTACTCATCTACCTGATATTGGCAGCGCAGTTCGAGAGCTTTAAGGACCCGTTCATCATAATGCTCACCGTGCCCCTCGCCATCTGCGGAGCGCTCATCTTCATGGTTGTAGGCGGACAGACGATGAACATTTTCAGCCAGATTGGTATCATCATGCTCATTGGACTGGTGGCCAAGAACGGTATCCTCATTGTGGAATTTGCCAACCAGAAGCAGAAGGCCGGCGTTGATAAGATGATGGCCATACGCGATGCATCGGTACTGCGTCTGCGCCCCATTCTCATGACAAGTGCATCGACCATACTAGGTCTGCTGCCGCTGATGTTCGCAACAGGCGAGGGATGCAACGGACGCATCGCCATGGGAACAGCCGTGGTGGGCGGTATGCTCATATCAACCATGCTCACAATGTACATTGTGCCCACAATCTATTCATTCGTATCGACCAACCTTGCAAACAAGAAACAATGAAAATAAGAAACATCATAGCAGCCACTGCAATAGCGCTAACCGCATGCACATTGCAGGCCCAGGAAAGCAATACGCTGAAGGCCTGCCTTGAACAGGGACTGAAGAACAACTATTCGTTGCGCATCATACGCAACAAGGAGGCCATCGCCGACAACAACGCCACATGGGCCAATGCCGGCATGCTGCCCACAGCCAACCTGTCGGGCGGTTACAGCGGTACGCTCGACAACAGCGACGCCACTGCACGCGAGGACGGAAGCGTAGCCAAGCAGCGCAATATAACCGACCACACGCTGCGCGCAGGCCTCGATTTCCAATGGACACTGTTCAACGGCTTCAAGATGCAGGCCGACTACAACCGACTGAAGGAGCTCAAACTGCAAAGCGAAACCGAGACACGCCTTGCGGTGGAGGATTTCATTGCGAAATTCACTGCCGAATATTACAATTTTGTGCAGCAACGTGCTCGCATGCGCAACCTGAACCACGCGGTGAAGCTATCGCGCGAGCGCCTGCGTATAGTGCACGCACGATACCTCATAGGTAATAATTCGCGTCTCGACCTATTGCAGGCGCGTGTCGATTTCAATGCCGACAGCGCCGAAAGCGTAAAGCAGAACGAGCGCCTATCCACCTCGCGCATACGCCTTCAGGAACTTATGGCCGAGCGCAACATGGACAAGCTGTTCGCCGTGGCCGACACACTTGTAGATGTGAGCCGCCCGCTCAATTTCGACAAGCTGTGGGAATCTACCCAGAAGAACAACGCGTCGCTGCTGCTTGCCGCGCAGGACAAAAAACTGGCCGAGATAGAGCTCAAGAAAATACGCTCGCGCGACTACCCCTACCTGAACCTGAACGCCGGTTATGGATACACCCACAATAAATACGAGGTGGGCACCATAGACAAGCGCAAGGATTGGGGCGCCGATTTCGGATTGACATTGGGATTCAAGCTGTTCGACGGCAACAGAAGCCGCGAACGCCGCAATGCAAAGCTCGCCATAAAGAACGCCGAGCTCGAACAGCAGGATCTTGAGCTGTCGCTCTATGCCGACCTCTCCGACCTGTGGCAGGCATACGAAAACAACAGCCGTCTGCTTGCACTCGAAAGGCAGAACGTATTCGCCGCACGCGAAAACTACGCAATAGCACACGAGCGCTATCTGCTTGGCGACCTTTCGGGTATCGAAATGCGCGAGGCACAAAAGAGCCTCCTCGACGCCGAGGAACGCATATTGGTTGTGGAGTACAACACCAAGCTATGCGAAATATCACTGCTGCAGCTAAGCGGCGACATAATGGTATATCTGGAATAGCAACCAATATATAGAACACAAAAATGGTGTATCGAATATTATATCGATACACCATTTTATATTATACCTACTTTATAAGGTAATGATGCAGGAAATAAAAAAAGCGAGGAAAGAAATCTTTCCTCGCCGAGTAGCGCCTACGGGAATCGAACCCGTGTTCCATGCGTGAGAGGCATGTGTCCTAGCCACTAGACGAAAGCGCCATTCGCAAAAACAGTTGAGCGGAAGCTGGGGGATTCGAACCCCCGGTACGGTAACCCGTACGGCAGTTTAGCAAACTGCTGGTTTCAGCCACTCACCCAAACTTCCATTGGTCAAACGGTCTCAAACCTGTTTTGCGTTGCAAAGGTAGTGCTAATTTTCTTCTTATGCAAATTTGACGACGAATATTTTCAAAAATTTGTTTCAACCGTCCAATTGTACTATATTCGCACAATAATCTAATGTGGTAGGCATGAACATAGTGCGCTATAAAAACGAGCTTCGGACCGAGTGGGATTCTTTTGTAAAAAAGGCAAAAAATTCCACATTCCTGTTCATGCGCGATTACATAGACTACCATGCCGACAGGTTTTTCGACTGCTCATTGATGTTCTACAACGATGGCGAGTTGCGCGCACTGCTGCCGGCGAACTACGACGCGGAGCGCAGAACAGCTACATCGCACGGCGGGCTCACCTATGGCGGCCTGATACTATCGACCGACAACCGTGGCGACGAAGTGCTAGCCATGCTCAAAGCAGCCATCGAATATATGAAAAACAAGTGTGGCGCCGAAAAATTCATTTACAAGCCGCTGCCACACATCTATTCATCGCACCCCTCGCAGGAGGATTTGTATGCCCTTTTCAGATTGAACGCACGGATAGCAGCCCGTTCGCTCTCATCCACCATCGACAACCACGTACCCGTGGAATACAGCGAACTGCGCCGTCGCAAGATAAAAAAAGCAGTAAAGGAGGGTATCACCTACAGCGAGTGCGACGACTGGGGCGGATATTGGGAAATACTTAGCGGCGTGCTGACCTCGTCGCATGGTTGCAAGCCCGTACACACATTGGAGGAGATAGAGCTGCTACATTCGCGTTTCCCCGAGAATATAAAACTGCACACCGCACACAAGCAGGGCGCAATGGTGGCCGGCTGCGTGGTCTATGACACAGGTAGGGTTGCCCATCTGCAATATATTGCCGCCTCGCCCGAGGGCAAGGCTATGGGCGCACTCGACGGGCTCTTTGCCCATCTGTTCGAGAACGTATATAAGGATAGAAAATACATCGATTTCGGTATATCCACCGAGGATGGCGGCAACCACCTAAACGAAGGACTGTTGTTCCAGAAGGAGGGTTTCGGCGGCCGTGGAATAGTATATGACGTTTACGAGATTGATTTGTAAAAGCGTCGCCCCGCACCATTTACAAGCAAAAAAGATCAGCCATCCTCCAACGGGGATGGCTGATTTTTATATTACACGGGCTTAGGCCTTTTTACCGGCATTGCGCCATATGCGCAACACGTAATATACAAAATGAACCGAGCCGAAGACGATTGATATTATCAGCATGGTCTTATCGGTATCCCATCCGGCGCTCTGTTGATGCCAGAAACCGGTTACAAAGCTCAATGCCGACAGCGCTATTCCAAGCATATTGAACGACATATCGCCCTTGCGTATAGGCTTGTCCGCTTCGAGCTTGCTGTGTTTTATACCGTACATTGCATATACATCGAGGCCTATGAGCATCCACAACACCAATCGAATCCATGTATCGGCCGGCAGGAAGCACATCATAGCCACACAGGTGAGTATTCCAAGGATGGGCACGACGGGTACGAACGGGCACTGGAAGCCGCGGTGAACGCCGGGCATAGTCTTGCGCACGACGAGCACTCCCGCACACACAAGGGTGAAGGCAAAGAGCGTACCAATGCTTGTCATTTCGCCGGCCACACGCGCGGGGATAAATCCGGCAAGCAGGCTCACAACCACCATAAAAAGCAGATTACTATGCATGGGGGTACGATATTTCTCGTTGATGCGCGAGAAGAAAGGCGGCAGCAAGCCATCGTGGCTCATGCTCAGGAAGACGCGGCTCTGTCCCAGCAACGTTACCATTATCACCGAGCAGTAACCGAACAGTATGGCAAGAATGATAGCCTTATTGAGCCACGGATATGCGGGCACAATCACCCCCGAAGCATCGGGCACACCCATATTCTCGATAGCCACAGCCACAGGAGCAATACCCACCTGCCCCTGGAATTCGGTGTAGTGGGCAACACCCGTCATCACATGGGCAAAGAGCATGTAGAGCACCGTACACACAAGCAGCGAAACAAGAATGCCGATGGGCATGTTGCGCTTGGGGTTCTTGGTCTCCTGTGCAGCGGTGCTGACGGCATCGAAGCCCAGGAAGGCAAAAAAGACTATAGCCGCACCACGCAACACACCCGAGAAGCCATACTCGCCTATGACGCCGGTATTCTGCGGGATGTAGGGAACAAAATTATCGCTGTTGATGAATTTCCAACCGAGCACAACAAATACCAGAATGACGCCTATTTTCAGGAACACGATGAGGCCGTTCACAAACGAGCTCTCTTGCGTTCCGCGCATCAGTATTATGCTCATCATCACCACAATGAGCATAGCCGGTATATTTATTATTCCGCCGTCCCAAGGGCAAGCCGAGAGGGCGTGCGGCAGTTCAATGCCTATGCTTTGCAAAAAGACGACAAGATAGCGGCTCCAGCTGATGCTGACGGTAGTAGCCGCCACCGTATATTCGAGCACTAGGTCCCAGCCTATAATCCACGCAACAAGCTCGCCCATGGTTGCATAGGAATAGGTATATGCGCTTCCGGCAACGGGTATCATCGAGGCAAATTCCGCGTAGCACAATCCCGCGAAGCAGCAACCGATGGCTGCAATGGCAAAACTGAGTGTAATAGCAGGGCCGGTATATTCACCCGCCACCGTACCGGTGATAGAGAAGAGCCCTGCACCGATGATGACACCAACGCCCAAAGCCACAAGGCTCCACGGGCCCAGCACGCGCTTCAGCGTCTTGCTACCCGTGGCATTAGCCTCGGCTTGCAGCGCCTCTATGCTTTTTCTTATAAATAGTCCCATTTATTCAACAATCGACAGGTTAGTTATTGGCCATTTTCCACAGGCAGAGGAAAGCCGCCTTGGTTATCTCTACCATCTTGTCCCAGTTCACGCGGTTGCACTCGTCGGTGGGCATATGGAAATCGGGCTGTGCGCCGGTCTGATACCACACGATGGAAGCACCCGCCTTGTAGAAAGGCACCTGGTCGCTACCGCCACTGAAATCCTCCGAGGTCTTGAAATCGGGGTCCAACTGCAGGACATGCTTCTCTATGTCGCTCAAGAGCCACTCCTTATATATGGAATCCTGGGGCATGAACATCAGATTGAAATGCTTGGGACGATGCTCCATGTTGTTGCGACCTATCATATCGAAGTTCATATAGCCCTTGACCTTTTTCATATCGGCAAAATTGTTCACGAAATAGGTGGAACCGAGAAGACCGCGCTCCTCGCCGTCCCACAACGCAAAAACAACCGTACGCTCGGGCTGCACGCCTGTGGCGATGAAAGCACGCAGTATCTGAAGCACCGCCTGCACACCCGACGCATTGTCGTCGGCGCCATTGAAAATCTTGTCGCCCACCAGCATGGGATCGTAGCCCAAGTGGTCGTAGTGAGCACCCACAACAACCACCTCGTCGGGGTTCTTGCCATCTATTTTTGCGATGATATTACGCATGGGGGCAATGCGATGGGGCTTCTTCTTTATCTCCTCTATTTTGTCGGGCCACACAGTGAAGCCGGCATTCTTGCGCTCAACGGAATAGGCCTCGAAGGGCTGTGCAAAGCCGCCATCGAACAACGGGGTGGCACCCATCTGCTTGAGCACCGATATAAGATATTCGCCGGCAATGCGTCCATGCTCTGTACCCGATTCGCGGCCCATGAGGGCGTCCGACGCAAGGAATTCCACATGCGCCTCGGCTGTTGCACGGTTAATGGTGGCAACACCGGTCTGCTCGGGAGTAATCTTTTTCTTTTTTGCTTCCACTGTCGCAACCGACATTGTTGCAACAAGGCATAGCACGATAACTAAAAATCTTTTCATAATGGAATAGCTTAAAAACGACAGCCTCGCATGGTAATCACAAGAGGCTGTCGATATCGATTAAACAAAAAACGGTTAACAGCTCATGCCACCGCAGCAGTTAATAACCTGACCGGTAACATAGGCCGAGAGATCCGATGCAAGGAACAGTGCCACGTTGGCAACATCCTCGCCCTGACCTGCACGGCGCAAGGGGATGGTCTTGCTCCACTGCTCGCGCATATCCTCGGGCAGTTTCGATGTCATATCTGTCTCGATGAAGCCGGGGGCAATGCAGTTGGAACGTATGCCGCGAGGACCGAACTCCTTGGCAACCGATTTGGCAAGACCAATAAGGCCCGCCTTCGATGCTGCATAGTTGGCCTGACCGGCATTTCCGTTCACACCCACCACCGAGGTCATATTCACGATGCTGCCACCGCGCTGCTTGGCCATGATGGGAGCAACGGCATGTATGAAATTGAAGGCCGATTTAAGGTTTACAGCAATGACGCTATCCCACTGCTCCTCGCTCATGCGAAGCATCAGACCGTCCTTGGTGATGCCTGCGTTGTTCACAAGAATATCTATGCGGCCAAAATCGGCCATCACCTGTTTCACTACCTCGTCGGCTGCAGCAAAATCGGCCGCATTGGAAATATATCCCTTGCATTTTACGCCCAACGCCGACAATTCGGCCTCTACCTCCTGGGCTACTGCGCTGTTGCTCACATATGTAAATGCCACATTGGCACCCTCGCTCGCATATTTCAATGCAATGGCCTTACCGATGCCGCGTGTACCGCCGGTAACAAGAGCCACTTTTCCTTCCAATAGTTTCATAATAGTTTGATATATTTGTTACTGAATGCCGCCAATGGCGGTGGAAATATTTTCTTGTGCGAAGATAATCCATTTTTTGCAGACAACGGAAAAACAACAGGCAAATAATGACATCGAGCATTCAAATAAATACTAAAAGCTGAACCAATCATGCAACGCAAGAGAAAGCATACAACATAACATACTGATAGATAGATAGATAGGCAACGATAAGACGTAATCAATTTTCGTATATACACAAAGCACAAAAAACTTGCTTTTTATAAATTTTATTGATTCCTTTGCAGTAAATGCGGTAAAATAGCACACGCTACTACGCTGGATATCATTACAATTGGTACGAAATGCTTATAGCTTTTAAATTTTTCTAGATATGAAAAAGATAATTTTAATTACAACAGCTCTTCTTACATTCCTTTTGAACGGTTGTGTAGATTATGGAGACGGATATAAAACACGTTTCCCTGATTTCGTAAACAACAGTAACGACACACTATATGTACATGTAAACAAGACGACATATCCAGACACGGCGACGTATATGTTCAATGCTCATGAGCCCAGAAAATTAGACGATATATATCAGAGAGTGGCTCCAAAGAAGAGACACGCGACATATGCAATAAACACCTACGATTTAGAAGATAGTGATACAGTAATGATATATGTATATTGCGACACCATTTTCGATAATCACTCGCTACTTGATATATACAAAAATCACATTGTATTGGCAAGATATGATCTAAGCCTGGAAGATTTTATTACACTCGACCACAAAATACCCTATCCTCCCACCGAAGAAATGAGCGAAATGAAAATCTACATTCCAAATAAATAATTTTACACCATGAAAAAAATTATTATAAGAATTGTTACGGCGCTTCTTGTCGTATTTACATTCTCATTTATGACATGCAATCACGAAGATTGGTATTATAAACATGGATTTATCAACAACAGCGACAACGGCATTATTATAGCATTCTCGTACAATTACCCGGACACAATTCCACATTTCGAAGAAGCCGACATGACCGACCAGGAATGGTTCTATGGTAGATACGTTGCTCCACATAGCACAAAAGACAGTATGTACTTCAACTATTCACAAAACACCCCACTTAATGCGTGTTATGGACTTTATAACGATACAGTTTCATTTTATATCATAGACGAAAATGTGTATAGAGAAAATGGCTTTTTCAATGTGCAGTTGTACTATTTGGTAAAGCTGCGTTACGACCTCAGCAAAGATGATATGAAGTATCTCGACTATAAGCTAACCTATCCGCCCACGCCCAAAATGCGCGGAATGAAAATGTACCCGCCATACGAAGAGGCGATAAAGGCTGAATATCTCCACCGCGAATAACAGGTTGCAGAAGTACCGCAATTACATAAAAAATCCGCATGGCAGACTGCCACGCGGATTTCATTTTTATAGATAGCCTGATTATTAGATACCCATAGACTCCTTCATCGCCTCGATTATCTTGTCGGCATCGAGAAGCGCCTGTGCATAGTCGCCACGGTTGTTCAGCTTACCCTTGGCCTCCATGTAGAACTTAATCTTGGGCTCTGTTCCCGAAGGACGTACAGATACCTTGTGACCCGATGCAGTGAAATACTGCAATACGTTAGAGGGCTCGGGCATGTCGATGTCGGTTACATTGCCGTTCTCGTCAATCTGCTTGAGGGCTTTGAAATCCTTGTATGCCACAACGGGCTCGCCGGCCATTGTCTTCAAGGGGTTGGCACGGAAATTCTCCATCATCTGGCGAATCTCGTCGGCACCGCTCTTACCGGGCTTAACCACGTTTACGGTAATCTCCTTAGAGAAGCCATACTCCATGTAGATGTCGAGCAACATCTCGTAGAGGGTCTTGCCATTGTCCTTGGCCCATGCAGCTACCTCGCAGATGAGGCTGCAAGCAGAAACAGCATCCTTGTCGCGGCAGAAATCCTCGGCGAGGAAGCCAAAGCTCTCTTCGCCACCACCGATGTAGTTCATGATACCCTCGTTGTCGCGGATAACCTTGGCAATCCACTTGAAACCGGTGTAGCAGTCGTACATCTTGAGGTTGTTCTTGTCGGCGATATTCTTGATTACCTCTGTTGTTACAATAGTCTTCACTACGAACTCCTTGCCGGTCATCTTGCCGAGCTTGGTGTATTGTGTGATAATGTAATAGAGGAATATCATACATGTCTGGTTACCATTGAGGAGCACCCATTCACCCTTGTCGTCCTTGCAGGCGATACCCAAACGGTCGGCGTCGGGGTCGGAAGCCATCACGATGTCGGCATCAATCTCGCGAGCAAGCTTCATAGCCAATGTAAGTGCCTCGGGGTTCTCGGGGTTGGGCGAGATAACAGTGGGGAAATTACCGTCCTTAACCATCTGCTCCTCTACGCAATATACGTTCTGGAAGCCCCAACGATTCAGCGAAGCGGGAATGAGGGTGCGGCCGCAACCGTGGATGGGTGTATAAACGATTTTAAGGTCTTTCTGGCGCTCGATAACCTCGGGGTCGATGATGAGGGTGCGGATTTTATCGAGGAATACATTATCTACATCCTCGCCAATAACCTGAATGAGCTCGGGGTTACCCTGGAACTTGATGTCCTCTACCTTCACGCTCTCAACGTGCTTGATAGTATTTACATCGTGGGGAGCAAGCATCTGTGCACCATCATCCCAATAAGCCTTGTAACCGTTGTACTCCTTGGGGTTGTGGCTGGCTGTGATATTCACACCACTCTGGCAGCCGAGGTGACGGATTGCAAATGAAATTTCGGGTGTAGGACGAAGGTCCTCGAAAAGATATACCTTGATGCCGTTAGCCGAGAATATGTTTGCCGAAATTTCTGCAAACAGGCGGCTGTTGTTACGGCAGTCGTGGCCTACAACCACTGAAATCTGCTCCATATCCTTAAAACAGATATTCAAGTAGTTGGCAAGGCCCTGTGTAGCCTTACCCACTGTGTAGATATTCATACGGTTGCTACCTGCGCCCATGATACCGCGCAAGCCACCTGTACCAAACTCGAGCTCCTTGTAGAAAGCATCGATGAGGGCGGTCTTATCCTCGTTATCGAGCATAGCCTGTACCTCTTTACGTGTTTCCTCGTCGTAAGCGGGTGAAAGCCACTCGTTAGCCTTGGCTGTCACCATTTTAATCAATTCGTTATCCATGATATTTATATTTTAATTCGTTTCCGATTTGTAAATTCCTTGCAAAAGTACAAAAATATTTCTACTTCTTTACAGGAATAACATATTTGTCGCCTGTCTGTTTCACATGCTCCTTAATAAAAGCTTTGGGATAACCGGGACGTTTCACGGTCACACCCACTCCCGAAGGAGTGCGCTCGAACTTGCCGTTCTTCTCGGGCTTGATGGCGAAATCGTTGTATTTCACTATCATATACTCGGCAAATTTCTTCCACTCGGAAAGTGCATCCTCGGCCACACGGCATGTATAGTCGGTGAGCATGCGCTTAGCATATACGGGCGAGCCCTTCACATATCTTGCAGCCTCGGCCTCTATCTCCTTCACCTCCTCTATTGTGCGGCTCTCGAAACCACGCTGCACACGGCGCAGGTCGTCGATGACGAGTGAATACTTGGGATAAACCATGTTGGCCACCCAGTTGAACACCCAGTAAGACGATTTCCACGAGAAGGTAACGGGATCGGCATACTGCTCGGCATAGCAATCGGGCACTCGGTCGGTGCAGCAATATACGGGGGTGTAAATCATCATATCGGCATCGTCGCATCCGAACCAGAGGACACCACCGACGGGGTTGGGAAGCGAGCGGCGCATCTGTGCCACAAAAACAAACGCCGACTGGAAGGTTGAAATGGGGCGCTCGTTGAAATATTTCACGCCATCGACCTCGAAGCTGAGGGGCGACAAGCGGTAGGGCATGTCGAACATACCACCGGCTATTTCACCCGAGAGGTCGAAGGGAGTACCCTCGTAGTGGTCGCGCATGCCGTTCATCACATCCTGCAACGACAGAGGCTTCTTGGGCTTCATGTAGAGGGGAATAGCCTCGGCTGTGGCATCACCCTTGGCCCAATCGAGATATTTACTCATATCCTCGCTACCGAACATATTGAAGTAGCTCCACACGCGAGCGTCGCAGTAGCGCAAGCCGCCGAAATCGAAGGGGCAGTATGCTGCAGCAAAATTGAAGTCCTCGTCCTTGCCGCTGAAGTAGCCACGCTTGCGAGCAAACGATACCACATCCTTGGCATACATTACATTCTCCTTGTCCTTCATGTCGAACTTGTGTATGCGCGACTGGTTGGCGTGTGCCGATATGCAATCGTCGGGAATGCGAACTGCAACCCACACGATACCCTTCTCGTAAGCACCCTTACCGATAACCTCGAGAATCCAAGCCTCGTCGGGGTCGGCAATAGAGAAGCTCTCGCCGGTGCTGCAATAGCCATACTCGTTGCAGAGGGTGGTAATGATGTTGATAGCCTCGCGAGCTGTCTTCGAACGCTGAAGTGCCACATGCATGAGGCTGCCGTAGTCCATCAAGCCGGTTGTATCGACGAGTTCCTCGCGACCACCGAAGGTTGTCTCGGCAATAGCCACCTGAAATTCGTTGATATTTCCGATGACGTTGTAGGTCTGTCGTGCTTCGGGGATTGAACCGAGGTAGCGCTGCTCCTCCCAATCGTAGAGGTCGCGCATGGTGCCTTCGGGGTGCACGGCTGCAGGGAAATGATAGAGGAATCCATTCATTCCGTAGCTATCGCAACTGTATGTAATGAACACTGAACCGTCGGCAGATGCTTTTTTGCCGACAAGAAAATTGGTACATGCCTCTGATGCGGGAACGAGCAACAGGGCTGCCATCAAGGTTAAAAAGATTTTCTTCATAGTATTTAGTATGTAAATATTTTTTCAATAACTGTTTCGTTGCCGGCGCCATCGGTAACCACAAGGCGCAGGTTATGTCTTCCGCGAGACACGCCCTCGCCCCTAAGGTCGCAGGCAAGGCGAGCGCTCTTCGCTGTATATTTGAACAGGACGAAACGACCGTCGATGTAGCCCTTATAGCTTTTCAAGCCAGTCTCCCTGTCCGAGAGAGAGAAGACTATCTGACCGCTCTTGCCCCACTGCTTCTCGCCCAAGGGCTTCACCACGGGCGGCAATGTGTCGGCTGCCACCTCGTAGCTTCCGAGCGAAGATATGGAGGCATGCATCCAACCATCCTTGTATGTGCCGCCAACGCCGTAGCCACTGCGGGTATTCCTTATGTAGCACTTCTCTACCCCACACTCGGGTATCGTGTGCATGCGTATGGTCAGCTCGCAACCATGCCACAGGGGGTAGGTAACGCCGTTCAGATTGTATCTATCCGAGAGGGCCGAAGGCTTTTCGGTGCGCACCACGCGAAGCACAGCGTCCTCGAACAGCTCGCCCTTGGGCACTCTAAGACGCATACCCAGGTCGCGTAGCTCGTTATCCCTGTCCCAACAGAAATATTGCGCATCGCCCGAATCGACCTCGGGCACATCGCAGCGCTGCCCCTTGACCACAAAACGGTAGCGGCTCACATTGCCATGCATGTCGGCAAGGGTATATTCAACGCGATAGGGCCTCTCTTCATCGACATGCAACCAGCCGCGGTTGTCATCGACCGACAGCAGGCGCAAGGGGTTGTTATCGAGCAGATGCGAACGCATAAACCACTCGCCATGTCTGTAATAGGCCTCGTAATCTACCCAGGCATTTATCAGGCGGTTCTCGGAGAAGGCCACCCTGTCCATGGTGCTCGAATAGAGCAAAGCACCGTCCACACGCAGTTCCGTGCGATATACCCCGTAGTTGTTCGAGGTGTTATCCATGTAGTCGAGCGCCTTGAGGCCGAAGCCCACCGTGCCCCACACGCGCAACGTGTCGCCAATGCCGTCGCCCACAATCTTGCGCACACATTTTTGCGGTTTGCCATTGACCACTCCCTTGCCCGGGCGCGGATGCACCGACAGCGCCGATGCCTTGGGTGCCTTGGTGTCCTTCACATGCTGTTTGTAGAATATAAGAGGATTTACAAGCTCGTTGCTCTCGGTGGTGCGCACCTCGAAATGGAGGTGAGGGCCGAATGAATAGCCCGTATTGCCGCTCATGGCAATAACATCGCCGCGACGCACCGGGTAATCGTTCTGATTAAAGCTCAAATCGACCACGAAGCTCTCGCCAGCATACTGCTCGTCCCTTACCACGCGCGCTATGTCGTCGGTAAAGCTTTCGAGGTGGCCATAGACAGTTGTATAGCCATTGTAATGTGTCACATAGAGTGCGTTGCCATAGCCGCCGCCCGACACCGTCACGCGCGAGATATATCCATCGGCGGGAGCGTGTATAGGCTTGTTGATAACACCCTGCGTCTTGAAATCGACACCGCCATGGAAATGGTTGGAGCGTAGCTCGGCAAAATTACCGCTGAAAAGCACAGGGAAATCGAACGGCAGGCCAAAATCGGCCACCTGTGCCCGAAGCACAAGGGAGCAACATATAAATAAGAGTGATATTATCGTACGAATGCTTTTCATATTCCTTTCACCAATTTGCGAAGATAAAAATAGAGGCGCTCCTGCAACATGAAAATCCCGAAGAAACGCTTGAAGGGGATGAAGCCGAATTTGCACTTCAGAGCAAGCGGAAGACGACGAAGCTCTATAGCCGCGTGGTGCGACTCGATGCGTCCAAGAAGCGAAGCACGCTCCACCGGCGAAAGGGCTTTGCCATAGCGCCAATAGTAGCCGCACACGGCCACTATATTCTGCCAAAGGCGCGCCTCGATATGATTGATATATTTGTCGCTCTCGCCCTCCTCTACCAGCATACGCTTGAGGCTGGCAGTGGCCTCCATCCAATCGGCATAGTGCACGCCGGGATTGTGCATCAGGCTGCTCGGGCGCTGGAAATAGTAGTATATGCCATCGCAAAAACGCACCTTGCCCGAATGGAGATAGTGACGCCTTGCCGTATTGTCGTCGCTATAGAGAAAAGCGGCCGTATCGAAAGGATATTTTTCGTACAGATGGCGGCGGGCAAGATAGAGGCCGTGGATATCCCAATCGAGCGCCATGCGCATGGCATCGCGTCCATCGAGGACATCCTGCGTGCTTTTGCTCGCAAATGGGCGTTCGTTGCCCGTTTCCGCATCGTGATAGACCATATCGAAGAGCACCGAAGCGGTGTCGTCATAGCTATCGAGCACGACAACAGCCTTTTCAATCGCGTCGGACGACAGCCAGTCATCGCTGTCGAGCATCATTATATAGTCACCTGTGGAGAGGCGGAATGCCTCGTTGCGCGCCACGGCGGGGCCGCTGTTGCGGGGCAGCGAAGCCACCTTCAGGAAAGCGAATTTTGCTGCATATTCGCTGAGCACCTGCAACGAATTGTCGGTGGAAGCGTCATCGACACAAACGACCTCGATATTATCGTACGTTTGCGAAGCGAGCGAAGCGAAACAGCGGGGCAACCACTGCGCGCTATTGTGAACAGCAACAAGAACAGATACCTTTTTTACCATCGTAAAATGCGTTTGATGCGGTTCAACAATCTATCCACATAGCTCATCTTCTTCGACAGGAGATAGAACGACAACAGGACCGACATGAGGAAATAAATAGCACCGGTTGCCCAGTAACCCAACCCGGTGGGCATCAGTCGCATGGTCGCAACCATGGCAACAAAAACAGCAGCCTGCAAAATGAAATTTACATATACGCTCTTTTCGAAGCAGAAAGAGTATTTGCGGTTGGTAATAACGTACACAATGAACCAATCGGCCAACAGCACGGCCGCCATCGACAGGCCCACGCCGAGCAAGCCGCCATATTTATATCCAAGAATAACGAACAGCGCAAAAAGCAGGTCGTAGATACCCTCCTGCAACATGTACACCTTGGAATTGCCATGTGCAAGGGGCAGATAGGACATAGGATAGGTCATTGTGCGCACCAGCATACCGAACATGGCTATCTGTGTCATGGGCACAGCCGTCATAAATTCGGCATCGTAGAAAAGGGGCACCAGAACGGGCAATGCCACAGAATAGGCAATGAGTATGGGTGCCTGTATGAGCAGTTGCACATCGGCCTGCTCGTTTATCAGGCGGTTGGTAGCCGCCCTATCCTTGGCCAACGCCGACAGGCGCGGATAAAAATCGGAGTCGATGGCCGCGAACAACACGCCCGGCAACAACATCAACAAGAAATAGCTTGTCGAGTATATGCCCACGGTGATGCTGTTGCCTATATCGTGCAGCATTTTGCACACGAACCACATGGAGCCCGAGCCCATCATAGCGGCAAATATGTAGCCCATGCCGAATTTCACCATCTCGAGGCCGTCGCCCAGTATTTTCCGTGAGAACGGAGCTATGCGGTAGCGATAAATAGGCAACGAGTATGCCAACAGCATTACCATCTGCGAAAGGCTCACCAAAAAGATGGATGGAAAAATACCCGCAATGCCCATGAAATAGTAAAACGGCACGGATATCACCAGACCGAAGAGCGACGACCACAGGGTGTACATCGCCACCTTGTAGAGCCGTTGCACTCCCTTCAGTATGGCCAGTTCGCTGGCGGTGATAGCCATGAAGCCCACCACGGGCGACAGAAAATAGAAACGCGATGTGTAGTAGTCGTTGCCCTCGAAATTCCATTCGCCAAGCAGCGGGGTGAGCAGCACCGACACGATGACACCTGCAATGGCAGTGAGAAAAGCCCAGCTGCGAAGCACTTTTATCCAATGGCGCAACGCCTCTTCGTTGCCCTCTTCATAGGCGCCGGCAATGCGGCGTATGGCACTGAAAGAGAGGCTGAGGTTGGTGGAGTCGCAAAGCATCTGCAGGGTGCGGTTGTACATGGCTATCATGCCAAGGCCCGATGCACCTATAAGCTTTGCTGCAAATTTATTTTTGATGATACCCAATAGGATGGAAAAGCTCTGGGTGCCGCCAAAAATGCCCATATATTTTATGGCGCGTTCGTAGCCTCCCTGTTTTTCGCTGTTTTTCCCTTCCTTAACCATTGTCATCCGTTGTATTTAGAAGATGCGAAGATAATACATTTTGGGCGAATGACGAAGCAGATGGAAAAGAATTGCCCCTTTCAGCAAATAAAAAGGCAGCATTGCCGTTATTTATATAATATTTATTATCTTTGCATAATAGACAAACATATCCACAAACAGGATACATCCAGCAGAAAAAATGAAATTAAGCATCATAGTTCCGGTATATAAAGTACGAAGACACCTGCAAAATTGCATAGAAAGCATTCTATTGCAAACATATACCGACTTCGAGCTGATTTTGGTTGACGACGGCTCACCCGACAACTGTGGCGCCATATGCGACAGATACGCAAAGGAGTGCGACAAGGTAAAAGTAATACACAAGAAGAACGGCGGTCTTTCATCGGCCCGCAACGCAGGAATAGCTGTCGCGCAAGGCGAATACATCACATTCGTCGATGGCGACGACATAGTGGCATCGGGCACCTACTATTACAACATGCGCATACTGCAGGCCAACCCAGATATCGACATATTGGAATACCCCGTGAACATCCACTACGAATCGCCGCAAAGCCACCTGCTCACCTTCAACGCCGAAAAGGTATCGGGCAACCGCGAAATATTCATCGACTACATCAAGCGCAAGGGCTATGAGCACTGCTATGCCTGGAACAAGATATACCGCGCCGACATGTTCTTTTTTACACGATATCCCGAGGGCGAGGTATTCGAGGATTTGCTTGTCACTCCCACACTATACGAAAATTGCGACAACGTGTATTATTCCGACGGCGGCATATATTACTACTACGCCCACGAGGATGGAATAACACGCACCTACTCGTTCAAATCGCAATATTGCCTGTACAAGAACAAGGTAATACTGTACAAAAAGGTCAAGGAGGAGTACAACCTTGCGGTCGAGGCCAACGAGATACTGCTTGGCACCCTCGACACACTGACCGACCTGATGCGATGCAGCGACGGCACAAAGGCCGAAAGAAACAAAGCCTTCGAACTGCTCAAAGGGATAAACATCGACATAAAAACACTCTTCAACATGGAAATACCCAATATGCGCAAATTGAAATTCATACCGTTTGCGCTGTTCGGAGCAAAATTCCATTGCAAACTAATAGCCATGATGCACAAGAAGCTGTGCTAAGGAAACACCATGCTCATATCGTTCATTGTACCCCACTACAATCTGTCGCGCGAGCTGTTGCAAGGTTGCATTGACAGCATCGTTGCACTGCGCATGCCCGCAAGCGACCACGAAATAGTAGTGGTTGATGACGGCTCGGACATGCCGCCCCAGTGGATAGAGCAAGCCTACCCCGACACCCCCATCAGGCTGATAGCAGCCCGCCACGGCGGCCCCGGCGCAGCCCGCAACCGCGGAATGGAAGCGGCACAGGGAACGTACATACAATTTGTGGATGCCGACGACTCGATTGCTGCCGATGCCTTCGCCACATGCATAGATATATTAAAACGCGAACACCCCGACATTCTTCAGCACAGCTACAGAACGTGCCACAGCAAGCAACAGGCGCTGCAACCGGCTACCCGCCACACAAAACTGCGCCATTACAACTGCGCCGCAGAATATGTATCGCGCAACAACCTCAGCGGCTGCCCCTGGATGTATATATTCAGAAAAGAGATTGCCGACAGGAACAGCATAAGATTTGCCGAAGGGGTGATGCACGAAGACGAGGATTTCAATACAAAAATATACTACTACGGCAAGAAGCTGATAGTGTGCAACTGCATTGCCTACAACTACTGCCGTCGCGAAAGCTCGATAACCGTCAACAGCGATTCGTTGCACGAGGCGCGCAGAATAAGCCACCTGTTCAGACTGCTCGAACGATTGACCGCCTTCCGCTTCGAACAACAGGAGGTGTGCACCATGGAGCAACGTGCCGCCCTCAATCGCAAGCTGACCATGCTCACGGTCGATACACTGCTGAACCTGTTCTACAACGACTGGAGCGCCAAGGAGGTGGAGGAGGCATGCCGCGAGGGGTTATATCCCCTTGGGCTATACCCGTTACCCTATAAGAACTACTCGCTGAAATACAGGATATTTGCCGCGCTGTCGAACAGCCGCACTGGGCTAAAAATCCTGCGAAAGATATTACCCTCGCAAAAACCACAGTAAAAAATGAAGATACTACTCATTGGCGAATACAGCAACGTACATTGGGGACTGGCCGAAGGACTGCGAAAGGCCGGCCACAAGGTATGCGTGCTGAGCAACGGCGATTTCTGGAAGAACTACAAGCGCGACATATCGCTCGTGCGCCACGAAGGAAAGCCGTTTGCCGGCATAAGGTATCTGCTGAAAGCCATTGCACTACTGCCCAAAATGCGAGGATACGATGTGGTGCAACTGATTAATCCTATGTTCCTTGAGCTGAAGGCCGAGCGCATATTGCCATTCTACCGCTATCTGCGCCGCCACAATAAAAAGGTGTTCCTTGGTGCAATGGGCATGGATGCGCTGTGGGTAAAGGCCGGAACCGAGAGAAAAATATTCCGCTACTCCGATTTCAATATAGGAGACGCGCCCATAGACAACGCAAGCACACGCGAACTGATTGCCGACTGGCAGGGTACGGCTAAGGAGCGCCTCAACTACGCCATCGCCGACGACTGCGACGGAATAGTGGCCGGCATGTACGAATACTACGCTGCATACAGCGAAAAATATGGCGACAAGCTCACCCACATACCCATGCCCATAGAGGCCGACTGCGCCGAACTGCTACGCGTACAGGAGAGCGACAAGGTAAAATTTTTCATAGGAATACAGAAAAGCCGCAGCCAGTACAAAGGCACCGACATCATGCTTCGCGCCCTGCTGCGCCTGAAAGAGAAGTACCCCGAGCAATGCGAGATACTGAAGGCCGAGAATGTGCCCTTCGAGGAGTACTCGCGGATGGTAGAAGAGTGCGACGTGCTGCTCGACCAGCTATATGGCTACTCGCCTGGCATGAACGCACTGCTTGCACTGACCAAAGGAAAAATAGTAGTGGGCGGCGCCGAGGAGGAGTACTACAACCTGCTTGGCGAAAAGAAGCTGCGCCCTATGGTAAATGTACTACCCGACGAGCAGGACGTATTCAACAAGCTTGAACAGATTATATTGAACCGCGGAGAGATTGCACGCATGAAGCGTGAGAGCATCGAGCTTGTAAAGCGATATCACAACAACGCACAGATAGCTTTGCAATATCTCGATTTTTGGAACAAACCACACAAACAGAAATAGCGCCATGGATTACAAAAACATACTGCTGCTAGGCACCACGATGCTTGCCGGCACACTGAACGCACAGGAGAAAAAGCCCAACATACTGGTGGTACTATGCGACGACCTTGGATATGGCGATGTAGGATGCTACGGACAGAAATACATTGCCACACCCAACCTCGACAGAATGGCGCAAAACGGAATACGCTTCACACAGGCCTATTGCGGATGTCCCGTCAGCGCGCCATCGCGCTGCTCGCTGATGACAGGCCAGCACTGCGGCCACACCGAGGTGCGCGGCAACAAAGAGTACTGGAGCGGCAGCGTCAAGTATGGTAACAACAACGACTATGCCGTTGCGGGACAGCATCCCTACGACACGGCGCACGTGAACATCCCGCAGATAATGAAGGACAACGGCTACACAACCGGCATGTTCGGCAAATGGGCCGCTGGCTACGAAGGCTCGGCATACACCCCCGACAAGCGCGGAATAGACGAGTACTACGGCTACATATGCCAGTTCCAGGCTCACCTGTACTACCCTAATTTCCTGAACAGGTACAGCAAAAGAAGGGGCGACAAAGAGACAATAAGAGTGACACTCGGGGAGAACACGAAACACCCGATGCATGGCGACGAATACAAGAAAAGGCCGCAATATGCCTCGGACATCATACACCGCGAAGCAATGGAGTGGCTTTCGCTGCAAAACGAGGAGCAGCCCTTCTTTGGGCTGTTCACCTACACCCTGCCCCACGCCGAGCTTGCACAGCCCGACGACTCGCTATTGGCCCGCTACCGCAAGATATTCAAAGAGGAAAAGGAGTATGGTGGCGACAAATGGTCGCGATACAACCCCACCAAAGAGGCGCACGCACAATTTGCAGCCATGGTCACACGCCTCGACTGCTACATGGGCGAGATACTTAGCCTGCTCGAGGAGAAAGGCCTGAGCGAGAACACCTTGGTGCTGTTCACCAGCGACAACGGCCCGCACGCCGAAGGTGGCGCCGACCCCGCATTCTTCAATACCAAGGACGAACTGCGCGGCATTAAGCGCTCTATGCACGAAGGCGGCATAAGGGTGCCGTTCATTGCCTATTGGAAAGGCATCATCGGCGAAGGCCGTGTGAGCGACCACCAGTGTGCCTTCTACGACCTGATGCCTACATTCTGCGAGCTTGCCGGCATCGACAACTACGAGGAGCGCTACCGCAACACCACACCCGGATACCGCGACCACTTCGACGGCATATCGTTCGCGCCCCTATTGACAGGCAAGGAGCACATGCAGAAAGAGCACGATTTTCTCTATTGGGAATTTGCAGGGCAGAACAGCATCGCAGTGCGTAAAGGCGACTGGAAACTGATAGTGAATAAGGGAAAAAGCAGCCTGTACAACCTGCTGTTCGATACCCACGAAGATATCAACATCGCAAACCTCTATCCCGAAAAGGTAGCGGAGCTCACCGACATCATCTACAAAGAGCATGTGGATAACCCCACATTCCCCATCACGCTACCCGCAAGAAAGCAGTAGGCTCAGAATGTAAGCGAGGCATGCACTCCGCCCCCATCGTCCGACAGGCAGGGAAGAAGCGTAAGCGAATGCTTTTTCGCAAAGGGGCTGGTGATGGCTATTGCACAGCCACTGCCTATGAGTGCTCCGGCAAGGACATCCCACGCATCGTGGCGACGCGAATATACCCTGCCCCACGCCACATAAGCGCCAACGGCATAAGCAGGCAATGCATAGCGCCAGCCATAGCGCTGCTGTATGAACGTGGCTCCCATAAAGGCGAAGCCTGTATGATTGGAGGGGAAGGAGTGATTATCGCTACCATCGGGACGTTTCTTATCTATGGTGTATTTCAGCGCATAGGCCACAGCCACACTTGCAACGCCGCTACCGGCCAATTGGTATAATCCATCGACATCCTTTTCGGCATAAGCAAGACAGGCACCCGCCGCAAAGGGCACAAACATCATGACATCGGTCGATGTCTTCACCCTATCGCGCCACTGCGAATGTGCGGCGCCGCATAGCAGCACCAGTGCCACAAAACAGAGAAAAAACCTTTTCATTATCATATATATATAGCTACTGCACGTGCAAATATAGCTCCTACAACATATTTTATCAATTTATTAGGATATAATTATCAAATACCGTTTACTTTTCCTAAATTTGCAAACTGTGAAACAAGGAGTATAAAATCAAACACAATAAACATGTATTTACACAAAGAATTGGAGACGATGACTCGTCCCGAAATAGAGAAATTGCAGTTGGAAAGACTGAAAAAAACAGTAAACCACTGCATGAACTCACCCTTCTACAAAAAAAGATTCGAAGAAAACAATCTGAAACCCGAAGATATACAAACGCTCGACGACCTGCGCAAAATACCCTTTACCACAAAGCAGGATTTGCGCGACACATACCCCTTCGGCATTGCATCGGTGCCTTTGGAGAAAGCAACCCGTCTGCACTCGTCGAGCGGAACAACAGGCAACCCCACAGTAATCCTTCACACACAGAAGGACCTTGACGAGTGGGCCAATGCCGTTGCACGCTGTCTGCACATGGTAGGCCTTCGCCCCACCGACGTATTCCAGAACTCGTCGGGCTACGGCATGTTCACCGGTGGTTTGGGATTCCAGTATGGCGCCGAGCGTCTGGGCATGCTCACCGTTCCCGCTGCTGCCGGAAACACCAAACGACAAATTAAATTCATGACCGACTTCGGCACAACAGCCGTTCACGCCATCCCCAGCTATGCAGCACGCATTTCAGAAGTGATGGAGGAGATGGGAATAGACCCTCGTCGCGATACCAAGCTGACCACACTCATCATCGGTGCCGAGCCCCACTCCGAGGAGCAGCGCCGCCGCATCGAGGAGATGCTGGGTGTGAAGGCATACAATTCGTTCGGTATGTCCGAGATGTGTGGCCCCGGCGTGGCATTCGAATGTACCGAGCAGAACGGTCTTCACATCTGGGAGGACTACTACATAGTGGAGATTGTCGACCCCGAAACCCTTGAGCCCGTTCCCGAGGGCGAAGTGGGCGAATTGGTGCTCACCACCATCAACCGCGAGGCTATGCCCCTGCTCAGATACCGCACACGCGACCTCACCCGCATACTTCCAGGCGAATGTCCCTGCGGACGCCACCACGCACGTCTCGACCGCATGAAGGGCCGCAGCGACGACATGATAATCCTGAAGGGTGTAAATATTTTCCCCATACAGATAGAGACCATATTGTTGCAGTTCAAGGAATTGAGCACCGACTACCTTATCACATTGGAAACAAAGGAAACAAACGACGAAATGACCATCGAGGTGGAATTGAACGATATGTTCACCGACGACTACGCACGTCTTCAGGCGCTCACACGCGAAATAACCCGTCAGCTGAAGGACGAGATACTCGTGACACCGCACGTCAAGCTCATGCCCAAGGGTGCGTTGCCCAAGAGCGAGGGCAAGGCGGTACGCGTAAAAGACCTGCGCAAAACATTTTAGGAATAACCACTAAATACATACAGATATGACAATACATCAGCTATCCGTATTCATGGAAAACAGACAGGGAACACTACAGAAAGTGCTCGACCTGTTGAAGGAAGGCAACATACAGTTGATCGCCAGCACCATAGCCGACACAACAGAATATGGTATCTATCGCATCATCTGTTCGGAGCCCACACGCGCATACGAGACATTGAAAAACGCCGGCATTTCGGTAAACCTCTCGGACGTATTTGCCATAAAGCTCGAAAACCAGGTTGGTCGCGCCGCCGACACCATAAAGCTCTTCAGCGAGGCGAATATCGGTATTTCATATTTATATTCGTTCATGTTGGGCGACAACGGAATCATGGTATTCCGCACCGACAACACCGAGCGCACACGCGAAACCATAATATTGAACAAGCTCGATTTTATTGCCGAAAAGGACTTGTCCAATCTATTATAAACAAGCATACCTAAAAAAAAAATCAGCACCGTTTGGTGCTGATTTTTTTTGATATCACACAGGCGCATCATTAAACAGCAGAAATGCGATAGGTAAATCGAAAATAATACTACGCCGATGAACTAATAATAGCTCGTATTTCTTATAAAAATACTATCTTAGCGCAAAATATAGACACCGGAACAAGTAATAAGACATTCATAGCATATGGCAGAAAAAATCAGAGCTGAAAGAAACAGGACATTAACCGTATCGGAAAGCGAAATCCCGGAACTGGAGAGAAAAATTTTATCTGTAAATGATATCAAATCTTCATTTGTCGATAACTGCATAATCAATGCAGATTTGCTCGATTGTATCGACCTGATACCCGACAAGCATTTTGATTTGATAATCATTGACCCCCCATATAATCTTGATAAGAATTTTCACGGAAAAAAATTCTCCAGCATGAAGAGTGATGACTATGAAGATTATTTAAGAAGCTGGTTTAATAAGGTATGCGACAAACTTGCCCCCAACGGCACCCTCTATATGTGTGGCGACTGGAAATGTTCATCGTCCATGCAAAGGGTTATAGAAGAGCGGCTTACTATCATAAACCGCATCACCTGGCAACGCGAAAAAGGAAGAGGCGCAAAAACAAATTGGAAAAACTCCATGGAAGATATTTGGTTTGCTGTGAATGATAAAAATAATTACTATTTTGATGTCGAGGCCGTTAAAATGAAGCGCAAGGTTATAGCACCATACAAAGTAGATGGCAAGCCCAAAGACTGGGAGGAGTCCGAGCAGGGTAATTTCCGCATAACCTTCCCGTCCAATTTCTGGGATGATATAAGTGTGCCATTTTGGTCGATGCCCGAGAACACCGACCACCCAACGCAGAAGCCCGAGAAATTATATGCCAAACTAATCCTGGCCTCCAGCAAACCCGGTGACAAAGTATTCGACCCATTTGTTGGTAGTGGAACCGCTGCTGTTGTTGCACAGAAACTTGGACGCAATTTTTGTGGAGTGGAAATAAACAGAGAATATTGTTACTGGACAATAAAAAGATTGATGAGCGCCGTGGAAAACAACACCATTCAGGGCTATTCAGATGGTGTTTTTTGGGAGCGAAACACTTTGCAGGAGCAAAAGAGCAAAACAAAAAAATCAAACTAGACCGATTAAATAATGAATACATTGGTTCATGAATTTGTTGAGCTTATAGAGAGCAATAAAAACATCAACACAAAAGAAGAAATGATAAAAACCGTATGCGACAAATTTGCCATGGTAAAAGATGGCAAAGCTGTTTATCATACAAATTTCTTTGCTGTGGTTTTTTGTTATAGTAAAAATAGTTCTTTTTCCAATGTAGTATTATCGCTATCGAAGCTCGAGAAATATGACCGCATCCCCTGCTTTGTCGTGCTGGTCAAGAAGGATTTGGACAATGTAATATATTTGATCAACACAACATTTCTGAACAAAATAAGCCATAGCTCCAAGGATTTAAGAACAGACAATATAAGAGGTAGCCTTACCGGTGGTAATATCCGCAAGAATCTTGAAGAGATAGACAAGTGCAACAAGCCCGAAGATTTCGAAGATTTGTTCGCATATCACCAAGGCTTTACATGGCAGGAAAATATTGAAAGGTTGGTAGAAAGCACGAACAACATCAAGCCGGACAAGGCCAAAGCAGTGCTGGGCGAAGCAGAAATAGACAATCTTTTCAATGCACCTAGTAGAGCGGTTGAATTTGTGGGCTCGGAGGAGTACAATGTTCTTTTGCAAGATTTGCGCAAACGATGCGACGATGTAAAAGACGCCATTTTAGTAGCGGCCCACATAGACAATGTAAATATACGAGGCAGACTAATTGAAGTATTAATTACCTCCGGACAAGAGGAGCGTAATAAGCTATTAAAAAATTTACGCGATATAGAGCAGCTACTTCCTACTTATGACACAAAGAACGAATTAGGTGACTATATTAGGAATTTTGAAAATTCAGAATCATATACAGATATTAAGACCAAGGTGTTATATCTTGATTCCAATCCCAAGGCATATAATATAGACAAATTTCTCATGTGCATGGGCAAGGAGAAGAGCGTATTTATGTTTTTCTTTGTAGGCATCGACGACACGGGAATAGTAAATACGATATTGGCGTCGGTATTCCACAATAAGCTACAAGACACCACATTCCTACAACACCATTGGGCCGGCAGAGGAACAAGAGGTGCTGCTCAATTTAATGGTAAAACCATTAACGAGATGTTACAAGAAGACCCATTTATCAACAAAATAGACATTGACAAATCTAAACAATTTTTGAAAAATCTATTGGATAGGTAATACATCTGTTTTTCATTGAGCATAGAAGTGGAAACCTATGCAGTGGGTTGCAAATTCCACAAAAAGCAAGGCTGAAGATAAAGCAATAAAAAAGCAGCACCACTCGGGTGCTGCTTTTTTATTGCAATGACGCGGTTACAAAAAATGGTGCTCGGCAAATAGCCGAAGCCCTGTAAGGGTGTCGCTGAAACGGATGACACCACCCGAAGCCTCGGTCGCCTTCTTCATACTGATGCTGATGTTGCGCTCGTGCTCGGGGAAGCGGTCGTAGTCGGGCACTACTATTTTTTCCTTTTCTATACCGCATTGCAGCATATCGAAATAGGCCGACGCCGTTTCGTAGGTATTCAACCTGTTCTCGGCACCAAAATTATACACGCCGCCAGGCAGAGCGAATGTGTGCGGAATATTCCTTACCACCTCATCTATGGAGGTGATGCCCCTGTACTCGCGTGTGGCAAAGGCCAACGGCACCTGCTGCTCTATGGCGCTACGCATGTTCGTTACAAAATTATTGTGCGTGGGCATCCCCTCGCGCGGAATATCGTACATCCATGTAGCACGCAGGACTACGCAGTCTTCGCACAACTGCATGGCGCGATCCTCGGCCTGCAGTTTATGGCAGCCATAGTGGTTTTCGGGCGCAACGGCAATATCCTCGGAAAGCGGCCCATTCTCGCAGTTGCCATTATACACCTGGTCGGACGAGAAGAAAACAAATTTCGCACCATGGCGAGCTGCAGCCCCAGCTATATTCTCGACGCCACGCACATTGATACGATAGCTCTCGTCGGGGTGCTGCTGGCAGTACCACGTATTGGAAATGGCAGCCAAATGCAGAATAGCCTCGGGACGGTGCCGCTTTATATACTCGTCAACCGACGAGGCCGATGTAATATCGAATGCGCCATGCGAAGGGGTAAGCAGTTCGAAGCCATCCTTCATGCCGGCCACCACTCGACTGCCCACAAACCCACTTGCACCTGTAACCAATATCTTTTTCATAATCTATATGCAAATAACATGCAAATATATAATAGAAGCGGAAGAAAACTGCATTTTCTCCGCTTTTTATAATGGGAACGGGCGCGATAAGATTTTTATAAAAAAAGAAAAGGGCTTCTAAATCTATTTTGTTAATTTCGTTTCTTAATATCAGAAGCTTCTAAATAAATTGAACTACAAACGATAACAAAATGAAACAAAATGAAATACAAAAATTGATTGCCGACACAATGGAAGCAGAGAAAAAGGCACTGTTCTGCTACGCCTGCTACCATTTGGGAAGCGCAGAGGAGGCCGAAGATATGTTGCAGGACCTGTTCATAACCCTGTGCAAAACCCCTGGGATAGTAGAAAGCACCAAAAACCTGAAAAGCTACATTTTCCGCAGCCTCTCGAACAACTGCAACACGCTTAAACGGCGCAGACCGCAGCTCGGCTTTGTCGATTTGGAGAGCAGAGAGGTTGTGGAGAAGGCCGACCTGCAACCACGCGATTTCGAACAAGAATATGCGCTTATAAACAGCCTACTGAACAGCATCCCGCACGAACAGAGCGAGGCGATAAGGCTGCACATACATGGCGAAAAGACATTTCGCGAAATAGCCGAAATACTGGAAATACCCGAGGCGAGCGTGAAATCGCGCTACCGTTACGGCATCGAAAAGCTTCGAAAGCTTATAGAAAAAGAGAACTAACCACTAAAAAACCACACACCATGAACAACAATAATTTCGAACAGGACAACAAGATTGTAAAGGATATTCTGACCCCCAAGCACACCCCCGAATGCAAAATAACCTTCTCACCCGGCAAGCAGAAAACAGCCACAAGAAGAGTGCTTTATATGCGCATAGCCTCTGTGGCAGCCGTGCTCGCAGTGGCGCTCATTTTCTTCACACAGATAAATGTGGTAGAAAAGAGCTACGCCACAGGCATCACCACGGAAATGATTGAGCGCGCAATAGAAAAAATATCGAATAAAAACACCCTCTATCTCGAAGTGAAGAGCTACCACATGGAGACAGGGCAGGCAACAGACGGCAAGATCTATTTTCTAAAAAAGGACAGCACCACCTACATGCGCGAGGAGTGGAACGACAGACAGAGCACAGTAGCCATATACGACAAGGACTCGTTGCAGCTGTGGCAAAACGGCGCATTCAAGGGCAAATCGGCAATCCCCTTCCACCCGGTGAACTGCGAATCTTTTTTTAATATGATGAGCAATGTGCTGACAAAAATAGGTGACACAAGCTATGTGCTAAACGACTTGGAGGAGTCGCCCACACACGAGCCATGCCGCACCAAGGAGGGGCTGCCACTATACAACATCCCAGCCGACAGGATTGAATCGATAACGGTATCAAAAGAGGAGCAGACCATCACATTCGAAACCAAGCCCGCCGCAAAGCACCACCCATTCTGTGTGCTTCTCTTCTCGGCCGAAAAAGAGGCATTTACAAACATCAAGATCGTGATGGAAGATGCCGACACATCGCAAAAAAGGGTTTTGGCAGAGATTACTACCATTGCCTACGACTACCCCATAACGCTGAACGACATAATGAGAAAGCCGGAATAGCACAACCGTAATGAAAACAATCAGCGCCCTTTTCGGGGCGCTGATTGTTTTCATGAATAACGGCAATTAGTCGTTGTTTATCTCTTTGATATCTGTTTCGGTCTTCGATTCGCCAAGCAAGTAGCGGCTGAAGTGGTCGGCCATCTTCCAGAAGAAGTACTCGTCCATGTCGCTGAATGAGTGACGCTGTCCGGGCAACAACAGGATATCGAAACGCTTATTTGCTCTGATGAGCGCGTTAATTACGCGGATGGTATTCGCGGGGTTCACGTTGTTGTCCATGTCGCCAGTCACCAACATCAGGTGTCCTTTCAGACGGCTTGCAAGCTCCTGGTTGTTGCTAATGCGATAAGCGAATGTAGTGTCGGTCTCGTTTATAACTTCCTTGATACCATGGTGTTTCTCGCTCCACCAACGGTTGTAGATGCGGTTATCGTGGTTACCTGCACACGAAACGGCAGCCTTGAAGAAATCGGGATAGTAGAGGATAGCCGCTGTTGACATGAAACCACCACCCGAGTGACCGTGGATACCTACGCGCTCGCCGTCGATGAACGAGTGACGTGCAATAAGCTGCTGAGCCGCAACCTTCTTGTCGGCAAGTCCGTAGTCGCGAAGGTTACCGTAACCGAAATTGTGGTACCACTTAGAACGGTTGGGATGACCACCGCGGTTACCGATGGTTATCACAATGAATCCCATCTGTGCAAGGCGGTCGATGCGGTTCATACCCGATGACCAGCTTTCGTTCACAGCCTCGGTCTGGGGGCCGGGATATACATATTCAATCAAGGGATAGCACTTGGTTGAATCGAAATCGAAGGGCTTGTACATCACGCCATAGAGGTCGGTGATACCATCGTCGGCCTTCACCTTGAAGCGCTCGGGATATTTGTAACCTGCTTCGAAGAGGCGCGAAAGGTCGGCTGTCTCGAGGTGAGCAAGCTGCTTGCCCGATGCGCTATAAAGTATCGATGTGGGCACTGTATCCACACGCGAGCTGTTGGCGATGAACGAGCTACCATCCTCAACCACGCTGAAGCGGCCGTTAAGATCGCCCTTGTCGAGTTGTTTGAGGCCCTTGCCGTCGTAGCCTACGCTGAACAGGTGGCAGTAATAGGGGTTCTCGTCCTTGTTGTAGCCGTTAGCAGTGAAATATACCTTCTTCTCTTTGTCGTT
Organism: Bacteroidaceae bacterium; assembly: GCA_017560125.1. Lineage (GTDB taxonomy): Bacteria > Bacteroidota > Bacteroidia > Bacteroidales > Bacteroidaceae > HGM04593. The sequence continues at coordinate 47,987 of JAFYOS010000017.1, read as the reverse complement.
GACAGCCAAAATCTCATCTACATGGAAATCACCCTCGGTGATGGGGTTCACAAGGTTGCCATCCATGTCGTAAAGGTAGAGCATTGCCCAACCCGTACGCTCCGACCACTGGATGAAGTTCTTGCCACCGTTAACCACCTTAATCTGACGCGCCTCGATAGAGGTATTCATCTCTTCGTGCACAATGGTGATGGCGCTGTCGGTATCGACGCTAACGCGGCAAACCTCGATTTTCTTCAGGTCGCGGCTTGTACGCTGGAAATAGAATTCCTTGTCTGTACCGAGCCATACGCGGTTGCGGGGACGCTTGTACATATTGGCAAGTTTGCCGGGCTTATTGAAGAGCTCCACTGTCTGCTCCTTGAACTTGGCAATATTTATGAACTTGCTGTTCTTGTTCTCCATATCGAAAAGCTCCATAGTAACGATGGGGCCGGGCTCGCCGGGCATCTGATATTTGTAGGTTTCGAGTGTAGGACGGGGTGAGCTGAGCGAATTGATTACCCAGAAATTCTTCAACATCGAGTCCTTCTGGTGCAACATCACGAAGTGACGTGAATCGGGCGACCAAAGGGCGTTCACACCGAAACGAGCAGTGCTATCGACCTTCTCGGTGCCTACGGGGTGCCATGCGTAGCATTTGCCGGGACGACCGTTCTTTGTGAGCTGGTGTTCAACCACGGTTGAATCCTTGTCCCAGATGCGCAATTTCTCGAGATCCTCCATAGACATGTACCAGATGTTCCAGTTTTTCTCGTAGATTACATACTTGCCATCGGGCGATACGTTTGCCCAGTGGGGGTACGAAGGATAGAGATCCTCAATCTCGTCGTTAGTGCGCTCGATGAGCTCGCCCTTCTCGAGGTCGTACTCGAAATGGAAATATTTGTTCTCTTTCTGGTTTTCTTTCTTTATTTTCGCAATCTTGGCAGAGTCGTTGCGCTCCCAACGCTTGAGCTGCTTGGGAATCTCGAGCTTCGACTGGATGCCGATGCGCACGTAGCGATCGTTGCGCAACTGGACATTCTGAATGGGAAGGTGCTGTGCATCGTAGGGATCACCTGTCTTTTCGGTGATTTCGGCAGCGAGCTTTGCCATGTCCCACATCTCTTTTTTCTTGCCGCTCTTGGCATCTACAATGTAGTAGCGTGTGCCATTCTCATAGGTCCACGAATACCAGAATTTCTTGCCATCCGAGAACCAGTGGGGAGTAACGGATGTCGATTTTACCAAGCGTCCTATTTTCTTGGGCGAGAATCTCTCGGCAAGAGCGTAATTGGGACGTACGCGTTTGCAATCTTCGTTTTTAGCCACTTCCTTGGCCTGCATGGTGAGTGCGAGCATGGGAAGTGCCAACAGCAATAATAATTTTTTCATTTTGGATTATGTTTATATTATTTCTTCTTTTTCTTGAATTCGATTTTTGCTATACCGCCGGTTGATGTTTCCTTGTACAGAGCGGGAAGGTCGTGACCGGTGTCGCGCATAACCTCGACAATGTGGTCGAAGGTAATCTTGTGCTTGCCGTCCGAGAGCATGGCATATGTACATGAATCGAGAGCACGCGACGCTGCAATGGCGTTTCGCTCGATGCAGGGCACCTGAACAAGACCGCACATGGGATCGCATGTGAGGCCCAAATGGTGCTCGAGGCCCATCTCGGCTGCATACTCAATCTGGTTGATTGTACCGCCGAACAACTGGCAGGCTGCGGCTGCGGCCATAGCACATGCCACTCCAACCTCGCCCTGGCAACCTACCTCGGCTCCCGAGATTGAGGCATTTTCCTTTACAATATTTCCTATGAGACCGGCAGTGGCAAGCGCTCTTAATATGCGGGGCTCACTGAACTGATAGTTGCTTGCAAGATGGTGCAGTACGGCCGGAAGCACTCCACACGAACCACATGTGGGAGCTGTTACCACCGTAGCGCCGCTTGCATTCTCCTCGGATGTAGCAAGCGCATAGGCATATACCCTTGCCTTGCTGCGCACCGACGAGCTGTAGGAATTGGACTTCAGCAGATAGGTGCCGGCCTTGCGTTGCAAGCCCAAGCCACCGGGCAGCACGCCCTCGTGCTCAAGACCGCGGGCTATGGTAGCCTGCATCGTATCCCATACGGTTTTCAGGAAATCCCATATTTCGGGGCCCTCGTACATTTCGACATATTCCCAGAAGGCGCAGCCTGTATCGTCGCTCCACTGCATGATATCGTGCATGGTGGTCAAGGGGTATATGTCATCGTCATTCTTCACGGTGCTTTCGTTGGCAAGTTCGCCGCCACCAACGCTGTATATCACCCATTCGTCTATTACCTTGCCATCCTTTATGCCCTCGAATTTCATGCCGTTGGGGTGGAAGGGAAGGAACACCTCGGGTTCCCACACAATCTCGAGCGGCGCTATGGGTTCAAGCACATTTATAATGGCAACGTCGGTCATGTGTCCTTGCCCGGTAGCAGCAAGGCTTCCGTAAAGCGTTACTCTGTACGAATCGACATCTTTGCACCTGTCGGCAAATTGCAAGGCCGCGCGGTTGGGACCCATAGTGTGGCTACTTGACGGGCCCAGTCCTATGCGAAATAGTGAACGAAGGGATTTCATAGGTTTAGGTATATGGTTGGATATTATTAAAATTAGGCAAATTTAATGCAAACTGCGCTTAATGCAAAACAAATTGCACGTTTTCTCGCGCGCGATATAAATTATAGTAGCAATATGCCACCCGAAGCCCTGCAGAGGCGGGCGGGCGGTTTCTTAAACAAATGTAAAATGAGTGGATTTTTTCATTGGACATTATGGTATTTTTGAAATTTTACATTACCTTTACACTTGAAGTTCTACTAATTTCGCAAATTATGAAAAAAGAGATAAAGTTCAGTTTGGTTTACCGCGATATGTTTCAATCGTCCGGTAAATTCCAGCCGTTGGCAGAACAGCTGGAGAAGATAGCCCCGGTGATAGTGGAAATGGGATGCTTTGCACGCGTCGAGACCAATGGAGGCGCTTTTGAACAGGTTAATCTTATGGCAGGCGAGAACCCCAACAAGGCAGTTCGCGCCTTCACTAAATATTTTCACGAAGCCGGCATACAGACACACATGCTCGACCGAGCACTGAATGCCCTTCGCATGTTCCCCGTTCCGGCCGATGTACGCCGCCTGATGTACAAGGTGAAGAAGGCGCAAGGCACCGACATCACCCGCATTTTCTGCGGATTGAACGATGTACGCAACATCATACCTTCAATAAAATATGCACTCGAGGCGGGAATGATACCCCAGGCCACACTATGCATCACATCGTCGCCCATCCACACCGTGGAATATTACAGCGACATGGCCGACAAGCTGATTGAGGCCGGCGCGCCCGAAATATGCCTAAAGGATATGGCCGGTATCGGTCGTCCGGCATTCCTGGGCCGTCTGGTAAAGAGCATCAAGGAGAAGCATCCCGATGTAATCATACAGTACCATGGCCACAGCGGCCCCGGACTATCGATGGCATCCATATTGGAAGTGTGCGAGAATGGTTGCGACATCATCGACACCGCCATCGAGCCCCTGTCGTGGGGCAAGGTGCATCCCGACATCATCAGCGTGCAGGCTATGCTGAAGGACGCCGGCTTCAAGGTACCCGAAATAGATATGAACGCCTACATGAAGGCACGCAGCCTTACACAGCAGTTCATAGACGAGTGGTTGGGCTACTTCATGGACAGCAACAACAAGCTGATGAGCTCGCTGCTGCTCACAAGCGGATTGCCCGGCGGCATGATGGGCTCCATGATGTCCGACCTTGCCGGTGTATATAAAGGCATCAACGGCATATTGCAGAGCAAGGGTAAGCCCATATACAATACCATCGACGAGCTCATGGTAGAGCTGTTCAACGAGGTTGCCTATGTGTGGCCGCGCGTAGGTTATCCACCCCTTGTAACCCCCTTCAGCCAGTATGTAAAGAACATTGCACTGATGAACCTGCTGAGCCGTGCACAGGACGAGCCGCGTTTCAGCCGCATGGACGAAAGCATGTGGGGAATGATACTTGGCAAGAGCGGTCAGTTGCCCGGCGAAGTAGCTCCCGAAATCGTTGAGCTCGCCAAGGAGAAGGGTTACGAATTCACCACCGTCGATCCGCAGAGTTTCTATCCCGATGTGCTCGATAAATACATCAAGGAGATGGAAGAGCTCGGCTGGGAGCGCGGCGAGGACGACGAGGAGCTCTTCGAATTTGCCATGCACGACCGCCAATATCGCGACTACAAGAGCGGCATAGCCAAGGAGCGCTTCCTTGCCGATATAGAGAAGGCCAAGGAGGGAGAGCTCGCAAAACAGGGCGTAAGCATAGAGGACATAAAAGCCATTAAGCATGCCAAGGCCGAGCCGATAGCTGCCCCCGAGAAGGGACAATTGCTGTGGGAGGTATCATACGACGGCGCTTCGATGCCGCCCGCAATAGGCAAGCATTTTGCCCCCGACGAGCTATTCTGCACGATAATAACACCGTGGGGCGAGTTGCAATCAGTCTCCACAGGGCTCGGCGGACGCGTGGTAGAGGTGTGCGCCCAGCAGGGAGAGCAGGTGCGCCGTGGCGACATCATCGCCTACATACAGCGCGACGGCCTTTTTGAATAGAGAACAACAAGTAGCCTTATCGTCACACATAACCGACGGTAAGGCTGCTTCCATTTTTTGTATCAGGACACTTATTATGAAAAAATATATTTTGTTTTTATTGGCGGCAGCCATGTTCACCGCCACCGAAGCAAAAATAGAGCATCTGCTCCCCACCCCAAAGGCGGTCACAAGGAGCGAGGGCTCTTTTCCATTGAACAAGAGGATTAGGATTACCGCAGAAGAGCGCGTGCCCCTTCTTATGGATTTCGCCAAGCTGTGCGGCGGCGTAACCGACAAGGCAAGTGCCCCCGAAATTGCAGTGGAGATGGTTGCCACTATACCCGGCGCCTACGACTACGCGCTTGCCGGCTACCCCGACGAGGCCTACTCGTTGAAGGTGGAGCCAAGCAAGGTAACCATAAAGGCCATCACCACGACAGGCATCATACGCGCCGTGCAGACCATGATGCAACTGGCCGAAGGATACGACGGCAAGGCGGCACTCGAATGCGTGGAAATTGTCGATTGGCCGGCATTCAAACTGCGAGGATTCATGCACGACGTAGGCCGCAGCTTCATCCCCATGGACGAGATAAGAAAGGAGATTGAACTGCTCGCCCGTTTCAAGGTGAATACGTTTCATTTTCACATGACCGAAAATCAGGCATGGCGCTTCGAAGTGAAAAAATATCCGCAACTGACCGCCGACAGCTCCATGAGCCGTTTCCCGGGGATGTACTACACACAGGAGCAGTGTCGCGAGCTGGAGGCCTTTGCAGCCGAGCGCGGCATCACCATTATACCCGAAATAGACATGCCAGGCCATAGCGCCGCGTTCAAAAAGGCGATGGGTCACTCCATGCAGAGCGACAAGGGCGTGCAGGAGCTAAAGGAGATACTCGACGAGGTAGCCGCAACATTCCCACTTGCTCCATACATACACATTGGTGCCGACGAGGAGAGCATCACCTATCCCGGCTTCCTGAAAACAATGACCGACAAGGTTCACTCGCTGGGCAAAAAGGTTATCGTGTGGAACCCCATACGCGGCGTACGCATTTCGACCGATGCTGGCTTCGACATGACACAGATGTGGTCAACCGCCGGACGCAAGGTGGCAGGAATACCCAATATCGACTGCCGTTACAATTATGTAAACCATTTCGATGTATATGCCGACGTTGCCGGCATTTACAAGAGCAACATATATTACAGCGAGCGTGGCGACAGCGAAACTGCCGGCACCATCACCGCCTTGTGGAACGACCGCAAGCTGCCCCATCCGCAGGATATAATAGTACAGAACAACATGTATGCCAATATACTGGCCTCGTGCGAAAGAGCATGGAAAGGCGGTGGCACACAATACATAGAAAAGGGCGGCACCGCGCTCCATTCACACACAGCCGAGTACGCCGAATTTGCCGACTGGGAGCGACGCTTCCTATTCCACAAAGCCCACTCGCTGCGCAGCGAACAGATACCCTATGTAAGGCAATGCAACATACAATGGACGGTTACCGATGCCTTCCCCAATGGGGGCGACGCAGGCAAGATGTTGCCACCCGAGAGCGAGGGCTGCAAGGAGCACTACCTGTACGAGGGTAAAGAGTACGGCACAAGGGTGGCCACCGGCGCCGGCATCTATCTGCGTCACACATGGGGCGCCATAGTGCCCTCGCACTTCGACAACCCGCGCACAGGCACAACCGCATATGCATGGACGTATATCTACTCGCCCGTGGCACAGCAAGCCGGCGCGCAGATTGAATTCCAAAATTACGGTCGTTCCGAGAGGGACTACGCGCCCGACAGCGACAAATGGGATCGTCGCGGCTCGCGCATATGGCTCAACAACAACGAGATAATGCCACCCGCATGGGAGAACAGCGGCAAGCCGATAGACAACGAAAAAGATTTGCTGAATGAAAATTTCACAGCCCGCCCCGTCACCCCGATAGTGCTTCGCCAGGGGTGGAACAAGGTGTTCATCAAGCTACCCAACAACCCCGACGGCGGCATACGACTGAACAAGTGGATGTTCACATTCGTTGTTACCGACCGCGATGGCAGAAATGCACTCGACAACATAATATATGTGCCCAATTTGCCGGCCGAGTACAGACCACAATAGATTGCAACGCCACCACGCTATTTCATGATAGCCGAAGATAGGCGGCGCCTCGGGATATCTCAAACAGAAGAGCGAAAGGCGGCTTGCACTATCTTTACATAAGATAGGCGGCGCCTCGGGAGAAAAAATAAATAAATTTATTTTGCTCTCCTCTCGGCTTGCACTATCTTTGCCAATTGAGTGTAGCTATATATCAATAATATGACAAACGAAAAGAAATATCTGCTTGGAATGACCTTGGAGCAACTACAGGATGTTGTTGCTGCCGAAGGTATGCCACGCTTCACAGCAAAACAAATTGCCGATTGGATTTACAAAAAACGAGTGGATTCAATCGAAAAGATGTCCAACCTGTCTGTCAAGAACCGCGAGAAACTCGCCGAGAAATACGAAATAGGACTGAAAGCACCCGTCGAAGGGGTAAAATCGGTCGATGGCACCATTAAATATCTGTATGCCACAAGCGACAACCGTTTCGTCGAGGCTGTATATATCCCCGACGGCGACCGCGCAACGTTGTGTATATCGTCGCAGGTGGGCTGCAAAATGAACTGCCTTTTCTGCATGACAGGAAAGCAGAATTACACAGCCAACCTTACGGCCAACGAGATATTGAACCAGATATACGCCCTACCCGAATTCGACAAGCTGACCAACCTTGTATTCATGGGCATGGGAGAGCCTTGCGACAACCTGTCCAATCTGCTACAAGCCATCAGGGTGCTCACCGCCGACTACGGAACAGGCATGAGCCCCCACCGCATAACCGTATCGACCGTAGGCCTTCGCAAAGGACTGAAACCGCTGCTCGAAGCCGGCGACTACCACATTGCGATAAGCCTGCACCACCCCATCCCCGAAAAGCGCAGCGAACTAATGCCTGCCGAAAGGGGTTATTCGATAAAAGAGGCCGTCGAACTGTTACGTGGATACGATTTCAGCCACCAGCGCCGACTGACATTCGAATATATCGTATTCAAGGGAGTGAACGAAACGCTCTACCACGGCAGAGAACTGATAAAGCTGCTCGAAGGGCTAGACTGCCGCATAAACCTCATACGCTACCACGCGATACCCTCTGTGCCACTCGAAGGTGTGGGCGAGGAGGAGATGGTGCGCCTAAGGGACTTCCTTACAAAGAACGGTATCTTCACAACGATACGTGCTTCGCGCGGCGAGGACATTTTCGCGGCATGCGGCATGTTGTCAACACTGAAACAGAGCAAAAAGAAGGATTAAAACATAACAACAGTATAAAATGAAAAAATATCTTTTCCTACTATTGGCTATAATAACATTTACCGGCTGCAGCGACAAGAACAGCGGAGCCGCAGGCCTTTTCACACAGACCTCGGTGGGACTGCCCTACGAGCTGCTCGTTGTGTGCAACCACGACCTGTGGGATGCACCGGCCGGCCGCGCCCTCAACGATGTGCTCACATCGGACATCCCCGGCCTGCCACAGTCCGAAGCATCGTTCCGCGTGTCGCAGACAAGCCCCTCGGCATTCTCGCATCTGTTCAAGCCCTATCGCAACATCATCGATATACAGATAGACCCCGCACGCTACACGCAATCGAAATTCAAGTACACACGCGACAAGTATGCGTCGCCCCAGATGGTGCTCACCATTCAGAGCCCCAATGCGACCGATTTTCAGGAATTTGTAGAGAAGCACGGACAAACAATAATCGATTTCTTCACATCTGCCGAGATGAACCGCGAGCTCGACAACCTGAAGAAGAGCCACAACCGCGCATTCCTCGATTCGATACAGAAAAAATTCGATTGCGACATGCGCATCCCCGCATCGCTCACCGCAATAAAGAGCCGCGACAATTTCCTGTGGGCATCGGACATGAACCACGGCGGCAAGGAAACCATTATGAATGTAGTGGTATATAGCTTCCCCTATACCGACAAGAACACCTTCACACACGAATACTTCGTAAAGAAGCGCAATGAGATACTGAAAAAATATATCCGCGGCAAAGAGGGACGCTACATGACCACCGATTCGCTGCTGGTAACGGTAAAGGACAATTCGTTCCGCGACAGATATATGCAGGAGGCACGCGGCCTTTGGGCAATGGAGAACGACATGATGGGCGGCCCGTTCGTTTCGCACTCGTTTGTCGATGAGGTGAATGGCAGGGTAATTGTAACCGAAGCCTTCGTGTATGCCCCCAGCACCAAGAAACGCGAAATGATGCGACAGCTCGAGGCATCACTCTTCACACTGAAGTTGCCTGCCGACAAGCAGATAGAGAACAGCATGCAAATACCCGAGATTATTATAGAAGACACAGTTAAAACCGATATAAAGAAATAGAAGCATGAGCGACAATAAAATACGCATAGGAATTACACAGGGCGACATCAACGGCATTGGCTACGAAGTGATACTAAAGACATTTGCCGAGCCCGAAATATTTGAGCTTTGCACCCCCATAGTATATGGCTCGCCCAAATTGGCAGCTTATCACAAGAAGGCTCTCGAACTGCCCACCGTCTATAATGCCATAGAAAACGAATCGGAAGCGCAGGGCGACAAACTGAACATAATAAACTGCAACGACGACGAGGTACACATTGAGCTCGGCACCACCACCAAAGAGAGTGGCAAGGCTGCCTTCGAAGCATTGGAAAAGGCCATCGCCGCCTGCAAAGAGGGCAAAGTGGATGTCCTTGTAACAGCGCCCATAAACAAGGATGCCATACAAAGCGACAGCTTCGATTTCCCCGGCCACACCGAGTATCTTCAGCAGCGCATGGAGAACGACGAAAAGGCACTGATGATTCTGTGCAGCGACGAACTGCGCTTCGCGCTCGTGACCTCGCACATCCCCTTGCGCAACGTGGCAGATGCCATCACCCCCGAGCTGTTGGAGGAGAAAATAAAGCTGTTCAACAAGAGCTTGAAGGTCGATTTCAATATAAACGCGCCCAAAATAGCCGTACTTGCGCTCAACCCGCATGCCGGCGACAACGGCCTGATAGGTACCGAGGAGCAGACTGTCATCAAGCCCACCATAGAGCGCATGAACCAGGAGGGAATATTGTGCTACGGCCCGTTCCCCGCCGATGGTTTCATGGGTAGCTGCAACTACACCCGATTTGACGGCATACTGGCAATGTACCACGACCAGGGCCTTGCCCCCATGAAGGCATTGGGCATGGACAACGGCGTGAATTTCACAGCCGGACTGTCGGTTGTACGCACATCGCCCGCACACGGAGTGGCATACGACATTGCCGGTAAGGGATGCGCCGACGAAAATTCGTTCCGACAGGCAATATACGCAGCCATCGACATCTATCGCAACCGCAAGAACGACGAGTATACCCACCGCAACCCGTTGCGCAAGCAATACTTCGAAAAGCGTGACGACAGCAACCGTCTGAACCTGCAACAGAACGACAACGACTAACGCAATGAAATTTGCCATAATATCGGCAGGCGAAGGTTCGCGTCTGGCACAAGAGGGAATTACACTTCCCAAACCACTCGTAAGAATACAAGGCACTCCCATCATAGAGCGCCTTGTAAAACTTTTTTGCCGCCACGGAGCCGAGTCGGTGAACATAGTAATAAACAGCAAGCAACCCGAAACGCTGGCACTGCTCGAGGAGCTAAGCAAGCAATTCCCCATAAACATCGTGGTGAAGGACACGCCCAGCTCGATGCACAGCCTGTATGAGCTGAGCCCGTTGCTTCGCGGAGGAACATTTTGCCTGACCACGGTGGACACCATTTTCCGCGAAGAGGACTTCGCCCGCTACCTTGCAATGCTCGAGCACAAGGACAACGATGGCGTGATGGCAGTCACCCCGTTCATCGACGACGAAAAACCGCTATATGTAGGCACCGACGACAACGACGACATCACCGGCTTCCACGACGAATGGAATGCGCAGTGCAAATACATCTCGGGCGGCATTTACGGATTAAGCGAGAAGGCGCTCGACACCCTGAAGCGATGCATCGACAGCGGCCAGTCGCGCATGCGCAATTTCCAACGGCAGCTTATAGCCGATGGCCTGCGCCTGAAGGCGTGCCCATTCGACAAGATAGTAGATATAGACCACGCAAGCGACATTGAGGTTGCCGAAAAATTCTTATGCAAGGAATGAAAATAGCTGCAATAGCGAGAAGCCCCGAGGACTCGCCCAACATGTGCGACAAGGACACGCGACTGCTCATGTGCATAGCCGAAAGGTTCACACAAAGAGGACACAGCGTGGTATTCCCCGACAAGCACGGCAATGTGCCCGAAGGCTGCCATGCGCTGTACCACATGTCGCGCACAGCTACTACATTGGAGCAGATATCGCAGTGCGAGGCAGCGGGAACAATCGTTGTGAACAGCGTTGCGGGGGTAAACAACTGCTCGCGAAGGCTATTCACCGAAATATTGCAAAGAGAGGGCATCGCCCAGCCACAATACCGCATAGTGAACACCGATGACACCACCGCCCCACCGCCCCACTTCCCCGTATGGCTGAAAAGGGGCAACGGCTGGTCATCGCACCCCGACGATGTGTGCCATGTAGCATCGACCTATGAATATGCCAAGGCACTGCAATCGATGAACGAAAGAGGGGTGAGCGAGGCTGTATGTTGCGAGCACATAGAGGGTGACATAATAAAATTTTACGGCATATCGGGACGCGGATTCTTCCGTTGGCACCACCCCAACCCCGCAACCACGAAATTCGGATTGGAAAAGCACAACGGGGCCACACAGAACCACCCGTTCGACGAAGAACTGCTCAGAAGCATGGCATTCAAAGCCGCCAGCGCCATAGGCATAGAGATATTCGGCGGCGACTGCATTGTTACCGCAGATGGGCAGATATACATAATAGATATTAACGATTTCCCAAGCTTCTCGGCCTATTGCAAAGAGGCAGCCGAGGAGATTGCAATGCTCATAGAAAACAAGACCGACTATGAACGAAGAAAATAACAAAGAATATAAAACGACGATAAAATCGTACGACACCGAGGAGTTCATCGACCTGTGGATATATCGTCCCTACGGATACCGATGTGCTCTCTTTTTCCGCAAACTGGGCGTGCACCCCAATGCTATAACCATATTCTCGATAATATTGGGAATAGCGGCCGGTATATGCTTCATATCCACCGAGCTGCGATGGAACATACAGGGCATATTCCTGCTGTTGTGGGCCAACCTGTACGACAGCACCGACGGGCAGCTTGCACGCCTCACCGGACAAAAAACACGCTGGGGCAGAATACTCGACGGCTTTGCCGGCGATGTGTGGTTTTTCATGATATACCTGGCCATAGCCGTCCGCGAAACCTTTCGCCCCATCCCCTTCGCCCCCGAGCATGAATGGGGTGTGATAATATGGATATTGTGCTCGTTTGCCGGCTTCTGGATTCACGGTTCACAGTGCCAATTAGCCGATTACTATCGCAACATACATCTCTATTTCATAAAGGAGGAGAATGGCAACGAATTCGACAATTCCGACGCACAGCGCATAAGATACAAGGAAACCCCCTGGAAGGGCAATTTCTTCTGGAAGATATTCCTTAATGCCTACATAGGCTACACGGCCAACCAGGAGCGCATGTCGCCCGCTTTTCAGACCTTCATACAGAAAGTGAACAACAAATTCGGCAGCAAAATACCGACAGGCCTTCGCAATGCATTCCGCAAAGGCAGTCTGCCGCTGATGAAATACACCAACATACTCACGTTTAACAGCCGCGCGCTGTTCCTGTGGTTCGCAATGCTCACCGGCCATCTGTGGCTCTACCTGTTCTTCGAGATTGTGATATTGGGAGCGCTGTTCATATACATGCGCCACCGCCACGAAGCGCTGTGCAGACGATTGACCAAAGAAATAGAGAACGACAATGAATTCAATTAAAGGCATCATATTCGACTACGGAGGCACCATAGACACCAACGGCATACATTGGAGCGAGGTCATATGGGAACAATTTGTGCAAGCCGGAGCGGGCATCGAGAAGCCCCTCTTCCGCGAAGCATACGTACATGCCGAGCGCACACTTGCCAAGCAACGTATAATAGAGCCCACGCACACTTTCCGCCGTCTGCTGGAACTGAAAATAGCAATAGAGGCCGACTATCTGGCGGCAGCGGGCAAGCCCATTGACAGCTGCACACAGCAGAAAATAGTCGAGGGGTGCTATTCGCAAGTGAAAAAGTGTATAAAAAAGAGCTGCTCCATCGTCAAGGCGCTCTCCGAAAAATACCCCACGGTACTGGTGACAAATTTCTACGGCAACATGCCCGTGGTGCTCAAGGAATTCTCGCTCGACAAATATTTCGGTTCCATTATAGAATCGGCCGTAGTGGGCATACGCAAGCCCGACCCGCGCCTATTCGCCCTTGGGGTTAAAGCGCTCGGCCTGCAAGCCAATGAGGTAATCGTTATAGGCGATTCGTACCGCAAGGACATATACCCCTCGCTGTCGATAGGCTGCAAAGCCGTATGGCTAAAAAAAATATGCTGGGAAGAGGAGCCCATCATTCCCGGCGCGGAACCTACGGCCATAATTGGCGACATAGCGGAGCTGACCGCCATCATGCAATTTTGAGCAACCGCTAAAAAACCATATAAAAATATAAAGAACACAAAACAGGAGAGCCACACAAGATATTATTCGTTTTATAAAGGAGAACAATAACAACAGGGGTGCAACATCGAACCACATCGATGATTGCACCCCTATTATTAACCCCAAATCCTTTGAACATGAAACGAATATCTATTTTAGCAACAACATTGCTCACACTGCTCGCTGTTGCTACAAGAGCACAGGTAATCATCCCCGACGGCTATACAACCACGCACAACGACAGCTGCTGGTACATAGCGCTGAACTATTATATCGATGACATCCCAAGCAACAAGCAGCTCGAAATGCAGTGCTGCATATATTGCCCCGACACCTGCATAAACGACACCACACGCTGTTTCCAAGGCAAGAACTACCGAAAAAAATTTATACACAGGAACGGATACACCCCCATACTCAGTCGAGTGGGCATGCAGCGCTGCACGCTTACCATCCCCGAGGCGATGGTGGGCGACAGCCTTATGAGCATAACCACATATACGTTCACCGACAAGAACGGCACCACCACCGAATACGATTCCATGTACATATACCTGCCCGAAGCATCGCCGCTCAGTTGCCACCGCGTGAGCAACAGGGAGAGCGAGGCCGACCGCGCCTCGTATCGCCACCGCTGCATTTACCCCATGGCATACTACGAGCCGCTTGCCACGGGCAGCATACCTCCGTACAGCGAAAGCAGCTACGCTGTAAATTTTCGTCCTGCGAGCCACATTCTCGAGAACAGCTACATGCACAATATAAACCTGATAGATACGCTCGCCGGCCTAATAGCCTCGATGACAGCCGATTCGCTGGCCCGGATCGAGGTGGTGCAATTGGTTGGCTACAGCGCTCCCGATGAAAAGCGCGAGGGGCTGGGAGTGCGCCGCGCCGGCTCGCTTCGCGACAAACTGAAGTACTATTGCAACCTGCCCGACTCGGTATTCGAAGTGCTCGACGGCGGCAGGAACTGGGAGCTCATATACGAATCGATAGGCAGTGGTAATATAGCCGGTGGCGACTCGATGGTAACTATTTTCAGGGCCGAAAAATCGCCCGCCCGACGCGAGACGCTCGTCAACGGTTATCTAAGCGGCGACATACTGCGCCAATTGGGCAACGGCGCCCTTGATAACCAGCGCCAGGCATGCTGTGCGCGAATATATTACCGCAACACGCCCGACACCATTGCCCCACGGTTGAACCGCATCGTGAACGAGCTTGCCACCAACAGCACGCCCAGCTACGACGCACTGATGAGCGAGCTGCAACAATACAGCAACGATGCCCGCGCGCTTAATCTCATGGGGGTTATCGAATATCGCATGCACAAACGCAATGCGGCCAAAAAGGCCTTCACCGAGGCCGCATTGATGGGCGACGAACAGGCAATGACCAACCTAATGATTATAGCAAGGGAGTAGCGTACGATAATTGGCACTAAAAAGAGCGAGCCGAAGCACAAATGCCTCGGCTCGCTATCATATATGCCTTGGTGAATACTATTTCACAGCAACCTTGCCGGTGTAGGTCTTGCCTGTGGCATCCTCGAGGGTTACAACGTATATACCGGGAACAATGCTGAACGAGTGAACGCTGATAACATCGTTGGCGGTAACATCCTCGGTTACACAGCTTGTAACAATCTGGCCGTCGGCTGAATATACCGATACCTTGGCGCTCGCCATGTTGCAGGGAGCATCTACGCAGATGCTTGCACCCTTGGTATAGAAACGAACCTTCTTGTCGGCCTTCAAATCCTCTATCAATGTGGGTACTTCGAGCTTCAATACCGAGAATTCGTTGATACGGGCGAAATTAACACCTGTATGTACCTTGTTGATGGTCAGTTTCAGGTAGCGTGCAGTAGCTGTCGAGTCCATATTGAGTACATACTCGCCTGTGCTCTTGCCTGTTACGGGCTTGGGACAGTCGTTGTTCTCGTAGATGGTAGTCCAATTTTCGTTATCAAGACTACCCTGGATGGTAATATCCTGCTGGAAGCGAGCCTCGCCACCGCTCATTGCAAAATAGAATGCATTGATATCGAGCTCCTGCTTCATGTCGATAACAAATGTATGAGGCACCTTGGCTGTAGAGCTCTTCCACTGCGAATGCCAGTATGTCTCCTTGTCGTTGTCGATAATCAGCTTGGCGAAACCGTTTGTACCCTCGCCGGTCTTCTCTTCGCTTGTGAACGAAAGAAGCTCCCAGTCGCTCTTGTCATACATGGCTGCGTTCATAGCACTGATTGAATCGAGGCGACGTCTTTCGTTCTCGAATGCGAGCTCCTCGCGTGCCAACAACAGGTCGAGGTTGATGGTATCGACGGGTGTGTGGGTTGTACGCATAGGAACCTGGCATGTACCGATGTGAGCCTTGTTGGTGAAACCACCGGTTATCATCAACCATGCAAATTTATCCTCGGGATCGACATCCTGCCATATGTCGTTGCGAGCACCCATGTGGGTTCCACCGTTGTTGTGGCCGAACGATGCCTTGTTCATGTGGAACCACTTGCCACCTTGCTCTTTTCTTGCCTTCGCATATCCGTTTCTAAAGTAACCGATGCGCTTGCGCTGACCATTGCCATTCACATAGCACTCAACAAACGAGTACCATGAATCGATAAATGTACTTCTGTTTGCCACACGAAGGGTTGACATATACTGCCATCCCTTTTCGTCCTGAGCATTCCACCATGCCGATATAAGCATGTTGCGCTGCTGCTTGGTCACGGTCTTACCGTTCTCGACGGTTTCGTATGTGGCAAGCTCGTTGCGGCAGTGTGTGATGAACTGTACATATTTATTAAAATCCCAGAATGCACCGTTGTTGCGGAACGACTGCACACCTGTACCCTCGCCACCGAAGCGCTGTGCAATGACACCATCGCCGGTATCCACCGCTGTAGAACGGAGGTGGTCGGGGAGGTTGGGATCTGTATCGGTATCACCCGAATCCCACTGCGAGAAGAGCACTGTACGGTGAGCACCGTCGGCACCTACCTGAATACCCATGTAACCGGCAAGCACACCAAGCGACATCACATAAATAGCATTCACAATGCTGTCGCCACCGGGGATTTTAACCTCCTCGTATGCCCAATCGAAAGCGTCGCCCGAGGGGAGCTTGGGGTTGCTACTTGTCCAGCCCATGATGTGGATTGAGGGCGACATCAGAATGGTGGGCGAGAAGGGCTCCACGTTCTGTTCCAGGTCGAAAATCCACTTGTTGATGCTCTCGACGTTGGTATTTCCGCGAATACACTCAAGGTCGTACTTGTGGTAACCGGGCTTGCCTAGCTTGAATGTGATTACAGGTATCTCTATGGGCTCGCCTGTACCATTGAAGCTGATTATATTCTCGGCAATGAGCGAATCGGGGGTATCTGTGTCATAGACACGCATGCGGAACTGCGCCATGCAGTTCTTGCGGAATGTCACATTCATTTTGAGGTTTACAATACCTGCAGGAGTATTTATGAAGTAGGCTGCATGGGCATTGGCATTAGACCAATTGGTGAGCTTCTCGGTGACACCCAACTTGTTGCTATTGCCCTCGATTGTCTTCTGGTAAGGGATGGAGATACCGCTGCCATCCTTGCCGTCAACCTCTACATAACCCTGACCGGCTGTAACGCTGTAGTTCTTGAGGGCGTAGTTGTAGGCAGGCATAACCACCTTCACCGTATCGGCGTAGGTCGATTTGTTGTCGGCGTTAGTCCATCTCACACGATAGTAGTTCTCACCAAAAACGCGCACCTTCAGAGTGCGTTCCGTTGCATCGGGGATTGTGTAGAAGGTTTTACCATCTGTCGAAAGTGACCACGCATACTTGATACCCTCGTTTGTGGAGGTAAATGTAACGGAGTCGCCCAAAGCAACCGTAATCTCTTTCTGAGCATGCAATGCGGTGAATGACAAGGCCATCACTGCTGCCAAGAAAAATTTCAAATAAGTTTTCATGTATTGTGATATTTAATATTAAATTTCCTAAAACACAGGAAAAACAGCCATGCAAAACTGCACATGCTATTATCGGGCAAATATAACACTTTTTTCGAAGAGGCTTGTAATTTTAACATTGATTTGTAATAGAAATATCCTTACAAGCAAAAATTCGCCGAAAGCAGCAAAAAAAAGCGCTGCAATTCTTTATTATAAAATATAATCACTATCTTTGCTTGATACAACGAAAACCGCATTCGGAAACAGACTAAACTAACTATAAATTATGTCAAATTCAGGCAACAAAAAGAAGATAATCTTCTTGGCTATACTAGGAGGAATTGCACTTGTATTTTCTCTCATTCTGGTATTCAATTCCATTTGGGACAAGAGCTCGACAAACGACTCGTGTATGTCGTGTCACTATCACACCGACTCGGAGATGAGCTGGAAGCAGTCTATGCACCACAACAGCAAAAGCGGCGTAAAGACCGACTGTGCAGCCTGCCACCTGCCTCCCAAAGGCACATGGGACTACACACAGGCCAAAATCACAACAGGTGTAAAGGACATTTGGTCGTATCTTACCAAGAGCAAAGAGGATATCGATTGGGATAGCAAAGGCGAGCTCGAGTATGCTCAAAAAATCGTTTACAACGAATCGTGCAAGGCTTGTCACGTAAATATCTACCCCGAGGGCATCAGCGACAATGGCGTCACAGCCCACCTCTACTACGACGACAACGAGGAGAAACTTGGCTTGCAGTGTATCAGCTGTCACCTCGACGCCGGCCACTACAACCCCAACTACAAGCACGCGGCCATGACCGAAGCGCCCAAGAGCAGTGGCGAGATACACCCCGCAGCTACACAGATTACCGCATTCGAGAACTTCGTGGAGACAGTACCCGGCACCTCGGCGTCTATCAGCATGATTGCCATCCCCGGCGGTTCGTTCACCATGGGTTCACCCGAATCGGAGCCCTTCCACAAGGCTAACGAAGCACCCCAGCGCAATATAGAAATTTCGTCGTTCTTCATGGGCGAAATGGAGATTACATGGGATCAGTATTGGGCATTCTACGCCGAGACGATGTCCGAAGGTCGCACACCGCCCACAGTAATCTACGAAAACAATTCGAGCCCCGACGTTGACGCAGTGAGCGGCCCCACACCGCCATTCGGTTCACCCGACCAGGGCTGGGGAATGGGCGACCGTCCCGCCATCACCATGACACACTATGCAGCCGAGACATTCTGCCAGTGGCTCTCACTGAAGACCGGCAAGAAGTACCGTCTGCCCACCGAGGCCGAATGGGAGTACGCCGTTCGTGGTGGCACATCGACCCCCTACTTCTTCGAGGGTAGTCCCAAGGACTATACAAACGGTGGCTTCTGGAACGAGATGTTCGGAGCCGACACCACAAGCATAAACAGCTATGTAATTTACGCAAACAATAGTAAGAACCGTTCACAGGAGCCCAGCAAAGTATTGGCCAACCCCTTCGGCTTGAAAAACATGTTGGGTAACGTAATGGAATACTGCTCTGACCGCTACGACGAGAATGCATACAGCATGCTGAACGACGGCGACAAGGACCCCAAAGGCCCCGACAGCGGCGACGAATTTGTGGTGCGCGGAGGTACATATGCAAGCGACGCGGCCGACCTTCGTTGCGCAGCACGCGACTACACCCGCCACGACGAGTGGTTGCGCACCGACCCGCAGAATCCCAAGAGCATCTGGTGGTACTCTGATATCCGTGGCATCGGCTTCCGCGTAGTATGCGAAGTACCCGAGGAGATTAAATAACCGAAATAAAACTAATACAAATATATTATACTATGAGTAATGAGAAAATGAACAGAAGAGGCTTCTTGAAAGCATCTTCAATACTTGGTGTAGGAAGCGTAGTAGGCGCATCGGCACTTCTCGCAGCATGTAACAAAGAGGAGAAATTGGTTCCCCTGAAACAGCCCGGAGAATTCTATGTACCCGAGCTCCCCGACAAGGCTATCGACGGTAGAGAGCTCAAAGTGGGCCTCGTTGGTTGCGGTGGTCGCGGTCGTGGTGCCGTGCAGGATGTATTGGCTGCAGCCAACAACATCAAGGTAGTGGCATTGGGTGACGTATTCCCCGAGAAAGTAGAGGGCGTGCGCAACCACTTGAAAGCACAATACCAGCAGGAGGTTCCCGCCGAGAACTGCTTCGTAGGCTTCGACGCTTACAAGAAGGTAATCGACGCAGGTATCGATATGGTTATTCTGACCACACCTCCCAATTTCCGCCCCGTACATTTCCAGTACGCTACACAGAAGAACAAGCACTCATTCATGGAGAAACCAATCGCGGTTGATCCCAAGGGCTACCGTACAGTGATGGCTGCAGCCAAGCAGGCAAAGGCCAAGAACCTTAGCGTCATTACCGGTATCCAGCGCCGTCACGAGCGTTGCTATGTAGAGGCATACAAACAGATTCAGGCCGGCCTCATTGGCGAGATTACAGGCGGTAACGTATATTGGAACCAGAGCATGCTGTGGTACAAAAACCGCGAGCAGGGCTGGAGCGACATGGAGTGGATGATTCGCGACTGGGTTAACTGGAAGTGGCTTTCGGGCGACCACATCGTTGAGCAGCACGTTCACAACATCGACGTATTCCTTTGGATGTCGGGCTACAAGATTGCCAAAGCTACAGGTTTCGGTAGCCGCCACCGTCGCATAACAGGTGACCAGTACGACAACTTCAGCATCGACTTCGAAATGGAGAACGGCGTACACTTGCATAGTATGTGCCGCCAGATAGACGGTTGCAGCAGCAACATCAGCGAGTTCATCCAGGGAACAAAGGGTTCTTGGAACAGCGTAACAAAGGAGATTAAAGACCTCAAGGGCAATGTAATCTGGAAATACGACGAGGAGAAGGCAAACGCCGAGTTCAAGCAGCACAACCCCTACATCCTTGAGCATGTTGACTGGGTGAACCACATCCGCAAGGGCGAGGGCTACGAAGAGGCTTCAGAGTGCGCTATCTCTTGTCTCGCAGCTATCATGGGACGCGAGTCGGCATACAAAGGCACCACTATCACATGGGACGAAATCACCAAATCGGACCTCGACCTCATGCCCGAGAAGCTTGAGCTCGGTCCTGTGGACATGACAGCGCCCGAATACCAAATAGAGACTCCCGGTAAGTAATCACAAACACACACTATACTATGAATAGAAGACAATTCCTTACAAGCTCAATTTGTGGCGCTGCAACAGTAGCCGCAACAGCCTCGGGTGCCTCAATCCTCACATCGTGCGCAGGCGCAGAGGAGAAAAACACAACCGAGCTCCGCATATCATTTCAGGAGGGAACAGCACCTGGTAAAAACCTCGGCGAAAAGCTCGACTACATGGAGAGCATGGGCATCGTAGGTTTTGAGCCCTGGGGTGGCAACCTCGCAAGCAGAGTAGAAGAGATACAGCAGGCGCTTTCGGGCAGAAACATCAAGGTGTCGGCCATCTGTGCAGGTTTCAGAGGCTTCATCCTTGCCGAGGAGGAGAGCGTAAAAGCCGAATTCGATTCAACCATGCGCGACATCATCGCAGCAGCAGGCGAGCTCGGTTCAACAGGTGTAATCATGGTACCCGCATTCAACCATCAGAACCCCTGCAAGCCCCACACACGTGAGACACGCGAATACCTTTGCGAGCAGATGCACGAACTGGGCGAATTTGCATTGAAGCACAACACCACAGTAATCCTTGAGCCCCTGAACCGTGGCGAGGCACACTATCTGCGCCAGGTAGCAGACGCTGCAGCCATCTGCCGCGACTCGAAGAGCGCAGGCGTGAAGTGCATGGGCGATTTCTGGCACATGCAGGAGGAGACATCGGACTACGCAGCCCTGATGGCAGCCGGCAAGGATTACCTTCAGCACGTACACATCGCCAGCCGTGGCCGTCGCATCATGCCCGGCGAGGATGGCGAGCTCGACAACTACGTTGAAGGATTCCGCGCACTGAAGCAGTTGGAGTACCCCCACTACGTGAGCTTCGAATGTGGCACAAAGGGCGAGAGAGAGCAGACCGTGAAAGCTGCTGTCGAGCTTATCCGCGCACAATGGAAGCTTGCATAACCACATGATGCTTCCGCTACATTATAAAACAATAGTAAAACGCTGTGCCCGCATGTTCTTTGCGGGTACAGCGTTACAGCTATTTATAGGCGAGGTGCCAAGCGCCCTGCTTGCCCATCCGTGGGGAGCAGTGCTGGCAATAAACTACCTATATATAGTAATACTGCTGTCGTTCTACAAGGAACGATGGAAATGGGTGGCCTCGTTCACGGGACGCCCGTCGTACATGGCATCGCTTGCATCGATGCTAGTGCTTACACTTATTTTCGGATTGATACCGCAGGACGGAGCCACGACAGGCGTGCTCGGCGTCCTTGGCCTCACCAACATGAAATCGTCGTGGATATTCAATATATTCCTGCTCCACTTCACCACGCTCACCGGAGTAAAGGCCATAGACGATATAAGGAATATTAAAAAAGGGCGCCTGCCATCGAAGATAATACACGCAGCCTTCTTCACCATACTGACTGCAGCAATCTTCGGCAGTAGCGACAAGACCAAAATAGACATCACAGCCATACAGGGTTATCCCGTAGGTATAGGCATCGACGATAAAGGCGCACGAGCCGAGCTACCCTTCAGCATCAGGCTCAAGGAGTTCACGCTCGATGAATACCCGCCACAGATAAAAATAGTTTCGGGCGGCGCACCATCGAAAGAGTACATGACCATAGAGGGCGAAAAGAGCAACGGCAAAATAGGTCAGTGGCAAATAAAGTGTACCCAATACATCGACATGGCCGGCCGCAAGCCCAACGACTCGGCATACATAGAGATGAACCACGTGGGGGCCACAACGGCAGCCTACATAAAAGCCACCGACGGCAAGCAATCGGCCGAAGGATGGGTAAGCTGTGGCAGCCACATATTCGCGGCCGCCACCCTACCCCTTCCCAACGGCGAGGAGCTCATAATGCCACGCAGAGAGATAAAGAAATTCCTGTCGAAGATAGAAATTGAGCGCGATGGCGAAAAGCAGACCTACGATATAGCCGTCAACAAGCCCGCAAAAATAGGAGCATGGCGCATCTATCAATCGGGATACGATAATTCGCGTGGCAAATGGAGCACCACAAGCATCCTGCAATGCGTCAAAGACGGTTGGTACGGAATCGTACAAACAGCCATGTGGCTGGTACTTGCAGCCGGAGCAATGATGTTCATCATGGGCACAAGAAGAAAGGAGTAGCACAATGAACTGGGAATCATTTTACATATACGCAGCAATAGCCGGAATATGCTGGCTGGCCGGCACTCTGCTCGCCTTCCGCGGCAACAGGGGCGGAGCCATCGCCGCATCGACGGTGGGCTCGGCAATCTTCCTCACATTCATAGCAGAACTGTGGATAAGCCTCGAACGCCCGCCACTGCGCACCATGGGCGAAACACGACTATGGTACTCGTTCTTCCTGTCGGTGATAGGAATATTCCTGTATGCACGGAACAGATATAGCTGGATGCTCGCCTTCGGCTCGTTCATGTCAATCATGTTTGCATGCATAAATATCGCCAAGCCCGAAATACACAGCACCACATTGATGCCGGCGCTGCAAAGCCCGTGGTTCGTGCCGCATGTGATAGTATATATGTTCTCGTATGCCATGATGGGAGCCGCAACGCTCTTCGCGTTATATCTATGGTTCAGGAAAGCACCTACAAACGACAAGGAACTGAGCGTCTGCGACAGCCTTGTGCGCGTCGGATGGAGTTTCCTGTCCCTTGGCATGGTGATGGGCGCCCTGTGGGCCAAAGAGGCATGGGGTGACTACTGGACATGGGACCCCAAAGAGACATGGGCCCTGGCCACATGGCTCAGCTATCTGCTCTATCTGCACATGCGCCCCGCCAACCGCGACACAAACACGCTGTTTGCGCTGCTCGTCTTTTCGTTCATCCTGTTGCAGATGTGCTGGTGGGGTATAAATTTCCTGCCATCGGCCAAGGGAGCAAGCGTACATATATATTAAGGTACAGGCGCACGCGCACAAGGCGCAGCCACGCCAAACGTACACATTTTCAGCAATCAAACCCCAATAGAGCTGTCCGATAATTATTATTATCGAAATATGTTGCATTGATATGCTTTTTAATTATATTTGCATGGTAGAGCGGTTGCAACCATGTTAGCCGCCCTTGCAACGATAATTATCAAACAATTTAATAAGTATTTATGACTACAGAGACTGAAAAAAATCTTGTTGTCGGCATCGACGTCGGCGGTACAGGTACAAAAATCGGAATAGTGGATGCCAATGGCGAAATCCTTGCACGTGACGAGAGCATAGCAACCCCGCAATATAGTGATTTCAACGATTTCGTTGATGCAATGAACGGCGTAGTTCAACGCTTGGTGAAGGAGGTAGGCGCCGAAGGCCGCATTCGCGGTATCGGCATCGGTGCTCCCAACGCCAACTACTACGCAGGTACCATAGAGAACGCTCCCAACCTTCCTTGGAAAGGCGTACTCGAGCTGTGCAAAGTATTCTCGGAGAAGGCGGGCGTTCCCGTATTCGCGACCAACGATGCCAATGCAGCAGCTATCGGCGAGATGAAATATGGTGCAGCCAAAGGCATGAAGAACTTCATCGTCATCACATTGGGTACAGGCGTTGGTAGCGGTATCGTCATCAACGGACAGCTTGTTTATGGTTGCGACGGCTTCGCTGGTGAGCTGGGCCACGTTACCATGGTACGCGGCAAAGAGGGACGTAAGTGCGGATGTGGTCAGACCGGTTGTCTCGAGGCGTACTGCTCGGCTACAGGCGTTGCACGCACAGCCAAGGAGATACTGAAGAAGGACAAGACACCCAGCACATTGCGTGGCATGAAGAATATCACATCGAAGGATGTATTCCTTGCTGCAAAGAAGGGCGACAAGATTGCCAAGGAGATATTCAAGCAGACTGGTACTATGCTTGGCGAGGCTTTGGCCGATTTCATCAAGTTCTCGAGCCCCGAGGCTATCGTCCTCTTCGGCGGTCTTACAAAATCGGGCAAATACATTCTCGACCCCGTGAAGAAGGCTGTTGATAAGAACGTGATGCCCATTTTCAAAGGCAAGGCACAGATACTTATTTCGCAGCTGAAGGATTCCGATGCGGCTATCCTTGGTGCAAGTGCATTGGCTTGGGAATAACAGATTTTAATACCGATAGGCAAAATAAGGTAGCTCTGCACTGGGCTACCTTATTTATTATATATAGGCAACGGGATAATCATCGCTCTACCCCGTGTAAAATTCTAATCTTTTTTATATCTTCGCAGACGCTAAAACATATCACATGGCAATAGATTTGCAAGTAGAGGGACTGACGAAAAGCTTCGGTGCTCTCACACTGTTCGAAAATATATCATTCTCCATCGAGGAGCGACAAAGGATAGGGCTCATAGCCCGCAACGGCAAGGGCAAAAGCACCCTACTGAAAATAGTGGCCGGAGGCGAGAACTACGACTCGGGCTCTATAGTCTTTCGCAAGGATGTAAAGGTGGGCTACCTGGAACAGGAGCCTCTCTTCGCACCAGGTACCAAAGTGCTCGACGCCTGCCTGCAACGCAATAGCGACAAGGCCGGTGCAATATCGCGCTACGAAAGAGCGCTCGCTTCGGGCGACGACCGCGAACTACACGACGCCATGGAGGAGATGGAGCGCCTGTCGGCATGGGATTTCGAAACCAAGGTGAAGCAGGTGCTGTCGCAGCTGAAGATTAACGATTTCGAGCAGAGGGTGGAAACCCTGTCGGGTGGTCAGATGAAGCGTGTGGCGCTGGCCTCGGTACTTCTGGAGGAGCCCGACCTGATGATTCTCGACGAGCCCACCAACCACCTCGACATGGAGATGGTGGAATGGCTCGAGGAGTATCTCGCACGCCTCAATTGCAGCCTGCTGATGGTCACCCACGACCGCTACTTCCTCGACAGGGTATGCAACGAGATAATAGAGATTGACGACAACCGCATATATCGCTACAAGGGCAACTACAGCTATTTTCTGCGCAAGCGCGATGAGAGGCTCGAGAACGCCGAGGCCGAGGCTGCGCGAGCACGCAACCTCATGCGCAAGGAGCTCGACTGGATGCGCCGCCAACCGCAGGCACGCGCCACAAAGGCCAAATATCGCATAGACGCCTTCTACAAACTGGAGGAGAAGGCTGCCGCCCTGCGCCGCGAAGCATCGGTAACACTCGGAAACAACGCCCGCTACATAGGCAAGAAGATTTTCGAAATGCGCGCACTGAACAAGGCATTCGGCGACAGGGTGATAACCAAGGATTTCTATTACAATTTCGCACGATACGAGAAACTGGGCATCGTGGGCAACAACGGCACCGGCAAATCCACATTCATAAAGATGTTGCTCGGTCGCGTGGAACAGGACAGCGGCACCATAGAGGTGGGCGAAACGGTGAAATGGGGCTACTACAGCCAGGACGGCATGCAATTCGACGAAAGCATGAAAGTGATTGATGCCGTAAAGGACATCGCCGAGGTGATAAACGTGGGCGGTAAGTCGTTGACAGCGTCGCAGTTCCTGCAACATTTCCTATTCTCGCCATCGAAGCAGCACGACTTCGTGTACAAGCTCAGCGGAGGCGAACGACGCCGTCTGTACCTGTGTACGGTGCTGATGTCGTCGCCCAATTTCCTGGTGCTCGACGAGCCCACCAACGACCTCGATATAGACACACTGCAGGTGCTCGAAGAGTATCTTGCCGACTTCAAGGGATGCGTCATCGTGGTGAGCCACGACCGCTATTTCATGGATAAGGTGGTGGATCATATATTCGTATTCCGTGGCGGTGGCGACATAAAGGATTTCCCTGGCAACTACACCGACTATCGCGATTGGCGCGAGGAGGAAAAGGCCTCAGCGGCCAAGGCTACCCAGTCGGCAAGCAAGAGCAAGCCTGCCGCCGAAACAAAGGAGAAGCGCCAGCAGAGCAACGACAAGCGCAAAATGACGTTCAAGGAGAAGCGCGAATTCGAAGAGCTCGAGAAGGAAATCCCCATGCTCGAAGAGGAGAAAAAACGCCTCGAGGAGGAGATGAGCAGTGGCACATTGGACAACGACACGCTGCTGAAGACATCGATGCGCGTGGCCGAGCTCATCGACATGCTCGACGAGAAGGGTATGCGCTGGCTCGAGCTGAGCGAACTCGCCTGACACATTCGGCACTTACCCCCGCCATACCAAAAGCTCTAATTTGTATAAATTACTGTAAACGCCGGGGCATTACAAGAGCAGTGAAAGAGAAATTTCAAAAAAAATCTTTCACACATTGTATATTTTTTTGTATTTATAAAAATATTCAGTAACTTAGCCGACATGAAACACTCCGCAGAGTACAGAGGACTGCGGGCTGCTTGATAGACAAGAACTAACATAAAAATAACAGATACACACAATGAGCAACTTACTTTTTTTAGGTAACATCGGCGGTACAGAGATTATCATCATCGCCATCATCATACTTCTTCTTTTCGGTGGTAAGAAAATTCCCGAACTCATGCAGGGCCTTGGCAAGGGCGTAAAAAGCTTCAAGAAGGGCATGAAAGACATAGAAGATGATATCGAAAATTGCGACAAAGAGAACAAATAAAAAATAACAACAATATTACAAACCCCAAAAAA
Source organism: Bacteroidaceae bacterium (assembly GCA_017560125.1). Classification (GTDB taxonomy): domain Bacteria; phylum Bacteroidota; class Bacteroidia; order Bacteroidales; family Bacteroidaceae; genus HGM04593. The sequence goes on along the minus strand of JAFYOS010000017.1, from coordinate 20,900 downwards.
TAATTTACTATGTCAAACGGAATGTCAAGAAGGAAGTTCCTTCAGAACGGTGCAGCTGCAGCTATCGGTCTTGCAGTAGTACCTAATACCGTATTGGGTAAAGATTTCGGACATACAGCTCCCAGTGATAAACTTAATATTTTAGGTGTCGGAGTCGGCGGACGTGGTGCATCAGTGCTTCGTGGTCTCGAGACTGAGAACATTATCGGTCTTTGCGATATCGACTGGAAGTACGCTAAAGGCGTATTCGACCGTTATCCCAACGCTAAAAGATACAAGGACTATCGCAAGATGTACGATGAGATGTTGAAGGATGCTGATGCCGTAATGGTAGCAACAGCCGACCACACTCACGCAATCATCGCTGCCGAGGCTATCGTAGCAGGCAAGCACGTATATTGCGAGAAGCCCCTTACACACTCAGTTTACGAGTCACGTTTGCTGACAAACCTTGCAAAGAAATACAAAGTAGCTACACAGATGGGTAACCAGGGTGCATCGGACGAAGGTGTACGCAAAGTGTGCGAGTGGATCTGGAACGGCGAGATCGGCGAGATCAAGCGCGTTGACACATTCACCGACCGTCCTATCTGGCCCCAGGGCCTTGAGCGTCCCGAGAAGAGAGAGAAAGTCCCCTCTACAATGGATTGGGATCTCTTCATCGGCCCGGCCAAGGAGCGTCCTTACAACTCAATCTACACTCCCTGGAACTGGCGTGGATGGTGGGACTTCGGTACAGGTGCTCTCGGAGATATGGCTTGCCACATCTTGCACCCCGTATTCAAGGGCTTGAACCTTAAATACCCCACAAAGGTAGAGGGTAGCTCAACAATGTTGCTCAACGAGTCTGCTCCCAACGCACAGTTTGTACACTATACATTCCCCCAGCGCGACAACATGCCTAAGGTTGCAATGCCCGAGGTTGATGTATATTGGTACGATGGTGGTCTTCTCCCCGAGCGTCCCGCAGGCCTTGCTCCCGGCAAGAACCTCAACGACGCAGGTGGTGCAGCTATCTTCTACGGTACAAAAGACACTCTTATCTGCGGTTGCTACGGACGTAACCCCTACTTGGTATCAGGTCGCGTGCCCAACGCTCCCAAGGTATGCCGCGAAATTAAGGGCGAGAACAAGCACCAGCAGGATTGGATTCGTGCATGTAAAGAGAGCCCCGAAAACCGCGTACTCTCTGAGTCGGATTTCTCAGTAGCAGGTCCCTTCAACGAAATGGTTGTTATGGGTGTACTCGCAGTACGTTTGCAGTCACTCAACCGCGTACTCGAGTGGGACGGCGAGAACATGCGCTTCACAAACATCCCCGAGGATGCAACAATCCGCTCAATCATCAAGGACGGTTTCAGCATCAAGGATGGTCACCCCACATTCAACAAGACATGGACAGAGCCTGTTAACGCAAACGAATTTGCACAGGAGCTCATCAAGCACACCTACCGCGATGGTTGGAAGTTGCCCGACATGCCCAAGTTCTAATTAGAAACATATTAACAGCACTCTCCTGCCCCACGGGTAGGAGAGTGCATAAATTTAATACAACACACAATGAAAAAAATATTCAAAACAGTAGCATGCGCTATGGCATGCGCTATCATCGCATCATGCGGCGGTTCACAGAAAGCAGGTCAGGCTGCAGCAGACAACGACGCTAACACAATCGTATTGTTCGACGGTACAAGCCTCGACGGTTGGAGAGGTTATAACAAAGACCACGTTCCTTCACGCTGGACAATCGAGGACGGTTGCCTGAAATTCTCAGGTTCAGGTGGCGGTGAGGCACAGACAGGCGAGGGCGGCGACATCATCTTCGCTGCACAGAAGTTCAAAAACTTCGAGCTCGAGCTCGAGTGGAAGATCTCTAAGGGTGGTAACTCTGGTATCTTCTATCTTGCACAGGAGCTCCCCGGCAAACCCATCTACATTTCAGCACCTGAGTGCCAGGTACTTGACAACGAGAACCACCCCGATGCTAAATTGGGTAAGGACGGCAACCGCCAGTCATCTTCACTCTACGACATGATTCCCGCTAAGCCCCAGAACTCTAAGCCCGCTGGCGAGTGGAACAAGGTTAAGATCATGGTTTACAAAGGCACTGTAGTTCACTATCAGAACGACGAGGCTGTTGTAGAGTACCACTTGTGGACACCCCAATGGACAGAGATGCTTCAGGCATCTAAGTTCTCTGAGGAGCGTTGGCCCGATGCATTCGCACTTCTTAACAACTGCGGTGGCGAGGCACGCGAGGGTTACATCGGTTTCCAGGATCACGGCGACGATGTATGGTTCCGCAACATCAAGGTTAAGATTCTTGAATAATAAAAAATGTTGAATAGTGTAATTCGTTGGCAAGCATCCGTGTTTGCCAACGAATTATGTAAATAGAGAGATCAAAACAATGACACGCAACATCATCTGCGCCCTGTTGCTCATCGGCGCAATATTCACATCGTGCACAACAGCCCAAAAGGCATCGGCACCCAAAAAGGAAATATCTATACAGCTCTACTCTATCCGCGACACCATTGCAAGATCGGGCAACAACCTTGACGCCATCTTCAAAGGACTCGCCGAGATGGGTTACACCGGAATAGAAGCAGCCGGATATGGCGGCGGCAAGTTCTATGGCTACGCGCCCGAGGATTTCAAGGCTACAGCCGAGAAATATGGCATAAAGGTAATTTCTTCGCACTGCAACAGAAACCTGACAGCCGAGGAGATTGAGTCGGGCGACTTCAGCGAAGGCCTCAAATGGTGGGCACAGGCTATCGCCGACCACAAGGCTGCTGGCATGAAATACATCGTTAACCCCTGGTTGAACCGTCCCGCTACACTCAAGGAGCTGAAGGTTACTTGCGACTATTTCAACGAGATTGGCAAATTGTGTAACGCTGCCGGCTTGAAATATGGCTACCACAACCACTCACACGAGATGGTAAACGTAGAGAACCGCGTGATGCTCGAGTACATGATAGAGAACACAGACCCCGAATTGGTATTCTATGAGCTCGACCTCTACTGGACTGTAATGGGCAAGAAATCGCCCGTGGAGTTCTTCGAGAAATACCCCGGACGCTTCGCGCTTCTGCACGTGAAAGACCATCGCGAGGTGGGCCAGAGCGGCATGGTGGGCTTCGACGCCATCTTCAAGAACGTAGCTACCGCCGGCGTTCAGGACATCATCGTGGAGATTGAAGGTTGCAAAGGCACCACAATGGACGGCGCAAAGGTGAGCATCAACTACCTGTTGGATGCAGCCTTCGTTCCTGCGACATATGGTAAGTAAATAATACATACTAATTATAAGGGAATCCACCTCTTCATGCAAAGAGGTGGATTTTTTTGATGGTAAGGTGAAACATCTTGCGTGAAAGTGATACAGCGTTTGCAAGTCATACCACCAAAACAGCAAACTGGAATTGAAAATCAAATTCAACAAACCTCATAGTTTGTTGAATCACGTAACTATTTACCATTTGTCCAAAGGTATCAATTTTAACTTCCTAGAAAATTTGCCTTTTATGGTGGGGATTTTGTACATTTGCAGAATATAAGACACACGACGATATGGAGAACGATACTATACAAGATTTGAGAGTGACCAACGAAATCCCAATTGATACTCCTTCAAATCGTGTGTTTACACGCGAAAGGGTTGAGAAGTTACTTTCAGCTGCAATAGGTAAGACACTACTTGAGGTAGATGCCTCAGGACAGTTCGCTAGTCATGCAGGTCATACAAAGGTTACAGGTATTGCCGGCGATGTAATAGAGGTTTCTGTATTAGGTTGTCATAAGGATTGCAAGCAAGAACCCGATATAATGGTTGATGGAGTGCGTGTAGAGTTGAAAACAACAGGCGTGATTAAGCCTAAGAAACAGGATTCGCCTTATGTGTATGAGTGTAAAGAACCTGTCAGCATTACCGCGGTGTCTATTCCAGTAATCATCAATGAGGAGTTCGAAACATCGAATTTTTGGCATAAGTTGGCTCATATGTTATGGGTGTACTATTGGTACAATTCTTCCACAACTGTGGCATTGGATGGGTATAAGAATTTCCCTGTATTAGGATTTCAGTTTTATGAATTCAGTGCAGATGACAAACTCCGTCTGAAGCAAGATTGGCTGATTGTACGCGATTTTCTCATAGTTATACATCGTGAGTATAGTACACAGAAGGAGCGTGATGCACAATATCCTCGTCTGTCGAGCGAACTCCGTAGCCAATTGATGTTGATTGATACTGCTCCAAAGTTTCCGCATAGCCCTCGTTTCCGCTTGAAGCGCTCGTTTGCGACGATTATTGCTGACCAGTATTTTTCAAATAGACATTTAGAAAAGTTAGCTTCCCCTATTACAAAGTATTCAGATATCGACGAGAAGTGCAAGCAATTGACCTCAATGTATGGAGGTAAGACATTTGCAGAAATCGCCGATTGGTTGGGTGTGTCTTTGAGGTCTGATAAGGCAAAAGAAGGTACATCTCACTATATGACAGATAAGAACTTTGCGGAATTAGTCGTACTCAAGATGTTCGGTAGTAAAGCAAAGTCGTTGAATGCTATTGAGGATTTTGCAAAGATTGGTTTGATTGCCAAGAGCCTTCCTCTGAATAGCAAAGGCGTTCCTAAGGAATCGATGAAGATGTTTACTCCAAACTTTGAGGAATGGATAAATGAAGAACATTTTGATGAGTCCTTTTTGCGTGATTACTTTGCAGAACATCAATTCTTGTTTATGGCTTATCAGTATACGGATTCCAAGATTAAGAGTCCTGAAAGTATTAAGTTTGTTGGTTTTAAGCGTGTGTATTTTACTGACAACTTTATCGAAACAAGCGTGAGAAGGTTTTGGGAAGACGTACGTTCACTTGTAAAAGATAATGGGCTGAAGATTGTGAAAGAATACCGTGCTGATGGTTCGCCTATAATCAATCCAAAATCAGGAACTCAAAAAGAAGCTCCTAATTTCCCCAAAGAGGCCGACTATGATGTCTTCATGAGGGGAAGCGCATCAACTTCAAGTGAATCAAGCAAAACGCTTGTCATTAATGGATTGAGGATGTTGCCTCAAGAAGTATGGTTAGCTAAACGTGTAACCATAGATTTGTTTAACAATCAAACAATATAAAATGTCCAAACAAAATAAAACAATTCGTGTAGTTGAACTATTTGCTGGTGTAGGTGGTTTCCGCATCGGTTTGGAAGGCGCGTCAGATGTTTACCAAACCGTGTGGAATAGTCAGTGGGAACCATCGACAAAGCATCAGGATGCTTCGTTGGCCTATAGAGCGAGATTTGGTAGTGTAGGACATTCAAACAATGATATATGTACCGTACCCACCAATGAAATCCCCGACCATGACTTGTTGGTAGGCGGTTTCCCATGCCAAGACTATTCGGTAGCAGCAACTCTTAGTCGCTCGGGAGGCATCGAGGGAAAGAAGGGTGTGTTGTGGTGGCAAATATATAGAATTTTGGAAGAAAAGGGCGAGAACCGCCCGAACTATATATTTCTTGAGAATGTAGACCGAATTATCAATTCGCCTGCTACTCAGCGTGGTCGCGACTTTGCAATCATCTTGGCTTCATTGGCAGACCTTGGTTATATCATCGAGTGGCGTGTTATCAATGCTGCCGACTATGGTATGCCTCAAAGACGCCGTAGAACCTACATAGTTGGTTATCGCAAGGGTTCAGTGGTTGCCAACCAAGTAGAGGATGCTAACAATTGGCTTTTCTACGATGGTGTGATGGCAAAGTCGTTCCCTTTCGTGCAGAAGAAAACTACCGTTTCGCAATTTGAGATAGAAGGCACAATTAAAGAGGTTTCTGACAATTTCAATAAAGACAAAAAGGATAGCCCATTCGGTACAGCAGGAATCATGATTGACCGCAACATTCTTTCAGTTGATTCGACAGCTGTGTACGATGGCCCCATCCAGACCCTTGGCGACATTTTGGTCGATGAGGAATTTGTGCCCGAAGAATTCTATATCTCTGATGAGGAACTTCCCAAGTGGCAATATGAGAAGGGTGCTAAGAAAATTAATCGCGTGTCAAAAGATGGCTATGAATATGTCTTCTCTGAGGGCGGAATGGCCTTCCCCGATTATCTTGACAAACCTTCTCGCACTATCATTACTGGTGAGGGAGGTGCTGCTCCATCACGCTTTAAGCACGTTGTAAAAACTACTTCAGGGCGATATCGCAGACTTATTCCTATCGAATTGGAACGCCTGAATATGTTTCCCGACAATCATACATTCCACCCCGAAGTGTCAGACGGTCGTCGTGCTTTCTTGATGGGTAATGCGCTCGTTTGTGGCGTGGTTGAGATAGTCGGCAAGAGCCTATATCGTGCAATCTATAGCGAGGGACCTGTTTCTTCAAATCCCATATACACAAAACGCGACAAACAACCAGTCTTCAAGTTCGATTTATTTGCAGAGGAGAATATAGACCTAGTCGTAAATGCTCCTAAAAAGACGTATATTCTTGACCCAGCCAAACATCTGCTTGTCGGTTTGGTAAAATCTGACAACCAAGACTATTTCTTGGATGGTGCGCCAACTAAGATTTATTATACAGGAAAGACTAAAGCGTTCCCTTCTACTATAGCATTGAATAAACTATACTATTTCATGCCATATATAAAGGGTAAAGGCGTAAAAGATTTGTATCTTATTCGTGTTGCTAGAATCGGAAATAAAGCAGAGATAAATAAAGATAGCAAGGATACTGCCCCTCGTATAGTTTTCGAACTTGAATATCTTGAAAGTCTACCAGCATACAAGCACGTCAAACTAAATATATTCAATGCGTTTAGAGATACCGTTTTAGGAAGCATGTTATAGTCATATATTTGTGTTGATGAATGTGTAATTGAGCAATAAGGATAAAATTAATAATTACGACGTATTAGTCTAATACAGAAGTTGCTTGTAAAACTTTTAATATGGAAATATGTCATGGAATTTTTACTTTTGGCTATCATGCATATACACAAAACGGCATTAAAGACTGCGCAGAAACTGATACAGGAAATACGCCCTAAATCCGTAGTACGCAAAGCAAGATACCGTTCATACAAAAGCGAGATAGGAGCGTTGCAGACAATGTACTGGAGCGCAATTTTAGAGTACTAACACCTAACCACAACGGGCAACGGATAATTCTGTTGCCATCCAGTTGCAGTGGATAAGCATTTACAATGCGCTTAATAAATGTTATTGGAATTTATTCAGGTGGTAAATATCGCCCTTTCAGATACCTATTTGCAACATATGGCACATCCGCCATACCGCCTCTCAGTCTTTAGATACTTCAAAAAAACATATTCTCACAAACAAAACCACATAATAAACTTCTTCAACTATTGAATGGTGCAAATATTGCTTTTTATGGAACAATATACAACAATATCTCTTCATTAGCACACAATAACACTTCTCTTCGCATTTCTCGTTATTAATTGCCGGCCAATGCCACAATCATTATTTGCCCCTATTCGTGGATTTTTTCGCAGAGAATGGTTATCTTTGCCGAAAAGACGGACTGCCGCGATTTGCACCGCCTGGTGATGAAAAGAATTGCGGCGGCTTCTAAGGAGACATCTATTGCTAATGGAAAACAGATATCTCCTTAGAAATTGTTTCACTAAGATTTTGAGTAACAAAGAAACACGAATACATGGAAGAAGAACAGAATATGAGTTTTTGGGACCACCTCGAGGCACTGCGATGGTCCCTGATGCGTGTAGCAATAGTCATAACAATCCTTATCATCGGACTATTCTCGTACATGCCAACCATTTTCGATAAATTTGTATTGGCACCCACAACATCGCAATTCTTTCTCTATCGTTGGTTGTCGTCACTGGGCGAAATGGGCCCGTTCTTTCCCAATTTCGGAAACGACAAATTCGCAGTGGAGATTATAAACATAAATGTCGCGTCACAGTTCATGACGCACATCACCACCTCGTTCTGGTTTGCCTTCATATTGGCATTCCCATATTTCATATACGAGCTGTGGAAATTCATCAAGCCGGCGCTATACAAGAACGAGGAAAAATACATCGGTTTTGCCTTCCTCTTTGGTACAAGCATGTTCTACCTGGGTTGCGCACTGGGCTACACACTGGTGTTCCCGTTCACATTCCGTTTCCTTACCGAGTACCAGCTGAGCGAAACCATCACTAACCAGATTTCGCTGTCGTCGTACATGGGCAACTTCATGATGATGATATTGGTAATGGGCCTTGTATTCGAAATGCCGCTTCTAGTGTGGATCCTTTCGGGCATAGGTGTGGTAAACAAAGCCTTCCTGAAGAAATTCCGCCGTCATGCAGTGGTGGTATTGCTCATATTGGCTGCCATCATCACCCCGTCGGGCGACCCGTTCACACTGATGACGGTGTTCCTGCCCCTGTTCATGCTATATGAATTCGGAATACTGCTTGCAAAGAAATAGCGACATATAAAAAAATAGCACGAGGGCGTTCTAAAAATTTTAGAACGCCCTTTTTGTAATAATTTCGTTTTTATGTCGTACTCATTGTGAAAAAAAGGAAGCAAGCTTCATTTTTTTCACTCGTTTGTCGTATATTTGCGCTAAACTGTGATATAGAACGCAGTTAGTGATAAACCATCCGTCACTATATAAATAAAAAACGACACAATTATGATAGACGTTATAGAAGTAGCAAAAAAATGTTTTCAGGACGAGGCCGATGCTATATTGAACCTCATCCCAAAACTCGACGAGAACTTCACACAAGCAATAGAACTTATTATCAACAGCACCGGAAAGCTCATTGTGACCGGTGTGGGTAAATCGGGACACATTGGTGCCAAAATAGCATCGACGCTTGCAAGCACCGGCACCCCGTCGTTCTTTGTAAACCCGCTGGATGCCTTCCACGGCGACTTGGGAATGTTCACCTCGGGCGACGTGGTTTTGGCTATTTCAAATTCGGGACAGACCGACGAGCTACTACGTTTCATACCGCTGCTCACCGACCGTAAAATCCCCATTATATCAATGTCGGGCAACCCCCAATCGCTCCTGGCCAAGTACTCTACATGCCACTTGAATGTAGCTGTCAGCAAGGAGGCGTGCCCCTTGAACCTTGCCCCCACATCATCTACTACAGCAACGCTCGCCATGGGCGACGCCATTGCGTGTGCACTGATGACCGTACGCAATTTCAAGGCATCCGATTTTGCACAGTTCCACCCCGGAGGCTCGTTGGGACGACGTCTGTTGTCGCGCGTGAAGGATTACATGCGCACCAGCGACCTACCTATCGTAACCCGCGAATCGAAGATAAGCGACGTGCTCATGCAGATAAGCATGGCCAAGATGGGTATAGCTGTCGTAGTGGAAGAGGAGCAGATATTGGGCGCCGTAACCGATGGCGACATACGCCGTGCTATGCAACGCAACCAAGAACAATTCTTCCAATTAACGGTTAAAGACATAATGAGCACTGCTCCGAAGACCATACTCGAAACAGCAAAGCTCTCACAGGCCGAGACCATCATGCGCAAGCACAACATCCACTCGTTGGTTGTTGTCAACAGCAAAGGCAGCCTTGTAGGTGTGATAGACACATTCAGTTGCATATAATATACGGAATATGAAAGTAGTAGCATTCGTCCCCATACGCCTTAACAGCAAACGTGTAGTAGGCAAGAACCTGAAGCTGCTGGGCAGCAAGCCCCTCATGTGGTACATATTGGAGACACTCACCCGAGTGCCCCAAATAAACGACGTATATGTATATTGCAGCCAGGAGGCCATCATCCCCTACCTGCCCGAAGGCGTGAAATTCCTGAAACGCAACAGCGAGCTCGACCGCGACGAAACCTTGGGCGAGGAGATATACGACGCATTCGTTAAGGAGATTGACGCCGATGTATATCTGCTGGGACACACCACATCGCCCTTCATCAAGGCCGAAACAATCAGTTGCGCCATAGAAGAGGTGGTATCGGGACGTCACGACTCGGCATTCTCGGCCCAGAAGGTGCAGACATTCACTTGGTACGAGGGCAAGCCGCTCAACTACAACTTGAAGGAAATTCCCCGCACACAGACCATTGAACCGGTATTTGTGGAGACAAGTGCATTCTACATTTTCCAACGCGACATATGGGCAAAGCGCCACCAGCGTGTGGGCGACAACCCCTACATGGCATTGGTAGGCCCCATCGAGGGAATAGACATCGACTACCCCGAGGATTTCGAATTTGCCGAGAAAATAATTTCAAACTGCCCATAAGAACACCAAGCAGATGATAGGCACAATATGGCACAAGACATGGAATGCCATGAACTACCTCTACGGAGCACTGATGCTGCGTAGCACATGCCGTTTGCGCCGTTTCAAGAACATATACAACGGCGGCCGCTGCTTCGTGATAGGCAACGGCCCCAGCCTGCGACACGAAGACCTGCGCATGCTGAAGAACGAGACAACCTTTGCATGCAACTCGCTCATACGGCTATTCGACGAAATACCGTTCAAGCCGACCTACTATTTCGCGCAGGACAACCACATCATACTCGACAACAAGGAGTACATAGAACGCCTCGACACCACCCGTTTCATAAAATCGCACTACGCCTCACGCTATCACATCCCCGGGGTGACATACTACAAGATGCTCTTTGCAAAGAACCCCATAGGATTCTCGCACAACATCGCAGACGTGGTATATAGCGGACAGACGGTAACATACTCGATGATACAATTTGCCGCCTACATGGGATTCAAGGAGATATATCTCATTGGCGTCGATTGCAACTACTCCAAGGACAACAGCGTCATCAGCGCCGAGAGCTATTTCGACAAGCGCCTCTTCAACGCATCGCGCACATACGCAGCTCCCGAGGTTGACACCAACCTGTTGGCCTATGCACGCGCCAAGGAGGTGTGCGACCAAAAGGGCATAAAAATATACAACGCCACACGTGGCGGCAAGCTCGAAATATTCCCACGCGCAGATTTCGACTCACTCTTCGAACAGAAATAATCCCCCATGAGCCTTGCACGCACATATGCTATAACAGCCATACTGCTGCTGGGCACAATCCTATTCGCCCAAACGAACAGGCAGCAAGCGTGTGCCATCGCCTTCTACAACATGGAAAATCTGTTCGACACCATCCACTGCGAAGGCAAGAACGACTACGAATTTCTGCCACGCGGGGTGAACAGATGGGACAGCAAAAGGTACAACAGCAAGATAGAGAACATAGCCACCGTGGTGGCCGACCTTTGCGACACATACAACAGCGCCATCATAGGTGTGTGCGAGGTCGAGAACAGCAACGTGCTGAGCCACCTTGTATCCAACCCCAAGCTAAAGGCATACAATCTGAAATATATACACCGCGAGAGCGATGACACACGCGGCATAGACTGCGCCCTGCTCTACAACCCGTTGCTGTTCACGCCGGAGCAGAGCACGCTTGTCCCATATGGCGACAGTGGGTGGCAAAACAAGACACGCGGCTACCTTGTCGTCCGAGGCAAACTGGCCGACGAAGATATACACATAATAGTGAACCATTGGCCGTCGCGACACGCAAAATCGCCGGCACGCGAGTATGCCGCATCGAGGGTGAAGGCCATAAAAGATTCCATAGCCACGCACCACCCGCAAAGCATGATAGCGGTAATAGGCGACCTAAACGACAACCCCGATAACAAGAGCCTGAAAGAGATATTGGAAGCACGACGCGAGCTTGCCGAGTGCAATAAGAGCAGCGACCTCTATAACCCATGGTGGAACACCCTGCGCAAGCAGAAACAGGGTACGGTAGTCTTTCGCGACAGGTGGCAACTGTACGACCAGATAATCATCAGCCGTAACATGTGCGACAAAGAGGGGCTGAAATATCGCCAATGCCACATACACAAGCCTCCCTACATGCTCTACAGCAAGGGCGACTACAAGGGCTTCCCCATGCGAACATTCGCAAACGGCGAATGGCGCAACGGATACAGCGACCACCTGCCGGTGGTAATAAGCTTGGGCAGATAAAAGAGTCGTCAGGCTACTCCTCGGGATAAATCATCTTCTTCGTTACACCGCCATCGACGGTAAAGCATTGCCCGTTGATGAAATCGCTCTTCTCGTCGCACAGGAACAGGCATGTGTGCGCAATATCCCGTGCACACCCCACCCTGCCCGATAGATGAAACGCGTGGTCCTCGGGGCGCAAGAACTCGCTCTCACTCACGCTTATCCAACCTGGGGCAATGCAATTAACGGTAATATGATAGGGGGCCAACGACACAGCCAAAGCGTGCGTAAGCGACCATATGCCACCCTTCGAAGCTGCATAGGCCTCACTACCCGCCTCGCTCTGCAAATAGCGTGTAGAGCACATATTCACAATGCGTCCGTAGGGGTTCGCAGCGCCCATCTTCTCGCGATGCATAGCCAGCAGGCGCGAGGTGATGAACACCGGGCGCAGATTGGTATTCAGTACCGCATCGAAATGCTCGACCGTGGTGGTTGTTATCGATTCGAAGCCACTGACACCGACGTTGTTCACAATAACATCGAGGTCGCCCCACTCGTCCAACAAGGTTTGCACGGCAGCCTCCAATGCATCCTTATCGCACACATCGAGAGCGAAAAAACGTGCCTCGGTGGCAGCAGCCACCTGCTCGCCACGTTTGATATCAATATCGCAAAAGGCCACACGGTCGCCCTGTGCAGCAAAGGCCTCTACAATGGCACGACCTATTCCGTGCCCACCACCTGTAACAAATACTCGTCGCATATATTTTTAATTATATAGTTACTGCCAAAGCACCTATTGGTTATACTGTCTTCCAATTAACACATATACCGGAACGGGGGAATATAGCCTCCTCGGTTCTGAACTCGGCTCTGGGGGTATGACTACAATAGGTAATCGGCGAAACCTCCTTGGCTGAAATCAACTTGATAAAATCGACATCTTTCTTTATATCCGAAACAATGTCTCTATCAAACATTATCGCAAAACGTGTAGAATCTATAATGGGATTAACAAATACACACAAGAATCTACTACTCTGTGGAGCCATATACTTACACTCTATATGCCCTCTATAACCACACATTCCATCTTCATTGACATGCAATCCCTTAGGAACAACGCCATCAAAAAGTATAGCTTCAACCTTGCCGGTACTTTCGTCACGATATACCGTGTGCCGGATATCAAGTAAATTGCCCGATGGCACTTTTACACCATCTTTGGTACACCATTCGTCAAGGCTCATATGCAAATGCAGCGCGTTAATAAGCTCGTCGAGTTCACACGGATGAGAGGCATCTACAATATCCTGTATGCGTTGAATCTGAACTGGGTGGATAATCTCTTCGTGAAAGAAGTTTTTAGGCGACATATACTTATCCAACTGATTTTCGCCAAAAGTGAAACAGCAATAAAGATGTACTTGTCCATCCTGAGATTTAAAAAACCTCGTATATCGCAATGTTTGGCATATCATATAATGCCCCTTACCCTTCATCACTTCAACGTCGTATTCAAAATTACTATAAATCAAAGCGCTCTTTGATATTATATAATCCTTCAACGGCTCGGCCAATTTGGGAGCAAAATGAGAAGCACTATTTGCCATAATCTCGGCCATAGTATCATCCGAGAACAGATGACTGATACCACCCTCGTCATCGAACGCCTTATCTTTTCGAGCCTTGAGCAGGCCTAAGATTCTAGTCGCTATAGCTTGATTATGTATCTTCTCGTGATCCTCCCTACCAATAAGGTTGTTGATAAGCAATACAACCAATACAACGATAGAAGAGTACAAACAATCTATAAGGACACGTTTTAGCACATCCAGCGGCTCCACATCGCCTGAAAGGATAATAATTAAACACACAATAAATAGTAGTCCTAAAACTGCAAGAAAAATTAAAATAGGTTTTATTATCTTCTTATACTGGACATAAAATGACATCATCCTATTCATATGGTTTATAATTAAAAGTTTAACAGATTGTATAGTTGCTTATCCGCATCGTCATAACTAAGCTGATAGTGCCACCACTCATTGGGATGGGGAGTCAATCCACTTTTACTGGTTATATCGTATAGTAATCGTCTATTATTATAGGCCTCTATGCTTATTTTTCCCAATGAGAGCAAGTCATCCTCGTTGCCGGTATGAGCTGCCTCTTGAAAAGAATCATAATCGGTACCCATATTCAACAAATTCATATTTGAGTCACAAATAGACAAATCAACAGCAAGTGCATAGTTATGAAATCCACCGCCATTTTTGTAGGGATTCGCTATGTAAGGCTCTTGCGACGTCCCTTTTACAATATCAAACATCACCTTCTGTACGCTCAAAGGGCGCGCCGCATCGAAAATTATTATACTTAGATTTTTATCAACACCCTTCAACAATCTATTTGCAGCTACCACAGCCTCTGCCAATCGAGGCACACAATACACTCCCATATCCTCGCTATATAGGACACTACCTGTAAAATTGTCAGTTGTGGCATATCTGATATCACACTTTATAGAGTGATCTAAAGACAAAACATCGACTAAGCCAAATGCTTCAAACCTATCTTTAATACTTTTCATCATTGGCATATAAATATTCTTAGAAGAAATGATGTGTTCAATATGCGAATTTAAGAAATGTATTAGTATTCGACAAACATATAGGGAAAATTTTGGGGCTCATCTGCAAAGCCTGGGGGATGTTCTAAAAATATTTCTTCGCGTAGTATAAAACATGACAATATGCAGGACGAAAAGATGTTGATAAAGTTGGCGCGCCTGACACTGCCCGCCAGCTTTGTAGAGAACTTCAAGATAACAAATATAGTTAGTAACGAAAGTGATGTCGAGATGTCTCATGACGAGTTTGACAACATCCCCGAAGAACGAAAAGAGCATAAGATAGAATCCAAAGGTTTTCTTGATGCGGTAGTTGTCCGCGACTTTCCTCTACGCGACAAGCGCGTCAACTTCAAGGTTCGCCGTCGCAAGTGGTATAACCATACGAGTGGAAAATACTTCATAAACAGTTATGATACCGTATACAAAGGCACGCACTACTCCAAGGAGTTCGCGGCTTCTTAAAAGCGACACCTGAAAACATACCCCCGATCGGCCCGTTCGCTTGAGGCTTTCTGCCATATAAGCAGCTACAAACTGCACCTAAGTAACTACGGAACATGGAGCGAAAAAGCACACGCCGACAAATGATTGCTGTTCCCGAAGAATATAGCCCCAGGCTCTGCATTGACGAGACGGCCATGAGCAACGGTGAGCTCTACACAATAATATCAAATCCCGATGCACATGGCGGGAAAGGAACGCTTGTCGCAATAGTTGAGGGCGTGAAGTCCGACAATATAATAGATGTGCTCAAGAGGATTCCCGAACGGCATAGGAGCCTTGTCAAGGAGGTTACACTCGACATGTCCGGCAGCATAAACCGCATTGTGACGCGCTGTTTTCCTTCTGCGATAAAGATGATAGGCCGCGCTTTCATGTACAGAAGGAGGCGTGTGAGGATGTACAGGAACTGCGTATCAGGCACCGATGAGACGCGATACAAGAAGAGACGGACATACGCGAGGATGCAAAATGGAGTGAAATGGAATACCGTCCGCTTGTTTTCCCAAATGGGAATACCAAAAAACTGTTGCTTGCACGATGTATGACAAGGTCGACAACTGTGGTTTTACCTCATTCAACACCATAGCAGGTACGATATAAGAGTACTACGACGAGATACTAAATATTTTGTCAACCGCTCGACCAACGCTTTGCATAAAGTTTCAATACAAAAATCAAGGCGTTTAGAGCATAGTTGAGAGGTGTTACTGATTTGAAGTTCTTCCTTTATAGATTAACAAAACTTTTTGCATAGCCCCCAGACTTTGCCGATGAGTCCAAATTTGCAGGTGAGCCAAGCCCCGAGGAATCAGCAAAAGGGGCATAAAAAAAAAGAGAGCCGAAACATCGACTCTCTTTGAGCGGAAGACGGGACTCGGACCCGCGACCCTAACCTTGGCAAGGTTATGCTCTACCAACTGAGCTACTTCCGCAATTTCTAAGTTTTCGTGAAGGAGATGAGACTCGAACTCACACGACATAATTGTCACTACCCCCTCAAAGTAGCGCGTCTACCAATTCCGCCACTCCTCCAGTTCAAACTTGCTCGCGCAGCGCCGGTGCCCAGAACAGGACTCGAACCTGCACGTTATTGCTAACACTAGTACCTGAAACTAGCGCGTCTACCATTCCGCCACCTGGGCTTCTTGTAAATCGCACCGACTCACGCAACTATCTTTAAGTTGAGCGGAAGACGGGACTCGGACCCGCGACCCTAACCTTGGCAAGGTTATGCTCTACCAACTGAGCTACTTCCGCGTTGTTCTCAAATGCGATGCAAAGGTAGGCGTTTTATTTGATACAACCAAATTTTAGAAGCACTTTTTTCTAAAAATTTCAAACTTTTTTTCATCGCGGTCAGCCATAAAAACATAATACCATGACAATCAAAACATTCCACAACAACCGGTTTTGCGGGCAAATTGCCTAAAAATTGCCATTTTGCCATCACGATGCGCTTGGACGCGATATTTCGATAAAAAAATCATCGGTACTGCGCGTAATTTTTTATCATTTCGAGCACAATTTTATCACAAAACGCCAACATTTTTTCGAAAATCCGGCGCATCCTTACCTGTTTGCCTTCAAAAATATCTATTAACGGCACACAACCAGCATGAAATTATTGTACTATTTTATACTGTGCGAACTTCAGCAGCAACTGCTTCACGCCCACATTTCTGAATTTTATGGTAGCCTTTGCGTTGTCGCCTGCCCCCTCGACATTTATAACCTCGCCTATTCCAAAGCGATTGTGCTCTATTACCAGCCCCACACGCAAGGGATTACCGGCTGCACCGGCAGACTGCGCTGTCGTGCTTGTGGGCGCAATGCGCTGCAGACGTGGCGGCACAATGCGACGTGGCTCCACTGCGGGTGGCGCTTCGTTGCTACGCACCCTGTTGGTCAACGAAAAGGCCGGCATGCCGGGAGGCTGCGGTGTGCGTGCGGGACGCATCTGCTGTTGGCCGGCACCCGCCATGCGGATATAGGCGCGGTCAATATCCTCAACGAAAGGACTCATTTTCCGTTTCTTTTGTTCTGGGCCAAAACTAGTATACACTCGTCTCTCCGTAGAATATGTAATTATACAATATTCCATCGCACGAGTAATAGCCACATAAAAAAGCCGCCGTTCTTCCTCTAATTCACGCCCCGGGGAAAGGAATGAACACTTTGGCAAAAGCCCCTCCTCTGCACCTACAACAAAAACCACCTTAAACTCGAGACCTTTAGCTGAATGAATGGTCATAAGCGATACTTTTTCAGAACCCTGTTCTTCCTCATCCTCCACATTCGAGACCAAAGACACCTCTGCTAAAAAATCTGACAATTTTCTTTCACTATTATTTTCTTCGTCGCGACGCTTAACAAATGTATCTATAGCACTACACAATTCATTTATATTCTCCTTTTGACTTAACGCCTCAACTGTACGATCATTCTCTAACTCCGAATATATACCAGAACGTTTCACAACCATATCGGCAGCTTCATAAGCATCTTTACACTGCGCTACATTTATAAGTTCTTTCATCATACCTGTAAATGTCGCCAATTTCAGAATGCCGCCCTTATTTAAATTCAACTTATATTTATCCAGAGCATCCAATACCGTCCACACACTAACACCTGCAGAATGGGCCGTATCACATAATTTCTTCACCGTCGTTTCACCTATACCTCGCGCCGGATAGTTGATTATACGCTTAAGAGCCTCCTCATCGTGCGGATTACATATTACACGAAAATAGGCGATTACATCCTTTATCTCCTTGCGCTGATAGAACGACAGTCCTCCATATATGCGATAAGGGATTGAGTATTTACGAAGCGTCTCCTCAAAAATACGCGACTGAGCATTAGTACGATAAAGTACAGCAAAGTCACTATACCGCAACAATCCACTGCGACGCATGCGAACAATATCATTTACAACAATTTCGCTTTCGCGAAGTTCTGAATATGCCTGCTTCAACATCAAAGGCTCGCCCACACTCAACTCCGAGTAGACGTTTTTCCTTATCTGCTCGCTATTCTTGGCAATGAGGCTATTGGCCGCATTTACAATATTTTGCGTAGAGCGATAGTTCTGCTCCAGCTTGAAAACCTTCGTTTCGGTGTAACGCTTCGTAAATCCGAGTATATTGTCGATGTTCGCTCCGCGGAACGAGTATATGCTCTGGGCATCGTCGCCAACGACACACACCCTGCGGCGTTTTTTGGTCAACTGCCACACAATGCATCCCTGCACATAGTTGGTATCCTGGAACTCATCAACCAGTATGTATTTGAAGCGCTCAGTGTAGTATTCGAGCACCTCGGGATGCTCGTCGAACAGCCTATATGTGTTTATCAACAAGTCGTCGAAGTCCATGGCATTGGCCTGAAGACAGCGGTCGCAATATCTGCGATATATCTCGCACATCGACGGCATGCGCGAGCGTTGGTCGCTTTGCATGCGGTCGGCACTACGCGCATACTCCACAGGAGTGAGCATGTTGCTCTTGGCCGACGAGATACGCTCAACCACGGTTGAGGGCTTATATATTTTCTCGTCGAGCTGCATTTCCTTTACAATGGTGCGAACAAGGCTCTTCGAGTCGGATTGGTCGTAAATTGTGAAATTGGGTTCGTAGCCCAAATGCTGCGCCTCGCGACGCAAAATCTTGGCAAAGATACTATGGAACGTATTCATCCACAGCATGCGGGCATTGCGTTCGCCCACACGCGCAGCTATACGCTCCTTCATCTCCTTGGCTGCCTTATTGGTAAATGTAAGCGCCATGATGGACCAAGGCTCGTAGCCATGCTCCAGCAAATAGGCTATTTTATATGTCAATACCCTCGTCTTGCCCGAACCGGCGCCGGCAATAACCAACGAAGGGCCGTCGCAATATTCGACGGCAGCAAGTTGCGAAGGATTCAGTTCCTCTTTATAGTTTATGAGCATTGTGTTTATGAAAGAAAAAATGTATTACGCTATCAATCCAATGCAAAGGTAAAAAAACTTTTCGTACGCCGAACATATCTCCCAAGCTATTGTTCTCACATTAGTCAGTTTATTTAGCCATTGCCATATGACACAATTATGCATCATATTATTATTAAATTATAACCTTTTATTTACAATGGATACAACAGTTCAGAGCACAAGCGTCGGCTATCACATGCCGGTACTCAACTATTCGAGCAACGCACTCACACCGGTCATCAGCCAAGCCACAGTGGAGCTTCACTTCGGCAAGCACCTGCGTGCATACATTGATAATTACAACAAGTTGCTGAAGGACACCCGTTTCGCCAACATGACACTGCGCGAGGTAATTACCAAAGCACCCGACGGGCCGCTGCTCAACAACGCTGGACAGGTACTGAACCATGTCCTCTACTTCGAGCAATTCACCCCCTACCCGCCCAAGGAGAACATCCCGACAGGCAACATCGCCAACGCCATCAGGTTCGATTTCGGCTCGTTCGAAAATTTCCGCAAAATGATGGAAGAGGCATCCATGTCGCTCTTCGGTTCGGGATGGGTATGGCTGGCGCAAGAACCATCGGGCCGACTGAGCATAATGAGCTGCAAGAATGGCGACAACCCCATACGTCATGGAATGACACCTCTGCTCGGATTCGATGTATGGGAGCATGCCTACTATCTAGACTACCAGAACAGACGAGCCGAACATATACAGCGCCTGTGGAACATCATCGACTGGGAACTGGTGCAGAGCAGAATGCAATAAGCGCTCTAACCATAATAAAAACAGGCCGGAGAATATCTCCGGCCTGAATGTTTCTATCGTACAGTAACAATTATTTTTCTGTTATGTAAATATTGCGGAACTCGATGGGGCCACCCTCGCTCTGCAAAGCAATATAACCATCGGTAAATTCGCATGTACACTCGTTCTGCTGCTTGCCGTTAATCATCACCTTCACAGATTTACCTTCACAGATAATATCGGCGCTATTCCACTCGCCTACAGGGTTCTCGTAGTCGCCTATACGGTCTTTAACGGGATACTCACCCACGCATTCAATCTCCTCTATCTTAGCGCCACCAAGCATAACATAGTCGCCGGCCTTTCCGCTACACAATTGGCATTCGATGGCGGTACACCACAATTTATCGCCATCCTGCACACGCTGGAAAAGACCGCTGTTTGTACCCTCGCCTACCCAACGCCATTCAACATGCAAAGTGTAGTCGGAATACTTCTTTTCGGTACGCAAATAGCCAAACGGAATACCGGAAATACATATTTTACCATCATTGACGGTGTAAATAACATCGGGCGAAATGTCACTTGCGGGGTCAACGAAACCAACCCAACCGGTAAGGTCGCGACCATTGAACAATTCTGTCTTTTTACAATCGCCACAACATGAGCAGAAGATAACTGCGGCAGCAAACGCCGCTAAAAAGAAATTCAATTTCATATACATTATATTATATAGTTAGCAAAATAATCGCAACAGAAGCGCGTGAAGTACTCCCCTCAACAGCAATTCAATCGAAAACAAAGATATTAAATTCCGTTGAAAAATAGTCAAGAGGCAGGATATATATACAAAAAAAGTTCCCTCAGTTCGTAAGAACCAAGGGAACTCGAGAAAAAAAGTGGCGACGACCTACTCTCCCACAACTAAATGCAGTACCATCGGCGCGGTTGGGCTTAACTTCTCTGTTCGGGATGGGAAGAG
>JAFYOS010000016.1 GCA_017560125.1 Bacteroidaceae bacterium | reverse complement strand
CTCGACCGCGACGAGCGTAAGATGTCACTCGGTATCAAGCAGCTCAAAGAGGATCCTTGGGCAAGCATCGAGGAGAAATACCCCGTTGCTTCTAAGCACACAGCAAAGGTACGTAACTTCACTAACTTCGGTATCTTCGTAGAGATCGAGGAAGGCGTAGATGGTCTTATCCACATCAGCGACCTCTCTTGGACAAAGAAGATCAAGCACCCCTCTGAGTTCACACAGATTGGTGAGGTTATCGAGGTACAGGTACTTGAGATCGACAAAGAGAACCGTCGTTTGAGCCTTGGTCACAAGCAGCTCGAGGAGAACCCCTGGGATGTATTCGAGACAATCTTCACAGTAGGTTCAATCCACGAGGGTGTTATCACAGAGCTCATCGAGAAGGGCGCAGTAGTATCATTGCCTCACGGTGTTGAGGGCTTCGCTACTCCCAAGCACCTTGTAAAAGAGGATGGTTCACAGGCAACTGAGAAGGAGACTCTCTCATTCAAGGTAATCGAGTTCAACAAAGAGGCAAAACGCATCATCCTTTCACACAGCCGTATCTTCGAGGATGCAGCTAAAGAGGAGGAGAAGAACGAGAAGAAGGCAGCAGCTCAGGCTCGCAAGAGCAGCAAGAAGGCTGTAGCTGAGGAGACACCTGCAATCCAGAACCAGGCAGCTTCTACAACACTCGGCGACATCGACGCTCTCGCAGCTCTCAAGAGCAAGCTCGAAGGTGGCGAATAATATTCACAACCTGAAATAAACAAATAAAAGGCATCACACGATGCCTTTTATTTTTCACTAACACTTAAAGCAGAAAATACTATGTCAACAAAAACTATCCTTTTGGCTATATTGTCATTCATCCTCCCCATCGTAGGTATCATCCTCTACTTCGTAATGAAGAACAAGGAGGCCGAGACAGCACAGTATTGCCTCTATGCAGCTATTGCAGCTATCGCAGTAGGTTTCATTGGCGGTATCATCCTCTAATATAACAACAGACAACATAAACGAGGGTGTGTTCATTGCGAGCACATCCTCGTTTGTATTATAACGCCTTAAGCGATAAACAACCAAAGGACTATTTTTTTCATCGCCACGAGCAAATTATCGCAACAAATTTGTAACTTCACGCGGAGAAAAGCCAGCGACACATGGAACAATTCGAAGTACACATATTAGGATGCGGTTCGGCACTGCCGACAACGCGCCACAACGCCAGTTCGCAAATAGTGAGAGTAGGCAACGAGCTGTTGATGATAGACTGCGGCGAAGGCACACAGTTGCAAATAAGAAAATCACGCCAGCATTTCGCACGCATAAACAACGTATTCATATCGCATCTGCACGGCGACCACTGCTTCGGCCTCATAGGAATGATATCCACCTTCGGACTACTGGGCCGCAGAATGCCACTACACATATACGCCCACCCCATGCTTCGCACGCTCCTTGAACCACAGCTCGACTACTTCTGCAAAGGCATGCAATACGAGGTGTGCATACACGACATAGACCCCACTGTAAATAAAACCATATTCGAAAACAAGAACATTTCAGTGGAAACGCTGCCGCTGAACCACCGCATACCATGTTGCGGTTTCCTCATAAGCGAAAAGCCCAAGAAGCGCCACATACGCCCCGACATGCTCGAATACTACAAAATCCCCACCTATGAACGCAGCAAACTGCGCGACGGCGAAGACTACATCACCCCCGAAGGAGAGCTAATACCCAACGAACGCCTCACCACACCACCCGCCCCCTCGCGTCGTTACGCATACTGCTCCGACACCGCACCGTGCCCCGAGATAACAGAAACAATAAAAGGGGTAGATATGCTGTACCACGAAGCCACATTCGCCAACAAGGAGCGCGCTCGAGCAAAGGAAACCTTCCATAGCACTGCCGAACAGGCGGCAACCATCGCACGCTCATGCGAGGCCAAAAAGCTCGTCATAGGGCATTTCTCGTCGCGCTACGACGACGAAAGCATACTGCTCGACGAAGCCCGCGCCATATTCCCCGAAACAGTATTGGCCAAAGAGGGCATCACGCTGAAATTGTAACAAACAGAGGCGCCGTCATTAAACCTTCGGCATCGAAACGTGTCAAAAACAATGTACTGACACAAGCAACACGATACAAATGCAACACGACAGCAAATTCGACGAACAACAGATAGTTCAAAGGCTTAAAAAGCCTTCGGAACAGCGGGTTGCATTTTCCGAGCTCGTACAACATTTCAGCGAACCGCTCTATTGGCACATACGCCGCATGGTGCTATCGCACGACGACACCAACGACATACTTCAGAACACATTCATAAAGGCATGGATGAACATAGAAGATTTCCGCGGCGAGTCACGCATCTCGACATGGCTCTATCGCATAGCCATAAACGAGACACTCACATTCATCAGCAAAGCACGCCCCACGCTGCCCATAGATTCACCCGAGGCAGCAATAGTGGAACAACTCGAAAGCGACACATACTTCTGTGGCGACAATGCCGAAGCCGCCTTCCAGGCCGCACTACAACAACTGCCACCGAAGCAATTGCTCGTGTTCAACATGAAATACTACCAGGATATGAAGTACGAAGATATGTCCGAACTGCTTGGAACAAGCGTTGGAGCCCTCAAAGCGTCGTACCACATAGCAGTAAAGAAGATAGAGGATTTTTTGAAAGATAAAGATTAAACCTTACCCCACAATATCAGTCAAATAAACGAATAGCAAAACAATAAGCTATGAACCAGAACAACAAAAATCGCAAAGCAACGCCCTTCATCGTCCCCGAAAACTATTTCGAGGAGTTCCACGCGAAGTTGATGCAACAACTTCCCGAGAAGAAGCATGCGCCCACCATCAAGCAGATTGCGATACAGAAAATAAAGCAGTACAGTGCAGCCGCCTCCATTGTATTTATGATGATAGTAGGCAGCACACTGATACACCAATATGCAACTGAGAGAAACGAAGCATTACTATCAGAGAAGGAGGACAACGAACTGATAGAAACCTTATTCGATAACTACCAGTTGGACGACTATAACATATACTGTTATCTCACCAGCGCAGACCAAAACTATTAAAAAGAAGAAAAATGAAAAAGATACTATTCACATTAGCAGTAATCAGCTGCATGGCAACCACCCTTGTCGCACAGCAGAAACAACACATGTCGCCCAAGGAATATTGCGACAAGCAGCAGGCATTCATCACCAAGCATGCCAAGCTAACCCCCGAAGAGGCCGCGGCATTCTTCCCCATCTACTTCGAATTTCAGCAAAACAAGTGGAAGATAAACAAGGAGGCCCGCAA
Organism: Bacteroidaceae bacterium; assembly: GCA_017560125.1. Classification (GTDB taxonomy): domain Bacteria; phylum Bacteroidota; class Bacteroidia; order Bacteroidales; family Bacteroidaceae; genus HGM04593. The sequence goes on along the minus strand of JAFYOS010000016.1, from coordinate 81,249 downwards.
AAATATAAAATGGGAAAAAGGCACCGAGATAAGCGATGAAAAATGGAAAGAGCTCGTTTACGAAAAAGCCGAAGCGAAGATAAAGATAGCCAAACTGGAAAAGAGCTACATAGAAAAATATCTGAACATACTTCCCGCACGCAAAATACTATACGTGCAACGCGCCGAGGACGCTTTCCAACGCGAAATAATAAAGGAAGTAGCGCGCAAGAAAAAGGAGCAGAAAGACTGAAAAGCAAACAACAACTAAGAAAACCAAATAAGCATTACGAAAGCACTGTTTAGCAAGAACTCGGGTGTACCGCATGGCACACCCGAGTTCTTTTTCTGAGCCGCCCCCCAAATGGAGCAATGCTGCATTCTATGGTCTAAAACAATGTATTCGAATTGTCGGGAACATGTTTCTTGCGACGAGGCAATTTCTTTTTAGGCGGAAGCGCAGCAACATATTCAGCGCCACCTTCATCCTCATCCGAAAAATCGGTGCCGGCAGGGCTTTGGAATACGCGCAAGCCGAACTGGGGCAACACGGCAAAAAGATGCTCAAAAACCTCGGACTGAAGGTTCTCGTAAGGAATCCAATCCGTTCCGTCCGAGAAGAAATAGAGCTCCAAGGGCAATCCCTGAGGCGTCGGCTGCAATTGGCGCACCATAAATATCAGATTGTTATTCACGCGTGGATGATTACGCAAATAATTCTCAAGATACTTTCTGAACACATATAGATTGACAAGAGCATGCTCGTCGCCCTCCACACCCTGCAACCATCCAGCGGCAGCAAAAGCCTCAAGCTGTTTTTCGGAGCAAAAAGCGATAGAACGCATATCAATATAGACCGAACGCTTCACACGACGACCGCCGCACTCTCTCATTCCTCGCCAGTTCTGGAACGAATCGCTCACCAACAAATATGGGGGGATAGTGGTGATGGTCTTATCCCAGTTCTGCACCTTAACGGTAGTCAGCGTAACCTCGATAACCTCGCCATCGGCCCCGAATTTGGGCATCGAAATCCAATCGCCGGGACGCAGCATATCGTTGGCCGACAACTGCACTCCCGCAACAAGGCCCATTATGGTATCCTTGAACACCAACATCAGTATGGCAGCCGAAGCACCGAATCCGGCAATTACCCTCATGGGGTTCTTATCGACAAGCTCGCTTATAACAACAATAACACCCAAGCATATAACAACAATCTTGAGCATCTGAAAGACGCCTTGAAGAGCGCGGTTCTTCAGTTTCTCGTGCTGGCTCGATACCACATAGAGCGACGACAAGAGCGAGCACAGCAATTTCACCGACACCACAATTATATACACCCAGCAGAGCTTCGAAGCGAAAATGCGCAACAAGCTCTCATCGGCAAACATATATGGCAGAAAAAGCACCAATATGATTGGAGGCATCAGGTCGCAAATATTTTTCAGCACGCCATCGTTCAGCAGAAGATCATCCCACATGGTCTGCGTCTGTCGCACAAGCGTGGCCACAAGCGGCATGAAAATCTTGCGGCAGAAGAATCGCGAGCCGTAAATGGCAAGAACGACAATCAGCGCAACCGCTATCCAATAGATATATGGAGCCGACACCACATCGACACCCATATTCGCAAAAAAAGCAACAACCTCGTTATTCATATCCGTAAATCATTCTATGGATAAAACCCTATTTCAGTCTATACACCGCCTCAATGGGATAGTGGTCCGAAATGAACGGCGCACCATAGTCGCCATCCAGTGTGGTATATTCGAGACACTCCACACGACGGCCACGATAGAACAAGTGGTCGAGTATGCACTTTCTGGTCATCTTGCCAAAGTGGTTGAAAGTACCCTTGTCGTCCCTCTTGAGAGCCTCGCAGCGTGCCGAGTGCATAAATTTCTCCAAAGGCATAAAAATGGAATCACCCGGCTCCACGTTGAAGTCGCCACCGAGAATAACAGGGGCCTTTTTGCCGGCGATAGTCTTAATCTTCTGCACGATGAGCTTCATCGACTCCGTCTGTGCAGTCCTACCCTTGTGGTCGAAATGGGTATTGAAATAGAAGAACTCCTTACCGCTCTTTTTCTCTTTCAGCTTCACCCATGTGGCAGTGCGGAAACAGACAGCATCCCAACCTCGCGACACCTTCGAGGGCGTTTCACTCAACCAGAATGTACCGCTGTCCATAAGGTCGAAACGCTCCGTATTGTAATAGATAGCCATAAATTCGCCACCCTTCAGACCGTCGTCGCGGCCTACACCCACGCGGGCATATTGCGGACACACGCTGTCGATATATAGCAGATGGGGCACCATAGCCTCCTGCAACCCAAAAGCATCGGGCTTGTGCTTGTGGAGCATGGTTGCGGTCGCATGGTTGCGATATTGCCAGCTGTTGCTGCCGTCGCGCGCAAGCGTGCGAATGTTATACGAAATGATCTTCACATCGATAGCCTGCTTTGCCACAACTGCCTGGCAGAAAGGCAACATCATAAAAAACAGAAAAAATATCTTCTTCATATACATTAAATTTTATCCTAAATCAATAACAGTGATACCTGCACCACCAAACTGCACATGCTCGTCGCGGAAGCTCTCCACCACCGGCAACGTGCTCAGGTACTGCCTGAGCAGGGTACGCAAAATGCCGTTACCCGTTCCATGCAGTATGCGCACCTGTCGCACACCGCATATTGTAGCATCGTCTATAAAATAGCTGACAGCCTGCACAGCCTCCTCGCCACGCATTCCGCGCACATCAATCTCCGATTTGAAATTAAGGCGCTTGTTATGCAACTGCTCCTGTGTTTCACTCGTCAGGAACGACACTGCGCGACGCTCCTCTTTGGGCGGTTCGCTGGGCTCAAGGCGGTTCAATGCCACGGTCGATTTTATTGCGCCGAAACGCACCATTGCCGAATTTTTGCTAATGGACAATATCTCGCCTGCCACCTGCTGCCCGCGAATCTTCACATAAGCACCAACGACAAACTGGGGAGCAGCCGGCTTCGCCGTCACGCTCTTTTCGGGAAGGTCGGCATTTTTCTCTTTGCGACCGTTTTTCTTGCGCTCCTGTCGTGCCAGCAATTTGGCCATTTCTCGGTCGGTACGCTCGCTCTGCTGTCGGCGTGCAAGCTCCTCTACCTGCTTGCTGAAATCGCTCAGTTCCTGGCGCGCCTGCTTCGTGCGCTCCTTCTCGGCCTTGGCCTCGACAATGGAACGTATGGTATTTTCTATTTTTGCATTAGCCTCTTTAATCAAGCGCTCGGCCTCTTCGCGAGCCTCGCGCATAATCTCCTTGCGACTGCGACGCAATTCGTCCGACGACTCGCGATACTGCTCCAATGCGTCGTCCAGCTCTTTCTCTTTGCGATGAACATTCTGTCGTTTCGTTTCCCAGTATCGTTTGTCGCGCACAATATCCTGCAAGTACTTGTCGGACTGAATGTAATCGCTGCCGACAATCTCCGAAGCATCCTTAATGATATCCTCGGGCAATCCAATCTTGCGGGCAATCTCCACGGCAAACGAGCTACCCGGATTACCTATCTGCAACTGGAACAGAGGACGCATTTCTGCCCTGTCGTAGAGCATGGCGCCATTAACAACGCCCTTGGTCGAATCGGCAAAATGCTTCAGATTCTGGTAGTGGGTGGTAATGATGCCGAAGGCTCCCCTTTCGTTGAAGCGCTTGAGGATAGCCTCGGCCATTGCCCCACCAATCAACGGCTCGGTGCCGTTACCGAACTCGTCGATGAGTATCAGCGAATGGCTATCGCAACGCTTAAGAGTATTCTTCATATTCAGCAGGTGACTCGAGTAGGTACTGAGGTCGTCCTCGATGCTCTGCTGGTCGCCGATATCTATAAACAGATGGCGGAAAATGCCGGCATTACTGCGTTCGTGCACCGGTATCAGCAATCCGCACTGTAACATATACTGCAAAAGACCGGCTGTCTTCAGGCAGACAGATTTACCACCGGCATTGGGGCCCGAAATGAGCAATATGCGACGGTCGCCCTCGAGCTGTATATCAAGGCGCGACATGCGCTTGCCATGTTTTTGCAACGAGAGCTCTAGCAACGGGTGGCACGCTGCACCCCAGTCCATCATGGGGCGTTGCGTCATCGCCGGCTTCACAGCCTCGAAGCGGATAGCAAGCTGCGCCTTGGCACGGATGAAATCCATTTCGCCCAAAAATTCGTAGGCCGACAACAAGTCGGGAACATGGGGGCGCAGTTCGTCGGAGAAGGCCGTAAGAATGCGAATAACCTCGCGACGCTCCTCGGCCTCGAGCTCGCGTATGCGGTTGTTGGCCTGCACCACCTCGGCCGGCTCAATGAAGACCGTCTTTCCACTCGCCGATTCGTCGTGAATGATACCATTCATCTTGCGTTTCAGAGCCGGAGCAACAGGAATAACCAAGCGGCCGTCGCGCAACGTGGGCGAAGCATCCTTCTCGACCAATCCCTCGGCCTGTGCCTTGCGAAGGATCGAATTCAGCGTGCGCGAAATGCTGCCCGAAGTGCGGGTCAGTTCGCTGCGCAGCGACGCCAACGCGGGCGACGCCGAATCCTTCACCTCGCCAAATTTGTCGATGATGCCATCAATGGCGCGAAGCAGCGAAGGCAGCACATCTATATCGCCGGCCAAACGGCGCAGATTGGGATAGAGAGGGTTCCCCTCGCCACTACCCGAGTCGTCGCCCTGTTTTCTCAGGAGCGACAACATGCGTCCGATGGTGTCGAGCGAGCGACGCAGCGAAAAAAGCTCATCCTCGCCCATGAACATGCCGGCAATGCGTATGCGCTGCAGTGGTTCACGCACATCGTAGTAATAATCACTCGGAAAATTCTGTTCCAATTGAAGAATTCTCACGAACTCCACAACCTCGTCGAGCCTGCGGTTTATAGCCTTGAAATCGGTCATAAACTGCATATCATCTACACGCTCCTGTCCCAGGCGGCACAAAGTACACTCCTTGAGCATATGGCGAATGGAATCGAATTCTATCTTATTCTCGAAGTTATTCGGATAAATCATAAAAATAAAAAAATCTTACGCGAAGATAGTTCAAACAACCGATATTGCGAAACAGATTAAAAAAATATTAAGAAGTTATTTCATAGGCCGTTCAAAATAAGCGACTCAAATTTCAGATATTCACAAAAATTATCTATTTTTGCTTTTTACTTAGAGGTAAACCGCCAAATAAGAAACAAAACAATATATTATGAAAAAAAGATTCTCATTCAACGGCAAAAAGATTGTCATGGTAGCAGCCGCGGCATCCCTTGCACTGGGAGCCCCCCTGCATACATCAGCCACGACAACCATCGACAAATTGACCGGTTACACCGCCATGGGAAAAATCAATCCCACAACGGTGGAGCTCAAGACAAAGGCGGGCGTAAGAACCACGCTCGATTTCTATGGCGAGAACATCGTCAGAATCTTCCGCGACAATGCGGGAGGCATGATACGCGACCCCAAGGCAACCCCCGATGCAAAAATCCTTGTAACCAACCCTCGCAAACCCGTTAGCAAGCTCGAAATAAAAGAGAACGGCAGCAGCTACATCGTCACCACAGCCAGCATGGAGCTCACCTTCGACAAGAACAGCGGACAGATGAAGGCCAAGAACCTCGCAAACGGCAAAATAGCATTCGAAGAGATTGCCCCTATCGAATTCAAGCAGAACAAAGTGACCATCACCCTGAAGGCCAACCCCGACGAATACTTCTACGGCGGTGGCGTGCAGAACGGACGCTTCTCGCACAAGGGCAAGGTAATAGCCATCGAAAACCAGAACAGCTGGACCGACGGCGGCGTAGCATCGCCCAGCCCCAACTACTGGTCAACCGAAGGCTACGGATTCATGTGGCACACATTCAAGAAGGGAAAATACGATTTCGGCGCAACCGAGCAGGGCAAAGTAACCCTAATGCACGAAACCGACTACCTCGATGTATTCTTCATGGTGAACGAGGAGCCCATAGCACTGCTCAACGATTTCTACCAGCTGACAGGTAACCCCGTACTGCTTCCCAAGTTCGGTTTCTACGAAGGCCACCTCAACGCCTACAACCGCGACTACTGGAAAGAGAGCAGCGACGGCAACGGTGTGCTTTTCGAAGACGGCAAGCGCTACCGCGAAAGCCAGAATGACAATGGCGGCACCAAGGAGTCGCTCAACGGCGAGAAGAACAACTACCAGTTCTCGGCACGCGCCGTAATCGACCGCTACCGTGCAGCCGACATGCCCCTCGGCTGGATATTGCCCAACGACGGCTACGGCGCGGGCTACGGACAGACCTCTACCCTCGACGGCAACATACAGAACCTTAAGGAATTCGGCGACTACGCTCGCAAGAACGGTGTCGAGATTGGTCTTTGGACCGAGTCGAACCTTCACCCCAAGGAGGGCGTTAGCGCACTATTGCAGCGCGACCTCATCAAGGAAGTACGCGACGCCGGAGTACGCGTGCTGAAGACCGACGTGGCATGGGTAGGAGCCGGATACTCATTCGGCCTTAACGGCGTAACCGATGCTGCTCACATCATGCCCTACTACGGCGACGACTGCCGTCCCTTCATCATTTCGCTCGACGGCTGGGCCGGCACACAGCGCTACGCAACCATATGGACCGGCGACCAGAGCGGCGGCGAGTGGGAATACATACGTTTCCACATACCCACATACATCGGCTCGGGCCTTTCGGGACAGCCCAACATCACATCGGACATGGACGGTATCTTCGGCGGTAAGAACATGCAGGTAAACATCCGCGATTTCCAGTGGAAGACCTTCACCCCCATGCAGCTCAACATGGACGGCTGGGGCGCCAACGAAAAATATCCCCAGGCACTCGGCGAGCCCGCCACATCGATAAACCGAACCTACCTGAAGATTAAATCGGAGATAATGCCCTATGCCTACAGCATCGCACACGAGGCAATAGACGGCAAGCCCATGATGCGCGCCATGTTCCTCGAGGAGCAGAACCCCTACACACTGGGCACATCCACACAGTACCAGTTCATGTACGGCCCCTACATGCTTGTAGCGCCCATCTACCAGCCCACAGCAATGGACAAATTCGGCAACGATGTACGCAACGGCATCTACCTTCCCAAAGGCACATGGATCGACTACTACACAGGCGAGAAATTCGAAGGCGGCCGCATCCTGAACAACGTGGACGCCTCCATCTGGAAGCTCCCCGTATATATCAAGCAGGGCGCCATCATCCCCATGAACGAGCCCCACAACAACGTAGCCGAGATTGATAAATCGGTACGTATTTACGAAATCTACCCCGGCGAAAAGACATCGTTCACCGAGTACGACGACGACGGCAAGAGCGAGCAGTATCGCAACGGCCGCTGCGCCACAACCCTCATCGAACAGACGCTCGACGCGAAGCAGAACGTCACAATCACCGTTCACCCCACCAAGGGCGATTTCGACGGCTTTGTAAACGAGAAAAAGACCATCTTCAAGATAAACGCGACCAAAGCGCCCAAGAAGCTCGCAGCCAAAGTAGGCAAAAAGAACATCAAGCTTGCAGAAGCAGCTACACTCGAGGAGTTCGAGAAGGGCGAAAACTGCTACTTCTACCACGCAGCGCCCGAGCTCAACCGTTTCTCTACCCCCGGCAGCGAATACGAAGGCTTCTCACTGAAGAAGAACCCGCAGATATGGGTAAAGATAGCATCGAGCGACATCACCGCATCGGCTACCACCCTCACCATCAAGGGATACGAGTACAACCCCATCGACAAGCTCCACAGAACAGAGGGCACATTGGCTGCACCCGTAGCCACCGTCAAGGAGGAGAACCGCGAGGCATACACCATCACCCCCACATGGGAGAAGGTGGAAAACGCCGACTACTACGAAATCATGTTTGGCGACATGCTCTACTCGACTATCACCGAGGAGAAACTGCTCTTCGAGGATCTTCAGGCACTCACCGACTACACATTCAAAGTGCGCGCCGTGAACAAGAGCGGTGCATCGGAGTGGACCGAGGTCAAGACAAAAACCAAGAGCAACCCTCTTGAATTCGCGCTCAAAGGCGTAACAGCCGAAACCACTGCCGAGAACCAGGGCGGACAAGGTACCAACCGCATCTTCGATTTCGAAGAGGGCAACGTATGGCACACCAAGTACAGCACCAAGGCAGTGCCCTTCGACATGATTATCGACCTCCACAGCGTGAACACACTCGACAAATTCCACTACCTGCCCCGCCTCGATAGCGGCAACGGTACAATACTCGAGGGTGCTGTGTCGTACAGCGAGGACAAGAGCAACTGGAGCAACCCCGTGGCATTCACATGGAAGCGCAACCCCGAAGTGAAGGTATTCACATTCACCGAACGCCCCACAGCACGCTACATTAAGATAAGCATTACAAAGGCACTCGGCGACTACGGCTCGGGCCGCGAATTGTACATCTTCAAGGCACCCGGCACAGAGAGCTACATCCCCGGCGACATCAACAACGACAAGAAGATTGACGAGAACGACCTTACATCGTACCTGAACTACACAGGTCTGCGCAAGAGCGACTCCGACTTCGAGTACATAAGCAAGGGCGACATCAACAAGAACGGCCTCATCGACGCGTTCGACATCTCGGCCGTAGCAACATGCCTCAACGACGGTGTCAACGGATACAACGACGGCAAGATTGGCGGCAGCATCACTCTTGCAGCCGACAAGAAGAGCTACAAGGCCGGCGAAACAGTGGAGATAAGCGTCAATGGCGAAAACCTCACCGGCGTCAATGCACTCAGTTTCTCATTACCCTACAACACAAGCGATTACGAATACATCGAAATACAGTTCCCCCAGGAGGGCATGGGCATCGAAAAGATGGAGAATCTGAGCAAGAACCGCTTGCACACCAACGGCACCACAGCCCTCTACCCCACATTCGTAAACCTGGGCGAGAAGGCCAAAATAAACGGCAGCGGCACACTGTTCAAGATTGTGATGAAGGCAAAGCGAAACGTAAAATTCGAGCTCAAGGCAACAGACGGAATTATAGCCGACAAATTCCTGAACACCGAAAAATTCTAACAGCCCCAAGCTATAAACAGCCCCGAGGCAGCGCACACAAATGCGCTGCCTCGTTTTTTCACCCTATAAAACGAGAAAACCGCCACGCCGGCCTACAAATGTCCGCACCACCCTTTTTGGAAGAATGTCTAAATAATACTTAAAATCGTAAAGAAAAACACGCCACACATCGCCGGCAATTACAAAAATTCACTATCTTTGCAAGATAATATACAATTTTGTAAAATATTACGAAAATATCATATTAACAACCTTAAAAGAATAAAACATGAGAAGAACCAAAACAATTTTAGGCGCATTGTTATTCGCTGTGTGCCTGATGTTTACAGGCTGCGGTTGTCCTCAGGAGAGCGCATGCCAGGCAAACAAGTTCAAAGCAAGTGTTGACTACAAGATTGTAGATGGCGTAATCGTCCTTGACGAGCCCCAGCGCGCTCCCGGCCAGAAGAGCATGATCGAATTCCGCGCCAATCCCCTCGAGACCGTTCGCGTAGGATTCGTAGGATTGGGTATGCGTGGCCCCGGCGCTGTTCAGCGTTTCACACACATCGAAGGCGTTGCCATCAACGGTCTTTGCGACAAATATGCCGAAAGAGCAGAGGGTTGCCAGGCCTTCCTCGAGAAAGCAGGTATGCCCAAGGCTAAAGTATATAGCGGCGACGAAGGTTACAAACAGCTTTGCGAGAGCGACGACATCGACCTCGTTTACATCGCTACATCATGGCAGATGCACGTTCCCGTAGCTCTCTATGCTATGGAGCATGGCAAGCACGTTGCCATCGAGGTTCCCAGCGCAAACACCGTTGAGGAGTGCTGGCAGCTCGTTGATGCAGCTGAGCGCAACCAGGTACACTGTATGATACTCGAGAACTGCTGCTACGACCACTACGAGCTCACCACTCTGAACATGGCACAGCAGGGCGTATTCGGTGAAATCATCCACGCCGAGGGTGCTTACATCCACAACCTCGAGCCCTACTGGAAGCACTATGCTGACAACTGGCGCCTCGAGTACAACGCAGCAAACAACGGCGACGTATATGCTACACACGGCGTTGGTCCCAACTGTCAGGCAATGAACATCCACCGCGGTGACAAGCTCGACTACCTCGTAGCAATGTCAACAAAGTCTGTTAACGGTACAAAAATCGTTCGCGAGCAGATGGGTGAAAAGGCCGACACATGTATGCACGGCGACCAGATCAATACTCTCATCCGCACAGCAAAAGGTTACACCATCGACATGCAGCACAACGTAATGACTCCCCGTCCCTACAGCCGCATGTACCAGTTGGTAGGAACAGAGGGTTTTGCTAACAAGTACCCCACAGCAGGTTACACATTCAAGCTCGACCAGCTCAAGAGCATCGCAACCGAGGAGACAGGTGCCCCCAACATCGAGGCACTCGACCACCACAGCTTCGCACCCGCAAGCGTAGTAGCCGAGATGACCGAGAAGTACAAACACCCCGTGCAGAAACAGCTTGTTAACGGCCAGCCCTTGCAGCAGTACTCACTTTCTGTAGGTGGTCACGGAGGTATGGACTTCATCATGGACTACCGTCTTGTATATTGCTTGCGCAACGGTCTTCCCCTCGACATGGACGTTTACGACACAGCAGAGTGGAGCGCAATGGGCGAGCTCACAAGAATCTCTATCGAGAACGGTAGCAAACCCGTTAAGGTGCCCGATTTCACACGTGGCGACTGGAACAAGGTTAAGGAGCTCAAGTTCTACTTTGCAGACTAAAAAAAACGAACGGTATGCGGCGACATCACGTTTCCGCATACCTTATATATAAAAAAATAAACAACAATAATATGGCAGATACAAAGATGTTGGCTATTGCCGAAAAATTTGCATTGGAAGGAACCATCGCCGAAATCAAAGCATTGGGCGACGGATTCATCAACGACACATTCATCGTAAAGACAGAGGGCGATGCCCCCAACTACATTCTTCAGCGCAAGAACCATCAGATTTTCCCCGATGTTCCTGCCATGATGGATAACATTCAGCGTGTAACAACACACATCAAGGCCAAAGTATCGGCAGCCGGTGGCGACCCCATGCGCGAAGTACTCACAGTGGTACCCGCAAAAGATGGCAAGCTTTACTACAAGGATGGCGAGAACTACTGGGCTGTATGCACATTCATCGAAGGCTCTATAACACACAACGTAGCCGACACTCCCCGACTCGCTTTCATGGGCGGTAAAGGTATCGGTAAATTCCAGGCACAGCTCGCCGACTTCACCGAGCCCCTGGCCGAGGTTATCAAGGGCTTCCACAACATCCGCTGGCGTTTCCAGCAGTGGGACGAGGCTCTTGCAGCCGACAAGGCAGGTCGCAAGGCTGAGCTCGCTACCGAGATTGACTGGATTGAGTCGCGCCGTCAGCAGATGCTCGATTTCTGGGCAATGGTAGAGGACGGACGCCTTCCCATGCGCGTTACACACAACGACACCAAGCTGAGCAACATCCTCTTCGACCAAAACGACGAGGTGCTTTGCGTAATCGACCTCGATACCGTAATGAGCAGCACATCGCTCAACGACTTTGGTGACGCCATCCGTTCATACACAAACACAGGAGCAGAGGATGACGAAGACCTCAGCCGCGTATCGATGAACATCGAGACATTCAAGCACTACACAGCAGGCTATCTGTCGGAGCGTTGCGCTTCTATGACAGAGACCGAAAAGGAGTGGTTGGCATTCTCGGCGCTCTACATCACATACGAGCAGGTACTCCGCTTCCTCATGGACTACATCGACGGCGACACATACTACAAGACACGCTACCCCAAGCACAACCTTGTACGTACAGCCGCACAGTACAAGCTTCTCACAAGCATGGAGGAGCAGTATCCCGAAATGCAGAAGATTGTAAAAGAGCTCGTAAAATAACATCGCTCCATACACAACAAAAAATAGCTTCGACCAATGGTCGAAGCTATTTTTTTGCTATTATGTCGGGCCCGCGAAAGGCCGTTCATTGCAAGACTACTTGATGACACCAAGTTCCTTACCAACCTTGATGAAGGCAGCGATAGCCTTGTCGAGGTGCTCCTTCTCGTGAGCAGCAGAAAGCTGTACGCGGATGCGAGCCTCGCCCTTGGGAACAACGGGATAGTAGAAACCTGTAACGTAGATACCTTCCTCGGCCATCTTGGCTGCAAACACCTGTGACAATTTAGCATCGTACAACATCACCGCGCAAATAGCCGACTGAGTGGGCTTGATATCGAAACCGGCTGCCAACATCTTCTCGCGGAAGTATGTCACATTGTCCTGCTGCTTTGTGTGCAATTCGTCGCTCTCGGCAAGCATCTTGAACACCTCAATAGAGGCACCTACCACCGAAGGAGGAATTGAATTAGAGAAGAGGTAGGGACGTGAGCGCTGGCGCAACATGTCGATAATCTCCTTGCGGCCGGTTGTAAAGCCACCCACTGCACCACCGAACGCCTTGCCCAGTGTACCAGTGAAGATATCAATCTTGCCATAGCAATCGAACTGCTCGGCAACGCCGTGACCTGTCTTACCAACCACACCAGCCGAGTGGCTCTCGTCAACCATAACAAGTGCCTCGTACTTCTCGGCGAGCTCACAAATCTTGTCCATAGGAGCCACGTTACCGTCCATAGAGAACACACCGTCGGTTACGATGATGCGGAAACGCTGAGCCTGTGCCTCCTGCAAGCAACGCTCAAGGTCGGCCATGTCGGCATTGGCATATCTGTAACGCTGAGCCTTGCAAAGACGAACACCGTCGATGATTGAAGCATGGTTCAACGCATCGGAAATGATAGCATCCTCGGCTGTGAGAAGAGGCTCGAACACGCCACCGTTAGCATCGAAACATGCCGCATAAAGAATAGTATCCTCTGTGTGGAAGAAGTCCGAAATAGCCTTCTCCAACTGCTTGTGCAAATCCTGAGTACCGCAGATGAAACGAACCGACGACATACCGAAACCACGGCTAGCCATTGCGTCCTGCGCCGCCTTAATCAAACGAGGCGAATTTGAAAGACCAAGATAGTTGTTTGCACAGAAGTTGAGTGCCTTAGAACCATCCTCGAGTGTAATCTCGGCCGACTGCTGCGACGCAATATTACGCTCCTTTTTGTAAAGACCGGCTTCCTCTATAGCAGCCAGTTCAGCTTGTAAGTGCTGTTGAAATTTACCGTACATTTTATTAAGATTTAAACGTGTTAGATTTCAATTGAATATTCAACCGACAAAATTACTTTTTTTCATTCACAAAATCCAACAAACATGGAAAATAATTTCGCTACCACCCCATTTAACATTTGATAACACAAAAAAAGATAGCCTTTGCGAACCATTTTACTAAAAACAAAACGTATATTTGCACGATATATCAAAAATATCGCACTACTACACGAGTAAAAAACGGAATAAAATCAAATAAATCAACCAGATGAAAGCATTAGTTAAAAAAGAAGCCCAAAAGGGCATTTGGATGGAAGAAGTAGCCATTCCCAAAGTAGGCGTTAACGATGTACTCATAAAGATTAAAAAGACAGCCATTTGCGGTACCGACCTTCACATCTACAAATGGGACGAGTGGAGCCAGAAGACCATCAAGACACCAATGACTATCGGCCATGAGTACGTTGGAGTAGTTGCAGAAGTAGGCCCCGGTGTACGCAACATCAAAGTGGGCGACCGCGTAACAGGCGAAGGACACATTGCATGCGGCCACTGCCGTAACTGTCGCCGCGGCTTGCAGCACATCTGCGAAAACAGCATCGGCGTAGGCGTTAACCGCGACGGTGCATTTGCCGAATACCTCTGCATCCCCGAATCGAACGTAGTGAAGCTCGACGCGCGCATCTCTGACGACATGGCAGCCATCATGGACCCCTTCGGAAATGCAACACACACAGCACTCTCATTCCCCTTGCTCGGCGAGGACGTGCTCATCACAGGCGCCGGCCTCATCGGTACAATGGCAACAGCCATCGCAAAATTTGCAGGAGCAAAGAACATCATAGTAACCGACCTTAGCGAGTATCGCCTCGACATCGCAAGAAAAATGGGCGCAACATGCACCGTAAACGCATCGAAGGGCGAAACAGTTCAGGGCGCGATGGAGAAATATGGCATCCGCGGCTTCGACGTAGGTCTCGAGATGTCGGGGTCACCCATCGCATTCCGCGACATGGTAGCCAACATGTATAACGGCTCAAAGATTGCGCAGCTCGGCATCCTTCCCCCCACCACCACCGTCGATTGGAGCGAAATCATCTTCAAAGCGCTCACCATCAAGGGTATCTACGGCCGCGAAATGTGGGAAACATGGTACAAGATGGAGCAGATGCTCATCTCGGGCCTCGACCTGACCCCCGTCATCACCCACCACTTCCACATCGACGATTTCCAGAAAGGATTCGATGTAATGGAATCGGGCCAGTGCGGTAAGGTAATCCTCGACTGGGAATAATCCAAGACAACAAAAAAACACCGATAAAATGGGTGAGTCATTTACGTGGCTCACCCATTTGCATATCGCGCCAAACAGCCACAATACCATGACAAAACAGCCATTCCACACTTTGGCACGCTTTTTGTTATATACCAAATGGCAAATAAATTAGAAATTTCCACATAAATAGACACGATATTATCAATTTATGATTAACTTTGCCCTATTGTAAAAGAAAAATCGGACACATCACACATGTGCAACCGCAATAAACATGTAAAATAAAAACTAAACAATATAATGGGATTTGTAGATTTTATAAGCAAACTGTTTGGCAACAAGGCCAGTCGCGACATGCGCGAGATACAGCCTTGGGTAGAAAAGATAAAGAGCGTTTACCCCTCTATCGCCGAACTCAGCAACGATGAACTGCGCGCAAGAACTGCAGCGCTTAAAGAGAAGATAAAGGCTGCGACAGCCGACGACCGCAAAAAAATTGAAGAGCTCAAAGCGACCATCGAAGCAACAGAACTCGAGAAGCGCGAGTCTATCTTCAACCAAATAGACAAATTGGAGAAAGAGGTACTCGACAAGAACGAAATAGTTCTGGACGAGATACTCCCCGAGGCATTTGCCATTGTAAAGGACACCGCACGCCGTTTCTCCGAGAACGAAACCATTGAGGTTACAGCAACCGACTTCGACCGCGAGCTTGCAACCAGCAAGGACTTCGTGACCATCGAAGGCGACAAGGCCATATACAAAAACCACTGGACAGCCGGTGGCAACGACATGGTATGGAACATGGTACACTACGACGTGCAGTTGTTCGGTGGTGTCGTTCTTCACAAAGGCAAGATTGCCGAGATGGCAACCGGTGAAGGAAAGACCCTTGTAGCAACCCTTCCCGTATTCCTGAACGCACTTACAGGCAACGGCGTACACGTGGTAACCGTGAACGACTACCTTGCAAAGCGCGACTCCGAGTGGATGGGCCCCCTCTACATGTTCCACGGACTGAGCGTCGATTGCATCGACAAGCACCAGCCCAATTCCGAGGCACGCCGCAAGGCCTACATGTCGGACATCACCTTCGGTACAAACAACGAATTCGGTTTCGACTACCTGCGCGACAACATGGCAAGCCAGCCCAGCGACCTCGTACAGCGCAAGCACAACTACGCCATTGTCGATGAGGTCGATTCAGTGCTCATCGACGACGCACGTACACCCCTTATCATATCGGGCCCCGTAGCACGTAGCTCCGACCAGATGTTCGAGGAGTACCGTCCGTTGGTTGAGCGCCTGATGGAGGCACAGAAGAAGCTGACCACCCAACTGCTCGCCGAGGCACGCCAGCTCATCTACTCCGATGACAAGGACGAGGTAATAAAAGGTTACCTGTCGCTCTTCCGCAGCTACAAGGCACTTCCCAAGAACAAGCCCCTTATAAAGCTCCTCAGCGAGCCCGGCGTAAAGACCGGCCTGTTGAAGACCGAGGAGATATACATAGAGCAGAACAACAAGCGCATGCCCGAAGCCATTGAGCCCCTGTACTTTGTCATCGACGAAAAGAACAACAGCGTCGATCTCACCGACAAGGGTATCGAGCTCATCACCGGCAATTCGCAGGATTCATCGCTCTTTGTGCTGCCCGACATCGCAGCCGAAATGTCGGAGCTCGAGAACGACAAGAGCCTCACCGACGAAGAAAAGGTAACAAAGAAAGAGGAGTTGCTCACCAACTACTCTATAAAAGCCGAGCGCGTACACACCATCAACCAGTTGCTCAAGGCCTACGCCATGTTCGACCGCGATGTGGAGTACGTAGTAACCGAGGATGGACAGGTGAAGATTGTCGATGAGCAGACCGGCCGTATCATGGAAGGTCGTCGCTACTCCGACGGTTTGCACCAGGCTATCGAGGCCAAGGAGCGCGTAAAAGTAGAGGCTGCCACACAGACCTTTGCAACCATCACCCTTCAGAACTACTTCCGCATGTATCACAAGCTGTCGGGTATGACCGGTACAGCCGAGACAGAAGCAGGCGAATTTTGGGATATCTACAAGCTCGATGTGGTGGTAATCCCCACCAACCGCCCCATTGCCCGCAAGGACATGAACGACCGCATATACAAGACCAATCGCGAGAAATACAAAGCCGTAATCGACGAAATTGAGATGCTTGTATCCAAGGGACGCCCCGTGCTTGTAGGTACAACCTCGGTAGATATATCGGAGCTGTTGAGCCGCATGCTCACCATCAAGAAGATACCCCACAACGTGCTCAACGCCAAACTGCACCAGAAGGAGGCTGACATTGTGGCAAAAGCCGGACTTGCAGGTACAGTGACCATCGCCACCAACATGGCCGGTCGTGGTACCGACATCAAGCTTAGCGCCGAGGTGCGCGAGGCAGGCGGTCTTGCCATCATCGGCACCGAGCGCCACGAGTCACGTCGCGTTGACCGCCAGTTGCGCGGACGTTCGGGACGTCAGGGCGACCCCGGTTCATCGGTATTCTTCGTATCGCTCGAGGACAAGCTCATGCGCCTGTTCGGTTCGGAGCGCATCGCAAAAATCATGGACAGCAAATTCATGGGCTTCCAGGAAGGCGACATGATAGAGCACCCCATGATCTCGAAATCTATCGAGAACGCACAGAAGAAGGTAGAGGAAAATAACTTTGGCATACGTAAACGCCTGCTCGAATACGACGACGTGATGAACAAGCAGCGTACGGTCATCTACACCAAGCGTCGCCACGCACTCATGGGCGAGCGCATCGGCATGGACATCGTGAACATGATATGGGACCGTTGCTACACCATCCTCGACGCCTGCACCTTCGAAGACGCAAAGCTCGAATTCCTCAAGGTGCTTGCCACCGAGCTCCCCTTCAAGGACAAAGAGGAGTACGACAAGCTCGACGGCGAAGAGAGAGCAAACATCGCATTCGATGTAGTTCTCGACAGCTTCAAGCGCAAGAACGACCGTATGGCCGAAATTGCTTATCCTTATATAGAATATATATATAACAACAACGAAGCGATGAGAGAGCAGTTCATATATGTACCCATTACCGACGGCCGTCACATATATCAGATACCTGTAAACATCGCCAAGGCATACGAAAGCAAGGGCAAGGAGATAATCAAATGCTTCGAGAAGGCCATCCTTCTTCACACCATCGACGAGGCATGGAAAGAGAACCTCCGCGACCTCGACGACCTGAAGCACTCGGTGCAGAACGCAAGCTACGAGCAGAAAGACCCGCTGTTGATATTCAAACTGGAATCTGTAAACCTCTTCGACAAGATGGTAAACAAGATAAACGACAAGACAATATCGGTACTCATGCGCGGTCAGATACCCGTACAGGATCCCAACCAGGTGAACGCTGCCCCCGACCCCGAAAAGGCCAACCGTCCCAAGCAGCAGTACCACGAGACAAAGGTGGACCTCAACGACGCCAACCAGCAGGCAGCCGCAGGCCGAGACACCCGCGAGCAGCCCCGTCGCGAGCCCATCCGCGTAGAAAAGACAGTAGGCCGCAACGACCCCTGTCCCTGTGGTAGCGGTAAAAAATTCAAGAACTGCCACGGAAAGAACGTATAGGAACCACAATCGTTGAACCTAAAAAAGAGCAATATGTCACTCAGCAAACAATCACGAGAAGCATTGCTGGACGCAATACTCTCAGTAACCGACAAATTCGGTAGTTTTGAAAACGCAACCATAACCGACCTCTACTTCCAGGTAGATAGTTCTCAGGGCGCGCTCACCATATTCGATGACGACGACAACGAATTGGCCAAAACAACCATAGAAGAGTGGAACGCGCCAGCCCAAGAGCAGACGTCATCAATAGAAAAGACGCTCCGCTCCGAACTATCGCAGATGCAGAAAGTAGGATTGCTCGACAAGATAAACATACTGAAGCCATACTCGTGTACCCTCGTCGATGAGAACAAAGAGGCAATAGTAGATATCGCCTACATCGACGACGACACAATGCTCCTCGACACCGAACTGCTGAAAGGTCTCGACGAAGAGATGGATGAATTCCTGAAACACCTGCTGAGCGAATAAACCCGCACGCATGAAATCATCCCACATACCACCGCTCCGACTATTTTAGTCGGAGCGTTTTTTATTTCCCTGACCAAAAACGTACAAAAACGAACAAAGTGTCCGAAATCGTACACCCCCGAAAATCGTCATTCACCACATTATCAACGCATTAACAGTTTGGCACGGTTTTTGATATGTATATGGTAGAAAAATACCACAAACGAACAACAAAAAATTATGGACAGAGAAATACCCAAAAAAGAAAAGCAGAAAAAGATGCTTATCCGCATAGGCAAAATAGTAGGCGCATTCGCACTGCTCGCAGCCATCGTCGCGGCAGGCATCAACTACGCCCGCAGCACGGTGAACGCAAAATCGCTCACCTTCAGCACCATCGACCACGGCACCATAGAGACCAGCGTGACAGCCTCGGGCGAAGTGCATCCAGCCTTCGAGGAGATAATAAATTCGCCCATCAGTTCGCGCATAGTAGAGGTCTATTGCCACAGCGGCGACAGCGTCGATGTGGGCACTCCCCTGCTGCGCCTCGACCTCACCAGCACCGAGAACGAGTACAAGAAACTGCTCGACGAAAAAGAGATACGCCGCCACCAGCTCGAGCAACTGAAACTGAACAACAAGACCGCCCTGTCGAGCCTCGAAATGAACATAAAGATAAACGCAATGGAGCTGAACCGCTTAGAAGCCGAGCTCAACAACGAGCGCTACCTCGACAGCATCGGTTCGGGAACAGCCGACAAGGTGCGACAGGCCGAAATGGCCGTACAGACCGCCCGCCTGCGTCTTGAGCAGCAGCGCGAACAGCTGAAGAACGACCGCGAGATAAAAGCATCGAACGTGCGCGTGCAGGAGCTCGAATTCGCCATCTTCACAAAAAAGCTCGAGGAGATGAAGCGCACCTTCGACGACGCCCGCATCCTTTCGCCCCGCAAGGCCGTCCTCACCTACATCAACGAGCAGATAGGTGCCCAAGTGGGTAGCGGCAGCCAGATAGCCATCATATCCGACCTTGGCCACTACATCATAAAAGCACAAATATCCGACGCCATGAGCGAATATGTATCACCCGGCAAAAAATGCCTAGTGAAGATAGGCACCGAAAAGCTCGAAGGACGCATAGGCAACGTAGCCCCCAAGAGCCTTAACGGCAGCATACAGTTCGAAGTGCGCCTCATCAACGACAACCACAAACGCCTGCGACCCGGTGTGCGCACCGATGTATATATAATGAATTCCATACACGACGATGTGCTACGCATACGCAACGCCTCGTACTATGTGGGAGCAGGCACATACAACCTATTCGTGCGCAACGAGCAGAACGAGCTGATACGCCGCAAGGTGAAGCTGGGCGACTCTAACTTCGACCATGTAGAGGTTGTCGAGGGGCTGCAAGAGGGCGACCAAGTGGTAATATCCGATGTATCCACATTCGCCCACAAAGAGAAAATAAAATTAAAATAAGTTATGTATTCGACACCGGCAATGGCGTAAAAACGCGCCATTGCCACCGCAAGGAGAGCACTACAGCAAGAACCCGTAATAGCAAACAACCATGATAAGACAATTTTTCCGACAGGCATGGACGATGATGAAGCAGCAGCGACTGTTCACCGTCATGTATATCGCCGGCACCGCCATAAGCATAGCCATGGCAATGGCCGTCATCATCACCCTCTATATAAAACTGGGCCCTCTCTACCCCGAGTACAACCGCGACAGGATGCTGAGCTTCGTGTGGATACAAGAATACCACAAAAGCGACGACTACAGCGAGTTCGGAGCTACCACACAACGGCTTGTCGATGCCATCAAGAAAGAGGCCAAGCACATAGATAAGATGTGCATCCGATTGACCGGCATTCCCAGTGAGCAGATAATCACAAATATAAAGAACGAAACAGAAACAATAGAAGAGGCCGCATATGTCGATAGCGAATACTGGAACCTATTCGATTTCCGTTTCATCCACGGCCACGGATTCACCGCGCAGGAGGAGTACGAACCCGTTGCAGTGGTAACCACCACGCTCGCCGACAAGCTATTTGCCCGTCACGACATATGTGGCGAACATGTGAGCATAGACAACACACAGCACAAGATAGTGGGCGTAGTGGAACCGGCAGCCACCGGCCAAGAAAGCGGCCACACAAGCAGCGACATCTGGGCACCAGCCTACTACCGCGACAAATTGATGAACGAAGACAAAGACATCATAGGCAACAAACAAATATTCATGCTTGCAAAATCGGCACACGAGGTCGATGCACTAAAAAACGAAATCAAGGATATCTTCAACAAATATATACAGCAATTTTCGGGCTACGGCGATTCTGAATTCCATCTGTCGCTTATTAAGCATTGGGAAAATGCCTTCCAGCTATACAATACATTCGGACAAGAGGGCAGCCTATACAACGGCATAGCAAAATACCTGTATGCGATACTCGCCTTCCTGTTCATCCCCGCCCTGAACCTGTGCGGAATGATATCCACCCGCATGAACAACCGTCTGGACGAAGTAGGCGTGCGTCGCGCCTATGGAGCCACCACCCGACATATAATTTCGCAAGTGCTGTACGAAAACCTACTGCTCACCTTCGTAGGCGCGGCAATAGGCTTGCTGCTCTCCTACCTGCTTGTAGCCGGCGGATACGATTGGATAATCACGCTACTCGATAAAGGCATTCACACAGGCCCCACAACGGGACTGACGATGGAAATGCTGCTGAACCCCACGGTTGTAGCCATAGTGCTACTCATCACCATGGTGCTGAACATCGCCTCGGCACTTATCCCCACAGTGCTGGCGTTGCGAGGAAACATCATCGAGGCGCTGTATCATAGAAGGTAAAAGAATATGATTAAGGTTACTTAGGACTATACTTAGTAAAATAACATTCGATTCGAAATAGAAACAATAACACCACCCATGATAACAAAAACCCTTCACCAAATATGGAATGAGCGCAAGCAAAACGCATGGCTCTTCCTGGAGCTCGTCGTCGTGAGCCTCTTCGTGTGGCTCAGCATCGACCCCATAGTCGATCTCGTCAGCCGCAACAACATACCCGCAAATTACGACAACAACAATGGCTATACAATAAATTTCAAAAAGCAGATAGAAGGCAGTACAAAGTACGACCCCAAGCTCGAAGACAAGCAATACATTGCCGACGCCTATATGCAATGCGTTAACATAATAAAAGAGCTCCCCGAAGTGGAGACACACAGCATAGGGTTTATGTACCCGGGAAACGGCGAAGCCTTCAACAGCAAATGCAGTGTAGATAGCACACAACGCGCCGACGGAAGAGAAGTAACCGTCCCGATGAGATACTTCTATGCCAACGACTACAACTACTTCAAGACCTACAGAATAAAGGACGCGAAAACCGGCAAGGTAGTCGAGCAGAAAGGCGAGGTTCAACCGGGCATACTGAATGCCTACATCAGCGAACTTGCCGCCATGGAGCTGTTCGGCACAACCGACTGCGTGGGACAGGAGTTCCATGCCGAGCGCGACAGAGATTTCCGATGGAAGGTGATGGGCGTAATAGAAAATTTCCAACACAAAATCTACGACGAATATTTGCCTATAATGATTGTAATGGAAAAACTGCTGACACATGCAGGCGGCAACTATCTTTTCATGCGCACCCTGACGATAAAGCTGAAAGATGGTGTCGATGCCGATAAATTTGCGAAACGCTTCGCTGCCGAAGTGCAGCCCAAGCTGAAGGCCGGCAACTACTATTGCTCAGGCATAAGCTCTATGCAAGAAACAATAGATGGCGTATCGGAAATATACGGAATAAACAACCTCTACCGACAGAATATTATCCTCTCGCTCTTTGCCCTGCTTTGCGGATTTATGGGTATCTTCGGCACATTCTGGTTGCGTGCTTCGGCTCGCCGCCGCGAGATAGGTATCATGCAGAGCATTGGCGCCACACGCACCACTATAGTGCGGCAGTTTGTAACCGAAGCGCTGATGCTGTCGAGCCTTGCCTTCGTACTTGCCCTACCCCTCATCGCCCACAAGGTATATGTAAGCGGCTTTGCACAGCCACTCGAAGGCTATATCAAGAGCATTGGCTACCAGCAGGGCGAGTACCTGCACAGCCAACCCATAGCGCGCTTCGTGGTAGTAACCATTGCAAGCTACCTAATGGTGGTGCTCATAAGCACAATAGGCGCAACCATCCCCACCGCGGCAACGGTGAAGGAGCGCCCCGCCGATGCATTAAAAGAATAAGAACAACCACAATAAAAACCAAACGACCATGATAAAACATTTTCTGCACCAAGCATGGACAATGATGAAACAGCAAAAGCTCTTCACAGGCATGTACCTGATAGGCACAGCCGTCAGCATAGCCCTTGCCATGACCCTATTCATCATTTTTTACATTAAACTGGGCCCGGTATATCCCGAGTACAACCGCCAACGTATGCTGGTGATTGAGAACACACAGGAATGCGAAAAGCACGAGGGAGGTTACTCATCCACACGCGGATTGGGAATATCCGGCAAATTCGCCGACCTATTGAAACGCGAGGGCAAAAGCATAGACAAAGTAGCGTTACTCTCAAGTAATCAAAGAAATAGAAACGTTGAAACAATCGACAAGAGCAAGAAAAGAGTAGAAAACATTGCCAATGTGAACGCCGAATATTGGCAGGTATTCAACTACCGATTCATCGACGGCCTGCCCTTCACCAAGGAGCAGATGAACGAAAATGTAGCAGTAATCAGCACCACCCTTGCACAGGAACTCTTTGCCGACACACACGTTGCCGGCAAAAGCCTTAACATCGATGATACGCCCTATAGAATAGTGGGAGTGGTGGAAGCAGCAAGCGGTTGCACCCCCATCACACAAGGCAACATATGGATCGCATCTGTATTTTACAACGAAAATGAATTTCAGGGCCACTATCATGCATATATAACTTCGGACAACATCGATAAATGTATGGCCGAGATTAACGATGCATTCAACCGATACACTCAAACGAGACCCAAAAACTTCACTTACACAATGGAGATGGAAAAATATTGGCAGAATGCGCTCGACTGCGACACCGAGACAACCCCCTTCGAGGCAATGGGAAAATACCTTTACATACTGCTGGCGTTTCTATTCATCCCCGCGCTTAACCTGAGCGGAATGATCTCTTCGCGCATGGACAGCCGTCTAGACGAAATAGGTGTACGCAAGGCCTACGGTGCCACCAACAGCGAAATTATCACACAAGTGCTATGGGAAAATCTGTTGCTGACCATCGTCGGCACCGTGCTGGGAGTAGTCCTCAGCTACATAGTAATCATCACCGGCAGCAGTTGGATAACCGCCTTTTTCGATACCCGCGTAAACGACCTCTCGCCACGCGAAATAAACGCCGACATGCTGCTGAACCCCACGGTTATTGTCTGCATAGTGGCACTGACGTTGGTGCTGAACATAGCTTCAGCGCTTGTGCCTACGCTTATAGCTCTGAAGAAGGATATCATTCAGTCGCTCTATCATAAAAGATAACCACCGCGTTACTTAATGCTAATAACATACGAAAAAGAAAAAGAAAAACAAAACACCACGCACCATGATAACAAAAATCATACACCAAATATGGAACGAGCGCAAGCAAAACGCGTGGCTCTTCCTTGAACTGATAGTCGCCAGCCTGTTCCTGTGGCTCGCCATCGACCCACTGTTCACTCTTGTGTGTCGCGGCAACCTACCCAAAGGCTACACCCCCGAAAAAGTATATAAAGTGAAGTACGACGCTTACAATACCGAAAAAGAATTTCTAAATCAGTTAGCCGATGCGTTTGACAATATTCCCGAAATAGAATGTAGTTTCATAGCCCAATGCGAATTACAACCCAACCCCGGCGGATATTCATCGACCATGCTGGCTATTCCCGACGACAGGCCCGACAGCCTCGTCGATTGGAAAGCAGCACGCTTTTACAATATTAAAACCAACGACAAGAGCCGTCTCTTCGAGACAATAAGAGCGATTGATGTAAAGACAGGCAAGGTGCTGCAACAGGCCGACTATGCAGGAAGCGACGGTGCTTATCTGTCGCGACGCCAAGCAATGTCGCTTTTCGGCACCACCGACGTAGTTGGTAAGAAGATTATGAATGTACACCGTGAGGAGTTCACCATTTTAGGAGTGTTCGAAGATTTACAGCTACTCAACTACGACGAATACACCCCAATCGTACTTTTCTGCAACAACGTCGATAACTTTACATTCGGCGAAGAAATCTATTTCAGGCTAAAGGACAGCACCGACGAAGATGCGTTCAAAAAGAAATTTGAAGAGGAAATTATGCCCAAGTACAGCCACGGCGTCTATCACATCACCGGATTGGAATCGTACATGGAGCGCATAGAGAAACACGACAAGCAATACAACATCACCAACAAGTACCGCCTCTATGCCGGGCTGTCGGGCTTCGCGCTCTTCTGTGCCTTCTTGGGCGTGTTAAGCGCATTCTGGATACGCACCAACAGCCGCCGTCGCGACATAGGCATCATGCGCAGTATGGGAGCAACCAAAGGGCGCGTCATAGGGCAGTTTGTCGCCGAAGCGATGATACTCGTTACAGTTGCCTTCATTGTATCGATGCCGTTCATCGCGCACTACATATATGTCGAGGGCTTCGCCGAGCCACTAGCCAAGGTACCCTCGTGGATACACAACGAGACCCCCGACCAAAGCTATCTGCACAACCGCGCACTGCCCCACTTTGCCATAGTCACAGCCGTTGCCTATCTGCTGATAAGTGCAATAGCCATTGCCGGCGCACTGCTGCCATCGATACGCATCACACGCTCGCTGCCGGCCGACGCGCTAAGAGAATAGAAACCGTAAAAAACGAATTATATATTAACAATTAAAACCATACAATTATGATTAAATTAACTGGAGTAAACAAGATTTACCGCACCGATTCAGTAGAGACACAGGCGCTCGAAAATGTAAACATCGAAGTACACAAAGGAGAATTCCTTAGCATCATGGGACCCTCGGGATGTGGCAAATCCACCCTGCTCAACATCATGGGATTGCTCGACAAGCCTACAAGCGGCACCATAGAGATTGCCGGCACCACCGTCGATCAGATGACCGAGAAGGAGCTTGCAGCCTTCCGTAACAACACCCTGGGCTTCGTCTTCCAGAGCTTCCACCTGATAAACTCGCTCAACGTGATTGACAACGTGGAACTGCCCCTGCTCTATCGCAAGATAAGCGCCAAGGAGCGCACACGCCTTGCCAAGGAGATGCTCGAACGTGTGGGGCTCACACACCGCATGTACCACATGCCCACACAGCTGTCGGGCGGTCAGTGCCAGCGTGTAGCCATAGCCCGCGCCATCATAGGCAACCCCGAGATTATCCTCGCCGATGAGCCCACCGGTAACCTCGATTCGAAGATGGGTGCCGAGGTGATGGAGATCCTTCACAAGCTGAACCGCGAAGATGGCCGCACCATTGTGATGGTAACCCACAACGAGGAGCAGGCAAAGCAGACCTCGCGCACCATACGCTTCTTCGACGGTCGCCAGATTGAATAGGCACACAACAAAGGTTAAGGGCCATTTACTGCAATGGCCCTTAACCGCTTGCGATAGCAAAAGGATACAACAAAACAATACACCCCACCATGATAAAACAAACCCTGAACCAAGCATGGACGATGATGAAACAGCACAAGCTGTTCACCGGCATATACATTGCCGGAACATCAGTGAGCATATCAATAATAATGATACTGTTCATCGTCATCTACATAAACGTAGGAAACATCTACCCCGAGTACCATCGCGACGATATACTCGTATCGATTCGCGAAATCCACAAAACGCCAAAGAAAAAATTCGAAACAAACTATTTCAATCTCGATTTCATAGAAACGCTGCAACGCGAGGCAAAGCAAATGAAGGCCATAGCTGTATATGACATTTACAGTTCGCTGCAAAAGCTTCCGATAACCGTTGACGGCAACAACGTCGAGGTCGATGAAAAAGTAATATTCGTGAACGACGGATGGTGGCAGGTGTTCGACTACAATTTCGTCGATGGAAAGGGATTTACCGAAAAGGAGATGCACGAAGATGTGGCAGTGATAAGCGAGTCGCTTGCCATGCAGCTTTTTGCATCGACCAAGGTCGCCGGCAAGGAGATAAAGCTGAACGGCAGATACTATCGCATAATAGGCGTTGTGCAGGATGCCACACGATGTACGCCCTACAGCTACGGAAAAATATGGCTCACTATATATAACCCGTTTGCCAGCATAAATAGCTATCCAGTTCACACCGATGGAAAGAACTCCAAAAAGTTCTTTAAGCTATATGCCCGGGCACACGATGGCAAAAGAGAGGCACTGCTCAACGAGATTGAAAGCATATTCAACCGTTACTATCAGCCCAGCGAAGAGATATTCGACTACGAGATGGATATAACGAACTACTGGCAAGCGGCCTTCTTCCTCGAGAAGGACGAAAGCGTGTGGGACGCTCTGAAAACATACTTCTACATCATACTCGCCGTGCTTTTCATTCCCGCGCTGAACCTGGGAGGAATGATATCGTCGCGCATGAAAGGGCGCATGGTGGAAATAGGCGTGCGCCGTGCCTACGGTGCCACGGGACGACAGATTTTAGCGCAGGTACTATGCGAAAACATGTTACTCACCCTGTTGGGAGCAGTTGCAGGGTTACTGCTCTCCTATGTGGTGGTATATACATTCAGCTACCGCATGACCACGCTCATAGAGAGCCACATTGGAATTGGATACACAGCCGAAGCCGGCAACCAGCTGAGCGCCGAAATGCTCCTCAACCCCACAATATTCCTGTGCGCACTGCTGATGAGCGCACTGCTGAACATAGCCTCGGCGCTTGTGCCCACGTTATTGGCCCTTAGAAAAGACATCATACAATCGTTGTACCACAAAAGATAAGCCCCATGATAAAGAAGATACTACACATAATATACAACGAGCGACGCGAAAACAGCTGGTTAGTAGTAGAGATTATCGCCGCAAGCATCATGCTATGGGTGGCGTTCGACCCGCTGTTCACACTGGTACGCCTCGACAGCATAGACGACGGCTACAACCTCGACGGCACATATCTTGTATCGTTCACCAGTTACCAACCATACGACAACCGATATAGCCGCGATAACGTAGATACAGAGAGGAGCGGCGAAAGCTATTTCAATCTGTACAATGTAGTGCGCAACCTGCCCGAGGTCGAGAGCTACTGCCTTACAGGCTACAACCAGTACCCAGGAGCGAATTCGCTATTTATATCAACGCCTTACTTCACAGAGAGCATAGATGCATATTACGACGACCACGAGAAATTTATGAAATTGGTTAAGGAAAAGGGGCTCGCATTCAATATGCACGAAATATACAACATCGAAGGCTACGACTATTTTACCACATTCAGAGTGAAGGACGCATTCACCGGCGAAATATTCACACCCCGCAAGGACGACACCGAGAACAACATATATATATCCGAAAAGCTTGCCGAACTGCATTATGGCGGAACGAGCGAAGCCATTGGCAAAAAGATGTACTCCAGAGATATATGCTACACTATCAGCGGAGTATTCAAGGACATGCAAATAATGGACTACGCCGATCAGGGGCCGATAATGATAAAGCGCAACGATGGACGACCAACGCAATATAGAAATATACCCATTCACATACGACTGAAAAAGGAGGTTGACCAAGAGGCATTCGAAAAGAGGTTCAAAGCAGAGGTGATGCCCCTACTGAAGGCCGGCAATGTATATTGCACGGGAATCGAGTCGCACAAAGCAAAGAGGGAACGACAAAACGAATCGAGAGGAGTGCCGGGTAGAATAACAATGTACACAAGCATGGCGTTGTTCTCGTTGTTCGCCATGTTTTTGGGCATTCTCAGCGCATTCTGGATACGCACCTCGTCGCGCAAGTGCGAAATAGGCATCATGCGCAGCGTGGGCGCATCGAAACGCACCATCATACGGCAGTTTATTACCGAAGCAACATTGCTGGTGAACATTGGCTTTGCTGTTGCAATGCTCTTTGTGCTGCACCATCTGCATGTAAACGGATATACCAACCCCATGGACATTGTAATAAAACCCGATCCATCAACCCTTGGAGGCCCCTTGCACTTTACATGTGTGACAGCAACCACATATATCATACTGATGATTATCGCCATAGCCGGAGCAGCAATCCCCGCATGGCGCATAACCAGAATACTTCCCGCCGACGCACTGAAAGAGGAATAAACATATTATAAAAATAACACACCCACACCATGATAAAACAAGCCCTACGACAAGCATGGACGATGATGAAACAGCACAAGCTGTTCACCGGCATATACATTGCCGGAACAGCCCTGTCGGTAACAATGATAATGATTACCTTCGCTGTGCTCTACATAAAATTCGCACCCATCTATCCCGAAGAAAACCGCGACAAAACACTGCTGATAAAAAGAATCACTACCATATATAGCGATACAGAGGGGGAAACGAAACAAGCATATAACTGCTCGACGAAACTGGCCGAACTGATAAAAGAAGATAGCAAATACCTCGACAACCTCTCGTGCAACGTACGTTCGAACAAGGCTAAAAAGCTGTCGGCATCGGCAGATAAAAGCACAAAGAGAATAAAGGAATATGCCGTATATACCGACGAGCAGTTCTGGAAAATATATACATACAGGTTCATCGACGGGCACCCCTTCGGCGAGCACGACGTCCGAAGCAACAATCGTGTGGCAGTAATAGCACAGAGCACAGCCATGAAGCTGTTCGCAACCCACAAGGTTGCCGGCAAGCATATATATGTCGATGGCGAGGAGCTTACCATTATAGGAGTGATAAAGGACGCGCCAAGCGCCATAACCAACACCTATGCAATATATATGCCTTTAGGACTGAACAGCAACAAGCTATGGTTCGACAACACAAGAATGGAGCTTGCGGGAATGTACGACATACATGCAACGGTAAAAAAAGCAGCAGAAAAAGAGCTGCTGAAAAAGGAGATTACCGAGAAGATTGCACGCTACAATGCGAGCAGCACACCATACACATACGATATAGCCGACGACATATTCACACACGTCGAGGCCATATACAACCGCACAGATTTCGGCAACGATGCGTTCCGCAATTTCATAAAAGAGATTGTGCTGATAATAGCCGCCTTCCTACTGATACCCGCCCTGTGCCTAAGCATAATGATACTATCGCGCATGGATAACCGCATGGTGGAAATGGGCGTACGCCGCGCCTACGGAGCAAGCCGTTGGGACATTGTGTCGCAAGTGCTGATAGAAAACATGCTACTCACACTCGTCGGCGGCATATTGGGCTTCGCCATAAGCGCCACAGTGCTTTTCGGTGCAAGCAAATGGGTGCTATACCTGTTCGATTCGGGAGATATATTGAGCAACTACATATGGGATATAGACAACTGGGGTGAACAGATTATAGATTTCTCGATGATATTCAATCCCACACTGTTTGCAGCAACACTCGTTGCGTGCATGCTCATAAACATTGTATCGGCACTGTTGCCGGTAGCGGCAAAAATGCGCCACAGCATAGTATATTCACTCAACAGAAGAAAATAGATAACCATGATTACAAAGATATTGCACCAAGCATGGAACGAACGTCGCTACAACAGCCTGATATTCGGTGTGCTGTTGCTGACCACCATTTTCATATGGATGATAAGCGACCCCATATATGTGATTTTTGCCACAAAGGCCATCCCCGACAACTATGAGAAGCGCGACAGGTATTGTGTAAGGTTGGATTTCGATTACTTCGAAATGCTGAAGGAAGAAAACAACCTCTCGCTCTACAACCAATACTGCAACATAATACACGCAATAAAGAGCCTGCCCGAGGTGGAGAGCAGCATGGACACCTACATGAACCTTGGAGCATTCAACAGCACCATGCATTGCACCGACAAGCTATATTACGACGAGCAGAAGAAAGACTCATTGATAAACGTGTGGCTATACAGCTACATTTGGGAGGGCGACCAAAATATGTTCGCCACACTGGGGCTGAAGGATGCAAACAGCGGAAAGACGCTGACCGTACCCAAAGAGATAAACACAGCCAATGACATTTTCATTTCGCGCCTTGCGGCAATAAGACTGTTCGGAACCACAGAGGTCATTGGCAAAATGCACAACGACCCGCACACAAAATATACTATCCGCGGGGTCTATGACGATTTCCAACTGGACACATACACTGAGCCGTTGCCGTCGATGATACAGTTTAAGGAAAACAGCCTCTACTCTATTTCGAGCAACAGTTCCAAGAGGATTGTGAAACTGGCCGAGGGAACGGACATCGACCACTTCACACGAAAAGTAGAAGGCGTTGTAAGCGAAATAGATAAAGAGAACAATTTCCAGGTAAAGGTACTCACACTCGACGAGCTACAAGAAGATACACACATAGAGAAAGAGGCACGCTACACAATCAACCAAAAGATTATACTAAACAGCTTTGCCCTCGCCTGCATATTCCTGTGCATGCTGGGCACATTCTGGACACGCATGGACAACCGCCGCAGCGACATAGGCATCATGTGCAGCATGGGAGCTTCGCGCAGCCGTGTGGTGAAGCAGTACATTACCGAAGCACTCATTCTGCTCACACTGGCCTTTACAACGGCAATGCCCATTGTACTGCACTTCGTGGTAACCGAAGGCTTCGCCCAGCCGGGAGTGTGCGATTTCGATAAGGAGAACTTCACGCCCAACCCCGAGTATGGAATGAACAATTTCTATATCCATTTTGCATGGGTGACGGCTATCACCTACGTGGCAATGCTGCTGATTACAATCATTGGCACATGGATTCCGGTCTATCGCGCTACACGAATACAACCAGCCGATGCACTGAAAGAGGAATAAACATATTATAAAAAATAACACACCCCACCATGATAAAACAAGCCCTACGACAAGCATGGACGATGATGAAACAGCACAAGCTGTTCACCGGCATATACATTGCCGGAACAGCCCTGTCGGTAACAATGATAATGATTACCTTCGCTGTTCTCTACATAAAATTCGCGCCTATCTATCCCGAAGAAAACCGCGACAGGATGCTGATACTCCCCAACTTGGCCAGCAAGGAAAAGGAGAGCGAGCAATGGGCACAAAGACACTTTTCGCCCGCGTTTAGCACACTAATTAAAGAAAACTGCAAGCACCTAGACGAAGTATGCTGCAAAAGCGGGAGCTACTACGACTTCAGCACTCCCGTAACGACAAGCGACAACAAGAAGCGCTTGAAACGACCCGCAGCATATGTCGATGCACCATTCTGGCGAGTGTTCGATTTTTATTTCATCGATGGCCGCTCATTCAACGATGACGAGGAGAAGAAAATGACGCCGATGGTTGTCGTTTCGCGCAGCCTCGCAACCGAACTATTCTCGACCACCAAGGTCGCCGGAGAACAGATAATAGTCAACGGCAAAAACCTTACCATCGTAGGAGTGGTCGAGGATGTTACGAGCATCACACCCGAGACATCTGCATCTATGTATATACCCATAAGCATGCGCCCCAAAGAGGAGCTCTACCTAGATAAAAAGCAGATGGAAAATACCCTGTTGGGAAATTGCAGGATTTATGCTACGGCAAAGAGCGTCGGCGAGCGCGATGCACTGAAAAAAGAGATTGAAAACCTTGTCACACGCATCAATGCCGACAACGAAAAACGCGCATACAAAATAGATAATATAAACACCACCATAGAGCAGATATACAACAGCGATGCGCTCCGAAAATTCCTCACCGAAATAATAATCATGATTAGCGCCTTCCTGCTGATTCCGGCACTGAACCTTGGCAACATGATATTCTCGCGCATGGAGAACCGCATGGTGGAGTTCGGCGTGCGCAAGGCCTACGGCGCAACAAACAAAAGCATCGCCGGGCATATACTATGCGAAAATATGCTGCTCACGCTCATAGGTGGCACGTTGGGATTGCTACTGAGCATTGCCATTGTTTACTGCACAGAAGAGTGGATAATCTACCTTTACGACACGGAAGAACAAATTTCGCTAAGCATGTATAATACGCAAAAAATGGGCACTCCGCAACTGCCCACCTCGTCGCTATTCAACGTGCCGCTATTCATAGCCACACTGCTGCTGTGCATGGCAATAAACATAGCGTCGGCATTCATTCCGCTTGTGGCATCGCTGCGCCACAGCATTGTATATTCACTCAGTAAAAGGAAATAGGTATGATAAAGAATATATTGCACCAAATATGGAACCAGCGCTGGCAAAACAGTTGGATATTTGCCGAGCTTCTTGTTATAGCCGTCTTTCTGTGGATGCTCATCGACCCGCTGTATGTTATCTATGCCACAAAGGCCATCCCCGACAACTACGAAAAGGAGGATAGATATTTTATCGAATTAAGGTGCGACGTTAGCGCAGAAAATAATCTCGATGTGTTCAGGAACATACTACACAAGATAGAGAAGATGCCCGAGGTTGAAAATCATATTACCACCATGCTGACAACCAATTTCAACGGCAATGCCACATCTGTAAGCGACGCCCTGTACGCCGATCCCGATAAACAGGAAGGGATGCATGTAGTACTCGCATTTCATTATCTATGGAATTGGGATAGAAATGCCCTTCACACCCTGGGGCTGAAGGATGCAAACAGCGGCAAACTGCTCACGCTTCCCGAAAATATAAACCCTGCGACACAAATACTGGTATCAAAATCGGCAGCAATAAACACCTACGGCACCACAGAGGTCATTGGCAAAAAACCCATGGAGGAACGCGAGATTATAGGCGTGTACGAGGATTACAAAATAAACGATTATGTGGAACCGCTACCATCGATAATATATCTTATAAATATAGAAGAAGACTGGTTCTATTCGAGCCTCTCCAACAAAATAATTGTGAAACTGCAAAAGGGCACAGACAGGAGGCTCTTCGCGCAAAAGCTCAATAACATGTTGAACGAGGATGAGTGCGGCAAATTCATAGAGGAGATTAAGCTGCTTAGCATAGACGAGTATCTGAAAAACAGTTCAACGAGCAAGATAGCAGCAAGCACTCTGCGCCCGAAATTCATTTTCTGCAGTTTCGCCCTCGCCTGCATATTCCTGTGCATGCTTGGCACATTCTGGACACGAATGGATAACCGCCGCAGCGACATAGGCATCATGTGCAGCATGGGCGCATCGCGCAGCCGTGTGGTGAAGCAGTACATCACCGAAGCACTCATTCTGCTCACATTGGCATTTGCTACGGCAATGCCCATTGTGCTGCATTTCGTGGTAACCGAAGGTTTCGCCCAGCCCGGTGTATGCTATTTCGACAAGGAGTGTTTCACGCCCAACCCCGAGTATGGAGTGAACAATTTCTACATCCATTTTGCATGGGTGACGGCTATCACCTACGTGGCAATGCTGCTGATTACCATCATTGGCACATGGATTCCCGTCTATCGCGCTACACGAATACAACCCGCCGATGCACTAAGAGAGGAATAATTTTATGCGATACATGAAAAAACAATAATAGCAATAAATACCCCAGCACCGTACAAAAGCGAACATACTGTCCGAAAACGGACACCCACAAAAACAGCTAACACACTAATAAACAAGGGAATAATACTTTGGCACGCATTTTGATACTATACAAATAAAAAAATATAATATGAAACGACTGACCACCCTTGTAATGACACTGCTTGCCACCATCGCCATTGGTGCAAACAGCAACGTCATGCACCTGACCCTCGAAGAAACCATACTGCTGGCACGCACACAGAGCCTCGACGCCGCCGTAGCCCTAGACGAATTGCGCTCGGCCTATTGGCAGTATCGCATCTATCGCGCCGGCCTTCTGCCCGAAATAAATTTCCAGGCAACAGCGCCCAGCTACAGCAAGAGCTACAACAGCTATCAGAACAGCGATGGTACATACACCTTCGTGCGCAACAACTACATGCAGATGTATGGCAAGCTGTCGGTGCAACAGAATATATGGGCTACAGGCGGAACCCTGTCGCTGAATTCCTCGCTCGACTACCTGAAAACCCTTAGCGGCGACAAGCAACAGCGCTACATGAGCACCCCCATAGCCCTCACCCTGAACCAACCCATCTTCGGAGTGAACAGCACCAAGTGGAACCGCCGCATAGAGCCCATACGCTATGCCGAGGCCAAGGCCAACTTCCTGACTGCCACCGAACAGGTGACCATGAGCGCCATCAACTATTTTTTCAACCTGCTGCTGGCCAAAGAGAATGTGAGCATCGCCCGACAAAACCTCAACAACGCCGAAAAGCTCTACGAGGTGGCACGCACCAAGCACGACATGGGCAAGATAAGCGACAACGACCTGTTGCAGCTGCGCCTGAACACACTGAACGCCCGCAGCACCCTCACCGAGAATGAAAGCAACATGAAGAGCGCCATGTTCACCCTGCGCTCCTTCCTTGCACTCGACGAGAATAGCGAGATAGAGCCCATGCAGCCCGACACGCTCTCGCCCATCGCACTGATATACGACGACGTCCTTCAGAAGGCATTGGAAAACAATTCCATCACAAAAAACCTTGAACGCCGTCGCCTGCAAGCCGACTACGACGTAGCCAGCGCCAAGGGCAACCTGCGACAGATAAACCTGACCGCACAGGTGGGATTGAGCGGCGTCGATCGCGACATTGAACCAGCCTACGACCGTCTGAACGACAACCAATATGTGCAAGTTGGGCTTCAAATACCACTTATCGACTGGGGCAAACGCCGCGGCCGACTGCGCATGGCCGAGAGCTACCGCGAGATAACCGCCAGCCGCATTGAACAGGAGATGCTCAACTTCAAACAGAACTTGTTCATCCTTGTCGAGCAGTTCAACAACCAGCGCACGCAGCTCGAAATAGCACAAGAGGCCGACACCATCGCCCGCCGACGCTACATGACAAACGTCGAGACCTTCATCATAGGCAAGATAAGCACCCTCGACCTGAACGATGCCCAGGTGAGCAAGGACCAGGCACGCCGCAACCACATTTCCGAGCTTATGTACTATTGGTACTACTATTACAAGATACGCAGCATCACCCTATGGGACTGGGAGCGCAACACAAACATCGATGCAGATTTCGAGAAAATAATTAAACGAAGTAAAAATAATTCGTGATATTTGTAACAATTATATAAAGGGCAAGACACCCACAACCAACCATGATAAGACAATTTTTTCGCCAAGCATGGACAATGATGAAGCAGCAGCGACTGTTCACTGGCATATACATCGCAGGAACAGCCGCAAGCATAGCAATGGCCATGACCATTTTCGTCATACTATACATAAAACTGGGGCCGCTCTACCCCGAAGAGCAGCGCAACCGATTGCTCATATTTTCAGAAATCATTGAACGCAATGAAAACGGAAGCGGCAGAATAGATTACCCTAAGCTGAAATGCATAGAACAGTTGAAGCAGGAATCGAAGCTATTGAAAAAGGTCGGAGTACGCGAAGAGGGGCTATACAGCACCCTTGAGCATATATGCGAAATATCGTCCGACAACAGCACCACCACAATATTCGAACTGCCGGCCTACGTCGATTGCGGTTATTGGCAGTTATTCAATTTCCGCTTCGTGCAGGGACGCCCTTTCACCAAAGAGGAGGAACATAGCCCCGTAGCAGTCATCACCGCCTCGCTTGCCAAGAAGCTGTTTGCAACCACAAAGGTTGTAGGACGACACATATACATTGATACAGACAGTTACAGCATAGTGGGAGTGGTAGAAGACCAGCGCACATGCCTTACAAATACCCCATCGGCCGGCAATATATTCGTATCCATACATCACGCGCGATACTTCGACGAAGATAAATTCTACAATATAGATGCCAACGAAATAATAAGCGGTGGGCATACATGCATGTACGCCCTTGCCGAGACAGCCGAACAAAGCGACTCCATAAAAAAAGAGGTTGAAGAGATATATAAAAGAATATTACAACAGAATGGCGCGACCAAAAATAAAATAGAAATAAATATCTACGAGTACTGGCAAAAGGCAATGGATGTGAAACACGACAGCAACCTGTTCACAGCCATACTGGAGTATATCTATCTGCTGCTTGCCTTCCTGTTAATCCCCGCGCTGAACCTTTGCGGCCTGATATCCACGCGCATGAACAGCCGCCTGGCCGAAATAGGTGTACGCAAGGCCTACGGTGCTACAAACAGGCAGATAATAACGCAGGTGCTGTACGAAAACATGCTCTTCACTGCCATAGGAGCAATCATCGGGTTTATACTTACCTACATAATCGTATATAAAAATTGTGATTGGATAGTAACCCTTTTAGACGAAGAAATAAGCAACGACACCATAGCCAGGGGAATAACACTGGAAATGCTTTTCAACCCCACAGTTATTGCATCGGTGTTGCTACTCGCATTGCTACTAAACATCGCTTCGGCGCTTGTGCCTACCCTGCTTGCGCTGAAGAGAAACATTATAGAATCACTGTATCATAAAAGATAAACATACCCACCCATGATAACAAAAATCCTGCACCAGATATGGAACGAGCGCAAAGAAAACGCATGGATATTCCTTGAACTGTTCGTAGTGAGCATATGCATATGGCTCGCCATCGACCCGCTGTTCAACATCACTAGCCGCAACAACATAGACAAAGGCTACGACGCCGAGGACGTATATATAATAGACCTTGAAAGATACAAAGAAAAAAGCCGCAAGCACGACACACGCTTCGAGGGGTACAGCAACCAAGAAGCGGGAGAAAAATTCATACAAATGCTGCAACAGATTGAGTCGCTGCCCGAAGTGGAGAGCTACGCCCTGTTGCACGGTTTCCCGGGTGGCAATACTGCTTCATACAACAATTATATCATCGACAGCACCATGCGCGCCGACAACAAAAAAACAGAAACCACTATAAAATATTTCAGTTGCTACGAAACCGAAAACAGTAATTTCTTTGCCACATACGGCATCGCAGATGCACGCACAAATAAAATCATAGAAATAGAGAGAGGCTGGGACTGCATCTATATTTCGGAAAGCCTTGCCAAAGAGCTATTCGGAACAGACAACGCAATAGGCAAGGAAATAGAACAAGAGAATAATTATTCGAATCATAAAATAAAATATACCGTAAAAGGAATATTTAAGGATGTTCAGGTTCATACATATCACGACCCCGATGCATCGGCTGTTTTCCCCGACAGATTATCGCCCCGTTTACCCCAAATAATTCTTGCGAACTACGACCTGCATATTAAGGTGAAGAAAGGGACTGACAAGGACGAATTTGAAAAAAAATTCCGCAACGAGATTATGCCCACACTGAGAGGAGGAAATATCTATTGCCACACCATCACTTCGCACGCCGAGAAGATAAAACAATATGAGAAGATGCAAGGAATAACAAATAAATATCGCAAAAACATCATCCTCTCGTCGTTTGCACTGCTATGCGCGCTGTTGGGAATCATCGGCACATTTTGGGTACGAGCCGTTGCCCGCCGCCAGGAGATAGGCATCATGCAGAGCGTGGGCGCCACCCGTGCCACCATCGTAGGGCAGTTCGTAACCGAGGCGACAATACTTGCCACCATAGCCTTTGCGTTTGCAATGCCCCTACTCATACACTATATATACATAAGCGGCTTTGCCGAGCCTATAGGCTTCCATGGCAACGGCTTTAAGCCCATAGGTGAAACCCTCGCATGGTACAACAAGCCCGTGCCCCACTTCCTCATCGTAAGCGGCATAAGCTACCTGTTCATAATGGCGGTGTGCGCTGTAGGAGCAAGCCTGCCCGTTGCCGCATCGGTAAAGAGCAGCCCCGCCGACGCACTGAAGGAATAAAATAAATGACGATAAATAGAAGCAGTCTATAAAATAAACAGTAAATTTGTAACCATGATACTGATAATAGACGACGACAGCGCAATACGCAGCAGCCTCGGCTTCATGCTCAAGCGAGCACGATACGAAGTGGAGACGGCAGCCTCGCCCAAGGAGGCTATAGAGATAGTTCGCGGCACAGAGCCCGACCTTATACTCATGGATATGAATTTCACCCTCACCACCAGCGGCGAGGAGGGCATCTATCTGCTGAAAGAGGTCAAGGTATTCTGCCCCGACACCCCAGTGATACTGATGACCGCGTGGGGAAGTATCGACCTTGCCGTCAAAGGCATGCAGGCCGGCGCGTTCGACTTCATCACCAAGCCATGGAACAACATGGCACTGATGCAACGTATAGAAACCGCCCTTGAGCTCACCGGCAAAAAGCGAAAAGCCGAGGAGGAGAAAAAGAGCAACCCCAACCACTTCGACCGCAGCAACATCATAGGCAAGAGCAAGGAACTGAGCAATATACTCGCCACCATAGAGCGCATAGCCGACACCAACGCCTCGGTGCTCATCACCGGCGAGAGCGGCACTGGCAAGGAGCTTATTGCCGAGGCGCTGCACCGCAACAGCAGCCGTCGCGACAATCCGTTCGTGAAGGTGAACCTCGGAGGCATATCGCAGTCGCTTTTCGAGAGCGAGATGTTCGGTCACAAACGCGGAGCCTTCACCGACGCCACCAGCGACAGGATGGGCCGCTTCGAAATGGCACACCGCGGCACCATCTTCCTCGACGAGATAGGCGAACTGGACATCAGTTGCCAGGTGAAACTACTGCGCGTGCTACAGGAGCAGACCTTCGAGGTGCTGGGCGACAGCCGTCCGCGTAAGGTGGATATACGCGTGGTGAGCGCCACCAACGTCGATTTACAGCAGATGGTGAAAGAGCACACCTTCCGCGAAGACCTTTTTTGGAGAATAAATCTGATAAATATACACCTGCCCGCCCTGCGCGAAAGGCGCGAGGACATCCCCCTGCTAGCCAAGCACTTCGCATCGCAGCTTGCACATCAGAGCAAGGGCGACAGCGTGGAGTTCTCGGCCGACGCGTTGCAATACCTGAGCCGCCTGCCCTACACCGGCAATATACGCGAGCTGAAAAACCTTGTCGAGCGCACCATACTCATCAGCGGCAACAAACTGCTGACGGCAGCCGACTTCGAATCGCAGTACAATCTGAGTGGCAGCATGACCACCGGCGACATGAACACCGACGGGCACACCCTGGACGAGATAGAATATCAGACAATAAAAAAGACCATGGAAAAATATGACGGCAACCTGACCCAAGTGGCAACCACGTTGGGCATAAGCCGCCAGGCCCTCTACCGCCGACTGGATAAATACGGAATAAAATATAACTAAAACTACAACACCCGCCCATGCGACTGCGT
Organism: Bacteroidaceae bacterium; assembly: GCA_017560125.1. Lineage (GTDB taxonomy): Bacteria > Bacteroidota > Bacteroidia > Bacteroidales > Bacteroidaceae > HGM04593. The sequence continues at coordinate 41,177 of JAFYOS010000016.1, read as the reverse complement.
ACCCTGTTCCTCATTCTCGTATCGCTGCTTATAGCAGTGTGGGTGTTGCTCATAGTGCAAACGCCCCAGCATAGCGGCGCAATATTCTATCTGACCGAAGCACTCACATTGGCATGCATCGTCTTCCTTTTCTACTTCTATCGCAAGGTGGTGAAGCCCATGAAGAGCATTTCGGACGGTATGGAGCTGCTGCACGAACAGGATTTCAGCAGCCAGCTGTCGCCCGTGGGACAACGCGAGGCCGACCGCATTGTAGCCATCTTCAACCGCATGATGAAGCAGATGAAGAACGAGCGCCTGCGCCTCAGGGAGCAGAACCACTTCCTCGACCTGCTCATCAACGCCTCGCCAATGGGAGTGATAATCCTCGATTTCGATGGCAAGATAACAACCATGAACCCCTCGGCAAAAAAATTCCTGGCAGCAGGCGACGAGGCCATTGGTAAGCAACTGCAAACGGTGGGCTCCCGACTGGCCGAAGAGATAGCCAAGATTGACGACGAAAAATCGCAGACCATAAGGCTCAACGGAACAGAGGTCTATAACTGCTCGCGTCTGTCGTTCCGCGACAGAGGATTCGCCCATCCCTTCGTGCTCATAGAACCCATGACCGAGGAGCTGCATCGCGCCGAAAAGAGTGCCTACGAAAAAGTGATACGCATGATTGCCCACGAGGTGAACAACACCATGGGCGGAATAACATCGACGCTCGACTCGGCAAGCGAGGCGCTGCGCACCATGACGCCCGAAACAATGCAGAGCGATGCCGAGGAACTGTGCAAGGTGATGGAGGTGTGCGAAGAGCGCGGCTACAGCATGAGCCGTTTCATCACCCGATTCGCCGACGTGGTGAAAATCCCCAAGCCCATACTGAAAGAGAGCGACCTGAACGACTGCATAGAACGATGCAAGCTGTTCATGGAAAACATGTGCCGCGAGCACGACATCACACTGAAAATGGCACTATCGGCCGAGCCCGTACCCGCCAACATAGATGCCACGCTGCTCGAACAGGTGCTTGTAAACGTAATAAAGAACTCGGTGGAGAGCATCGAGCAGAACGGCGAGATAAGCATCACCACCCTCCCCTCGCCCTCGCAGATAATAATAACCGACAACGGTCGCGGCATAGATAAAGAGGTCGAGCGCAACCTCTTCAGCCCCTTCTTCACCACCAAGGTCGGTGGACAGGGAATAGGCCTTATCTTCACCCGCGAAATACTAAGCAGCCACGGTTGCCACTTCACACTACAGACCGACAACGACGGCCTGACACGATTCACCATTACATTCCCCGGTAGATAGGGAGCTGGATATAAAGCCAATGCTGCCGCTGCGTCTCACGACGAAGCGGCAGCATCGGCCTTTGTATTGAAAAACGGTTTCTCAATCTCCCTTGCCAAGAACATCTATCGGGTTGCGGTTCACCACCCGCCACGCTGTAAAGGTTACCACAGAGAGTGCAACTGCAATAACAGCTATGAACGACAACAGGAATACCCACCAATAGAGGTCCACCCTATAGGCAAACGACTGCAACCAACCGTTTACGAACAGGCAGGACAAGGGCGTGGCAAACACATAACTTATTATAAGGATTTTAATATATTTCCAATTTATCATCATGAATATGTCGGTTGTCATGGCACCGTTCACACGACGCAGGGCAATCTCTCGCTCCATGAATTTCACCTCGAACAGCACTGCCGCGAACAATCCCATGAGCGACACGATTATCACCACCGCTGCAAACAGTCCCACCATCATAGCAAGGCGCTGTTCCCTCTCGTACTGACGGCGCAGCACATCGTCGAAAAACTCCACATCGAACGATGCAGGCGCAATGCCGGGGAAATAATCCACTATACACTTTCTTATATGCTCCACTGCCTCTGCTACATCCGCACCTGCCACAAGGCGTATGTAGAGGTTGCGCATGGCATAAAACTTCTTGCCCGGTACTCCCATTTCGTCCTGCCCCATGCAATAGAAGGCAAAGGCACCCTGTTGTTCGTGCAGCGAGCGTGCATTCACATTGCGGCAGAAACCTACGATGGGGACATCCATTCCTCGCGGAGCGACGCTATTGTCGGTCGTCAAATGATACTGCGCCTTTGCAGCCTCGGTAAAGACAAGCCCGCCACAGGCACTCTGCACATCTTCGGGCAAGAAGCCTCGCCCATCGACAACATCGACGCCCATCACCTGCAGGAAATTCCACGACACCTGAAACGGTGAGAAGTTAATATCCCTGCTCACATTTTCGGGTAGCGGGCCGTTGATGGTGCGTCCCACCGTCCAGCGACGGTTGGCTATGAAGTCGCCGTTGGAGAAGGCGACATCCTTCACATAACCGCCCTGCATCAATTTGTCGGCAAGTTCGTCGCGTGGAGTCTGCCCCTCAAGGAAATATTGCTTCTGCGGAAGTTCCACAGTGAGCAGATGCTCGCGGTTGAATCCCATGTCTGCCGACATCAGATAGCGGTTCTGCAACCAGATGAAAAGAGCCGCCACTATAAGCACGAAGCATACGAAGAACTGCACTCCTATGAGCAGTGTACGCAGTGCGATGCCCTTTCTGCCACGTCCGAAATTGCCGTTCAGTGCAAATGCGGGCGAGAAGGAGGTGATGTAGAACGCCGGATAGAGCGAAACGAGCAGCGACAGCAGCACACCTGCCACAATTATTCCGAGCATTATGCCCCAATGCTCCGCGATATCCACCGATGTTATAAAGAGCGACGAAAGGCCGCTTTTGCCGACAGCAGCAACAATGAAGAGCGCCGGCACCACAGCCGCCAACAGAAAGAGGAATGACTCGGCGATAAAATCAAGGCGCAACGACTCGACCGACGCACCCATTATGCGTTGTGTATTCACACTTCGTGTACGCATGGGGATAAGCGACATCACAAAGTTCAAGTAGTTGATGAATGCCACCAACAGCAGCACCACAGCAATGGCGGCAAGCGACAGAGTGGTTGAAAGGTCGCCCTTCGACGATGGATGGCTATACTTTATTTCTGCCGGCTGATTGTAGTAAAGTTCACTTACCGGAACGGTAAAATAGCGTTTGGGATCGCCGTCGCGTTTGATTCTCGCCTGTTCCTCGACAAAGAGTTTCGTCAGTGTGCTGTCAAATTGGGCAAATGTGTAGCCGTCTGCAAGTTTTACATAGACTTGGAAATTCCAATTGCTCCAGTCGCTAATATCATTTCTGTCGAAATTGCCGATGGCATCGAGTGTCGCAAGGTCGCAATTTTCAGGGAAGTCGCGGTAGATGGCCGTTACCGTTCCCTTCCAGTATGCCTCGCTGAAGATAGGAATATCCTCGTTGTATGTGTGGCCTATACGCGAACCGAGTTTCAGATTGTGGCGGCGGGCAAAGCTTTCGCTGACAGCCATATTGCCGTATGTGGCGAGTGAGGCAGTGTCGCCCTCTACAAGTTCGAATCCGAACATTTCCAATGTAGTAGCAGGATAGAGAATATTGCTGACATTGAACAGAAAGCCTTCGGGATTGTCCTCGGTGCAACCGCCGCGTCGGTCGCCGAGAATATTTATAGAGCCCACCTTTTCGACCATAGGCACGCTGTTGCGTATAAATTCCACCGCGCCACGCGACATATTGGTGTGGATGGTTCGCTCGCCCATAAAATCGCCGTCGCTAATGATTAAAGCAGTTCGGTCGGCATCCTTTATCCCCTTATTGAAGCTAAGTTCATGGTTCACTTGCACAAATATCATATATGCTACAGAAATTGCAACGGCAAGGCCAAAGATGTTCAACCCCGTTACGACAGGCATACTGCGCAGAGTTATATACAAATTTCTTAGTGCTTTCATGTTATTAAATTGTTGTTCCTAAAATTACTGTACTCTATTGATAACCTCTACAGGATTCTGAGTAACTACACGCCACGAACTTGTTACAACCACTGCCACAACCAACAATGCAACGGCAAGGAACGCAACAGCATACACCCACAGATGGAGCGGAGCCTTGTAGGCAAATTCCTGCAACCACGTTGTCATGAAATATGTGGCTATGGGCACAGCAATGGCAAAGCAGACCACAAGCATCTTGACGAAACGACCACTGAAGAGCATCAGAATATCACTTACCAATGCACCGTTCACGCGACGGATGGCAATTTCGCTGCGGCGATACTCAGTCTCAAAAAATACGAGGCCGAACACACCAAGCAGAGCAATCACAATCGACAGTAGCGAGAAGAGCGAAATTACCACAAACTGATCATACTCCTTACGGTAGAAGGCATTTTCCAACTGCTGTTCGAAGAGTATCGGCTCTACGTTAAATGCCGTCAGTTTAGGATTCAGTTTCATTGTCTCGTCCTTGATGAACTGCAGTACCTCGGCAAACGAACTTCCGGGGCGCATCTTTATGTAAAGATTGGTACAACCTCGCCATTCGTCGTGCGGTGGGAATATGTAGAAGGCATACGGCTCTATCGGGTAGTGAAGAGGACGGTAATTGAAGTCCTCGCAGATGCCTACCACCTCCGATGCCTCGCCATTGTGCGTTCCGGGCACAATTTCGCCTACGCAGAGTCCATACTTCTCTTTCGCCGCCTTGTTGAAAATGTAGCGGTTGCCGCTGCGTGCATCGTCAGCAGTGAAGTCGCGTCCCTCTACAATGTCGATACCCATTGTCTTAAGGAAATTGTAGTGCACAGGATAGACCTTGAACTGAATATTCTCTTTGTCCCTGAATTTGCGTCCCCACGACATTCCACCTACTCGGACAATATCCTCGTAACCGAAAGTAACGTCCAAAATATCGGGGTTGCTCATGAATGCCGAGCGCACCGTCTCGCGCTTGTCCGCCAGCGTGTGGTTGTAGCTTACTTGTCCAAGATTGAAAGCAATCACATTCTCCTTTTCGAATCCCATGTCATAAGTCTGCATGAAGCGGTACTGCAAGTAGATGAACGATGCGACGATGATGAAGATAAATGCCACCACAAACTGCACTCCGATGAGTGCGTTGCGCAACAGCCTGCCCGAAGTGCTTGCACCGAAACTGCCCTTCAGCACAAATGCAGGCGAAAAGGAGGTCAGATACCAAGCGGGGTAAAGTGCCGTAATCACAGCAAACAGTAGCACTGCACACACCATGCATGCCGCAAGCGCCTGATGATTGCCAAAATCGAGGGTGGTGGTAGCGAGTAACTGTTCAATGCCGCACAACGCTGCGATGCGCACCAGCAAGGCAGCCACTGCCACTGCTACAAGAGACATCAGCAACGACTCTATCAGAATACCCGCGCGGAGCGTAGCGGTGTATGCACCCATAATCTTCTGCGTGTTTATGCTGCGTATGCGTTTGGGGACAAGCGCTACATAGAAATTGAAGAAGTTGATGAATGCAAGCACCAGCACCAAGATTGCCATCGTCAGCATTGTATATACGGCAATGCGGTTGCCGGTTGCAAGGTCGCTGCCCGACACTCCCGATGCAAAATATGTTTCGGTAAAGGGTGTAAGGCGCAATTTCTTGTAAAGAGTCTCGCGGGTGATACCCCACTGTTCCAACTGCTCTTTGGAGCCTTCATCCTCCATCAAACGTTGCCATGCAAAGTCGTAGAAGGCCTCAACATCGTCGGCGCTGTTCAATTTCACATAACAGGGATTGTTCCAATTGCTTCCGTCGTTGTTCGATATTTTGTCCCAATAGTCGCCGTAGGCAGCCTGCAACCCTGCAAGGTCGCAATTTTCGGGAAAATCCTCGAAGATGGCAGCAACAGGCATCGCCGCAGAAGGATTATATGTGCCGCCCCACGAAACGTGGTCGCCAACCTTTATATCATATTTTTCGGCTGTCAGACGGCTGAAGGCAATGGCCATGCGCTTGCTCACAGGTTCAAAATCGCCCTCGACAAGTTCGAAGCCGAGCGCATTGAAAGCCTCCATTGTAAATTCCAGTCCGATGAGTTTCAGCGATGGCGCTTCGGGCGTCTTTTCAAAGCAGTGGTCAACAAGTGAGCCATGAATATACCCGAAGTGATAGGCCTCCACAGCGGGATTGCCATCAAGCAGCACTCTTGCAAGCGGAGCGCTCCAGTGTGCCGAGTAATCGCTGCCTACGGCATAAAAGTTCTGCTCCATGCGGAAAAGGCGGTCGGCATCTTTTATATTCTTGTTGTAGCCAAGCTCGTAGGTCGATTGCACAAACAGGATATACGATGCGGCTATCGCTATGGCAAGCCCTACTATATTCAATGCCGAGGATAGCTTGTAACGCTTGAGTGTATTTATAAAATTACGTATCATTGTATGATTGTTTATAAAATACTACATGCGGTCCTCAAGCGTATCCACAACAAGACCGTCGAAGAGGTTAATCACACGGTTGGCATACTTTGCATCCCTCTTGGAGTGGGTAACCATCACAATGGTAGTGCCCTGTCGGTTCAGTTCGGAGAGGATAGCCATTACATCGCTACCGTTCTTCGAGTCGAGGTTACCCGTAGGCTCGTCTGCAAGGATAAGACCGGGGTTTGTAACCACCGCGCGGGCAATTGCCACACGCTGCTGCTGACCACCCGACAACTGGTTGGGAAAATGCTTTGCACGATGGGCGATGTTCAGGCTGAGCATAACCTCTTCGACCATCTTCTTGCGCTCGGCTGACGAATAGTTCAGGTAGGTCAGAGGCAGAGCTATATTCTCTTCCACCGTCATCTCCTCGATGAGGTTGAACGACTGGAACACGAAGCCAATCTTTCCGCGACGATAGGCAGTGCGCTCCTTCTCTTTCAGTCCGCCGACTTCTACATCGTCTATCTTGTAACTGCCTTCCGAGGGGTTGTCGAGCAGCCCCAAAATGTTGAGCAGTGTGGATTTTCCACAACCCGACGGGCCCATGATTGCCACAAATTCGCCATCGTTCACATTTATCGAAACACCGTTTAGTGCAACTGTTTCCACAAGTTCCGTACGGAACACCTTTTCCAAATTTTCTGTACTTAGTTTCATAATCGTATTTTTTAAATTTTATTTCAATAATAATTTTTCTGAACTGCCGAAGCTGTCGTAACCCGAAGTAACCACGCTCTCGCCGGGCGACAAGCCTTCGAGCACCTCATAATATTGCGGGTTCTGGCGACCTATCTTTATTTCGCGTCGCACTGCCTCGCTGCCATCGGGCGACACCACGAAGAGCCATTTTCCACCGGTGACGCCAAAGAAGCTGCCCCTTGGGATGAGCAATGCCGGAGTGGGCTCGCCAAGCTCCAAATTTATATAATATGTCTGACCTACGCGAATATTATCGGGCACTTCTTGGGTGAAGGTGAGGTCGGCACGGAACTGCCCGTTGCGCACCTCGGGATAGACGGTGCTCACCTGTACGGCGTACTCCACTCCCTGTCGCTCGAATGTGCCCGGCAAGCCCGCTGTTATGCGGTCGATGTAGCGTTCGTCTATATTAACCACTATCTTATATTCGCCAAGGACGTTTATCTGTCCTATCAACATGCCGGCACCTATATTCTGACCAAGCTCGGCAGTGAAGCTACCCAACTGGCCGTCGTATGGGGCCTTCACCTTCAGGTTGTCGGCACGCTGGCGCACGAGCAGCAGGTTCTCCTGCATATTATTAAGGCTCTCTTGCATTTTGGATAGCTGCACGCTGCGATAGAGGGAATCCTGGTGCAGACGCTCGATGAGCAGATTGAGCTGGCTCTGAGCAAGCTCGTAATCCTCTTTGGCGCGCAGATACTCCTCGCGCGAGGAGAGCCCCTCGTCGTAGAGGGTCTTTATCTGCTCGTAGGCTCGACGAGTGCGATTGGCATCGGTGATTGCGCTCAGGCGCGACTGCTGCATGGATAGCTTGTCCTTCTCCATGTTAATCTCGGTGTCGCGCAACATATTCTGCCGTTCGGCAAGCTGCGACTCGCTATTCAGCGTCTCTTGGGCCAGGTTGGGGTTGCGCAGTACAAGGATAACATCGCCGCGCTTGACCATAGCTCCCTCCTTCACCGGCTTGTAATCGACAATACCACTTTCGAGGGCAGACACCTGTACCACCGTTGCCGGTTGCACCTGTCCGTTGATGCGGATGTAGTCGTTGAAACTACCCTGCTCCACCTTACTGATGAGTATATTCTTGCTATCGATGCGCATTTTGCTGCTGTGGTCGCCAAAGAGCATCCACCCGAAAAGAAATAATAATAAAACACCACCGATAATAAAGGGTACATGCCTTTTTTTAAGCCCCTTTTTCTGTTCAATTATCTTATCCATAATCTATTCTTTTATATATGGTTTACCGTTGTAATAATCATATTGTATTTTTTGTATGAGCAGCTGTATGTGCTTACCTGTGAGCGTGGCACGTGCCTGTGCTAGTCGCGAACTGCTGGTCGATAGTTCGAGCGCCGAAATTTTGCCAAGCTCATATTTGCGTTGAATGGCGGCATGGGCGCTCTCTACCGCGGTCAGTCGGCTGATGGACGAGAGGTACTCCTTGCGTGCCCCCTGAAGGTTCATCACCAGTTTCATCATTTCGGTCGTAAGGTTGCGCATGGTTTCGTCGTATGCCGCCTGCTCAATCTTATAGTTCAGCTTGCTGGTGCGAAGGCTGTTGTACTTGCTCAATCGACCGAAGATGGGAATGGAAATTCCGGTGCTTATGGACTTTCCGATGTTGTCTTTGAACTGACGGTGGAAAGGCGCTGCATCGTAGTGCATGTTCAGTGTCTTGTAATACGATGTTGACATTCCTGCCGAGAGCGATATCGAGGGAATGAAATTTCCGCGAGCAATGCGTACGGCCAGTTTCCGCTGATGCAGTTTTTCGCCGGCTATCCTTGCCCTTGGCAGTTCCAGTAGATTGATGTCGCAGCTGAAGGCATCCTCATCGCCCACCTCCTGCAAACGGCCATCAATCTCTATCGGTCGCTCGGCAGGCCACGACATTGCAGCCTTGAGGTCGAGCCGGGCCATATCCAACAGATTTTGCTGATTGACAAGCTGGTATTCGTTGTCGGCGACTGTAGCAGACATTTCATCGACATCGGCTCGCGATTTGCTACCCAACTGCTCCTGCCTACGTGTCTGGCGCAGGTTTTCGCGTGCAACCTCCAGCGACAGCTGCACCTGTAGAACAAGCTCCTTGCAATATACTACGTTGTAGAATGCCTTGATGACTGCGAGCGACACCTCGTCGGCCTCCATCTGGGCTGTTGTCTGCGATGTGCGCACATAGCTACGGTTCATTTTGTAATTATTCACATTGACAAGGCCGTCGAAGAGTGGCAACGACATTGAAAGACCAAAGCTCGATCCCAAGGTCTGTTTGGTGCCATAGGTATTTGTTTCGGGGTCGATGCCACGACCGAAACTGATGTTGGCATTTGCCGACGCGCTTATATAGGGAAGGAACTGCATGGCGCTGTTCTGTAGCGCTATGCGCTGCTGCTCGTAGCTGTATCGGTTCTGCAAATTCACCGACGAGTGGTCGCGAGCATAGACAAGACACTCCTGCAATGTCATTGGCGAAGAGAGGTCTGCCTCGTGGGCACACACCGCCATGCATGCAGAAAGAATAAGGATGATTGTTACTGTTAATTTTCTCATGGGTTTTGCTTTTACTGCGACAAAGGAAATAAGGAAAAAATGCATTTTTAAGCAAATTCGTGGAATTCGCGCTTTTTGCATCGATTTTGTGCAAATAGTGCACACTTGCCCAAAAGGCACTATTTACGCCCTGCCAACGAGGCATGGATAGAGAGGTGTGCAATATTTGCACACTATACACAAAAAAACATCGAAAACGCTCCATTATATTCCTATTTCGTGTTATTTTCGCGATACAATAAAAGCCCGCACATGTATAACTATCACATTCTTGCCATTGACGACAACGAAACACTGCTTCAGACGCTGAAACTGATACTGAAGAAAGAATTTGCCGTTGTAGGCACCATATCGCATCCCAACCTCGTATCGGCCATACTTGCCGGCGGCGACGTCGATGCCATACTGCTGGACATGAACTTCGGCAAAGGCCGTCTCGACTGCGAAGAGGGGCTCTACTGGCTCGACACCATCAAGCAACGTCCCAATGCACCGGCTGTGATACTGATGACAGCCTTCGGCGACATCGACATAGCAGTCCGCGCCATGAAACAGGGCGCCGACGATTTTGTTACCAAGCCGTGGGACAACCGCGAACTGATAGAAAAAATTGTAACGGCCATAGAAAAAAATAGAGGCTCGCAAGAGAAACCCGAGGAGACACCCACGCTCAAAGAGATAGAAAAAGAGAGGCTTGCCAAAGTGCTGAAAGAGACTGGACGCAACATCACAAAAAGCGCCGAAATCCTTGGAATATCGCGTCGCACACTATACAACAAGATAGAAAAATATGGCCTATAGCTACTACCACATACGTCTTGCACTATACATTGCTGCCATCATCCTCGACACGGTGGTAATTACCGTCATGGCGACGCAAGCCACTGACCTGCTATGGCTGTCGATACCCATATTCATATTGGTGATGCTCGTTGTACACACCATACGGCTCATACACTACCCCATCAGGCAGGTGAAAATGTTTCTGATGTCGATACGCTGCAACGAACGCATGATAAGAATGCCAAATATCAACGACAGCATGTTGCAAGAAATGTACGACAACATGAACGAAATATTGGTCAAATACCACGAAAATGAACGCACCATCGAGACAAAGAAAATATACTACGACCGCATTCTGCGTATAATAACCCACGAAATAAGGAATACCGTCACCCCCATCGTCACGCTGTCCGATTACTACATAAGCAGCAGCGCACCCATAGAACAGGATGATATAAAAGAGGGCATGACAATAATAAATAACCAAAGCAAAAGCATAAAAAATTTCCTCGACTCATACCACACACTCACCCACTTGCCGCCACCCGCTCCAAGCAAAATATCCATACCCGAACTGTTCGGCGAAATGTTTAAGCTTTTCGAAAACGAAGCGGCGAACGTGAAACTGACCATACACTACTCCGACATTGAAATATATGCCGACCCATCTGGAATACGCATCGTGCTGAACAACCTTCTGCGCAATGCAATAGAATCGGCAGCGGCACAGGAAGAGGGACACGTGATATTGCGTGCCACGCTATGCGAAAACAGCCCGCAAATAACCGTCACCGACAACGGCGACGGCATTGCCCATAACCGCATAGAGGATATATTCCTCCCATTCTACAGCACCAAGGAACATGGCAACGGCATCGGATTGTGCCTGAGCCGCCAAATAATGAGGTTGCATAGCGGAGATTTGCTTGCAGAGAGCTATCCCGAGAAGCGCCATACCATCTTTACAATAAAATTCAAATAACACCCCGTCGAACGCCCTTCAAGCCACGCCCGGAATGCTCTATTGACGAAATAAAATGTCCGGAAACACAGTGGCAATGTCTGTTATTTTTAAAAAAAATTAAATTAAAGATTTTTTTCTGTAATTAGTATGGAAACTTTTTGGAGCGAAAAAGTTTTCATGCTAACTTTGCACCCGAATTAGAGTAGAGTAACATGAGTGCAAACTGCGAGAAGAACGACCTTCACATAAGCATTATAACGAAAGCCAACGAGCTATTCCACAAACATGGAATAAAGGAGGTGAAGATGGACGACATCGCCACCGCCCTTGGCATTTCCAAACGCACGCTCTACAAGCACTTCGACAACAAGGAGGAACTGCTCTACGAGGGAATAAAATATGGGCAGGCACGCACCGTGGAAAGGGCGAAGGAAATCATACGCAACTCCCACGACACCATGGAGGTGATACTGTCGCTCTACTACCTCTATCTGAAACAGATTAAATCGGTCAACAAAAATTACTTCCGCGAACTGGAAAAATATCCCAAATTGATAGAAGAGGACCAACGACACTCGCGCAAGAACGAGCACAAGGTGAGAGCATGGCTCGAGAGCGGAATAAAAGAGGGTATCTTCCGCGAAGACACCAATTTCGAAGTACTGCTCTACATTGTAAAGGACAGCGTAAAGTTCATAACAACCACCACACTGTTCGACCACTACAGCATTGAGCAGATGAGCGACACCTTCATCCTCGCCTACCTCAGAGGCGTTTCCACCACAAAAGGACAACAGATTATAGAGGACTACATAAAGAAAAACCAAAAAACAGAATAAAATTTATGAATTGTAAAATGAGATTAACCTTAGTACTGTCGATGTTGGCGATATTCACGCTGACACGCGCACAAGAAGCACTGCCGGTTCTGAATCTGACGCTTGACAAAGCCATAGAGCTGGCATTGAGCGACAACCCCACCATGAAGGTTGCCGAGCAGGAAATAGAACTCAAGAAGATCGCCAAGAAAGAGGCATGGCAAAGCATGCTTCCCTCGGCATCTATCGACGGAACCATATCATACGACATCAAGGTTGCCGAAATAAAAACCAGCATGGGTAGCTTCAAGATGGGTATGGACGACTCGAATACATGGAACGGTGGCCTCAACGTGTCGCTTCCCCTGTATGCTCCCGCCATCTACCGCAGCATCACAATGGGCCAGAAAGACATAGAGCTCGCTGTGGAGAAGAGCCGCGGCTCGAAGATGGAGCTCATCAACCAAGTGAAGAAGGCCTACTACCAGCTGATGCTCGCACAGGACTCATACGATGTGCTCATGGAGAGCTACAAGCTCACCGAACGCAACTACAACGTAGTGAAAGCGAAATACGAGCAGGGCAAGGTGAGCGAATACGACAAAATAAGCGCCGAGGTGCAGCACCGCAGCGTGTGGCCCAACGTGGTGAGCAGCAAGAACGCCGTAAACCTCGCCAAGCTGCAATTGAAGGTACTCATGGGCGTAACAGCCGATGTTGACCTCGCCACAAACGACAAGCTCGCCAACTACGAGGGTCAGATGCAGATAGACGCCACATCGGCATCGCAGATATCGCTCGACGGCAACAGCACACTGAAGCAGATTGACATGAACGGCGAATTGCTGAACCAGCAGCGCAAGATGCTCTACACCAATTTCCACCCCACACTCGCACTCGTAGGCAGCTACCAGTACCTGTCGCGTTCGAACACCAACTGGGAATTCTACAACTACAACTGGAGTAATTCATCGTCTATCTCGCTATCACTCAGCATCCCCTTGTTCAAGGCAAGCAACTTCACCAAGCTGAAATCGAACAAGATACAGCAGTGGCAGCTCGCCGAGAACCGCCTAAACACAGAGCGTCAGCTCAGAATGCAGGCACAGGGCCAGCTCGACAACATGGTATCAAGTGCCGAGCAGCTCGAGACAAACAAAAAATCGGTTGAACTCGCCAAGAAAGAGGTATCGATAAGCGAAAAACGCTACGAAGTGGGTAAAGGAACAATCCTCGAGCTCAACAGCTCACAGGTGTCACTCACAAACGTGCAGTTGACATACCACAACTCTATATACAACTACCTTGTAGCAAAATCGGAGTTTGAGACAATCATCGGAAAAGAATAATAAAAGAAAGATATATATAATTATGAAAAAACATCTGACAATCATCGCAATGGCTGCCATGGCAATCCTCGCTTCATGCAGCAGCTCAGACCAAAACACAGCAACCGTAGCTGTTCAAGATGAAAAGCCTAAAGTAAAAATAGCGAACTCCACAGTAGAGGATGTTGAGCAGTTGCACGAGTTCACCACAACCGTAGAGGCCGAGGTGAAGAACAACATTTCGCCCAGCAGCAACCTCCGCATCAGCAAGATATATGCCGAGGTAGGTGACAATGTAACAAAAGGTCAGAAGCTCGTTCAGCTCGACGCAAGCAACCTCGAGCAGCTCGCCCTTCAGATAGAAAACCAGAAGGTTGAGTTCAACCGCATCAACGAGCTCTACAAAGTAGGTGGCGCATCGAAAGCCGAGCTCGACAATGCCAAGACAGCACTCGACGTGAACCTGAAGGCATATAACAACAAGCTCGAGAACACAGTAATGCTCAGCCCCATCAGCGGTGTCGTTACAGCACGTAACTACGACAACGGCGACATGAGCGGCGCTGCTCCCATCCTTGTAATCGAGCAGATTGCTCCCGTCAAGATGAACATCAACGTAAGCGAGCCCTACTATGCAAAGATTGACAAGAAGACACCCGTGAGCGTACAGTTCGAGGCATACGGCGAGGAGGCTTTCCCCGCAACCGTAAGCATCGTTTACCCCACAATCGACGCTGCTACACACACATTCCCCGTGGAACTGAAGGTTGCCAACAAAGACCGTCGCGTGCGTCCCGGTATGTATGGCCGCGCAACAGTGAATTTCGGTACACAGAGCCACGTGGTTGTTCCCGACCAGGCAGTTGTAAAACAGCTTGGCAGCGGCGACTACTATGTATATGTTTACAACGCAGGCAAAGTATCATACAACAAGGTTGAACTCGGCCGTCGCATGGGCGACAAATACGAGATTGTATCAGGCGTTGAGCCCGGTGCACAGGTTGTAATCGCAGGACACAACAGACTTGCCAACGGCGTGGAAGTGGAAGTAATCAAGTAACCCCGCCCCACCCACAAATTATAACAGTAAGAAACACATTAAAAACAAACAGATATGAGTTTATACGAAGGAGCAGTAAGAAGACCGATTATGACCGCACTCTGCTTTGTGGCAATTGTAATCCTCGGTCTCTTCTCGTTATCGAAACTTCCCGTGGATCTCTATCCGGATATCGAGACCAACTCGATAATGGTATTGACTACATATAGCGGTGCAAGTGCTTCGGATATCGAGAACAACGTAACCCGCCCATTGGAGAACACGTTGAACTCGGTGGAACACCTGAAACACATCACCTCGAAATCGAGCGAAAATATCTCTGTAATTACACTTGAATTCGAGTATGGATACGACATCGACGTGCTCACAAACGACGTGCGCGACAAGCTCGACATGGTGAGCTCGGCACTCCCCGACGATGCCAACACCCCCATCATTTTCAAGTTCTCGACAGACATGATTCCCATTCTGATGCTTTCGGTTACAGCCGACGAGAGCCAGAATGCGCTTTACAAGATACTTGACGACAACGTGGTGAACCCGCTTGCCCGCATCGACGGAGTAGGTACCGTGTCAATCGCCGGTGCACCCAAGCGCGAAATCAACATCTACATGGACCCCGTGAAGATGGAGGCATACAACATCCCCATCGAGACTGTAAGCTCGGTTATCGCAGCCGAGAACAGAAACATCCCCGGCGGAACAATGGATATTGGTAGCAACACCTATTCACTGCGCGTCGAGGGCGAGTTCAACACCCCCCAGGAGATGTTGAACCTGATAGTAGGCTCGCACAATGGTGCAAACATCTACCTTCGCGACGTTGCACGCATCGTCGATAGCCGCCAGGAGCGCTCACAGCAGGCGTTCAACAACGGCGAAGAGGGTGCGATGATTATCGTACAGAAACAGAGCGGTGCCAACTCGGTGGCCATCTCGAACAAGGTGATGGAGGCTCTACCCAAATTGCAGAAGAACCTTCCCTCGGATGTAAAGCTCGGTCTTATAGTAAACACCTCGGACAACATCATGCTGACAGTGAATTCGCTCGGCGAGACAATCATGTACGCATTGATATTCGTGGTTATCGTGGTATTTGCCTTCCTCGGTCGCTGGAGAGCAACCGTGGTAATCGGTATCACCATCCCCTTCTCGCTCATCGCGTCGTTCATCTACCTGTTTGCAACAGGCGGTTCGTTGAACATCATTTCGCTGTCGTGTCTTAGCATCGCTATCGGTAGCGTTGTCGATGACGCCATTGTGGTGCTCGAGAACGTAACCACACACATCGAACGCGGTGCAAGCCCCAAGCATGCCGCTATACACGGAACCAACGAGGTGGCTATTTCGGTTATAGCCTCTACACTGACCATGCTTGCCGTGTTCTTCCCCTTGACCATGGTAACAGGTATGTCGGGAGTGCTCTTCAAACAGCTTGGCTGGATGATGTGTATCATCATGATAGTATCTACAATCGGTGCGCTTACAATCATCCCCATGCTCTGCTCGCAGATGCTCCGCTTGCAGAAGAAACAGAGCAAGTTCTTCATCAAGTTCTATACCCCCATACAGCGCATGCTCGACAAGCTCGATGTATGGTATGCCAACCGCATCGACTGGGCAGTACGCCACCGTTGGACTGTAATCATCACCTGTTTCGCATTCTTCGGTGCCAGCTTGTTCTGCTTCCCCTTGATAAAGAGTGAGTTCTTCCCTGCTAACGACAACGGCCGTATTGGTATCACCATTGAAATGCCCATTGGCACACGCGTGGAGATTGCACGCGAGCTTGCCCTTGGCCTCACAAACAAATGGATGGAGCGCTACGGCGACGACATCAACGCATGTAACTTCCGCGTGGGACAGGCCGACGAGGACAACACCTTTGCAGCCATCCAGTCGAACGGTTCACACATCATCAGTTTCAATATCTCGCTCGTACCCTCGAACAAGCGCGAAAGAAAGCTCGACGCCATCTGCGACGAAATGCGTCTGGATTTGAAGCAGATACCCGACGTTGCAAAATACATTGTAAACATGGGTGGTGGTCAGAGCTCAATGGGTGGCCAGAGCATGGCGTCATTCGAGATCTACGGATACGACATGGATGCTACCGACAAGCTTTCTGTTGCACTTGCCGACTCGCTTCGCGCATGGAGCAATGTTACTCAGGTGAATATCAGCCGAAGCGACTATCAGCCCGAATACCAGGTGGAATTCGACCGCGAGAAACTTGCTATGCACGGCCTGAACCTGAGCACAGCAGCAACCTATCTGCGCAACCGCTATAATGGTTCGCTTGCATCGTACTTCCGCGAGGACGGTGACGAGTACGACGTGCGAGTACGCTACGAGCCCAGCAGCCGTACCTCTCTCGCCGACATCGAGAATGTAGTGCTCTACACAAACAACGGCAAGGGCATTCGCGTGAAAGACCTTGGTAAGGTTGTTATCCGCGAGACACCTCCCACCATCGAGCGTAAAGACCGCGAGCGCATTGTAACCGTAAACGCTGTACTCAAGGCAGGCGTTGCACTTAGCGACGGTGTCGAGTATGGTAACAAAGTAATCGAGAAGCTCGATATCCCCTCGGGTGTAAGCGTGCAGATTGCCGGTTCATACGAGGACCAGATGGAATCGAACAAAGACCTCGGAACCCTCGCCATCCTCATTCTGATACTTGTGTTCATTGTGATGGCAGCGCAGTTCGAGTCGCTCACCTACCCCTTCATCATCATTCTTAGTGTGCCCTTCGGATTGAGCGGTATCCTTATCGCCCTTGCACTTACAGGCACAACCATGAACGTGATGTCAATCCTTGGTGGTGTGATGCTCATCGGTATTGTAGTGAAGAACGGTATCGTGCTCATCGACTACACCATGTTGTTGCGCGAGCGTGGTCTTGGTCTCATCCAGGCATCGGTACGCGCCGGTAAGAGCCGTCTGCGCCCCGTGCTCATGACAACCCTTACAACCATCCTCGGTATGGTGCCCATGGCAGTGAGCCAGGGTGTAGGTGCCGAGATGTGGCGTCCCCTCGGTGTATCGGTAATCGGCGGTCTTACAATTTCTACCATCATGACCTTGATATATGTACCCGTAATGTACTGTATCTTCGGTGGTAACGGAATCATCGTTAAGCGTCGCAAGATTCGTGCACAGCGCGAACTGAACGCCTACTGGAAAGAGAACAAGGAAATTGAAATGCTTAAAGGACAAAAGCGCTAACAAACAACAACAGACAACACTATGAAAAGTATATTTATAGCATTCGACCAGGCACACAAAGACGCAGTTATCTCAGTGCTTGAGCACAACAACTGCCGCGGCTTCTCTTACTTCGAACAGATGCAGGGACGCGGAAGCAAGACCGGTGAGCCTCATTACGGTTCACACGCATGGCCCTCAATGTGTTCGGGAATCATCACAATAGTCGATGACGCACGCGTTGACAAGGTGTTGAAGGAGCTCAAAGCCCTCGACGAGGATTCAGAGCTCTTGGGCTTGCGCGCATTTGTTTGGAACATCGAGCAAAGCATATAATGCAAACATAACCGCATAGAAAAATGGCTGTGATATTATCACAGCCATTTTTTATATTGCAACCCGGGAGCGGTAACCACCCTACCAGGTAAGCCCTATCAATCGCCATCCTCCAACTGGAAGAGCTCCTCGACAGCCTGCCCGAAGGTGGCAGCAATCTTCAATGCCAATATGGTCGAAGGAACGAACTTGCCGCTCTCGATGGCATTTATAGTCTGTCTGCTCACCCCCGTTGCATCGGCCAATTGCTGTTGCGTCATGCGCACCTCGGCACGTGCAACCCTTATTCTATTCTTCATATTCTGCTACTACCTTCTTTGCTCGCCATATCTTATAGCGGAAAACCACCATAAAGATAAGCAAAATCGTAAACATATTATACATCATCACATGCAAGAATTCCAAATCATAGACAAGCAACGAGCAGACAATAAGCGTCAGATAATTGATATACAGCGCTGTAAGCAAGGAGTTCAATCGCAATTGCTGTGTCATTTCGTCCTCTACTTTTTCGCGCGAGCAGGTGGCAAGCAGAGCACCTACGCAGATGCTTATAATAGCCACGTTGTTGAGCGTGTAGCTCGAATCGTACTGAACTAATAGGATATAAGCACCGGTGAGAACACCAATGGCAAAAACAGCCCAACCTACTTTTTGGAAGCTGTGGGGAAACAATAAATTTTTCATAACTACAGATTTTTAATTTTACATAATATGAATTGTGATCACGCTGCAAATGTAAAGCATAGTTTACATATAGACAAGTAAATTTGATATTATTTTTTCATTTCACATAAAAAAACCATCATAAGCGACCAATGCCACACCTACAAATAGTGTTATATTATAATAACATTTTCGAGCTGTTACAATAATATTCTATAAATTTGCAACAGGAAAATCATAAAAAAATGAAAAAGACGATAAAACAAACAGCGCTGATAGCAGCCACGATGCTGATTGGCGCCTGCACCGGTCAAAACAGCAAGATACATTGCCACATCGAAGGAACGGTAGCCGATTCGACATACACCATGATGCTGCTCACACCCTCGTGCAACGACATGCGAACCACACCACCGGACAGCATTCCCGTAATAGACGGAAGATTCGCGTACGACATTTACACAAACGAAATTATGCCCTACGAACTGGTGGCAATGGAGCAATACAATAGTGGCATCTGGTACACCGCCGAGTTCTTTGCCGAACAGGGCGAAGTGGCCATCACATTCTACGCCGGCGCAGATGATAAAATACCGACCATCAGCAGCGTGACACCAAGCAACAGCAACTACATGCGCCTTCAGTCGCCGCTGGACAGCATGATAGCTCAGATAGAGCATGAGGAGGACTCGCTAAAAAGAATAGGACGATGGGAAACGCCCAAAATGATTGAATTGCATGCACAGTTCAATGCTGCCAAGGACGACCAGACAAAAAAGGAGATAGCACAACAGGCCAACGCCTTATACGAATCGGGCGAGGCATATACACCCGAGTATCACGCCCTTCAGGCCAAGAGCGATAAGGTATATGAGGAGTACGAGAAATACATATTCGATTTCATACGCAACGACCGTGGCATAGTAGGCCTGCACATGCTGCAAAGAAAAACAATGTACAAAGAGGTCGATGAAGCGCTATGCACCACCCTGTTCAACGAAATATACCGAGAGCGCTACCTGAACCACCCATTGGGACAATATATGGAAACATGGGTGCAGAGCTTAGGCATCAAGGTGGGTGGACGATACATCGATTTCACAGCGCCCGACCTTAACGGTACCCCGCACACGCTGAGCCGCGAGATTGCCGGCAAGATAGCACTCATAGACCTGTGGGCATCGTGGTGCAGCCCATGCCGTCGCACATCGAAGAGCATGATTCCCATTTACAACGCATACAAGGAACGCGGATTTACCATCGTAGGCGTAGCACGCGAAAACAAGCGCGAGGACATGCAGCAGGCCATTGCCAAGGATGGTTACCCGTGGCTGAACCTGCTTGAACTATCCGACGAGAACAATATATGGAGCAAATACGGCGTGAACAACGCCGGCGGCATCACCGTGCTTGTCGATCGCGACGGCACCATCCTTGCCATAAAGCCGACAGCCGACGAGGTGGAACACATACTGAAAGAGAAATTACAATAAATGAAAAGAGCACCATAATGGTGCTCTTTTCATTTATAATTCGCTCTATTGCAACGGACATTAACGCTCGGCGCGCTTAGCCTCATTCCAATACTCGTCCATTTCGCCAAGGGTCATATCGCGAAGTTCCTTGCCCTGCTCCTTTGCACGCTGCTCCACATAGGAAAAACGGCTGTAAAATTTTTTATTGGTCAATTCCAATGCGGTGTCGGGATTTATATTGTACAGGCGTGCGGCATTCACAAGACTGAATACAAAATCGCCGAATTCGGCCTCGGAAGCATCCTTGTCGCCACGCTCAAGCTCCACGCGCAGCTCCTGCATCTCCTCGGAAACCTTGTCCCACACATCCTCTTTCTTCTCCCAGTCGAAGCCCACGTTGGCAGCCTTCTCCTGCATGCGATAGGCTTTTATGAGCGATGGCAATGTAACGGGAACACCACTCAAAAGGCTCTTGTTTCCGCCCTTCTCCTTCAGTTTCAACTGCTCCCAGTTCTTGCACACCTCGCCGGCCGTTTCGGCCTGAGTGGAGCCGAACACATGGGGATGGCGATATATCAGTTTCTCGCAAAGACGGTCGAAGACATCCTTCATATCGAACTGATTCTTCTCCGATGCTATCTTGGCATAGAAAGCAACGTGTAGTGCCACATCGCCAAGCTCCTTGCATATATCTTGCGTATCGTCGTTCACCAAAGCCTCGGAAAGCTCATACACCTCTTCGATGGTATTAGGGCGCAACGACTCGTTTGTCTGTTTTCTGTCCCACGGACACTTCTCGCGCAACTCGTCCAGAACGTCGAGAAAGCGGCTGAAAGCCTCTAAAATTTCACTTCTGCTATGCATATATCTTATTTTTTCGGTTGCAAATGTAATTATTTTAATAATATAGATTACCTTTGCAGATAATTTTTAGTAAATTGCCAATAAAAATATATTTCCATGAGTTTAGCAAGTACATATATCCCCGCAGAGGTTGAGGAAAAATGGTATGAATATTGGATGAAGCACAATCTGTTTCATTCCGAGCCCGATGATAGAGAACCCTACACTATAGTTATTCCTCCGCCCAATGTTACCGGAGTGCTGCATATGGGACATATGCTCAACAACACCATACAGGACATTCTTGTACGTCATGCACGCATGATGGGCAAGAACGCATGCTGGGTGCCCGGAACCGACCACGCATCAATCGCCACAGAGGCCAAGGTTGTGAAGAAGCTCGCCGAGCAAGGCATCAAGAAGAGCGATCTCACACGCGAGGAGTTCCTGAAGCACGCATGGGCATGGACCGACGAGCACGGCGGCATCATCCTGAAGCAGTTGCGCAAGCTTGGCGCATCATGCGACTGGGAGCGCACATCGTTCACAATGGACGAGGTACGTAGCGAAAGCGTTATCAAGGTATTCTGCGACCTCTATAACAAAGGCCTCATATACCGCGGCCTTCGTATGGTAAACTGGGATCCCAAGGCACAGACAGCCCTCAGTAACGAGGAGGTTATATATAAAGAGGAAAAGAGCAAGCTCTACTACCTTAAATACTATGTAGATGAACCCGCCGGCAGCACCGACGGACAGGAGAGCGACGCAGTTACACTCACACCCGACGCACCGTTCGACCCCACAGTGAAGCACCAGATACTCCACTGCGACGCCGATGGTCGCCGCTATGCAGTGGTTGCAACCACCCGCCCCGAGACCATCATGGGCGACACAGCAATGTGCATCAACCCCAAAGACCCCAAGAACAGCTGGCTCAAGGGCAAGAATGTCATCGTACCCCTCGTAGGTCGCTCAATCCCCGTTGTGGAAGACCGCTATGTGGAGATTGAATTCGGTACAGGCTGTCTGAAGGTAACACCTGCTCACGACACCAACGACTACATGCTTGGCAAGAAGCACAACCTTGAGACCATAGACATTTTCAACCCCGACGGTACACTGAGCGAGGCAGCCGGCATGTACGTAGGCATGGATCGCATGGATGTGCGCAAGCAGATTGTAAAAGACCTCGAGGCAGCAGGTCTGCTCGAGAAGGTCGAGGACTATGTAAACAAGGTTGGATATAGCGAGCGTAACGCCGACACCGCAGTAGAGCCCCGCCTCTGCATGCAGTGGTTCCTGAGCATGCAGCACTTTGCCGACATTGCACTCCCCCCCGTAATGGAGGATCAGCTGAAATTCTATCCCGCAAAATACAAGACAACATACAAAAACTGGCTCGAGAACATACAGGATTGGTGCATCAGCCGCCAGCTATGGTGGGGCCATCGCATACCCGCCTACTTCCTGCCCACAGCCGAAGGCGCAGAGGAGCGCTTCGTGGTGGCCGAAAGCATCGAGAAGGCAGTGGAGCTCGCAAGCAAGATTGAGGGCTACGAGAACATCACAGCCGACCAGTTGACACAGGACGAGGACGCACTCGACACATGGTTCAGCTCGTGGTTGTGGCCCATCTCGTTGTTCGACGGCATACGCAACCCCGGCAACAAGGAGATTGAGTACTACTACCCCACATGCGACCTTGTAACAGGCCCGGATATCATCTTCTTCTGGGTAGCCCGCATGATTATGGCCGGCTACGAGTACAAAGGCGACATGCCCTTCCGCAACGTATATTTCACCGGAATCGTACGCGACAAGCTGGGCCGCAAGATGAGCAAATCGCTCGGCAACAGCCCCGATCCGCTGGAATTGATAGCGCAGTACGGTGCCGACGGCGTGCGCATGGGTATCATGCTTTCAGCACCCGCCGGAAACGACATCCTCTTCGATGAATCGCTGTGCGAGCAGGGACGTAACTTCTGCAACAAGATATGGAACGCCTTCCGCTTGGTAAAAGGCTGGGCAGTAAGCGCCGAAACAGCACAACCCGAAAGCTCGGCAATAGCCATCGACTGGTTCAAGGCAGTGCTTTCGCAGAAGGCAGCCGAGATTGAAGACCTCTTTGGCAAATACCGCATCAGCGAAGCACTGATGAGCGTATATACCCTCTTCTGGGACGAGTTCTCGGCATGGTATCTCGAAATGGTAAAACCCGCATACGGTTCACCCATCGACCAGGCAACCTACGAGGCCACACTCGGCTTCTTCAACGACCTGTTGCGTCTGTTGCACCCCTTCATGCCCTTCATCACCGAGGAGCTGTGGCAGTCGCTCTACGAGCGCAACGAGGGGGAGAGCCTCATGACACAGAGCATCGCCGACCTGTGCACACCCTACGACGCCGAGCTCACAGCCAAGATAGAAGCAGTAAAAGAGATTATCACCAACATCAGAGCAATACGCACACAGAAGAGCATTTCGCCCCGCACACCGCTCGCATTGCAGATTGTAGGCGAAGCACCCGTCAAGGGCTTGGAGAGCGTACTTGCCAAGATGGCCGAACTGTCGTCGATAGACTATGTGGCAACAGCCGACAGCGCAGCAACATCGTTCCGCGTAGGCACCACCGAGTATGCAGTACCCTTGGGCGACCTCATCGACAAGGATGCCGAGATTGCAAAGCTTCAGGAAGAGCTCACATACCTCGAAGGCTTCCTCAAGAAGGTAGAGGCCAAGCTGAGCAACACCAATTTCGTAGGCAAAGCACCCGAAAACATCATTGCAGCCGAGAAGAAAAAGCAGTCCGACGCAAACGAGAAGATTGCAATGCTCAAGGAAAACATCCAGAAATTGTCGAACTAAACAGTTATAGAAAATGACATTGGACAAACAGAAAATAACCTTCATTTCAATTTCGGCGCTACTGCTGATTGCAGCCATCATCATGGGCGTAATGCTCATGGACAGCCGCAAGCAGAACGTAGAGATGCAGGAGCTTTTCGCACTCGAAAAAGAGGAGCTCGAGAACGAATATTCGAGCTTCGCCACACAGTACGACGAATTGCAGATACGCATCACCAACGACTCGTTGCAGGACAAGCTCGAGCAAGAGAAACTGAAGACACAGCAGTTGCTCGAGGAGTTGCGACAGACCAAAGCAACCGATGCAGCCGAAATTACACGCCTGAAGAAGGAGCTCAAAACCGTACGCGCCGTGCTACGCAGCTACGTCGTACAGATTGACTCACTGAACCGCGTGAACGAAGAGCTGCAGAAAGAGAACAAACGAGTAAAAGCACGTTACAGCGAAGCATCGCGCACCATAAACAAAATAACCGAGGAGAAAGAGAACCTCACCAAAAAGGTAAACCTCGCCTCGCAGCTCGATGCCATTGGTATCACCTTCACCCCTCTGAAGAAAAACGGTAAAGAGGCCAAGAAGATAAAAGACGCCAAGAAATTTGCCATTGGTTTCACCATCGCAAAGAACATCACCACACAAACCGGTGAAAAGACCATATACGTGCGCATACTCAAGCCCGACGAAGAGGTGCTTGCAAAAAGCGCCGGCGACACCTTCGCATACGAAAACCAGAGCCTTAAATACTCTATAAAGAAATACATAGAGTACAACGGCGAGGAGCAGAAGGTGAACGTATATTGGGATATAGAGGAGTTCCTGCAAGCCGGCACATACAAAGTATATATCTTTGCCGACGGCAACATGATAGGCTCAAACAGTTTCACTATAAAGAAATAGAACAATGAGACGAATACTTGTAACAGGAGGAGCAGGCTTCATCGGATCGCATCTGTGCGAACGTCTTCTGAACGAAGGCAACGATGTAATATGCCTCGACAACTACTTTACAGGCAGTAAAGACAACATACGCCACCTGATAGGCAACGATCACTTCGAGCTTGTACGTCACGACATCACCAAGCCCTACACAGCCGAGGTTGATGAGATATACAACCTTGCATGTCCTGCATCGCCCGTACACTATCAGTACGACGCAGTGAAGACCATACAGACCTGCGTGATAGGCTCAATGAACATGCTCGGACTGGCCAAGCAGGTACGTGCCAAGATTCTGCAAGCATCGACAAGCGAGGTCTATGGCGACCCCACAATCCACCCACAGGTGGAGAGCTACTGGGGCAACGTAAACCCCATAGGCATACGCTCGTGTTACGACGAGGGCAAGCGCTGTGCCGAAACCCTCTTCATGGACTATCACAGGCAGAACAACGTACGCATAAAGATAGTACGTATATTCAATACATACGGCCCGCGCATGAGCATGAACGACGGTCGCGTCGTGTCGAACTTCATCGTACAGGCACTGCAAGGCAAGGACATCACAATATATGGCGACGGCAAGCAGACACGCAGTTTCCAGTATGTCGATGACCTTGTAGAAGGCATGATAAGAATGATGCACACCGACGACCAATTCACCGGCCCCGTGAACATAGGAAACCCCGGCGAATTCACCATGCTCGAACTTGCCGAAAAGGTAATAGAGCTCACTGGTTCAAGGTCGAAGATAATCTTCCAGCCACTGCCCCAGGACGACCCCCGTCAGCGCAAGCCCGACATCAGCGTCGCACGCCGCGAGCTCAGCGGATGGCAGCCCAACATACAGCTGGCCGAAGGATTGCAGCGCACAATAGAGTATTTCAAGAAAATAGTATAAACGAGATAAACACATACAAAAATGAATATATTGGAACTTAGCGAACAGGAGATATTCCGTCGCGAATCACTGAACGAATTGCGTAACATGGGCATAGAGCCCTATCCCGCAGCCGAATACCCCACCAACGCCTTCTCGACAGACATCGTTGCCGACTTCAAGGACGAGGACGAGCCCAGAGAGGTGTGCATTGCAGGCCGTATGATGAGCCGCCGCGTAATGGGTAAGGCATCATTCATCGAATTGCAGGACTCAAAAGGCCGCGTACAGGTATATATCACACGCGACGACATCTGCCCCGGCGACAACAAGGATGGATACAATGTAATATTCAAACGCCTTCTCGACATCGGCGATTTCGTTGGTATCAAAGGTTTTGTATTCCGCACACAGACAGGCGAAATCACCGTACATGCCAAGGAGCTCACAGTGCTCTCGAAGAGCATACGTCCCCTGCCCATCGTTAAGTACAAAGACGGCGTGGCATACGACAAATTCGAAGACCCCGAATTGCGTTACCGCCAGCGCTACGTCGATTTGGTTGTAAACGACGATGTTAAGGAGATATTCATCAAGCGCAACAAGATATACAATTCAATGCGCGAATTCTTCAATTCGAAAGGCTACATGGAGGTAGAAACCCCCGTACTTCAGTCAATCCCCGGTGGAGCGGCAGCACGCCCCTTCATCACACACCATAACGCGCTCGACATACCCTTCTACCTGCGCATCGCCAACGAGCTCTACCTGAAAAGACTCATCGTGGGTGGTTTCGAAGGTGTTTACGAGTTCTCTAAGAACTTCCGCAACGAAGGTATGGACCGCACACACAACCCCGAGTTCACCTGCATGGAGATATACGTAGCCTACAAGGACTACAACTGGATGATGAACTTCACCGAGCAGATGCTCGAGAAAATCGCCCTCGATGTAAACGGCACCACAGAGGTGAAGGTGGGCGACAATGTCATCAGCTTCAAGGCACCCTTCCGTCGCGTGCCCATGCTCGAGGCCATCAAGGAATTCACCGGCTACGACCTCAACGGCAAGAGCGAGGAGGAAATCTTCGCTATCTGCAAGAAACTGAAAATGGAGGTTGACGAGACAATGGGTAAAGGCAAGCTCATCGACGAGATATTCGGCGAGTTCTGCGAGGGCAACTACATACAGCCCACATTCATCACCGACTACCCCATCGAGATGTCACCCTTGTGCAAACGCCACCGCGAGAACCCCGAGCTCACAGAGCGTTTCGAGCTCATGGTCAACGGCAAGGAGCTTTGCAACGCATACAGCGAGCTTAACGACCCCATCGACCAGGCAGAGCGCTTCCAGGAGCAGTTGCGCCTGAGCGAGAAGGGCGACGACGAAGCAATGTTCATCGATCAGGACTTCGTACGCGCGTTGGAGTATGGTATGCCCCCCACATCGGGAATGGGTATCGGTATGGACCGTCTTGCTATGCTCATGACAGGTCAGGTAGCCATCCAGGAGGTACTTTTCTTCCCCCAGATGCGCCCCGAAAAGAAAATCCCCAAAGATCCCGTATCGGCATTCGCCGCAATTGGCATCCCCGAAGAGTGGGTACCCGTATTGCAGAAAGCCGGCTACAACCTCGTGTCTGACCTGAAGGACGGCAACGCTCAGAAGATACAGCAGGAGATTGGCGGCATCAACAAGAAATACAAGCTCGGTTACACCACCCCCTCGGTGAACGACGTAACAGAGTGGATTAACAAATTGGCATAAACATAACACTAATAAAAAGCTTAACTATGGATTTAACCAATGCAACCGTTGCGATAATGGGAGGTGGCAGCTGGGCAACAGCCATAGCCAAGATACTCCTTAGTAACGTAGAAAAAATCAACTGGTACATACGTCGCGACGACCGTATCGAGGACTTCAAACGCTTGGGACACAACCCGGCCTACCTGTCATCGGTGCGCTTCGACACAAGCCGTATAAATTTTTCGTCGGACATCAACAAGGTTGCACGCGAATCGGACATACTGGTCTTCGTAACACCCTCGCCCTACATCAAGAGCCACTTGAAAAAGCTCAAAGAGGACATACGCGACAAGTTCATCGTAAACGCAATCAAGGGTATCGTACCCGACGAGAACCTCATCATATCGGAATACTTCCACCGCGTGTATAAGGTACCCTACGACAATCTGTCGGTAATGGCAGGCCCCTGCCACGCCGAGGAGGTAGCATTGGAGCGTCTTTCATACCTTACAGTAGGTTGCAGCAACATTGAGCACGCAACACAGTTTGCCGCCAAGCTCGCCAACAACTTCATCAAGACCTCGGTGAGCGAGGACGTCGTAGGTATCGAGTTCGGTTCGGTGCTCAAGAACATCTACGCCATCGCAGCCGGCATCTGCGGCGGTCTGAAATATGGCGACAACTTCCAGGCAGTGCTCATGTCGAACGCCGTAATCGAGATGAACCGTTTCATAAACGTGGTGCACCCCATCAACCGCACCATCAACGACTCGGTATATCTGGGCGACCTGCTCGTAACCGGTTACTCGAACTTCAGCCGCAACCGCATATTCGGTACGATGATAGGAAAAGGCTACTCGGTGAAGAGCGCACAGATAGAAATGGAAATGATTGCCGAAGGTTACTATGGCGCCAAGTGCATCAAGGAGATAAACAAGCACTACCGCATAAACACCCCCATCATCGACGCCGTTTACAACATACTCTACGAGGGCATATCACCCGTCATAGAGATCAAGTTGTTGACAGATTCATTCAAATAAGAAACATATATTTTATAGAAAAATGAAAAATATTGCATTAAACATCGACAAGGTAAAAGGCTTTGTATCAGAGGAGACAATCCTCGCATACGAGAGCAAAGTAGCAGAAGCACAGAAAGCATTGGAAGAGGGTACAGCCCCCGGAAACGACTTCCTCGGTTGGTTGCACCTTCCCTCATCAATAACAAAAGAGTTCATCGAGGAGATTAAGGCAACAGCACAGGTATTGCGCGAGAACTGCGAAGTGGTAGTAGTAGCAGGTATCGGCGGTAGCTACCTCGGCGCACGCGCCATCATCGAGGCACTCAGCAACAACTTCGCAGCCTTCATCGGCGACAAGAAGAACCCCACAGTAATCTTCGCAGGTCACAACATCAGCGAGGACTACTTGAGCGAGCTCACCGAGTTCCTTAAGGACAAGAAATTCGGTGTAATCAACATCTCTAAATCGGGTACAACAACCGAGACAGCGCTTGCATTCCGTCTGCTCAAGAAGCAGTGCGAGGACCAGCGTGGCAAGGAGATGGCAAGCAAGGTAATCGTAGCCATCACCGACGCTGTTAAGGGTGCAGCACGCATCACAGCGAACAAAGAGGGTTACAAGAGCTTCATCATCCCCGACAACGTAGGTGGCCGCTTCTCGGTACTCACACCCGTAGGTCTTCTCCCCATCGCCATCGCAGGCTTCGACATCGAGGCACTTGTAAACGGTGCACAGGACATGGAGAAAGCAACAGCTCCCACTGTTCCCTTCACAGAGAACATTGCAGCAATGTATGCAGCAACACGTAACGCTCTCTATGCAGCAGGCAAAAAGATTGAGATTCTCGTAAACTACCAGCCCAAGCTCCACTTCACATCAGAGTGGTGGAAGCAGCTCTACGGCGAGTCTGAGGGTAAGGAGAACAAGGGTATCTTCCCCGCATCGGTAGATTTCACAACCGACCTCCACTCAATGGGCCAGTGGATTCAGGAGGGCGAGCGCACCATCTTCGAAACAGTTCTCTCTATCGAGGAGCCCAACAGCTCAATCACAGTTCCCTCGGACGAGGAGAACCTTGACGGTCTTAATTTCCTCGCTGGCAAGCACGTTGACGAGGTGAACAAGATGGCCGAGCTCGGCACACAGCTTGCTCACGTTGACGGTGGTGTACCCAACATCCGCATCTCTATTCCCAAGCTCAACGAGTACTACCTCGGTCAGCTCATCTACTTCTTCGAGATTGGTTGCGGTATCAGCGGTTACGTTCTCGGCGTTAACCCCTTCAACCAGCCCGGCGTTGAGGCATACAAGAAGAACATGTTCGCATTGCTCGACAAACCCGGCTACGAGGAGGAGAGCAAGGCAATCCGCGCACGCCTCTAATAAGAGCATAATTTTATGTCTGAATACAGAGATAAAATAGACAGCTATCTGCAACTGCAAGGCCTACCCGCCTTGCAGTTGCGTGCTGTTTTATTCGACATGGACGGAGTGCTGTTCGACTCCATGCCCTACCACGCAAGCGCCTGGTCACAGGTGATGCAGGAAGCTGGATACAATTTCACCCCCACCGATGTATATATGAACGAAGGCCGCACGGGCAGCAGCACCATCACAACAGCCAGCCTTGCCCAGTTCGGCACCATGCCCACACAGGAGGAGATTGACCGCCTGTGCAAAGCAAAATGCGACCTCTATGCCACCTATCCCGAAACGCCCCGCATGCCGGGAGCCATCGAAGTGGTGAACAAGGTAAAGGAGTGCGGCCTCACACCCATGATAGTGACAGGCTCGGGCACCCCCACCCTGCTCGAACGCATAGAGGAGAAATTTCCCGGTCTTTTTGCCCCCAACCACATAATAACAAGCTTCAATGTGAAGCGCGGCAAGCCCCACCCCGACCCCTATCTGCTGGCGTTGGAGCGCGGCGGATTCGCACCCCACGAAGCCATTGTGGTGGAGAACGCGCCACTTGGCGTACAGGCCGGCGTTGCAGCAAACCTGTTTACAATAGCCGTAAACACAGGCCCGTTGCAAGAGGAAATCCTTTACAACGCAGGAGCCTCACACGTATTCCCCTCGATGCCTGCACTGGCACAGGAGTGGGACAATCTATTCGAAGCACTCACAGCCAACAGGTAACGAGCATGCGACAAATCACCAGAAAAATACGCGAAAAACTCGCCGGCCAATACAGTCCCGGCGAGATTGACGCGTTTATACGCATCGTCGCCACAGACCTATTGCAGATAGACAACACCACACTGTTCCTGCGCGACGACGTAACCCTCACAACAGAAAAGGCGCAGCTGCTCGACACAGCCATAGAGCGCCTGCTCCACAACGAGCCCATCCAATACATCACAGGCAGCACCGAATTCTGCGATTCCATCATCGGCGTCAACCCCTCGGTGCTGATCCCCCGTCCCGAAACAGGCGAACTGGTACGCTGGATAGCACAGGAAAACCGCCACACAAAATGCCGCATACTCGACATCGGCACAGGTAGCGGCTGCATAGCCATCGCATTGGCAAAGCAGCTACCGCAGAGCGATGTAAGCGCATGGGACATATCGGCCGAGGCACTCGCCACAGCCGCCGATAACAGCAAGAACAACGCAACAGAAATAAAATTCGAACAGCACGACATCCTCGCATACACCCCGCAGAGCAGCGACACGTTCGACGTCATCGTGAGCAACCCGCCATATATCAAGGAGATAGAAAAAGAGCAGATGGAGAGCAATGTGCTGCAATGGGAACCATCGCTTGCGCTCTTCGTCCCCGACAACGATCCGCTGCTCTTCTATCGGACGATAGCGGAAAAAGCAAAACAGATGCTTACCGCCAGCGGCAAGCTATACTTCGAAATAAACCGCGAACATGGGGCGGAGGTCTGCGAAATGCTCTCGCAGCTCGGCTACAAAAACATAGAGCTACGCAAGGATTTTGCCGACAACGACCGAATGGTACGTGCAACCATATAACCCTGTTACAAAAACAATTAAAATTGTTTTGTATTGCATTCCACATGCACTATCTTTGAATAATAAAGCGAAATAAAATACTACAAGATATGAAAGGTATAAAATCAATCATGGCAGCAATGGTAATAACTGGAGCCGCAATTACAGGTTGCAACTGCAACGAAGCAAGCAGTACACAGGCAACCGACACAGCAGATATAATCGGCAAATCGTCGATTAAGGTAGAAAACGGCCGTCTTACCCCCGAATCACTTTGGGCAATGGGACGAATAGGAGCAGTGAGCGTATCGCCCGACGCAAGCAAGGTGCTGTACGGCGTAAGCTACTACAGCGTGCCGAAGAACAAGAGCCACCACACCCTGCACATAATGGGTGCCGATGGCAGCAACCAGACCCTTCTCACAACGACAGCCGCCAACGAAAGCGGTGCCGTGTGGATTAAAGGCGGAACAAAAATCGCCTACCTGTCGAACGCAAGCGGCAGCAGCCAAGTGTGGGAAATGAATCCCGACGGCAGCGAGCGCAAACAGCTTAGCAACTGCGAGAATGATGTAGAGGGCTTCCTCTTCTCGCCCGACGAAAAAAGCGTCATTCTCATCCAGCAGATACCCATCAAGGAGAGCACAGCCGATATATACCCCGACCTGCCCTTGTCACAGGGTGTCATCATCGACGACCTCATGTACAAGCACTGGGACCAGTGGCTCACAACAGCCCCCCACCCCTTCGTAGCGCAGTTCGACGGCAAAGCAATAACAGGCGGCAAGGACATCCTCGAAGGCACAAAGTATGACTGCCCCAACCGCCCCTTCGGTGGCGTTGAGCAGCTCGCATGGAGCAACGATTCCAAGAAAATTGCATACGCCTGTGTAAAGAAAATGGGCGTTGAATATTCAATAAGCACCGACACCGACATCTATCTGTACGACACAGCCGACGGTTCATCGGTAAATCTGTGCAAGATGAGTGCCGCCACATCGAACTACGGCTACGACACAGCCCCCAGTTTCTCACCCGACGGCACACACATCGCATGGCTCAGCATGAAGCGCGACGGCTACGAGAGCGACCAGAACCGTCTGTGCGTAATGAACCTCGCCGACGGCACACAGAACTACATCAGCGAAAAGCCCTTCGACAGCAGCGTCGAAAGCTACTGCTGGGCAGCCGACAGCAAAAGCCTCTACTTCACAGGTGTATGGCACGGCGCATCAATGATATATAACATCGACCTCGACGGCAAGCTCACCAAGATAACCGACGGCAACTACGACTACACATCGGTAGCATTGCTTGGCGACAAGCTCATCGCTACACGCCAGTCTATCAGCGAGCCCACAGACATCTACACCCTCGATGCCAAAGCAGGTGGCAACATAACACAGCTCACCGAGGAGAACAAGCACATCCTCGACCAGTTGCAGCGCGGCAAGGTAGAGGCACGCTGGACAAAATCGGTCGATGGCAAGCAGATACTCTCGTGGGTAATCTATCCCCCTCAGTTCGACCCCAACAAGAAATACCCCACACTGCTCTTCTGCCAAGGTGGTCCCCAGTCACCCGTCAGCCAGTTCTGGAGCTACCGTTGGAACTTCCAGATAATGGCAGCCAACGACTACATCGTCATCGCCCCCAACCGTCGCGGTCTTCCCGGCTTCGGCATGGAGTGGAACGAGGCTATCAGCGGCGACTACGGCGGTCTGTGCATGCAGGATCTCTTCGCAGCCATCGACGACTTCGCCAAGGAGCCCTATGTAGATGAGAACCGCTTGGGATGCGTAGGCGCAAGCTTCGGTGGATACACCGCCATGTGGATGGCAGGCCACCACAACAAGCGCTTCAAGGCCTTTATTGCCCACGACGGCTTCTTCAACATGGATCAGCAGTACTACGAGACCGAGGAATCATGGTTCACCAATTGGGATCTCGGTGGCGCACCTTACGAGAAGAACGAAAAGACACTGCGCACATATCCCAATTCGCCCCACCGCTTTGTAGAGAAGTGGGACACCCCCATATTGCTCATACACGGCGAGCGCGACTACCGCATCCTTGCATCGCAGTCGATGGCAGCCTTCAATGCAGCCAAGCTCCGCGGCGTACCCGCACAGTTGCTGCTCTTCCCCGACGAGAACCACTGGGTACTTCGCCCCCAGAACGGCATCCTGTGGCAGCGCACCTTCTTCGCTTGGCTCGACAAATGGGTGAAGCCCGAAAACAAATAACCCTAAACAGCATAACAAATGACAATAACACAGAACATACAGAAAAAACTGAGCGACTCGGCAGCAGCACGTTGGAGTGCGATGCTCATCGTTTCGTTCACCATGATGTGCGGTTACTTCATCACCGACATCATGGCACCGCTCGAGGATATACTCACAAAAAGCGTAGCCGAGGGCGGCCTTGGCTGGACCAGCGGTGAATATGGCTTCTTCTCGGGCGCATACGGATACATCAACGTATTCCTGCTCATGCTCTTCTTCGGAGGCATCATTCTCGACAAGTGCGGCATACGCTTCACCGGAGTAATCAGCTGCGCCCTGATGTTTGTAGGAGCAATGCTCAAGTGGTATGCCATCGACAACAGTTTCGGCGATGCAATGCTCTTCGGCTACCCCATGCAGGTTGCACTCGCAGCCCTTGGATTTGCCATCTTCGGCATGGGCGCCGAGATTACCGGAATAACCGTCACCAAAATCATTGCCAAGTGGTTCACAGGCCACGAGCTAGCCCTTGCTATGGGCTTGCAGGTAGCAATGGCACGTATAGGTACAGCAGCTGCGCTCGCATGCAGTCTGCCCGTAGCCAAGGCATTCGACAGCGTATCGTCACCCCTGCTCATTGGTGCGGCACTGCTCTGCATAGGCCTTCTTTCGTACCTCGTATATTGCGTCATGGACAAAAAGCTCGACAATTCGGTAGCAGCAACAGCAGCCGACGAAGAGGAGAGCTTCAAGCTGAGCGACCTCACACTCATATTCACAAACAAGGGCTTCTGGCTCATCACACTGCTCTGTTTGATGTTCTATGCAGGTGTATTCCCCTTCCTGAAGTTCGCCACCAAGCTGATGATATATAAATACGAAGTAACCCCCGACCTTGCAGGCCTCATTCCCGCAATGCTGCCCTTCGGCACAATATTGCTCACACCCGTATTCGGTTCAATGTACGACCGCATAGGCAAGGGAGCCACACTCATGATTATCGGCTCGTTCCTGCTGACCATCGTGCATGTACTCTTCGCCCTGCCCATCCTCAATTATGGATGGTTCGCCATCATCGTCATGATACTGCTGGGTATCGCCTTCTCGCTTGTGCCGTCGGCACTGTGGCCATCGGTTCCCAAGATTATTCCCATGAAGCAGTTGGGCTCGGCCTATGCCATCATATTCTACATACAAAATATCGGCCTCTCTATGGTGCCCGTACTCATCGGTTGGATAATAGAGAAATACTCGACAGTGGAAACTGCGGCCGGAACAACGTACGACTACACCCTGCCCATGACAATCTTCGCACTGTTCGGCCTTGTGGCAATAGCAATAGCGGTGATGCTCAAACGCGAGGATGCCGCCAAGCACTACGGACTGGAAGAGAGCAACATGAAGTAGGCAATCCACCATTCCAAGCATATGAACAGACTGCAAGCAACCAAGCTATGCAGTCTGTTTTTTTATAAAAAGATGGGCGCACAGCAAAAGCGCATCACAAAAATATGAGTACCTTTGCAAGCAAAACAGCAACCATGGAACAAGAAAACAGAAGCATATTCCAGCGTCCCCTATGGGTCACACTGTTTGCCTTGACGGCAGCCATAGCATGGGGATGGGCCTATCCGTTGATAAAAGAGGGATTCGCCGAATTTGGCATCGAGCAGAGCATGACAGGCAGCAAAATGCTCTTTGCCGGAATAAGGTTCACCATTTCAGGCATAATAATACTTGCCATCGCACTTGCCACACGCCGCAGTTTCACCGTCAGCAAGAGTAGCGACTGGGGCTACATGCTGCTATTCTCGCTACTGAACACCACCCTGCACTACGCCTTCTTCTACATAGGACTATCGCACAGCGAGGGTGCACGCGCAGCCATACTCAATTCGCTCAGCGTCTTCACACTGGTGCTGCTCGCATGCCTTTTCTTCAAGAGCGACCGCCTGACAACGAACAAGATTATAGGTTGCGCCGTGGGATTTAGCGGCATATTGGCACTGAACATGGGCGGTGGCGACAGCGGCCGTTTCACCATGTCGGGCGACGGCATGATAATCCTCAACGCCCTCTGCTCGGCATTTGCCGGACTGATGACACGCGGTGTCAGTCGCAGGGTAGATATATTTGTCGGCACCGGATACAGCCTCGCCCTGGGTGGTCTGCTGCTACTTGCAGCCGGATTGTTCTACGGCGCCACCATGCCCATCGTCACCGCCAAAGGAATGGTAATACTCGCGCTGCTCATCTGCATTTCCGCATTGGGCTTTGCGCTATACAACAAACTGCTCAGCTGCAACCCTGTGGGCAAAGTAGCCATCTACAATTCGCTCATTCCGGCAGTGGGCGCCATCAGCTCGTGCCTCTATCTGGGCGAGCCATTCCATCTGAAATATATAGTCGCAATAGTGCTTGCCACTGCCGGCATATATATCATCAACAAGGGCAAGGCATAAATATTACTACACATGCAATAAGCAGCGCTGGCACCCATGCGGGTGCCAGCGCTATGTTTATCTATTGGTGAAATCATTTATGAACAAATCCACGTTCAAGGTCCTGTGAAACATTTATCATGAAGTCGCCCATACGCTCATAGGCGTTCATTATATCCATATAATAGACCGACGTCTGATAATTCTTGTTACCATTATCCATATCCTCGATAACTGCATCACGATAATTGTTGCGCAAGGTATTTATACGCTCCTCGGCATTGTAGGCATTGGTAATATCCACGAGTTCGTCCCTATGAGCAGCCATCAGATTGGCAATCATCACATCATAGGCAGCAGCCACCGCATCGGCCATTGCGTTAAGGTTCGCCACTGCCTCCGAATCGAAGCTTTTCTTATGTATATTCTTTCTCGACAATATGCGACCTATCGTTTCAGCCGAATCGCCGAGCGACTCCAGCTCACCTATAATTTTATACACAGCCTTTATCTTGTTCGAAGTACTTTCACTCACCTCCTCGGCAGATACACCATTCAGGAACGATGCAATTTCATACTCCACACGGTCGGAAATATCTTCGTACTTAACCAGTTTCTCTCTGAGCGCCTCGAAGCCATCTCCATCGGCCTGGTTGATAGCCTCCTTGGCATATTCGGCACCGTTCTTAGATATCTGTGCAAAATGTATAACCTCTTCAAAGGCCTGCTCAACAGACAATTCGGGTGTGGCAAGATGTCCGGCCGAAATATATTTGAGCTTGAACACCTCTTTCTCTTGGTTTTCGGGAGCACGAACAATCCAAGTGACAGCCTTCGCTATCCACTTTGTAAGCCACACAAGCAACAGCGTGTTAATGACATTGAACATGGTGTGCAGCATAGAGAGGCCATACAATGCCGCTGTACCCTCGGCCGATGACGAACCTGCAACAGCAAAATCCTCGGCTGCAGGATTGGGTAGTCCGAACAAATTTTCAGTAACACTGCCTACAAGGCTCAGGAAGGGACGGAACAGCACCAGTGCCCATATAACACCGAACAGATTAAATATAGTGTGGGACATCGCCGCACGCTTGGCCTGTGTATTACCGACCGAAGCAGCTATATTCGCCGTGATGGTGGTACCAATATTCTCGCCAAGCACCATAGCACACGCCATAGCAAAAGGTATCCATCCCATGCTCAGCATGATAAGCGTAATGGCCATTGTTGCCGACGACGATTGCAGCACAAGGGTTAATATAGTACCGAAAGCGAGGAAAAGCAATACCGATCCAAAGCCATGTGACGACCATGCCGATACAAATTCCAGCACCTCGGGTGTCTGTCGCAGGTCAGGAACAGAATCCTTCATGAAAGAGAGGCCAAGGAACAGAAGAGAGAAGCCGGCTATCAGTTCACCTATATTTCTGCGGTTGTCCTTCTTCGAATTGGAGAAGAGAAAGCCCAAGAACATCAACGGCACGGCAAGTATAGATATATCGGCCTTGAAGCCCAGCCATGCAACCATCCATGCAGTAACCGTTGTACCTATATTTGCTCCCATGATGACGCTTATCGCCTGTGTCAGCGTCAGAAGACCGGCATTCACAAAGCTGACAACCATCACCGTTGTTGCCGACGACGACTGTATGATTGAGGTGACGCCCACTCCGGTCATAACGCCCTTAAAAGGGTTCGAGGTCATTGCCGACAAGAACCCGCGAAGCCTGTCACCGGCAGCTTTTTGCAATCCCGAGCTCATCAAATTCATTCCGTACAGGAACATACCCAATGCTCCTAACAGTGTAAACACTTGTAAAATACTCATATTATTTTCTTCTTGAAATCAAGTGCAAAATAACAATGATAATATTTCAAAAATGTTTCAAAAAAATTAAGCTTCAATTAAACAGGCACAAAAAACGCCAATACAATCATTTACGTAACGAAGCATATATTACGATAGGTGGCTACATGGTTTTTACATAATCATCAACCGCAGACAAAGTGTCTTATTCGCTATTTATAAAATTTGAACAGCTCAAATTCCTTGGCCTTCACCTTGCCAAGCTCGCTGCCCTGTGCCGCAGCCTTCTTGTACCATTGGTAAGCCTTGGGATGGTTCTTTTCAACGCCACGTCCCTTTTCGAAGCACTCGGCAACCTGTTCCTGCGCCTCCATCACGCCGTTGTTGGCTGCATGATGAAGCCATTCGAAGCGTTGCTTCTTGTTTTTCTTCACATAGCGGCCGTTGCCGTATAGCTCGGCAAGCTTCATCTGTGCCTGCACGTTGCGCAGCTTGGCGGCGCGGGTAAACAGCGTGATGGCCTGTGAACTGCGCAATACCTTGCCCTTTTTGCCTGCTACGGAATCTTCGTGCTCGTGTAGGCGGGCAACCTTATAAATGGCATAAGGTTCCTCCTTTTCTGCGGCGAGCTTGTACCACTCAATAGCCTTTTCAGGTGATTTCTCAGACAGTATTCCCTCTTCGTAGCTCTTTGCAAGCATGCTCATGGAGCGCAAATAGCCGCTGTCGGCTGCTGCGGTGTACCATTTTAGGGCAAGGCTATTATTCGCGGTTGTGCCGACGCCCTGCATGTAGCAGTTGGCAAGGTTGTGCATGGCTGCAATATTCTTGCCATTGGCTGCGCTTCGGAACATGCGGAAGGCCTTCTGGGGGTTTTTATCCACGCCATTGCCGTTGGCATAGCATACACCGGTGTAGAACATTGCGGTAGGCTCACCCATAGCAGCGGCTTCGTTAAAACGGTCGAATGCCGCTTTATATTCCTGCTCCTTGTAGAGCTTTTGGCCGTCGCCTATCAGTTTTATGCAATAGGCAAGCATGGCGGGGTTGTTGCGCAGCGTGGTGGTTACGTTCTGCTCGGCTGCAGCTCGTTGCTCATCGTTCAGTGTGCGTGTAACGATGCTAAGGTCGCTGCCATATATTGTTCCACCACCGCAACCCTCGGCGTTTACGCTGATCTCCTTGGCCACGCTGCTGTTGCACAGCTCTATGGTGGCCTTACCGCAGTTTGCCTTGGCCGATGGTACCCATATTAACGTGCGACGGAAGTCCTTTTCTGTGGGTTGCTGCCCCTTGTAGTCGGGCGAATAGAACTGCTTGCTCTCGCTGTAGCCCTGCACCGAGGTGTAGCGCTTCGAACTGCCCGTGTGCAGGTCGGGAACAATACCCTTCTGCTCATCTTCGGCGGTGTAAGGTATCATGCAGGCTACATAATTGGGATGCAAGGGTTCCGAACGTCCCAAATGCATTCCGTCCACAATCTGACGATAAAAATTATATGGCACAAATCCATCGGTTCCTTCCGAATTGGTCACATACATTTGTGACAGAAATCCCAGATAGAATCGCATGTAGTGCATCTTGTTATCCATAGAGCGACCCTTGCGCGTCCACTCCAATTGATAGTTAAAGAACTGGTCGCGGGTATCTTTATCGCTACGGATAACAAATTCCTTGAAATTTGTCATTTTCACCGGGTCTTTTCCCTTCAGATAGTCGTTGTCGGGACGAGGCACCGAATCGGGATTATATGCACCGGCAACCACCATCAATTGCACCCAATAGGCCCAGTTGTAATTGTGGCGCTTGATGGCACTGCGCACAACGTCGGCAGCGGTATAGGCGTTGGGGAATATCTGATAAGGTATTACAAGGTCGTTGGGGTCACGATTTGTCACACCTCCACCGCTCATGGTCTTTTCTATTCTTTGTGGCGACCAGTATCTGGTGTTGCCCAAATATTTTACATAGGGCACAGTGTTATCGGGATAGTATGGTCCCGTTGCCGAGGTGATGGTGCTCAGTCCCGTTTTGGCTGTATAGTCATCCAAGTACATCAGCGCCTCCTCCTCGTTGGCCGCTTCGTTCATGCGCTCCATGTGAAGGTCGGCCATCTCGCTACTAGTTTCATCGAAATCCTTGGATATTTTCAGGAAGGTCACATCCTGTGCATATTCCCACTCGTCCAGGTAGTCGAAGCGCATTTCGCTGTGGGGCGGGCGGCTGTAACGCTCAAAATCCTTGGCCGCTGATACCTCTACCGATGATAGCATATATTCGAAGGGGCGCATTTTAATGGCCTTGGCCTCCTGCTCGCGTTTTTCTTTGGCGGTGAGCGGCATGCCTATGTGGCGCTCCCAGTAGTCGTACAGACGGAATTCAGGCGAATAGTAGCGGTCGAGGGCATAGGAATAGATGGTATCGATTATCTGGTCGGACTCCAACAGTGGAGTGAGCGCTGCTATTTTCTTGCCATAGAAATCTTCGGTCTGCAACTGGAACGAACCCTTGTTGTCCGATGCAAATTCGTAGTTGCTGATGGTACTGTCCATGTAGCAGATTTCGAATTTCATGCCAAGGTTCTTCATGGGGAGAAGGGTGAAGCGACCAAGCTCTCCGATTTTCTTGTTTTTCTCTTTTTTATAGAATGTGCCCTTGATGGTGATACCCTTTTCCATAGGCTGGTCGAGCTTCACATCCTTTCGTGCAAGCTTGCTCCAGTCGTACGATGTCCAGCCGTTGGTGAGCATCAGCAGGTCGAGTTCTTCGGCGCGGCTCTTGTTGGCCGGGTCGAAGTAGCGTGCCGCATCGGGGATGTAGCCCTTCAGTTCGGAACCAAGCAGCAGGTAGCTGTACATGTTGTGCGTGTAGGAGGTTTGCTGACGGCCTGCGGCATCGCTGATGGAGAGCGACAGCTCGGCGTTATCCTCGATGGGCTTGCCATCCTCGCGCTCGATGGTCACACTGAATTTCTCGTGAGGCTTAAGTGCTAGCTTGTGCAAGGGCTCGCCTTTGGCGGTGATTTTTAGCTTGGCCGTTTCGCGGTCGCCGAGTTGGATGGTTTCGTGCATCACAAAGAATTGGCGTTCGGCAAGCGGGAGGCTGTCGTCGACAAAGACGATGGCGCGGTTCACACCCTCGCGCAGCGAATCCTTGGCAATGGTCAGTATCTTGCCATCG
>JAFYOS010000015.1 GCA_017560125.1 Bacteroidaceae bacterium | reverse complement strand
TTTCTGCTCCTGATTATCTTGTTGCTGTTGCTACTGTTGTTGCTGCTGTTTCAATTGGTGCATAGCCAGAGCAAGGTTGTAGCGCGTCTCGTGGTCGTTGGGATTCTCGCGCAACGACTGTTTATATGCTTCAACCGCAGCGGCATAATCCTTTGTACCTTGATGAATTACGCCCATATTGTGATGTATCTCTGCAAGCTTATCGGCACTCGCTTCGCGCTTTTCGGCTATCTGATATTGGCTCATTGCATCCTGAATTTTCTGCTGCATCAGCAGCGAATTACCCAGGTTGTACAATGCATCGACGCCATTCGCATCCTTTTCGAGCGCCTTGCGGTATTGAATTTCAGATTTATCGAACAAACTATCTACATAGAATTTGTTACCTCCACGCAGATAATTCCTGTAGTTGCGCTGAGCATGAGAGCAACAGAACGATGCAAGCAGGGCTAACAATATATATATTCTCATTTTCGACATAGCGCTGTTATTTATCTCCAAACAAATTAAAATTTCTGGTAAAGCGGCTCTTGCCTGGCAATATCAGTATATCTATTACCAACAGCAACAAAACAATCCATGCAACCAGATGGAACTGCTCGTCGTAGTCGGTATATACCTCGGATGAAACATCGGCCTTGGCCAACTTATCTATCTCTTTTTCCAACAGTCGCTGAGCGTTGTTGGTGTTATCTACACGAATATATGCACCATTACCAGCCTTGGCTATATTCTGTCCCATCTCCTCGTTCAGCTTGGTTACAATGACATTGCCGTCCTTGTCGCGACGATAGTCATTATTTCCCTCGGCGGGAATGGGAGCACCCTCCAACGAACCTACACCGAGAATATAGACCGAAATGCCGCTCTCGGCAGCCACTTTGGCAGCCTCTTCGGCACCACCTTCGTGGTTCTCGCCATCGGTAATCACAATTACAGCCTTGCCCACCTCTTTGTCGGGGGTGAAGCTCTTCATCGCCAGGTTGATGGCAGCACCAATATCGGTACCCTGTCGGCTAATCAACGAGGGAGAGATGGACTCCATGAACATCTTGGCCGAAATGAAGTCGTTGGTGATGGGCAACTGCACAAAGGCGTCGCCGGCAAATACAATAAGACCAATCTTGTCGTTCTCGAACTTGTCAATAAGCTTCGAAATAATCTTCTTGGATTTTTCCAGACGGTTGGGCGCAATATCCTCGGCAAGCATCGAATTGGAAATATCCAATGCTATAACCGTTTCAATACCTTGGCGGGTAACAGTTTCCATTTTGGAACCGAACTGCGGACGCGCAAGCACCACCACCAGCAAAGCCGCTGCAACCAGCGACAGCCAGAATTTCACATTAGGACGATAGGCCGAAGCATCGGGCATCAGTTCCTTCATCAGTTCCTCGTCGCCATACTCTTTCAGATTTCTGCGAC
This sequence comes from Bacteroidaceae bacterium, assembly GCA_017560125.1. Taxonomy (GTDB): domain Bacteria; phylum Bacteroidota; class Bacteroidia; order Bacteroidales; family Bacteroidaceae; genus HGM04593. The sequence goes on along the minus strand of JAFYOS010000015.1, from coordinate 22,635 downwards.
GAACAAAATTCGAATATATATACACCGCTATCAGCAACGGTATAAGTATTAACAGATAGAAATATTCCGGATTGGCAAATCTCATACTCTTTACATTTAAGGTATTCTTCTAAGCAACGTATAACGCAACAAGAGCTCCACAATCAACGCACCCAATGCGATGAATGCAAAGATGGCATACTCCTCTTCGCGTGTACTGAACTCCTTCACCTGCAATTTGGTACGTTCGAGCTTGTCAATCTCGGAATATACCTCTTTCAATTTGGTGTTGCTTGTTGCGCGATAAAAATTACCATCGGTAATTGTCGCTATCTTGTTCAAAGTAGTTTCGTCAATCTCAACAGGCATATTTATCACATGTCCGTTGTAGGGGTATGGAGCTTCTCCGTTGGTACCCACACCAATGGTATATACCCTGATGCCAAACTGCTTAGCAATTTCGGCTGCAGCTTCGGGCGATATTTCGCCACGGTTGTTCGAACCGTCAGTAAGCAAGATTATCACCTTCGATTTTGCCCTGCTCTCTTTCAGACGGCTCACCGCATTGGCAATACCCATGCCTATGGCAGTACCGTCCTCTATGATACCCTGCGCTGCAATGTCGCATTTAACGGCATTAAGCATATTGAGCAGCACAGCATGATCGACAGTGAGCGGGCACTGCGTAAAGCTTTCGCCGGCAAAAATTGTAAGTCCTATATTATCGTTGGGACGACCATTTATAAATTCGGCAGCAACCTGCTTGGCTGCATCGAGGCGATTGGGCGCCAAATCCATGGCAAGCATACTTGTAGATACGTCCATGGCAAGCATTATGTCTATACCCTCCACTTCGCTATTCTGCCAGCGGTTGGTCGATTGCGGTCGGGCAAGCACCATGATAATCATGGAAAGCGCCACCACACGCAACAGGAAAGGCACATGCAATAAATAATTTCTGTAGCTCTTGATGCCCTTTCTTATAAAAAGCGAGGCTGTGGAAACCTTTAGAGCAGGAACCTTCTTGTGTCCCGCCATAATATACCACACCACATATCCAATGAGCGGTATAAATAATAAAAGGTAGCCTATATTAGAAAAAACCATATCTTCAACAATTCAAATCTACGCAAGCAAATAATACAATTCCATAATGAGCGCAACGAGCAATGCAGTTGCAGCCAATGCAAGAAGCACGACAGATGCAAGAAGAATGCGTTTCGAACGCGCCGAGCGCTTGTTTACAATCTTCTTCTCGGTGGGCTGCGGGTTCTCCTCTACATCGGCAGCCTTGGTCTTGTTAACAAATTCGATTGCACTAACCATGTTCCTGTCATTTTCGTTCATGGGCGGCTCAAATTTCGCGAACTTCACAAGGTCGGCCATAACGAGCAGTTCCTCGAGTTCCTTTATAGTATCCTTGTCGCTCACTCTCATCAGATTCTCCACAATTTCGCTTGTAGTCATCTCCATTGCATTGAATCCGAAGCGCTCGTTCATGTAGGCACGAATAGTATCTGTCAATTCGGTGTAATACTCCTTGCTATGTCCCGCCACACGCCATTTGTCGTCGCCTTTTATTCTCTCTATTTCGTTGAGAGCGACAACGTGAGGAGGCAATTTGGGGGTTACCTTCACAATGCGTATTATAGGTTTGTTGTTCAGGTATCTGACCAGCACCCACACGAAGGCCGAAACAAACAGAACAAATGCAATAAACAGCCAAAAGCTCTCCTTGCAATCATCCCACATAAGGCTAGTGTGCCATATATCCTTCGGTCCGAAGAAGCTATCGAGGTTGGTGGTGTCGATAGGCATCATATATACAGCAAGAGCAAGCTCGCGTGTATAGTAAGGGTTGCCATCGACCAATATCTCGAAAGCGGGAAGCATATACAAAGCGGAATCGAACGAAGTTACCGTATAGACCTCGGATATCTCCATGCGTTTCCTGTCGTTCAGATATTGTGTGTCGGGCTCAGCCTTGTGTACAATCTCGACACCCTCGACAATCTCCTTATCGAAGGTAGGCATCACGATACGACTGCCGCTATTGGCCGTCACCTCGATCTTTATTTTTGCCTGCTGACCTATGAGCCTCTGCACCGAATCGATCTGCGCATCGACGGTTACATTCTGTGCCGACACGTGGCCGGGCAACAGAAACAGGGAAACACAAAAAAGAAAATATATAAATTTATTCATATATATACTCGTCGTATCAGGAATAATATCTTCCTATAAATCAATACTATCCGCGTTGTGCGAACAAAGCAATAAGCGCCTTTACATAATCCTGGTCGGTGCGCACAGAAATCGAATCGACGCGGCTGCGTGCAAATATCGACTCAATATTCGAGCGCTGCTCCTGCCACCATTCGCGTTGTGCCTTCTGCACCTTGGGCGACGATGTGTCGATGTATATCTCCTCGCCACTCTCGGCGTCGCGCACCTTCATAAGCCCTATTTCGGGCAGCTCAGCCACACGGCGGTCGTAAACCTGTATGGCAACGACGTCGTGCTTGCGATTGGCAATAGTGAGCGCGTTTTTGTAATCGTGTGGCGCTATGAAGTCACTCAACAAGAATGCTGTGCATCGCTTTTTTAATGCATTCGTAAGAAATTCCAACGGCACTTTAATATCCGTACGGCTGCTTTCGGGTGTGAAACCAAGAAGCTCACGTATCATATAAAGTATGTGCTTTCTACCCTTTTGCGGAGGGATGAACTTCTCTATTCTGTCCGAAAAGAATATTGCACCTATTTTGTCGTTATTCTGTATTGCAGCAAAAGCAAGCGTCGCAGCAATTTCGGTAAGCATGTCGCGTTTGGTCTGTTTTACAGTACCGAACGAGAGGCTCTCCGACATATCGACAAGAAGCATGACCGTAAGCTCGCGTTCCTCTTCGTAAACCTTCACATAGGGTTTGTGAAAACGCGCAGTCACGTTCCAATCAATATCCCTGACATCATCGCCATACTGATATTCACGTACCTCGCTGAAAGACATACCTCGTCCCTTGAATGCAGAGTGATATTGTCCCGCAAAAATATTATGCGAGAGTCCGCGCGTCTTTATCTCTATCTTGCGAACCTTTTTTATAAGATCACTCGTCTCCATACACAGAATTAGGGTACCTCTACGCTGTTGAGAATTTTACTTACAATTTCATCAGATGTCATGTTGTTGGCCTCGGCCTCGTAGCTCAATCCGATGCGATGACGCAATACATCATGAGCAACAGCACGTACATCCTCGGGAATAACATAACCGCGACGTTTGATAAACGCATAAGCTCTTGCAGCCAATGCAAGGTTTATAGAAGCACGGGGCGAAGCACCAAAGGCGATAAAATCCTTCAGTTCGCGCATGTTATACTTGTCGGGGTAACGTGTAGCAAACACGATATCGGCAATATACTGCTCAATCTTCTCGTCGATATATACCTGACGCACCACCTTTCTGGCCTCGATAATCTCCTCGGGCTTAAGGATAGCCTTAACATCAACCTTTTCGCCGGTGATATGCTGGCGAATGATTCGCTTCTCCTCTGAAATCTCGGGATAACCGATAATAACCTTCAACATGAAACGATCGACCTGCGCCTCGGGCAAGGGGTATGTACCCTCCTGCTCAATGGGGTTCTGTGTTGCAAGAACAAGGAAAGGCTGCGGCAAAGCAAAGGTATCTTTACCGATGGTCACCTGGCGCTCCTGCATAGCCTCGAGCAACGCACTCTGCACCTTGGCAGGCGCACGGTTAATCTCATCGGCAAGCACGAAATTGGCAAAAACAGGACCCTTGTTCGATTTGAATGTCTCATCCTTCTGGCTATATACCATGGTACCGATTACGTCGGCAGGCAAAAGGTCGGGTGTGAACTGTATGCGACTGAAATCGCCATCAACAAGACTAGCGAGTGTCTTAATAGCAAGTGTCTTAGCCAAACCGGGAACACCCTCGAGCAACACATGTCCATCGGCCAAAAGACCAATCAACAACGACTCTATCAAATGTTTCTGACCCACAATCACCTGATTCATACCGGTTTGCAGGTTGGTTACAAAGCCACTCTGCTTCTCAATCATTTCGTTTAATTCACGAATGTCAATTGTAGCATTCATAAATGTATATCTATTTTATATTTTTAATTTATTATTTCACTTACAAATAGTGTTCAAAAACACATTAAAAAGCTTCTGAAACACACAAAACGCGCAAATTTAATCTATTCCGTTAACACGCTGTGTTAAAATTCTTAAAAGAGAATTAAGAGCTCTTTAATTTAATAAATTTTCATATTCGCACCGACGGCACACTATTTTTTAAGTACCAATCGGGGAATTTTAAGCACCATGCCGCACGCCAAGTCATTGGGACGCTCCATATTGTTGTATTGCACAATGTAGGGCCACAATTTCTTGTCGCCATAGTGCTTCAACGATATTTTTATAAGCGTCTCTTCCAACGCGACAACATGCTCGGCCATAACGCCCGAAGCCACATATTCGGTTGTATCCTTAACGGTTATCTGCGACAGGGGGCGGTTTTCCAATGCCTCTATTATAACTATTTTTCCGGCATCCTCCGCTACATTTGCTATCGACGCGGTGTCACTCACAACAGGAGTGGACGTAGTATCGGTGGTAGCGACGGTTACATTTTCCTCGACCTTCTCTGCGGTTTTTTCGGGGGTGACAACAGCCACGGCATTGTCGTTGACAACGCTTTGCGACGGGCCGTCATTCAATGCAAACAGAACTACAGCGCCGGCTGCTATCAAAATAACAAGCAGGAATGCCACATATTTATAACCCTTTTTCTTTTTAGGACGCACGTTGTTGGCAAGGAAATTTTCGGGTGCCTTTACAGCATTCAGGTCAATCTCGCTTTTTGCCGGCTTCGCCTGTTCCTGTGTGGGTTCACTAGCTACGGGCGCCTCCTCGGCTACGCAGTCCGAAGCAGGGATTTCCTCTTTGGGCTCAACCTTCGCAGCCACGGGCTCACATTCTTCAGGTATAACAACCTCGGCAACAACGGGTTCGCTCGCACGCTCGGGTACAAAGCTATCTGCAACGTGCTGCTCAGCAACCTCTTCCACGGGCATCTCCTCGTCAATGGCACAACTGCGATATTCACCCATAGGAGCCGGAGAATCCTCGGCAGGCATCTCCTCCTCAATCTCCATAGTGGGGAACGAAGGCGCCACCTCCACGCTCTCTTCGGACTGTTCTGCAACAGGTTCCTCTATAGGTTCTTCATCATACGCCGATGTATCGTCCGACTCGGTCAACGGTCCCTCGTCGTCGATATCCTCGTTAACCTCAACGGGTTCGAACATCGCAAAGGGAGCGTTTATGGTCTCCTTCAACGATTCGGCGGGCGTGAAGCTCAGCTTCTTGTGGCCTTTAATCTCGATGCGCTCTCCGGTACTCACATTCACACTTTCGCGACTATCGACACCAACCACCTTGAATGTACCGAGTCCGTTTATCTTCACAATGCCATCACTCTCCAACCCATCGATGATGAGGTCGAAAAAGGCCTTCGAGAAGGAGTCGGCTTCACTCTGCGAAAGCCCTGTCGCCTTGGCAAATAGAGCACTTATTTCAGAATGGTTCAATTTTGCATCCATATCCTTCTCGCTATTTAAATTTATCTTTAAGCTTTATACTTGGACGAAACGAAGGTACAAGCTTGGGGGGAATGAGCATGCGCTGCCCTGTCTTGGGGTTCAGCAGCACCTTCTCTTTTCTCATTTTCACTTCGAATACTCCGAAACCTGATATATTGAGCTGGTCGTTCTCTTTAAGGCGCGATATCATAACAGCAAGCAGAGCATCGATATTTGCAGCAGCATCCGACGCCGAAAGCCCCGACATTTTCGCCAATTTACTCGTGAACTCTTTGTTATTCATTTTGCTATATTAAAATTAAGCCTTCACCTCTCCCATCAGGTCGAACTCGGTGGCATCGATTATCTCCACATTGTAGAACGAACCAATCGACAGATCAGCATCCTTTACAGATATAAGCACTTCGGTATCCACATCAGGTGAATCGTATTCGGTGCGTCCCACGTAATAGTCGCCTTCTACACGGTCGATTATCACCTTGAAAACCTTACCCACCTTCTCGTAATTAAGGCGTGTAGATATGCGCTGCTGAACAGCCATCAGTGTATCAAGACGCTCCTGCTTTTTCTTCTTCGAAATTCTATCCTTATAATTAAGCGCTGCATAGGTACCATCCTCTTCGCTATAGGCAAAAGCGCCCAAACGGTCGAACTGCGCCCAGCGCACAAATTCCATCAGTTCGTCGAAATCCTTGTCGGTCTCACCGGGGAATCCAACCATCATAGTTGTACGCAGGCAAATACCCGGAACCTCGCGACGCAATTTCTCCACCAGTGCATAGGTCTCTTCCTTGGTAACGGGACGCAACATTTTTTTAAGAATCTTGGTGCTTACGTGCTGCAAAGCTATATCAAGATACTTACAAACATTATCCCTCTCGCGTATCACGCGCAACAAGTCATCGGGGAAATTTGTCGGATAGGCATAGTGCAATCTTATCCACTCCACGCCCTCTACATCGGAGATACGCTCAATGAGCTCTGCTATCGCCGATCGATGGTAAAGATCCTTACCATAGTATGTAAGTTCCTGTGCAATCACCTGAAATTCCTTTACACCCTTACCTACCAGATAGCGCACCTCATCGACAATCTCTTCGATAGGACGCGACACATGGGAGCCGGTGATAATAGGAATGGCACAATAGGCACAACGTCTGTTGCATCCCTCCGAAATTTTCAGATATGCATAGTGCGACGGGGTTGTAATATACCTTTTATAATTAGCATCATCGGTATAATTTTTCTGCAATTCTTCAATCAGACCACCCCAATCAAATTTTCCATAAAATTTATCAACCAGCGCAATCTCCTCCTGCAATTCGGTGAGATAACGCTCCGAGAGGCAACCCATAACATACAATTTGTTCAAATCGCCTTGCTCCTTGCGCTGGCAGAACTCAAGTATCATGTTTATGGATTCCTCCTTGGCATCGCCAATGAAGCCACATGTGTTTATGACCGCAATTTCGCCCTCGGGCATTTCGCTGTCGTGCGTAACTTCGTAGCCACACTCGGCAAGACGATGCATCAGCTGTTCCGAATCGACAAGATTTTTGGAACAGCCCATCGTAATTACATCAACCCTGTTCTTAATCATTTGAACAATGAATCAACAAATTCGTAACGATTGAATACCTGCAAATCCTCCATCTGCTCGCCCAGGCCAATATACTTTACAGGTATCTTGAACTGGTCGCTGATGCCAAGCACCACACCACCCTTGGCAGTGCCATCGAGCTTGGTAATTGCAAGCGAAGAAACCTCGGTAGCTTTTGTAAACTGTTTAGCCTGTTCGAAGGCATTCTGTCCTGTCGAACCATCGAGCACCAAAAGCACATCGTTGGGAGCATCGGGAAGAATCTTCTTCATCACATTCTTTATTTTTGTAAGCTCGTTCATCAAGCCCACCTTGTTGTGCAGACGACCGGCGGTGTCAATAATCACCACCTCGGCATTGTTGGCAACAGCCGAAGCCAATGTGTCATATGCAACCGATGCGGGATCCGAGCCCATGTTCTGCTTAACGACAGGAACATCCACACGGCGTCCCCACTCTACAAGCTGCTCCACAGCAGCCGCACGGAATGTATCGGCGGCACCAAGATAGACCTTCTTACCGGCCTTCTTGAACTGGTAGGCAAGCTTACCGATGGTAGTGGTTTTGCCCACACCGTTTACACCAACAACCATAATAACATAGGGCTTGCCGGGTGTTGTAGGCATTTCAAATCCCTCGCAATCCTCGGAATTGTTCTCGGTGAGCAGAGTAGCTATCTCGTCCTTGAGCAAGCCGTTCAGCTCGTTGGTTGTCATAAATTTATCGCGTGCTACTCTCTTCTGTACACGTTCAACGATTTTCAGAGTGGTATCTACACCCACATCCGAGGTTACAAGAATCTCCTCGAGATTGTCGAGCACCTCATCGTCAATAGTCGTTTTTCCGGCAATGGCACGAGCTATCTTACCGAAAAAGCTCTCTTTGGTCTTAGACAATCCCTTGTCAAGAACCTCTTTCTTATCTTTTGAAAAAAAACTGAAAAATCCCATATCCAATCTTTTTTTAATACTAATCCAATTTAAGCACGGCAAGGAAGGCCTTCTGGGGCACCTCAACGTTACCAATCTGCTTCATACGTTTCTTACCCTTCTTCTGCTTCTCGAGCAATTTGCGTTTACGCGAAACGTCACCACCGTAACACTTGGCGGTCACGTCCTTACGCACCTGCTTGATAGTCTCGCGGGCAATAATTTTTGTACCGATGGCAGCCTGAAGGGCAATATCGAACTGCTGACGGGGAATGAGGTCTCTCAGCTTCTCACACATCTGTCGTCCAAGGCCATAGGCATTATCCACGTGTGTCAATGTCGAGAGGGCATCCACGGGCTCGCCGTTGAGCAGAATATCGAGCTTAATCAATTTCGAAGGACGGAAGCCCGCAGGATGGTAGTCGAACGAAGCATAACCCTTCGAAATACTCTTCAATCTATCGTAGAAATCAATCACAATCTCGCCGAGCGGCAACAAGAAACGGATATCCACGCGGTTACCGGTGATGAACTCCTGCTTCTGCAATTCGCCACGCTTCGAAAGACACAGCGTCATGATGGGGCCGATGTACTCGGCACGGGTAATGATGCTGGCATTTATATAGGGTTCCTCGATGTGGTCAATAAGTGTCTGGTCGGGCATACCGCCGGGGTTGTGCACCTCCTGCACATCGCCCTGCTTGTCATACACCATGTACGATACGTTGGGCACGGTGGTAATAACGCTCATATCGAATTCGCGGTCGAGACGCTCCTGAATAATCTCCATGTGCAAAAGGCCCAAGAATCCGCAACGGAAACCGAAGCCGAGCGCAGCCGACGACTCGGGCTGGAAAGTGAGCGAAGCATCGTTCAACTGCAATTTCTCCAACGAAGCACGCAAATCCTCGTAATCCTCGGCATCGATGGGATAAACACCGGCAAACACCATGGGCTTCACCTCCTCGAATCCAGCGATAGCCTTCTCGCACGGACGCGCAATGTGTGTAATGGTATCACCCACCTTCACCTCGCGCGAGGTCTTGATACCCGAAATAATGTAACCCACATCGCCGGTTCTCAGCTCCTTGCAGGGAACCATATCCATTTTAAGCACACCAACCTCGTCGGCTATATACTCCTTGCCGGTGTTGAAGAACTTCACCTTGTCGCCCGAACGAATGACACCGTTCACCACCTTGAAGTAAGCGATGATACCACGGAAGGAATTAAACACCGAATCGAAGATGAGCGCCTGCAACGGAGCCTCTTCGTCGCCCTCAGGAGCAGGAATGCGCTCCACAATAGCCTCGAGCAGTTCCTCTACGCCCATACCGGTCTTTCCCGACGCAAGCAGAATGTCGTCTCTGTCGCAACCGAGCAAATCGACAATCTCGTCCTTCACCTCCTCGGGCATAGCGTTGGCCATGTCACACTTGTTGATTACGGGGATAATCTCCAATCCATGATCGAAGGCCATATATAGGTTCGAAATAGTCTGAGCCTGCACACCCTGAGTAGCATCCACCACCAGCAGCGCACCCTCGCACGCAGCGATAGAGCGCGACACCTCGTACGAAAAATCGACGTGTCCCGGAGTATCAATCAGGTTCAGGATATATGTTTCACCCTTGTAGATATACTCCATCTGTATAGCGTGGCTCTTGATGGTAATACCTCTCTCGCGCTCCAAGTCCATATTGTCGAGCATCTGTCCTTCGGTCACCTGAATAGTCTTTGTCGTTTCGAGCAGACGGTCGGCCAAGGTAGATTTACCATGGTCAATATGCGCAATGATGCAAAAATTTCTTATCTTCTTCATATACAATCAATACTCTTTCATAATACATAGCAAAAACGGGTGGGATAGCCTCATCTAGCGAAGCAGCACCTACCTTACGCCTTAAAAAGTTGTCTGCAAATGCATCGCAACTTCGGAAAAAGAAACAATCCTGCAAACAATTTCCTGTGCAAATTTACAAAAAAGTAACGATATAAACATTATTAACAATTCATATTTATAGCAGAAATACACCTTATAAGATAATTTTTCATTCAAACCGCGGGGAGCTTCTAAAGATTGTATTACCTTCGCGAAATCAAGATCACAAGAAGATGGATAAAAAAATAAGATTTGGTGTGATAGGCACCAACAACATAACCGACTGGGTGATAGCAGGAGCAAAACAGGACAAGCGTTTCGAACTGACGGCAGTATGTTCGCGCACACAGGAGCGAGCCGATGAATTTGCCGCCAAGCACAACATTCCCCACACATTCACCTCGCTCGAAGAGATGGCACAGAGCGACCTTGTAGATGCAATATACATAGCCACCCCCAACTACATGCACGCCCGCCAAAGCATCGTGTGCATGGAAAACGGCAAGCACGTGCTATGCGAAAAGCCATTCGCTTCGAACGCAGCCGAGGCCAAAGCCATGATAGAGACCGCACGCAAGAACAAGGTAGTGCTCATGGAGGCCATGATTTCCACCCTGAACCCCAATTTCGCAATAGTAAAGACGCAGATGGAAAAGCTTGGAACCATACGCCGCTATTTTGCAAGCTACTGCCAGTATTCATCGCGATACGATAAGTTCAAAGAAGGTATTATTCTTAATGCCTTCAAACCCGAACTATCTAACGGCGCGGTGATGGATATAGGAATATACACCATTTACCCTATGGTAGCTCTTTTCGGCCGCCCCGAAAAGATTGAAGCACAAGGCATAGTACTGCACACCGGCGTCGATGGACAAGGAGCCGTCAACCTGAGCTACAAGGATATGAACGCAACCATCCTCTACTCCAAGATAGCCAATTCAGCCTTACCAACCGAGATAGAGGGCGAGAACGGCAACCTGTTGCTCGACAAAATCCACATCACCCGACAGGTCGATTACATTCCCCGCCAAGTAACCTCGCAGGGCAAGGAGCAAGAGAACATCAAGCAGAGCATAGGCGTACCCCTGGACAAGAGCGAATACTTCTACGAAATAGAGGAATTCCTAAACGTGATAGAGCAAGGAGAGCTCGAGTCGAAGACAAACAGCCACTTCAATTCGCTCACCACAATGGAAATAATAGACGAAATACGTCGTCAGCTGGGTGTACACTACCCCGCCGACGATTGCAAAAATATCGGGTAACAAATTATCACATCAGACAATTATTGACTAAATTTGCACCCCTAACAAAATAACACAAAAAATGATTACATTTCTAATATGCCTTACGGCTTTAATTGTCGCCTACTTCACATACGGTAAATACCTCGAGAAGGTGTGCGACATAGACGAAAACAACCCCACTCCGGCCAAGACCATGTACGACGGTGTCGATTACATACCAATGCCCCAGTGGAAGACATTCCTCATACAGTTGCTCAACATTGCCGGCCTCGGCCCCATCTTCGGCGCCATACTGGGAGCAGCATACGGCCCTGTCGCCTTCCTGTGGATTACACTCGGAGGCATCTTCATGGGCGCCATGCACGACTACATTGCCGGCGTCATTTCGCTCAAGAACAACGGCCTCAGCTTCCCCGAGATTATAGGCAAATACCTTGGCAACGGCACAAAAATGTTCATGCGCATATTCACAGTACTGCTCATGGTGCTCGTAGGCGCGGTATTCATGTCGCAGCCGGCAGCCCTTATAGCCTCCAACATATCACTGCCCGCGTTCGAAAGCATCGAAATCTTCAGCGGCACATCATTGGAACTATTCATAGTGCTGGGCGTGATACTCATATACTACATACTCGCCACACTGCTGCCCATAGATAAAATAATCGGACGTTTCTATCCCATCTTCGGCATTGCACTGTTGGTGATGGCATTGGGAATATTGATAGTACTGCTCTTCAACAGCGACACCTACATCATCCCCGAGCTCACCACATTAAAGAACATGTACTACCAGGCCGATAAATTCCCCATCATCCCCATGCTCTTCACAACCATCGCATGTGGTGCCATTTCGGGATTTCACGCAACGCAATCGCCTTTGATGGCACGTTGCATGACATCGGAAAAGCAGAGCCGCCCCATATTCTATGGCGCCATGATAGCCGAGAGCATTGTAGCACTCATTTGGGCAGCCATCGCCATGGCATTCTGGGGAGGCGTGGAAGGCCTTAACAACGCAATAATAGAGCACAAAGGCAACGCAGCCACGCTTGTAAACATCATTTCAGAAACGACGCTCGGAAGCACCATTGCCGCCTTCGTCATCTTCGGCGTCATCGCATGCGCCATCACATCGGGCGACACCGCATTCCGTTCGGCACGCCTCATTGTTGCCGACATGTTCAATATATCGCAGCAGCCGTTGCTCAAGCGCATATATGTATCCATCCCCCTCTTCTGCATAGCTATATTCATCATAACAGCGCTCCCCTTCCAAACCATATGGAGCTACTTCGCATGGACCAACCAAACGCTGTCGGCCATCACACTATGGTGCATCACATGCTATTTGGCCAAAAAGAGCAAGCCCACAGTCATCTCGTTGCTTCCTGCGATATTCATGACATACATATGCGCATCGTACATATTCGTATCGCCCATGATGTGTGGCATGAGCAACCGCACACTCGCATACATCTGCGGCGGCATACTCACACTGATAATAATGGGTATGATGATGATTAAAACAAAGAAATAAACCACCGACCATAAAAATAGCCCCAAGGTTTCAATGAAAAACCTTGGGGCTATTTTTGTTTATTTCATATCCGAGGGGCGAAGCGAATCGGTGTAAATAAACCGCAATCCTTCGCGCGCCATTTCGGGTATATCCTCCATACGATTTATCGTAAACAGCGAAATCTCAAAATCGGCCACAGCCATCAGAAATTTCAGATAGGAGTAATCGAAGGCCGATGTATGCAATGCCAGCTTATCTATTTTCGGGCCCGGAAAGAGCCAATGAAAAACAACATGCTTCAAGGTTGCCGATGCTATATCGTCGGCCAGGCACGAATAAGTTACATAGGCATATCCGCGTCTTTTCAGCTCCACATAATGGTCGTAACTGAACGCCTCGACCACCATTCGCGACCTCAATCCGGGGAACGCCCTGTCAAGCACATCGGGGTCCGATATTTTGTCCGTCACAAGATAGAGGGAATCGTGTTCCTGAAAAAAATCGTTTATCTTATGCGACAGCAAAGGGGTATATCCACCGGGCAGCCCTAAAAAGCAGAAATCGGCAAGCAGTGGCGCCACGTCGCCGTTTGCACCCAAGCCCACAGCCCTATTATAGCTCTCCCAATCGTGAACAGCCACAATGAAACTATCGGCCGTATAGCTCAAATCGAGCTCGATATACTTATAACCATTGTCGCGCGCAGCATACAGGGCCTCCACGGAATTGGTCATAATATCCCCAGCGACCATGCCGCCCGCATGCGCAATAAGAGACACATCTGCAACCCTCTTCACGTTGCCGCCGCACGCCACGACGAGCAGTAGCAGCGGCAACATAGCCAACCGTTTAATCATAGAGGCGAACATGCATCCTTTAAGAATTCGAGCTCCTCGCCATCGAAGAAGGGAGAGAGCTTCTCATATACCCATCCGTGATATTCATTCAGGTAGGCAACAGCCTCGTCACCCAACAGCTCGGGTACGATAGGCTCCTTGCTTATGGGGCATATTGTAAGCGGCTCCATCTCGCAATACTCGCCAAATTCCGACACGAACGAAGATACAACCAGCATGGTATTCTCTATGCGTATGCCGAAACGACCCGCCTTATACAAACCAGGCTCGTTGGTAACCGTCACTCCGGGCAACAAGGGCGCAGGCATATTATTCATACGAATCTGATGAGGGCCCTCGTGTACATTAAGGAAATGACCCACACCATGTCCCGTTCCATGCAGATAGTTCTCGCCGGCACGCCACAGCCACTGTCGCGCAAGCACATCGAGCTGCGTACCGCATGTACCCTTGGGGAAACGCGCCATTGCAAGCGAAATATGTCCGCGAAGCACACGTGTGTAGTCCTCTTTTTCCTCCTCGGTGAGAGCACCCAATGGAATGGTACGTGTAATATCCGTAGTACCGCAATTATATTGTCCGCCGCAGTCGAGCAATAGGAAGCCACACTCCTGCAACGGCTTGTCGCTTTCGGGCGTAGGCTCGTAATGCACAATGGCAGCATGGTCGCCATAAGCCGATATTGTAGCGAAGCTTAGGCCGCGGAAGTTCTCGTTCTCGCTACGGAATTCGGTGAGCTTTCTATCCACCGACAGCTCGGTCAATGTTTCGTTTTTAATGGCAAGGCTCAACCAATGGAGCAATTTCACCATGGCGCGTCCCTCGGCAAGCATAGCCTTCTTGAAACCCTCAATCTCGGTACTGTTCTTCACCGCCTTCATTGCAGCCACGGGCGACAGCGCGCGCACCACCTCGCATCCTTTGGCCGCCTCGAGCACAGCATAACAGCATTTCGCAGGATTGAGCAACAGCTTGCCGCTATAGGCCGCAATGGCATCGAAAAATTCGTAATATCCGCGAACCGCCACTCCTTGGACCTTCAAATATTCATTCACCTCGGCCGATATCTTATCGGGCGCCACAAAGAGCGTTGCATCCTCGCTTGTCACAAGCATATACGACACAAGCACAGGGTTGTAATCGACATCCTCGCCACGCAGATTGGTGAGCCATGCTATTTCGTCGAGCATGGTAACAGCCATTGCATCGGCACCCATAGCCGACAATTCGCCACGCAACAGGGCAAGCTTCTCCGAAGCGGAAACGCCCGCCACTTCAAGCGGCATCATCTCGGCCTTGCTCATAGGCAACGAAGGTCTGCCATCCCAAATGGTATCAAAAGCATCGTCGGACGCTTTCACCGAAATACCATCCGCAGCAAACGCCTCGCTCCAAGCCTCTATTTCGGCCACCGAGCACACTCGGCCATCAACGCCAACGACGCCGCCTTCGGCAACATTATCCTTCAACCACGACGCTATAGAGGGGGTATCGGCAAGGCCATCCTTCATCAACGCCACACCTGTGCCGTCGAGCACATCCTCGGCAGCCAACCAGTAGCGCGAATCGGTCCACAAGGCCGCCGCCGTCAAGGTAACGACAGCCGTTCCGGCCGAGCCATCGAAGCCCGTAATCCACTCACGCGCCTTCCAGCACTCGGCAACATACTCGCTGCTATGAGGGTCGCTACTTGGAACTATATATGCCGCAAGCCCATTGGCACGCAGATAGTCGCGCATAGCTGCTATTCTTTCTGTAACTGTTTTTTTCATATCGTTTATTGTTATTTCCATTCAACATATTCTGTAAAACCCGCAACGGAGCTAAACAGCTTCTAAGATAGCCCGAAAATATGAAATAAAAAAGAAGGTACGCTAAAATTAGAAATTCGCGTACCTTCTTTATATGTTAACCGATATTGTAGCCGTTAAAGATTGCCACCCATACCCTTGTTTTTCAGTTTTCTTTTGCGCTTCGATTTCTTCTGAATACCGTCGTCCATATTCTCTGCATCGACATATTTGCCATGCTCTCTGATCATCTTGAAATTGATGGGAATTGTCAGCTGACATCTCATGCGAAGACCATTTTTTGTTCCAGGCTCCCAATTGGGCATGTTGGTTACCACGCGCAACGCCTCAACGTCGAGATACTGGTTCACCGACTTGATGACGCGTGCATTGGTAATCATACCGTTGCGCTCAACCATAAATTCCACCATAACCTCGCCTGTAATCTCCTGCTCCATAGCCTCACGCGGATAGCGTGTGTTCTGCAACAGATAATCGATTAAAGCCTCCTGGCCGCCCTTGAACTGCGCCAATACTATAACATCCTCTTTTTTCTTTTTCTGCGCACTTGCTGTCAGCACAGCGCCCTGAAACATAAAAAGAAACGCTACTGCAAATAGAATATACTTTTTCATAAACTAAAATTTTACAAATGAAACGAGCCCCACTAGGTGTAAGCCCAAATTTTCTGCAAATTTAGTAAAAATATATAGGCTACAGAAATTTTTTAACAGAGATTAGCAATATTGACCAACCAAGCAAATAAAAAGAGGGCGCACCCGTGGGTGCGCCCTCTTGAGCTATTCATAACACCGGACATCGGCCCTGGTTATTATTCTTTCTTTTTGAACTCGGCATCGAACTGTCTGATGGCCTCAGAACCCTCTGTGCAAGCACAAGGACCCGAGATACATCCACCGGGACAAGACATCACCTCGACCATACGTGTAGGACACTTGCCGGTCTTGGCATATCCGCGAAGAACAGCGATATTCTTCTTGTTAAGGTCGGCAATGACAGTACCCTGCAATGTGGGGTCGCCAATCTTGTTCTTCACAGCTGTGAACACACCCATAGTCTTTGCATAGCCGTGAGAATCCTTGCTTGCCACCTCCGAAGGAGTATAGGGCTCGCATGCATCCAAATCAATCTCCATACCCTTAACAACAGCATCAAGCTCGCGGAATGTCCAAACGAAATCTACATTTGCATCCTCGCGACCCTCGGCCTTCTTCGAAGCACAAGGAGCGATGAACACAGTAATTCCATCGGGATATTTCTCTTTAGAGTACTCGGCAGTGTAGTGCATGGGAGAACCTGTGTGAGAGATATATTTTACAAGGTCGGGGATATGCTTGCGTGCAAGGTTCACATAAGCAGGACAGCAGCTTGTTGTCATGAAGGCAGCGCCCTCCTCTATTTTCTCTACAAGCTCGGCCGACTCGCGACGTGTGGTCTCCTCGGCACCATAGGCAACCTCAATAACATCGTGGAAACCTACAGCCTTGAGTGCACCGAACACCTGCTCGATGGGCTTGCCGAACTGTGCAAGAACAGCAGGAGCAACCATAGCTATCACCTTCTTGCCGGCACGCATACGCTTCAGCACATCAAATACGGCACAGGTATCAAAAATAGCACCGAAGGGACATGCATTCAAGCATTTACCGCAATAGATACACTTGTCGGGGTCGATGTGCTCCACGCCATACTCGTCCTTAGAGATAGCCTTAACAGGGCACGCCTCTTCGCAAGGTACAGGCATATATACAATTGCATGATAGGGACACGCCTGGTGACACTTACCACAACTGATACATTTATCGTGGTCAATAACAGCCTTGCCGTCGGCATCGTACGAAATAGCATCCTTGGGACAGTTGTTGTAGCAAGGACGCGCCGCACAACCGCGACAAAGGTTCGAAACCTCGTAGTTGATTTTTACACACGAAGAACAAGCCTCGTCCATCACGCTGAGAATACTCTTATCGGGGTCGATACGCTCGCGCTCGAGCATACGCTGTGCATAGCTCGACAAGCTTGCTGTTTCATCCACCTCGTCGGTCATGTCGAAACCAAGCATAGCCATAGTCTTATACTTGGTCACAGCACGCTCTTTGTGAATGCAGCAACGACCTGCGGGCTTCTGTTTGCGGGGATGCAACTCGATGGGCAGACGATCAATCTTTTCAAGAAGAGTATCATCCTTCCACATCTTCACCAACTGCGCTAAAAGACGATAGCGCACGAACATCATATTGTTATTATATGCCATGATTTATAAATTTTGCTTCAAAGATAGTAACAAACGAGCGAAATAATATCAAGTTTACTTGATTATTTTGCAGCGAGTGCAGTCTATTTTCGATGTTTGCCTCAAAGATAGTAAAATTGAGCGAGATTTCGCAAATTTTATAATATTCTATAAAATATTTAATAGAAAATGTACTATTTGCACAACCACCGCAAGCCATACAAAAAAACAGTGACGGATGTCTGTTACCAGCAGACAACCGTCACTATCCGTTATATTACAATCGTTTACAATTTCACTTTAATACTCTTGCTTCCTACGCAGACAATATAAACACCTTTTTCAAGAAACACGACATTTCCTGAATATTCATTTGATATCTATTTTATTTCAGCGAGCAGAAAAACCACTTGCCACGCAAGAAAAAAAGAGGAATGCTATGGTCGCTATACATGAAATTTTTGTAATTTTGCAATAAGAAAAATCGCTATTAGGCAATAAATGGCAGAAAGCAATAACATATCCCTTGTAAAAAAGCTTTATTCCGAAAAAAGAATAGAGCGCAATGAATGGAACAGAATACTCACCTCGCTCAACGATGACGAGAGAAATTTCCTACATTCATTTGCAGCCGACATTACCCGCAACAGTTTCGGCAGGGGCATATACATACGCGGGCTTATAGAAATAAGCTCATACTGTCGCAACAACTGTTACTACTGCGGGCTGCGATGCAGCAACAGCCAAGCGCAACGCTACCGCCTGACCAAAGAGGAGATACTCGACTGCTGCGCACAGGGCGCCTCTATGGGCTTCAATACCTTTGTGCTACAGGGTGGCGAGGACCCCATGCAAGGAAGGGAGTGGCTGGTCGATGTCATCGAGGCCATACGCCTGCACCACCCCGACAAAGCGATAACGCTGTCGGTGGGCGAAAAGGACGCGGACACCTACCGTGCATTTCGCATGGCGGGAGCAGACAGATACCTTCTGCGCCACGAGACACGCAACGACGCCCACTACAACACACTGCACCCCGAAAGCATGAACGGCAAGAACAGACGCGACTGCCTTCGCACGCTGAAAAGCATCGGTTTCCAGACCGGTTCGGGAATGATGATAGGCTCACCGGGACAAACCATTGAGCACATAATAGACGACATAGAATTTTTAGACGAATTGCAACCCGAAATGATAGGCATAGGCCCTTTCATACCGGCAAGCGGCACCCCATTTGCCAACGAGCCGGCAGGAAGCATCGACAGGACACTGCTGCTGATATCGCTGCTACGATTGCGCCACCCCAAGGCGCTAATACCGGCAACCACAGCTCTTGCAACGCTTGCCCCCGACGGCAGACTGCGAGCCATAGAGGCCGGCGCAAACGTGGTGATGCCCAACCTATCGCCCTCGGACGTACGAAGGAAATATTCCATCTACGACAACAAAGCGCACAGTGGCAGCGAATCGGCCACACAAACAGAAATATTAAAAAAGGAACTAAACGCCATCGGATACCACATAGACTATGGTCGCGGTGACTACAAAAAATAATACAATGTATAACGTAACATCAAAAAAAGCCGAAGAATTCATAAGCGACAGCGAGATTCGCGACACGATGGAATATGCAGCATCGAATCGCAACAACCGCGAAGTCGCAAAACAGATATTGGAAAAGGCTCGCGCCTTCAAAGGAATATCGCACCGCGAGGCAGCCGTGCTGCTCGAGTGTGACCAGCCCGACATAATAGAGGAGATATACGAGCTTGCCCGCGAGATAAAAAGACGTTTCTATGGCAACCGCATAGTAATGTTCGCACCACTCTACCTGTCGAACTACTGCGTAAACGGATGTGTCTATTGCCCCTATCACGCAAAGAACAAGACCATTCGCCGCAAGAAACTGTCACAGGAAGAGATACGACAGGAGGTAATTGCTCTGCAGGACATGGGACACAAGCGCCTTGCACTGGAGGCCGGCGAGCACCCGTTGCAAAACCCCATAGAGTACATACTCGAAAGCATAAAAACCATATACAGCATAAAGCACAAGAACGGTGCCATACGCCGCGTGAACATAAACATCGCAGCCACCACCGTCGAGAACTACCGCAAGCTGAAAGAGGCCGGCATTGGCACATACATACTGTTCCAGGAGACCTACAACAAGACCAACTACGAGGCACTGCACCCCACCGGCCCCAAGAAGGACTACGCCTACCACACCGAAGCGATGGACCGAGCTATGGAGGGCGGCATAGACGATGTAGGCATCGGAGTGCTCTTTGGCCTGGAAACATATAAATACGATTTCATCGGACTGCTCATGCACGCCGAGCACCTCGAAGCCACCTTCGGCGTAGGCCCCCACACAATAAGTGTTCCGCGCCTGTGCATGGCCGACGACATAGACACGGCCGACTTCGAAAACTGCGTTCCCGACGAAATATTCCACCGCATAGTGGCTATAATAAGAATAGCCGTCCCCTACACAGGAATGATAATCTCCACCCGCGAAAGCGCCAAAAGCCGCGAGAAGGTACTCGAGCTGGGTATCTCGCAGATAAGCGGAGGCTCGCGCACAAGCGTCGGCGGATATGTAAACGAAGAGAGCGAAGAGGAAAATTCGTCGCAGTTCGACCTGTCGGATCGCAGAACCCTCGACGAGATTGTAGGATGGTTGCTCGACCTCGACCACATACCAAGCTTCTGCACAGCATGCTACCGCGAGGGACGCACAGGCGACCGCTTCATGTCGCTGCTGAAAAACGGACAGATAGCCAACTGCTGCCTACCCAATGCACTACTCACCCTGAAGGAGTATCTGAAAGATTACGCCTCGGAGGAGACTCGCCAAAAAGGCGAAGCCATGATTAAAAGGCTCATTCCGTCGATACCCAACGAGAAGGCTCGCGCAAATGCCGTCAAGTATCTCGATGCCATTGAAAACGGAGAGCGCGACTTCAGATTCTGATAATCCCCGACAGCCATGAACCAGACAGCACGCTCCAACCGCTACCATATAGGAATATTCGGCCGTCGCAACGCCGGAAAATCGTCGTTGATAAACGCCATCACAGGACAGGACATATCTATTGTGTCCGACGTTGCCGGAACAACAACCGACACCGTTTGGAAAAATATAGAACTGCCGAGCATAGGCGCAGCCGTTCTTGCCGACACCGCCGGATATGACGACGAGGGCGAACTGGGCGAAAAACGCATAAAACGCACACGCGAGGCGGCGCAGCGCATCGACCTCGCTCTGGTGCTACTCAGCGGAGAGCCCGACGACACCACGCTCGAAAAAGAGTGGCAACAGTTGTTCAATTCGCTCAATATCCCCGTAATATATCTATTGGGAAAGAGCGACACCACAGCCAAGGCTGCCAAAAGCAGATGGGAGGCCGAGCTCGGATGCAACGTCATCCCCATCTCGGCAAAAACAAACGAGGGCAAAGAGCTGCTACTCAACCAAATGGCTGCTATATACAAAAGCGGCGACACGCTCGACGACATCACTTATACACTGGCCAAGAGCGGCGATGTGGTGGTGCTTGTCATGCCACAGGACGCGCAAGCTCCGCAAGGCAGGCTCATACAACCACAGGTGCAGACGCTGCGCAACCTGCTCGACAAGCATTGCATTGCTATGTGCTGTGCCCCCGAAGAGCTCCCGCAATTGCTGAAAAGCCTTGCAGCGCCACCATCGCTCATCATAACCGACTCGCAGGTGTTCGCACAAGTGGAAAAGCATGTTCCCGCCAACTGCAAACTAACCTCATTCTCCATATTGATGTCGCGCCACAAAGGCGACCTTGCCACATTTCGCGAAGGCGCAGAAGCGCTAAAGGCACTAAAGCCCAACGGACGCATACTCATTGCCGAATCGTGCAGCCACATACCGCAGAACGAAGATATTGGCCGCGTAAAACTGCCACGATTGCTACGCAAAAAATTTGGCGAGGAGATTGTGATTGATATCGTATCGGGAAACGATTTTCCCGAATCGCTCGCCGGTTACGATGTGATAATACACTGCGGAGCATGCATGTTCACCCGTCGCCATGTGCTAAACCGCATACGCAGTGCAAAGACGCAAGAGGTGCCCATAACCAACTACGGCATTGCAATAGCCACACTCACTGGCATTTTGGAACGGGTCAATTTCGAATAACCACCCCCACCAGAACAACAAAACCCCGTTTCATATATACACAAAAAAAGAGAAGACCGTAATGGTCTTCTCTTTTTTGCTATATACCCTGGGCATTATGCCATCCACTTCACAAATGCGAAGTCCTGACGGTGAGGAAGCTCCTCGTGCTTGGGATAGATACGGTAGCATACCTTGAATGCGCCGGCGTTATTCAACGAGTAGTTGATGTTGAATGTGAAGAGGTTACCCTCCTGCTTAACCATTGTGAAAGGCTCTACCGAGTAGATTGTATCGTTGCCGTTGTTGTCGGTTGTAAGAGTAACGAGCTCTACGCCTACTGCGTCGTTGAGGCCCTTCTCGTCGATAACCATTGAGATTGAATAGTTCTTACCTACCTCCATGTTACCGTTAACAACGTTCTCATCCTTCTCGATTGAAATAACCTCAATCTCGTTCCATCTTGCAGCAACCTGCTCCTTCCATGAAGCGAGTGTGCGAGCTGCCTTTGCATCGTCCTCCATCAAGTGGTGGAAACGCTTAGCCTGCTTGTTGTAGAACTTGCTATAGTAATCGTCGAGCTGGCGCTTCATTGTGAAGTGAGGTGCAACCTGAGCGATTGAGTTCTTGATATATTTAACCCACTCGTCTGAGTACTCCTTGCCACCTCTGTTGTCGTGGTAGAGGGGAAGAATCTCGTTCTCGAGAAGAGCGTAGATTGTAGCAGCATCGAGCTGGTCCTGATGCTCCTGGTTCTGGTAAGTCCGCTGCTCTTTCAAC
>JAFYOS010000014.1 GCA_017560125.1 Bacteroidaceae bacterium | reverse complement strand
TTGAGCAAATCGTAATCAAAAGCCATAGCCATATCAACTGTTTGTCTGTACGTTGTGATGTCTCTGCCGTTCTCATCCTTCGACGTGACAACATCGAAGAAACCTTTGCTCATATTTTTGAAACGCACGGAATTTTTCATTCCTATAAACTCCGGGCTTTTCTCTAGGTAGAACTTGAGCGATCCTTCGGGCAGTGATGTCTCTCCAACAGCACGCGCCTCTTTCTTGTAGAGCTGGAAAATGCGGCTCTTACGTAAGAGTAATATACGTTTAGTCTCGTTGTACTCGATGGTGGTCGATGGTTTATTGCAGGAGAACTTATTCGTATACACAATACGATAATCGGCCTCGTTGTGCACATCGCCGTTCTGTCGTAGATAGGCCACCAAGTCCCAGAATTTGCCTAACTCATTGTTGCTCTTACATTCGCTATTCTGTCTTATGATACCCTCTTTGGTTATCTCTATCATGTCGTTATAGGTGAATGGCAGGTCGAGGACACCAGAGAGGGTGCGGAACGCGGCAAGCGGTACAAGCCAGTTGCGTAGTATTCGGTCTTCAATGCGCGACTGCTCAAGCGTGCTAGCAATGTCCGAAAACGCGCTCTTATAATTGCCTGCAAACTCGTGCTCGAATTTCTCGCGGTGCGAAAGAATTTGCAATGCCAGATGTGAAAGACCTTTCTTTCGTTCCTCAAGCAGTTCGTTGAATCTGCGCTTGGCTTGGGCCGTAAACTCGCTCGTGTCGAACGTAAGGAACACCATACGCGAGAACAAAGCAATGTCGGCTGTTGCCATTTCCTGACCAGACACGATGACACCGCAATCCACAGCGGTTGTCTCACGCTTTTTGTCGCGATCCATGTTCATTCTGGAACGACCGACACCATCCCAAATTGATTTAAGAAACTCGCGTTTTTCCATTTCGAGGTCGTTGCGGTACTCATCGAGATGTACCAGCGCGTTAGCACATTGTGCGACAGTCTCGCCAAGAGCCGCCTTTGTCGAGCTCTGAATGTTGGGCGGTTGGTTTTCGATGACAAAGAAAGACATCAGCGATGTTCCTAGTTCCGTCTTACCCGAGCCTTTCGGGCCGAATAGGTTAAGTAATGGAAATTTTGAATATGACGTGATGATGTCACGGAAGAGTGCTGCCAATAGGTAGCAAATACCCACTTTCGCGTTGTCACCGAACACAGCCACGAGTTTTTTTGAGAACTCGGCTAACGAAATGGCCGAATAGTTCAGATGCACGAATTTGCGCTCAAATTGAAACAATTTCTGTTCCTCACGATAAATACGAGAGAAAGCCGGCAAATAGAAGTTTCGTTCATCATCGAGACGCACAATGCCGTACTCATCAACAGTGTACCATTTTTTGTCGGCGTATATTCCATTGCCATAGGCGAAAAATCCCTGCTTTTGCCATCCGAGCTGCACAATCTCGAGCGCGGTTTCCGTCTGCTCGTATAGGAACATCTTGAGCTTTGTGAGTTGTTCCTCCTTGGCCAGCCAGATATAGTTTCCGAGTCCTTCAACTTTTTGTTTGAACTTTGCGAGTGAAACAAGGTCTTCCTGCTTCAGCTCGATTATTTCCTCTTGGCGATTTACGTTGCGAATCTTGTAGAGTCGCTTCGGCGCGATGGCATCTTTGATATGGAACATTGGTTCCATTACAAAGTTGCTCCACTGATATTCTCCACTGTTCGAGACGGAGAAATAACAGTTATTCTCTTCGTAAAATCCATATTTTGTAAGCAGCTCTTTGTCGAGGGTCTTTCCTTTCTTTTTAGACTCCTCGCGCATTGACTTTTTAGCACCGTTAATGGCGGTTGTCCAAACGTCCTGCGGGGCAAAGTTCTTCAGTTGCTTGAGGTACATCTTTTCGAGCACTCCGTCGTCGATGGAGGCAATAAACTTGGCTACCTCATTGATGACAGAGCTCCGCTCTTCAGTAGTTGCCTTCGGATTCCACTTGCGGGCAACGTACCATAGTATAAAATCCTGCTTTTGCTGAAGCAGTTCGTTCCATACACCTTTGTCGGTAATATAGCTGTCGGGGTCTGCTTTGATTAGAGGAAGGTCGTTTTCATCGCTATCAAAAGGCATTCCCTTTATGTGTATTACCGACACCTTGAACCCCATGGAGAGCGCCAAGGCACCATACTTGAGAACGCTTTTTATTCCAGTACCATAACGTTCACCATCTTTGGGAACATCGATGTCTGGGATAAAGCATAAAGTGCTGGCTTGTTTCTTGAGCACCTGCAGCTGCGCCTTAGTCCACGCTGATCCGAGTGGAGCGACAGTGTTCTCGACTCCAATCGAGTGCAAACGGAGAACATCTGGAGCACCCTCTACCATATAGTAAAGTTCTTCCTTGGCTGCCTGGCGAGTTGCGACATCGATACCGAAAATGGAGTTCTCTTTGTCGTAAACAAGAGAGGCCACAGAGTTGAGGTATTTCGGAACATCTTTGTCGTTAGAGAAATCGCGGGCGGTAAAGCCAATGACACGCGAGAACTTATCGCGTATGGGTATCATTATCCTGTTACGGTAGAAATCGTAAATCTTGCCCTGCTGTCTGCGCTTGACAAGGCCCATCTCAAGCATAAGCTCTATTGAGTAGCCTTTATTCTGTGCGTGTCGGTATAGACCGTCCCAGTTCGCTGTGGCGAATCCTATTCCGCAGTAGGTCGCAAATTTATCTCCCCATCGTTTCCGTATGTACTCCCTTGCAGCAATAGTCTCCGGCGTTACGAGGGTTAGGTTTGATGTAAAGTAATCGAGGGCCATTTGGTTTATGGCCATCATTGAATCCCGCTTTGCTTGTTCTTGCAGTTCTTGTGCTGTCAGTTCCTTCTTCTCGATATGCAGGTCTATATTGTACTGCGCTGCAAGTTCTTTAATGGCTTCAGGGTACGAAAGCCCTTTGAAGCGCATAAGGAATCGTATTGCATTACCACCCTCCTGGCAGGCACCGTAGCAGAACCAGGTCTGCTTACGGATGTCCACCATGAATGAGGGAGTTTTCTCCTGATGGAAGGGACAGCAGCATTCATAATGGCCGCTTCTCTTCTTCAGCTGGATGCCACAGGACTCTATAACATCAACTATATTCGCACGCGCAAGAACACGCTCAATGTCTCTCTCGTCAATCATAATCAAATGTTTTGTGCTTACCATGCACAAAGATTATAGTCTTTTGTTTTTTGGCAAAAGACAAATTTATATTAAAAAGCGGTCTTCTCAAGAACTTCCGAAACCGCGTCAATAATGTTTTCTGTCTTATATTCACGACTGGTGAATACAACGGCATTGTAGCCATTTTCCAGCTCGTTCTCCGCTCTTGTAACGTGAAAATGCTTCTCCATTTCTTCCAGGAACTTGATGTTCTTGAGCGGGTCGAAACTTGTCTTGAGCATAAAACCGTTGAGCGTCTGGTGTATCGAACAGCGAACTCCGTTTTTTTCTATATGTACTACCATAGGTTTTCTTTTTATCACTTCCAAAAATCTCTGTAATGCTTCCGCAATATCTTCAAATGAAATGGCCGTATTTACACACGACGCACTCAAATCCTCAACATTGCGACGTAGCAGATGTAATTTTTTACTTATCTTCTGCTTTTTTCTTCTTGACATACGCTATTGCCTTATCGAACGTTATATCATCTTGCTGAAGGAGTTTAATAAACTCATTGCGTCCAAGATTTTTGTAAATGGGAATCCAATCCTCTCTTACAAGATCTATAGGTTCTCCTGGCGGAATGGCCATATTGTCATCACCGACGTAGAATTTACTTGTAGGATTACTCAATTCAAATATGGTTACACCAACCTTGTTTACAATAACGTAGTTAATGCCATTTATACTGATACGTCCTGTATGTCGTGCTACCGAGAACTGAGAATTTGCCCAAAACTCCTCAGGCATTGCAATAGGTAATTTAATCATAAAGCTTGAATGTTTTGTGGTAATATTAAATCTTGGATATTTTCTCTTTTATCCTTAAAAATTCTTTCTCGTTGTGCATCTTGAGCAAAGCAACTCCCAGGCTTGTGAAATCCCATCCCAAAGTTGTGGCAAATGGATTTTTCACGCGACCTGCAAGTTCTTCCATTAAATCGGCAAAATCTTGATTTGTGCATTCAATGGTAAGGTCGCAACGATTTTCATTTTTTACAAAAATGGCAAATTTCACTCCCTCGTTTTTAAGTTCTTCAGCAAATGCTTGTACCTTTTTTGTAAGTTCAAAGTGTGTCATAACTCTTTTGAAAATTTAGCAATTATCTGATGTGTGTGTGATAAATTAAGTCTTTTCTTAATGTTGGCTATATGCCTTTTGACAGTATGGGGCGAGATGTGTAGTTCCTGCCCCATCTCCTCGGCCGTGTAACCTTTTCCCAGGAGTTTGGCTACTTGTTGCTCACGCTCCGACAGTTTAGTGTCGAGCACGGGTTTACAAATGACACATTCAAAAGGACATTCACCACGAAGAGGGCAGCGGACATCCTCAAAACGAAGATTGCCGTTCGCGCTCACATCCATAGATAGAGCGTCATATTCTCCGAAGTTGCAACGGATAAAACGGTGTACCATTCGGAAATGGTAATAGTTTCTGTTGAGTTCGGAGCGAGAGTATAGTTCCGAAAGAGCTGCAAATGCAGACGGATACAAATCCTGTATCATAGTAAGCATCTCGGCAATTAGTGCCGCGTCGCTCTCTTTCAGAATATACATAGGTTGATTGAGAGGCTTACAACACACCTGCCCATCAGGAGTATTGTAAAATTCAAGGTTTGTAATCATGCCTGTTTGTTTATAAGTTTCTCCTGAATAAGAGTCTCTTCAGCCTTCTTGAATCCTCTTGAATAGATTTTCTTTTGGAAGGCAGCGATACTAATGTCGCAAAGCTGGCACACTGCAACAGTGAACTCTAATTTCTCTGATGCACCCAATGTCTTGTAGTAATCCTTAATAGCCATTTCTGTTATTTTTAGAGGTTATTTCTTTATGTCTTATAAAAAAAACTATAAATTTGTCCGTACAAAAGTATAAGAAACTTTTGTAAATCTGCTATTTTCAACAGATTTTATATGTTAATAAAACTTAATTCAACATATTCTATGTATAACGGAGCTATTATTAGAGCATTGCTTAAAGAACGTAACTTAAAGATTAAAGACCTTTTAGAAGGATTAAACATGAATACAGGCGGCGGTTTACGCCCTTTAGAAGAAGCAGACCCCAAAGCCAGCAAACTTGAAGAATTAGCAGATTTTTTCGGAGTATCAATAGACACTTTCTTCATCAGAAACAAACAACCACACATAAGTGTCGTAGGAAACAACAATAACAACATAGCTTGTTTTACCGTTGGCGCACTGGAGGAAAAGACCGCAAATTTACAGGCTTTAATCGAAGAAAAAGACAAACGCATCGAATTACTCGAGACAGTTAATGAGATGCTTAAGAAAGAGTTAGAAGATATTAAATCTAAAATGAAGTGACAGTATTCCGGGCCGAATACGGGACACAATACCCCTGTTTTTATAAAATCAAAGAAGTGTAACTAATTGATTTTCAAATATTGTTTGACAGCAAAAAAATAGGCATCAAATCCCCGACTCGGCTCAAGCAAGACACACAATCGGCTACACCTGTCACAGCAGGGTGTAGCCGATTGTCGTCATTCCCCCACCCCGAGCAATCGGCAAAAATCCTTTCTTTCATCATTACACAAAAGAAACAGCACAAAAAGATAGATATATAAAGTAAAATATGTATCTTCGCACGCAAAATATAAAGAATATTCTGAGATAGAATGATAGAACAGCATATAATACTCGAGGGAATAGATGCAGTAAGCTTCTACGGTGCCAATAACATCCACCTGACAATGCTCAAGAAGCTCTACCCCAAGCTGCGCATCGTTGCCCGCGACAACATCATAAAAGCAATAGGCGACGAAGACGAGCTTGAGCGTTTCCGCCTTGTAATAGACCGCCTCATTGAGCACTGCTCTAAATACAACAGCATAGACGAAGAGGCCATCATCGACGCCGTCAACGGCAAGAAGAGCGACAAGGGCAACGATAGCAACGTCATAGTATATAACGTCAACGGCAAGCCCATATATCCCCGCAGCGAAAACCAGTGCAAACTGGTCGAGGAGTTCGGCAAGAACGACATGGTATTTGCAGTAGGCCCCGCCGGCACCGGCAAGACCTACACCGCCATAGCCTTGGCCGTGCGTGCGCTCAAGAACAGAGAAATACGCAAAATCATACTGAGCCGTCCGGCGGTCGAAGCAGGCGAGAAACTGGGCTTCCTTCCCGGCGACATGCGCGACAAGATAGATCCCTATCTGCAGCCTCTCTACGACGCGCTCGAGGACATGATACCCATAGCCAAGCTGAAGGAGTTCATGGACATGAACGTAATACAGATAGCCCCGTTGGCATTCATGCGCGGCCGCACGCTTAACGATGCCATAGTGATACTCGACGAGGCACAGAACACCACCCCTCAGCAGATAAAAATGTTCCTCACCCGCATGGGCAACAACACCAAGATGGTGATAACAGGCGACCTCACACAGGTCGATTTACCCAACAAGCAGGCATCGGGCCTCACACAGGCGCTGCACATACTCAGTGGTGTCAAGGGAATAGGTTTCGTAAAGCTCAACAAAAAAGACATCGTACGCCACAAGCTTGTCACACGAATAGTCGAAGCATACGAAAGCTACGAGAAAGAAGAGAAAAATAAAAAAGAAGAAAACATAATAAAAGAATAAACATCATGGCAAAAGCATTAACTACTACAGAATTCCACTTCAAAAAACAGAAGAGTCTTTACCACGGCAAGGTACGCGACGTATATAACATCGGCGACGACATGCTGGTGATGGTTGCAACCGACCGTATCTCGGCATTCGACGTGATATTGCCCAAGGGTATCCCCTTCAAAGGCCAGGTGCTCAACCAGATTGCATCTACATTCCTCGATGCAACAGCCGACATCGTCCCCAACTGGAAACTGGCAACTCCCGACCCCATGGTAACAGTAGGTCTCAAGTGCGAGGGCTTCCGTGTGGAGATGATCATCCGCGGCTACCTCACCGGTAGCGCATGGCGCGAGTACAAGAACGGTTGCCGTTCAATCTGTGGCGTAACCCTCCCCGAGGGCATGCGCGAGAACGAGAAGTTCCCCACCCCCATCATCACCCCCACCACTAAGGCCGACGAGGGACACGACGAAAACATCTCCAAAGAGGAAATCATCGCCCAGGGCATTGTAAGCGCCGAGGACTATGAGCAGTTGGAGAAATACACCTACGCCCTCTTCGAGCGTGGCAGCCAGATGGCAGCCGAGAAGGGCCTTATCCTCGTTGATACCAAATACGAATTCGGTAAGCGCGACGGCAAAATATACCTCATCGACGAGATTCACACCCCCGACTCATCACGTTACTTCTATGCCGAGGGCTATCAGGAGAAATTCGAGAAGGGCGAGCCCCAGAAACAGCTCTCAAAGGAGTTCGTACGCCAGTGGCTCATCGAGAACGGCTTCATGGGACAGGAGGGACAGCAGGTACCCGAAATGAGCGACGAGTACGTGAACAGCGTATCGGAGCGCTACATCGAGCTCTACGAACACATCGTAGGCAAGCCTTTCGTGAAGAGCGACACCGAGCACATCGACGAGCGCATCAAGGCAAACATCAAGGATTACCTCGGTTGCTAACCAATAGCACACATTGATATGTAACCCACAGACGAGGGAGAGCAGGCCTTCCCGCTCCTCCCTCGTCTATCGTTTTTGGAAAAATGAAAAAGACATACGGAATAATAGGCACCCCCCTTGCACAATCGGCCTCACCGGCATTCTTCAATAAAAAATTCGCCGACGAAAATATCGACGCTCAATATCTGCCCTTCGAGCTCAGCGACATCAATGAGCTCCCCGGCGTACTCGAGGAGCACCCCACCCTGCGCGGCTTCAACGTAACCATCCCCTACAAACTGCAAGTGATGGACTACCTCGAGGACATGAGCCCCGAAGCAAAAGGCATCAATGCCGTGAACGTGGTAAAAGTAACATACGACAGCGATGGCAAGCCCCACCTGCGTGGCTACAACAGCGACGTAATAGGATTTTCGCGCTCCATCTCACCCCTACTCGGCCCCGACGACAAGCAGGCACTGGTACTCGGCACCGGCGGAGCATCAAAGGCCATAATATATGCGCTCCGACAGCTTGGGCTCAAGGTGCAGCCCGTGTCGCGCACAGCAAGCGCCACAGCCATCGCCTACAGCGACATCACCCCCGAAATAATCGCCACCCACACGGTAATAGTAAATTGCACACCGTTGGGCATGGTCGGTCATGGCGTTGACCTGTGCCCCGACATCCCCTACGAACTGCTAACCGACCGTCACATACTGTACGACATTGTATATAACCCCGAGAACACCCTATTCCTGCAAAAAGGCCGCGAATATGGCGCCCGCACAAAAAGCGGCTACGAGATGTGGTACCTTCAGGCGCTTGCATCGTGGGAAATATGGAACAACGACAAATAGGACGCAGAATGAACAAAAGAACAGAAAGCACAGCCGGCATCATCAGCTTCTACATACAGATAGCAATATACCAGGCAATAGGAATGGCGATATTCGCTACATCGCGCATCGCGTATCTGCTCACACACAGCGACATAGAAACGCTATTGGCACACAAGGATAGCCTGCCACAACTGATATGCAACGCATGGCGATTCGACATGCAGGCAATATCATACATAGGCGTACCTATGGTGCTGGCCGCGCTCATAATACCCTATCTGCAAAAAGAGAACAAACCGAGCAAATTCGGCAATTTCATGCGCCACTATTTCACAGCGATGCTCACCATATTGCTGCTGATAGTAATAGGCGAAACATTTTACTACCAAAATTTCAACAGCCGCTACAATGTCGTCTTCTTCGATTTCTTCGACGAAGGCCCGTTGGGATTGCTGCAAACAATGTGGCAGGACTACCCGTGTGGCAAGATACTGCTATTTACAGCATTCGCAGCCATAGCATTGAGCTTCATAGGCAAGGCCATTAGCCGAATAAGCATACGCCCCCGACGATGGATGCAAAGCCCTGCCACCCTCCTTCTGCCACTGCTGATAGCCGGAATAACATTCGCCTTCATCAGAGGTTCGGTCACACGCTACACCCTGCAGGTGGAACATTTCGTTGTTTCGACATACGAAACGATGAACCAATCAGTGCCCAACGCTCTCTATCTGCTAAAGAAAGCATACAAGGAGCGCAAGAACAGCTACAAGCTTTACAGCGTGGAGCAGATGCTAAGACAAGAGGGCTACACAAGCATCGAGGAGCTCATAACAACAGCCGGATACATCGCACCGAATGATAACAGCGATGCAGAGAGCACCATTAACAACCTGCTGTTCGCGCAACTGCCCGACACAATAGAAACAAGCCATCCCAATGTGCTCTTAATACTAAACGAAAGCTGGAGCAACTACCTGAACAAGATGGATCGCGGCGACTCGCTCGACATACTCGTCGATTTGCGTCCCCACATGCAAAGCGACATTGTTCTGAACAATTTCCAATCGGTACGCAACGGCACCATCTATTCGCTCGAGACAACGACGCTGTCGATGCCCTATCTGCGCTTTTTCAATTCGCGCTATCGCTTCACGCCATTCCCGACCTCCATTGCCCACCCCTTCAAAGAGAACGGTTACAGCACCGCGTTCATCACAGGCATGGATCCCACATGGGAAAACGTGCTCGAGGGATTGAGCCACCAACATTTCGACACAATCATAGGCAAGCAGGAGCTGCTTCACAGAGTGAAAGGCAGCACCACAAGCGTCATTGGCGTTTACGACGAATATCTATACAGCTACATATTCGAAAGGATGATGCAGAACAGCGACAAGCCGCAGTTTATCGTTACGCTCACCACAACCAACCACCCGCCATTTACATTCCCCGATAATATGGAGCTACCCCCATTGACCGAGCTATGGTACGACTCACCAATGCTCACAGGCGACAAGGAGGTACTCACAAAATATGGTAAGGGCATACAATATGCCAACCAATCGTTGGGACGCTTCCTCGATAAATTCAAGAAGTCGCCACTATCACAAAACACCATAATCGTAGTGACAGGCGACCACAACGTGCGCACAATCCTCAACTACGGCGAAGAGGGAGGGGTATCTACAAAACACCGCCACTCGGTGCCACTTTATATCTATCTGCCCGAGGGCATGCGCCCCGACCAAGAAACCGGAAAGAGGATAGAGGAACGATACGGCTCACACTTCGACCTGCTGCCGACAATTGCACCATTGGCACTGAAGGGCGGAACTTCCTATCTGAAAATAGGCGAAAATCTGCTCGATGCAACACGCCCCGACTCATTGTACTTCAGCTACAACGAAAAACAACTGTTATCGCCAAACGAAGCGAACAGCGACTCGTTAATGAAAATGATGAAGGCTCGCGAGCTCATGCTTAAAATCTATTATCAGATACAATTTGCCAAAGAAGCGGCGCAATAGGCAATCCACAGCACCACAAATAGCTGCAGCCAAACGTGGCATCCTCGGGTGCCTGCATCACGAAAATATAGCGCAACTACAATATATAAGGTATATTGTAGAAAAATAGTTGCACAATAAAATAGGAATATTCCTTTACTTTACAGGGAATATTCCTA
The DNA here is from genome assembly GCA_017560125.1 of Bacteroidaceae bacterium. Classification (GTDB taxonomy): domain Bacteria; phylum Bacteroidota; class Bacteroidia; order Bacteroidales; family Bacteroidaceae; genus HGM04593. The sequence goes on along the minus strand of JAFYOS010000014.1, from coordinate 388 downwards.
TTTTATTGTTTATGTAATTCCTATATTTGCAAAAAGCGAATAGATGAAGAAATAGGGATTTCCTCCTAAATTATAGGGAAATCCCCCCAATTTATATTATTTATATATTTTATATTTGTGGCAGACAATAAAAAACAGCCCTATGATACGCAAATTACTTTCTACCGCCCTATTGCTATTGGTTGCCCTTTTCGCCCACGCCGACGAAAAGAGCCTCGACAAGATGGTGTTCAATGCCGCAGTGGTAAACAACCTGTTTCCGCAGGAAAGGGTCTATCTGCAGTTCGATAACACAGCCTACTACCTTGGCGAAACACTATGGTTCAAGGCATACGTTACCGAGGGTGTGAAGGACACACCCTCGACCCTTAGCAAGGTGCTCTATGTG
>JAFYOS010000013.1 GCA_017560125.1 Bacteroidaceae bacterium | reverse complement strand
CCGCATCACATGATGCGGGGCTCGCTTCTTTGTATTGGGTGGTTATTTGCAATAGTTCACCACCTTGAAATTTGTAATCTTGCTCTTGAACTGTCCGGCCTTGGCAAGGGGGAAGGCAAGCGTACGTACGTAGTACATTTTATCCTTGCCATCCTTGTTGAACATCATGGTCTGACGGTTCATCTTCTCCACCAGCTTGCCATTTACATAGAGGCTTGTGGTGTGCTGGTCGCCGCTGATTTCAATATGAGCCTTCTCGCCGGGGAACATGCGGTAATTGAATTTGTTCAGGTAGCCGTCGCGTGCAAAGCCCATCATGCCCGAAATGGGGTCGTTCAGGTAGAATACCGCGTCGCGGCTGCGGAACAGCTCGGTGCCAGGAGCCTCTTCGGCAGCTGTGATATCGAAGCTCACCGTATAGGCAAAGCCAATCTCCTCAATATCGGTGAGTGTGCCTGGCTTCAGTGTGGCAAGCTTCAGTATGTCACGGCCTGCGCCCTTGAATCGTCCTGCAATTCGCTCGCCCGGAGCGTCGCTCAGCGCAAGGCGTGCCTTATCGAATGTGTCGTATGGTATCTGAGGTTTAGCGCCTGTCCACATTTTTACCGAAAGGGTTTGCATTGCTGGATATACACGGTAGTGAATGTCCTTTGTGCTGATACCGTTGCCGGCATGGTCGTTCCACACAGCGAACATACCTCCCTTAATCTGTGGGTGGCGCTCGTCGAATTTCTGATTACCTATCTGAGCGGGTGTCCAGTTCTCGTAGAGGAATTTGCAGTTAAGAAAATCGTAGTAATATCCGGCAGCGGGCACAATGTACAGGTAACCGTCGGGGATGCTTACAAGGTCGTAGCCCTGCTTGATCATTTCCGCGGGGTCGGCATATCCGTTGTACCATGCATGCATGATTACGTTCTCCGATTTCACGGGGGTGTCACCCTTGGCGTGTGTCAGGGCGCCCCATACGCAAGCCTGCTTGCCATAGCTCTCGACCAATTTTATATAGTGGTCTGTGAATGAACGGAATTTCTCTACCACATCCTTTTTGCGGTTCGAGTATTCGTCGGTGCCTATGTGCACACGTTTGCCCATGAATACGGGGTTGTCACCACTCAGATACTCGTCGTAGAGCGAGTCGAGGAACGAGTATGTCTCTTTTTTGAACAGGTCGAGGTGGTCCATGCCATACTCCTCGCTGCCAAGCTCGGGACGGTAGTGTGTGAAGGCCAACGAGTGTGCAGGTGCATCAATCTCGGGGATTATCTCGACGCCAAGGCTGTCGGCAAGCATCTGCAACTCGCGGAATTCCTGCTTGGTGTAGTGGCCGTCGCGTGCAGTGAGTCCGGGGAAGTAGTCGCTCTCCAAACGGAATGCGGCGGGTGTCTTGCTCCAGTCGTTTTCGAAGTATTGCTTGAATGCGTTGTCGTTCAGGTGTATCTGCAAGGTGTTCATCTTGTAGTACGACATGAATTTTACATACTGGCGCAACATGTGCATGGGAATGTATTTGCGTCCGCAGTCGAACATAAATCCGCGCATTTCGTAGTCGGGATAGTCGCGTATGGTTCCCTTGGGAATGCTCTGTCCTTTGTTCTGCTCGGCTATCTGCAACAGGGTGCGTGTTGCCCAGAATGCACCCTCCTTGCCGGGAGCGGTAATCTCTATTTTATCATCAATCTTTATGTTATATCCCTCCTTGTCGAGTTTATTGTCCTTCTTGATGCTCAGGACGATGTCGCCCTTCTTGCCCTTGCCGGCAACCACTTCGGGTTCGGTGTGGAACATGGCGCGGTAGTCCTTGGCCAGCTGGGTGGCTACCTTCTTGAGTGCTTCGTCCTTGGCGGGATATACTATGCGCATCGCTTCGCCGGGAGTGAAGGCGCCTTCGCCGCCTTTCCATTCGCGCAGTTCGGGAATGACAAAGGGTTTTTCGTTTGTTTGTGCTGTCGCGGGGGCCGCCATAAGCATTGCCATGACTGTCATCAGTGTGATTGTAAGCCTTTTCATATATACCTTATTTATATTTATACCCTGCATGGCTTAATGGTGGCCATGCAGGGTATAGTGGTTTGTTATTTTTGTTATTCGAGTGTGATGAGCACAGCGCCGTCGGCAACGGTTTCGCCCTTGGCTACTGCAATGGCTGCTACTTTTCCGTCGCGGTCGGTGTTGATGTTGTTCTCCATCTTCATGGCCTCGAGTATGGCTACTGTCTGTCCTTTGGTTACAGTGTCGCCTACGTTTACCTTCACGTCGATGATGACGCCGGGAAGCGGTGTCTTGATAGCATATCCGCCGGCGGGTGCCGCCTGTGCAGCGGGCGCAGCCGCGGGTGCTGCTACGGGTTTTGCTGCGGGAGCAGCGGGCTTAGCCACTACTGTGGGCTTGGGAGCAACGGGCTTTTCCCATTCTACTGTGTAGTTTTCGCCGTTGACCTCAACCTGTGCGGTTGTATCGGTTACCTCGTTTATTGTGACGTTGTACTCAGCGCCATTTATTTTGTACTTATATTCTTTCATGGTTCTGCTCTTTGGGTTAATTGAAATTGTTCCAGTTCTTGTTCACGTATGTGATGGTTATAATGCCGCTCTCTTCGTCGTGAACGTTGTCGCCGCAGTATGCGCTCAGTGCCATTGCTATGGCTGCCGCTGTGGCGCTGTCTGTTTTTTTGTTGTTATCTTCCATGATCATCTGTTTTTTTTATGTGTATGGAATGTGCTTAAAGAGGTATATTGCCATGCTTTTTCTGTGGCAATCCCTGACGTTTGCTTTCGAGCTGTGCAAGTGCGCGTATCACGCGGAAACGTGTGTTGCGGGGCTCTATCACATCGTCGATGTAGCCATACTTGGCAGCCTGATAGGGGTTGGCGAACAGCTCATTGTATTCGGCCTCCTTCTCGGCTTGCAGCGCCTTGGGATCTTCGGCTGCCTTAATCTCTTTTGCATATAGCACCTCGGCTGCACCGGCCGCACCCATTACGGCAATCTCGGCGCTGGGCCATGCGTAGTTTACATCGGCACGCAACTGTTTGCAGGCCATCACAATGTGTGAACCGCCGTACGATTTGCGCAGGGTTACGGTTACCTTGGGTACGGTTGCTTCGCCGTAGGCATAGAGGAGCTTTGCTCCGTGCAAGATGACCGCGTTGTACTCCTGTGCTGTGCCGGGAAGGAATCCGGGTACATCGACAAGTGTTACAAGGGGGATGTTGAAGGCGTCGCAGAAGCGTACGAAGCGTGCTGCCTTGCGCGATGCATTGCAGTCGAGCACACCGGCGTAGCGGCAGGGCTGGTTGGCAACGATACCCACCGATTTTCCGTTCATGCGTGCAAATCCAACGATTATATTCTGTGCGTAGTCGCGGTGCACTTCGAGGAACTCGCCGTTATCCACAATCTCGCCAATCACCTGGTACATGTCGTATGCCTGGTTGGGGTTGTCGGGTATTATTTCGTTCAGCAGGTCGCTCTTGCGGTTGACGGGGTCGTCGCAGGGCTGCACGGGGGTGGTTTCTCTGTTGTTCTGCGGTATGTAGCTGAGCAGTTTGCGTATGAGCATCATACCCTCCTCCTCGGTAGCCGCTGTAAAGTGGGTAACGCCCGATTTGCTTGCGTGTACGCTTGCACCACCAAGCTCCTCCTGTGTCACCTGCTCGCCAAGTACGGTCTTCACTACCTTGGGGCCTGTAAGGAACATATACGATGTGCCCTCGGTCATCAGTGTGAAATCGGTGAGTGCGGGCGAATATACTGCGCCACCTGCGCAGGGGCCGAAAATACCCGAAATCTGTGGTATCACTCCCGATGCAAGTATGTTGCGCTCAAATATTTCGGCAAATCCGGCCAACGAATTGATACCCTCCTGTATGCGTGCACCACCACTGTCGTTGATGCCTATTACGGGAGCGCCCATCTTCATGGCCATATCCATTATTTTGCATATTTTTTGTGCCATAGTCTCCGACAGCGAACCGCCGAACACGGTGAAGTCCTGTGCGAATACATATACGAGGCGTCCGTCTATTGTACCGCAGCCGGTTACGATGCCGTCGCCCAGGAAGCTCTTTTTCTCCTGGCCGAAATTGGTGCAGCGGTGTGTGACGAACATGTCGGTCTCTTCGAAACTGCCTTTGTCGAGCAGCATTTCAATGCGTTCGCGTGCAGTGTATTTGCCACGCTCGTGCTGTTTCTCTATGGCTTTTTCTCCGCCGCCCAAACGCGCCTTGGCGCGCAGTTCGACGAGCTGTTTTATCTTTTCGAATTGTTTGCTCATGATATTATTGCTGTTTCTGAACTGTGATTACTTCTTTTCTTCGCATAGCTCTGTCAGCACGCCCTGTGTAGCCTTGGGGTGCAGGAATGCGATGTTGAGCCCTTCGGCGCCGTTGCGCGGAGCTTTGTCTATGGTGCGCACGCCCTTTTCCTCGCATTCGGCGAGTGCTTCCAATACGCCGTCCTCCACCACATAGGCGATGTGGTGTATGCCTTGTCCGCGTGTTTCCAGAAATTTTGCTATGGTGCTTTCGGGTGATGTGGGTTCAAGTAGCTCTATTTTGGTTTCTCCCACCTTTAGGAATGCCGTTCTCACCTTCTGCTCCTCCACGGTTTCAATGTTGTAGCAGGTGAATCCGAGCACATTTTCGTAGTAGGGCAGTGCCTCTTCTATGCAGGGTACGGCAATGCCGAGATGTTCTATTTTTGATATTTTCATATCGCAATGGTTTGTGAGCAGCAGCCATTGGGCCCTGCTCTGTTCTACAAAGTAAGGACAAATATAGGCGTTTAATTTTTTAATTGCAACAATAGATGCGAATAAACGGCCTCTGTCGCTCCACTTTGCTATAATTCTATAAGAATTCTTACATTAAGCTGTCGGCTTGTGAGGTAGTTGGGCACAGCGTAGCTGTGGTTGTAGATGTCCGATACCCAGTAGTACGAGTTTACGTTGTTTATGTCGAGCAAGTTCAGTGCATCCACTCCCAGCCATATGTTCTTTATGTAGCGATATACACCTGTGCGATATATGTGGTCTTCGTTGTCGAGCAGTCGGTACGACATACCTATATCCACGCGTTTGTAGGCAGGGGCGCGGAAAATGTGCTCCTCGCGTCCGCTGTGTGGTGGTCCGAAGGGCAGGCCGTCGGCATAGACACCTCTTAGGTTCATTTTCCATTTGTCGGTGCCGGGGAAATAGTCGGTGAAATATATCGACGCATTGAATGTCTGGTCGGTGGGGCGTGGCAACCATTTGCCACCGTTTATTTTCTCTTTTGTTTCCATCACCGAGAAGGTTATCCACGAGTCGGTGCCGGGCACGAACTCACCGAACAGCTTCATGTCGATGCCGGTTGCATATCCCTTTGCGCAGTTCTCGCCGTAATATACCACGCGCACGTTATCTACGTTGTAGGGGATTATGTTGTCGAGCTTCTTGTAGTATGCCTCGGCGGTGAACTTGAATGGACGCTCGAACATCTTGAACATGTAGTCGCATCCCAATACAAAGTGCAGCGAGCGGGGTGATTTTATATCCTTGTTCAGTCGCACAGTGCCTATTCCGTTGCTGTTTATCGTGTCGCGGAATTCCTTGTAGAACGGCGCCTGATAATATACTCCGGTGGCAAAGCGCAGCGTCAGTTTGTCGTTGAATTCGGGTATAAGCCCTATGGATGCTCGGGGCGACACTATGCACTCCTTGTTCCAGTCCCAGTACGACACCCTGACACCTCCGTTGAAGGCCATCATGCCCAACGAATTCTGGAATTTATATGTGTCCTGCAAGTATGCCGAGTAGCGGTTGCTCTTGGTCGAAGTATTCGAGCGCAGGCTGTATATCATTTCGAGGTTGCCTTCGCCGTGGGGCAGGTTGTAGCCTGCCGAATCGCGCATTTCCCATTCGCGCTGGTTCTCTTTTATCTCCTCCATTTTCCATTCCGCGCCCCAGCGTATGTCGTGCTTGCCGGCAAAGTGCATTCCCTTCAGTGTTATTGTCTTGACGTCGGCGTCGAGGTAGTTGCGCGCATGCTCCATGTAGCTGCCCACAGCAATGTTCTCCTCGTTGTTCACATCGTCTATCCAATATTGTCCCATTATGTCGTAGGTCTCCTCCTCGCGCGAACTGAACGCCGAGGCGAGCAGCGACACCTGGTTATATTCGTTGGGCGAATAGTTGAGCGAGGCCGAGCCGAACATGGTGCGGAAAAGGTCGCTCTCCCAGCCGCCGAAATAGACCTTGAACTCCTTTACATCCTCCATGGTGCCGAATGTGGTGGTGCGGTCGCTCGGGGTGAAATTATACCTGTTGCGCGAGATGTTTCCAATGAAGCTTGCGTTCAGATGCGGTGTAATGCGCCAGTCGAAATAGGTTTGGTAATCGAGAAATTTGGGCGAGTACTCTCCCTTGGTGTCCAACGAGCCCAATAGATAGCTGTTGGTCTTGTAACGCAATGAATTCGAGAAACTTATTTTCGAATTGCCGGTTCCTACATACACGCTCGCGCCCAGCAGGCTAGCCGATATGGTGCTTTCGAATTCGTGTGGTTTGCGATATGTGATGTCGAGAACCGATGCGGTCTTGTCGCCATATTTTGCATCGAATCCTCCGGTCGAAAATTCAATGGAGCCCACCATGTCGGGGTTCAGGAAGCTCAATCCTTCCTGCTGTCCTGCGCGTATGAGCAACGGACGGTATATCTCTACGCCGTTTACATACACGCTGTTCTCGTCGAAGTTGCCGCCTCGCACGTTGTATTGCGAGCTCAGTTCGTTGTGCGAGCTCACTCCGGCCTGTGTGGCTATCAGCGATTCTACGCCGTTGCCGCTTGCGTCGGGCATCAGCCTCATCTGCTTGGGCGTCTTTATTTTTGTCGTGCCACCCAGTTGTCGCTGTTCATCCACAATCTCTATGCCTTCGAGCGTCTGCTCGGCTGCCGGCAGCTTCACGTTCAGCGTTACGGTGTCAGTGGGGTTGCGCAGCACCTTCTTTCTGGTCTGGTAGCCAAGCATGGAATATACGACAACAAGGCTGTCGCTGCTGTCGCATGTGAACATGTAGCGTCCCTTTAGATCGGTGAAGGTGCCGGCGGCCTGTCCCTCTATGTGCACTCCGGCAATCTCTATAGGGGTTTCCTTGTCGTCGGTCACTGTGCCGCGCAAGGTTACCTTTTGTGCCTGTGTGGCGCTCAAGGCAAATGTAGTTAGTATTATATATAGTAGGAATGTGCGGTATTTCATGTTTGTGGTAGTGTGAGCAGCTGCTCTTTACTTTCTATTAACGCAGAAATGTGGTCAAAAGTATATTTTGCGCAATAATTTATTTATCCAGCTCCAGCGTGTGCGATACCATCGCAGCGTGCTTATCTGCTTGCCGCCGAAATTGAGCAAGAAATTTCTGTAGCCGATGTGGCGGTTCAGTGGTACGCCCGATACGACGAATTCGAAGTGCGATACGCCTCTTTCGTGTGTGTCTTTTATGGCTGCCCACACCGACATTATGCCCGGGTAGAGCAGATGGTGGCTTTTGCGCAGTCCGCAGTGGTAGAGCAGGTAGGCCCTGTCGCCCGATTGCAGGCATATGGAGCATCCAATCATTTTGCCGTCGCGGTTATATACAGTGAACATGCGTGCGCAGGGGCTTTGGTCGTTGTCGTCGAGCAGCATGCCGAGCAGTAGTTTTTCGGGGGCGAAATAGCGTGTAATCTTCGATGCGTAGTATCTTTTCAGCAATTTTATGCCTTGCTCTATCTCCTTGGCGTCGGTGGCCATGTGGTAGGTGACGCCGCGTGCCATGGCTCGGCGTATGTGTGTGCGATAGGCGCGCGACAATCGCTCCTCGGGTGCACGGCTGTGGAGCGAAATGTATATGCGGCTGTCGTTGCGGGGCGCAAATCCCATGCGACTGAATGTGCGGTAGGTGTTGCGTGGGTCGGCTATGTTTCGCGCCTCGATAAACGAATATTTGAAGCCAAGCATTTTCTTCAGCCTCTCCATGAACAGGCGCAATACATCGTTGACGTCGGCCTTGTCGCTATATACTCCGTCGCCATATACGCTGCACCAGTGGAATATGCCGGGCGGGACGATGCGCATGTCCCTCTTGAGCATGACGAGCATGTGCCCGAGCTCCTCTCGGTCGTCGTAGGCTACGAACATCACGGGTTTTATGCCGGGCGATTTTTCGAGCACATGAAAGAACTCGCCCGAGTGGAAATATATGCCATCGGACAGCTCGGGCAGCTTGTCGCCGCTCCTATATTGCTCTATTCGTATCATTGGTTTCTAATATTCTTCGATGTAAAGTTACTAAATAATGAAATTATATTGTACTTTTGTAAACGATTTTTTGTACCTGTTTTATCGAAGCGGTAGATTATGTCAGAAATAAAAGATAACAAAGTATATATATTGGCGATTGAGTCGTCGTGCGACGATACGTCGGCGGCAGTTATGTGCAACGACGTGGTGCTTTCGAATGTGACAGCCGGACAGGCTGTGCACGAGCAGTATGGCGGTGTGGTGCCCGAGCTTGCTTCGCGTGCCCACGAGCAGAATATTGTTCCCGTGGTGGATGCGGCGCTCAAGAATGCCGGCATTTCCAAGGATATGCTCAGCGCCATTGCCTTCACCCGCGGCCCCGGCCTCATGGGCTCGCTGCTGGTGGGCGTTTCGTTTGCCAAGGGACTGGCGGCCTCGTTGGGTATTCCCATGGTCGAGGTCAACCATTTGCAGGGACATATAATGGCCCATTTTATAAAAGAGGAGGGCGTGGAGCATAAATCGCCAGAATTTCCCTTCCTATGCCTAATGGTTTCGGGTGGCAATTCACAAATAGTGAAGGTTAACAGCTACAAAGATATGGAGATCATAGGCCAGACCATCGACGATGCGGCAGGCGAGGCAATCGACAAATGTGCCAAAATTATGGGGCTCGGATATCCGGGCGGTCCCATTATCGACCGTTTGGCCCGTCAGGGCAATCCCGCGGCCTATGCCTTCAGCAAGCCCCATATACCCGGCTTCGATTATAGCTTCAGCGGTCTGAAAACATCGTTCCTCTATACGTTGCGCAAGCTTGTTGCCGAGGACGAGAACTATGTAGAGAAGCACATAAACGACCTTGCGGCCTCGTTCGAAGCAACCGTGGTAGCTGTCCTCATGGATAAGCTCTACAAGGCTTCCAAGGCTCTGAAAATAAAACGTATAGCCCTGTCGGGTGGCGTGTCGGCCAATACGGCTCTGCGTAATGCCTATGCCGATTATGCCAAGCGCTACGGCTGGGATATTTTTATACCCAAATTTGGTTTCACCACCGACAATGCAGCGATGATAGGCATCATAGGATATTACAAATTCCTCGATGGCGAATTTTGCAGCATGGACAAGCCGGCGTTCACCCGAACCGTATTATAATAAGGTATGAGCGCAGTGGTTACCGAATTGGCTGCCGAGCTCATAGGCGTGCTTCGCGCAAAAGGGCTCAGCCTCTCTACGGCCGAGAGCTGTACGGGTGGTGCTATTGCAGCGGCTATTACATCGGTTCCCGGTAGCTCCGATGTATTCAAAGGGGCGGTTGTGGCCTATGCCAACGAAGTGAAGCGCTCGCTTCTTGGTGTCTCCGACGATACACTGCAAGCCTATGGCGCAGTGAGCGAACAGACCGTGCGCGAAATGGTGCAAGGAGTGGCTCGTGCAACCAACAGCGATTGTGCTGTTGCAACCTCGGGCGTGGCAGGCCCAGGCGGTGGCTCGCCCGATAAACCGGTGGGCACAGTGTGGGTGGCCTTTTATGTAAAAGGCAGGGTGGTTACCTCCCTGTTGCGGCTTCCCGACCACGGTCGCATGGCTAATATTGGGGCTACGGTCGAAAAAACATTGTCTGAACTCCTCGGTTTAGCGTGTGAATATTAACTATTTACGAAAAATAAGAAAATAATTACTGTTTTGTTTGCATGATTGAGGCAAAAGTAGTAATTTTGCACCCTGTTAGAGTGGAGTATTTATAGAATTAAAACAAAAAATATATAGCAATGTCTAAAATTTGTCAAATCACCGGTAAAACAGCCATGGTGGGTAACAATGTATCACACTCAAAGAGAAGAACAAAGCGTCTTTTCAATGTGAACTTGTTTATTAAGAAGTTCTTCTATGTAGAAGAAGATTGTTGGATTCAGTTGCGCGTGAGTGCAGCGGGGTTAAGAATTATCAACCGTGTAGGTCTTGATGCAGCTTTGAAGGAGGCTGTAAGCAAAGGCTTTGTAGCATGGAAAGATATTAAAGTACTTGACGCTTAAAAGTAGTAAGGAGAAAAGTTATGGCTAAGAAAGTAAAAGGTAATCGCGTTCAGGTAATACTTGAATGTACAGAGCAGAAGAACAGTGGTGTTCCCGGTATGTCTCGTTACATAACAACAAAGAACCGTAAAAACACAACTGAGCGTTTGGAGTTGAAGAAATACAATCCTTATTTGAAGAAGGTAACAGTTCACAAAGAAATTAAGTAATAACAGACTATGGCAAAGAAAGCAGTTGCAACACTTCAGACCGGTAACAAAGAGAAGTTTGTTAAAGTGGTTAAGATGGTAAAATCACCCAAGACCGGTGCTTATATGTTTGCTGAGGAGATTCTTCCCCAGACAAAGGCAGATGAGGCTTTGAAGAAATAAGCTTGCATTAAATAGCAATATAAAAGAAAAACGACAACCGCATGGTTGTCGTTTTTCTTTTTTTATACCCATCTTTTTGTTTGAAAAATATTTACAAATGCGTCTTACCGTTGGCTTTGGTGTTAGGCTGGCAATGGCGCTGCTCGTGCTTGTGGCGCAATGTGTAAATCCACGGTTATGCCTATTTGTAAGCGACAATTTTCTCAATAAAATGCGCACATTGTTCATTTTGTGTCGATAATGCGGGAAGTTGTGATGAATGGTGCAACTTTTTTAGTAAAAATTATTCCTATTTATAGCAACTATTATTCATTACTTATATATTTGCCTATGTATGGTGGTGTAATAAGCGTTGCTGACCATACAATAGTGTATTGTTAAGTGATGTTAAATCGGGGGGGGGTAAATCCTTTGGATATCAGTTGTAAAAATATTGACAAAATCCCATCCTCTGAAATGTATGGCAGTTGATGAGAAGATTTATTTACATACTAGCATTGGCGCTGTCGATGGTTGCTTGCACCGATGACATAGATAAGAGCAACCGCTTCACCTTCACGGGTGAAACGCTGGCCGACTATTTGCTCAATCGTAGCGATAGTTATTCGCATTTTATTACCATGCTTAAGCAAGCAGAGGTGTTCTCGTTGTTACAGACCTATGGGCAATACACTCTGTTCCTGCCCGATAACGCGGCTATAGAAAGGTTTCTGCACGAGCAGGACAGCATCTATTGGACTACAAAAGATACCGAAGCTCCCGTGTGGACTGGCGTTACTTCGCCACTTATAGAGGAGCTGAGCGATTCAATGGCTAATGTGATTGCCCGCAATCATGTACTGGATGCAAAGTGCCGCACAGCTGAGATGGGCGAAGGTGCGCTTAACGCCCGCAATTTCAATAGGCGATTGTTGGGCGTAAACTACGTAGTAAGGGATGAGCGTTTCTACATAATGCTCAACAACAGCGCTGCAATCATCGGTGGCGACAACGAGGTGGAGAATGGAATTGTTCACCTCGTCGATAGGGTTGTCGATCCATCGACGAAAGATGTCCCCCAACTGATACAGGCGACGCCTTTTTTCAAGATTTTCGCATCGGCTATGAATCTGACCTGCTTTGCCGATTCGCTGAAAAAGGACCTTGATCCTACTTATGATCATACGCAATACAAGGTACACGATTATCTGCTGCCTCAGTATGTCTATTATGCCCCTGAGACGCGATTTTTCAAATATACAGGTTTTGTGGAACCCGACGAGGTGTTCAAAGAGCATGGAATATATGATATAGACGACCTTATCTCCTTTGCCGAGAAATGGTACGGCATCGAGGCGAAAGGCGACTATAAGAACCCGAAAAATGCACTTTACAAATTTGTGGCCTACCATTTTGTAGAGCGCGAATTGTCCTACAACAAGATTGTCCCCTATGGCGTGCATTCGGGTTTCGATGAATATATGCCGACGATATACGATCGCTACGACTACTTCGAAACAATGATGGGACCGATGATGAAGGTGACAAAACCATATAGCACGCCCGATGGCCTGGATACATATATAAACTACAGCAAGCGTAAATTGCCGTACAATATTGAACTGCGCAATCATATTAGCGTGCGCGTTATTCCGCTCACCGAATTTGTGAAGGTGAACGAAAGATATGCCCTATTCGACCAGATGGCAAGCAATGGCATTGTACATCCTATAGACAAAATTTTGCTGTATAACGAAGATGAAATGGTGGGCAACATTCTTGATGAGCGCATAAGAATAGATTTTTTAAGCCTCATTCCTGAATTGTCGAGCAACACGTGAGATATACAATAGGTTTGCCATGTTTGCCTAAGGGATATAGCGAGAAGGTAAACATCAGGAGTGGTGATGTACTGATGACTTTGGGCCTTTCGTCGGCCTACAATTTGGATGTGATTGGATTAGAGGGATTTTTCGATGTGGAATTTACGCTTCCTCCGTTGCCTCCTCGTGTTTACGAGATACGCCTGGGATTTAAGCCGCGAGAAACCGCTCACAGCATATACAAGATAGGGCCAATGCAGGTGTATATAGATGGTAAGGTCGAAGGATTGCCGTTTGGCGAACCGAATGAATATACCGGTCGAGTAGAAGATAGTCTCACATATGATAATGGCGTTGAAAACGACAAGCTAATGCGCAATGTGGGGTGGATGAAAGCTCCGCTGGTGTTTCTTAACGGTCAGCATGTGCCGGCAAGGCACTGGCTCGGCCATATTAGGAAAATCATCACCAGGAAATATCTCGATGCAGACCGTCACAAAATCAGGTTCCGTCTTATAAGTGATTATCCTACCTCTCATTACTTGGATTTTTTGGAATTTGTGCCGCTGCACATTGTAAATGACCCGTTAGTGCCCGAGGATAGGTATTAAACGAAATGAAACGAATATTCCACATATTAGCATTGGTGCTGTCAATGGTCGCTTGCAGCGACGACATCGACAAGAGTAACCGTTACACCTTTACAGGCGAGACGGTGGCGGACTATATGCTTAACCGCAGCGAGAAGTATTCGCATTTTATCACTCTGCTGAAACGTGCAGAACTATTCTCGCTGTTGCAGACATACGGACAATACACCCTGTTCCTTCCCGACAACGACGCAGTGGAAAAATATATTCAAGAGCAGGACAGCATCTACTGGGCAACAAAGAATTCCCCCGTTTTTGTAAATACCGGAATCACTTCGCCCAATATTGAGGACCTTAGCGACTCGATGGCGGTAATAATAGCCCGCAGCCATCTGCTGAACCTTGCCTATCACACAGCCGACATGGGCGAGGGCGCACTTGCCACTCGCAATTTCAATGACCGCTATCTTGGCATAAACTACGATGTGGTGGACGAGCGCTTCTACATTATGGTAAACAATAAATCGGCAATCATCGACGGCGACAACGAGGTGGAGAACGGCGTAATACACATAGTCGATAAGGCAATAGACCCCGTAGAGATGAATGTGCCACAGCTGATAGCCTCGTGCGATTTCTTCAGCATATTCAACGAAGCGCTCAATGTAACTGGCTTCAAGGATTCGCTTGTGCTGGACTTGGATGTGTCGTATATATGGGACCCTACACCGACATCAGGCCACCATTCGCTTACATATTATCCCAAGTCGAAGTACCATAAATACACAGGCTTCATTGAAACCGACGAAGTGTTCAACGCCAACGGTATATATACACTTGCCGACCTCAAGGCATTTGCCGAGAAGTGGTACGGCACAGAGGATAGAGAGAATACCAAAAGCCCGCGCAACGCTTTGCACAAATTCGTATCCTATCATTTTCTTAATCGCGAAATAGCCTATAACAGAATTGTCTGCCACAATGCATATCACGACGATTATATGCCGGCAGATGCTGACCGCTACGACTATTACGAGACAATGCAAGGTACGATGATGAAAGTTATCAAGCCACTGAGCACTCCCGACGGATTGAACATATATATAAATTACAGCAAGCGTGCATTGCCATACAACATAGCGATGCGTCCCCATGTAAATGTGCGTGTGATACCGCTCACCGAGTTCATACACTCCGACGAGAAATATGCAAAATTCGACCAGATGGCAGCCAACGGCACAGTTCATCCCATAGACAAGATACTCATATACAACGAGGACGAAATGGTAGGCAACATCCTGAACGAGCGCATAAGAATAGATGTTTTCTCGCTGATGCCCGAACTTGCCAGCAACGGAATAAGATATGTTTGCAGAGACGAAAATATGATTTACATAGCACTTCCCGATGGATATAGTAAATCAATGAAATTAAGAGAAGGGTTTGTGCAGACAACAATATTTAGTTATTACTTCCGTGATTGCTTGGTATTACAAGGAAATTTTGATATTTCATTCAGAATACCGCCATTGCCGTCGCGAACATACGAGATCCGTTTCGGATATGGGACAGACTATAGCGATAGTAAATATGACGAAATGAATCGCGGACGCTTATTGGTTCAGATATATATTGACGGTAAAGTCGCTTCTCGTCCCGAAGACATAGGTGTTACCAACTTGTATGTCAGCAAAGGAGCAGTGCCCGATGCACAGACGTATGACGATGGCGTTGAGAACGACAAATTGATGCGAAATCTCGGATACATGAAAGCGCCCGATTGCTACTATGGAACAAGTTCCGGTCTTAAAATTTTAGCACGTCATCATAATGCACATATAAGGCGTATTGTTACCCGTCAATATTTTGACGGTAAAGAGCATTGGATACGATTCAGAAATGTAGGCGAGATTCTGAGCGGTGCTCAATCTTTTAATTTGGATTACATAGAACTTGTCCCGCTGCACATAGTCAGCGACCCGTTGAAGCCCGAGGATAGGCACTAAAGAAATACAATCCCCTATATTTGAGCAGCTCAAATATAGGGGATTGTTATGTGAAGCTCTTTTTGTGTGGGCTATTTCTCTTTGCGACCGAAGAGCGAGAAGTGAACGTAGCGTTTCGGCTGCTCGCGCAGGTTGACCAGCAACGATTCGGCCTGTTCGCATGTGGTGCATAGGTTGCGATAGAGGGTGGTGTCGTTCAGCAGCAGTCCTATCGTGCCGTTCTTCGAATTGAGTGCGGCCGACAGTTCGTTGGCATTTTTCAATGTCGCTTCGAGCATGTTGCTTATGTCGGTGTAGTTAATCTGTTTCAGTTCGCCGCTTACAGCAAGCATGTCATCCTCGAGACGAATCATGCGGTCGGTGATGGCGGGCACATCCTTGCCCAGCAGCTGGTTGATGCCTGCGGTTGTCTTCTTTAGCTCCTCGGTGAGCGTGGCCGCGTTGTTTATCGATGTGTTCAATGCGGGGTTGGCAAGCAGGGTGTTCAGGTTGCCGAGGATGGAATCGAGCTTGGGCATGAGGGTTTCGAATGCGGGGAGTATCTTCTCTCCGGCAACGGCTGCTATTCCCTTGTCGGGGATGCCGGGAAGGGTGTCGCCGGGTGTAAGTATCTTGTTGCTCTTTCCCAGTACGAGGCTGATGTCTGTGCCGCCCAGCATGTGGGTGGTTATGGTGGCGTGGCTGCCCTCGGGTACCTTCATGCGCTCGTCTATCTCGATGGTGACGATGATGTTGCCGGGGTTCTCGTAGTCGTAGTTGATGTTGCGCACGTTGCCCACGCTGTATCCGTTGATGAACACAGGGCTCGAATTGACCAACTGGCACACATCGGGGAACTTGATGTAGTAGTGGTTGTCGGGCTTGAACAGGTTAATGCCTTTGAAAAAATTTATTAGTAGGTATATTATAAGTATAGCCAATATGCCTGTCGCGCCAATGAGTACTTCGCGTGAAAAAATCTTCTTCATTATCTTTTGCTTTTTTTGTTTTTGAATTCCTGTATGGCCTCCTGGGTGTTAATCTTCTTGCCGTTTTTGAATGCTACTATGTATGCGTCTTTGAATTTTGTCAATATCTTTTTTCGTAGTGCTGCTATTTCGTTGTAGTTGGTCGAGGAGCCGTGGGTGTATTTATACATTCCTTTCTCCTTGTAGAAATCGGCCTTGAGCCCTTTCAGGCGCTTGTCGTTTGCGGTCAGCTTCTTGTCCGAGGTCATTATCTGTATTTTGAATACGGGGGCCGATGTGTCGGTTTCGCCTGTTTGCGGCTCGGGCGCGTTGACGATGGTTTCCTCTATCACGGGCTGCTCGTTTGCGGCGGGGCGGTTTTGTCCTGCTTTGCGCGACGAGCCATACTGCTTGTAATAGGTGGAGAAACCTTCGAAAATGCCCTTGGTGAGCGCTCGCTTGCCGGCTACTGAGTTCAGGTATTCCATGTCCGAAACGTTGCTGATGAAACCAAGCTCGATGAGTATGCTCGGCATGTTGGTCTGGTGCAGGACGAAGAAACCGGCGTTCTTTACACCCAGGTTTTTGCGCTTGCTGCGCTTAATCATGTTTTTCTGTATGGCGTCGGCGCAGTGGATGCTCTTTTCTATGTCGTGTGTGCGGAGCAGCTCCAATACGATGTAGTCCTCGGTGGATAATGCATTGAATTTTTTGTACTTCTCCTTGTAGTTCTCTTCGTACTCCATTACCTTGTTCTCGTATTGTGCCGCCTTTTTTGCTTCGGCGCTGCTACCCGAACCCAATGTGAAGGTTTCGCAACCGTTCACGCTCTTCGATTTTGCCGCGTTGGTGTGTATCGATATGAACAGGTCGGCCTTGGCGTTGTTGGCTATCTGTGCTCGGTTGCCAAGGGTTACGAATGTGTCGTTCTTGCGGGTATATACCACTTTTATCTCGGGGTATGTCTCGTTAATCATTTTGCCGAGGGCCAGCGATACATCGAGGTTTATGTTCTTTTCTTTTACCTTCCTGTTGGCCGATAATGCGCCCGGGTCCTTGCCACCATGACCGGCGTCGATGACAACCGTGAAGGGGCGCTTGCCGCTTTGTGCGACAATGGGTGCCACGGCCACAAAGAGCAGGACAATAAGCAATAGTGTCTTTATCGTAAATTTCACGGTTTGTTACGTTATTTTTGTTTGTGCGAAATGGTGCGTTTACCTATAATTGTGTAAAGGTACGGTAAAAATATGAAAAATGCCGAATGATTTAACGCTAATTAAGAGTGTGGCCGAAAATGTGGCGCAATTTGCACACCTTCTGCTCGTGTGACAATGCCTCTGTTTGGGCTTCGTACGGCCTGTAATCTCTTTTTTAATAATTTTTGGAATATCTTCCGTTAAAATTTATTGTTTTGCTATTGATTTGATTATCTTTGCAAATCGTATTCATTGAATTTGATCTAAAAATATATAAAACTTATGCTGACGCTTAAAGTTATTACCCAAGAGACCGACAAAGTGCTCAAGGGCTTGGAAAAAAAGCATTTTAAGAATGCCAAGGAGACTATAGACAAAGTATTGGAATTAGATAAGATACGCCGTGCATCGCAGGGTGAGTTGGACGCTACATTGCAGCAGAGCAAGCAGCTTGCAGCAAAGATTGGCCAGCTTATGAAAGAGAAAAACCTTGCCGAGGCCGAGGAGGTGAAGAAGCAGGTAGCCGAGCTCAAAGAGAAATCCAAGGCGCTCGAAATGGCTATGGAGGATGCTGCCAACAAGACACAGGAGATTCTCTATACCATCCCCAACCTTCCCAACGACGGTGTGCCCGAGGGCTACGGTGCCGAGGACAACGTGGTTGAGCGTCAGGGTGGCGAGATACCCAATCTTGCCGAGGGTTCAATGCCTCACTGGGATTTGGCCAAGAAGTACGACCTTATCGATTTTGAACTCGGAGTGAAGATTACCGGTGCCGGTTTCCCCGTATATAAAGGCAAGGGTGCTCGTTTGCAGCGTGCATTGATCAATTTCTTCCTCGACGAGGCGCGCGACGCTGGTTACCTGGAGATTGAGCCCCCCTACGTGGTGAACGAGGCTTCGGGTTACGGTACAGGTCAGTTGCCCGACAAAGAGGGACAGATGTATCACTGCAAGCTCGACGATTACTATCTTATCCCCACCGCCGAGGTTCCTGTAACCAATATCTACCGCGATGTCATCATCGACGAGAAGTCGTTGCCCATCAAGAATTGTGCCTATTCGGCTTGTTTCCGTCGCGAGGCCGGTTCATACGGTAAGGATGTACGCGGTTTGAACCGTTTGCACCAGTTCAACAAGGTCGAGATTGTACGCATCGACACCCCCGAGCACTCATACCAGTCGCTCGACGAAATGATTGCTCACGTCGAGGGTCTTGTGCAGAAGCTCGAGCTTCCCTATAGAATACTTCGTCTTTGTGGCGGCGACATGAGCTTCACTTCGTCTATTACATTCGATTTCGAGGTCTATTCGGCTGCTCAGGAGCGTTGGCTCGAGGTTAGCTCGGTGTCGAACTTCGAATCATATCAGGCCAATCGTTTGAAATGTCGTTACCGCAACGCCGACAAGAAGACAGAGCTTTGCCACACATTGAATGGCTCGGCCCTTGCGCTTCCCCGTATAGTTGCCGCTATCCTCGAGAACAACCAGACACCCGAGGGTATCAGAATACCCAAGGCGCTCGTTCCCTATTGCGGTTTCGATATAATTGACTGATTTACAAAGAATAATTAAAACGAAAAACAATGTATAAGATAGTTTGTAAAGAGCAATTTTCGCAGAACGTCTTCCGTCTCTGCGTTGAAGCTCCGCTAATTGCTCGTGCATGTCGTGCCGGTAACTTCGTTATTGTGCGTATAGCCGAAAAGGGCGAACGTATCCCCTTGACCATTGCAGCATCTGATGCCGAAAAGGGTACCATCACTCTCGTAGTGCAGAAGGTAGGTCTCAGCTCGACACGCTTGTGCGATTTGAACGAGGGCGACGCCATCCTCGACGTTGTAGGCCCTCTGGGACAGCCCACACACATCGAGAACCACGGTACTGTAGTGTGTGCCGGTGGTGGTGTAGGTGTAGCTCCCATGCTTCCTATTGCAACTGCACTGAAAAAGGCGGGTAACCGAGTGATATCGGTTCTTGCCGGTCGTAGCAAAGATCTTATTATTCTCGAAAAAGAGGTACGCGCCGTTTCGGACGAGGTTATCATCATGACCGACGACGGTTCGTATGGCGACAAGGGACTTGTGACCGACGGTGTGGAGCGCGTTATCAACCGCGAGAAGGTTGATAAGTGTTTTGCTATCGGCCCCGCTGTCATGATGAAGTTCGTTTGTCTGCTCACAAAGAAATATGACATCCCCACCGAGGTTTCGCTCAATACTATTATGGTTGACGGTACAGGTATGTGTGGTGCATGTCGCGTAACAGTCGATGGCAAGACAAAGTTCGTGTGCGTCGATGGTCCCGAATTCGATGGTCACAAGGTCGATTTCGACGGTATGCTGAAACGCCTTGCCGCATTCAAGGATATGGAGCGTGCCGAGATTGAAAAATATAACGAGGCGCATGGTTGCGAAAGCGAGCAGCCCCAGAGCGAGGAGTGTGAGCTCACCGACAGAAATGCCGAGTGGCGTGTGGCTCTGCGTGGAAAGATCAAGGCCAAGGACAGAACAAATATCGAGCGTTGCGTAATGCCCGAGCTCGATCCCGAATACCGCGCACGCAGCCTTCGCGAGGAGGTTAACCGCGGACTCACCGAGGAGATGGCTCTCACCGAGGCACAGCGCTGTCTCGACTGCGCCAACCCCACATGTATGGAGGGTTGCCCCGTGAGCATCAACATACCCTCGTTCATCAAGAATATCGAGCGTGGCGAATTTGGCAAGGCTGCCAAGGTGCTGAAGATGACAAGCTCGCTGCCCGCCGTTTGTGGTCGCGTATGTCCCCAGGAGAAGCAGTGCGAATCTAAGTGTATGCACCTGAAGATGGGCAAGAAGGCTGTGGCTATTGGTGCTCTCGAGCGCTTTGCTGCCGACTATGCACGCGAGAACAACGAGCTTTCTGCTCCCGTAGTGGCTCCCGCCAACGGCATCAAGGTGGCTGTAGTGGGTTCGGGCCCTGCCGGTCTTTCGTTTGCCGGCGACATGGCCAAGATGGGCTACGATGTAACTGTTTTCGAGGCGCTTCACGAGATTGGCGGTGTGCTTAAATATGGTATCCCCGAATTCCGTTTGCCCAACGCCATTGTAGATGTCGAGATAAAGAACCTCGAGGATATGGGCGTTAAATTCGTTAAGGACTGCGTTATCGGTAAGACACTCTCTATCGCCGACCTCGAGGCCGACGGATTCAAGGGCGTGTTTGTGGCTTCGGGTGCAGGACTCCCCAATTTTATGAATATCCCCGGCGAGAACTCAATCAACATCATGTCGTCCAACGAGTACCTTACCCGCGTGAACCTGATGGATGCTTCGAACCCCGATAGCGACACCCCCATGAGAATAGGTAAGCGCGTGGCTGTGGTTGGTGGTGGAAACACCGCTATGGACTCGGTTAGAACAGCGCTTCGCTTGGGTGCCGAGAAGGCGATGATTATCTATCGTCGTTCCGAGGCCGAAATGCCTGCTCGTCTCGAGGAGGTTAAGCATGCCAAGGAAGAGGGCGTTGAATTCCTCACTCTGCATAACCCCATCGAGTATATTGCCGACGAGAACGGCTGCGTGAAGCAGATTGTTCTGCAGAAGATGGAGCTTGGCGAGCCCGATGCTTCGGGACGTCGTTCGCCCGTGCCCATTGAGGGTGCAATAGAGACCATCGACATCGATACAGCTGTTGTCAGTGTAGGTGTATCGCCCAACCCGCTTGTTCCCACTTCGGTAGAGGGACTCGAGCTTGGTCGCAAGAATACTATCGCTGTCAACGAGAAGATGCAGTCTTCTATTCCCACAATTTTTGCCGGTGGCGACATCGTGCGCGGCGGTGCAACCGTAATCCTTGCAATGGGTGACGGACGCAAGGCTGCTGCCTCTATGGACGAAATGCTTTCGGCTAAGTAAATTGATGTTTTTTTTATCGAAATAACTGAAAGCGGAGTCGTGTATGATGATATATGGGACTCCGCTTTTGTTTATTTATAGAAACATGCCAATTAAATAGGTATCCAACGATAATGAAAAATTTGATATATGTGATGCTGCTGTCGGTGCTCGCCGTTTCGTGCATCAACAGGCAGCGTGTGGAAACGGTGCGCTACAATGTGCTCGATTCCATTCCTGTGGAAAAACCTGTTCTCGACGAGAAGTACAGGTTCAATACCGAGGATTTCAAAGAGCTTGTCACCGTTTCTTTTGAGCGTGGCCATATCAATATCTCCGATGTGCCTTCGGGAATAGAGGTGGTGCGCTCGCTCCACGGAGTGAAATTCGTGTCGCACAGGGGTGGAGTGGAATTCCGCCTTTCGGGCCGTGGCGACAATGCCTTTTGCTCGGTTGTGAGCGACAGTTCGGTGCTTGTCACCCTGTCGGGTGTGGCACTGTCGTGCGAGGGTGGTTCGCCCCTGCACATTGCAACCCCCGCTACAGCCTACATACAGTGTGCGGGACGCCAGACCAACTATCTTGTCGATATTCCCGTTGCTACCGATACGGTAAAAACAGCGGCGGCTCTGTCGCTGGATTGCGATGCGGTGTTCACCGGTTATTCTATGCTTGCTCTGCATGGTAGCCGTCGCAACGCGGTCTATTCAACAGGACGAATAATCGTGGATGGCCCGGCGCTTTCGGTTGAAAATTCGGTACGCGATGGCGTTTCGGCCATTGGTGGCATAGCCATTGTGAACGGTAATGTGAAGATAAAGGCTGTGAAGGATGCCGTAAAATCGAAGCGTGGCAACGTGCTCTTCATGGGTGGAAATTGCGTTCTCGCTTCCACCGGCGAGAAGGGCGACGGCGTGCAGGCTTCGAGCATATTTATGTATGGCGGCAGTGTGGATGTGAAGACCAAGGGCGCTGCTTCGCGAGGCTTCAACGCCAAGCGCTCGGTATATGCAATCGATGGCTCCTTGTCGGTGCTCACCGAGGGCGATGCTCTCTTTGCTGCTAAAAAGAACGACTACAGCTCGTCGGCATGTATTAAGTGCGACGAGTCGGTATATATAGGTGGCGGTTACCTTAATTTGGAGAACCGCGCAAAGGCCGG
The DNA here is from genome assembly GCA_017560125.1 of Bacteroidaceae bacterium. Taxonomy (GTDB): domain Bacteria; phylum Bacteroidota; class Bacteroidia; order Bacteroidales; family Bacteroidaceae; genus HGM04593. The sequence continues at coordinate 48,418 of JAFYOS010000013.1, read as the reverse complement.
AAAGGGTATCAACTGCAACGGCCGCATGCAGATGGATGGCGGTGTCCTGTTGCTGCGCAACTACGGCGAGGGCATTGAGCATCCCACTATTTCCGAGGCCTATGCTTCGGCCAAGGGCATAAAATGCGACAGCGTGATATCTATAAACGGCGGTCGCATGGAGGTGCTCGTCTTTGGCGAGGGTGAACGATGCGAGGGTATCGAGTCGAAAGAGGATTTGGTGCTCGCGGGCGAAGCCGATGTATATGTCTATGCAACCGACGATGCCATAAACACCGGTGGCAATGTAACCATCGACGGTGGTCGTTTATATGCCTATTCGGTAGCTAATGACGGCATCGATTCGAACGGCAAAATAACGGTTAACGGCGGTCTTGTCGTTGCCAATGGCAGTGGAGTGCCCGAGCAGGGTTTCGACTGCGATTTCGATGGCAATTTCACTGTCACAAGTGGAACGGTTGTCGCCATTGGCGGTTATATGGGCCGCTCGCCCAACATGCCGCGCAGCAAGGCGACCACCCAAATATCGCTTGCAGTGACCGGCATGGAGCTGCTGCGTGGCAAATATGTGAACCTGTGCGACGGCGATGGTAGCCTGCTGCTGTCCTATAGATTGCCCCGTACCCTGGAGAGTGGTGCGGTGCTCTTCTCGTGCCCGTCGCTTGCCGAAAATGGTAATTACAATATTTCTGTGGCCGATACAGTGGTTGCAGCTTCGCATCTAGGTAACGGACTCTTTGCCGGTGGTTCGTGCAAGGGCGCCGACGCGGTGTGCGATGTTCGCCTCGAGGCGTTGGCTACAAATGTCGATGGCGAGGGCAATGTAGAGAGCCTCCCGGCCGATACCACCGATGTGAAGCCGGGTATGATGCCTCCCCCGCCTTTTGGTGGCGGTGGTGGTAAGTTTCCGCCACCCCCTCCTGGTGGATTTGGTAATTTCCCGCCTCCCGGTAAGGGCGCTCCGGGTATGCCGCCTCCCGGGTTCAATTTCGACGATATCCCCGATTCTATAAAGAGCAAATTCTTTGGCCCCGGTGGCAAGCCCAATATGCCTTTTCCGCCACGTAGGGGAAACACCGAGGGTTACAATGCAACCAATCTGCCTGGTGGCGGATGGTAACAAAAAATGGAGTGAGAAAATTTCTCACTCCATTTTTTTATCGGTACGATTCTATTTTTTCTTTCAGTTCGGCCATTGAGCGCGCTCCCGATGCACGCCATTTTACCTCGCCATCCTTGAACAGTATGAAGGTGGGTACGGACTGTATGGAGTAGCTGTTGGCGATGGCGCTGTTCTTGTCAACGTCTATTTTCAGTATGCGCACTTTGTCGCCAAGCTCGCTTTTCAGATGTTCGAGCACGGGTTTCATGCTTTTGCAAGGGCCGCACCATTCGGCAAAGAAATCCACCAGCACCGGAATGGAGCCCGATATTATTTCTTTGAAATGTGACATATGGTTCTCTCTTTTGGGGTTCTACAATCTTGTTTTAACGATTAAGAGGCTACACCGGTCGATGGGTATAGCCTCTTATATAACATTTATAAATGGTATTTTGTTCTTACTCTTCCGACGAGGGTGTGTAACGCGAATTGAGTCCGTCGATTACCTCCTGAGTGATGTCGAGTGCCTCGTTGGCATAGAGAAGGTTGTCGCCTACACGGCTCAGGATGAGGTCGTACTTCTTCTCGGCGTTGTAGGCCTTCAGGAACGAGTTTATCGAGTCGTGGAGTGTCACGTTGTTCTTCTGGCTCTCTGCTGTGAGCTCGCTTATCAGGCGCTGCTCGAGCTTCTCGAGTGACTCCTTCTTCTTGAGTATGCGTGCCTGCTCCTCTTCGGCGCGTTCGCGTGTGGCATATACGTTGTTCTGCAATTTGCGCTCGAAATCCGAGTAGTCGGCCTGCAATGCCTTGGCCTTTTCGTTGAGCGTCATGCGCATGTTCTCTTCCTTGCGAAGCATCTCCTTGTTAAGTGCAATGGAGAACTGATATTTGCTCAGGAGTGAGTCGATATCCACAAATGCTATTTTCAGCGCTTTCTCGGCTGTTGCTGTTGTTGTGTTTCCGTTTGCTGCAACTGCATCTGCTTGTGTGTTCTGATTTTTGTTGCACTGGGTAAAGAACAGCATAGTGGCGATGGCAAAAAATGCTATTCCAAATCCGTTGATTCTTTTCATTGTTGTAATGTCGTTTTATTATTATTCTATTTTTCTCTTTCGGGTATTGCGTGGGGATTTTCGAGTCGCGCCTGTTTGTCCTGTGTCTCAACGCAACCTATTCCCCTTTGTCTCATGTGTTTGTTCGTTCCCACATGTATATTGGGGAAGCGTCCGTTTTTCTTCAGCAATATTGTAATGGCCATAAGCACCATGCATATTGCTACTATAAGTGTCGTCAGTAAAAGAACTTTAATCATTCCTTTTTATTTTGCTTGCACTCGGTTTGTGGTAAAAGTAAACAAATTATTTTGTTCTGTTGTAATGTTGTGCTATCTTTACCAAAAATAGAGATTGCTATTCGGTGTGCAAAGATAATCTTTTTACGGCCTATTTGGCAGAAGATGGTTACCAAAAAATGATAAAACAGCCGAATTATAATTGCAATTAACTATTTTTTATAAAATAGATCAGTTTTGTTAACATATTTATACAATAAACATTATGAATGGAGTGAATTTGGAGCCTAAGGCGCTGTTCGATTTTTTTGATGAGATATGTAAAATACCCCATGAATCGAAACATGAGGAACAGATTTCGGAGTATCTTAAGAAATTCGGAGAGGCTCTTGGCTATGAAACCATATGCGACGCAGCAGGAAATGTACTCATAAAGAAGCCCGCCTATCCGGGTTACGAAAATTGTAAGACCGTTCTGTTGCAGGGCCATATGGATATGGTGTGCGAAAAGCGCAGCGATGTGGAGCACGATTTTTCGAAGGATCCCATCGCGACATACATCGACGGTGAATGGCTCAAGGCCAAGGGTACTACCTTGGGTGCCGACAACGGTATAGGCGTTGCGGCTGCAATGGCTGTGCTCGCCGACAAGGATATGAAGCATGGTCCGGTGAACTGCCTTTTTACCGTTGACGAGGAGACCGGCCTCACTGGTGCCGAAATGCTCGCTCCTTCTATGCTCGATGGCGACATCCTCATCAACCTCGATTCCGAGGATGAGGGCGAAATATTCATCGGTTGCGCGGGTGGCATTTGCACGTATGCCGACTACAAATTTATGTGGACACCCATTGCGGGCGACCTCTTCTTTTTCAAGGTGGATATAATGAACCTCACCGGCGGACATTCGGGCGACGACATCAGCAAGAACCGCGCTAATGCCAACAAACTGCTCGTGCGTTTTTTGTGCATGATGGCCGAAAAATACGAGTTCTATCTGTGTGATATTAACGGCGGTAACAAGCACAATGCCATCCCCCGCGATGCATCGGCAGTGTTTGCCGTGCAGAGCGCCGACAAGGAGTCGGTACGCATCGATTTCAACCTGTTTGCAGCCGATGTGCGCGAGGAATTCTCGGCAACTGAGCCGAACATCGATTTCCTGTTGCAGAGCACCGATGCACAGGGCAAGGCCATTGAGCGCAAATCTATGCAGGGATTGCTGAAATCGCTTAACGCCGTCTTCAACGGTGTCTTTGCAATGAGCCAGGATGTTCCCGGATTGGTTGAAACTTCGAGCAACCTCGCATCTATTAAAATGAACGGCGGCAATGTGGTGTCGGTGGTTGCCAGCCAGCGCAGTGCCATCATTTCGGCTCGCGACAATGTGGCGGCTACAGTGAGCCATGCCTTTGAGCTTGGTGGTGCCGAAGTGCGTTGCAGCGGCGGTTATCCCGGATGGAAGCCCAACCCCAAGTCGGAGATTCTTACCGTTGCGGCCGATGTCTATCGCGAGCTGTTCGGTGAGGAGGTCAAGGTGAAGGCTATTCATGCCGGCCTCGAGTGCGGTCTGTTCCTCGAGAAGGCTCCCCGCCTCGATATGATCTCTTTCGGCCCCACAATGCGCGGTGTGCATTCGCCCGACGAGAAACTGAATATACCTTCTGTTGCCAAGTTCTGGAAACATCTGGTTGCTCTGCTCGAGAGGGTTCCTGTGAAAAAATAATCCCTCTTTTTATACTAAAGAGGGCTGTTTTGCGTTCATAAAATATCTTTATGGAATATTTATGTACAGATATATAAAATACCTCTTCGTATTATGTGCTTTATCGGTATTCGTCGCTTCGTGTAGCGACGATACCGATTTTTCGTCGAACCCCGATTTGCGCCTCTCGTTTTCGAGCGATACTATATCGTTCGACACGCTTTTTACCGAAACTGGCTCACCCACAAGCAGTTTCCTTGCTTTTAACCGCAGCGGCTCGTCGTTGAAGATAAGCGACGTAAGGTTGGGTGGCGGTTCGTCGTCGCCCTTCAGGGTGAATGTGGATGGTCAGCATGGATACGATATTCGCGATGTGGATGTGCGCAGCAAGGACAGCATTTTCATTTTTGTAAATGTCGCCCTCGACAGGAACGACGACGATTTGCCATTAATGGTAAGCGATTCGCTCGTGTTCACGCTCGAGAGCGGTGTCGTGCAGCAGGTGCAGCTTGTGGCGTGCGGTCGCAATGCCGAGCGCTTGCGTGGCGTCTGTTTCGAGGCCGATACCGTTCTGTCGCCCATTTCATACATCGTATATGACAGCCTGGTGGTTGCGCCGGGTGCCTCTCTTACATTGCCGGCGGGGTGTGAACTCTATTTCCATGCTGGCGCTGGAGTGCAGGTCTATGGCTCGCTCAAGGCATTGGGTACCAAGGATTCCCCTGTCCTTTTCCGTGGCGACCGCACCGACAATCTGTTCGATTATCTCCCCTACGACCGCGTACCCGGCCAGTGGAAGGGTATTACGTTCCACGCCGAAAGCAACAGCAATATCCTCAATTGGTGCGATATTCATAGTGCCGATTACGGTGTACACATAGTATCGGGCGATACTACTGTGCAGCGACTCAATCTGGTAAATTCCAAGCTATGCAATTTTTCGGGCAATGCCTTGGAGAGCGAGAATGCGACCATGACGGTCGAAAATTCTCTTGTTGCAAATGCCGGCGGCAATTGCGTGAAGGTGGTAGGCGGTTCGGTGCAGTTTGTGCATTGTACCATTGCCAATTTCTATGTGTGGAAGCAGCGCGATGTGGCATTGGCGCTGCACAACACGCTCCAGGGCACCGTAGCTCCGTTGCGCAAGGCGCTCTTTGCCAACTGCATAATAACGGGCTCGAAGAACGACGAAATAATGGGCTATTTCTACGAATTGGGCGATACCATGCCCAATGCCGCGAACTATCGCTTCGTGTCGTCGCTGCTCAACACCCGTGCTGCCGAGGACGATACCAATTTTGTGGATATAATATGGGACGAAAAAGATGTATATCCATTTGCCAAAGAGCATTTTGCGCTCATAGACAATTCGGTGTACAAGTACGATTTCCACCTCGATTCGCTCTCCACCGCCCGCGGAATAGCCAGCAAGGAGTATTCGCAATCGTTTTCGCTGGACCTCGACTGCATGGCTCGTCCCATCGAGTCGGCCGATGCGGGCTGCTACATATACACGCCAAGGCCTTAGCGCTAGTCGGCAATTCATGGCATTTGCCATGCGTGTGGCCGAATAGTGGCGCGTCGAGTGGCTGAAATGGATGCTCTTTTCGATTTTTTGTAAATAAATTGAAAGTAGATTCCTCTATTTATAAATGGTGTATTATATTTGCATAATGAAACTGAAATTTTCAGAACGCAAGATATTTTAACTACCGTTACAATAATATATACTATGGAAAAGATAAAGGTTAAAGATAAAGAATTCGCACTTTATATTTCTCGCGCAGAAATAGAGAAGCAGATTGATACAACAGCGGCGGTCATCAATACTGAGCTGGCCGATAAAAACCCCTTGTTTGTTGTGGTACTTAATGGTGCGTTTATCTTTGCAGCCGACCTTTTGCGCAAAATAACCATCCCCTGTGAGGTCAATTTTATCAGAGTATCATCATACGAAGGCGTGAACACCACCGGTCAGGTAAAAGAATTCTTGGGCCTCAACCAGAATATCGAGAACCGCACCGTTGTTATCGTGGAGGATATTATCGACACGGGTATCACTATGAGCATGTTGCTCGATACATTGGGCAAAAAGAACCCTGCCGACATTCGTGTATCTTCGCTCTTTGTGAAGCCCGGCAAATTGCAGGTCGATTTGAAAATTGACTACCACTGCTTCAATATCGACAACGATTTTATTGTCGGCTATGGCCTCGACTACGACGATGCAGGTCGCAACTTGCCCGATATTTATAAAATAGTAGAATAACTACACAGATAAACGACACAAGACTGACTCTTACACTGCCCATCGACAAGGTAAGAGCCAGTCTCGGTGTATGTATGGTACATCTGTTTTTCGGGGGCTCATGCATGGCGCCGACATGGTTGTGAGCACATTATTAACTTATTATATATAAGTTTATTTTTTCGTAAACATCGGCATGTTGTTTTTAGCAGTATCTTTGAGAGGAAAAAAAGTATTGTATGACAGCATTGATTGGCAGATATAAAAGTAATTACAAATCGTTGATGCGTTTGGCTATTCCCATTATAGTGGGGCAGCTTGGCGGCATCGTGACAGGATTGGCAGACACGATAATGGTGGGGCAGCATAGCACCGCCGAACTGGCTGCCTCTTCGTTCGTTAACAACGTACTGAATACCTTCATCATTTTCGGTACTGGATTTTCGTTTGCATTGACTCCCTTGGTGGGCGAAAATCTTGCCCGCGATAAAAAATATGTTGTATCGGCGTGGCTCAAAAACAGCATTGCGGCAAATTTCTTTTTGTCGCTGCTTCTTGTGGTCGTATTGACGCTGATATATTTCAATATAGGCAGTTTGGGGCAACCCGATGAACTGCTGCCCCTCATCAGGCCATATTATGTGGTTTCCACTATTTCGGTTGTTTTTGTGATGCTGGCCAATTCGTTCAGACAATTCGTCGAGGGCATCACAAACCCATCGGTGTCGATGTGGATTTTGCTTATAGGCAACATGTTGAATATCATTGGTAACTATGTGCTCATATATGGTAAGTTCGGTTGCCCCGAACTGGGCCTTATGGGTGCCGGTTACAGCACCCTCTTCTCGAGAATACTCATATTGGTCATGTTCGTTATGGTATTTTGGCTGAAACGCTCCTACAAGGTCTATCGCAAGGGATTTGCGCGAATGTGGGTGCGTCCGAAAAGATTGATGCGTGTCACCAAACTGGGCGTTCCCATTGCATTTCAGCAGGGGCTCGAAGCGGCAACCTTCAGCCTTACCGCCATCATGGTAGGCTGGCTGGGCAGCTTGGAACTGGCCGCCCATCAGGTGGTTATCGCTATTTCGACCATCAGTTTTACCATATATCTGGGTTTGGGAGCGGCTACTGCAATCAGAACAAGCCACTACAAAGGCACGGGTGATTGGTCGCAGGTGCGCAAGACAACGGTAGCAGGAGTGCATCTAGGCCTCATGGTGTCGTTCATTACCTGTTTGGTGCTCTTTTTCCTCCGACACGAAGTCAGCTTCATATTTTCCGACGATCCGCGGGTGTCCGTTATAGTCATTATGCTGTTGCCCATCCTCATGCTCTATCAATTTGTCGATGGTGCGCAGATAGTCCTTGCCAATGCTCTCAGAGGCGTTTCCGACGTGAAATCCATAATGTGGATATCGCTTGTGACGAATTTCTTGATAGCAATACCGGCCGGATACATCCTTGGTTTCCCGCTAGGCATGGGCATAAGCGGAATATGGCTCGCCTATCCGATAGGCTTCCTCTTTTCGGTGTTGTTGCTGGCTGTTCGTGCCCGTAAGGTGATGCGATAAATAATATTGATTACACTAAGAATAATATATCTATTAAGATAAATACGATGAAAACTACAACGATAGAATTGTTCATGCCTCTCTCGGCAGACGGACTTGCTTCGTGCGGGGTTGACGCTCTTCTCGCTTCGGGCATTATAGAAAAGGCTACACTGTGGTGTGGTGATGCTTCCGATGTTGCTATTGCAGACGAGCGCGTCATCCCCGTTGCCGTAAAATCCCTTTCTGCCAGCAGGCTGTTTATGGATATGGCCTCAAGCGCGACGGCCGATTATGTTTTGTATGTGGCAAAAGAGGGTTGCTCCCTGCCCGGTGTCGATGTACTTGAGCGTATGCTCGACGCTATGGCTGCCGATAACTCGGTGATGCTCTATTCCGATTGCTACAAGAGCATCGACGGCGTTTGCGAAGAGGCAGCTGTCATCGACTACCAGTGTGGAAGCCTTAGAAACGATTTCGATTTCGGTTCGGTGATACTCATGCGTACCTCTGCCCTTAAAAGCTATTTGCAGCAGGAGGACACCGAGTATGAATATGCCGGTTTCTACCAGTTGCGCTTGGCGCTTTCGCGTGTTGGCTGCTTTACACACTTCAAGGAATTTGCATACACCGAGTGCGAGGACGACAGAAGAAAGAGCGGCGAAAAGCAGTTCGACTACGTGAATCCTGCGCAGCGCGAGGTGCAGATTGAGATGGAGAAGGTGTGCACCGAACATCTTAAACAGATTGGCGGCTATCTGCCTCCGTTCAAATATGACGACATCGACCTGTCGTTCGGCGAGTTTCCGGTAGAGGCCTCGGTGGTTATCCCTGTGCTGAACCGCAAGACTACGATAGCCGATGCCATCACCTCGGTGTTGAAGCAGAAATGCTCATTCAAATTCAATATCCTGGTGGTCGATAACCACTCGACCGACGGCACCGGCGAAATAATAGATTCGTTCGGCGACGAAAGAGTGGTGCACATCATCCCCGAATCGACCAAGTTGGGTATCGGCGGATGCTGGAACTATGCTGTGAACAGCCCCTTGTGCGGACGCTTCGCCGTGCAGCTCGACAGCGACGATATATACAGCGGCGACGACACATTGCAGCGCATTGTTGATGAATTCTACCGCCAGCAGTGTGCCATGCTCATAGGTACATACAGAATATGTAATTTCGAGCTCGAGACACTTCCTCCCGGTATCATCGACCACAAGGAGTGGACCGAGGAGAATGGTCGCAACAACGCCCTGCGCATCAACGGCTTGGGTGCTCCGCGCGCCTTCTACACCCCGGTGATACGCGAGGTGGGCTTCCCAAATGTGAGCTATGGCGAGGACTATGCCGTAGGCTTGCAAATATCGCGTCGCTACAGAATAGGTCGCATTTACGATGTGCTCTACCTGTGTCGCCGATGGGGTGGTAATTCCGATGCGGCGCTCTCGCGTGCGAAGGTGAATGCCAATAACTACTATAAAGATTCTATCAGAAGCGAGGAACTCAAGGCGCGCCTTGCCTATGTGAAGCAGTTATCGGGCCCGTGCCGTCGCGGTGTATCCAATTTTTTTGATAAGCAACTGAAGCAGTGGAGCGATGTCGCAGCTCGTTATAAGGCCATCGAATCTGTTCAAGTGAAGAGATTTGATAACGGCCTCGCCCTTCAGTTCAATCCCGACCGCATAAGATCTACAGCGGCAGCGGTCGATAAGAAAAGCATTGCCCAGCGTCCCTGTTTCCTGTGTGCAGCCAACCGTCCCGCCGAGCAGATTGTGCGCGAGGTTCGTGGCTCCATGGAATTGCTGGTCAATCCTTTCCCCATCATGGGCGAACACTATACAATAGTAACCAAAAAGCATCAGCCACAGCTCATTGCACCCATTTTTGCCGATATGCTTGCACTTGCCAGACGTTGGCGTGGCATGACGCTGTTCTACAATGGCGCGACATGTGGTGCCTCGGCGCCCGACCATGCCCATTTGCAGGCGGTAAGGACCAAGGAAGTGCCCATGCTCGACGCCAAATGGACGAAACGCCTGTCGGCCGATAGCGAGCCGGTTTGCGGAACAGATGGCGCAGCGCTCTACCTGTCAAAGGGTTATGTGGCGCCGCTGTTCGTGATAAAGGCGGCAGATAGCCTCGCAATGGAGGCACTCTTTGCCCGTTTGATGGCTGCGCTCCCCGTTAACGAGGGTGCTGCCGAGCCTGCTGTGAATGTGATGACATTCCACAAGGATGGCGACGGTTGGACCACTATCGTCTTTCCGCGCAGCAAGCATCGCCCCGATTGCTATTTTGCCGAGGGTGATGCACGCCGTGTGATAAGCCCCGGAGCACTCGATATGGCCGGAATTTTAATCGCCGCCCGTCGCGAGGATTACGAAAATATAACAGCCACCGAGGCTGCATCCATTTTGCGCGAGGTGTCGCTGTCCGAGGCGCTCTGCGCTTCGGTAGCAGCCGAATTAAAAGGTTAGCAATGAGGATTATAGATGTAGGAATATTGCTATTGCCCCGTATCGAGTTCACCCTCAACGGGCGCTTCGTATGCAACGGCGTCGAGGTCAGTGGCCAGGGCTCTGTGGCAGTCAACGATGGCAAGGTGGAGTGGAACGGCGTGCAGTGCGACCGTCTGCTTTTTGTTCCTCAGGAGCAGGCCTGCTCGTTCACGCTGAAGGATGTGGTCATAGGAATAAATTTCCATTGGGAACGACGCGAAGACCAAACCTTCAAAGGGCAATTGCTCCTGTTTGTGGAGCAGGGCCGCGTGAGGGCTGTCAACAGGGTCGATGTCGAGGAGTATCTGGTCAGCGTCATCTCCTCGGAGATGTCGGCAACATCGTCGCTGCAATTATTGAAGGCGCATGCCGTCGTGTCGCGCAGTTGGCTCTATGCTCAGCTCTGCAGGGCATCAAAGGGCGGCTCGGCTTCGTTGTGCGAGGTGTGCAACGACCGCGAACTGGTGCGATGGTATGCTCGCGAGGATCACGAACTGTTCGATTTTTGTGCCGACGACCATTGCCAACGCTATCAGGGTATCACCCGTGCCGCCAACCCCAATGTGGTTGCGGCTGTCGGTGCTACGGCCGGCCTTGTGCTTGTCAGCGACGGCGAGGTGTGCGATGCCCGTTTCAGTAAGTGCTGCGGTGGGGTTACCGAAAATTTCGCGGCCTGTTGGGAGAATGAAGAAATCCCTTATCTCACGGCTTTCCGCGATAGCGATCCTAAATCCGCACTCCCTGATTTAACCTCGGAGCAGGGGGCAAGGCATTGGATAGAGAGCGTGCCCGAATCGTTTTGTTCGGCGCCCGGTGCCGATGTTATTGCACAAGTGCTCAACGGTTACGACCGCGAAACGGCCGATTTCTATCGTTGGCAGGTGTGCTACACAGCCGAGGAACTGTCGCGCCTGCTGAAAGAGAAAAGCGGGCTCGATTTCGGCGTCGTGAAAGAGCTTGTCCCATTGGAGCGCGGCGCTTCGGGACGAATTATAAGGCTCCAGATTGTGGGCTCGGAAAGGGAATTCACGGTAGGAAAGGAGCTCGAAATAAGACGATGGCTCTCGCCTACGCATCTCTATAGTTCGGCATTTGTGGTCGATAAGGTTGTCGCTCCCGATGGTACTGCGAGCTTCATCCTAAAGGGTGCCGGTTGGGGACATGGCGTCGGATTGTGCCAGATTGGCGCCGCCGTAATGGGCGATAAGGGATACGATTATCGCGATATTCTCTCGCACTATTATCCCGATACTGAATTAAAAAATATTGGCGACGTAATGCGCCGGTAATGAATTGTTTGATATGGAAAATGTAAAAAAAGAACCTTCTTTTATTGTGTCGATATTGCCGCTTTGCTGCCTGGCACTGTTGTTGGCTGTAGTTATTATCCTAAAGGGTGCCGATGCCCTCGATGGCGGAAGCCAGTTTGCCCTTATCTTGTCAACGGCGGTGGCTACGGCTTTGTCAATGGGGCTCTATGGCGTTAAATGGGAGCAACTGGAGCATGCCATCGCTAAAAATATTTTTTCGTCTAGCGGCTCCATTCTGATATTTCTGTTCATCGGCGCTATCGCCGGTTCGTGGATGATAAGTGGTGTTGTACCCACGTTGATATGCTATGGCTTGCAGATATTGCACCCTGCAATCTTCCTGGTGGCATCGTGCCTTATATGCGCGGTGGTAAGCGTGGTTACCGGCAGTTCGTGGACTACCTGTGCCACAATTGGTGTTGCCCTTATGGGTATAGGCTACTCCAACGGCTTCCCCGAGTGGTGGACAGCGGGTGCTGTTATTTCGGGTGCCTACTTCGGCGACAAGATGTCGGCCCTCTCCGATACAACCGTGCTTGCGGCTTCAACGGCCAAGGTGCCTCTCTTTGCCCACATACGATATATGGCCTACACCACAGTACCAACATTCGTCATCACCCTTATTATATATACCATTGCGGGCATCTGTCTGTACGATAGCGGCAGCGTCATTTCGAAGGAGCTTGCCGATTCGCTGAACGCAACCTTTAACATCTCGCCGTGGCTGTTGTTGGTTCCGCTGTTCACATTTACCCTTATCGCTTTCAAAACCCCGGCCCTTCTCACGCTCTTTTTATCAATGGTGTCGGCGTGTGTGGCCATGTTGATATTTCAGCCTTCGTTGGTGGCACAGATAGGTGGCTCGAGCGAACTGACCTTCGATTCGGCAGTGCTGGGCGTGCTCACAAGCTGTTGCAATTCCACCGCGATAGACACCGGCAATGAGGTGCTGAACAACCTTGTTTCCACACGAGGCATGGCCGGCGCACTAAACGTGATATGGCTTGTGCTCACAGCTATGTCGTTCGGCGGCGTAATGGTCGGCAGCGGCATGATGGAGACCATCACACGTACATTGCTCAAGGGTGTGAACTCGGTTGTGAAGGCGGTGTCGGCAACGGTCTTTTCGGGAATATTCTTCAATTGCTGCACAGGCGACCAGTTCATGTCTATAATTCTTGCATGCGATTTGAACAAGGGCAGTTTCGATAAATTGGGGCTCGACAGACGCGTTCTCAGTCGCTCGGCCGAGGATTCGGCTACCATAACCTCGGTGCTCATTCCTTGGAATACCTGTGGAGTGGTGCAGAGCATGGTGCTGGGCGTCCCGACAATAATGTTCGCTCCGTTCTGCTTTTTCAACATCATTAGTCCGCTGATGACGATACTTGTCGCCAAGCTCAACTATAAGATATTGCGCGTGGAGGCTGCGGATGATGCCGATGCAGCTCAGGAGCGCGCTTAGCGGTCGCTTCACTTGCACCATTTGCGTGGTATTGTGCAAAATGTTGTTTTCCTTTCAATTATCTTGCACGAAACTATTCCAAGTGATATAAATGCCGTATATTTGTATGTTGTGCCGGATAAATTGAATGTCGGGCATGTCTCTATTGTATAAGATTATATAGCTTGCTATAACTATGAAAATATTGTTTTTGTCGGATAATTTCCCGCCCGAGGTGAATGCGCCTGCTACGCGCACCTTTGAGCATTGCCGCGAGTGGGTGAAGGCCGGCCACGAGGTTACAGTAATTACTTGCTTCCCCAATTACCCGCAGGGTAGGGTATATCCCGGATACAAGAATTCCTTGTGCAAGACCGAGTGGATGGATGGTATAAAGGTGGTTCGCGTGTGGAGCTACATGACAGCCAATAAGGGATTCATAAAACGCATTATAGATTTCATCAGCTTTTCTGTTACGTCGTTCATCGCCGGTCTTTTTCAGAAATGTGATGTGATTGTCGCTACCTCGCCGCAATTTTTTACAGCCCTTTCGGGACGTACTTTGCATTTTTTCAAGCGTCGTCCGTGGATTATGGAGGTGCGCGATTTGTGGCCCGATTCCATTAAGGCTGTCGGTGCCATGAAAGAGAGCTTCGTGCTTAAATACTTCTCTAAAGAGGAACTTTGGTGCTACAAATCGGCACGCAAAATAGTGGTTGTGACCAATTCGTTCAAACGTGAGATATCGAACAAGGGCATCCCAGCCGAGAAGATTTCTGTCGTTAAGAACGGTGCGAATACCGACCTCTTCAAGCCTCGTGCCAAATCGCCCGAGCTGTTGAAGAAATTGGGGCTCGAAGGTCGCCGCGTGCTTGGTTATGTGGGCACATTGGGCATGGCACACAAGATAGATTTTCTTATAGATTGCGTTAAGGATCTCGATGACTACGCCTTGATGATTCTTGGAAACGGCGCCGAGAGGGATAATATCAAGCAGAAGATTGAATCGGAGGGCTTGAAGAATATCGTTCTCATCGATTCAGTGCCCAAAGAGCTGGTGCCCGAGTATATTGCATTGCAGGATGCTGCTTTGGTCAATCTGCGCAAGAGCCCGCTTTTCACCACTGTGATACCTTCCAAGATTTTCGAAACAGCCTCTATGCGCATTCCCATCCTTTTGGGCGTTGATGGCGAGGCACGCGAAATGGTCGAGGAATTCGGAGCCGGTCTTTTCTACGAGCCCGAGAATAAGGCCGAGTTCTTGGAACGCCTAAATACCCTGTTCTCGTCCAAAGAGGTCTATGAGGCTTGTTGCGATGGCGGCGAAAAACTGGCCGAGGCATACGACAGAAAGCGCCTTGCAGCCGAAATGCTGAATATAATAGCCGAGGTCGCAAGATAGTGTGGCTCGGATTAAACAGAAAAAATCTCCACCCACGGGTGGAGATTTTTTTTCTGTTTATGCAGTCTGTTTCTTTATCTCTTTTCCTTTCTCGCGTTTCTCGATCAGCTTTCTGAACGATTCGGGGTATTTCTCCTTGTATCGTACAATACCGAAATACGGAGTAACTATGAAGAAAACGGCTGCTGCAAGCGTTGTGAAGAATTGCGCGGTGGGTGTCAGTCCGTTTACGAATGTTATGTGCCACGTTGCAATCACCAGCAGATTGAGGCCTGTAATAATAAGTGTTGTTTGCAGATGGCTGAAGCCCAAACTGATTATGGCGTGATGCAGGTGTGTCTTGTCGGCCTTGAATGGCGAAGTGCCCTTCGAAATGCGCTGGCTCATCACACGCAGGGTGTCCATCACGGGGTGTGCCATTACAGCCAGGCAGAATGCCATGATGCCGCTGTTTATATTTGCGTCGGCGGGGTTGTAATCGTGTATGGCCCTAAGGGTGAGTATCGAGAAGATGATACCCAAAAGGTGTGAGCCCGAGTCGCCAATGAACATCTTGTTCTTCGTGCCGAATACATTGAAGAAGAAGAAGGGTACAAGCGCTCCCACAATGGCGCTCGATATGAGCATGTTTGTGTAGTTGCCCTGTATGGCCGAGAAGATGAAGAATATCACTCCCGATGCTATGCAGTAGCCCGATGAAAGGCCGTCGATTCCGTCGATGAGGTTTATTGCGTTAATCAGTCCCACGCATGCGAAGATGGTGAGCGGAATAGAGATGTAATCCGCTATTTCGTATATGCCCAGCACGCCGTGCAGGTTGTCTATACGCAGGTCGCACAGGGTGGTGAGCAGCGCAATGGCTGTTATCTGAATGATGAATTTTGTGCTTGGTCTTAAATCTTTTATGTCATCGACCAGTCCCATGCAGAAAATAGCAATGATGGCTGCAATGCATATGTAGGGTATTGCCGTGCCTGTGAGGGCAGCTGTGGTAGGTAGCGATGCCATAAAACCTAGGAAAACACCAACACCGCCAAGAACGGGGATAGGTATCCTGTTCAATCGGCGGGCATTGGGCTTGTCAACAATATCTTTTTTCAAGGCGAGCTTCACCAGTAGCGGGTGTACCAGATATACAACTGCCATTGAAATGATAATTGTTATTATGGGTGCTATATCTTTTATCATACTTTATTAGTTGTCGGTAATGCAAAATTTTCGTTTCGCATTGCTTTGCAGGTTTCGTGCTCTTTTCGAGCATAGCCTATTTCCTGACAAAGATACTAACAAACGAGTGAAATTATATCAAGCTCGCTTGGATATTTACGGGCGAGTGCAGTATATTTTCAATGTTTATATCAAAAATATGCAAAATATAATATCCGCTCTCACTGATATAACGCGAACAATTCGCGTTTATTGGATTTTCTTCTCTTTTTTTTCGAAAAAATGTGTCTTTTTTTCTATTGTCGCTCGTCGGCTCATGTGTGCGTGTGGTTTACAGAGGCGCCTTAGCTTCTTTCGAGCATCTTTTCGGGAATATTTTTCTTGGGTATTATTCCGAGCGATTTAAGGTTTTCCAGTTTTTTCACAATGTTGCCGTTGCCCTCGTATAGCTGCTTGTCGGCCTTGTCGTAGAGCGCCATGGCGCCGTTGAGGCTCTCGCGCAGTTTGCTCCACGTGTCACAGAAGCCTACAAATTTTTCGTAAAGGAGCTCGCTCTCCTTTATCACCTTTTCGATGTTTTTGGCCTGGCGCTCGCTTTGCCATATGTTGTATATCAGCTGCAACGATATCATCAGATTGGTGGGGTTTATCATCAGCACGCCCTTTTTGTAGGCATATTGCGCTATCTGCGGGTCGGTGCGCAGGGCAAGAATGTAGCTGCCCTCGTTGGGGATGAACATCAGCACGTGTGTGATGCTGTTGCCAACCGTTTTTGCATACTCCTTGGCTGACAGCTCGTCAATGTGTCTTTTAATGGATTCCCTGTTGTTCTTTGCACATTTTTCGGCCTCCTCCTTCGTTTCGGCCGACAGGTAATCGATGTATGCGGTGAGTGATACCTTCGAATCGATGATTATCTTTTTGTTGCCGGGGCAGTTTATTATCACGTCGGGGCGTATGTCGCGCTTGCCGTCCTTTATGTTCTCCTGGATGCTGTACTCGTGATCCTTGCGCAGGCCGCTTCCCTCGAGTATGCTTTCGAGCAATTGCTCGCCCCAGTCGCCTTGCACCTTGCCGTTGTTTTTGAGCGCTTTGGCAAGGTCGTCGGCGTGCTCGCCTACCTTAATGGCCTGCATGGCAAGGTTCTCTATGCTTTTTTCTATTGATGCTTTGTGGGCAGCCGAATTGGTGTTCGCGTCCTTTACGCTCTCTTCCATTTTCTTCATCTGCTCGCGTATGGGCGACAATATGTGCGATAGCTGTTCTATGTTGGTGTTTTTCAGTTCCTCGCTGCGCTGTTTCAGGTTCTCTTCGGTTATTTTGGCTAGCTGGCTCTTTATGTTTTCGAGCGCGGTGTTGCTCTGCTCCTTTAGCTGCTCTATCATGAGGGCGTTGTTCTTTCGCTCCTGCTCCATGATGCTCTCTTGCAGCAGTAGTCGTTCTTCGGCTCTTGCCTTCTCTATGCTTATGCTGTTGAACTCCTCCTTAATCTTTGCAAGGCTCTCCTCCTTGCAGTTGCATTCCCTTTTTAGACGGGCTGCGATGGCGGCCATTGCGAAGTAGGTGCACGCAATTCCTGCAATCAGTGCTACGATGGCTGTTATTATTGTTTCCATATGTTTTTCTCTGTTTTTTCTGTGGCGCCTTATGCGCTCTTTCAAAGATAGTGATTTTACTGCAGAGTAGCTTTGTCGCTCAGTGTTTTCTTATGAACAATCTGTGATAATTTCTTTGTCGTTCTTTCCGCGGTGCCCCAAAATAAAAGGGGTTGCACAAAAATTGTGCAACCCCTTCGCTTGTATATTGTGCAGTATAATTATTCTGCTCTCAATGTAAAGCGCTGGAAGCCTGTTGCTGTAAGCTCCTTGTCGAAGCTCTTCAAGTAGTCTGCAACAGTGATCTTCTCGTTCTGTACATAACCCTGCTGGAGCAAGCAAACCTCTTTGTAGAACTTCTGGATACGACCGTCAGCGATGCGAGCGATCATGTTCTCGGGTTTACCCTCTTCGCGAGCTTTGTCCTCAGCTACCGCACGCTCTTTCTCGATAACGGCGGGGTCGAGGTCCTCGCTTGTGAGTGCAAGGGGAGTAGAAGCAGCAATCTGCATTGCCAACTCGTGACCTGCCTCCTCGTTAGCCTGGCTCAATGCAACCATTGTACAGAGCTGGTTCTTTCTCTGGTGGTTGTAAACATATACGTTCTCAGCCTCCAAAGTTTTGTAACCGTCGAGCTCCATCTTCTCACCGGTAATACCGATGCGAGCTACGATTGCATCCTGAACTGTACCGTCGCCAAGGGGAAGTGCCTGTACCTCTTCGATAGTCTTGCACTTAGCAGCGATAGCAGCATCGAGAATGTCGCTTGTGAGCTTAACGAAGTCCTCGTTCTTAGCAACGAAGTCTGTCTCACACTTCAAAGCGATGATAGCACCGAAGCCGGGAACAGCCTTAACGAGTACGCAACCTTCAGAAGCATCACGGTCGCTACGCTTAGCAGCTACCAACTGACCTTTCTTGCGGATGATTTCCATTGCTTTGTCGAAATCGCCCTCTGCCTCAGCCAAAGCCTTCTTGCAGTCCATCATACCAGCTCCTGTCATTTTGCGGAGCTTGGCAATATCATTCATTGTAACAGCCATTGTGTTTCTGTTTTTTTAGATTAGTAAATTATTCTTCGATTGCATTAGCCTCGTCAGCACCCTTACCAGCGCGGGCCTTTGTTGTGCGACGACGAGTAGCCTTCTTTGCATCCTCATCACCCTGTGCCTCAGCAGCCTCAGCGTCAATCTTCTCAACCTTGCGCTCCTCGAGACCCTCAGCGATAGCTGCGCAGCAAGCGTCGAGGATCAAGTCAACTGACTTTGTTGCGTCGTCGTTAGCGGGGATTACGTAGTCGATGTTGTTGGGGCATGAGTTTGTATCAACGATACCGAATACGGGGATACCAAGACGGTTAGCCTCGTGTACAGCGATGTTCTCCTTCAATACGTCGATAACGAAGATTGCTGAAGGAAGACGTGTCAAGTCGGCGATAGAACCGAGGTTCTTGTCCAACTTAGCGCGCTGACGTGTAATCTGAAGAACCTCACGTTTTGAAAGGTTAGAATATGTACCGTCCTGTGTCAACTTGTCGATTGTGGCCATCTTCTTCACAGCCTTGCGGATTGTGGGGAAGTTTGTGAGCATACCACCGGGCCAACGCTCGATAACGTAGGGCATACCTACTGACTGTGCCTTAGCGGCAACGATGTCCTTAAGCTGTTTCTTTGTAGCTACGAAAAGAATTTTCTTGCCGCTCTTTGCGATCTGCTTCAACGCGTCAGCTGCTGTGTCAACCATTGCAACTGTCTTGTGCAAATCTATAATGTGAATGCCATTGCGCTCCATGAAGATGTAGGGAGCCATAGCGGGATTCCATTTACGTTTCAAGTGGCCGAAGTGTGCACCGGCCTCCAAAAGTGAATCAAATGATACTCTTGACATTTTTTTAATTTTTTAATCGTTTACCTTCTTTTTAATTAAATTTAATCAACCTCTCGGGTAGTCCCGTAAATAATCTTATAATGAGAGTCCCGAGTGGTTTAGATACTAAACGTATATCTTCGAGCCGAATATTAACGTTTACTGAACTGGAATCTGCGACGTGCTTTGGGACGTCCGGGCTTCTTACGCTCAACCTCACGAGCGTCACGAGTCAGGAATCCTTCTGAACGCAAAGTCTTTTTGTCCTCGGGGTTGATCTTAACCAATGCGCGGGCAATTGCAAGACGCAATGCCTGTGACTGGCCTGTGAAACCGCCACCGTCCAAATTTACTTTGATGTCATACTTCTCAACAACATCCAACTTTGTCAAAGGCTGTTTAACAATGAACTGAAGAATGCTTGAAGGGAAATAATCCTGCAGATCCTTTTTGTTAATAGTAATTTTACCTGTACCCTCTTTTACGAAAATACGGGCAACTGCGCTCTTGCGTCTGCCTAATGCGTTTACCATTTCCATCTGCTAATTATTTATAAGAATTAATATCTATTGTTTTGGGCTGCTGTGCCTCGTGCTTGTGCTCGGGGCCCTCATATATATAAAGGTTGTTGAGGATATGTACGCCAAGACGTGACTTGGGAAGCATACCTTTTACAACGTGCTTGAAGAGACGCTCGTAACCTTTGTAACCTTTTACAACATCAGCGGGAGTAAAAGATTTCTGACCACCGGGATAACCCGAGAAAGTAAGGTACTCACGACCTGCCCATTTGTTGCCTGTCAAGATAGCCTTGCTGGCATTGATGATGATTACGTTGTCACCGCAATCTACGTTGGGTGTGAAGTTAGGTTTGTATTTACCTCTCAAAATTTTGGCAACCTTTGCGCCAAGACGACCAATTACCTGGTCTGTAGCATCAACAACAACCCACTCTTTCTTTGCGGTTGCTTTGTTTGCAGAAACAGTTTTGTAGCTTAAAGTATCCACTTTAAAAATGTTTTAGTTTAAGTTAATATTCCAAATATCTTTAACCTTCTCCAAATGGTTCGTGACGGAAATTGAACCTTTCGGAAACCCTCCTCGCGTGATTATTAGGCAATTGGCTAGGTTGCTGTGTGTAATCACTCGGAGACCTGAAGTGTTAATTTTGACCCGAATTATATCAGGTCGATAATAATCGGCCTGCAAAAGTACTACTTTTCAACGATATAGGCAAGCGAATAAAAGTTTTTTTCAAAAAAAGTCGAAAAAGTTTTGTTGGTATCAGAAAAAGCATTACCTTTGCATCGCATTTGAGAAAAACAAATGCCCAGATGGCGGAATCGGTAGACGCGCTGGTCTCAAACACCAGTGGGGCAACCCATCCCGGTTCGATCCCGGGTCTGGGTACAAAGCGAGGAAAGTTGAACGACTTTTCTCGCTTTTTTTATACATGGGTTTTATGTAATATGATGAAAATATAGAATTGCTTATATCTTATCACTGGGCCAGTAGTCTATATGTGCCTTGGTTTGTGTCCTGTGTCCCTCATTTTTATTTAGCGGATTTGTGATTTTATATTATTTGTCCTACATTAAACAATGATTTCTACTTTTGTGGCAGAATGTATGCATCCGGAGCCAAATTTTAATTAAATAAACTTATGAAAAAGGTGGTATTGAAAAACTTTGTCTTTTTCTTCTTAATGTGTATGGTTGGTGTATCATGTTCACGCCCTGCCTCTTCGAAAGAAGAATTTCTTCGTGAGTTTTACACTGAATGTGTCTTTGGTGTTAATCCTGAATGTCGCAAGATTCTTGTCGAGAATTCAAGTGAACGCTTGTTGAAATTTTTGCGTGACGGTTATGGTTACGATTGTGAGGATGATAATTGTTATGCTATTTGGCTTTTCAGGACAGGTTTTCAGGATTCTGATTACCGTGCTGTCGATACGACAGGTGTTAAGGAGGTTGTAAACTTGAATGGTGGTTGTTATTTGGTTAGATATTTTGATATGGGATGGAAAGGTGCTACACGTATAAGGTTTGTCGAGGAGAATGGTAAATTGGTTATGGATGAGTTGTTTGATGAAAGAGGTGTGGATTCATTTACTATTTCAAATGGCGGGTATGTAACGTCCGAGGAATTGCAGGCTAAATAAATGTATGGTTTGATTTTTTAATATCTTTTGTTGTGGAGTATGAAATCGGGGAACTTCTCCGATTTTTTTTGCACAGCGGCTCTATTATATAAGGTAACATAAAGTATTCAGCGTTTCCGTATTCGCGTTTTATCCAAATATTATCCATTATAGTCCTTGGGTGTCCATCACCTTATTATATGGCTTGCTATCTGTTTGTCAATTTTTTACTATATTGTGCGGGCTGTTTCGCAAACTTGTTGTAACTTTGCACCCGTTTTTCGCGGAAGGGGTATAGGCGCTGTGCGCGTGCCCGCCGCTAATGCAGTGTGAATTAGAGAATAAAACAGTTCTACGAACTATGAAAACAAGTGATTTAATCGATTTCAGCCCGAAATTTTTCTCAATCTTCAAGAATTATTCGCGTGAGAAGTTTAGTGCCGATCTCATGGCCGGCATGATTGTGGGCGTTGTGGCTATTCCGTTGGCCATTGCATTTGGTATTGCGAGTGGCGTTGGCCCCACCGAGGGTCTTGTTACTGCCATCATTGCGGGTTTGCTTATTTCTGTATTTGGTGGTTCCAAGGTGCAGATTGGTGGCCCTACCGGTGCTTTCATTGTAATTATTTATGGTGTCATACAGCAGTATGGTCTTGGTGGTCTTACCATTGCGACCATCATGGCGGGTATCATCCTTTTGGTGATGGGCTTCTGCCGTCTTGGTAGTGTCATCAAGTTCATGCCCTATCCTATAATCGTGGGCTTCACCGGTGGTATTGCTGTTACCATTTTTTCAACACAGATGAACGATTTGCTCGGTCTTGGCATTGCCGATGTACCCGCGAACTTTGTCGATAAATGGATTTGCTATGTAAGCAACATTTCGAATATCGACTGGTGGAGCGCTGCTATGGGTATTGCAAGTATCGCCATCATCGCATTGACACCCAAGATGTCGAAGAAGGTGCCTGGCTCGTTGTTGGCCATCATCGTTATGACCATCATTGCTTGGTTGCTGAGAGATTTTGCAGGTGTTACATCTATCAAGACCATTGGCGATTTGTATGAGCTGCCTTCGGGCTTGCCTTCGTTCCGTATGCCTACCATCGAGGGCGATATGAGTCTCTTTGCTACCATACAGAACCTCGCTCCCGTTGCATTTACCATTGCTATGCTTGGTGCTATCGAGTCGCTCCTTTCGGCTATGGTTGCCGACGGTGTTATAGGCGATAAGCACAATTCGAATACCGAGCTCATTGGTCAGGGTATTGCAAATATCGTAGTGCCTTTCTTTGGTGGTATTCCTGCTACCGGTGCCATTGCTCGTACCATGGCCAATATTAACAACGGTGGAAAGACGCCTGTTGCGGGTATCGTACACACATTTGTGCTGTTGCTCGTGCTTCTGTTCCTCGGTGGCATTGTAGGCCGCATTCCCATGCCCTGTCTTGCAGGTGTGCTTGTAATGGTGTCGTACAACATGAGCGGATGGAGAACCATTCTTTCTATGTGTCGCAAGTCGGTTGCCGGCGTTACAGTGCTGTTCATAACCCTGTTGCTCACAGTCTTCTTCGACCTTACATTGGCTATCGAGGTGGGCTTGATACTTGCTGTTGTGGTATTTATGAAACGTATGATGGAGAGCACAAGCATCTCTGTTATCCGCGACGAGCTCGAGGTGCATCACGATGGCGAGAAGGGCGACGAGTCGCTCATCGTTCCCAAGGGTGTAGAGGTTTACGAGATTGAAGGTCCCTTCTTCTTTGGTATAGCCAACAAGTTCGACGAGCTTACACGCATGACACCTCCTGTGCCCATCCGTGTGTTGCGTATGCGTAAGGTTACTTTCATCGATTCGACAGCGTTGCACAATCTTGAAATATTTGTACAGTCGTCGCTTCTCGAAGGACGTGCGGTTATTCTCTCGGGTGTTCACGACAATGTGGATAGAGTGCTTACCAAGGCCGGCGTGAAGACTATGGTAGGCGAGAAGAACGTGTGTGCAAATATCCACTTGGCGCTTGCCCGTGCGGCCGAGCTTGCCAAGGAGATGAATATAGAATAGTAAGTGGTAAATATTATTGACGATATATGGAAAAGGTTGTTAACAAGGGTGGTGTAGTGCTTGCTTGCGTGACAGCCTTTTTCGTTGTCTGCATATGGGGCACGACCTTTGTGCAGACGAAGGTGCTCATTAACGCAGGGCTCACCCCCGAAGAGATATTTTTCTTCCGTTTCGTGCTGGCCTATGTGATGATAGTGCCATTTGCCGGCCGTCGCCTGTTTATGAACAGTGTGCGCGACGAGCTTGTGGCCATTGCACTCGGACTGACCGGCGGCTCGCTCTATTTTATCACCGAAAATACGGCGCTCATCTACGGCTATTGCTCGAATGTGTCGCTATTGGTGTGCGTGACCCCCTTGACGACGGCATTTCTTATGGGATGGCTCTATCCTTCGGAGCGCATGAATCGCAAGGCGCTGTTGGGCTCGTGCGTGGCTCTCTTTGGCGTTGCGCTGGTGGTTTTTAACGGCAATTTTGTGCTGAAACTATCGCCGCTTGCCGACGGATTGGCCTTTGCCGCCTGTCTGTGCTGGACATTCTATTCGGTGCTGATGAAATACATTCAGCCACGATACGGCACGCTGTTCATCATGCGCAAGGTGTTCGGATATGGCCTGCTGACGATAATGCCCATGTTCATAGGCAATATGCCCCGATGGGATATGGTCATCGATGGCGGGGCGGCAGTGTGGGGCAATGTGCTGATGCTTGGCTGCGTGGCCTCCATGCTCTGTTTCACACTGTGGAACTATGTGCTCGACAGGCTGGGGACTGTGCGTGCCACGAATTTCATATATTTCAATCCCGTGGTGACTATGGCGGCATCGTGGTTGGTGCTCGACGAATGTATCACCTGGATTGCTTTGCTGGGTGCTTGCCTGGTGCTTGTGGGCATGTATTGTGCCGAGCGCTGCCGCACCAAGTGACACAGTATGCAACGGCGTAAATCTCGTCGTTGCAATATTTTTTTAGAAAATAGATTCACAATATAATAACTTTTCTTATTTTTGCAGTTTACAAAAATATAATAACAGCTTCAGAATATGGCAGAAATAAATGAAGGCGAAAATCGCGAAAAAAAGAGCATTAGCTTTATAGAACAGATTATTATCGACGACCTTGCCGAGGGTAAGAATGGTGGAAAGGTTCAAACACGTTTCCCGCCCGAACCCAACGGCTATCTTCATATAGGTCATGCCAAGGCCATCTGCATGGACTTTGGTATGGCACAAAAATACAACGGTATCTGTAACCTTCGTTTCGACGATACCAACCCCACCAAAGAGGACACCGAGTATGTAGATGCAATTATGGAGGATATCAAATGGCTCGGTTTCGATTGGGCCAATGTCTATTATGCATCGGACTACTTCCCCCAGTTGTGGGATTTTGCTGTGCGCCTGATAAAAGAGGGCAAGGCATACATCGACGAGCAGACCTCGGAGCAGATTGCCGAGCAGAAGGGTACACCCACACAGCCTGGAACAAACAGCCCCTATCGCGACCGTCCCATCGAGGAGAACCTTGCTCTCTTCGAGAAGATGAACAGCGGCGAGATAGAGGAGGGTGCTATGGTGTTGCGTGCCAAGATTGACATGGCACACTCGAACATGCACTTCCGCGACCCCATTATCTATCGCGTGGTGAAGCATCCCCATCACCGTACAGGTGACACATGGAAGGCATACCCCATGTACGATTTCGCACACGGACAGAGCGACTTCTTCGAAGGCGTTACACACTCGCTCTGCACCTTGGAATTTGTTCCCCATCGTCCCCTTTACGACTATTTTGTCGATGAACTGAAAGAGGGTAACGACCTCGACGACAACCGTCCCCGTCAGTACGAGTTCAACAAGCTGAACCTGAACTATACACTCATGAGCAAGCGCAACCTTCTTATCCTTGTGAAAGAGGGTCTTGTTAACGGTTGGGACGATCCCCGAATGCCCACTTTGTGCGGTTTCCGCCGTCGTGGATATTCGCCCGAATCAATCCGCAATTTCGTAGATAAGATTGGCTACACCAAGTTCGATGCTTTGAACGATTTTGCATTGCTCGAGTCGGCAGTGCGCGAGGATTTGAACAGCCGTGCCACACGTGTGTCGGCGGTTATAAACCCCTTGAAGCTTGTCATCACCAATTACCCCGAGGGACAGAGCGAGGCATTGGAGGCTATCAACAACCCCGAGCGTCCCGAGGATGGTTCACATACAATCGAGTTCAGCCGCGAATTGTGGATTGAGCGCGACGACTTCATGGAGGATGCACCCAAGAGCTTCTTCCGTCTTACCCCCGGTCGCGAGGTGCGCCTGAAGAACGCATATATCGTTCTTTGCACCGGATGCAACAAGGACGAGAATGGCAACATCACAGAGGTGCTTTGCGAATACATTCCCGGAACAAAGACCGGCGAGCCCGATGCCAACCGCAAGGTCAAGAGCACATTGCACTGGGTTAGCTGCAACCACTCAATCAAGGCCGAGGTGCGCTTGTACGACCGTCTGTGGAAGGTAGAGAACCCCCGCGACGAAATTGCTGCCATCCGCGAGGAGAAGGGCTGCGACAGTCTTGCCGCAATGAAGGAGGCTATCAACAGCGACTCGCTGAAGGTGCTCACCGAATGCTACGTAGAGAAATACCTTGCCGAGGCCAAGCCTTTGGACTACTTGCAGTTCCAACGCATCGGTTATTTCAATGTCGATCCCGACAGCACCCCCAATCACCTTGTGTTCAACCGCACCGTGTCGCTTAAGGATACATGGAGCAAGATTAAGGGTAAATAAAAGAGAAAAAGTACGACAATTATGGGTATGGATCCCTCATTCTTCAAATCGGAAGAGTTCCGTTCGCTGCTCGGCAGATACGAACAGATGCAGAAATATTCGGTTAATTCCTATTTCAGCACTGACGATCTGCTCGAGATAGCGTCCTATTATCTATACAAGAACAACTATGCCGAGGCCGAGAATGTAATCACATACGCACGAAAATTATACCCCTCGGACTCGCAGATAACCGAGGCCGAGGTGCGCACCCTGCTCAGCAAGGGCGAGGTGCACGAGGCGCGTCGCAAATTTGCCACAATATCGGTAATAGACACGCCCGAACTGCAACTACTGAAAGCCGAGGTGGAACTTGCTGCAGGCAGCGAGAATACCATCGCGGCTCTCAACGCTATAATGGAGGCAACCAACCTGCGCGACGATTTGGCGCTGAACACGTTGGACGTAATGATAAAGAGCGGCTTCCACAACGATGCGCTCGCGTGGATAGAGAAGGGCTTACGCCGCTATCCTGCCCATGTGCCCCTGCTCGAAGAGAAGGCCGACTGCCTGGTGGAGCAGCGTCGCATGCAAGAGGCGCTTGCGCTCTACAACCGCCTGCTCGACGAGAACCCCTACAACTACCTCTATTGGGAGCAGTTGGGATATATCTACTATGTCACAGGTCGTTTCGGCAAGGCGCTCGAGTGCTTCGAGTACGAGCTTGCCACCAACGACGAGGCCGAGTATGCAAGGATGATGAAGGCCTATTGCTACTACTATCTCCACGATTACGACAAGGCCTATAATGCCTTCTGTGAGCTGTCGTTGCGGTACCCCGGCAATGTGGTTTCCACCTTCTTTGCTGCGTTGTCGCTCTGTGCACTCGAGAAGTATGGCGATG
The DNA here is from genome assembly GCA_017560125.1 of Bacteroidaceae bacterium. Taxonomy (GTDB): domain Bacteria; phylum Bacteroidota; class Bacteroidia; order Bacteroidales; family Bacteroidaceae; genus HGM04593. The sequence goes on along the minus strand of JAFYOS010000013.1, from coordinate 21,360 downwards.
CGGCCAAGCTGTTCGACGAGCTCCTGCTGTCGGGCGAGCTCACCATGGTCGAAGCCATGATAACCGAGATGAACAAGGCACTCATATGCGACCGGGTAGGCTACCGCGAGATGGCAGTGAAGATTATGCAGAACGCTCTGTCGTTCGATGTTCCCGATGTAAACCAAATGGCGTTGCATGGCGCCGGCTATCTCGAGATACACGACAAGGACAGCCTGTTGCAGAGCCACATTGAAATAGTGGAGCGCGAGCCGCGCAGTCGCGACGAGCTGCTGCTCGAATTTGCCCTTTACATATATGGCTACGGCCATTACGAGCTTGCGGTGACGGTGCTCGAGCATGCCCGCGAAAATATGTACGACTCGGCCGATGTCGATTCGCACTTGGCCTACATGCTGTGGCAGATGGGACGTCGCCCCGAAACCGACAAATATATTGCAAACGCCATCGAAGGACGCTCCAATAAGCTGTTCGAGCTCTTCGGGCTTGCATACGACGCCGATATTACTCCTGCCAAATTTGTGAATTTGCTGGAGAATGAAGAGAAGAAGCCTTGTTGAGCTTCTTAAAAAATAATAATAAACGATATAACCGGGTGCTGTTTCTTGCTGCGTAATTTTTTATGCTGTAATTTAGCAATAACAACATCCCGATAAAATATAACCAAGTTGATTTCCATAGAAAATTTGCGTGTTGATTTCGGTGGAACAAATCTTTTCCAAGATGTCAGTTTCATCATCAACAAGAGAGATAGGATAGCGCTTGTAGGCAAGAATGGAGCCGGCAAGACCACCATGTTGCGCATACTGTCGGGCGAGCAGTCGCCCAGTGGCGGCAATGTGGCACTGCCGCGTGGCATCACCATAGGATATTTGCCTCAGGTGATGACGCCCGCCGATGGTCGCACGGTCTATCAAGAGGCCGAGCAGGCTTTTGAGCACATACACGAGATGGAGCAGCGCATTCAGTCGCTCAACGACGAGCTGCTGAACCGTACCGACTACGAGAGCGAATCGTACAAAGCTGTCATAGAGGAATATACCCATCTGAACGACCAATATACCATGATGGGTGGCAGTCACTACGAAGCCGAGATAGAGAGGGCTTTGATGGGATTGGGCTTCAGACGCAGCGATTTTACACGCCCCACAAGCGAATTCAGCGGTGGATGGCGCATGCGCATCGAGCTTGCGAAACTGTTGCTTCGCCGTCCCGATGTATTGCTCCTCGACGAGCCCACCAACCACCTAGACATCGAGAGCATCCAGTGGCTCGAGCAGTTCCTTGCCCGCAGTGGCAATGCGGTAGTTCTGGTGAGCCACGACCGCGCCTTCCTGAACGCGGTGACCACGCGCACCATAGAGCTCACCTGTGGTCGCATTCACGACTACAAGATGCCTTACGACGAATTCATGCAGTTGCGCAAGGAGCGTCGCGAGCAGCAGATACGCGCCTATGAAAATCAGCAGAAGGAGATTGCCGATGCAAGGCAGTTCATCGAGCGCTTCCGCTACAAACCTACCAAGGCTGTGCAGGTGCAGAGCCGCATAAAACAGCTCGAGAAAATGGTTCCCATCGTCATCGACGAGGAGGATACAAGCCGACTGAGGCTGAAATTCGCTCCCGCCACCCGCAGCGGAAACTACCCGGTGGTGTGCGAGGATGTGGAAAAGAGCTTCGGCAACCACACCGTTTTCAGCGGGGTGAATTTCACTATCAACCGTGGCGAGAAGGTGGCATTCGTAGGTCGCAACGGCGAGGGCAAGACCACGCTTGTGCGTTGCATCCTTGGCGAGCTCGATTTTGGCGGTAACATCACCATAGGCCACAATGTGGAAACCTCCTATTTCGCTCAGCATCAGGCGCAACTGCTCGATGAAAATTTGACGGTGTTCGAAACCATCGACAATGTAGCCACGGGCGACATACGCCTCAGGATACGCGATATATTGGGCGCATTCATGTTCGGCGGCGAGGCCTCGGACAAGAAAGTGCGCGTGCTGTCGGGTGGCGAGCGTAGTCGCTTGGCCATGATCAGATTGCTGTTGCAGCAGATGAACCTGCTCATCCTCGACGAGCCCACCAACCACCTCGATATGCAATCGAAGGATGTGCTCAAAGAGGCCATCCGCGATTTCGACGGTACGGTGATACTTGTGAGCCACGACCGCCACTTCCTCGACGGCCTTGTAACCAAGGTCTATGAATTTGGCGACGGCAAGGTGCGCGAGCACCTCGGTGGCATATACGAATTCCTTGCCACAAAGAATGCACAGAACATAAACGAGGCTGTAGCCTCACAGGCCGTGCCCAAAAGCGAATCAGCTGCAGCCGCCAAGCCCGTAAACGACAGTCGTCTCAGCTACGAGGCCGAAAAACAGTTGGCCAAGCAGCGCCGCAAACTGGAGCGCCTTGTCGAAGAGAACGAAAAGGCTGTCAACGAGCTCGAATCGGCAATATCGGCCATCGAAGCACTTCTGAGCACCCCTGAGGGTGGAGCCGACGCGTCGAACTACGATAAATATGCTTCGCTCAAGAAGCAGCTGAGCGAGGCTATGGACGAGTGGGAAAAGAGCATGGAACAGCTCGACTCGCTTGCATAAACAGATATAATTATAAACTAAAAATATTTACAAATGAAGACATTTATTATCAGCACAATAATTGCGCTCGGTATAACTGCCTGCATGATGCCTAAACCTATGGAATCGAAAATAGACAAGACGAACCTCGATATGAGCATGAAGCCCGGCACCGATTTTTATGAGTATGCCAACGGTGGATGGATGAAGAAAAATCCCTTGACAGCCGAGTATGCACGCTACGGACAGTTCGATGCTCTTGCCGAGAAGAACAGAGAGCAGTTGAAGGAACTTGTTCTTGAGCAGGCGGCCATGAAGGATGCCGAGGAGAATTCGAATGCCAAGAAAATAGGCGACCTCTACAATCTTGCAATGGACAGCGTGCGCCGCAACAACGAGGGATACACCCCCATTAAACCTCTGCTCGACAAGGCTGCCGCGCTGAAAGAGAACAGCGAGGTGTTGCCCCTTACAGCCGAGCTCATGCGACAGGGTATTTCGGGATTTTTCCATGTGTTCTTCGATGCCGACATCATGAACAGCCGCAACAACCTGTTGCAGATATATCAGGGTGGCTTGTCGCTCCCCGAAAAGAGCTACTATTTCGATCAGGATGATGCGATGGTAACCCTGCGCGACAAATTCCGCGACCACGTGGTGAAAATGTTCGTGCTTTGCGGCTACAACGACGAGCAGGCTCGCAAAAACATGGAGGCTGTAATGCGCATCGAGACACGCATTGCCGAAAAATCGTTCGACAATGTGCAACAGCGCGACCCCGCAGCGAACTACCACAAATTTACATACGATTCGCTTAAGAGCAGTTATCCTGCAACCGATTGGGATGTCTTCTTCGGTGCATTGGGTATAAACGATATATCGGAGCTTAGCGTGGCACAGACCGAGCCTTTGGCCGAGGTGCTCGACATCGTAGCCGGCACACCCATTGCCGACCTCATTGCCTATGTGCAGTGGAATATAATAAACAGCACTGCTGGTGAGCTCAGCGACGACCTCAGCGCACAGAACTTCGATTTCTATGGCCGCGCGTTGAGCGGTACTCAGGAGCAGCGTCCCCGTTGGAAGCGCGCACTGGGTGCTGTGAATGCAGCGCTTGGCGAGGCGGTGGGCCGTCTTTATGTGGCAAAATATTTCCCGCCCGCAGCCAAGGAGCGCATGTTGCAGATGGTAAGCAATCTGCAGGTAGCCTTGGGCGAGCGCATCGATGCACAGGAGTGGATGAGCGACAGCACGAAAAAATTTGCTCACGAGAAGCTGGCTTCGTTCAGAGTGAAAATAGGTTACCCCGACAAGTGGAAGGATTACAGCGCTCTTGTAATCGATCCCGCCGACAGCTATGCCGAGAACTGCCGCCGCATTTCGCAGTTCATGTGGGACGATGTCATCGCTCGCAAGCACAACAAGCCTGTCGATGTGGATGAGTGGTATATGACTCCGCAGACAGTGAATGCATACTACAACCCCACAACCAACGAGATATGCTTCCCTGCCGGCATTCTGCAATATCCCTTCTTCGATATGAATGCCGACGACGCCTTCAATTATGGTGCTATCGGTGTGGTCATCGGTCACGAAATGACACATGGCTTCGACGACCAGGGACGCCGCTTCGACAAGAATGGTAATTTCACCGATTGGTGGACCGCAGAGGATGCCGATAATTTCAATGCACGCACGAAGGTTATCATCGACCATTTCAACAAGATATATGTGTTGCCCGATATGAAGGCCAATGGTGAGCTGACCGTGGGCGAGAATATTGCCGACCACGGTGGATTGACCATCTCGATGCAGGCGTTCCGCAACGCTACAAAGGATGCGTCCCTTGCAAATGCCGAGGGCTTTACACCCGAACAGCGCTTCTATCTTGCATATGCCAACGTGTGGGCAGGAAATATACGCGACGAGGAGATACGCAACCGCACCAAGAACGATCCCCATTCACTCTCGCGCTGGCGCGTGAACGGCACATTGCCCCACATTGAGGATTGGTGCAAGGCCTTTGGTATCACCCCCGACGACAAATTGTACATCCCCGAAGAGGGGCGCCTGAATATTTGGTAATATAAAATAGTAACCAGTCACGTTAACCCGACAGAGATATGCCCATTAAAGTACCTACCGGATTGCCCGCCCTCGACGCTGTTCGCGCCGAAGGACTGGATGTGAAAGAGCTAAGCGCAGCTACCGACGACACGCTCAGAATAGCTCTGCTCAATATAATGCCAACCAAAGAGACTACCGAAGCCGATTTTATCCGTCTGCTTGCAACGTCGCCCCATAATATCGAATTGACCCTTGTGAAGCTCGACACCCACACGCCCAAGCATGCTGCGCCCGAGCATATGGCAAGGTATTACAAGGGTTTCGGCGAGGTGCGCGACAGCCGTTTCGATGGCTTTATAATCACCGGCGCTCCTGTCGAGAAAATGGATTATGAGCAGGTTACATACTGGCGCGAGCTGCAGGGCATTTTCGATTGGGCCAAGGAGAATGTAACATCGACGCTCTATATCTGCTGGGCAGCACAGGCGATACTTTATCATCGCTTCGATATACAGAAGTATCTGCTCGACAAGAAGATGTTCGGTGTCTTTCCCCATAAGCTGTTGCAGCCCGGCTTGCCGTTGTTCAAGGGCTTCGAGGAGTGTTTCTATGTGCCTCACAGCCGTCACACAGAGCTGCGCAAAGAGGATATTTTGCGCGAGAGCAGGGTGGAGCTACTATCCGAGTCCGATGCATCGGGCGTGTATATAATGGCCGAGCGCGGTACTCGCGATTTCTACATCACCGGCCATTCCGAGTATGCGCTCTATACCCTCGATGGCGAATATCGTCGCGATGTGGCAAAGGGGCTTCCGATAGAAATCCCGCAGAACTATTATGTTGGCGACGATGCCACACAGGCACCTGTGAACCGTTGGCGTTCGCATGCCGAGAAGCTGTTTAATAACTGGCTCGATTACTATGTGAAGAAATAGACCATAGCTACCGATACAACGATGCCGGCTGTCCCAAACGGAACAGCCGGCATCGTTGTTATTGCTCAGTTATGCGTTGTAGTATGCCGCTACCGATTCGGCGCATCGTTCGCCATCGACGGCTGCCGATACAATTCCTCCTGCATATCCGGCGCCTTCGCCACAGGGGAAAAGACCTGCTATCTCGACATGTTGCAGTGTGTCGTTGTTGCGCAATATGCGTACAGGTGCCGAGGTGCGGGTTTCGACGCCAATGAGAGTAGCCTCGTTGGTGAGGAAACCGCGTGCCGAACGACCGAACTGCTCAAAACCTTTGCGCAGTCGTCCCGAAATGAATTTGGGCATCCAAAAATGCATGGGCGATGATATGAGCCCCGGAGCATAGGAACTCGACGGCAGGTCGTAGCTCAGTTTGCCCTTAACGAAATCGGCCATTCGCTGCGCGGGTGCGCTCTGTCGGCGGTTACCCATTACCCAGCACAGGCGTTCGAGCGATTCCTGGAATGCCATGACGCGAAGCGGCGAGTCGGGTGCCACCACCATGCAATCCTCGCAATCTATTTGCAGGTCGGGGTGGGCAAGGTCGTCGCTGTTTATCTGCACCACCATGCCCGAATTGCTCCAACGGCCTCCACGGTTCGAAGGCGACATGCCGTTGACCAGCAATTGGTTGTTTGCGGTGGCCGAGGGGATGACCACTCCGCCGGGACACATGCAGAAGCTATATACTCCGCGCTCTTCCACCTGTGCGGTGTATGAGTACTCGGCAGCGGGAAGATATTTTCCGCGTCCGTGCGGGTTGTGGTACTGTATGCGGTCAATCAGTTCCGAGGGGTGCTCAAGACGCACGCCCACTGCAATGCCCTTAGCTTCGATGGCTATGTTGCTGTCGTGCAGCGAACGATAGACATCGCGTGCCGAGTGGCCGGTGGCAAGTATCACGGCGTCGGCTGCTATTTCGCCTTTGTCGGTGCGTATGCCGCATACCTTGCCGTTGGCAAGGAGTATCTCCTCCATGCGGGTTTCGAAATGTACTTCGCCACCACATTCTATTATTCGTTTTCGCATGTTCTCTATCACGCGGGGCAACTTGTCGGTGCCTATGTGAGGGTGTGCGTCCGATAGGATGGATGTGCTTGCGCCATGCTGGCAGAAAACGTTCAGTATGCCTTCGATGTTACCGCGTTTCTTGCTGCGTGTGTATAGCTTGCCGTCGGAGTATGCTCCCGCACCGCCCTCGCCGAAGCAGTAGTTCGATTCGGAATTTACCTTGTGCTCGCGTGATATTGCAGCGACATCCAGTTTGCGGGTGCGTACATCCTTTCCACGCTCCACTACTATGGGGCGCAGACGCAGTTCTATCAGTTTCAGGGCTGCGAACAGTCCGGCGGGGCCTGCACCCACCACTATCACTTTGCGCTGGTTTTCGACGTTGCCATATTCGCGGCTCACATATTCGTTTGCGGGCGGCTCCTCGTTGATGAAGACCCTGATGGTGAGGTTTACGTATATGGTGCGTTGGCGCGCATCGATGCTTCTGCGCAGTACGCGTATGCCTTTGATGGTTCTTGCGTCGAAGCCTTTGGCCTGTGCTATGTAGCGCTTGATGGCCTGCTCGTTGACTGCGTTGTGCGGCTCTACTCTTATCTGGTATTCGTTTATCATCCTTCTTGTCTGTTTATCCGAATATAAATCTGAATGCCTCTTCTACCTTGCTCACTGCTTTTATCTCGATGCCGAAGCGCGAAAGGTCGAGGCGTTTTATATTGCTCTTGGGTACTATAATCTGCTTGAATCCGAGCTTTTGTGCCTCGGATATGCGCTGCTCTATGCGGTTGACGGGGCGTATTTCGCCCGATAGTCCCACCTCGCCGGCCATGCAGAGGGTGGCATCAATCTCGACATCCATGTTGCTCGATAGTATAGCGCTTATGACCGAAAGGTCTATTGCCGGATCGTTTACACGCAGACCGCCGGCGATGTTCAGGAAGACATCCTTCTGGGCCAGCTTGAAGCCGACTCGTTTTTCGAGCACGGCAAGCAGCATGTTCATTCGTCGCAGGTCGAAACCGGTGGCCGAGCGCTGCGGTGTGCCGTATGCGGCTGTGCTCACAAGTGCCTGCACCTCGATGAGGAAGGGGCTGACGCCTTCGATGGCCGCTGCAATGGCTATTCCGCTCATTCCGCTGTGGCGGTCGCTCAGTAGCAGTTCCGACGGGTTCTCGACCTGTCGCAGTCCTTCGCGGCGCATTTCGTATATGCCCATTTCGGCGGTGCTGCCGAAGCGGTTCTTTATGGAGCGCAGCACGCGATAGACATAGTGCTGGTCGCCCTCGAACTGAAGCACCACATCCACTATGTGTTCCAATATCTTGGGGCCGGCGATGGAGCCCTCCTTGGTGATGTGTCCTATGAGTATTACAGGGGTGTTGTGGGCCTTGGCATACTTCAGCAGCATGGTAGTGCATTCGCGAATCTGCGACACGCTGCCGGGCGACGAATCGACAGCTTCGCTGCACATGGTCTGTATGGAGTCGATGATTACAAGCTCGGGCTGCACCTCTTTTATGTGCTCCAGAATGGTTTCCAACAGCGTTTCGCACACAATCATGCAGCTCGATTTCTCGTATTCTATGCGGTCGGCGCGTAGTTTTATCTGCTGCACGCTCTCCTCGCCCGATACATATAGCACACGCTTGTCGCCTATGCGCAGTACGGTCTGCAGTACCAAGGTCGATTTTCCTATGCCCGGTTCGCCACCAAGCAGTACTAATGAGCCGGGTACCAGTCCGCCGCCGAGCACTCTGTTCAGCTCGCCGTCTTTCATGTCGATGCGTGGCAGCTCGTCGGTAGATACCTCGTCTATGGGGGTGGGCTTCGATGCAGCAAACTCGTGCGCAGTGGCAGTCATGGCTATGCTCTCTTTGCGTATGCTCTTCTCTACAAAACTGTTCCACGCACCGCACGCAGGGCACTTTCCCGACCATTTGGGTGAGTCGTATCCACATTCATTACACAGAAAAACCTTTTTCTCTTTTGCCATATGTGTATGCTCTGTTTATTTCATGCAAAGATAGCTTTCGATATGTACAAATTCAAATGTTTTGTCGATACAAATATACATTTTGCGACAAGGCAACCGAAAAAATGTTAAAAACAGATTTTTTTGTGCGATTTTGCTCTCGGCGTGTACAATAAGGCAAACAACAAGCAAAATACTATGGATGATTATAAGCAATATTATTTATTATTCACATCCTCATCGTTTGGGTGCGATGTCGATGAATCTATCGTTGACAATGAGCTTTGCGAAAGTTACGAAACCTATGGCGACAATCTGCCGTTGAGCCGTTTGGAGATAGACGACGACTATAATATCCGTTTGCCGCAGTTCGGCAATGTGCAGATAGATTTACAGCCATTGCCCAAGGCGCTCTACATACTGATACTTCGCCACCCCGAGGGCATCAGGCTTAAATATATTTCCGATTACAAGGACGAAATGGAATATATTTACCGTAGCGTGTCGTTGCGGCAGAATCCTACGGTCATTCGTCGCATGCTCGATGACATCACCAACCCCTTGAGCGATGGATTGAATAAAAATCTCTCTATAATCAGAGCGGCATTCCAAAAAAGCATAGCTCGCGAGACTGCCGAATACTATATCCCCACCCGTAGCCGCGGGCAAGAGAAACTTGTATTGCTCGATAGCTCGCTCATATCCTTTCCTTACAGCCTTGATAACCCCGTAAAACATTAGTTTTACTAATAATCGTTAGTATTAAACTTGCCTATTTTCGATAAACTTCCTATTTTTGCAAGAAATAAGACAAATTGGGATGAAAGTAATGAAATTCGGCGGAACTTCGGTCGGTTCCGCAACAAGTATATTAAACCTAAAGAAAATTGTAGAGGCTGAGAAAGAGCCCGTTGTAGTTGTTGTTTCCGCATTGGGCGGCATCACCGACAAACTTATTAAAGTGTCGCAGATGGCAGCCAATGGCGACGCTGCCTATCTCGATGAGTTTCAGGCGATAGTAACACGTCATTACGAGCTCATCAGCGCTGTTATTCCCGAGGATGGTGCAAAAAGAGAACTGCTCGTAAATGTGGATTCTCTCCTTCACGATTTGGGAAACATCTACCAGGGAATTTTTCTCATCAACGACCTTTCGCAGAAGTCGGAATCGGCCATCGTAAGCTATGGCGAGCGCATTTCGAGCCTCATAGTTACTGCGTTGATAAAGGGTGCAGTGCATTTCGATTCGCGCACATTCATCAAGACTGAAACAAAGCGCGGCAAATATATACTCGACAACGACCTCACCGACAAACTGATAAAAGAGGCGTTTGACGGCAAGGATTTAAGAGTGGTTGTAGTGCCCGGCTTCATCTCTACCGACAAGGATACGGGCGAGATAACCAATTTGGGCCGTGGCGGCTCGGACTATACAGCGTCGCTCATTGCGGCTTCGTTGCACGCAGAGGTGCTCGAGATATGGACCGATGTCGATGGATTTATGACTGCCGACCCCCATGTAATCGGTAAGGCATATACCATTCAGCACTTGAGCTATGTAGAGGCTACCGAGCTCTGCAATTTCGGTGCCAAGGTGGTTTATCCCCCCACCATCTATCCCGTTTGCAAGGCCAATATCCCCATCCGCATAAAGAATACTTTCAACCCCTCGGCCGAGGGTACCATCATAAACCACGAAAATCGCAGTAGTGGTCGCCTCATTAAGGGTATTTCGAGCATCAACGATACCGACCTGCTGACCGTTCAAGGTCTTGGTATGGTGGGCGTTGTGGGTGTGAACCATCGCATCTTCCAGTCGTTGGCCAATGCCGGCATCAGCGTGTTCCTTGTGGCACAGGCGTCGTCGGAGAACAGCACATCATTGGGATTGCGCCATGTGGATGCCGAGCCTGCTTGCGAGGTGCTGAACAGCGAATTTGCGAAGGAGATTTCTATGGGCCTTATGGAGCCCGTGCGTGCCGTTGGCAACCTATCGACAGTGGCTATCGTTGGCGAAAATATGCGCCAGACCCCCGGTATTGTGGGTAAATTGTTCCAGACACTCGGTCGTAACGGTATAAATATGGTGGCATGCGCGCAGGGTGGTCAGGAGACCAATATCTCGTTCGTGGTGAAGGCCGACCAGTTGCGTAAGACACTGAACGTCATCCACGACTCGTTCTTCCTGTCGGAGTACAAGGTGCTCAACCTTTTCATCTGCGGTACAGGAACGGTCGGTGGCAGCCTCATAGAGCAGATTGAGCAGCAGCGCGACAAACTGATGGCCGAGCACAGCCTTGTGCTCAACGTGGTGGGTATCGCAAGCAGCAAGAGGGCTATTTTCAATCGCGACGGCATTGACCTCGCAACCTATCGCGAGCAGCTGGAGAAGAGCGAAGAGAGCAACATCGGCAAATTGTGCGAAGGCATCATCGGCATGAATATATTCAATTCCGTATTTGTCGATTGTACAGCGAGCAGCGAAGTGGCGTCGTTGTATGAGGAACTGTTGTCGCACAACGTATCTGTGGTTGCGGCCAACAAGATTGCAGCATCGTCGGATTACTCAACCTATAGTCGATTGAAGCACATATCTCGCATGCGCAATGTGAAGTACCTGTTCGAAACAAACGTGGGAGCAGGTTTGCCCATCATCTGCACCATCAACGACCTTATAAACAGTGGCGACAAGATATTGAAGATAGAGGCTGTGCTTAGCGGTACGCTAAACTTCATCTTCAACGCCTTGAGCAAGGATGTTCCCTTCAGCCGCACAGTGAAACTGGCCAAGGAGTATGGCTACAGTGAGCCCGACCCCCGCATCGACCTCAGTGGCAAGGATGTGATAAGAAAGCTCGTTATTCTGGCACGCGAGGCCGGTTATACAATAGAGCAGGAGGATGTAGAGGCCAACCTGTTCATTCCTCAGGAGTTCTTCAATAGCTCTATCGATGAATTCTGGAATGTACTTCCCACCCTCGACGATGAATTCGAGGGCAACCGTCGCCGTCTTGAGAGCGAAGAGAAGCATTGGCGCTTTGTGGCTAAATTCGAGGATGGTAAGGGTTCTGTATCGCTTTGCGAGGTTGATCGTCATCACCCCTTCTATCACCTCGAGGGAAGCAACAACATCATTCTTCTTACCACCGAGCGATACAAGGAGTTCCCCATGCTGATACAGGGATATGGTGCCGGTGCCGGTGTTACGGCAGCGGGTGTCTTTGCCGATATCATGCGCATCGCCAATATCTAAGATTTTTCCGAACGACGCCTGTTCGTCGCGGTATATATAATAAAATCGAGGCCTACTATTGTGGGCCTCGATTTTATTATGTGCGTAGCGCTTGCAGGTTATTGGAAGCGGTTCTTCACAATCTCTTGCAATTTCATCATCTCGTCGCGATATTGTGCTGCCTCGATGTATTCCATCTTGTCAGCGGCCTCTTTCATCAGTCGGCGGGTGTTCTCTATGCTCTTTTCAAGCTGCTCGCGGCTCATGTACTCCACAATCGGGTCGGCGGCCATGGTTGCCGTTGCGTGCTCCTCGCTGTAGGCATAACTGCGACTGCTATCCTTGCGCTCGCTCGACAGGATGTTTCCGATGCTCTTGCGTATCTGCTGCGGGGTTATGCCGTTTGCTTCGTTGTAGGCAATTTGCTTTTCGCGGCGACGGCTTGTTTCGTCCATCGTTCTCTTCATGCTCTGTGTGATGTTGTCGGCATAGAAAATAACCTTGCCGTTTACGTTTCGGGCGGCACGGCCCGCGGTCTGGGTAAGCGAACGGTGGCTTCGCAGGAAGCCCTCCTTGTCGGCGTCGAGTATGGCTACCAGCGACACTTCAGGAAGGTCGAGGCCTTCGCGCAACAGGTTTACACCTATGAGCACATCGTACAGTCCTTCGCGCAGGTCGGTCATTATCTGTACGCGCTCAAGGGTATCGACGTCGCTGTGTATGTAGTTGCAGCGTACTCCGTTCTTTTGCAGATATCCGGTCAGTTCCTCGGCCATGCGCTTTGTGAGCGTGGTTACCAGCACGCGCTCTTCGCGGCGTATGCGCACCTCTATCTCTTCCATCAGGTCATCTACCTGGTTCATCAACGGGCGCACCTCTATTATGGGATCGAGAAGACCGGTGGGGCGTATGAGCTGTTCCACTATCACGCCGCCGCTCTCTCGCAGTTCGTAGTCGTCGGGGGTGGCGCTCACGTATATCACCTGGTTGGTCATGCTTTGGAATTCCTCGAATTTCAGTGGGCGGTTATCGAGTGCGGCGGGCAGACGGAATCCGAATTCCACAAGGTTTAGTTTGCGCGCTCTGTCGCCTCCGTACATCGCGTGTATCTGCGGCACGCTTACGTGGCTTTCGTCTATTACCATCAGGAAATCCTTCGGGAAGAAATCGAGTAGGCAGTAGGGGCGGGTGCCGGGCTCACGGCCATCGAAGTAGCGCGAGTAGTTCTCTATGCCCGAGCAGTGGCCCAGTTCGCGGAGCATCTCCATGTCGTATGTCACACGTTCCTGCAGTCTTTTTGCTTCGTAGGGCTTGCCTATCTCGTTGAAATAATCGACGCGGTCGGCCAGGTCTTTTTCAATCTCGGTAATAGCTCTCAGGGTGCTCTCCTTGGTCGTCATAAAGAGATTGGCGGGGTATATCTTGTATTCATCGAAATCTGCGATGCGGCGTCCTGTCTCGGCGTCAATCTCTTCGATGCTTTCTATGTCGTCGTCCCAGAATGTTATTCGCAGCACATGGTCGCTGTAGGCGAGGCTCACATCGACGGTGTCGCCCTTCACGCGGAAGTTTCCTCGGTGCAGTTCGATGTCGTTGCGCTGGTACAGACTGCCCACCAGCCATCGCAGAAATACGTTGCGGTCGAGCTTCATGTCGCGCTTTATCTCAATCACGTTTTTATAGAAATCGGATGGGTTACCCATACCGTATATGCACGAAACCGAGGATATTACCACCACGTCCTTTCGTCCCGACAGCAGGGCTGATGTGGCAGATAGGCGCAACTTATCAATCTCGTCGTTTATGGCGAGATCCTTTTCTATGTATGTATCGGTCGAGGGGATGTATGCCTCAGGCTGATAGTAGTCGTAGTACGACACATAGTATTCCACCGCGTTGTTCGGGAAGAATCCTTTGAATTCGTTGTAGAGCTGTGCGGCGAGCGTCTTGTTGTGGCTCAGTATCAGGGTAGGACGGTTAATCTCCTTTATTACGTTTGCTATGGTAAATGTCTTTCCCGAGCCGGTGACGCCCAGCAGCGTCTGCGCAGGCATGCCCGATTTTACGCCTTCGACCAATTGGGCAATGGCTTCGGGCTGGTCGCCGGTGGGGCGGTAGTCGGATATCAGTTCAAACTTCATGTCGCTTAAATTTATCTTGCGAAGATATTACAATTTTGTTTATCGCGATGCAATTGCACTCCAAATAAACCAAAACAAATCTTATTTCGATTTAATAATAATTAAATAATAAATATTCATTGCATTTTCGAGGCAAAAAAGCTATCTTTGCACCCGAATTTACGCAAAAATGAAAAGGACTCTCTATACGCTTTTTGTGGCTATTTTACTGCTTACATCATGTTCGCAGTATAACAGTCTGCTCAAGACCAACGATGTTGAGTGCAGATACGAGGCGGCTAAGGCTTACTTTGTAAACCGTAGCTACTCAAAGGCAGCACCGTTGCTCGAGGACCTTATAGCTACGTTCAAGGGACATCGCAACGCCGAGGAGTCGCTCTACATGTTGGGCATGTGCTACTACGAGTCCGGTGACTACGAGACAGCGGCACAATACTTCAAGACATACTACACAACCTATCAGCGTGGCGTGTTCAACGAATTGGCCCGTTTCCATTGCGGAAAATCGCTGTTCAAAAATATTCCCGTTCCCGAGCTCGACCAGTCGAGCACATATTCGGCAATGCAGGAGTTGCAGCTCTTCATGGAGTACTATCCGGCGAGCATCTATCGCACCGAGGCACAGGAAATGCTCTTTGCGATGCACGATGTGTTGGTCGAGAAAGATTTTCTTTCGGCAAAGCTCTATTACGAACTTGGCAGTTTCGATCTCATGCGCAACAACTATCAGGCATGCATCGTCACAGCGCAGAATGCGTTGAAGGATTACCCCTATACCAAATTGCGCGAGGAGCTATCGATGCTCATACTTCGTGCCAAGTACAAGATGGCCAGCAAGAGCGTCGAGGAGAAAAAGGTTGACCGCTATCGCGATACGGTTGATGAATACTACGCCTTCAAGAACGAATTCCCCGACAGCAAATACATTGAAGAGGCTGAGGATTATTATCGCGAAGCGTTGAAAATTGTAAACGAATAATAAACAATAAATATAATGGACTATAAAAAGACAAATGCACCGACAACAACGGTAACCCGCAACATGGCAGATTTTGTTACTGAAACAGGTAATGTATATGAGTCGGTAGCAATAATAGGTAAGCGTTCTAATCAGATTGCAGCGGAATTGAAAGAGGAATTGCTCAAGAAACTGAACGAGTTCTCTTCAACAACAGACAACCTCGAAGAGCAGTTCGAAAACCACGAGCAGATTGAGATTTCTCGTTACTATGAGCGTCAGCCCAAGCCTACACTCATCGCAACACAGGAGTTCCTCGAGGGAAAGGTTTATTTCAGAGATCTTTCTAAGGAGAAAAACGAATCTGAGGACTAATCGGTATGAAGTTCCGTTCCTATCAGTTCTTTTTCTTGCTGTCGGTGGTGCTTGTAATAGCTACACTCTGTTCTACCATCCTGCAGTTGGTAGAGGCAAACGGCGCAACTAACGAACTAACCAATTTCAAGTACATTATGGCCAATGGCGAGGTGTCTTATTCACCCATTGCCTTGGGCGTGGTGCTTGTAGTTGTCGGCTTGGTGAACCTGTTTGGTCTTATGATTTCGGGTTTCCAGAATTTCGATTTGCAGAAGCGTGTAACAATACTCAACCTGCTATTGGTTGTGGGCTATTACCTGCTCATGGGCATATATGTATGGGTGTTGGCTGCGGATTCGTTCGTACTGTCGCTCCCGCTTCTCTTCCCCTTCTTTGTGTTTGTGTTCAACGTGCTTGCATTCTTTGCTGCACGTCGCACCGAGGCTGCTATTTTAGCAAAAGCAACGGGCTTCAGACTAAGGGATTAAGAAACTTTTCATCATCCTATATTGCGGACATCGTCATTCTAGGCGATGTCCGTTTTTTGTATCCTGTAGTATTATATAAGCAGGTAAACCTCGAAGATCTACTGCGCTCGCTTAGAAATATTCAAGCAAGCTTGATATTATTGCCTATTTGGTTTTACCGAAGTTCGTTTACACTCGTTGGAAATAAAATAAGTTTTATTCACTCGTTTATGCGAACATTCGCTCGCTTGTGCGTATCTTTGCCAGTATGAAAAGAATATGTGATTTTATTTCGCGCCGAATGGCTCTATTGGTGCTTGCAGCCGCGCTGTTGTCGTTGTTCCTTCCATCGCTGTTGGGTGGGGTGGATATGTGGGTGATAAATCCGCTGTTGGGCGTCATTATGTTCGGAATGGGGCTTACGCTTAATGTCGATGATTTCCGTGTGGTTTTCAGTCGTCCGAAGGATGTTCTTGTAGGTTCATTGGCGCAATTTTCCATAATGCCCTTGGTGGCGTGGCTTCTAGCGCGGGTTTTTGCTCTGTCGCCCGACCTTGCCGTGGGTGTAATCCTTGTGGGTTGCTGCCCTGGTGGTACGGCGTCGAATGTGATTGCCTACCTTGCCAAGGGCGATGTAGCCCTCTCGGTCGGTATGACGGCCGTATCTACCTTGCTTGCTCCGCTGTTGACCCCGTTGCTTGTGTGGCTGTTGGCCGGCACCTTGGTCGATGTCGATGCGTTGGGCATGCTGTTGTCTATATTTTATGTGGTCATTGCTCCCATTTTCACGGGCTTCGTAGTACAAAAATTTCTTCCGCGACAGACGGCAAGCGTGGTGCCGTTTCTGCCGGCTTTCTCCTCTGTGATGATAGCATTTGTGGTTGC
Source organism: Bacteroidaceae bacterium (assembly GCA_017560125.1). Classification (GTDB taxonomy): domain Bacteria; phylum Bacteroidota; class Bacteroidia; order Bacteroidales; family Bacteroidaceae; genus HGM04593. The sequence continues at coordinate 4,714 of JAFYOS010000013.1, read as the reverse complement.
TATTATAGTTTCCCATGCAGCCGACAGACTACTTCAGGGTGGTTTGATGGTGCTGCTTGTGGTGGCGCTTCACAATATCTCCGGCTTGCTTCTTGGCTATGGCGTTGCGCGCCTTGTGGGGCTTTCCTATGCAAAAAGGGTGGCTGTTTCCATCGAGGTCGGCATGCAGAACAGCGGCCTTGCTTCGTCGCTTGCTGCACTGCATTTCGCCGCCTTTCCCATGGCTGCAATCCCGGGTGCCATTTTCAGTGTGTGGCATAATATAAGCGGCGCACTTGTGGCAAAATATTATGCAATGAACGAAAAATAGTTACAATTATGCGCAAACGCTCCTATATTATTTCGTTTACGGTTATCCTGCTCTCGGCAATAGTGTCGCTGGGGTGGGGGCTGTTCCATAGCAGTACCGATGGCTGTTCCGTGGCCAATGTAGTGGATGATATACGCGCGATATCATCCGAACCTCATTCGGTGGCTCATGCCAAGGAGCGCGAGGCGGTGCGCGACTACTTACGCTCGCGTTTGACCGACCTCGGTTGCGAGCCCAAGGTCTATTCCTATCTGGCAAACGAGGCGTTGGGCTTCCGCTTCGATATGCATAATGTATATGCCGAGGTTTCGCCTATGTGCGATAGCGCTGCAACCTCGTTGATGCTTGTGGCGCATTACGATTCACGCTATCCGTGGTTGCTGCGTGGCGATACGGCCATTTCGCTCGGTGCCGCCGATAATGGCTATGGCGTCGGGGTTGTTCTCGAAACCCTTAGGCTTGCGCTTGAACGGCGCGACGAGTGGCATCAGGGTGTAAAAATTCTTTTCACCGATGCCGAGGAGGTTGGCATGCTGGGTATGAAGGCGGCTTATGCCCACAACCGCGAACTGTTCGATAGGGTGGGGCTTGTGATAAATGTCGATGCACGTGGTACCTACGGGCCGGCGCTTTTGTTCGAAACCTCGCGTGGCAACACCAAATTGATGGATTTGTATGCCCGTTCGGCGGCCTATCCGTTTACCTATTCGCTTATAAATATCGTCTATCGCTATATGCCCAATGCAACCGATTTTACCATTGTGATGGATTCGTTACCGGGGTTGAATTTTGCAACGGTGGCCGATATTAACCACTACCACACTTCGTTGGATAACGTGGGTAATATATCGCTTCGTTCCATTGGCCACTACTGCTCGCAGATAATCCCGGTGGCGCTCGACTATTTAACCGATGAGGCCTATTCCGACAAGGATGCACTGAAATCCGATGTCGATGACATCTGCTTTACCGTTCCCTTGCTGGGGCTTTTCATATTTTCGCAGGCGGGATACATTGTGGTAAATGTCCTGTTCCTTATTGCCCTTATATTCTATCTGATATACGAGGCGCGTGCTGCAAGGACGGCTCCACTGCCCATCGTCGCCTCCTTCTTTATGCAGTTGCTTGCGTCGCTGCTGCTGTTCGGGGTGGGGCTGGCGCTCTCGTGGGGCTGTGCAACGCTCGAGGGGCTTCGATACAAGCCTATGGGTATGTTGGTGGGTGTTGGCTACGATAATTTGGCCATGGTGCTCTCTATGATTGTTCTAGTCGCTGCGATGATAGCTGCTGTTGCGTGGCGTCGTCGCATTGTAGCTGTTGCTACAATGCTATGCGCAACGCTGCTGCTGATGGCTGTTCTTTCCACTGCACTATATATTTTTGCAGGCGAGAATTTCATCCTTTTATACCCCACAGTGGTGGCGCTTGCAGGTGTCGTGTTGTGGAGATTGAGCAGCTATAGAGCCTTCCTGTGGATAGCAATGGCGGCGGTGACGTTGCACGCCTTCTCTTTCTTGTTCGTGCTGGCAATGTCGCTCACGGTGGGTGCTCTTGCATTGTTGCTCTTCCTTGCCTTCTACTATATTATGTTGTTGCTGTTGCTGGCGATGTGCGCCGATGGCGAGTAACCTTCTTAGGTGGCTACTTGGCGAAGACCTCTTTTATCAGGCTGTTGTCGTTGCCGAGAAGGTTGCGGCTGTCTTCTACAAATTCTTCCAGTTTCGTTTTTGTTACCCGGTTCAGATTATCGGGTGGGGTTGCGGCCGGCCATATTTCGAAATTACTAACGCCATCCCTTTCGGGGCGTGCCACCCATGCAAGCAGATATTCCAATCCTTCGAGGCGGGTGGTGCCGAAAAATTTTCGCAGTCGCAGGGTGACCAGTGCACCGCCATCGCGTCCGCGTGCATACATACCCGATACCAGATTGCCCAGTGAATATACTATTGCGTGGCGGGCAAGCGACGCTGTATCGCGCCTTGTTTCGAATGGTTGTATCACGTGTGGATGGTTGCCTATCACATGGTTCACTCCATGTGCAATGAGCCAGTCGGTCAGTTCGCGCTGCTCCTTCGATACCTTGTGTGTGAATTCGTCGCCCCAATGCATGCATGCTATTATGGCGTCGGGGTGCATGCTTCGCGCCTTGGCTATGTCGCGCTCCATAGTGGCCTTGTCTATCAGGTTCACAACCATAGGCGGGCGCACGGGTATGCCGTTTGTGCCGTAGGTGTAGTTCAGCAATGCTATTTTCAAGCCTTTCGCTTTCACTATGTAGGGGTAGCGTGCGGCTCTGTCGGTGCTGTCGCGATAGACACCAAGGTGCTCTATTCCGAGCGAATCGAGCATGGCAAGGGTGCGCATAGCGCCTCGTTGTCCTCTGTCGAGGCAGTGGTTGTTGGCGAGCAGCATGATGTCGAAGCCGGCCTTTTGGGCTGCATACAGAAAGCTATCGGGCGCACAGAACATGGGGTAGCCGCCGTAGGGCTTTCCGGCGATGGTTGTCTCCAGGTTGGCTATGGCTATATCGGCCTCGGTAATGTACCCTTTTATCTTGCTGTAGCATGGCGAGTAGCTGTATGTGCCGTCGCTCTGCCGCGCGGCGTTCAGCTGGCTTTCGTGCTGCATCAGGTCGCCGGCAAACAGGATGCCTACCCTCGATAAATGCGCAACTGCTTGCGCAGCAACATTTGTTGCCGTCACAAGCAGTATGCATATAATAATGGAACGTATGTTCACTATTTATAAATCTCTTTTTTAGCTGCAAGCAGAGTGTTCTGCATGAGCGATACGATGGTCATGGGGCCTACACCGCCGGGAACGGGGGTGATGTATGAGCATTTGGGTGATACGTTGGGGAAATCCACGTCGCCCATCAGGCGGAAGCCCGATTTTGTCTCGGTTGTGGGAACGCGTGTAGTACCAACGTCTATAACCACTGCGCCCTCTTTCACCATCTCGGCTTTTACAAAGTGGGGCTGTCCCAGTGCTGCGATGATTATGTCTGCCTGTCTGCACTCCTCCTCGATGTTGGCTGTGCGGCTGTGGCAGATGGTTACTGTGGCATCGCCGGGTGTACCCTTCTGCAGCATCAGGTTGGCAACGGGTTTGCCCACGATGTTGCTGCGACCGAGTACCACGCATTTTTTACCTTTTGTATCGATGTTGTAGCGGCGCAACAGCTCCATAATGCCGTTGGGGGTTGCCGACAGGTAGCAGGGTAGGCCTATGGTCAGTCGTCCGGCGTTTATCGGGTGGAAACCATCAACGTCCTTGCGGTAGTCGATGGCCTCTATTACCTTCTGCTCATTGAAGTGCTTGGGAAGGGGTAACTGCACGATGAAACCGTCGATGTCGGGGTCGTTGTTCAGCTCCTCCACCTTGGCAAGCAGTGTCTCTTCGGTGATGTCGTCCTCGTAGCGAATGAGGGTTGAAGTGAATCCACACTCCTCGCATGCGCGTACCTTGTGTGCTACGTATGTCTCGCTACCTCCATCGTGTCCCACGAGGATGGCTGCAAGATGGGGACGCTTACCACCCTTTGCTACTATTTCGTTAACCTCGGCAGCTATCTCTTTTTTAATCTCTGCTGCAATTGCTTTTCCGTCAATTATCTGCATAGTGGTATTATTACTTGTTTAGCAAATATTTCTCGATGTTCTTTTTAATGTTTTCGCCACGCATGGCACTGCCACGCTCAAGGATTGTTCCGTCGGGGCCGATGAGCATTATTGCGGGTATTCCGTTTACTCCGTAGAGGGTTGTGGCCTTGTTTTGGCTGTCAACAATCTGTGCCCATGTCACATTTTCCTCCTTCAATGTGGGTTCAAGGTTCTTGATGTCGTCGCTTACGAAGATGCCAAGCACTGTGAGGCCTTTGTCCTTGTACAGGTTGTGCACCTCGGCAAGGTTGGGAATCTCCGCCTTGCAAGGCCCGCACCAGCTTGCCCACATATCGACGAGTACATAGTTGCCTTTACCTACGTAATCCGATAGCTTTACAGGGTTGCCGGCTGCATCCGTTCCTTCGATGTCAACGAAGGGTTTGCCGGGAGCGGTTGCCTGTTTGCCCTTTAAGCTGTTGTATTCATTTTTTACAAAATCGATATTCCTAAGGTAATCTCCAAAACCCTCTATTGTCGCGAGTCTTGTCTCGTCGTCAAGGCATCGGTAATAGGGTAAGGTCATCAGCAACACGCCAATAATGTCGTTGTTGTGCTTGGCAAACAATTTGAAAGCCTCGTCCTTTATCTCTTCGCGAGAAATGGAGTCGAGGTTCTGAAGAATCTCGGTCATTATCCGGTTGTTCTCTGTACCGCTGCCATACGGGCCTTTCCCCTCTTTTACGGTTGTGAAATCCAGAGTAATATTGCCATTCTCTACAATCAGCGCACCATACAATTG
>JAFYOS010000012.1 GCA_017560125.1 Bacteroidaceae bacterium | reverse complement strand
AGGTACCAGCTTGAGAATTCATCCCAGAAGAGCTTGTAAATGGCCATCAAGGCTTCGCTCAAACGATACTTGCTGAAGAGGTCGTCCACTTCGGCTGCTGTCTTGGCAAGCATGGATTCGAACCATTCGGTAGCGAGGGCTGCATATTCTGGTTGTGCGATGTCGGCTACTTCCCAACCCTTCACGAGACGGAAGGCATTCCAAATCTTGTTGTTGAAGTTACGGCCCTGTTCGCAGAGAGTGTCATCGAAGAGGATGTCGTTACCGGCTGGAGCCGAGAGCATCATACCCATACGCACACCGTCGGCACCATAGCGTTCAATCAAATCCAATGGGTCAGGTGAGTTACCGAGTGACTTAGACATCTTGCGGCCGATCTTGTCGCGAACGATACCGGTGAAGTATACATTCTTGAACGGCATGTCGCCCAAGTATTCGTAACCTGCCATGATCATACGGGCTACCCAGAAGAAGATGATGTCCGGACCTGTTACCAAGTCGCTGGTAGGGTAGTAGTACTTGATTTCTTCATTGCCCGGGTTGTTGATGCCGTCGAACAATGAGATTGGCCACAACCATGAAGAGAACCATGTGTCGAGGCAGTCTTCGTCCTGACGGAGGTCTTCCACCTTCAATTCAGCGTTGCCTGTCTTTTCGATAGCCTTTGCCAATGCTTCTTCGGCTGTAGCTGCTACCACGAAACCGCCTTCCGGCAAGTAGTAGGCTGGGATGCGGTGACCCCACCACAACTGACGGCTGATACACCAGTCCTTGATGTTTTCCAACCAGTTACGGTATGTGTTCTTATATTTGGCAGGGTAGAACTTGAGTTCGTCGTTCATTACCGGTGGGAGAGCCATGTCTGCAAAGTGCTGCATCTTGAGGAACCATTGCATAGAGAGCTTCGGTTCGATGGCTACACCTGTGCGTTCCGAGCAACCTACCTTGTTGGTGTAAGGTTCTACCTTTTCCATGAGGTCGGCGTTCTTCAAGTCTTCTTCAATCTGCTTGCGTACATCGAAGCGGTCCATACCTACATAGAGGCCTGCTGCTTCGCTGAGTGTACCGTTGTCGTTGAAGATATCGATGCTTGGGAGGTTGTACTTTTCACCGAGCATGTAGTCGTTCACATCGTGAGCCGGAGTTACCTTCAAGCAACCTGTACCGAATTCGATGTCTACATAGTCGTCTTCGATTACCGGGATAGAACGGCCTACCAATGGCACGATTACGCGCTTGCCCTTGAGCCATTCGTTCTTCGGGTCGTTCGGGTTGATACACATGGCGGTGTCGCCCATGATGGTTTCAGGACGGGTAGTTGCCACTACGGCATAACGGCCTTCTGCATCGCCTTCCACCTTGTAGCGGAGGTAATAGAGCTTGCTGTTTTCTTCCTTGTAGATCACTTCTTCGTCCGAGAGGGCTGTGAGTGCCTTCGGGTCCCAGTTCACCATGCGTACGCCACGGTAGATCAAGCCCTTTTCATAAAGGTCGCAGAACACCTTGATTACGCTTTCAGAGCGTTCTTCGTCCATGGTGAAGGCTGTGCGGTCCCAGTCGCATGATGCACCGAGCTTGCGGAGCTGCTTGAGGATGATGCCACCGTGTTCGTCGGTCCATTCCCATGCGTGCTTCAAGAATTCTTCGCGGGTGAGGTCGGTCTTCTTGATGCCCTGCTGAGCGAGCTTGTTCACCACCTTTGCTTCGGTAGCGATGGATGCGTGGTCAGTACCCGGCACCCAGCATGCGTTCTTGCCTTCCATGCGGGCACGGCGGACAAGAATGTCCTGGATAGTATTGTTCAACATGTGTCCCATGTGGAGCACACCGGTTACATTAGGCGGTGGAATAACGACGGTATACGGTTCGCGTCCGTCGGGTTTCGAACTGAAGAGTTTGTTGTCCAGCCAATATTGGTACCATTTACCTTCTACATCGGCGGGATTGTACTTGCTTGCTAATTCCATTTTTTATATAGTTATGT
>JAFYOS010000011.1 GCA_017560125.1 Bacteroidaceae bacterium | reverse complement strand
CACATAGAGCACCTTGCTAAGGGTCGAGGGTGTGTCCTTCACACCCTCGGTAACGTATGCCTTGAACCATAGTGTTTCGCCAAGGTAGTAGGCTGTGTTATCGAACTGCAGATAGACCCTTTCCTGCGGAAACAGGTTGTTCACCACTGCGGCATTGAACACCATCTTGTCGAGGCTCTTTTCGTCGGCGTGGGCGAAAAGGGCAACCAATAGCAGAAGGGCGGTAGAAAGTAATTTGCGTATCATAGGGCTGTTTTTTATTGTCTGCCACAAATATAAAATATATAAATAATATAAATTGGGGGGATTTCCCTATAATTTAGGGGGAAATCCCTATTTCTTCATCTGTATTAGCTTTTCTGCACATTTATACGAGCTATTCGGGGACAGAAGATAGTATTATAACGCAAAATGCAGCGCCCGCCCTATAAAACAACAGCGTCGCATGCAATGAAAGCATGCGACACTGTATTTATCCAATAGCTTTTCGGTACTAATTGTTTACCGAAGGTAACGATGAGTACTCCTTGGAGTAACGCATCATCTGCTCTACATAGCCCTCGGTGTAGTCGAGCTGCACATCGGTTATCGAACCGGCATCGTCGGTGGTAACCACATAGCGCGGATTGACAAAACCTCGGTAGGGAACGATGTTCAGCGGTGCGAAACGATCGAGTATCTCTTTGTGCAAATCGGCATCGACCTTCACTCCGTAGCTCTCGACCAACTGCTTGGCAGCCTCGTAATCGCCTGTCGATTTAATGCGCTGTACCTCGGTGAGCAGCTGTCCGAACGCCTCGCGCAGCTTGTCGTAGTCGTGAATAACCACATAGGTCTTGCCATCCTTCTTGGCCAGTTCCACACACTCTTTTCCTGCATTCTCAAGCGCCCAACGAGCAATAAGCTGACGGTTACGCATGTGTGCCTCCTCGACGTTGTTGCCAAGCTCCACACGGGTTAGCTGTGTCATCAGACCGTTCATCATATATTTATAATACTCGGCCTTGTAGGCATCTTCGTTAGGCAACAGATTGAGCTCGACCATCTTCTTGTCGGCTACATAGTAGAGGGCGAACAGGTCGGCACGAGCCTCTTCCACCGTTGAACCATAGGAACGCAACGCATCGGGATCTACGCCGGGGAGCAATTTACCCGAACCGTGTCCCAAGCACTCGTGCAGGTCGGTGTGGAGGTTGTCGGTTACAAAGCCATACTCTTTCAGCATATTCACCTCGACGTCGCTCCATGCAAATTCCTTTGTCTGTCCGCCGCCGGCGCTTGCACGGTCGTAGGCCTCGGTGATATTCTCTATGGTCACCGATTTCGAACCATAGGCCGCTCTAATCCAGTTCGAATTGGGCAGATTGATGCCGATGGGTGTAGCGGGATAGCAATCGCCACCAAGCATCGCCACGGTGATAACCTTGGCCGAAACGCCCTTAACCTTCTCTTTCTTGAATTCCTTGGCCACGGGCGAATTATCCTCGAACCACTGCGCATTATCGCTGATAACCTCGGTACGCTTGGTAGCCTCGATGTTCTTGAAGTTCACCACGCTCTCCCAGCTTGCCTTCATGCCCAAGGGGTCGCCATAGGACTCGGTGAAGCCGTTCACAAAATCAATGCGCGAATCAAGGTCATATACCCACAGCATTGCATAGTCATCAAATTTTTTCAAATCGCCTGTGCGATAGTATTCAATCAGTGTTTCTATCACCGCCTTCTGTGCGTCGTTCTCGGCTACGCTCGCAGCCTTCTCGAGCCAACCCACGATACGCTCGAGCGCCTCGGTATAGAGGCCGCCAACCTTCCAAACCTTCTCTTTAACGACACCGTTCTCCTTAACCAAGCGGCTGTTCAGACCATACATCACAGGTTTTTCATCCTTGGGGTCTTTCATGGCTGCATAGAAAGCCTCGACCTCGGCCTGTGTAACACCGTCGTAATAGTTATTGGCCGAAGCGAGTATCAAATCGCCGTCGCCACTCTGCACGGTGCGCTTCGACATGATGGTTGAATCCTGAATGACAGGAGTGAGCTCGGCAATCAGCTGCTGTACGCTCTGTCCCTCTTTCAAGGGGAGCGCTTCGGGCTTCACGGCGCTCACGCACTGAGCGAAGAAGTCGGCCGAGAAGCCGGGCTTAAATTTATCCTCGGCATAGTGGTGGTGAATACCGTTGCTGAACCACACGCGCTTCAGATAGAGTTCGAGCGCCCTGAACTGCTCGTCGTTGCGGTCGCCTTCGTAATTTTCGTAAATAGCCTCGAGTGTTCTTCTTATCTGCAGGTTGTATTTACAGTTCTGGTCGAACAATATGTCGCGACCTTCCAAAGCCGCCTGCGACAGATAGTAGAGCAATGTGCGCTGCTGCAACGACAGCTCTTCGAAACCGGGCACCTGATATCGCAATACTTCCAAATCGGCAAATTTCTCCACCTGATAGGTGAAATCGTCGTTTGCCACTTCTTCTTGTTTTTGTACATTCCCGCTGCATGCCGACAAAAGCGCAGCGGCTGTTGATAAAGTAATCATTAATTTACGCATATACATTTATTTGAAAAATCGTCTTTCTAAAAAGCCGCTGGCATAGCGCCGAAGCGGTGGAAATACAAATATACTACCAATAGGGCTAATAATACAAATAATGCGGTCGCTATTTGAAACGGCGACCGCATTATGCTATATCATGCCTGTTTTTTAATTGGCCTTGGTGCGGGGAAGTATCAGGTTGAGTATCACTCCCACCAACGCGGCCAAACCAATACCGCCTATTGTGAAGCTGCCACATGTGAGCTCGGCACCACCGATGCCAAGGGTAAGTATGAGCGATGCAATAACTAAATTGCGTGTATCGCCAAGGTCAACCTTGTTTTTCACCAAGCTGTTCACACCCACCGCCGCAATGGTACCGAAGAGCAACAGCATGATACCACCAAGAACAGCCTCGGGGATGGTCTTGAGCAATGCGCTCACCTTGCCCAGCAACGAGAACAGAATACCAAAGAGAGCTGCTATGCGTATAACTGCAGGGTCGGCAATCTTGGTCAGCGAAATAGCGCCGGTAACCTCGGAATAGGTTGTCACGGGAGGGCCACCGATGAACGATGCGGCCACACATGCCAATCCATCGCCAAGCATAGTGCGATGCAAGCCGGGATCCTTTACAAAATCCTTACCGGTAACCTCGTTGATGGCATACACATCGCCAATGTGCTCAATGACAGGAGCTATGGCTACGGGGAGCATGAAAATGACTGCCTCCCAGCACAATTCGGGGCGCACAAAAGCAGGTAACGCAAACCACGCTGCTTCTCGCACTGGCTGGAAATCGACCACTCCAAAAATGGTAGCTGCAATGTAGCCCACCACTATACCCGCAAAGATAGGAATAAGACGAAGCAAGCCTTTTCCGAACATCGATACCACCACGGTTGTCAACAGCGCGATGATGGCAAGAGGCCAATTACTCTTGGCCATATTGACACCCGTACCGGCCAGCGACAGACCGATGAGCATGATTACAGGGCCCACCACGATAGGCGGAAAGAGGCGGGCAATGAACCCTACTCCACGCAGACGCACCAAGGCGCTCATCACACCATAGACGGCACCCACGGCTACCAAACCCGACAATGTACCGGGAAGACCGAAGAGCTCTGTAGCCTTAACGATGGGAGCGATGAAAGCAAAACTGCTACCAAGGAAGATAGGCACCTTGCCTTTGGTTACGGCATGAAAAATAAGAGTACCTACACCGGCGGTAAAAAGAGCCACAGAGGGATCAAGACCAACCAAAAGCGGCACCAGCACGGTGGCACCGAAAGCCACGAAGAGAAATTGGGCACCAACAATGGTACTCTGAGCGTAGCCTAGTTTGTTGTCGTTTTTCATAAATATCAGATATTAAATTTTCGTGTTTATGGAGAAAGCTGTCGTAGCAGCCCCTACTCATTTGCAAAAATAGCAATATTAAAAAAGAATAATATGAAAAATCACAAAATTATATATTACATTTGCAAATAGGACATCAAAAACATCAATTATGGCTTTACATATTATAGACCATCCGCTTATTCAGCATAAGCTAAGCATTATGCGCGACAAAGAGACATCGACAATAAAGTTCAGAGAACTGCTGAAAGAAATTTCGATGTTAATGGGCTACGAAATAACCCGCGACTTCCCTATTATACACGAGGAGATTGAAACACCGCTGATGAAGATGAACGCTCCCAAGATATCGGGAAAGAAAGTAGTTATCGCCCCCATCCTGAGAGCAGGCCTCGGCATGGTCGAAGGATTGACAACCCTCATCCCCTCGGCACGTATCGGACACATTGGAATGTATCGCGACGAGGTGACATGCCAACCCGTATTCTATTACTACAAGATGCCAGCCAATAAAGAGCGCCTTGTAATTGTAACCGACCCCATGCTGGCAACCGGCGGAAGCGCATGCGACGCCATCAGACGCCTGAAGGACGACGGCTACAAGCAAATCAGACTGATGAGCCTGGTTGCATCGCCCCAAGGAATAAAGGCTGTAACCGAACAGCACCCCGACGTTGATATCTATCTGGCATCGCTCGACGAAGGTCTGAACGACAAGAACTACATCCTACCCGGATTGGGAGATGCCGGCGACAGAATCTTTGGAACAAAGTAGCACGTACATCGACCACGAAAAATACAACATCATATAAAAATATGGGACGCAATTGCGTCCCATATTTTTATATATGATAATCTACACAAATCATTTTCCGGCCTTCAAAGGTGTTATAAGGTCGCTTAATGTGACCTCGGTTATGGATTTTGGAAGAAGACCATATGTCTCGGACGACGACTTGCACACAGCTTCGTAGTCTTCTTTTGTCGATTGATCGTTTCCTCTGTAATAATTCGTTCTATTCTCACCATATATATCCACATAAGAAATCACAAAAAAATCGACCTTATCCACAAATACATATTCATCGTCGTGTTCTGAGTGGTACTTGGTAGCATCTTTATATATATTACCAAATTTCAGATTGTTTTGGATATATTCGTTTCCGTAGGTCTTTTTCAATACCCCTGTTAAATTATCCGTTTCAGATGCGACATTATAGTAATATCCTAAAGAATAATACACCGACGTGTTTATATTATTAAGTATATCGTGATATTCCACTTTTATAAATGTTTTACATGATATGGTGGCAGGCGAAAGCATACGTTCGCCCACATTCTCGACCATATAATCTTCGACATCGTAAACCGCCGACGAGTCGCTCTTCGACAATGAATGAGATATCGCGAATACCGGCTGATGCTCCTTTTTCTGCACTTCCAACAAGATTGCCTGCGTTTTCTCTTGCGACAGCATCACACTGATAGAAACCGCACTTGCCACAAGCGACGCAAGGCCAATCAAAATAGTCATAATATCCACCAAAAGAGATATCTCTTTTTCCTTGGATTCAAATCGTTCCTTATATCGCCTAAGAAAAATTACAATAAACGAAAAGAACAGAACTATTGCCAATGATATATACGCTATTGCCATAATTGTATTGTCGTAATTTATTCTAAAAAATTCTTGAAACATCACTACATGCAAAGCAAAGATAATCTTTTTAAATCATATTTCATATATTCCATTTAAGATACTTTGTTTATCTGAAATAATGTTGTAGGTTTGTATGTAATAAAATCATACATTATTTAGTAACAGTTTTTCATCATAAAAACAGTAACGATAAAATAAACAACCCACCAATGACTGCCCCGAAGATAGAAAATTCCACCCGCGAAGAGCGACGAGCCTATGTCCTCGAAGCATGGAGATGCCTTAACGACTGCGAGGCGTGTGGCAAGTGCCGTGTACTTAGGGGAAAAGACGCCGAGGCCGTATATGCCGACTACATCGACGGCACCAGCCCATATATGGACATCACCCTCGAATTGAGGAACAGCCACCGTGGGTAACCATCATACATTGAACGATAAAACAGATTACATATGAAAAAACGACTATTTTACACCACGCTTGCAGGCGCACTATTGCTGCTATGCACAAGCTGCTGCCAGCAGAAATCGACCGACGTCGTTCTAGAGCGAGCAACCCCCGAGAGCGTCGGAATGAGCTCCGAGAAGCTGAAAAACGCCGACGATGTCATCAACGCCGCCATTGCCGAGAGGACAATACCCGGAGCAGTCCTTGCCGTGGTAAAAAACAGCAAATTGGTCTATCTGAAAGCATACGGCAACAAGAGCGTCTATCCCGACACCATTGCCATGACCGAGAACACGGTGTTCGACCTGGCCTCACTGACCAAAGTGGCCTCGACAGCCATGTCGATGGCCCATCTGCTCGAGCGGGGCGGCTTCAGGCTCGAGGACAAGGTAAGCATGTACATCCCCGAATTCCAGCCGTGGGTAGATCCCGAAACAGGAGAGAAGGTGGATATACGCATCATCGACCTTCTGACCCACTCCTCGGGACTGCCTTCGTATGCCAACACCAGCGAACTGCTCGAAAGATACGGCGTGGCCCACCCCGACACTCTTATGAGCTACATTAACAGCGTACCGCGCCTGTTCAGGCCCACGACAAGATACGAATACAGTTGCTTGGGCTTCATCACATTGCAAAACATACTGCAAAGAATAACCGGCAAGCCCTTGTGCGAATATGCCCAGGAAAACATCTTCGATGTATTGGGCATGAAGCACACCGCCTATGGCCCCAAGACCAAAAACATGAAGGAAATAATGGAGCTTGTGGCCCCCACGGTGAAACAGCCCGATGGTTCGGTGCTGTTGGGCGAGGCACAAGACCCGCTGGGCCGCATAATGAACTGGGAAAATTCAGGCAACTCGGGACTATTCTCCAGCGCCGAGGATTTGGCGCTGTTGGCTGCCGCACTAATGAATGGTGGCAGCATTAACGGTGTGAGCGTCCTGGGCAAGCATACCGTAGAGGCCATGACACGCGTACCCGAGGGCTTCGAGCACGTTGGTCGCTCGCTGGGTTGGGAAAACTACTCAATGCCCGGTAAATATGGTTGCATGTTCCACCCCACCCTCACATTTGCCCACACAGGACACACGGGAACATCAATCCTCGTCGACCCCGTTGCAAAAGTGGGCGTCATACTTCTTGCCCACCGAGTACACCCCATTGATACCGGCTATGTAGGACGCCTGAGAGCATTGGTGTGCAATGCGGTGGGTGGCGCCATCATTGAATAAGCAGCAAGCACATGTACCATATAAACAGGTAATCCCCAAAGTGAGTGACTCACTTTGGGGATTACCTGTTTGCTTTTATCCAACAGCAACCATGGTTACTATTGCCCTTTAAGCGATTATTTTTTCAGGAAGCAGGTCTTCAACACGATGCCACTGCCGTTAATCTTACAATCGACCTCCTCGGGATTCTCGGTCAAGCGGATGCTCTTCACTTTGGTGCCTCGCTTGATGACCATAGACGAGCCCTTCACTTTCAAATCCTTGATGACGGTAACCGAATCGCCATCGAACAATTCGGCGCCATTGCTATCCTTGGGCACATCGGCACCCGCCGCAGAGGCAGCGCTTTCCTCGTTGAATTCGTATGCACAATCGGGGCACACATAGAGAGAACCATCGAAATATACATATTCGCCACCACATTTAGGGCATTTGGTAATTTCACTCATACTTTTCTATTTTTTATTTGGTTAAAATTTCAGTTGCTATACAACGAATCGCATCAATACTTTCCTATGAAATCTTTAATAAGGTTGAACATAGGCTCGTAGGTGGTGAAGATGGCATTCTTCCATGTGTCGTGTACGGTGTGGTAATATTTGTACGCGTCACCCTTCTCGTTCATAAAGAATACGCAGGGTACGTTTCTCGTTGCAAAGGGATAGTGGTCGCTGTTGTCGGCAAGCTTGCCCCTGTCGAACGCCTTGAAATAGCCCTTCTCGGCATTTATCTTCTCGAACAATGAGTAGCCCGGCATACCCTCGTTGCTCACCTCGCAATACTGCACAGGATTGTTGTCGCCAATCATATCGAGGTTGAAGAGGTACTTTATACGGTTCAAAGGCACGGTCGGATGATTGGCATACCACTCGGACCCCCTAAGGTTGGCATCCTCGCCCGAGAAGGCAATGAAATACATATCGTATTCGGGCTTGTTCTGGGCATAGTGGGCCGCAAATGTGATGATGGCAGCCGTACCCGATGCGTTGTCGTGAGCGCCGGGATAGTAGGTCTTCTTGCCGAGCTTGCCAAGGTGATCGTAGTGGGCTGTGAATACATAGCAACTATCGTGTCTGTTACCCTCGACCTTTGCAATTACATTGAAGCACTCATAACCCGCGAGGAATTCGTTCTCCATATCAAGCTTCACGCTCTTGGCATCCTTGGGGAAATCGGGGGTTACCCAAATGACAGGCTTCTCGTGCACCTTCTCGCCATACGCCTTATAAAATTTAAGAGGCGCTTCCCATGTATAAATCATACCCGAGCAACTGCAATCCTTTTTGCTCTGCAATTTCTTGAAGTCGGCACCATGCTTGTACGAGAACATGAAATCGCATACAACGAAGGCACCCTGATACTGCGGCGACGCAAGGTCGGCAAACATCTTCTCGGCATTGTAATTCTCCATATCAATGTAGTAGAGCTTGAACTCGCCTTTCACCGAGGGGTTGAATTCCCTGATGGTAAAATCCACTCCGGGTATCTGCTTTTTGCCGTCGATGCTCATCTCCATCTTGCCGGGGAAAGTGTTTATATCCAGTTTGAACGGCTGACAAACAACATCATCGGCACCGGCCTTTGCAAATTCCTTTGCAATCCATTTGCCGGCCTTGTTTGCTCCGTCCTCGGCATAGCCGCGTCCCTGATACTTTGCAGAACTGAGCTTCTTCACAATCTTTTTGTAGTGTGCCACATCCTGAGCACCAAGCTGCACAGCAATGACAGCCATAATCAAGAATAAAATCTTTTTCATATAATGATATTTAATGTACAACCATTTACGCTCCATATCGGAGATAGTCGTGCACTCAATCGGGCACACGTCCCGTTCAAGCACTTAGTGCAAAGATATGTTTTTTCTGCCGTATTATCGCCAACTATCGGCAACTAAATACATTCGGGTGATAGATATCTTTATAAAAGCGAAGAGAGAAAACAGAACGAAGGCGTAATCATATTTTAATAAAAGCAAAAAGAGTAATCAATCTAAATTACGCAAAAACAGAGCGCGGATTAAAAATAATAGTATATCTTTGAAGATATGAAAACAGAAGAAGCTAACAGCGTTTATGTTTATAATATAATAAATATGAGCAGATATAAAAACAGTCAGTATGCACGCCAAGAGGAATTGATAACCTCTTCGGACATTTTCTCCGGTGACAAAGGTAATGGATATTTTATGGGGAAGCCCAGACCATTTGTTCTCAGAAACGGAACAAACAACCTTTATGCTCCAATCCGCGACGGGGTTATTACATACTTCAAGGACAATAAAATTTCATGGTGGAGAGGCCACGCCCCATCGGGACACACACTGTCATCGCAAATTGCTTGCCTCAATCATCTTTTTAGCATAATGAATGACGAAAAAGCTGTGCTCGCCATGCTAAACGGTGTACGTAATGAGTTCGAAGAAGTTCTTCCTGTAAAGTGTGATGCTAACCCGCAATATATCGGATTTGAAGTGGTTTCCGATAATGACTATCTGAACGAAAATACATTAACGCGAGGCTCAAATTGCACCTCGGTAGATGCCTTTATATATGCAGTACACAAAGGTGATAAAAAGAAATGGCTTATCCCAATAGAATGGAAATACACCGAGCACTATGCTAATTTGGACAAATCAAATGAAGATAGACAAGGCGAAGAAAAAGGCAGTAATGGAAAGGGGCAAGAGCGCGTGAGAAGATACTCTGCTCTTACCGATGCCGCCTCGCAGCTCAAAAGCCTAAACAGCTATTATGGGTCGATATATTATCAGGAGCCCTTTTATCAACTGATGCGACAAACCCTTTGGGCCGAAAATATAGTAAAACACAGCAAGGGTGAACCTTTTGAAGCGGAGGATTACCTTCATATCCACGTCATACCGAACGAAAACAAAGACCTGCTTGATAAGAAGTATCGTGTATCAGGAAAGAACATGGAAGAAACCTGGAGGAGCATGCTGAACGACCAAAGCAAGTATATTATTGTCGATCCACAAAAATTGTTCGAACCAATAACAGGGAAATACCCCGAATTGGCCGAATATCTCAAAAAAAGATATTGGTAACCGCCATGTAAAAAAAAGCACAGCATACACATATATTTGAAAACAGGATTCAGATATAAATCACATCCATCCAACAAAGCAATACATTCATTTTGTGCGTACAAATATTTTACTTTACCTTTGTGCACAAACAATACACATTATAAACGTATGAAGAAACTACTTTTATCATTCGTGTTGGCAATGGCCTTCGGTGCCGCTTGTGCCAACGACTACACAACGTATGTAAACCCCTTTATTGGCACGCAGACCGACGATACCGGCGCGCTGAGCGGAAGCACTTTCCCCGGTGCCACCATGCCGCAAGGAATGGTGCAGCTGAGCCCCGAAACCGAGAACAACGTAACATGGGACCCCTGCTCGGGCTACGACTACAACAAAAACAAGATATATGGTTTCACCCATACCCATCTAAGCGGCACCGGTTGTACCGACCTCATCGATGTGAGCCTGATGCCCGTCGCATGGGAAGTGACTCCCGAACTGTTACAGGGCGGCGACTTCGGCCAGACCTACAGCCACGATGCCGAGGCTGCAAAGCCCGGATACTACATGGTGCAGTTGCAGGAGAGCGGCGTTAAGGTTGAGCTCTCATCCACCGTACGCACCGGCATTCACCACTACACCTTCCCCAAGGGAAAGCAGCAGACCGTGGTGCTCGACCTCGACCGAAGCACCTACAAGGGCGAAGCCTACTACACCGGAAAGCGTGCCTACGACATCATCCAAAGCCAGATACGCCTGGTGGATAATCGCACCATCGAAGGCTACCGCATCATTACCGGTTGGGCCAAGATGCGCAAGGTATATTTCCGTGCCGAGTTCTCGCGCCCCTTCACTGCACACCTGCTCATGGACGGTAGCCGCAACGCCGGACAGAGCGAAGTGATAAACGGCCGCGTGTTGCGCAGCGCACTCTCCTTCGATGCCAACGACGGTCAGGAACTCACCGTAAAAGTGGCCATCTCTCCTGTGGACAGCCATGGCGCACGCCTCAACATGAAGGCCGAAGCTTCGAGCTGGAATTTCAACGACTACGTACAGGCTGCACACGATGCATGGCAGAAGGAACTGGCACGCATCGACATTGAGGCCACCGACGAACAGAAAACCATTTTCTACACCGGCCTCTACCATGTGCTCATGCAGCCCAACACCATGAGCGACGTCGATGGTCGCTACATGACCACCAACTACGAAATCAAGCAGATGCCCAAGGGACAAGCATACCACAGCACCTTCAGCCTGTGGGATACATTCCGCGCTGCACACCCCCTCTACACTCTCATTGCCCCCGACGTGGCCGCTCAGTTCGTGCGCGATATGGTGCTCCATCACGAATCGTACGGCTATCTGCCCATTTGGGACCTCTGGGGACAGGAGAACTACTGCATGATAGGCAACCACGCCATCCCCGTACTCTCCGACGCCATTCTGGCCGAGCTGCCCGGCATCGATGTGGAAAAGACCTATCAGGCCATGGTTAAAAGCAGCACACGCAGCCACTACAACTCGCCCTTCGAGGCGTGGGAAAAGCATGGCTACATGCCGCAGAACCTGCAGAGAATGAGTGTGAGCATCACCCTCGAACAGGCGTTCGACGACTGGTGTGTAGCTGCCGTGGCAAAGAAACTGGGCAAGACAGAAGACTACGAGCGCTTCTACAAGCGCAGCGAATCGTACCGCAACCTCTTCCACAAGGAGTCGGGCTTCTTCCGTCCCAAGAACGACAATGGCGAATGGGTTGAGCCCTTCGACCCCCTGAGCTACGAGGAGCCTTGCTTCATCGAAGGAAACGCATGGCAGTACATGTGGTTCGTGCCCCACAATCCCCAGGGCATAATCGACCTGTTCGGCGGCACAAAAGGCTTCATACAGAAGCTCGACGAGAACTTCACCCTCACAGCCACTAGCGGCGAGCGCAACGGCAATGCCAGCGGATTCATCGGACAATATGCCCATGGCAACGAGCCCAGCCACCACACCGTATATTTCTATAATTTCGCCGGAAAGCCCTCACGCACACAGGAACTGGTGCATCAGGTGCGCAGCAGCTTCTACAACGCCACTCCTTGCGGATATGCCGGTAACGACGACTGCGGACAGATGTCGGCATGGTACATATTCTCGGCCCTCGGCTTCTATCCCTTCAATGCCGGTTCAGCCGAATATGTCATCGGTACACCACTCTACAAAAAAGCCACCCTGCACCTAGCAGGCGGAAAGGACTTTATCATCAATGCTCCCAACAAGACCGACAAGCGCATCTACGTGAAGAAGGTGAAGCTCAACGGCAAGCCGCTTAAAGAACTCAAGCTCACCCACCAGCAGATTATGGCAGGTGGCACACTCGATTTCCAAATGAAGTAGGATACACCTTATATACACAACAGTGTTCCCCGTTTTCCGCAAGAAAGACGGGGAACACTGTTGTTGCGCCACGCATATCGTTGGCATCCATGATGAAATCGAAGATAGGATGCGGCTCGGAATAAGAATTCAAGTGAACTTGATTTTTCTTCACTCGCCTTTCACTATCTTTGGGCATCTGTAAATGCTAAAACACACCGATATGAATAAAAAAGGCTGGTTTATCCCTATTCTAATTGTAGCCATAAACGCTTTGGCTATTATTGTGCGATGGAACTCCTTGCCGGAACATCTCCCTGCACACTTCGACCTTCAAGGAAATGCAGGTGGCACCATGCCACGTAGCGCCCTCCCCTTCTACCATCTGATAGGTTTAGCGGTTTGCCTGATTGCTTACGTAATAAGCCGAATGAAGCACAAGCTCCAAAAGGGCTTAATCATTTTGGCATCAGGAATTTGCCTTATCCTACTATTATCAACAATGGTAACACTTACATCCGGAACCATGCCAATATTCATGCTCGCAGAACCCTTCGTACTGCTGGCCGCTGTTATTGGTTTTGTTGTTTCTGTGGTTAAATCACGAAAAGGATAGGTTGGCCTTGAGCAGATGATGTAAAAATAGAAGAAAGCACTCCCCTACTGCTTCGCAAGGCAGAACTGACGAACTAGCGAGAGCAGAATCAAGCTCGCTTGTATTATGCCGAGCGAGGAGGAGGAAGACGAAGCCAACCGAGGAATGCGAATGGAAGAGATTGCAGATATGATCAACCGCCAACGATTGCATATCCGCAAAGATGGGAAACCAGTTACATCCAATCAGATTTATGCAGTTGTGTGCCGCTTTCCATGATACTTGCCGATGCAGAAAGTGTAGATGATTATCAATCAGCTATTTAGCACTCTAAAAGGTACAACCACTCATTTGGCAAGTGGTTGAGAATGTGTAAGTTAGTGATTTTCAACACCGTTTTTGCCTTGTACCTCCATTTTTGAATGGCAAATATAGTGCAAGCCGAGTGAAATACCAAACTTGTTTGAGTATTTCACTCGGCGTAGCCTATATTGCGCCGAAGGCGAAAAGTAAGTGTAATTTCTTGAATATCAAAACCCGAGGTACAAAAACTTGTAAAAAATCGCAATTTTCACCCCGAAAAGGTACAAAAATGGCTCTGAAACCGAGGTTGGAATCCTAGCCGTAATTTTGTGCAGATTTTAGAATATTGTTCCCCCATGACATTCGCTACATATCTGTCATCGACAATCCTTTTTGCGACACAATGTAGTCCTTAAACTTGCCTGTGGCGCGAGAAAATACATCCACTTTCTCATTAAGAGCGATAGCATCGAAGTTCTCCTCTTGTCTCTTTATCTCGATGAATACTGCTTCGTCGTTCAATTCGTTCTCGGCAACAATATCAATTTCATTCTCACCCTTTCGATCCCACCAACTGCCGATACGAGTGTACGCCTTACTCTCCATAAGCACACGCTTGAAATATCGTTCGAGCATCTTGCCACTGAAAGTTTCGTAGTCGCGATTAATGATGGTCTTTACAGCATCGAAGTTCTCAATTTCAAGCATATAGTTGTACTTGTATATAAAGCGGAACCAGAAGGTAAAGAAGTTGTCCTCAATCGTATAGCGAACATTCTTTGTTGAGCTCTTCTCGAAGATAGGTTGGTTTTTGGTAATTACCTCATACTCCTTCTCCAATTTTGTTAGGTAGCCACCAATCTCTCTGCCGACAATCTGCTCAATCTCCGAGCGTAATGTTTTGCCACGAGCTATAGCCGAAAGAATAGAGAAGTAGACTCCGTAGTCCATGCCAAACTCCTCGATAAGTATAGCCTTGCCTTCGCCCAAGAATACAGAGTCTGCCTTGATGATATGATTAAGCATCTTTGTCTTG
>JAFYOS010000010.1 GCA_017560125.1 Bacteroidaceae bacterium | reverse complement strand
GTCTGCAAAAAGATGTCGTATGCACCTTCAGCACCTTTGATTGTACGGCCCCATTCATCGATGTTGCTTTCTGATTGCATGAAGGCATCTTTTGCAACCTTCAACGCAGCAGATACAGCACCAAGCGCAGCACCATACTTAGTCAGCATTTCAACATTCAGCCCGAACTTTCCTGCGACCTGGTTGAGTGCATCCTTCAGACCGCCACCTCCATTCAGCGATTCGCTGATATTCTTAATTTCGGCGTTTCCTGACTGAATACGTCCACGAAGTTCATCGAGAGATGATTTCAACGCTTGACCAAATGGTGCGTTTTTCTCTTCATCGGTGAGTTTGTTATATTGCACAGATAATTCCGTGAATGCCTTTGTCATCTCATTCACGGAACCGCGTGCAGACTTGCTGACGGTTTCCATCTGGCCGAGCGATCTTGTAAATTCAAGTACGCCGTCGTCCAATTGTGTAAGTGTGCCGCCGGCCTTGCGACAACCATCTGCATAGCGTTGAAGACCTTCTGCCGCACGCTTTATCTTGTTTTCATACTCACTGCTCTCAACACGGAGCTTCAATATTGATTCTGCCATACACAAAATGCCCGATTAGTTGGGTTACTAATCGGGCAAATCTTGTGCAAGGGTTTACTATCTTGATGTGTATTTCTCAAAAAGTAAGAAGCATTCCTTATTTGGCTTGTATTGATAGATGATTTCTCGGCCTTTATCTAAATCAAAACCTATCTCGTTCAAATCATAGAAATAAACATTTATATCTTGATAGTTTGCTACATAGGCATAATTACCGTCTTTATTCTTGCATAGAAATTTGAAGTGTACGAACAATTTCTCTCCGCTATTATGTCTGAATTTCATGGAGTACGAATTATTTCCATCCCAGTCGATATATAAGTATAAACCATCTGGTTCACAACGATATTTGTATGTTTTCCCTTCGTCAACAATATCCCAACCATCCTTGACTTGGTATATACCATCTTGGCGATTACTACATCCCATCGCCACAAATATCATCATCAATAAAAATACCTTTTTCATAGTTCACATGTTTTAGTTTCACGGGGCAAAGATACGAAATATTTTTGAAAGCCGTGTATTAAAGAATCTTAAAAGTTTTCGAGAATGTTTGGAACTTTGCGGATGTTTTTCTTATATTTGCACCCGAAAGATCGGCGTGTCTTAATTCAAACACTATAAAAAACGTAAATTATGAAACATTCTGTGAATGCCCTGACCAAGGCTGAAAAAGTGGTCACTTGTGTGTTATTCTCTTTGTGTGTGCTTTCCTGTACGAAGGATGATGAGCCCGAAACCGATATTCCCGAGACGGTCATCCATGTCGACATTAACGACGATCAGATTCAGGAGCATGTCACCATCAACTTTGCGCCCGTCTACACTATGGAGCCCATGACTCGCGGCGACCTGTCAGCGAGCGGCATGACGCGCCTCGATGTGTGGCTGTACGAAGGCACCACCGAAATCTCTGCCGTTCATCAGACGAGCTCCGACGTTGGGTTTGGTTCTGTGTCACAGAACCTGAACAAAACAAAAACCTACACCCTCTACGCCATCGCCCACAAAGCGACAGCCGCCTGCACGCTCACCGACGGCATCATCGCGTGGCCGGATGACAAGCCAAAGGAAAGTTTCTTCTATACTACAAATTTCTCTCCAGCAACTGCATCGACACTGAATTGCGCGATGGCACGCATCACAGGAAAGTTCACGCTCCTGACGATCGATGCCGTGCCAGATGACGTGGATCATGTGCGCTTTGTCATCAAAGACACCGGCACCCGCTTCAACGTCAGCGGATCGCCAGCCAACATCATTGACCGACAGGTGGATTTCGCCACCATCAGTCGCAAGACAGACGGCACAACGAGCTTCGCCTTCCAAATTCTCTCTACATCCGATGCTCCTACGAATTTCAACATCACCGCCACGGCCTATGCCGCCGACAATAGTATCGTCGAGACAAAGACCTTCCCCGCCGTGCCCATCCGCAATAACTACCGCACGACCTACTCCGGCGCATTCTTCACCACATCGGCCATGTCGCTCACCTTCACCGCCGACGACTGGAATGATTACGATGTCGTAAACTTCTGAGCCATGACTACCGCTACGATTATCATCCGAGGCCGCAATGGTCAGATCATCTTCTTCGATGATAAGGATCGCAAGAAGTTCTCCGACATCTGCGGCTATCTGCCCGACCATCTCAGCAACGACCTCCGAACCTTGGAGCGTTGCGGTCGGGCCACCAAGATTGACTTCTCGCAGTCCGAGGCCGTTGTACATATCGAAGCCTGGGATTGGACTCCTGAACGCATTGCTAACTTTCTCTGCCTTTGTTACGATTCATATATGCGCCTGCGCTATCAACGCACAGGTCCTCAGACCAACAATGAAATTAGACTAACATAGTGTTCTTTATGTTTTCATAGTATTAGATTTAATTTTAACAACATTACTTTGTTCGAGTCCCTGCCCGTGAGGGTCGGGGCTCTTTAGTTTAGAAACGAAACAACTTAAATATTCTTTCGTATGCGAATAAAAGAACTTTGCAAGGAGCGGGGGATGACGCAGGAGGACTTGGCTCGGAGGCTGTGCATTCGGCCGTCGTCGCTGTCGCAGGCTATCAGCAGGAACCGCCTGAGTGCTGAGTACCTGGAGCGGATTGCGGATGCGCTGAAGGTGAGCGTGGGTGATTTGTTCGAGCATGAGCCGACGATTGTCTGTCCGCACTGTGGGCGCATTATCAGGTTGAAGGCCGAGTGATAGCAAACGCCGTGCCAAATCCACGAAAACAGACGATAATACCTGATAATACCGCAAGTATTAGGAAAGTATTACGAAGTATTAGAAATCGGGCGCAAAGTATTATTTTGGTATTATTAACACGAAAGAAGGCATCCCGTCGTTGGGGTGCCTTCCTTTATGTTCTTCTGAAAGAATCCCTATATTCTTGCGGAAGAATAACTATGTTCTTTCCGTAAGCTAATTGTAAGCTCCTAAGCCTCAATCCACGGCCACGGCGGACCAGTTCGGCAGGTCGTCGGGGTAGATGTCGGCTGTGGGGAACGTGCGGTGGCTCTTGCGGTCGAAGAGGGTGTACCCCTTGTCGGGCGTCAGGCGCAGCAGGCCGCTGGCGAGCTGGGTCTGGGTGAT
>JAFYOS010000009.1 GCA_017560125.1 Bacteroidaceae bacterium | reverse complement strand
TTGAAGATTGCCGTTACAAATAACTGGGCTAATCGTCTGATTGGCGACGAGCAGCACCCTGCCGACTTCGAGTGGGGCACTGATCGAGGAGAGGCGATGGGTCGAGGTTTGAAAGGTTTTCCCGAGTGGTTCACCAACGACACGCCCCGCCCAGAGCAGGGTCGCAAGACCTTCAATATATGGCACTATTATCGACCCAACTCGGCGTTGCAACCAGCGGGTCTGGTAGGTCCTGTGAAGATTATCATACAGCAGGGCGAGTAGCCTTGCTTGACAACTTCATAAAAAAAAGGGTAATGATGCCAAAAGTGGCGCTTTTTTAGATTGATAATAGAGGCAAGAATTAAATTTTCTTGCCTCTGTTTTTTGTTACCTTACCTTCGTTACTTTGCAAGAAAAGATACCACTTGATAAAGTCTTTGAAATGTTTGTTTGAAAGACCTCGATGCAATCGTAAATGATCCTTCAAATGCCCAAAGAAAGATTCAATCGAATTGGATGTTTTAGGAATCTTGGGTGAAAATAAATAGCAAAACATATTCGGCATAGCCCGCTCAATATGCGAAGCGCTTTGATGTAGTGTTTTATGCGTGTACCACCATCTTCCGCTCTGCTCATCCGTGGTTTTCTGATTAATAAATGAGTTGAATTTTGTTTTCCAATCTACAAAAGCTCGCATCCATAATTGCGCCTCCTCGTGGGTGCTCACTTTATTAAGATATCCGACCAATTCTCGCAGTTCCTTCGCTGCTTCACTCTTTGGCTTCTTGGTTAGCCATAAGCAAACTTCATTTGCAATATGAAATGTGCATCGTTGAATAATCGCCTCTGGAAACACATTTCGCACGGCTTTTAGAATATTGGCAGCGCCATCGCAAGTGACACTCTCCACCTCTATGCCCACATCTTTTATTGCCTGCAAATCCTCCATCAGGTCACGCAAGCCCTCCCTCTGGGCGAGACGATAAAGGATAGTCATCTGGATATTATTATCGCGATATAACAATAGGCAAACCTTGTTAGTGAAGTAAGTGCCATCGACGAGAAGATTAACTTTTTCTCTCTTTTGAATTTGCCAGGTTGGACAAGTGGGCAATACCTTATAAAAGTATCTTTTTAGAGTTCTTTCACTATGCCCGCTTTCCTGGGCTATTTGTGAAATGCTCTGTTTTTCTCGCACCCATCGCCGAAACCATACAAACATATTCTTTTCTGAGATATGAGGCCTTCGGTCGGTGAAATAACTGCCACAATTTTTACAAAAATAGCGAGAATAGCCATTGCGTTTCCCCTTTTTGATTGTGTCCAAAAAGCCACATTGAGGACATCGAATTTTACGCTTTTGCACCATAAAAAATAGAGATTAGTAGAAACCGGTTTCTACTAATCTCCTAAAAAGCGCCGTAAATTGCAAATTTACAACTAATTATATAACACCCCAAGCGCCGCTTTTGGCATCATTACCCTTACTTTATCTGTGCAGAAACCACCTCTTACTCCTTGATGTCGCCGACGGCAACCTGGTACTCGTGCCAGAGGGTTTCGATGTCGTACTGCTCGCCGAGGATGGATTTGATAGCGCCGTCGAATGACCAGGGCACGATGTGTAGGGTGCTCTGGTTGAACTTACGCAGGAAGTCGGCGTCGTAGTTGTCGCGAATCCACACGAAGAAGTAGCCCGCGTGGCGGTAGCCATTCATATAGTGACCTCCCTTGGGGCGGTCCTTCTCGCCGTAGAAGCCTCCGTTTGCCACGCGCACCGCGTCAGCCATACCCTCGATAAATGCCCAGAAGGTGCGGTTTGTGCCGTATGAGCCGATGCCCTGTGGCTCAAGTTGGTAGGCGTGGGTGAGTTCGTGGAGCAGTACGCCGCGAGTCTCGAACATCACCTTCTCGTCGCCTCTGCCACGATAGGAGTTCTCGATGTGGCGGGTGCTGTAAAAGATATGCACGCGACCTCTGCCGCCACCCTTTGCCGACACGCCCTCCTTATCCTCGAGTGTGTAGTAGATTGATTTTACGGGCGTTATGCTATCCTTTGGCGAGAAGTAGAGTGTCGCCAGCACCTCGCGCGCGCACTCCGAGATATACTCGTCGGGGTTTGGAATAAGGCGGTTGTAGATTGCCGAGCCCTCGGTGTGGGGCGCCTTGTCGTGGAAACGGATGTTGCCCACATCATACTTGCGCCACTTCTTGGTGTTGAGCGGTTTAATCTTTACCTCCTTGTTTGTCTGTGCCGAGATGGGGCAGGTAGCCATAGAGAATGCTCCCACACACATCAAGGCGATAATC
>JAFYOS010000008.1 GCA_017560125.1 Bacteroidaceae bacterium | reverse complement strand
TGGTAAGAAGCTGTTCGTGCACCACATCAAAGGTGCTCAGAATGACACAACCGTAGAGTTCGACCGCGTATTGTTGGTTGACAACGACGGTGCAATCACAGTAGGTGCTCCCACAGTAGAGGGCGCAAAAGTAGTATGCTATATCGGCAATGTTCGTGAGATGAAAATCGTTCGCAAGTCTAAGGACGGTAAGAACATCGAGACAACACGCACAATCGACCCCGCATTGGTTAAGGGTGACAAGGTGCTTGTATTCCACAAACGTCGTCGTAAAGGCTATCGTAAACTCAACGGTCACCGTCAGCAGTTTACAGAGCTCGTAGTTAAGGAAATTATCGGTTAATTTTTAAAGTTTAAAGTATTATGGCACATAAGAAAGGTGTTGGTAGTTCTAAGAACGGACGTGAGTCAGCTAGCAAGCGACTCGGTGTAAAGATTTGGGGTGGCCAGGTATGCAAAGCCGGTAATATTATTGTTCGCCAGCGCGGTACAGTTCACTATCCCGGTGAGAATATCGGCATGGGTAGCGACCACACATTGTTTGCTTTGGTAGATGGTGTAGTTACCTTCAAGAAGGGCATGAAGAACAGAAGCTTCGTTTCTGTTACTCCTATTGCTGAGAACAACTAATTGATAATAACTAATTAGAGTTTTTATAAAGTGAGGCAATCCATAATGGTTGCCTCACTTTTTTATTCAAAGCGATACAGTTGTCGCTTTTTTATGTTATCTTCGCAGAAGAATAAAAAAACAAACTACCTATATGAGTCAAATAGTATCGCCGTCATTGTTGTCGGCAAATTTTGCGAATTTGCAGTGCGATCTTGATATGATAAATCGCAGTGAGGCCGAGTGGTTGCATATAGATATCATGGATGGTGTCTTTGTACCCAATATTTCGTTCGGCCCTCCTGTGCTCGAGTATGTGGCAAAGGGATGTACCAAGGCGCTCGATGTGCATTTGATGGTTGTTAACCCCATGAACTATCTCGATGCGGTAAAGGCGCTCGGTGCTAAGGTTATGAATATTCACTACGAGGCATGTACCCACCTTCATCGTGCTATCACACAGATAAAGGATGCCGGTATGATGGCCGGTGTGACATTGAACCCCTCCACCCCCGTGTTCATGCTCAAGGATGTTATCGCCGAGCTCGATTTGGTGCTCCTCATGAGCGTTAACCCCGGCTTCGGTGGTCAGAAATTCATTCCTCACACCATAGAGAAGGTCAAGGAGCTGCGCGAGCTTATAGCAGCTACCGGTTCCAAGGCGCTTATCGAGGTTGATGGTGGTGTCAACGTAGAAACCGGAAAATTGCTGGCCGATGCCGGTTCCGATGTTCTTGTTGCAGGAAACGCGGTGTTTAAGGCGCCCGATCCCGAAGGGGTAATTAGCGCTTTGCGTCAGTTGTAATTGTGATTAGGAGCGATTTTTTAGGAAATACTCCTCTCTTGAGGTTGGCAGTGTCTATGGTCGTAGGCATTGCAACGGCTTCCATATGTGGAGCGGAACCCGGTTTCTGGGTGCTGCTCCTTGTTTTTTCTTTCAGCCTGATGGCGCTTTCTCTCTTTTTCGAACGGATTGCAATGCTCTTCGGCGTTGCAGCTATGGCTGCCATGTTCTCGGTAGGTGGTGCGGTGTGGAGTAGCGACGATGCTACGATGGCACCCCGTTGGGAAGAGAGCAAGGGTGAATTCAAAGCTTGCTTTGTAGAGGTGCCGCGTATGGGCGACAGGACGGTGAAGGCATTGGCCATGCTCACGCGCATCGATGTCGATAGCGTTGCCGGTCGCCATTCGGGCTTGGCCTATCTCTATTTGGCCAACTGCGTTGCGGCCGAGGATTTACGCATAGGCGACTGCATTGGATTCACGGGCAAGGTTGCCAATCCCCATAATTCGGGCAATCCGGCGGAGTTCGATTACGAGCACTACCTTCATACGAAGGGTGTTACGGCTACGGTCTATCTGCCTGTGGGTGGTTGGCGTCGTCAAGGGGCCGAGCAGCCTACGCTGCGCATGCGAGCGCTCATGTTGCGCGAGCATATTGTTGCCCTCTATTCGCGCATGGGCTTCGACGAGGATGTGAAGGCGGTGCTTTCGGCGTTGACCATCGGCGACAAAAGCGAGCTCACGCGCGAGATAAAAGAGACCTATTCGTCGGTGGGTGCCAGCCACATTTTGGCGCTGTCGGGCTTGCACTTGGGTATATTCTATATGGTGCTCTCGGTGGTGATTCCTTTGTGGCGGCGCAAGCGGCTCTATATGGTGGCGCGCGAGGTGCTTATAGTGGCAGTGCTTTGGCTGTTTGTTCTTGTTGCCGGCTTTTCGCCATCGGTGGTAAGGGCTGCCACATTGTTTACCCTGCTTTCGGTGGCGCGATGTGCTCGCCGCGATAATACCTCGTTAAATTCATTGGCATTTGCGGTCATAGCTATGTTGCTGTTCTCGCCGCGCTCGTTGTTCGATGTCAGTTTTCAGTTGTCCTTTACTGCTGTCTTTGCGATAATGGTGGCGCTGCCCGCTGCTCGCAAGCTGCTCTGTTGCGACGAGCATGGTACTGTTTATGGTTATGTGGCCGATACGTTGGCCGTTTCCGTTATTGCTCAGATAGGTACGCTGCCGCTGCTGTGGTGCTATTTTGGTGCCTTCCCGCTCTATTTTCTGCTTACCAACATAGTGGTCGTGCCGGTTGCGTTCGTGATTATGGTGTTGGCGGTGCTGCTGTGGTGTGTGTCGCCGTTGCCGCTGCTTGCGACTGCGGTGGCGTGGTTGTTGAATGCGATTGTCGGTGCTATGAATGGTTGGTTGCGCTTCGTCGAGGCGTTGCCATGCAGCTCGCTACCACTGCCGTATATCGATTGCTGGGTGGCGCTTGGTCTTGCGGCGGTTATCCTGTCGCTTTTTATAGCGCTCTCGGCAAAGAGCAGACGTGCGTTGCTCTTTTCACTCCTTTGCTTGCTGTTGGCGGGTGGTTGGGCTGTGTGGCTGCACAGTGGCGAGCACTCCGATTATATACTATTCTTCAATAGCCGTAAGTCGCCGGCGGTGCAGTTCGTTGCCTCGCGCGACAGTTCCTATCTGTTGTCGCAAGTAGCTCCCGACGATGAGGAACTTGAGTATGTGGCTCATCCCTATTGGCGTCGCGAGCGCTTCTCGCTGCCGCAATTCGTGCATATGGATTCGCTTTTCCGTAGCGATGGTTTCAGTAGCTGCGACAATATGGTGCAGTTCTGCGGCAGGAGTGTGAAGTACCTCTCCGATAAAGGGTGGCAGAATGATAGTGTGAAGGTCGATGTCGATGTGCTCTATCTGTGCAAAGGGTTCAAGGGACGCGTGGAACGGTTGCTCGAATTGTATCCAGCACCTCTTATTATAATGGATGCCGGCCTGCATTATATGACGCGTCGCAGGGTGGAGCGCGAGAGCGCTGTCCTGAATGTGCAGTGCATCGACCTCTCTTCGGGTGCGGTCAGGTACGATTGCGCCGATGGAAATATCTCCCGATAGTGTGCTCTATTTTGGGCTGTGTCATTTGCGGCAGTTCCACTTTTTTCGTAATTTCGCGTAAATAATAATCGTTATGCTTGAAAATATAATAGACCAATCAAGAATAGAGGCATTGGATGCAATGCTCGCCAATGTCGATAAGTGTGTCATTCTCACCCACAGCCGCCCCGATGGCGATGCGATGGGTTCGTCGCTGGCCTTGTCGCTTTTTCTGCGCGCTCGAGGCAAGCAGGTTGTGGTTGTCGTGCCCAACGAATATCCTCCGTTCCTCGCTTGGTTGCCATCGATAGGCGATGTACTCATTTACGATAAAAACCAGGCAGAGGCCGAGGCTGCTTTGCGTGCTGCCGACCTCTTTTTCTGCCTCGATTTTAATGCCCTTTCGCGCATCGATGCAGTGGGGCAGGTGGTTGCCGAGGTTGATGCTCCGCGTGTGCTCATCGACCACCATTTGGCGCCCGATACTATTTTCGATATCGCCGTGTCGCATCCCGAGGCCTGCTCCACAGCCGAGTTGGTCTTCCGCGTGATGTGGCAGATGGGTGCAGTCGATGAAATTACGCGCGAAATGGCCGAGTGCGTCTATACGGGCATAATGACCGATACGGGTAATTTCGCATACGCATCGGGACGCAAGGATGTGTATTATATTGTGGCCGAGCTTATATCGAAAGGCATCGATAAAGATCTCATTTACAGAAAGGTGTTCTATAACTACTCCTTCAATCGCCTTAGATTGATGGGCTATATGATGCACGAGAAATTGCGCTACTTCCCCGAGAAGAATGCGGCGTTGCTGACGCTCACCTACGACGAGCTCAAGCGTTTCAACGGCGCGAAGGGCGATACCGAAGGTTTTGTAAATATGCCTCTGCAGATAAAGGGCGCCCGTTTTTCGTGCTTCATGCGCGAAGAGACCGAGGGCAAGATAAATGTGTCGTTGCGAAGCGTTGATGATTTTCCCTGCAACAAGGTGGCCGAGAAATTTTTCAATGGCGGCGGTCACAAAAATGCTTCGGGTGGCGAGGTGCGTGGCACGATGAACGATGCCGTAAGGCTGTTCGAACAGGTGCTCCAAACCTTCTCGGCCGAGCTTACCGAGTGATCTTGCGGCGGTGCAATCGCTCCAATCCGAGGTAATTGTATGGGACATACGTTAATATAACAAAAGAGGGCCCAAAAAAACGGATTAAAATTTTTGTATTTTTTTCGTTTTATCATAACTTTGTTGCGTATAATGCGGTACTATAGGTGCCGATGTAGAAATAAATGTAGTATTACTATCGAAGAAATCATCTGAATGAAAAATAAATGGTTGCTGTTGCCGCTTTTTGCATTGTTGTTTGCGGCGTGTGATGACGAGGTTTCCTATTCCGACATGAAAGATCGCGAAACACGCGACGTCAAGGAATTTATCCGTAGCGAGGGAATAAAAGTAATCTCGTTCAAGGAGTTTGTTGAGCAGGATTCTACAACCAATGTCGAGGAGAACGAGTATGTGTGCATAGATGATGTCTATATGCAGATAGTGCGCAACCCCAAGAATGTAGAGGGTGCCCGCCAGATGTACGATGGCGAAACGCTTAACGTCATGGCGCGTTTCTTCGAGTACAACATCTCCGATGCAGATACATTGCTTGGCAATATATACGATTCGGACAACCCTGATTATATGCGTATTAAGCTCGATCATGGCTCCTATTCAGCTACCTTTACTAGCGGATATATGTCGATAACCTACGGTAGTGCAGTGCCCACAGGCTGGCTCACTCCGCTGCCCTATATCTACTTTACCCGCCGCCAATCGCAGACAGCAAAGGTAAGGCTCATTGTTCCTCACACCAAGGGAACATCGAACGCCTCTTCATATGTATATCCCTGTTTTTACGAAATAACATTTATACCGGAAAACTTATATGACACTAATTAAATCTATCTCAGGAATCAGAGGTACCATCGGTGGTCACGCCGATGAGGGTTTGACGCCTCTGGATGTGGTGAAGTTAACATCGGCCTATGCAGCGCTGATACGTAAGACAACAACCAAAGATAGCAACAAGATTGTTGTGGGTCGCGATGCTCGTCTTTCGGGCGACATGGTGAACAAGGTTGTTTGCGGAACACTTATGGGAATGGGATTCGACGTTGTGGATATAGGTCTGGCTTCGACCCCTACAACCGAGCTCGCGGTTACCATGGAGGGCGCATGTGGCGGTATCATTCTTACAGCCAGTCACAACCCCCGTCAGTGGAACGCTCTCAAGTTGCTTAACGAGAAGGGTGAGTTCCTGAATGCAGCCGAGGGCCAGGAGGTTCTTCGCATTGCCGAAGCCGAGGAATTTTTGTATGCCGACGTGGAGACACTCGGTAAATATCGCCTCGACGAGACATATAATCAGAAACATATCGATGCAGTGCTTGCACTTCCCCTTGTCGATGTAGAGGCTATCAAGAAGGCCGGCTTCAAGGTTGCAATCGACTGCGTAAACTCGGTTGGTGGTGTGGTGCTTCCCCAGTTGCTCGAGCAGTTGGGCGTTAAGAGCGTCGAGAAGCTCTATTGCGAGCCCACCGGTGATTTCCAGCACAACCCCGAGCCCTTGGCCAAGAATCTTTGCGACATCATGGGTCTTATGGCACAGGGCAACAACGATGTTGCGTTTGTTGTCGATCCCGATGTTGACCGTTTGGCTATCATCTGCGAGA
The DNA here is from genome assembly GCA_017560125.1 of Bacteroidaceae bacterium. Taxonomy (GTDB): domain Bacteria; phylum Bacteroidota; class Bacteroidia; order Bacteroidales; family Bacteroidaceae; genus HGM04593. Next base: position 111,927 of record JAFYOS010000008.1, on the reverse strand, counting down.
ACGGCGAAATGTATGGCGAGGAATATACACTCGTTTCTGTTGCCGACTACGTATTGAAGCATACACCCGGTAATACTGTATCGAACCTCAGTTCGACACGTGCATTGCGCGATGTTACCGCTGCTCGTGGTGGCGAATATGCTGCTTCGGCTGTGGGCGAGGTCAACGTGGTTACCTTGATGAAGCAGACTGGCGCGGTTATCGGCGGCGAGGGCAACGGTGGAGTAATTTATCCCGAGAGCCACTATGGTCGCGACGCCCTTGTAGGTATCGGTCTTTTCCTTAGTCATCTTGCACACGAGGGCAAAAAGGTGAGCGAGCTTCGCGCTACATATCCCACATACTTCATGGGTAAGAACAGAATCGACCTCCAGCCCGGTACTGATGTTGATGCGATTCTTGTGAAGATTAAAGAGCTCTATGCAGGCAAGGCTGCCATCAACGATATCGATGGCGTTAAGCTCGACTTCGAAAATAGCTGGGTTCACCTCAGGAAGAGCAACACCGAGCCTATCATCCGAGTATATTCCGAAGGCCCCACACAAGAGGAGGCCGATGCAGTAGGACTCGAGATTATGAAGGTTGTCGAGACACTTGTATAACCATTAGACTGATGATAAAAAATGAGCACCCCGATGGGGTGCTCATTTTTTTGTGTGCTTAGCGATGCTTTTTTAGAATTTGATTTCAAATTCGGGGTGCTGGCTTTCTGTGGGCACCCAGGCGTTCTCTACGGTGAAGGTGAGCTTCTTGCCCTTGCCCACGCTTGTGTTGCGCGAGGTGAATGAACGCAACTGCACGGGGTTGCCGCCGAAATTCAGTACGAAATTCATCGATGTGTTGTTGATCATGCGTATCGATTTGCGACCGTTCTTGTCGGTATTGAATACCTCGAATTCGATGCAGGCCATGATGAAATCCTTTATCAGTTCTTCGTCGCCGGCAATTGTTCCGTATGAATATGCAATGGTGCGACGTTTCTTCAATGCCTCTTTTATCGTGTCGAGCGATGCGTTCTTGGCAAGGATGAGTGTCATGTTGCGCTGCTCGCCCTGGTTGTTGTAGTCCATTGCGGTGGTGCTGTGTATGTCGGTGTTGGCCGCCATGAACAGCTTGTTCTCCTTGGCGCGTTTCACTACGTTGGGATAGAATTCACTGCCGTTCATTATCTCCACGCCGTCGATAAGCTCCTCGGCATAGACGGTTTTTTCGAATTCGGTCATTTCGAGGCTGGTGCGGCGCCATCCGGGGTGGTTGTGCATGATGAGAGCACCCTGGGCGCGAGCATTTCTAATCGCTGTGGCGGGGTCGGCGTCGTAGATGGTGTTTGCATCTTCTATGAACAGAGCGTTGTAGTGTCCTATGGTCTCGGGTGTGCGTGTAACCTCAATGCCGGGGATGATGGTGATGCCATAGCTCTCGGCAGCCTTTGTTGCTTTGTAATTAGAGAGGTTCAGGTTGGTCAAAATGCCTCTGTTGTCGGCGGGTTTGTCCGAAACGACGTTGTTGATGGGTGCTGTGCCTTCGGGCAGGTAGCCTTTAAGGTAGTCCATCATGCTGCGCTCCATGGGGCGATACTCGGCATGCTCGGTTACGGCGAGTATGTCCAAGCCGTCGATCCACGCCTCACGTACTCGGTACTCGGGGGTTACATGGCCGTCGGAGAACATTGTGTGGCTGTGAAGATCCGATTTGTAAACCGTGTAGCCGTTCACCTTGGGCAACACGAATTCCTTTCTTAGTACATCCTTGCGGAGTGTGTGGCGTGCCATATCTACGTTGCCTTTGTCCTGGTAGTAGATCGATTGCGCGTTTGCGCCCGATATCGCTGCTATGGCTGCGATGATGATAAGTGATTTTTTCATATTGCGTTATTTTATTGGTTAATCTATATATATAAGGTCGCGCATTATGGCGTCGCTTATGAATATGCCTTCGCGCGCCAATCTTATGTTGCCGTTGTCGCCTGTGGTGAGCGTGCCGCGCTGCATGTGCTTTTCTATCGTTGTGCTCATGTGGCGGTAGAGCTTCTCCGAAAATTTTTCCTTGAACCAATCCAGTGGCAGGCCGTCGGCTGTTCTCAGTCGTGTGAGTATGGCGTCGTTGTATTTTTCCTCCTCGCTCAGTATCTCTATTTCGCACTGCGATTCGCCGCTTGTTATACCTTTTATATATAGGTCGATGTCGGCGATGTTCCATTGGCGGTTGTTGCCGTCGTACGAATGGGCTGCCGCGCCGCAGCCTATGTAGGGTATGTCGTGCCAGTAGCTGCTGTTGTGGCGGCTTTCGCGTCCGGGCAGGGCGAAGTTCGATATTTCGTAGTGGCGGTAGCCGGCTTGTGGCATCTGCTCAATGAGCATACCGAATTGCTCGAGGTTTTCCTCCTCGCTCAGCGGTGTTATGGAGCCGCTCTGCATTGCGCGGTAGAGCGATGTGCCCTCCTCGTAGGTGAGGTTGTAGGCCGATATGTGTTCGGGCTTCAGTGCCAGTGCGCTCTCTATGTCGTGCTGCCAGCTGCTCGTCGTGGAGCCGGGCAGGGCGAACATCAGGTCGATGCTTATGTTGTTGAACCCTGCGGCGCGTGCATTGCCGAAGGCATCTATTGCGCGTTGCGCGTCGTGGCGGCGTCCTAGTAGCTTGAGCAGTCTGTCGTCGAAGCTCTGTATTCCCATGCTCAGCCTGTTGAAGGGCAGGGCGTGCAGCATGGCTGTGTATTCGGGCGTCAGGTCGTCGGGGTTTGCCTCGAGGGTTATTTCGGCGTCGGTATATACCCGATAGTGCTCATGTATGGTTCGGAATATTTTTTCGAAATCCTCGCGGCTCAAAGCCGACGGTGTACCACCGCCGAAATATATGGTATCTATTCGGGGTAGTTCTACGTAGCCTTTGCGCTGCACCAATTCCATGCAAAGTGCGTCGATATATGCGCTTTTTTTCTCCTCGTGTGTCGACGAGAAGAAACTACAATAGCGACAACGCTGTTTACAAAATGGTATGTGAATGTATATGCCAGCCATACTTCGATATGCAATTTGCTGACAAAGTTAAAATATTTTTGTCGTTTTATAAAAAAGAACGGCCTTCTTGTTGCAAATTTCCTTTATATTCTCTATATTGGCGCCACTTTTGTTTTATAACACAATAATAAAATGTAAAAATAACAGCAATATGAAAACTTATCAAACTAACGAAATCAAGAACATCGCCGTTGTTGGATGTTCAGGCTCTGGTAAAACCACCCTCACAGAGGCCATCCTCTTTGAGAGTGGTATTATAAAACGTAGAGGAACTGTTGAGGCCAAGAATACTGTGAGCGACTATTTCCCTGTTGAGCAGGAGTATGGTTACTCGGTGTTCTCTACTGTGTTTCAGGTTGAGCAGAATGGTAAGAAATTGAATCTTATCGACTGCCCCGGAGCCGATGATTTTGCTGGTAGTGCCGTGTCGGCAATGACAGTAGCCGACCTTGCCATGATGGTTATCAATGGTCAGTACGGTGTAGAGGTAGGTACTCAGAACTGCTTCCGCTATATCAAGAAGATGAACAAGCCTGTGATGTTCGTAGTGAACCAGGTAGATCACGAAAAATGTGACTACGACATGGTTGTCGAGCAGTTGCAGAATATCTATGGCCCCAAGGTTTGCCCCGTGCAGTATCCCCTTCAGACAGGCCCCGGATTTAAATCTATCATCGACGTTCTTCTTATGAAGAAGCTTACATGGACAGCCGAAGGCGAGGCTCCCATTGTAGAGGATATTCCCGTTGCTGAGCTTGACCGTGCTATCGACATGCACACCAAGTTGGTTGAGATGGCTGCCGAGAACAAAGAGGAATTGATGGATAAATACTTCGACGAGGCCGACCTTGCAACAGACGAAATCCGTATGGGTGCTCGTTTGGGTCTTTCAACAGGCAGCGTATATCCCGTGCTTTGCTGCTCGGCTGCTACCGATGTTGCAGTGAGCCGTCTGCTCGAGTTCTTGTCTAACGTGGCTCCCGAGGTTGACGATATGCCCCAGCCCGTGAACGCCGATGGCGAGACTGTTCCTTATGACAGCAATGCTCCCACTTCAATCTTCTTCTTCAAGACCGCTGTAGAGCCCCACATCGGTGAGGTTAATTACTTCAAGGTGATGAGCGGTACTTTGAAAGCCGGTGCAGACCTTGTAAATATCGACCGTGGCTCTAAGGAACGCATTTCGCAGATTTTCTGCTGCGCAGGCGCCAACCGTGTACAGGTAGATGAGTTGAAGGCAGGTGACCTTGGTTGTACCGTTAAGCTGAAGGATATCAAGATTGGTAATACCCTCAACGACAAGGACTGCAGCCACCGTTTCTCTCTCGTTAAATATCCCGCATCTAAATATTCTCGCGCTATCAAGCCCCAGAAGGAGTCTGATATGGAGAAGCTCATGCAGATTCTTAATCGTATGCACGAGGAAGATCCTACATGGGTAGTTGTGCAGTCTAAGGAACTTCGTCAGACCATTGTATATGGTCAGGGTGAGTTCCACTTGCGCACATTGCAGTGGCGTCTTGTAAATGTAGAGAAAATGCTCGTTAAATACGAAGAGCCCAAGATTCCCTACCGCGAGACAATCACTAAGGCGGCTCGTGCCGACTATCGTCACAAGAAACAGTCGGGTGGTGCAGGTCAGTTCGGCGAGGTTCACATGATTGTAGAGCCCTACGAAGAGGGAGTACCCATGCCCGATGTATATCGTTTCAACGGTCAGGAGTTCAAGATTACTCCCAAAGGCACCGAGGAGGTTAAGCTCGATTGGGGTGGCAAACTGGTATTCGTAAACAGCGTTGTAGGTGGTGCTATCGATGCACGCTTCATGCCCGCTATCCTCAAGGGTGTAATGGAGAGAATGGAGCAGGGTCCTCTTACAAGCTCATATGCTCGCGACGTGAGAGTTATCGTTTACGACGGTAAGATGCACCCGGTTGATTCGAACGAAATTTCGTTCATGCTCGCAGGACGTAATGCCTTCAGTGAGGCGTTCCGCTCGGCAGCTCCCAAAATCCTTGAGCCCGTATATGATGTAGAGGTATTCGTACCCTCTGACAAGATGGGTGATGTTATGAGCGACCTTCAGGGACGTCGTGGTCTTATCATGGGTATGAGCAGCGAGAACGGTTACGAAAAGCTTTCTGCAAAAGTGCCTTTGAAGGAGTTGTCATCATACTCAACAGCTCTCAGCTCTCTTACCGGTGGACGTGCTTCGTTCATTATGTCATTCGCATCGTACGAACTTGTTCCTACCGATGTTCAGGAGAAGCTTATCAAGGAGTTCTCTGTTAAGGACGAGGAATAAAATTAAAAAAAAGATAGAAAAACGGTCGCCAAACAAATTGGCGGCCGTTTTTTTGTTTTTAACTTAAAACACATTCTGTTTTCTCTGTATTTTAGCTAATATTGCATTTATGGTTGCTTTTTTGTTAATTATAAATCTGTTTATTGTTAATTTAAGAAAAAAAGAAATTAAATGGTGTTAAGTTGTTAGGTTTAACCGATATCTTCTGATATATTTGCGGCATGAAGAAGATGACGATATGGATAATTGGTGCAGTGATGGTGCTCTCGTGCCTAGGACTGCTGTACATGCAGGTCGATTATATCAACGCAATCGGACGCATGCGTCGCGAGCATTTCGACGAGGGTGTGCGCCGCAGTCTTTACCAGACTGCATACAATCTGGAGCTTTCCGAAATGAAATACTACTTGACGAAAAACATTCAGAAAGATATTCAGAAATCAAATATTAACAGCAACAATGTGCTGGAGCTTGAGCATAGCTATTTCGTGACCTCCGACGATGGAAATATTCAGTCGGTTTTCGAAATGAAGACCATCATGAACAACCCGGCCAACCCGTTGACCAAGGTTAACCGCTCGTCCAGTAAGCGACAGATGACGCTTAAAGAGGCGCAGCGCCTTTCGCTCGAAACGCTCAAGACACGATACATGTACCAGCGTGCTCTGCTCGACGAGGTGGTGTATAACATGCTCTATCAGGCAAGCGAAAAGCCCTTGTCCCACAGAGTGAATTTCAGAAAACTTCATCAGGACCTGAAGGCCGAGCTCGAGAGCAACGGCATAGACCTGCCCTATCATGTGAGGGTGCTGGGTGCCGACGGCAAGGAGATTTACCGTTGCGCCGAGTATCGCGACGGCGACGACAATAACGCCTACAAGGAACTGCTTTTCAAGAACGACCCGCCGAACCGCATGGGCGTGCTCGAAATATCGTTTCCTGCCGCCACGCTGAACAAATATATTTATAATTCGGTTAAATTTATGATACCTTCGACAATCCTTATCATGGTATTGCTGGTAACATTCTTTATTACTGTCTATCTGTTCATAAGGCAGAAGAAGGTGTCCGAGATTAAAAACGATTTTATAAATAATATGACGCATGAATTCAAGACGCCTATTTCCACAATATCGTTGGCTGCGCAGATGCTTCAGGATCCTTCGGTCGCAAAATCGCCTTCGATGTTCGGAAAGCTCTCGGGGGTGATAACCAGCGAGACCAAGCGTCTTCGTTTCCAGGTGGACAAGGTGTTGCAGATGTCGATGTTCGAGAATAGCGATAATGCGTCGCTCAAGATGAAGGAACTCGATGCCAACGAGCTTATAAACGGAGTTATAAATACCTTCGCCGTAAAGGTGGAGCAGGGTGGTGGAAAAATCATCTCGAACCTCGAGGCCGAGGACCCCTTTGTCTATGTCGATGAAATGCATTTCACCAACGTGGTGTTCAACCTGATGGACAACGCGGTGAAGTATAAACGACAGGACGAGCCCCTGTTGCTGAATATTCACACATGGAATTCGAACGACAATTTCATGCTCTCCATCCAGGACAACGGCATTGGAATAAGCAAGGACAACCTGAAAAAGATATTTGATAAATTTTATAGAGTGCAGACCGGAAATATACACGATGTGAAGGGCTTCGGTCTTGGCCTCGCCTATGTCAAGCAGATTATACAGGCGCACAGGGGTAGCATCCGTGCCGAGAGCGAGATGGGCATAGGAACAAATTTTATAATTGTATTACCATTAAAATAAAAAATTATGGAAGAGAAACAGAGTATTTTGCTGTGCGAGGATGACGAGAACCTCGGAATGTTGCTCAGAGAGTATTTACAGGCAAAAGGATATAACGCCGAGCTGTGCGCCGATGGCGATGCTGGTTTCAAGGCTTTTCTTAAAGGAAAATTCGATATATGTGTACTCGATGTAATGATGCCTATCAAGGATGGATTTACACTTGCTCAGGAGATTCGCGCTGCCAATTCGAATATCCCCATAATATTCCTCACTGCAAAAACCTTGAAGGAGGATATACTCGAAGGCTTCAAGATTGGTGCCGACGACTATATCACCAAGCCTTTCAGCATGGAGGAGCTTGTTTTCCGCATCGAGGCTATTTTGCGTCGCGTCTGTGGCAAGAAGAACAAGGAGAGCTCGGTGTATAAAATCGGTCGCTTCCAGTTCGATACACAGAAGCAGTTGCTGTCGATTGATGGACAGCAGACAAAGCTCACCACCAAGGAAACTGAACTGCTGGGCCTGTTGTGTGCGCATGCCAACGAGATTTTGCAACGCGATTTTGCACTCAAGACCATTTGGATTGACGACAACTACTTCAATGCACGAAGCATGGATGTCTATATCACCAAGCTGCGCAAGCATCTGAAGGCCGACGAGAGCATCGAGATTATAAACATCCACGGCAAGGGCTATAAGCTCATCACTCCCGAGCAGGATGCCTGATATATGTGATTGCCTGCGGCGGTTGGCGTCGCGGGTAATCGTAATAAACGCAAAAAAGGAACTCCAATGGAGTTCCTTTTTTTGCGTTATTGAATGTTGGTGTCGGTTTTACTTGTTCTCCTCGAGAGCCTTTTTGCTGAAAATGATGTAAGCGATGAGGCCTACAATCATAGCCGAAAGCGAACCGAACTGCACTGCGTTGTTATTGGTCCAGCCAAGGAAATAACTGAGTATCAACAGTATTGCACCTATGATGATGAGGGCAAGACCAAGCATTTTAAGATTGGAATTCATAGCGTTTATATTGTTTAATATTATTTTCCGTTTACAAAGTAACACATAATTATTCAGAGAACGAAATTTTTTTCTGAAAATTCAGAGAATAGTTTTGAAATTATTGCAATCGCCATTGATTTTTGTTGTGGAATATTCACCCTCGGGCGCCATTTTTGTCTGTTCGACAGTATTTAATGGTCGTTTGGGGATGCGTATATCTATCGCTATTCCCCAAAAATGACCTGCGACTGGTTTTTGATGTCTCCGAAGGGTTTTTAAGGTTGTTTGTGTCGGTGAAAATCCTTCTCGTGCTTGTCTGTGTGCCTTGAATTATGCTATAAATATAAAAAGATTGTGCTAAAGCTTTGTAGAATAAAAAAAAATACCTACCTTTGCACCCGCGTTTAGTAAAACGAATGTTTAACCTATTTATTAATTAGTATGAATCAATACGAAACCGTTTTCATTTTAACTCCCGTTTTGTCTGAGGTTCAGATGAAGGAAGCGGTAGAGAAATTCAAAGGCATCCTCACTGCCGAAGGCGCAGAGATTGTCAATGAAGAGAACTGGGGTCTTAAGAAATTGGCTTACCCCATCGAGAAGAAAACAACCGGATTTTATGTAATGTTCGAGTTCAATGCAGCTCCTACAGTAATTTCAAAACTCGAATTGCAGTATCGTCGTGACGAGCGCGTAATTCGTTCTTTGGTTGTTAAGTTAGATAAGTATGCAGCAGAGTACGCTGCCAAGAGAAGAAGTTTAAAAGCTAAAAAGGAGGATTAATTATGGCACAGACACCTTCGGAAATCAGATATTTGACCCCGCCTTCGGTAGATATCAAAAAGAAAAAATATTGCCGTTTCAAAAAGAATGGCATCAAGTATATCGACTATAAAGATCCCGAATTCTTGAAGAAATTCTTGAACGAGCAGGGTAAGTTGCTTCCCCGTCGTATCACAGGTACTTCATTGAAATTCCAGCGTCGTATCGCACAGGCCGTTAAACGTGCTCGTCACTTGGCTTTGCTGCCCTTTGTAACTGATTTGATGAAATAATAAATTCGGAGGAACAATATATGGAGATTATACTTAAAGAAGATGTTATCAATCTTGGATACAAGAATGATATCGTTAAGGTGAAGAATGGTTACGGTCGTAACTTCTTGATTCCTACCGGAAAAGCAATTGTAGCTACTCCTTCTGCAAAGAAGGCTTTGGCTGAGGAATTGAAACAGCGCGCTCACAAGTTGGCTAAGATTAAGGCTGACGCTGAGGAGTTGGCAGCAAAACTTGCTCCCGTAGCATTGACAATCGCAGCTAAGGCTAGCGAGACAGGTGCTATCTACGGTTCAGTAGGTTCAATCCAGATTGCTGAGGAGCTTGCTAAGCTCGGCTTCGAAATCGATCGCAAGATCATCGTTGTTGACGCAGCTAAGGAGGTAGGCGAGTACGCAGCAACAATCAAATTGCACAGAGAGGTTTCTGTTAAGGTTCCTTTCACTGTAGTTGCTGAGGCTGCTGCTGAATAATATAGAATACTTTTCTATAACATAGAGAGGCTTTCCATCATGGGAAGCCTCTTTTTTTGTTTATGGCGAACAAAAATATCCCTTTAATGTTATATGAATGAAAAGGAATAGAGCAATTCTGATACAAAAGATATTACTTTTTCTTAATCATTCAATTCCCCGAACGACTCCCCGTAGTGATTACGCGGGGTCGTTTCTTTTGTATCGCACCGTTTTATTGGCGTCTGTGTAGCTAAATATACTGCAAAAAGAGGCGCATATTTCCGAATTTGCGCGATAAGTATTATCTTAGCGACAGATATATCCCCACTATGAGGCAGTTCCATGCGCTATTGCTTTTGTTGCTGTTGTCGCTGACTACGGCATGCAATAATTTTACATCGTTCCATTCAGGCGAGCGATGCGACTCGTTGCATAACGAGCTTGCCTCAATGCGCTACATGGGAATGGAACTTTTCGGCTCAGTGGTCGATAGCGTTATTCAGGCCGAGGACGATGTCGATTGCATGGCCTTCCTTATGAACAGCAAGGCTTATGTAGCCATGATGGAGATGGACTACAAGCGTGCGGCGGCCATATACGACAGCGTGATATCCACCGCGTCGAACGAGCTCGACCGCCTCGAGGCCAATGTGGGCATGATGCGCCTGTGCAACAGGGTGTCGGCAAACAAGGAATTCTTCGATTATCGTGCCGACGCCATGCGCAGCATCCATCGCATCGACGAGGAGATGGCCTCGCTTTCCGATATCTACGTGCTGCGTTTCAACAGGCTTCTGATAGACTACAATGCCGTGTCGGCCAACTATTTTGCCGGCCTTGGACTATACAAGGAGTACCAGGAGGCCGTTGGCAAGGTTACCGGCTTGTTGTCCCAGGTGCCCGATACGGCCTCGGCGCTTATGGCGGGATTGGCAACCTCGTCGCTGCGTACAAAGACGCTTGCCGATAGGTTCGCCTCGCTGTTCCGCGGAGTGACACAGTCGCAAACCGCGGGCTACAAATGGTTGTCGGCCCACTATAAGCTGATGACCTCGATGATGCTTCGCGATTCGGTAGTCGTCGATTCTCTCTATGCGCTTTCGCCCGGTCGCTTTGTGCGATTGTGTGGCGATTCCGTGGCGCTGGACGATTTGTCGTGCCATCTTGCCGAGCAGGCATTAGACGAATTTGCCGATTGCGGCGACCGCTATATGGTCATCAAGGGCTTGGCCCTGCTGGCCTCGTGCCACATTTATGCCGGCAGATACGAAACCTCTCTTGATATTTCGGATATAGCCATCGACGAGGTAAACAGATATTACGCTGAATACTATCCCGCGTTGGATACATTGCCCCGCTATATGCTCTATCAGGCCGAGGATTCGCTGGAGATTATGCGCATGTCTATCGAGGGCATGATAAATATCCCCGAGTGCATGTTGCTCATCCGCAACGAGGTGTCGTGTGCCTATGCGGCGTTGGGCGACAAGGAGGCATCGGATATGAACCGCAACAGCTATCTCGACCTGCTTCGCGTCATACGACAGAACCGCGAGATAGAGAGCCGCGCCAAGAGCGCTGCCGACGGTGCAAAGCGCATGCTTCGCATGATCTTGGTGCTCTGTGGCGTCATTGTCGTGGCGTTGGTGCTTTTCGTCGTGTTGCTGAAACGATGGCGTCGTCGCAACAGAAGATACACATCCAATCTGATGCGTCTGCTGTCGCTGTGCAAAGAGCTGGCACGCTTCCCCCTGACGCGCGAATTTGTGGATAGCGACGATGTGAACAGCCACCTCTCTGCGTTGTTGTCGCAGTCGTTGCGTTCCATAACCGGCGAATTGCAGCAGCTTTTGTTGGTCGCTCCCGACGAACCGTCAGAGGGCGAATTTGTGAGCGACTACCCGATAGACGACTCCACGGTAATGCGTTTGGTCTATTCGCGCAAGCCGTCGGGCGATACAAACGCCTTTGTGAAGCTTGTTGTGCCATATGTGCAGGCGGCCAAGGTGGAGTCGTGCAAGCTCGTCGATATGGGCGACGAGCGCATGCGCATCGAGGAGCTGAACCTCTCCTATGCAATGAACCTGCGCGAGCACAAAAGAGATAATGTGATGAAGCGTGCGGCCCTGTCGGTGGCATCGGGCATCAGGCCCTATATGAACAGAATGTACAACGAGCTAAGGAAAATATCCTCTGTAGCCAACGACGATGCCGCTGCATTGAGCAAGCGCCTTGTATATGTTGCCGAGCTTACCGATAAGATAGGCGAGCTGAACACCATCCTCGAGCGTTGGATTAAGATGCGCCGTGGCGAGTTGAGCCTTAATATAGAGAATTTTACCGTGCAGGAGCTGTTCGATATAATATCAAAGAGCGCCCAAGCCTTCATGCTCAAGGGTATCAAACTGAATGTACGCCCCACGACGGCGGTAGTGAAAGCCGACAAGGCGCTCACCCTTTTCATGATAAATACCTTGGCCGAGAATGCTTCTAAATTCACCCCCGAGGGTGGTGTGGTGGAGGTTACGGCCGACAGCGCGGATAGCTATGTGGAAATATCGGTCAAGGATAGTGGCGTGGGCCTTTCGGCCGATGACATCCGCACCATCATGGACGAAAAGGTTTACGATGCATCGACCATTGGAGCCGATGGCGGCGACGCTGTTCGCAAGAACAAGGGTGGTGGCTTCGGCCTTATGAACTGCAAGGGAATCATAGAGAAATACAAGAAAACCGACTCCTTCTTCTCGGTGTGCAGCATGAACGTAGAGAGCGAAAAGGGTGTCGGCAGTCGTTTCTCGTTCCGCTTGCCGCGTGGCGTTATCAGAACCTTGCTCGTGCTGTTGTCGTTTGTGCCCTGTGCGCTGTATGCCCAGCGGCCGCTCGGTCATGTGACCTCGCTTGCCGATTCAGTGTATCTATCCAATGTGAGCGGGCAATTCGAAAATACGCTCTACTATGCCGGTCGCGTGCTCGACGAACTGAATAGTTTCTATGCGGCCAATGGCGGCAATGGCAACAAGCTGGTGCTCAGCGGTAGCGGCGAGGCTGCCGAGGTGCAGTGGTGGCACGAGGGCTTTGGCCTCGATTCGCTCATGGACGAGGTCTATTACAATATCCTCGATGTTCGCAACGAGTCGGCGGTGGCTATGCTCGCTTTGCAATATTGGGACGATTACCGCTACAATAACAATGCCTACACGGCGCTCTATCGCCTGGTGCACGAAGATAAAGAGCTCGAGGTGTTCTATCTGACAGCGCGCCGCCAGGCCAATATTTGTCAGGTGGCAGTGGTGCTCTGTTTCACCGTGTTGCTGGTTATTGTGCTAGCCTCGTTGCTCTATTATTTCAAAAACTGCGTGATAAACCGCATGAACATGTACACGGCACTCGAGGTGAACCGTCGCATGCTGAAAATAATAAACGGCACACGCTTCGAGGTGGGCGAACTGGCTGCCTTGCTGGCCAACGAGCTGTTCGACTCGTTGAGCGAGCTGTTGCGTATCTCGGCGGTCGAGGTTGCTATAAGCGATGCGGCGGGTGGCAAACTGCAATATGCATCGTCGTCGCCCTCGGGGTACGAGCATCTGAAATTGTACATGCAGAAAGCCTTCGAGGACGAGAAAATGTCGGTTGTGGCCAATGGCAGGATAGTGCTATTCCCATTGCTGGTCTCTGCATCCGAGGGTAACAAATGCGTTGGAGTAGTGGCCTTCGAGGCGGTGAATGCAATCTCGTTCAACGAGCGCCTGATGCTCGAAGTGGTTGTTGGCTACGTGGCTTCGGCGGGCTATCATGCGGCTGTGGGCATGGAGCGCGAATACCGCAATTTCGACGAACTGGTCGAGGAGAACCGCAGGATAAAATACGAAGAAAATATGTTGCATGTGCAGAATCAGGTGATGGATAACTCGCTGTCAATGATAAAGCACGAGACGATATACTACCCGAGCCGCATACGCGACCTCGTAATGCGCCTCATGGCCGAGGGTGGCGACGATGCATCGCGCAAGGAGCGTGTGGCGGTCATGTTCGAACTGATGGAATATTATAATTCCGTCTATGGCGTTCTCATTACATGTGCGGCCGAGAAACCGAGTGATGCCACCTTCGATGTGGCCCGCTTGTCTATCGACGAAATTGTAGGCGAGAGCATTACTTTTGCTAAAAAACGCGCCAAACGTGTTGGAATTTCATTAAATTTGCAATATCGCGCATCGGGCGAAATGTTCCATGGTGACAGGGATTTGGTGCTCTTTCTCATGGAGTCGTTGCTGGCAGAGCTTGTGGCTGCCGGTGGTGATGGCGCGTTGCAGATAAGTGCAAGGCCCGAGAATGGGCAGTTGTGCGTGGAGATACTCGACGAGCGTAGGCATTTGGGCAGCGAAGAGCTGTCGCTCATGTTCATGCCATCGTCGCACAACCTGGTGGCTGGCGGCGATTCGTTGTCGGGAACAGGCTTCCTTGTTGCCAAGGAGATTGTTCGCATGCACGAAGATTTTATGGGAATATATGGTGGCCGAATGGAGGCTTACGACCGCAACGACGGTACTGTAATCTGTTTCACTCTGCCCAAATGATATGGTAAATAGATAGCTGATATGAGCGAAAAATTCAATGTGATAATTGTAGAGGATGCGAAGCTCGAGCTCAAGGGCACCGAGGAAATTTTTCGTACCGAGATACCCGAAGCCGAGATTATAGGCACGGCAATGAACGAGGCCGAATTGTGGCCCTTGATGGAAAAGCAGCAGCCCGACCTGTTGCTGCTCGATCTTGGACTGGGTGGTTCGACCACCATCGGCGTCGAGATTTGTGCCAAGATGAAACGCATGTACCCCGATGTGAAGGTGCTCATTTTTACCGGCGAGCTGCTGAACGAGAAGCTTTGGGTAGATGTGCTCGATGCCGGCGCCGACGGTATAGTACTGAAGACGGGCGAGCTTCTTACCAAGAACGAAATCCGTAGCGTTATGTCGGGCAAACGCTACGTGTTCAACCAACCGATACTCGAGAAGATAGTGGCTCGTTTCCGCAACGAGGTGATGCGCGAAATGGGCCGTCGCCGTGCGGTCATCGAGTACGATATAGACCGTTACGACGAGTGTTTCCTCCGTCACCTTGCCTTGGGCTACACCAAGGAGATGATTACCAACCTGCCGAACATGCCGTTCAGCATAAAATCGTTGGAGAAGCGCCAGGGCGACCTCATTGCGCGTCTGTTCCCGCCAAGCGAGCAGCGTGGTGTCAATGTAACCCGTCTGGTGGTGCGTGCCATTGAACTGAACCTTATAAACATCGAGAATCTCGAGGCCGATGAATAGACGTAAATTAGCCAATCTGCCGATAGTCGTTTACTCGTTGCTGCCGCCGCTTCTGTGGCTCTATTCCTTGATTGACGGGCTGCTGTCGCTCCTTTTGGGCGATGGCGAGATGCTTATCCTCTCCTCGTCGTTGGGAATACGATGGTTTGTGGCTTCGTCGGTCGAGGCAATATCGTCTGTTCCGTGGGGTAAAATAATATTGATACTGGCCATGATAGGCCTCGTGGATAGATGCGAGGTGTTGAACGTCGTGCGCAGATTGGTCGGCGCTGGCCACTTGTCGATGCGCATGCGTCGAGCCTTGTTGTCGGCCTTTGCAGCCGCGCTCCTGTGCCTGTTTGCGCTTGTGGTGGCAACCATCTATCCGTTGAATATATCGAACAGCATCACAGGTGTGCTTTTCGATTCGCCGCTGTTCAAAGGGTGGCTGTTCCTGCTGTTCGGTGCGCTGTTTTTTGTCACCGTTGTCTTCGGCATTGTTTATGGCTCGTTTCGCAATGTGGATGATGTGGTTGAGGCCATGTGCAGCCGCTTTAGGTTTCACACCGCGTCGTTGCTGGCTCTGGTTCCCGCCGCGCTCTTCATGGCAACGGTAGGGCACATGGGGTTGGCTGTTTTCGATGTCTTTTTAGTGAAATGGCTCTTTGTGTTGTTGCCATTTATATACGACGAAATATATGCGAAAAAAAATAAGAGCACTTGAGTGCTCTTATTTTTTTATATGTATCAATTCATTCTTTCAGCCTTCGAATATGCTCGAACCGATGCGCACGCATGTACTTCCACATTCCATGGCGGTGATGTAGTCGCCGCTCATTCCTGCCGATATGGTGTCGAACGAGGTCGATTGGGCAAACCATCTCTCCTTTATGTGGTCGAACAGGTTTTTTACGGCGCTGAATTCATCCCTCACCTGCGACATGTCGTCGGTGTTGCTTGCCATGCACATGAGCCCTCTTATTTCGATGTTCTGGAGTTCTTTCCACTCCTCCTTCTCGAGCATGGCCAAGCACTCGTCGGGGGTGAAACCGAATTTGCTCTCCTCCCTGGCTATGTGTATCTGTAGCAGGCAGTTTATTTTGCGACCTACCTTGGCACCGTGCTTGTTTATCTCCTTGAGCAGTTGCAGGCTGTCGATGCTGTGTATCATATACACAAACGGAGCGATATATTTTATTTTATTGCTCTGCAGGTGGCCTGTGAAGTGCCAACGTATATCCTTGGGCAGTGCTTGCTCTTTTACTACAAGGTCTTGGGCCTTGTTCTCACCAAAATCGCGTTGACCGGCATTATAGGCCTCCTCTATCGCCTCCACGGGGTAGTATTTCGAAATGGCCAGCAGGCACACCCCTTCGGGTATGGTCGTGCGTATAGCGTTCAGTCTTTCGGTGATGCCGCTCATGGTTAAATAGCCTCGTACTGGAATATATCTACAATGGGACTGTTGTTGACCGATGTCAGTTCGTAGTCCATAACAGATGTCTTCATGTGTATGTTCAGACGGCTGATGGCATCGGGTACGCTCTCGGCCTTGACGAGCATCAATACGGCGGTCTTTTTCTCCTTGGCGCTTGTCTCGTCAATGGTTACAAGCATTATCTTGCATTTGTACCATTTGTCGGCAGTCTCGTCCTGTGTATCTACAATCTCGCCATACTTGACGCGCTTCATCTCGTTTATATTGAATTCGCCTGTTACAAAGGGTTGCAATTCAAGTGTGAGGCGTTTCTCTACGCTTGTAAATGTGAAATCCTTCATCAGGTACGATTCGTTTACTTTTGTATTTGCGCCCTTCTCTCCGGGACGTTCGTAAGTTACTTTACATTCAAACCAGCTCTCTAACATATCTCTGTTTTTTTTATTTGCAGATGCAAAAATAGTAAGTTTTTTCAGAATGTGTTTGAATTTATAACAATAAATCCCGAGCCCACCGAAAAAGTTTTATCATATATTTTCCCTTGCCCGCAAAATGCACTATCTTCGCATGTGAATTTTCCCCTATGAAACTCGAATTGTTCATTGCCCGCCGTCTTTTCAGCTCGCGCAAGGGTACGAAAAGAATATCGAAACCAGCTGTGCTCATTGCGCAGTGGGGCGTTGCTGTCGGCATCATGGTGATGATTTTGTCGGTGAGCATCATCACCGGTTTCAAGCACCAGGTAAGGGACAAGATAATAGGCTTCGGACAGCACATTCAGGTGCGCAATTACGAAGGCACCATACGCGGTGAGGCTCCTGTTACGGTCACCGATTCGCTGATGGCGGCCCTTGGAAATGTGCCCGGCGTCAGTCACGCGCAGTGCTATGTGCAGAAGCCGGGACTGCTGGCCTCGGGCGACGAGTTCGACGGTATAATACTGAAAGGCGTCGGCGCCGATTACGACCTCTCTTTCTTTTCCGACTATCTGAAGGGTGGCGAACTGCCGCTTTTCGGCGATACGGCTGCTTCGGGTGATATCCTTATTTCGCAGGTGATTGCCGACAGAATGGGCGTCGGTGTGGGCGACAAGGTGAACGTCTATTTTGTTCAGCAGAGTGTGAAGGCGCGTCGTTTTAGCGTCTGCGGTATCTACGAAACCAACCTATCCGAAATGGACAATGTGATGGTTATCACTGATATATATACAGTGCGCCGTCTGAATGGATGGGACAATGACAAATGCACGGGCATCGAGGTGACGCTTGCCGACTACGATGCTATGGAGCAGGCGAGGGATTCGGTGGCCGGTGTAATGGATATAGAGGTTGCTAAGACCAACGAGAAGCTTTATGTGCAGACGGTGGAGGAAATGAACCCCGCCCTGTTTGCGTGGCTCGACATATTGGATGGAACGGTGTGGGTGATTCTTGTGCTTGTGCTTGGCGTGGCCGGTTTCACTATGATTTCGGGCCTGTTGATACTGATATTGGAGAAGACCAACCTCATAGGTGTGCTGAAGGCGGTGGGCGCTCGCGATTTTTCCATTCGCCGCATTTTCCTCTACTACGCCATGCTCATAATAGGGCGCGGCATGTTCTGGGGCAATGTCATGGCGTTGGCATGCTGCGTGGTGCAGTATAAATGGGGAGTGGTGAAGCTCGATGCCGAGATGTACTACATGGATAGTGTGCCGGTGGAATTTACATGGTGGCTCATACCGTTGAACATTGCGATGTTCGTGCTTTCGGCTGCGATGCTCGTTGTGCCTTCGATGATTATTTCGCGCATTGAGCCTACGAAGGCCATTCGATTCGAATAGCCGATGGTGACAGATATATAAACAGGGCGTGTCAAGTGAAATGACACGCCCTGTTTTATTGTGTTTTGTGCGTTTACTGTTCTACGAGGTCTGTCGATAGATAGGCCTTGGCCAATTCGCGGCAGTTGTAACCGAATGCCATCGCTTCGCCGTATGCTCCGGCCGAACGTATAGCCAGTATGTCGCCGCGTTTTGTTGCGGGCAACATTCTTTCCTTGGCAAATACATCCGACGATTCGCAAATGGGGCCTACGATGTCGTAGCTCTCTGCGTTGCTGTTCGAGGTCAGGTTGTCTATCTCGTGGTAGGCCTGATAGAGCGCGGGGCGCACAAGGTCGTTCATGCCGGCATCGACAATGACGAATTTCTTGCATGTTCCCTCCTTTACGTATGTAACGCGTGTGATGAGGCTGCCACATTGTCCCACGATGCTGCGTCCGAGCTCGAAGTGCACCTGCTGTCCGGGGTATTTCTTCAAATTGGCAGCATATGTGCCGAAGTAGCTTCCGAAATCGGGGATGGGGTTGCCGTCGGGGTTGTTGTAGTCTATACCCAATCCGCCACCTACATTCAGGTGGGGGAGTACAAGGCCTCTTTCGCTGTGCAACAGCTCCTGTATCTCGTTTATGCGGTTGCAGAGCACGGCAAAATCGTCCATCTCCAATATCTGCGAGCCTATGTGGAAGTGCAATCCTACAAGGGCGATGTTTTTCATTCCCTCGATGGCGTCTATGGTTTCGCCAAGTAGTTCGTAGTTGATACCGAATTTGTTCTCGGCCAGTCCGGTGGTGATGTTAGCGTGTGTGTGCGCGCCAACGCCGGGGTTCACTCGTATTGCAATGTCGGCACGTTTGCCATATTCGGCAGCAAGCTCGTTTATGAGCTCGGCCTCGGGCAACGACTCCACATTGAAGCAGAATATTCCCGCTTCGAGCGACAGACGAATCTCCTTCTCGGTCTTGCCTACGCCGGCAAAGACAATCTTCTCGGCTGGTATGCCGGCTGCAAGCGCAGCCTTGACCTCGCCACCGCTTACGCAGTCGGCGCCCATTCCTGCGGCGTTTATTATTTGCAGCAGCTTGTGGTTGAAATTAGCCTTGATGGCGTAGTGTATGTGAAAGCCTTCGTGCTTTGCAGCCTCCTGCAATGCACACTCGAGGGTTCTTTTCAATACATCGACATCGTAGTAGTAGAACGGCGTCTCAATGGCGCCGAACTTATCTATAGGTAAATTGTTCATTCTGTTCGCCTTCTCTTATTTGAAAATGTTCGCGCTCAATGCACGGAGAGCCTTCTCCTTGTCTTCCATTCTCACGAGGAACGAGATGTTGTGGTTGCTACCACCGTATGACACCATGCGTACGGGGATATCCTTCATAGCCTCCATTGCGCGCGACTCGAATCCGATGTTCTCCCATGTGAGGTCGCCCACAACGCATATGATACACATGTTCTTATCTACTGTAACAGTACCATATTTCTGCAATTCGTTGGTAATCTCCTCAAGACGGTTGGTGTTATCGATTGACATTGATACACCTACCTCCGATGTACATATCATGTCGATTGATGTGCGGTAGCTTTCGAATATTTCGAATACCTTACGCAAGAAGCCGTATGCGAGCAGCATGCGACCCGATTTGATTCCGATGGCTGTAATGTTGTCCTTTGCAGCAATGGCCTTAATGGTGCCGGGCTCGGTCAGGTTGTTGTCGATGAGTGTGCCTTCGGCCTTGGGGTCCATTGTGTTCAGCAAGCGCACGGGTACTCCGGCGAGCTTGGCGGGGAGGATACATGTGGGGTGAAGAATCTTTGCACCGAAGTATGCGAGCTCGGCCGATTCGTCGAAGTGCAGGTGGCGCACAGGGCGTGTGCCCTCAACGATGCGGGGGTCGTTGTTGTGCATGCCGTCGATGTCGGTCCATATCTGTATTTCCTCGGCCTGAAGGGCTGCACCGATAAGTGTTGCTGTGTAGTCGCTGCCACCACGCTCCAGATTGGAGATGCGGTTATCGTTGCTCATGCAGATGAAGCCCTGAGCGATGTATATTTTGCCATCGGTGCGGCTTTCGATGATGGGGCTGAGGTTCTCTGCGATATACTCCATGTTGGGCTCGTTGTTGGCATTCAAACGCATGAATTCGAGCGAGTTCAGTAGCTTGACATCGATGCCCTGCTCCTCCATGTAGAGGGCTACCATGTTGGTTGACATCATTTCGCCCTGTGCAACAATCTCCTTCTCGTTGTCCGAGGTGAGGGGCTGCGATGCGAACGAACGCAGGTGGTTGAATATTTCGCCTACCTTCTCGTTGGCCTTTGCTGCATATTCCTCGTTGCTGTACAGCTCCTTGATGGTCTGTTTATATTTGCTCTGAAGGTTGGTGATGTGCTCTACTGCGCCTGTGGGGTTACCGTTTCTCAGGTAGTTGGTGAACTCTATGAGCGAGTTAGTTGTTCCCGACATGGCCGAGAGTACCACTACTTTTGTTTCGCCGTCTGCTATAAGGCTCACTACGCCTTTCATGCGGGGTGCAGAACCTACCGAGGTTCCGCCAAATTTCATTACTTTCATATTATATATTGTTTTCTTTTTCAGTATTGTTGTTTTCTATCAGTTTCTTGTCCTTGCAGTGGAATTCGCGTCCGGGGAACATCTTGAGCCACTGCTCGTTGTGGGTAATCATCAGTATGGCTGTCTTCTCCTCGCGACATATGCGGTGCAATAGCTCCATGATGTTTTTACCCGTTTCGTTGTCGAGGTTGCCGGTGGGCTCGTCGGCAAGCAGCAGGGTGGGGTGGTTCAGAATGGCGCGTGCTATCACAATGCGCTGCTGTTCGCCACCCGACAGTTCGTGTGGCATCTTATAGCCCTTCTTGGGCAGTCCTACAAGGTCGAGCACCTCCTGTATTCTTTTTTCTCTTTCTATGCTGTTATCCCAGCCGGTGCAGTTGAGTACGAACTCCAGGTTGTCGTGTACGCTGCGGTCGGTGAGCAATTGGAAATCCTGGAATACAATGCCCATGCGTTTTCTGAGCGCCGACAACTTGCTGCGACGTATGCCTCGCATCGAAAATTCGTCGAAAACCATTGCTTCGCCATCGTGTATATCCACCTCGCCGTAGATGGTCTTCAGCAACGAAGATTTTCCCGAGCCGACAGCTCCTGTGATATAGGCAAATTCGCCGGCGTTCAGCGAAAATGTAATATCCTCTAAAATGATGTTCGAATCAATTTGTATGTTTACGTTCTTATAATCGATAATAGGCATAGTAGTTGCTCTGTTATTTGTTGTTTCCTTTTGCTACTTCCAATCGGCAAAGATAGTGAAAGCTCGTGTATTATGAATAAAATCGCGGCGTTTTTTATGGGTAAATATAATGTGTGCCTGTCGAAATGGGGCGATGGTGAATATTGTGACGCTTTTTTGCATGTAGGAACGATTTTTTTCTCTCTTTTTACTATATTCGCAAAATATTATGAATGGATATTAAAACAGATTACGGATATGAAAAGAAAAGTATTCCTGTTGCTCGCGGTATTGATGGCTGTCGTTGCCGTGAATGCTAATGACAAATGGCCTGTCACATTGACGACTGCCGATGGCTTGCCCGGCTCGCAGCCCCTGTTCGACAACACCATTGCCAAGAATATATATAGTTATAAATCGCAGCTGTTTACCTTCGACGAGGGTACCGATAAAGTGCGACTGACGGTGTGCCGCACCACCGCAACCGAAATGCCCAAGGCATCGTACTTGGGTCGCGCAAGCCGTGGTCCCGGATTGCCCTATTTTTCTATAGCCGAGCTTCGCGTTTACGATGCAAACGGGGTTTCTGTTCCGTTTGAGCTGTCGTCCAATTCGGTGGCATCCAATTCGTCGCTCAATGTGCTTTGTGACGGTGATAGCATGACATATTTCCAGAGCACATCGGGCAAGGGTTCGTTCGATGGCAATTACCACTATCTGGAACTGAAATTCGACGAGCCGATAAGCAGTTTTTCGCTCTTCTGGAGCTCGCACCCCATCTCCAATTCGAATATGCCCACATATGTAGGCCTCACTCCAGGTACGGATTATATGCCTTGTCCCGAGCAGAGTATGACGGTAGAGCAGGTCACTGCTATGGATGCTCTCGATGATAAATCGGCGCTGTATGTGCTCAAAGGAAGCAGCCCCGAGTGGCACTATTCGTCGTATGACCGTACCTATCCCGGCGGTGGCTTCTTCGAGGCACCCTGTCTGGCCCTGCCCGCGCCATCGCCCTTCGGCCTGTTCTCGCTCATCCCTGTAGATGGGAAAGAGAATACCTATTATGTGAAATACCTCAATCTGAACAATTATATTGCGAAGCCCGCTTCTGCAAGCCCTGCCGAGGTGTCGTGGACGCCCGATAAGAATGAGGCGGCCGAGGTTGCATTCGAGCTGTTGGAGGATGGCACTTTCGAGCTGAAAATGATGGACAAAAACCTTCTGCTCGTTCAGAACGGATATATGCGCTTGGCTACGGCTGTAAGGAGCAGCGATGGCACTATAAGCGGCTCGGATACCCCCGTCAGTCCTGTGTTCACGCTTTACAAGGCCGATGTAAGTGGCGCGGCATTTGCGCCTCGTTTGCAGGCTGTAGTCGATGATGCCCGTGATAGGCTTGCCAAATTCGGCCCCGCTCTTAACGAAGTGTGGGATTGCATTGATGACGAGCTGCTTTTGGCTGTAGAGAAGGCCGAGAAGTGCATAGCCAATCCCTTGGCTACATACAGCGAGGTATGTGACTTGGAACAGCAATTGCGTGGCGAGATTGCCGCTTACAGCGTTGAATATGCCTATCTTACAGTGGATTCCCTCGATAAGGTATGCGAACGACTGCAAAATGGCGATTTGGAGCTTTCTTCTGCTTCCAGTTGGCAGAAGGGTACATTCCCCGATGATATGGAGCAGCGCCTACAATATTATCTTACTGTCATTTGCGATTTATTCACCATTCCTACGTGTCCCATCGCCCTCGAAGAAAAGATATCGGAGATAGACAGGGCTATAGCCAGTCTTGATGCTACGTTGCAGGCGTTTTGGGCTTCGCGCATACAATATGTCGAGGAGCTTCCCTTTATGGTGGGTGTGCCCGCCGATAAGCTTCCCGGCAAGCTTGCTTCGCATGGCGGCTATGAGTGGGAATCGCCCATGTACTATCTGAGCGAGCCGTGCTCATCCTTCCGTTTTACCGTGGTGATGACCGACGGCCCTACAAGGTACCTTGGCTACGATGTGCCATCTATTTCCGAATTTGAGCTCTATGACAACCTTGGCAACAAGATACCCTTGAGCGAGGATATGATTACCATGAATTCGCTGACTACGTTCGGCGGCTCGTCGTTGAAATCGCTTGTCGATGGCGATGCGACTACATTTGCGCGTGGCGCGTTCGATGCCAACCGCACCGATGTATATGGATATGCCGATAATCCCGAGTATTTCTATATCGATGTGCAGCTGAAAGAGCCCATCAATTGCTTCCGCTATGCGCAGAAGGGCTATAAGCTGGGCGTGGAGAATCCTGTGCGATTTATCTTTGGTGAATATGGTGTGAAGGTTGCTCCCGACTCGGTAGCCTTTGCCGAAAAATATGGTGCGACGGAGATTGAGAAGATAAGCGATGTTTCGCAGATAACCGACGATGGCATTTATGCTATCTTCGGACTGGACGACTGCGACAAGGTCAATTGCCATGCGGGCGATGGCGGTTTCTATGCTGGCACGAAGAAGCTCTCTTCTATATTCAATACGCAGTGTGCTTACACCCTGAAATCGGCCGGCGACGGCAAATATTATATCCGCAGCCTTAGCAGCGGTGCATATTGGGGTAGGGACGAATATACCTTTGCGAAGAAAAATTTCCGTTCCGAGGCTTCGAAGATAACCATTGCGCCGCGTGGCGTGGGCAATTTCTCGGGCTCGTTTGCCATTTACGAGGCGGACGACGAGGGTGAATACCCCTACCTTGTATTCGAGGATTGGAGTGGCGAGCTTGGGCTCAATCCTCTCGCTTCGCTCGATGAATGTGAATTCGATGGGCAGTGCGACTGGTACATCTATCGTGTGAATGTGGATAGCTGCAATCTACTTGCGCTCGACGCCTCAATTGCGATGGCCAAGGAACTTGGCATCACGGTGGGCGGCGATCCTGGTTGTTACGCGGATATGTCGGCCTTTGTGCAGACCATTGCCGAGGCCGAGGCTGTTTCGGCTGCGGGCGACGACGAGGCTGCCGCTGCCATGGCTGCCCGTTTGGATGCGGCGATAGAGGCTGCCGCTTCGGCGCAGACCAATCCTGTGGTTGCGGGCGTTTATGTCATTGAAAGTGCATTGGAGCGCTTCGCGGTCATCTCGGGCGCAAAAAAGGCAATCAGCTGCGCGAAGGACGAGAAGAACTCCGATATCTATATACACCGCTGGGAAGATACCCCCATGAATGCTCAGGTGATGGATTCGGCCTTCTGCTTCGAATTTATTTCGGCTGCCGGCTCCGATGTGGTGGCCGAATGGCTCTCGTTCGGATATATGTCCAGCGAGGATGTAAGCAACGCATTTTATATAAGGAATGTGGCTACGGGGCTCTATGTGGCTGGTGCCGAAACGATGAACGCGCCTCTTGTTACATCGGAGGCTCCCGTGCAGCCCTTCATTGTGAAATATAGTGGTAATGCGTCGTTCAAGATATACGACCCCTCGGCGGTAAACAGGAATATCTATGCCTACAACCATCAGGATGGTGCCGGAGAGGTGGGCTATGTGGTCTATGATGTTACCGAGGGTGGTGCAGCCCTTTGGAACCTGCGTCTGCTACGTGCGAACAGCACGTCGATAGGGACTCCGGTGGCCGATGGCGACGAGGTTGCTTCGGTTGCATACTATACGCTTTCCGGCACTGCGCTTCAGACACCAGTAAAGGGTGTGAACGTGGTTAGATATGTCTATCGCAATGGAGTGGTGAAAAGCCGTAAAATATATGTGAAATAATAAATTATTCCGATAGCGGCGCCCGACCTGAATGGTCGGGCACTGTTTTTTTGCGACGATGCGTGTCGGCATGCCGTCGAATGGTGGTATATCGGTGTGGCTTTGCATGTAACAGGTAGCACCTTCGGTGGGCGCCCTTCTGCTAAATGTCGTTTTTGGAAAAACTTTTGTCGGTTAATATTTTATGCTATTGATTTTTTTTATTTAATTTGCAACCATAATATGCACGATTGTGAAGTGGTGCACGTTTGTGTCGCGTGGCATTTTGCAGATGGGTTTTTACAGATGGTTGCGGCTGTTGTAAAATGTTGTGCAGCATATCTTTGGAAAATAATTTAATAAATAAACCTTTTATTATTTTTATTATGAAAAAAAAATTATTGTTAACCTGTCTCTTGGCGTTTGTTGCCCTTTTCGGTAAGGCACAGTCGTCAACCTGGCCCATCACACTTACCTCTGCTGATGGTCTTCCCGGTACATTGGAGCTGAGCACTTATGTATATAAGTCGCCGCTTTACACATTTGATGAGGCTGTTACTACACTTCGTCTTACAGTGTGCCACACAAATTCATCGTATCCCTCACCCGAGGGCTTCAACGGTCGTGCAACATGGTCACCCGGTTGGGCTTTCTGGTCACTCGCTGAGTTCCGCATCTTCGACGAGAACGGCGACGAGGTAACCTACACTCCCACTTCTAATGCTGTAGCCCCCGGCGACGGTTCATTGGAAGGTCTTTATGACAAGAACATCTCTACACACTTCCACACCACTTACGGCAGTGGTCCTATGGATCAGTACTATCCCTATGTGGATTTCCAGATTGAGCGCGACGACCTCACATCGTTCCGTTTCGAGTGGGATACACGTAACGGCTACCACCACAACCAGCCTACTTACATCGGTCTTACACCCGGTACAGAGTACTGGCCCATGCCCGAGCAGAACCTCTCGGTTGAGAAGATTACTTCTACAGAGGATTTGAAAGAGGCTGGTGCACTCTTCGTACTCGAGGGCCACTCAGCTGACTGGGAGGATCCCGATCGCGATCGTACAAACATCGGTGGTGGTTTCTTCGAGGCTCCCTGTCTTGCTACAGCTCAGCCCTCGGCTTTCGGTGTATTCTATCTTATCCCCGTTGAGGGCGAGGAGGATACATACAAGGTACGTTATCTTAACCACAACCACTACATCAGAAAGACCAATACTGGTGGCTTTAACTTCGTAGAGTGGACAGCAAACGCAAATAATGCCGAGGCTATCACATTCAAGCCCAATGCAAGCGTTGAAGGCGACTTCACTCTTACAGCTCACCACGACTCGGTTATTCTCGGTCAGGACGCTAATGTTCGTATGATGCACACAGTGAACACTGACTCTGCTATCCAGGCAGCGCCCCGTGCCGTTGCAGCGACAAACTTCTCGGTTTACAAGGCTACCATCAACGGTAACACTGTAGCTTACCAGCTTCAGGAGGCTATCGACGAGGCTGAGGCTCGTATCGCTGCTTACGGCGAGATGGAGGACTATGTTGAGGATCAGTACGATGTTCTCGTTGCGGCTGTTGCCGAGGCTAAGGATATTCTTGCTGCCGAGAACGTTTCTGCTGCCGCTGTTATCACAACTGCTGCAAGCCTTAGCGCTAAGACTGCCAACTACGCAGCTATGAACATTTATGCATGGGTTGACTCGGTTACAACCATCATGGATGCTTTGAACAACGGTTCTATCCTCACTTCATCTGGTCCCGACTGGATTAACAACTCATATCCCGAGGATGCAGACGTAGCATTGCAGAACGCTATCGACCGCGGTGATGTTGTTGCCGAGACATACAGAGGTCTCGAGGATATTGACAACGTAATCGAGGAGATTAAGGGTATCCTTGCAAGCTTCTGGGCTTCTAAGATCACTAACGTGAAGTCACTTCCCTTCCGTCTTGGTCAGGAGAAGGATGGTCTTCCCGGTGAGAAAACCAACAGCGTATATCGTTGGGAGTCTCCCTTCATCTACCTCACAGAGGAGGTTGAAGAGCTCCGCTTCACAGTCTTCAAGACAAAATCAGGCCGTAACTTCTCAGGTACATCTATTCCCTTCGTTTGTATCAACGAGTTCGAGCTCTACAGCATCACTGGCGAGAAGATTGAGCTGACAGAGGATATGTTCGAGACAAACTCTCTTAAATCTAGCGATGGTAATTCAGGTGGTATCGCCGGTCTCTGCGATAACAATACAAACAACAGCTACCACTTCCACTCGGCATGGGATTCTAACAATGACACCGGTTACGACGGTAGCG
This sequence comes from Bacteroidaceae bacterium, assembly GCA_017560125.1. Classification (GTDB taxonomy): domain Bacteria; phylum Bacteroidota; class Bacteroidia; order Bacteroidales; family Bacteroidaceae; genus HGM04593. The sequence goes on along the minus strand of JAFYOS010000008.1, from coordinate 84,474 downwards.
AGTACGTTTACCTCGACATTGTACTTCCCGAGCCTATCAGCGGCTTCAAGTACATCCAGTATGCTCGTGGTAACGGCTACGACGATGCTCCCACAGACTTCGTGTTCGGTTACTATGGCGAGACAGTTGATCCTGTTTCAGTTCCCTTCCCCGATGACTACAACGCAATCCGCGGTGCTCAGGTTAAGGACATCTCTGAGATCTCAGACAATGGCTTCTACGCTATCTACGGTATGCTCAACTGCGATCCCGAGGAGGGTACAGGCGCCGAGGGTGGTTTCTACACAAGCAACAACCGCTACGTAGGTGCATTCCAGTCACCTTGTGCGTTCACAATCCGCAAGACAGGCGACGAGGATGGTACATACTACATCCAGAGCCTTGCTGACGGTAAATTCTGGCAGAGTGCAAGAACTAACGCTCCCGACTACTGGACAAGCGGTTCTGCAACTACATACAAATCACAGGCTGCCAAGGTTAAGATTGAGCCCAACAACAACGACAACCTTCCCTACTCATTCGTAATGTACGAGTATGTCGAGGATTCTTATCGTGAGGTTGACGGCGAGGATACAGCTTGTCCTTATGTAATTGCTCAGGACTGGGGCGGTGGCCTTGGTTGGTACAACGTTCCTTCACTCGACATGAACGACAAGGACGGTGAGGGTGAGTGGTACATCTATCACATGTCAATGGACAACCCCAATACATACTGGTTGACCAACCTTGTGAAGGCTGCTGAAGGTCTTGGCCTCAAAGAGAGCTCAGATCCCGGTTGCTACTCAAGTTTGGGCGAATTCCCCCAGGTACTTGCTGAATCACAGTTGGCAGTAGAGGCTAACGACGAGGCTAAGGCTAAGACACTCGTAGTTAAGCTTTCTGACGCTATCGCAGCAGTTGAGAACGCTCAGGTTAACCCCGTTGTTGAGGGTACATATGTATTCGAGACATTCAACAGCACATTCATCGAGGTTCAGAAGACAAGAAAGGCTATCTACTTCATGGAACCCCACACTTGTGGTGAGTTCTGTGGTGAGTACGAGCTTGGTTGGAGAACTACTCCCGAGGACTTCTCAGACATCGATCCTATGTTCCTCATCCAGCTCGAGAGCGCAGCAAACGATTCTCAGGTAGCAGCATGGCTTGCTGACAGCCTCATCACTCCCGAGGAGGTTAACAGCGCATTCTACATCAAGAGCACCAAGTTCAACAAGTATGCTTCTCATCCCGATCCCGAAGAGGCTGGCGGTACAAGCTGGTACGGTCTCCACCTCCTCCTCCAGGATACACCTCAGCCCTACATGGTTCTCTTCAACAAGAATGGTGCATTCGATATCTGGTTGCCCGGTGGCGGTGAGTACAACGACACAGAGAATGGTAACTTGTGCTTCCACGTTCAGGACCACAACAATGGTGCAGGTAATGCAGGACACATTGTTTACTGGAAGCGTGGCGATGGTAACTCATTGTGGAACCTCCGTCTTATCTCAGCAGGCACATCAATCAACGATATCAATGTTGAGGGTGACGACGTAGTTTCTACAACATACTACACTGCTGACGGTGTTGCAATTCCTGCTCCTGTTAAGGGTGTAAATATCGTTAAGGTAGTTTACGCTAACGGTGCAGTAGAGAGCAAGAAAATCTTTGTTGAGTAATCTAACTACTCATAAATAAATGCGAGGAGTGAACCTTTGGGGGTTCACTCCTCTTTTTTGTTGTTGCTACACGGGCGACGGTTCAGAATTCGGGGAATAGGGGAGTCGCTCTTTTGTTGCGATGCAGGCAGGGGTGCTCGCGGAATATTTCGCGGCAGAAACGGTACTCGGCGTCGCATAGCCTTGGCGACAGGTTTGTGAAAACCGTAATGCGTACCATTCTCACCGATTTTACCTTATATATTCTGCCTTGCTGTCGATGTTCGGCCATAGTCGTCATTTTTTTGTTCAGACATATAAACGTAAATGATTTTCTTTTTGTTTTTTGGTTTGCCTTTTTGCCTGCTTTGTTATAAATTTGTGGTTTCGAAATATAATGTAGAAATTTAAATAGTTCCGCTATATGGAAAATTTTCTTGAATTGTTGAAGAACAGACGCAGCTGCCGTCGATTTACCGAGCAGCCCGTCGATGAAAATAAAGTGTGCGACCTGATGAAAGCGGCTTTGATGTCGCCTTCGGGCCATCGCATAAACCCCTGGGAATTCATCATGGTCGAGGACAAGGAGATGCTTCGCCAGCTGTCGATGTGCAAGGCTGCGGGTGCTGCCCTGCTCGAGGGTGCAGCCATGGCCGTTGTGGTTATCGGCGACACCACAAAGAGCGATGTATGGGTAGAGGATTGCTCCATTGCTACCATCCTCATACAGCTGATGGCCGAGGAACTAGGCCTTGGCAGTTGCTGGGTGCAGGTGCGCAAGCGCTTCGATGCCGACGGTGTTTCGGCCGACGAGAATGTGAAACGCCTGCTTGCCATCCCCGAAAACTACGCAGTGCTCTCGGTTGTGGCCATCGGTTACAAAGAGCGCGAGAGCAAGCCTTTCGACGAGGAGCGCATGCAGTGGGAAAAAATCCATGTGGGACAATTCGGTGGAAAATAGCAGAATAGTAATAGTCGGAGCAGGTAACCTCGCCACCTGTCTGGGCAAGGCACTGTGCAAGGTGGGTATTCGCCCCTTGGCAGTGTGGAGCCGTAGCGAGGAATCGGCAGTTGCGCTTTCGTCGCTTTTGCAATGCAGTGCCGCCACCGATATCGGTTCGTTGCCCGATGCCGACCTTGTTGTAACGGCTGTAGCCGACGATGCTCTGCCACAGGTGGCGCGCCTTGTCGCTGCCCGTTACCCCGATGCTTTGGTAGTGCATACGGCCGGTAGCGTGCCGATGAATGTGTGGGCCGAGGCCGGCGCCCGTCACTATGGCGTCTTTTACCCCATGCAGACCTTCAGTAAGGCGAAGGAGGTCGATTTCTCGCGATTGGGAATTTTTGTCGAGGGGTGTAGCGATGATCACTGCGACAGGCTCATGCGTTTGGCCTCCCTGCTGACCCCCATGGCCTATAGAGCGACGAGCGAGCAACGCGCCTATCTGCACATAGCGGCGGTCTTTGCCTGCAATTTCGCCAACGCCATGTATGGCATGGCAGCCGAGCTGTTGCAAGGCAACGGGTTACCATTCGAAGTGATGCTCCCGCTGATAGACGAGACAGCCGCCAAGCTGCACACCCTGTCGCCCGACGAGGCACAGACAGGCCCGGCACGCAGGGGCGATGCAACCATCATGAATCGTCAGCGTGCGATGCTTTCCGAGCCCCACAGCGAGGTGTATGACATTGTGAGCCGATACATACGGCAGAAAGCTATGAACATAAAAAAAGATTGAAATGATAAACTACGACCTTACAAAAATAAAAGCACTGGTGTTCGACGTCGATGGCGTTCTGAGCAAAGAGACCATTCCCATGTATCCCACCGGTGAGCCCATGCGTACGGTGAATATCAAGGACGGTTACGCCCTGCAGTTGGCGGTGAAGGCCGGTTACCGTGTGGCAATAATCACCGGCGCCAAGACCGAAGCAGTCAAGGTGCGTTACCGCGGCCTCGGCATCACCGACGTCTATACAGGCGCCTCTATAAAGAAAGATATCTTCGAGGAATTCCTCTACATGTACGAGCTCGCCCCCGAAGAGGTTATGTATATGGGCGACGACATCCCCGACTACGAGGTGATGCAGATGTGCGGCCTTCCCTGCTGCCCGGCCGACGCCTCAATCGACATTAAGGGCATTGCAAAATATATCTCACCCGTCAAGGGCGGTGAGGGATGTGGACGCGAGGTCATCGAACAGATCATGCGAGCCCAAGGCAAATGGATGGACGAGGCAAATGCCTTCGGATGGTAACAGATAGAGTGACTATGCTTGATAATATAAAAAAATATAAGGTAATTCTTGCCTCGGCCTCACCCCGCCGTCGTGAACTAATGAACGGGTTGGATGTTCTATTCGAAGTGCGTGCCCTTCCCGATGTAGATGAGAGTTTTCCCGCCGAATTGCAGGGTGGCGACATACCGCTGTATATATCCAAGAAGAAGGCCGACGCCTATCGCCCCTTCATGAGTCCCGACGAACTGGTGATTACCGCCGACACCATAGTGTGGTTGCAGGGTAGGGCATTGGGCAAGCCCAAGGATGCCGACGATGCACGCCGCATGTTGCGCGAAATGTCGGGCAAGACACACAACGTCTTTACAGGCGTAACCATCACCACCGCATCGGTGCAGCGCTGTTTCGTGGCATGTTCCAATGTTACGTTTGCCACCCTCGACGAAGCCGAGATAGAGCACTACGTAACCAAGTACAAGCCCATGGACAAGGCCGGCGCCTATGGCGCGCAGGAGTGGATAGGCTACATAGGTATGGAGAACATCGAAGGCTCCTACTTCAATGTGATGGGCCTGCCCGTACAGCGATTATACAACGAATTGAAACAGATACCCGAATTGTTATGAAAATAGCAAACGTAATAACAGAACTGATAGGCAACACCCCTCTGCTCAGAGCAAACAGCTATGCCCGCGCCGAGGGATTGTCGTGTGCCCCCCTTGCCAAGCTCGAGTATTTCAACCCGGCTGGCAGTGTGAAGGATAGGGCAGCCCTTTTCATGGTGCTCGACGCCGAGAAGCGTGGCATCCTGAAGCCCGGTGCTACAATCGTGGAGCCCACAAGCGGAAATACAGGCGTCGGCCTTGCCTTCGTCTGCTCCACACGCGGATATAACCTTGTGCTCACCATGCCCGACACAATGAGCCGCGAACGAATGAGCCTGCTCAAGGCCTATGGCGCGCAGCTGGTGCTGACGCCCGGTAGCGAGGGCATGGCCGGCTCCATAGCCAAGGCGCGCGAGCTGTGCGACACCATCGAGGGCGCGGTCATCCTGCAGCAGTTCGAGAATGACGCCAACCCTGAGTCGCACTATCACACCACCGCCGAGGAGATATGGCGCGACACCGACGGCAAGATAGATATATTCGTGGCCTGCGTAGGCACCGGCGGCACCATAAGCGGCACAGCGCGCCGTCTTAAAGAGCTCAACCCCGCCATCAAGGTGGTTGGCGTCGAGCCCGCATCGTCGCCCGTGCTCAACGGTGGCGAAAAGGGTGCTCACAAGATACAGGGCATAGGCGCCGGTTTCATTCCCGCCATATACGATGCCGCGGTAGTCGATGAAGTGCTTTGCGTCACCGACGACCAGGCTATAGCAGCCTCGCGCAAGCTGGCAGCCACCGAGGGCGTCCTCGTGGGCTATTCATCGGGAGCGGCGCTCCATGCCGCCGCCGAGCTCATACGTCGCGAAGGCTACACAGATAAAAACATAGTGGTGCTGTTGCCCGACGGCGGCGAGCGTTACCTCTCGACCGACCTGTTTGCATAGTACCCCCCCGAAACAATTGAATGATTATGGAAAAGAAAGATATATCGCAGGTGTTGCCTGCAACGGTAAAAGCGTTGACTAAATGCAATGTGAGCAGTGTGCTTGCCGAGTGCCAGCACGATGGCGAGCCCATGCCTTCGGGACGCGTCCTCTCCGATGTCGTCGATTTGGTACGCGCCATCGTCTTCCCCGGCTTCTTCGGCGATGCATACAAGGACGACAACACCCTTGAGTACAGAACAGGACTATGCATAGCCAAGGTCTATGACCTGCTGTGCGAACAGATACAGGCCGGCCTCTGCTTTGCCAATGCCGATTGCGACTGCAAGAGCGAACGTCGCAAGAAGGCCAAGAACATGGCCGTCGAGTTCATCGAGTCGCTGCCCGAGCTGCGCCGCCGTCTGCTCACCGACGTGGTTGCAATGTACGATGGCGACCCCGCAGCCAAGAGCTATGGTGAGATCATCAGTTGCTACCCGGCTATAAAGGCCATCGGAAACTACCGCATGGCGCATAAGCTCATCGAGATAGGCGTGCCCCTCATCCCCCGCATCATTTCCGAGCTTGCACATAGCGAAACCGGCATCGACATACACCCCGGAGCCCAGATAGGCGACTATTTTGCCATAGACCACGGTACTGGAGTGGTTATTGGCGAGACCTGTATCATTGGCGACCATGTGAAGCTCTATCAGGGAGTGACGCTTGGCGCCAAGAGCTTCCCCGTTGACGAGAACGGCATTCCCATCAAAGGTATTCCCCGTCATCCCATATTGCAGGACAACGTCATCGTCTATGGCAATTCAACCATTCTCGGTCGCGTGACGATAGGCAAGGACGCTATCATCGGTGCCAATATATGGCTCATGGAAGATGTTGCTCCCGGCACCAAAGTGGTGCAGAAAAAGAACATCTGATACATACCTATACAAAAAAGGTTGCGAGATATCTCGCAACCTTTTTTATTAGTGTCTTTCGTCGCTATTACTCCCCGAACACGCGTATATATTCCTGCTCGAAGTTCGGGGTAAAAACCTCCTTGCCAATGGTGGCACGCACCTCGTCTATGCTCCAAAAGCGGCCACCGTCGAGCTCGTCGCTTGGGCATATTTCGCCGTCGTATGTGGCGCTGAACACATGTACAAGCTCCCTTTCGCGCTCGCTTTCGAAAATATATCGCTGCAGAAAGCGTGGCTCAATGTCGGTCAGCCCCAGCTCCTCGCTCACCTCGCGACGAAGCGCCGTTTCTATGCTCTCGCCATAATCGACATGTCCGCCCACAGCAGTATCCCATTTACCCGGTTGAATATCCTTCCACAGCGGTCGCTGTTGCAGATATATTCGCCCTTCCGAGTCGAACAGATGAAGATGCACCACAGGGTGCAGCAGTTTGCTGCCGTTGTGACACTCGCCTCGTGTGGCGCTCGCTATCGTGTTTCCCTGTTCATCCACCACAGGGAAAATCTCTTTGTTGTTGTCCTGTTTCATGCTGCAAATATACAATCTCGCCGCCGAATATCCATCGCCATGTAACAAAAAAGCTCTCGCAACCATCGGTTGCAAGAGCTTTGCTAATATCATTCAATGTTTACGATCTCCTGTTTATGCAGTTGGTCGAGCAGCACCTTTACATCGGTTAAAGCCTCGTCGTAGCCCACATCGTAGCTCCCTACAAGGCTCTCGGCCAGCTGTTCCGCAGTTACAGGCTCGGTCTGCTTCTGCAATTCCGTGACAATAAACGCGGCGGTGTCGTTCAGTATTACCAGCCTCGAAAAATTTATCTGCTCCCCATTGCCCACCAACACTTTTTCGTTCCCGATGGTTTCAATAAGGAAATCTTTCTTTATACGCACTTTCATCCTTCAGCCTGTTTATGTGTCGCGGTGTCGGGGGTTACTGCACCTCGTAAATCACTTTCGCGTTCTCCAAATCGAAGTATCGCATAGCACCAATAGCCTTGGTTGCGGTTTGCGATGCGTTGTCCCAAGCCTTCTTGAACTGTCTGATATCCATCAGCAGGCCCAAAATGTAGAAGTTGTTGTTCTTGGGAGTAATTTTACCATAACCGGTAAGGTTCATCTTGGTAAACAGCGCATTATCGTCGCTTGTCAGCCAAGCCTCGTCGGGCTCGCCATCACCTTCCCAGTGCTTAATAAGTATATAAACGTTAATCTCTTCGTCGCCGGTTGTGGGTGTAAAGAGCTGTCCCTTCTTCTTGGTGTAATATCCATAGCCGAGATAGTAGAATGAGTCGGCACCGAAATTCTTTGAAGCGAACTGTTGGAATTTACTTGTAGTCGAGTAATATCCGCCGTCAGTTTCCTCGCCGGTTGTTTCCATTTCGCCGAAATCGTATTCGCTTACGAATGCGCCGCCACCGATGTATATTTTAATATACCATGTCGAGGGATCGGAACCCATTATATCTATAAATTCATCCTCCTCCAATTGTATCAATCCGTCGTCGTCGTCATTTGCCTCCTCGCCGTCGTAGAATAGTCCGATAAGGTTGAAGGCGGCGCACGCACGATGCATAATCAGTGTTTCTATGTTGTTGGCCAGTTCATCCACGGTGAAATTGAGGGCGCTGCGATATATCTCCTTGTTCAGCTCGCTCGCTCTCTCGTAGTAGATATATTCCTCTCTCTCTTCGATGTTTTTGTCGTCGATAGCCCAAATGCTCTCCTCAACCGACGAGAAGTAGCACTCCGCACCGGCGGGAATGGTCAACGATGTCGCGCCCAAAGTACCATCAGCCAATATAGGTGTTACAATGGCGCTTCCATCCTCGAGCTTTTCCACGCGATATCTGAAACACTTGCACTCCGTGCCATCGGTACACGCCTTGGGGTAGAGTGGTATCTCCACCGTCTCTTTGCTACCTACAACATGCACGAAAACGGTATTGGGATCATATTTCAGGTCAAAGTCGTTGTTACCCGACACAATACCTCTCGCTTTTGTACCATCGTAGGCAGTATAGACCACCATTTCGTAGTCGTAAATTCCGGGCTCGGCAACAGACATGCCGTCCGCGTTGTCGGTACACGAAATTGTAATCAGCGTGAAACAGAAAAGACAGAGAGCAATAATAGACAGTAAATATCTTTTCATAAAATTATAATCAGTTACAAATTATTTCGAGCCCGAACGAGTCCACTCCCAATCTCCGGTGATGTCGAGACGGTTTTCCTGCACGTTTACACGTGTACCCTTTTCCACTCTCAAGCACGAATTGAAGCTGTTGGTAATGATGCTGTTACATATCGATTCGTTGTAATCCCATTCAACAATTCTTATCGTCGGTTTACAATAGCCTTGTTTTGTTGTGCTCATATTTGTTTTCAAACAGTAATAGATAAAATTCCACTAATCTCTAAATCGTTGCAAAGATAGTGATTTTTGTGTTCTTAGACGGATGAAATCCGCGCTGACGAGCTGTAATTTATCAAATGGCAGCTCTGTTGTTTATGGTATCGATTTTCAAACGGGAATCCTTTGTTGTTCCCGTTTGAAAATCGTTAAGTGCAATGTTATTCGGTAACCCAATTGATGACATTCTCGTTCACCACTTCGTTTACCCATTCAGTGTTGGTGTAGTTTGCACCCCAAAGACCAAAACTGGGATAAGCGTCGTTTATACTTGTTCTTTCAGTGGGCCACAACCATTTGCTGGGCAGAATAAGCATCTGGGGAGCGGCGTCGCTATTGGCACCGGGTGTCTGCACCTCAATAGTCTTGTCGTTCTTCTTAACCTTTACCTTAAAGCCGTTTCCTTTCTCGGTGAATGCCATGTGCGACCACTCTTTACCTACAGTGACTGTGAATGCCTTAGCCGCCTTCATGCTCTCTTTGGTTATTCCCTTCTTGGTGTTTACCATCTCCTTGGTATCCACTCCAAACATCTGGTGAACCTCTTTGCTGCTGTAATTATTGAAGCAGATGTATGCAGGCAAGGTGCCACCGGCAGCCAACAGTTTCACATTTGCGTGCTCCTGACCACTAACGTGCGATACGCTGAATACGATGTCGTTGAAATCAAAATCACATGTACTACCCAAATCCTCTACAGCATACACATATTCAACGGGGTCTTTGGTGATGTGCTCTTGAGTACCCTCCATGATGAAAATGAAGTCGTTGTAGTCGAAATCGTCGTCATTTCTATCCTCGATGGTGATATATGTATTATCGCCCATCTCCATATATGCGAAGGTAGAATAGCTTGCGTTGGGGTTCAATTCGGGAGCCGAGTAGTATCGGCCTTTGAAGGTCTCAGCTCCATTGCTGTTGCTTGTAACATCTACATAGAAACCAAATTCGGTACCCTTGGGCAGGTTGATGGTAAAATATTTGCCACGAAGTACACTGTCGCTGTCGGCAATATTCTGCTGAGCAAAAATACCCTCATAGGCATAATCAGTAACGATGTCCTGCCATTTGCCTTCGCTGTTTTTGAACTGAAGACAGTCGCCCTGCTTGTCAATATAGAAGTCGATTTCTTTTCTTTCTCCATTCTCGAAATAGTACAAACCGAATGAGTGTTTGTAATCGGCATTCCAGAAGAGAGGATAGAATTTATAGGGGTTACCGTTAGAGATAACTCTATAGTCCATATTCACCTTGTCTGAATTGTTTACACGCTCGGGGAGAGTGGCAGCGTTCTTTTTGAACATTTTAATCTGCTCGAATTTGTAATATACATATTCGTCGCCCGATTCAATGGGGTTGGTGTAGTCTGCCTCGAATTCCGATGCAGCAGCCATTCCACGCATTTTAGCCTTGTCGTTCTGATAGGGAATGCCGTTAACAGTTACATACACATCGGTGCAGCCCATGGGCGCATCGAAACTGAGTTCGCAATTACCGGAAACATTTTCATAGTCGCCGGCCAGCTTGTAATCCTTGTCGGTTTTAACATAGATTTTCACCCTTGAAGGTTGCTCAAGGTTCAATTCCACATATTTGTTGTCAACCATACTCCAAGTGTGGTTGGGGTCTGTGTCGCCAAAAGTGTTGGCAAATTCCTCATTGTAAATCTCGTCAATCGAGGTTGCAATGTCCTTGGGAAGTTCACATGCAGCCGCCAATATTCCGACCAATGTTAAGATAAAAAATTTCTTCATTCTATTTTTAAAAAAATTGTCTGCAAAGATAATACAAAATGACGAAAATATAAATGTAGCAATCTCCTTTTTTATAGCTAAATACCTATATTTTCGTCATTTGCAAATGTGCCACATTATTTGTTAATCGAGTAGTGTATTCTAACCTTCACACTGCGGCTGAGTTTGGGAGTAAGTCCGTGTACCATTTCGTCCTCTACAAGCTTGATGGGGTTAACCAAAGCATTCACCGAGAAGGCGTTGCTGGGTACATTCTTCAGATTTTTGTTGCCCATCAACCAGTTAATTACAGTGAAGGCGCGGTTGAATGCAAGTGTCTTGTTACGTTCCAAGCCCACATTCTCGGCGTTCTCGCCAATGAAGTTATCCTGGCTGGTAGCATATCCCTCGGCAACAACATAAATTATATTGCCGTTCTCTATGATGTCGCTAATCTTCTTCACAGTAGCCTCGTCCGAAGCAAGAGCCACGTTACCCTCGTTGCCCTCGATGGCGCCATAAACGTCGGCAAAGCTCACCACCTCGGCATCCGAGCTGGGCTTCATATTGCTCTTTACAATCTCTAGGCCTTTGTGACCATTCAGCGAGAACGATTTCTTCTCCATGAAGTTCTCCTCCTTTATCAGGCGCTGGTTCACTGTAGCGCGGTCAACGCGGTAGTGCCATACATTGTTTCCGCTGTAGATGGGTGCATAGTAGTAGCCGTTCTTCTCTTTGAAGGCAGCCATGCTGTCGGCGTTCATGCTGAGCGAGATGCTTGCGTCGGACATTTCGTAGCCACATCCCAATGCCAAATTGGCGTCGGTTGTGGGAATATCCTTGGTGCGCAGCTTGGCAAACGACTTGTTCGCCTCCATCTGTTTCTCAACCTCACCCTCGTTCTCGAACTTGGTCTGTGTGTAAAGACCAGACGCCAAATAGTCGATTGCATTTACAGTAGCGCCGGGCACTGTGGGGGCGTCGTCGCGTCCCGAGTAGTTGTTGGGGAAGAACACATAGAACTCCATGGTACCATATTCGGGGCACTTGTTGTCGGGCATGATGATGGTCTGGTTAATGTTATACACAGGCGCTCTTCCGGGCAAACATCTGTCCCAATGGCGTTTCTTGATGTAGTATGTGAAACCGACGCTGAAACCTACGTTCGTATCCCACCAGTTGGTGTTTTTGTCGCCGTCCTTCAGCACAATGTTGTCGAAGTTGGTCTGATAGAGAAGCGCCTTGGCCTTCAGGTCGAGAGAAAATTTCTTCTCCTTGTCGAAGAAGCGGCTATACTGCAGTTCGGCATGTCCGCTCCATTCGTTGCGCTGTGCCTTGATGTCGTAGTGGTGCACACCACCAATACCGAGCGACAAGATGAACTGGTTCATCAGTTCGTCCGAAATCTTGCCCTCGTATCCACAGAACAGGCGCGACAGGTTGAACATGGCGTTGATGTTCAAATCCCACCATTTAATTTTCGCTTTCCAGTAGGGAGTACCATTGTCGCTATACAGCAAGTCGCCATATGTGTAGTGTGTCTGCTCCTTGCTGAAGCTCTTCGAATCGCCCATCGAGAACTGCAGCTTGGCACCAATGCCGGGTGTAAACCATTTACCCACACCTATGTTGAAGTCGGGCGAAATGGTTTCCTCAAATTTACCTACACTGCTGTAATCGCCATAGAAGGCATGCATACCCACGTTACCAAGCACGAACCAGTTCGACCAGAAACGGTTGGTAACCACGCGATAGCGGTCGTCGGTGGGTTGGGGCTGCGAGAAGCTCGTACAGGTTTCACACTCAACAGTGTCGCTGATTACCTTATACTCCTGCGCTCTGAGGCTGCACACCGAGCTGTAGAGAAGCACAACGGCACAAATAAAAATTTTCTTAATCATATACATTTGTTTTTTAGTTTTGTCAGTAATAGATACTTTGTTAATAATATAGTTAATAGGTCGTTTAGTACGCGTTTTTGTCGTTTCCGAAACAGATGGTCATCGTTTTGAGAATGATTTTTATATCCAACGCAAAGCGCCAGTGACTGATGTACCACATATCATATCTCACTCTGTTCTCCATGTCGGCCAGCTCCTTCGTTTCGCCTCTGAAGCCGTTCACCTGGCTCCATCCAGTCACTCCGGGCTTCACATCGTGGCGTTTCATATACCCGTCGATCAGTGCCGAGTATTTCACCGTGTGTTTCAGCATGTGAGGTCGCGGACCTACCACGCTCATGTCGCCAAGTAACACGTTTATGAACTGCGGTGTTTCGTCAAGGCTCGTCTTTCTCATTATCTGTCCCCAGCGGGTTATTCTTTTGTCACCCTTCGTGGCCTGATGCTCGTCGGCATGAGCATTCTGCTTCATCGAACGGAATTTATAGCATTTGAATGTCTTTCCATTCAGTCCCGTTCGCTTCTGCACGAAAAACAGCTTTCCGGGCATGGTCAATTCCGTTATCACAAATACAAATATCAGTATAAATGGAAATACCAAGCACAGGAAACACAACGAAAACGCAATGTCGAATGCTCTTTTAAGAATCATGTTTCTCCTGCTACTGAAAATTTTGTTGGATGATAATTCTGTGTGCATATTCAATAGTTTTATCAATCAATTCCACGACATTCTTTCTACAGCGCGAATGTCAGGCGCTTATATATCTTGTGGCACAGAAAGCAGCAAGCCTCGCCCGGCACAATGCCGGCCAGTCTGAAGCAGCGCTTGGCCCAAAAACGGGCGTTGTGCGCTATGCGTGCTATCTGTTTGCTCCTTTGTCCGGCCCTCAATTCCTGTTCCATCTTCAGATTGTAGCCCTCGTGCAATATCACCTTTTCGAACAGGTCGAACGACGCCCCCTGCGCTATTGGTTCGAGCGGATAGCTGCCCACCGCGCCTATGTGGCTCTCTACGAAGCCGAACAGCAGGCGGCTGAATTTCCGGGCATGCAAGTGGCGCAGCAGCCAAGCAACCTTCTTGTGGTCGAGCGTCGCATTGTGCAGCATGGCTGCTATGTCGTATATCTGTTTCAGCCCTATGCCGTAGGTCAGGAAATGTCGCTGTATGTGCAGTACAAGGGCCACAAAGTACATTTCGTTCGTCATCCCGTCGTTGCACAGCTTTTGCAGTCGCGCGTTGGTCAGTGGGTTGTAGAGGTACTCCCATCGGTTGTGAATCTCTATGAACAGGTTGTTCTCCTCTTGCAGCACTATCTCGCGCTCGTCGCTTCTTTGCATCAGTGCGCCGCATTTAGCAATGGCAGCGTTCAGCCTCTCCCAACCATCGGTAACAACAATATCAATGTCGCCAAAGCTGCGGTGCAATGGGTTTCTGTACCACGCTGCCACCGACGACCCCTTGAACACCGCTGCCTGCATGCCTTCCTCGGCAAGCAGCTTCAGCCAACGGTCGCCACGCGCGGCTATATATCTGTTGGCCCTCTCCATGTAGCACAGGTGTGCAATCCATCTGTCCCAAATGTCGTTGTCGGGCTTTGTGGCAAGGCACACCACGCCATCAACGAACAGCCCCGTCACCGATTGGCTGTGGGCCAGTGCAAAAAGCCTCTTCCAATCGTCGCGGCCGAGCGACACGCACGGTGGCTCACCATTGTTGCCCCACATGCCCAGTCGCACTATTTCGAAGAAAATCTTCAACAGACTATTTGTTACCAAAATTTTTCTTCAATTTGGCGTTTACAAATTGTGGCACCTTCCAGCACATCTTCATCAGCTTCTCGGGCACTCCCCAAAAGCCGTTTTCGCGATACATCCTCACATCCTCTCGCCACATCATCTTTCTTTTTTCGTTGTCGGTCGATAGTCCGCCCATGCGCATCCTCAGTATATATTTATCCATGTACTCCACATGCAGTCGGGCTTTCCACAGGTAGCGCACCAGGAAATCGGAGTCGGCTGCAATCTTGTAGCTCTCGTTGTAGAGGCCATGCTTCTCTATCACACTGCGTTTTATATACACCGTGGGGTGCAGGGGCAACCATCCGAGCCTCACCTTCCAACGGCGATAGCTTCCGCTGTGCCAGTCCCTTATAACCTTGTCGGTGTTCGACGAATCTACAAACAAGCCGTTGCCAAACACAATGTCGGCCGATGTCTTTGTAAACCTCTCTACAATGTCCGACACAATGTGGTCGTTCATCAGGAAATCGTCGGAGTGGAGCAGTCCCACTATGTCGCCCGTCGCCACCTTCAATCCCTTGTTTATGGCCTCGTACATTCCGCCGTCGCGCTCCGATATTATTTTGCTCACATGGGCGCTATACGAGTTTATCACTGCCATGGAGTTGTCGCTGCTTGCTCCATCGACAATAATATATTCTATATTGGGGTAGTCCTGTCTGATAACACTTTCAATGGCCTGTGCTATGCTGTTTCCCCTGTTATAGCATGTGGTAATTATCGTTACTTTCATCTACCGGTTTTTCAAAAGCAATTACAAATAGTTCTGTGCAAGGAACTATTCTCCTTTTATTGTTCTTGTTTTTATGACACGTGCAGGGTTTCCGCCCACAACAGTCCAAGGCTCAACATCCTTGAAAACGGCAGCTCGAGCACCTACTACAGCGCCTTCGCCAACGGTTACGCCTGGGCCAATGAACGCCTCGGCTGCAACCCAGGCCCTGTCGCCTATTATTATCGGTTTCTCTATTTGTGGGTGCGATGCCAATGATATGTCGTGCGACGCAGTGCACAGGTATGTGCGTTGCGAAACTACTGCGTTGTTGCCAATGACTATTGGAGCAGCATTGTAGCAATCTACTTCGGGGCCAATGCATGCATACTCCTTCATTTCAAGGTTCCAAGGCATAAAGATGGTTGCTGATGCATAAACATTTACCGTATCTGATATTTTAGCTCCAAACAAACGCAAAAGAAAGCGTTTCCAAGGCATAAACATACTACGGGGAAAGGGACGGGCAAGCAGTGTCCAGCAAATGTTCCAAAGCATTCTTCTAATCTTATTGGAAGTACTATAAGGGGTAATAAATCTATTCAATTCCATAATCTGTTCCAGATGACATCAGCTATCTATCAACTGATAAATTACAGTTATAAGTGTTTTTTCAAGAAATCACAATTCTATGTGATAAACATCTTTCAAATGTTGTTTTATCTTCTCTGGATTTTTGCCACAAGCATTTTTTATTTCAAAAACTTTAGCATCTACAAGTGTACGATACCACCATCCTTGTAAAAAATGCCATAAGAATCCTTTCTTTCCATCCAAGAAACCAAACCTAAAGAAATATCTATAACAAAAATATGCGAATGCTCGCAAAAAGAGAGGTTGCTTTGCATATCTGTGTTTTAGCATTCTTTTCGATTTAGCTTGTTTGTTTATATTAATTTTTGAATCAGCATTTGCAGCACCTGTTAAGTTGTATTCCATATCCAACAAGTCTATGGCTTCACGAATAGCATAACCCACATGCTTGTTTGTCCACCAACTTAGATGATTTAAATTATCATCCGCAAATTCATGCTCAAATTCAATAGCCTCCCCCTCCAATAACCGGATATGTTCATCCATTAATCTTGCTTCACTCTCGGCCTTTCCATATTGAAACAATCGAAGCAACTTTAGTTTGGTCATTCCATAACGAAGCGTCTGACCCATCCAAACACGCTTGAAGTTAAAGATAATACCTGTAATATTATTGTCCAACAAAGGAATACGATATTCCAACTCATTCTTCAATTCTCTGGTTAAATACTCATCTGCATCCAATCGTAACACCCATTTAGACGTTATCGGAGCATTTTTTAAAGCCCAATTAAACTGCGTTGCATAGTTTACAAATTTATTTTGAAGTATAGTCACATTAGCATATTCCTTGGCTATTTCAAGGGTTTTATCCGTTGAATAACTATCTATGACAAACACTTCTTTTACATCTGGAGAAATATTATCAAGACATCGTTTAATATGTATTTCTTCATTAAAAGTCAATATAATTGCTGAAATATCTAACATAATTTATTGTTCTTGTTTCATCAATTTATGCCGATTATCTTTATTTTTTCATACTAATATACGAACTTGGGCTTGTCGCCACCCTTTACAATCCATTGATACAATTCGCTTATTATTATCTCGGCTAATATCTTTTGGCCACTTTGGTTAATGTGGATTTGATCTCTATAGTTTTCCTCTTTCAAATAGGTGATGTCCTTAATGAGCCTTATATCGTTTTCTGCGGCCCATTGCTCAATCATCTTGCCCTTGTCGTTATAGTCGCCCGCTTTCAGTTCGGACTGTTCGGCATGCAGAATGATAACCATCGGTATGTTTGCATCCCTTGCGATCTGTTTTAATTGGTCCCAACCTTTGTTGAATTCCCCACCTTTGTCGATGCCTTTCAGCACCTTTTCGTTCGGGTCCAAGGTGGTTGCCGATTTGAATAGTCTTGGGATAATGTACCTATCAATCACTTCGTTTATAGCCAACAGATATTGCTTGTTGGGGAACGATTTGTGCACCCCTACAATGGGCGCGAAGTCCATGGCGTCGTCAATGTCGTGGCTACTCAATACCACAAACATTGCTTTGGCGTCGAATAGTCCATGCTTTTTCAGGTAGGCGGCGCAGTTGTCGGGCCCCCACGAACCGGCCGATATATTCAGCATTTGATATTCGGTGTTGGCCGATACTATGCTGGTTGCCAATGAGTCGTGGTCTGTTTGCGAACCGCCGTTTATAACGCTATCGCCCAAGCCTAATATCTTCTTTTTGTTGCTGTCGGGCTCGGCCGAGCGTTGCGAATAGGAATTTGTATAGAAATATACTCCAAAGCGCTTCATTTGCTGATTAGGAGCAAAAATATATTCATATTGTTTACTTGCCACATATAGGGGCATGGTTCCAAATCCCCAACATAGGCGCAGGGCTGTTTCTGTAGCGACGAAAACTACGAATAATATAATGCAGATTATGTATGCTTTTTTCATACTAATAAACGAACTTAGGGTTGTCGCCACCTTCTAAAATCCATTGATACAATTCGTTCATTTTATGGGCAACAGCCTCTATAGAGTATTCCTGTTCCATCAGTTTGCGACCATTGCATCCCATTTGTTTCAGTTCGGCTTCGGGGGTGTGTAGCGCAGCTCTTACTGCCTCTGTTATTGCTGTCTGATTATATTCCACCCACCAACCGCATTTGTGGGTTCTAAGATTTTCCCAAGGCGCTCCTTGGGTCGCAATACACGGGATGCCACGGACAAGCCCTTCGAGAATGACATTTCCTAAATTTTCGAATTCGCTAGGCATGGCCAATACACTGCACGATGCTAGCGCCTTGTCCTTTTCATCGCCCGAAAGAAAACCGACGAATCGTACATTTTTCAGTGAAAGTCTTTCGACCTCGCTTTTTAAGAATGTTTCGTACTTCTCGTCACCGCCACCAATAATAAGTAGCTCGGCATGTTGTGTCTCTTTTCCTAATTCGGCAAAAGCATATATAAGCCCCTCGATGTTTTTTCTAGGGGATAGTCGTCCCAAATATCCCAAACGAAATATATCGTCTGTTTTTGTGTAGGGATAATCCTTTATCTCAACCGGATTTGGAACTATGGCGATGGGTGATGTTACCCCCAATCGACGGCAGTGCTCCATTTCGTCGCTACATGTTACATGAACGCAGGCAGCTTTGTTTAGATCGTTGAGTAACCTGATTTTCAAAGAAAGAATCTTGAAAAATTTATTCGATTTTGCAATATCCTGTGGATAAAGCATACCGCGCGGTGTTATCAGATAGGGCTTTTTCTGCTCCCTTGCAACATCGGCAATAGCGTAGGTGGGATGTTGCCACACTCCTTGTGCATGGTATATATCGTACTCGCCCAACGAACGTATCTCATTTTTTAAGCTGAACGAGTATGCTAGCTTGTTGTCGATAGCGGGTTTTGCATAATGTACCGGAACCTCGTTACCTCTTAATCTTCCATTCTTCGATAGTGGGTACATTATTATTTCTGCATCAATTCCCAATGCTCGTAGTCCCCATAATGTATTATAGGTACTCATAGCGGGGCCGCCTGTATTAACATCTAACGAGCCGGAATGTAATACTTTCATATAGTGATTCTTAGAATATAGGAATATGTGTATTTATTAGTGCGCATTACTCGTTATATAGCCTTTAATATGCTTCCCAACATCATTCCACTTTTCAAGTTTTTACTATAAATAGTAAGCGAATCGATTATTTTTTCTTGCTGTTCTTTGGTAAGCAATTTTATTTGTTTATCGATGTCGAAAAGAGAATCCACTGTTATCCCCAAATTATGTTCTTTTATATAACCGGCCAAAGACGATTTCGACCAAACGATAACGGGTTTTCCTGCAGCGATGTATAGCGATAGCTTATGCGATGAATTTATTTTCAGATATTCTCCCAATAAGCCGGAACATGTTTCAATGCTTTCTCCATCCCAAACTAATCCCCAACTTCCTTCTATTATACTGATATCTTCAGGGGAAAATTTTCCTTTATATGTGACATTTGTTGCGCCTGTAATATTGTCGGATGGCAGTCCATACAAAAGAAATTGACAGCTATTGCATAAGGCCAAATCTTTAATGAAAATGCTTTTATTCAAGTTACCGGCAAATATAATTTTATTATCGAAAGAGGTTTTGTTCTTATTGGTGCTTTCTGTTAAATAATCAAACAGGTATAATATTTTTATTCTATTTTTGTTTATACCTCTTCTGATTAATTCCTCTTCCATGGCCTTTGTATGGACTATTATGGTGCTTGCTCTATTTAGCATGAGGTCTTCTAAATTTTTAGAAGCAGACGGTATTCTCAATGAATCTAAATCGTGTATTAAGATTTCTATTTTTACCTTTTTCCATGCCAATAGCCTGTATAGAATAGTTTTTATATTCAGAACAACCGGAATTTGTATGAATAATGTGTCGTTTGAAGATAATTTCCACAAAAGCGAAATTACAGAAAGGAGTAATTCCAATTGTCGTATTACGTAATTGTCTGATAAACCTCCTATATATAAAGGCATGTATCCATGCTTTTCCAAAATGGAATTAGCATCGTATCTTGCCTTTCCAGCATTATAAGATTTCCCTTTTAAACGGATATTCAAATATTTTTTCATAGACCTTTACTTGATATCAATGCTTGCTCAATTACAGGGGCCATGTCGTAATACTTGTACTCGGCCAATCTGCCACCAAAAATAACATTCGTTTCTTTGTCGGCCAATTCCTTGTATTTTTGATATAGTTTGTTGTTGCGTTCGTCATTGATA
Source organism: Bacteroidaceae bacterium (assembly GCA_017560125.1). Lineage (GTDB taxonomy): Bacteria > Bacteroidota > Bacteroidia > Bacteroidales > Bacteroidaceae > HGM04593. The sequence continues at coordinate 64,643 of JAFYOS010000008.1, read as the reverse complement.
GGATAATAAGGCTCCAAACCTTCGGCCCATTCTGTTGGAAATTCTTTAGAAATGACAGTCTTTGCCCTTTTATGTACCTCGTTACCAAACATTTCAAAATGTTTATGTTCTATTATACGGGTATAGGGCACTTCTTTGTCAGTGTAGTTTATTACGGCATTTCCCTGATAGTTGGGGGTGTCGTGAATTTCTTCTTCGAATTTGATGGTTCTATATTCCAAATTGCCGAATATATAATTATAGTATTCATCAATTTTGCCTGTGAATACTATTTTGTCTGCAATGTTCTCCCAATGTACCCTGTTATTAAAGAAATCTACACCAGTACGAGTTTCTATACCTTCTAATAGTCCAGTTATCAATTTATTGTATCCTCCAATGGGAATACCTTGATATTTGTCGTTAAAATAGTTGTTGTCATAGACATAGCGTACAGGCAGGCGCTTAATGATGAAAGCTGGTAGCTCGCTGCATTTTCGTCCCCATTGCTTTTCTGTGTAGCCTTTGATTAGTCTTTCGTAAATATCTTTACCTACCAATATCAATGCTTGTTCTTCTAAGTTCTGTGGTTCACGGCCGTTTAGCATTGCAATAGCTTCGGCCTTTTGTTCCTCTATTTTGCTTTCTACTTCTGTAGGAGTGGTGAGGCCCCACATCTGATAGAAAGTGTTCATGTTGAAAGGAAGGTTGTATAATTTACCTTTGTAATTTGCTACCGGACAATTTGTGTATCTGTTGAATTCAACAATGGAGTTTACAAAATCCCATACCTCTTTGTTGTTAGTGTGGAAAATGTGTGCTCCATATTTGTGTACATTTATTCCTTCTATATTTTTGCAATAGATATTACCTCCCAAATGGGGGCGTTTATCTATTACTAAACATTTTTTTCCTTGTCGATGGGCCATGTGGGCAAATGTTGCACCATATAATCCTGAACCTACGACAAGATAATCGTATTGTTTCATCATATAAAACGTATTATTTTAATGAAGGAACGGATATATACTGAGGTTTATCGTCCCTCATAACACCAAGACCGATTAGTGAATTTTTTATTTTGGTTTTCCAAGTAGTCTTAGGTGCTTTTCTTAATGGCGTATCTTTCCATATTGTCATTTTTTTGTATTTTGTATATTCTTCCCTGTATGGATGGTCACAACCATGAACCCAAGGTTTTTTACCTGTAAAATGCAATATGTAAGGATTTTTTATGGCTTCATTCAATTCATCCTCATATTCCCATGATATTCCTAATTTTTTGAATAAGAAACCATGTTGAAAATTGTATGTTAATGGTATTTGTTTCTTTTTGTCTTTCAATACGTAATTCATTATATCCTGGTCGTGCAATATGATGCGTTCTGGGTATTGTGTCGCAAAATCAATATAATCTTGTAATATATTATGTTCTTTCCAATATGATAAATTAATCAATATAACTCCGGAATTAAAATAACCATATTTAGGAGAATATCTCAAGTAGTTATAAAAGGCCAAATTGCCATCGCCCATGTCTGTCACTACCCCTGCTGCATAATCTTTTATATCTGTATTGTACATTTCATGCAATGAATGTCGTACAATGATATCGGAGTCCAAATAAAGCACCTTTTCAATATCATTCGGAAGAATTTCTGTCAAGAATAAACGATAATATGCCGAAATTGTAATGTGTTTAGGTTGGTTTTCTTTTTTTATTGTAAAACAGCTTGGTACTTCAATGTTAACCGAATGAAAACATATGCGATTATTGTATTGATGAGCAATATCTGTTAAATCTCTTTTATCCTCTTCTGTTACATCGTCGTTGCATATTACATGAAAGAATACTTCACAATCGTGATTATTTTCACAAACAGAACACATCATTACACCGGTAGGCATAACGTAATTATGGTCTGTACAACATACAATATTCATATTATTTCCTTTTTGCTAAATTAATAATATATTGAAGTTCTTTCTTGCTCATAAATATTGACAAGATAATGTATATGGCTATTCCTATTGTTAATCCTCCGAATAGTTGGAGCCATGAATTTGTGAATATATGAATAAACAAATATATTCCCAACCCCATCAATAATGATTGAACAAATAATGGGAGTAAATTTTTTGTATGATTCCAAATAGTTACCTCGGGCAATATTTTTTTTGTAAACTGAAGGATTATAAATAAATCGGTGAATGCATATAGCACTAATCCTACGCACATTGCTTTTACTCCAAATGGAATGGAGCATAATAAATATGTAACAGCAGCAATTTTCTTAATAATTTCCGATTTTAATGAATAGTCACTGCGGTGTTTTACATTAAGCAAATCCCAACTCATTCGCATAACAGGATCCCACATATATGCAAGACAGAGTATTTGAATGTATGGAACAGCCCCAATCCATTTTTCTGTTAGAATTATGCGAATAAAAGGCTCGGAAAGTACAGCCAATCCAATCATTAACGGAAATACAATGTATGAAGATAAGCGAATGAATGTATAGAATTTTTCGGTCAATATACTATTGTTTTCTTGTAGTCTGCATAATACTGGATATAAAACCCTACCAATAATACTGGTAATATTTGTAGATGGGAATTGCGATAAAGTTGATGCTCTATTATACAAACCTAATTCTTGAATGGGGAATATTTTTCCAATAACTAATGTGTATATATTTGTATATATATTGTGTAATAGTCCTCCCATCAATATTTTTGAACCGAATGAGAATAAATTCTTGAATGAGCTCAAAGAGAACAACCATTCAGGATGCCATTTAGAGGTTATCCATAATAGCAATGTGTTTATTCCATTTGTCATTAGGCTTTGTACAACCAACGCCCAAACACCATAGCCATTCATCGCCATATAAACGGCTGTAGAACCACTAAGAATAACTGCTGTCAACGAAATAAATGCTTGTCGCCGAAAATCTAAATCTATGGTCAATATAGTTCGTTGAACCGTTGACAAGGAAGTGATTATCAGGTTCAATCCCATCCATCCGATTATTTCAATTAAAATAGGTTGGTTGTAGAAAGAAGCTATGTAGGGTGCTGAAACTAAAAGCACCAAATACATTAAAATACCAACTGCTATGTTAAAATAGAAGACGGTTGAAAAATCGGCTTTACTTCGATTTTGTTTTTGTATTAGTGCATTTGAAAATCCCGAATCTACGAATATTTGTGCTACAACCATGAATATAGACAACATTGCTACCAATCCATAATCGGATGGTAGCAATTGGCGGGCTATAACAAAAGAGAGTATAAATTGAATACCTTGAACCGAAAAGCGTTCAATGGCACTCCACAGAACTCCGGAAAATGTTTGTCGCTTTGTTGATTGCATTGGTTAGCTTTTATTTGCAACGTGAAATCAAGAAACACTATATTAGTGTCGTCTAAGTGTATAAATAGACTATCTATTAAATGTTTTTGGAATTATTTGTTCACATAAATGAGTTAATTCACATTTGGTTTGATATTACAATCTTCGTATTATTTTATTATAGATTTCTAAATATTCTTTTGAAATACGAGAAAGTGTAAACCTTTTTATATTTTCAAGTCCTTTTTCTATATATTTTTCAGGATTGCTTAATAATGTTTCATATCCTTTTCGTATGCTTTCCGGGCATGTTGGATTAACCAATACCGCAGCATCCGCTGCTACTTCTTTCATTGGTGATATGTTACTTGTAAGAACAGCACATCCCACGCTTTGACCTTCAATAATAGGCATTCCGAATCCTTCGTATAACGATGGGAAATTTACAATGTCGCAATTTTCGTATTCTTTTAGAATATCTTCATCGGACAATCCCCATACATTGGTGTATTCTATGTTGCAATGTTGTAGATTCTCTTTTTGAGTAGGTGTAAGTTCTCCAATTATTCTCAAATGGCATTTTATGCCGGCAAGAGCTTTAATTGTGTTTTCTAAATTTTTATTCGATTTGGTTCCTATGTGTAATATTATCGGGTTATCTATATTAAACTTTTTAGGCTTAAATTTAAATTCCGGCCCTACCGGATTATAGATTGTAGTAGCTTGTTTTATGTTGCGAATTAAACTATGTAATTCGTCTTTCGTTTTATCGGAAATACATGTAACAACATCTGCAAATTTCAATGTGTTGATAAATAACAGGTTTTTGAAAAAAGCTTTTATAGGATTATGTACTACTATAGAACCGAAATCGTGAACTGTAACAACTACTTTTTGTCTATTTAGAAAAGGAAGTAAATAATGTTCTGTACCTGTTATGTGTACAATGTCGTATTTTTTCTTTCTGCAACATTCCCTTGCATATCTAATATTTCTCCACAACCCTTGTAAGCTGTAATTGGGCACTGGCAGATATATAGAATCTACTTCGGCATGTTTTTTCATTTCTTCTTCTATTGGGCGGAATACCTTACCAATAGAATAGCCCATATTTGGATGTCTGTAGATGTAGAGAATTTTCATTTTTTTGCGACTACTTTTTTTAATAATGCGAATCCTATTGTGAACAAAATTACATCTTGCCAATATCCGCGAAACATATAATTTAAAATATCGCTACAACCACCTGCATGTCTAAACATACCAAAGATTGAGAATATTGTTATTAAACCGAATATAGAGTAGTATATTTTACCTTTGTGTCTAAGCAAAAATGTATCCAAAAATATAAAACGAATAAAGCATAATATAAATTCAATAGGAAAATACCAATATCCAAATGTTAAAAGTCCATCTGCTAAATGACTAGTTATAAGAAATGAGCTAGACGGATGTCGATTTGTAGATAAAGCCTTCAATTTGTCGCCGCGTGAATATCGGACATTTTTATCGTAATTCACTCCTATAAATTTAAGTATGGGAGTTGGCAATAATGCTATAACTTCAATCCACAAATCATTAAACATTTGTTTGTTCGCAAATCCAACTTTTTTTGCGTGGTATAGTGTGTTGTCAGTAATTTTTAAATTACAATATCTATTTAATGCAAAGTTCTTTACATAGGTTTCTGACCATGTTGTTGAATTTATGGCTTGTCCTTCTTGTGTTTTGTCTTTTTTCTCTTTTAAATATCGCAACTCTTCCATTTTTTTTTCGTCGCGAAATGTGTCAAGAGTTTTTATGAAAAGTTCTGCTCTGTTATCGTTAGTTCTAAACTGTCTATTATATAGCATCGCAAGCGATATGTCGTTAATTATGGGTATGGCAAAAATCGCAATAAAAAATCCAATAATTATGTATTTTTTATTGATTGCGCTGCGGATGTTTTTATTGCTATTTATATATGATAAAAATAGCAATAACACAAAAGTGCCAATCGGTTCTATCATAGCTTCGCGGCTATTTGTCGTGAATGACGCTACTACTAATACTATTGTGTATATAATACATCCTTTGTTTATAACAACAATTTTATTACATGTGTTATATCCTATCAATCTTGGGAAAAATATAAGTATCGGAGCATATTGTAAGAAAGTAAATCCGATAAGTAATTTTCCTATAACATTGCCATATTCGATATAATTTATCGTAGTATATATTTTAAGAGCTAAGCCAATAAACCCTATAACCCATAATATTTTGTTATTGGCGGGATCATAGAAGCCGCAACGAAATAAAATGTTTTTTAAGTGCGGTAATGGGTTTTTCTGCTTTATCGCTAAATAGAATGCTAATGTAGATATAAGATAAAGCAAAGTTTCTCCGCCATATGTACTTAAAGGAAGTATGAAATTATATCCAATAGAATGCCCCTCCAGCATTGTTGCTATAAGAGGAAGAATTCTATATAGGCTCATTGATAAAAATACACCCCATGCGAATGTATGCTCCTTAATAACTTTTTCGTTGAGTCCTATCTTGCTGAAGATAACCCAAACGATTAAAGTCATTAAGCATCCAAAAAAATTATTTATGGATGGCCATATGAGCATTTCAAGGATAATGCAAACTGTAATAATTAGATTGCCGTACCTCTTGATTTTATCCATTTGTAGTGAAAATGGGTTTACTGTGTGCTATATATACAAGAAACACCCCATTTCGGGCCCTGCAGTGCCCAAATGGGGGTGTCTTCGATTACTCTTCGTCTTTGGTATATCCGTAGCTATGACCATATTTGCGGGCATAGCCATATTTGCCATATTTTGCATATCGGCCATAGCCGTAGTAATAGCCGTTTTTGCGCTTGTCCATGTCGATGCCGTTTACCAGCACGCAGAAACGGGGTAGTTTCTCGTCGCGCACCAGTTCGTTAATGAGCTCGAATTCGTTCTTGCGGGTGTGGTCGGCACGGCATATATATACGCACAGGTCGCACGCGCGGGCTATGATGCGGGTGTCGGTGACCATGCCTATGGGGGCCGAATCGACTATTACGTATTCGAAATGTTGTTTCAGCGTCTCGATAGCCTTCTCCAACGAGGGGCGCGATACCAGCTCTGTGGGGTTGGGGGGGATGGTGCCACAGGGGAGTACATAGAGGTTGGGCGAGGTGGTCGATTGACGGCACAGCTTCAACAGGTCGGTCGATGAGGGTGCCGAAAGGTATTCGGTTATTCCATGCTCCTTGTTGGCTATGTCGAATAGTCTTGTCAGGCTCGGGTTGCGTATGTCGAGGCCCACGACGATGGTTTTTTTGCCCATGAATGCGAGGCTGGCTGCAAGGTTGGCTGCGTTGAAGCTCTTGCCTTCGTTCGATGTGGTAGAGGTGAAGAGCATTACTTGCTGTCCCTCCTCTAACATGTAGAGCAGGTTGGTGCGCAGGCTGCGGAAGGTTTCCTCCATCAGTCCGTTGCAGTTTTCGCGCACGACGACGCCTACGGCCGATTTTTGTTTCACCTGTGGTATGTCGCCTACGATGGTGGCGTCGGTGATGTTTTGCACATCCTCGCGCCCCTCTATTCTGAAACGCAGGGCGTGTATAATCCATATGCATCCTATGGGGAACAGCAAGCCCAAAATGAAGGCTACCATGTAGGTGTTGCGCTTGTTGGGCGCTACGTGGTGCTTGCCGGCGCGTGCCTCCTCCACTATGCGGCCGTTGTTGGCCTTGGCTGCAAGGGTGATGGCGTTCTCCTCGCGCTTCTGCAACAGCAACAGGTAGAGGTTGGCCTTAATCTCTTGCTGGCGGCTGATGTCGCGCAGCTCGCGTTCCTGCTTGGGTGTGTTGCTGATTTTTGTGCGGAACTTGCCTGCCTCCACATCGAGGTTGTTGCGGGTTATCTGCAGGGCTTTCTCGAGGCTCTCGACCGTTGCCAGCACTGTGTTGCGGGTTGCTGTTATTGAGGCGTCGAGGTTTATTACCGCGGGGCTTGTCACCTTTGAGGTGCGCAGCAGGCGCTTGCGCTCGACAATCATTTCGTTGTATTGTCCTATGATGTTTGTGAGTGCGTGGTCGGTGAGGCCTACGTTGGCGGGAATTACCTCGTTGTTGTTCTCGGGGTTCTCGATGTATTTGCGCAGGTGGCCTATGAGGCGCAGTTGGTTGATGTTCTCGGCTCGCTTTTGGTCGTACTCGGAGTTCTCCTTCAGTGCCAGCTGGGCATTGGTGCTCAGGTCGGTGAGGCCGGCGCGTTGCTTGTAGTTGGCCAGTTCGCTCTCGGTGGTGCTCAGCTCTTCGTTGATGACGCGTATGCGCTCGTCGATGAACTCGGCTGTGCGCATGGCTACCTGGTTCTTATCTTCGTTGGCATCGTTGTTGTAGATAGATACAAGCATGTTCAGGAAATCGATGCCTCGCATGCGGTTGGTGTCGTAGAGCGACAACTGCACTATCGATGTGTATTCGCTTGTAGGTGTGGCCGATAGGCTGCCTTTGTAGCTGTCGGCTACCAACGAGGGCGGGGCTATGGTGGCCTTTATCTGTGGTAATATGTCGAGCGCTTCGTCGGGCAGGGTGTCGCATATGCTTTTTATGCTCAGGTTACCCACGGGGGTGATGAACACGGCGGGCAGTTTCTCGAATGTCTTGCTCAGGTTCTGTTCGCCCTCGTCGTCGGTGTAGTTGATGGTGGCTGTTATCTGGTTGCTCTCTGTGCGGGCAAACTGCACCTGCAGCAGCGAGGGGAGTGCCTCGGCGTCCTCGGGGCTCATCCACACCTGTATGGGCGAGTTGTTGTAGAGCGGTAGGCTGTAGCTGAACTTGTTGCTCTTTTCGTGGTCGATGTATAGTCCCAGGGTGTTGACAACTTTTTTTATCAGCGAGAAGGATTGTATAATCTCTACTTCGTTCTCGAAGTTGTTGGCCATGGAGAACGAGGTCAAATCCTGCATCAGCGCCATTTGTGCCACGGGCGACACTTTGCTCTTTTCGCCCTGTTTGATGAGCACGGTGGAGTTCACTTTGTAAACCGGGGTCTGGTAGCGCAGATATACGTAGGAGCAGGCCAGGGCTACTACAAGGCACAGTGCTATGAAGGGCCAATAGAGCAGGTATTCGAAAATTATTTTCTTGTAATCGACGGGCTTGTTCTCCTCGGGGAATATGTCGCTGTAATTTTCTTTTGTCATGTGTGGATGGTGTTGAGTGGCTGTTTAGTAATATACGATGATGAAGAGCGATGCTATTGATATAGCAGCACTTACGAGGCTTGTCCACATGGTGGAGTTGCTGTTGAAGATGCTCGAATGTACTTTGTTCTTGGTGGGGCGCACGTAGAGGACATCGTTCTGCTGCATGTAGTAGAAGGGCGATGTGGTGATGTCGGCGCTGGTGAGGTCGAGCTTGTTGATGCCGAGCTTGCCGTCGGCGCCTTCGCGCAGCAGTTGCACCTCGTTGCGCTTCGAGAAGAGTGTCATGTCGCCGGCAAGGGCAAGCGCTTGGAAGATGGTTATGCGCTCGTCGTCTATGGTGTATGTGCCGGGGCGGTTCACCTCGCCCAAGATGCTCACCTTGAAATTGGAAACGCGCACCGTTACGTTGGGCTTTTCTGTAAGATATTTTTGCAGCTCGTCGCGCATCATGGCTTCGCACTCGCGGGTGGTGAGCCCCTCGACGTGGAGCATGCCCAGTCCGGGGTAGTCGATGTTACCGTTGTTATCGACCAGGTAGTCGAGCAGCTTGGCGTTCTGCATGCCTTGGTGGTTGTTGGTCTGTGTGCGATCCTGGCCTATCTTGCGATAGAAGGGGGCCGAGGCTATTGCGTCGGATGTGCTGATGGTGATGGTGAGCTCGTCCTTGGGCATTATGCGATACTCGTACTTGCTGTTTTCGACTGCTTGGATTGCTTCGCTGCCGCCCATGTAGATGGAGTTTTTGTAGGATGTGCATCCTTGCAACATGAGCATGGGGAGAATGATGAGCAGGAGTAGTTTGATTTTATTCATGTGGGTTGTGTTTTATCGGAATATTTTTTTCAGTATCGTGGTGAATGTGCCGCCGCGGCTGCTTGTGCCACGGGGTGCCTCCTTGCCCTCTATCATGCGATAGATGTCGGGCCACGAGGGCAGGCCGCCTATGTTGCGGTCGTCGATGAAGAGCTCGGCTTGCAGCTTGCGCGAATAGCCTTCGTGTGTGGCGGCCTCTTCGGGGTAGTTCCTGTTTATGGCATAGAATTCCAGTCCGCGCTGCTTGCAGTAGTCCACGGCTTCGTCGAGCAGGGCGCCTTCGCGCACGGTCCACAGGATTATCTTGTGGCGATGGGCGATAAGCAGTTTCAGGGTGTCGATGGCGAAGGGAATCTCGGGCCCGATGGCGGGGTAGCGATGCTCCACTATGGTGCCATCGAAATCAACGGCTATGGTCATGGTCTATGGGTTGTCTGTGAAGGTTTTGTGGCTCAGGCGGGCGGCCTCCTCGGTGGGGCTGTTCTTGAGCAGATAGCCGGGGACGCTGCTGCTGATGGCTGCCTGTGTGTGGCTTATGGCTCCGAAGGTAGCAGTGTCGCGGCCGATGAGCGAGGTGGCTTTCAGCAGTCGTTGGTATATTTCGAGTGCCGTCAGGCGGGTTGCGCTGTTCTCGGTGCTCTGCTGCATGAAGAAAAGTGCGCGCAGGTTGGCCCCTTCGTTGCGATAGCAGTCGGTCTTGCCGCTCCAGGGCGAGCCGTAGATGCGGGTGGTGCCGTCGGCATGGATGCGCACTACGGGCTGGTCGTCGTTCAGCAGGCGTGTGCCGGCAATGTGGCGCAGCCACAGCCCCGAATGGGTGCTTTTGCCTATGCCCGAGTGGCCTATGAAGGCGCAGCCTTCGCCCGCGATGGCTACCGACGATGCATGTATGGTTGCCGCGCCGTGGAAGGCTGAGCTATAGACGAAGGCTATCATGATGAAATCGTTCATGTAGGCTGCCTCTTCGTCGTCGGCGGTGGCGGGGCAGTCGATGGCTACTCGCTGCCATCGGCGGTCGGCTTGCAGCCAATAGGTCTTTCCTATGGGGTGTATCTGTAGCGACAGCTTGCACTCGTCGGGCTTAATCCACAGGTGTATGCTCTTGTCGTCGCCTATGCTCGACAGGGTGGGCTCTGCCGTCTCGGGGGTTATCGTCTGCCCTGTGGCTATGTGGCATATCGCTTTGTCGCTCGCGCTGTTGCCATCGGCGACGAATGGTCGCAGGTTGGGGAGATATGCCACTATGCTGTCGTCGCATGTGATGTCTATATGTAGCTCGGCTATGCGTAGTTTCATATCTCGGCTGCGGGGCTATATCAGCTGTATGTATTCGGGGTTTACCTCTACGGCGGCAACCAACCAGTTGGGCAGCTCGACGAGAAGGCGCTTCACTCGCGAGCCGCGTATGGTGAGCAACTTGCCTTCGTAGCCATCCAAATGGCCGCCGACGATGCGTACCCTTCGGTTGCACATGTCGGGGCGAAGCTCCGAGGGCTGGTAGTATTGCGGGTTGCCGACGTTGCCCACTGCGTGGATGAAACGGTGCATCTCGGCGTCGGAAACCATCATGGGCTCGCCATAGGGCTTGCCTTTCTGAAAGCGATATTGCAGGGTGGGGATTTTAGACACGATGGCGTCGAGTATTTCGCGGCTTTCGTGAACGAATAACAAATCTTGTATGAAGGGTACGTATTTGGTGGTTTTTTTTCCACCGCGGGTACTTAACCGCCAATGCATGGGGGTGAAGACGGTGACGCCTTGTTCTTCTAAAAATTTGTAGGCCGGGAGCTTCGCGTTGTGACGTTTCAAGTCGCGCATGATGTACCAGCGCTTGGGCGAAGTGTTCGATTGGGGTAATAGTTCTAGTCCTGCGTTTGTTTGTATTTCGTTACAAATCAAGCAGTTGCAAGTACCCCCCCCTGTTTTCTTTACTTGAATGGGCTTCGGTGTCGATAGTGTGTTTGTCATAGGTAAATGCCCTATCCATGTTCGTTTACGGACTAAAATAGAAGCATTTTGGTCAATATAAATCTGTGCAAAGGTATAAAAAAATGGTGATATATGAAATACCCTAAAGCGTTTGTTTCGAGGTTTTATTTTGCCGACAATTTCGCCGTCGCCCGGATGGAAATAATCGCTCGCCACCATGCCGTGCAAGGGGTGGGGAAGGTGGGGACTATTTCCTGAAGCGCTTGGTGACGGCTGCATATCCGCAACGGCGGCAGAGAGGTTCCACGGCTGTGTGGCGGCTGAATCCCTCGTAGATGGCTTGTGAACGTGGCGACGAGAGTATCTCTTGCAACGGGGTGTGGAACAGGTTGCCCAGATTTATCTCGCCGGCATGGTCGAGACAGCAGGGTACGACGGTGCCATCGACAAGAATACCTATCTGATTTCTAAGCGCATAACAGAACGATTCCTCTTCGGCGTATTCGGGGCGTGCGGCGTCGGGCCATTCGAACATCTTGTCGTACTCGAGGTATATGTTGTCGGCCAGTTTCCATCCGTCGTATCGCTCTTTCCAGGGGGTGGGGATGTGGCTGGCTATGAGGCTTGTGAGTGCTTCGTTCGTGCTTTCATATCCACCCTGATTCCAAAAACGCAGCACCACAATTGTGCCATTCGCGGCGGCCTTGGTGGCAAACTGCATCACGCCATGTATGTACCCGGCAGCGTCCTCTTTCTTGTTTCCTTCGTGCGAGTGGAGCGATATTTGTATTTTGTGCGGTCGTGCTTCTATTACGCCCTCGGCTTGCGACAGCAGTGTGCCGTTGGTGGTGAGCACCGGCACAAAGCCTTTCTCGCGCGCTGTTTCGATGAACCGTGGCAGCAGTGGGTGTAGCAGCGGCTCGCCCATCAGGTGAAAATAGAGGAATTGCACCTCGCCCCGCAGACGGTCGGTGAGGGTGTCGAACTCCTCGAACGTCAGTCGGCGCTTCTCCCTGTCTGTCTTTGGGCAGAACAGGCAGTTGAGGTTACATATATTTGTTATTTCCAAGTAGCAGCGTGATATCATTGGGGGTAGGCTTCTATATTTTTTATTAGAAAAAAGAATCTGTTTTATTTTCGCTTTCAAATATAGTGAAAGGCGAGCGAAAAGAAATCAAGTTTTCTTGAATTTATTTTCCGAGCCACATTCTATATTCAAGGTTTATCTTAAATATAGCAATAAACGGGTAAAATATAAAGCTTGCTTTGATGTTTTGCAACGAGTGCAGTTTTTTGCGATGTGTGCATATTATGAAATTTATATTATACTAAGGATGATAAAACCTCTCGTTCCCTGCAAAACCACCCATCGGAAACAACGATGCAGAGGACGAAAAACCCTTTGCTTGGCAATGGAAATTTGTGCCTTGTGAGAGGTGCTAACCAAATAATGCAAAAAAAGTTTCGCAAAGGGGGTATTTATTCGATATTTTGTTTTATTTTTGTCCGCGAATTTGTGGTTGTAAGTTCGTTTTCAAGCGAGTCTTGTAGCCGCATTTTTTTACAAAGAATTGCAAGCTAAAGTGAAATATTAAAACATACTCTTATGTAATTAAACTATTACTGCTTAATGAAGAAACTCTTAACCTTTTTGGTGGCCATGTTTGTTGTGGCTGGCTCCACTGTTAGGGCGCAGGAAGTGAATAGTAGTGCGACGCAGCCGGGAGCTTCATCCGTGGAGGATGTTACTATGAAAAATGTAGTTGATGGCGAGCCCAAGATTTCTCTTGATACGCGCTTTGGTTATGAACATCAATCCTCCAACAGGAGGGGAGGTTTCGGCGGTGATGGTTTTCTATTAAATGTCGATGGTAAAATAGGCAAGTCTTTATCGTATAGCCTTAGCCATTCTCTTGTGTCGCCTGCCGGTGATGATACCAATATTTTCGATGCTACAAGATGGCTCACGCTGAGCTACGATCTGGGTAACTTTACCTTCACTGCGGGTAAGGATGCGCTGATGGTAGGTAGTTTCGAGTATGATGCCTATGAGCTCGATTGCTACTACGAAATGGGCTCCATGTTCAATTACAATATAAATTGCTGGCTGTGGGGCGCGTCGGCTATGTGGACCAACAACGCCGAAACAACATCATTTGCTTTTCAGATAGCAAATTCACCCTTTGCCTTTGCACCCAAGGAGGATAATCTGTTCGCATACAGCTTGGGTTGGTACGGCTCGTGGGAGCAATACGAGTCTATCTGGTCGGTGAATATGATGGAGTATGAGCCGGGCAAGTTCGTTAAGATGCTGGCATTGGGCAACATGTTCTATTTGGGCAATTTCGAGCTAATGTTCGATTATATCACCCGTTCTACAGATTTCAGCAAAGGATTGGGCAAGGACTACACCATCACCGTGCAGCCTGCATATAATTTTGGTGAGTCGTTGCGCCTGTTCGGCCGCTTCGGCGTGGAGAAAACAGCGGACGATGTTTCGTACGATTTTCTTGGCGAGTACCTGCCCGTAGAGGACAAAATGCTTGCTAATGACGAGAACGCGTGTGTGATACCTGCATACCTTGCAAACAACAAGGAGTACATCTACTACGGTGCAGGCTTGGAGTATTTCCCATTGAAAGAGGATAAAAGTGTACGCCTTCACGCTGTGTGGGCATCGAACAACTATACAAAACGCCATATGATAAATGTGGGACTTACCTGGAAGTTCGATGTACTGGGCGCTATGAAATATTTGGCCGGTGAGGCAAAATAGTAAACAGATTTATTTAATCCTGAATTATTTGATTAAGAAATGAAAGATTCAAATTTCATCATCGAGTTAAGTCATATTTCAAAAAGTTTTGGCGAAAAACAGGTTTTGGATGATGTTAGTTTGTTTGTGAAGAAGGGCGAGTTCGTAACCATTCTCGGTCCTTCGGGTTGTGGTAAGACTACATTGTTGCGTCTGTTGGCCGGATTTGGCGTGGCCGACGAGGGCGAGATAAAGATTGCGGGCGAGGATATCACTAAGGTTCCGCCCCACGAGCGCCCTGTGAATACCGTCTTTCAGCGATATGCGCTCTTTCCGCACCTTAATGTTTACGATAATATCGCCTTCGGTCTGAAGCTGAAAAAGGTGAAGGAGGACGAGATTGAGGCGCGTGTAAGGAAGGCATTGAAGATGGTTGGTATGACCGACTACGAGTGGCGCGATGTGAACTCGCTTTCGGGAGGACAGCAGCAGCGTGTGGCTATTGCACGCGCTATCATCAATCGCCCGCAGGTGTTGCTGCTTGACGAGCCGTTGGCTGCGCTCGACCTGAAGATGCGCAAGGATATGCAGATGGAGCTCAAAGATATGCACAAGACGCTGGGTATCACTTTTGTATATGTCACACACGACCAGGAGGAGGCGCTCACGCTCAGCGACACCATCGTTGTCATGAGCGAGGGCCGTGTTCAGCAGATTGGTACACCTACCGACATCTACAACGAGCCCGCGAACTCATTTGTAGCGGACTTTATCGGCGAGAGCAACATTCTGAACGGTGTTATGGTTCGCGACCGCCTGGTGCATTTTATGAACCGCGATTTCGATTGTGTCGATGGTGGCTTTGGCGAGAATGCCGCAGTGGATGTGGTTATTCGCCCCGAGGATGTATATATCATGGCCAAGAGCGGTTCGGGTATGTTCGAGGGCGTTGTGCAGTCGTGCATATTCAAGGGCGTTCACTACGAGATGACGGTGCTCACTCCCGATGGATATGAGATTATGATTCAGGACTATAACGCCTTTGAAGTGGGACAGGAGGTGAGCCTCATCGTTAAGCCTTCGGATATCCACGTAATGCAGAAGGAGCGTACTACAAACACCTTCGAGGGCACCATGGCCGACGCTACACATATAAATATTCTCGGTACACAGCTTGTGTGCAACGAGCAGCCCAATGTAGTGGGTGGCGAGAAAATCGAGGTCGAGGTCGATTTCGATAAGATTGAGCTGATGGACAACAAGGAGGATGGCATGTTGGTTGGTGATGTGCGCTTCATCCTTTACAAGGGCGACCACTACCACCTGACGGTGCGCACTGAGGGTGGCGACAATATCTATGTGGATACCCACGATGTGTGGGACGACAGAGATATCGTCGGTGTGAAGATACAGCCCGACGATATGCGAATAAAGCTTGTGTAACAACTTAATCGACAGCGTGATATGAAGTGGTTGTTTAGGTTTTTTATGAAGAGAAGTAACTGGAGCCTTCCTTACTTGATATTTTTAATAATCTTTGTGGTGGTGCCGCTGGCGCTCATTTTCCTGTATGCATTTCAGGATGCCGACGGTAACTTCACACTTTCGAATTTTGGCAAATTTATTTCAAGCCCCGAGGCGGCCAATACCTTTGTCTATTCGATAGGCGTGGCTATTGTAACTACGGTGCTCTGCATTCTGCTGGGATACCCCGCAGCCTACATACTGAGCAATTCGGAGCTGTGCCGCTCCAAGGTGATGGTAGTGCTCTTTATCCTGCCCATGTGGATAAACATCCTGGTGCGTACGCTGGCTACCGTGGCGCTCTTCGATTTCTTGCGTCTGCCACTGGGCGAGGGTGCCTTGATATTTGGTATGGTATATAACTTCCTGCCCTTTATGATATATCCCATCTACAATGTTATGCAGAAGATGGATCATAGCTATATCGAGGCCGCACAGGATTTGGGTGCCAACCCTGTCACTGTGTTCAAGAAGGTGATTGTGCCGTTGTCTATGCCGGGTGTGATAAGTGGAGTGATGATGGTCTTTATGCCCACAATCTCTACATTTGCCATTGCTGAGCTGCTGACAATGAACAATATAAAGCTGTTTGGTACAACCATTCAGGAAAATATCAATAACGGAATGTGGAACTATGGCGCTGCCTTGTCGCTCATTATGTTGGTGATTATTTTTGCCACCAACCTGTTTAGCGAAGACGAGGAGACTGCTTCAAACGAGGGAGGAATCATCTGATGAAAAGATTTTTTGCTCAAGCCTATTTGTGGTTTCTTTTGGCAATGCTCTATGCACCTATTCTCATTATTGCCGTATTCTCTTTTACCGAGGCAAAGGTGCTTGGCAACTGGACAGGCTTCTCGACGAAGCTATATACCTCTCTGTTCTCGGGCGGAGCGCATCACTCGTTGCTGAGTGCCATTGAAAATACGCTCATCATTGCTCTTGTGGCGGCAGCGGCATCTACTATGCTGGGCAGTATTGCTGCCATTGGAATACACAATCTGCGTGGCCCAAAAAGAGTGGCAATAAACACATTGAACAATATCCCGATGCTTAATCCCGATATCATCACGGGTATATCATTGTTCCTGTTGTTTGTGAGCCTTGGCATCACACAGGGTTACGCTACCGTCATCTTGGCGCATATCACATTCTGCACGCCCTATGTCGTGCTGTGTGTCTTGCCCCGATTGCAACAGATGAACCCCAATATCTACGAGGCGGCATTGGACCTTGGTGCTACACCCTCGCAGGCACTGCGCAAGGTTATCATCCCCGAGATTAAGCCGGGTATGATCAGTGGATTTATCCTTGCCTTCACGCTTTCGATTGACGATTTTGCTGTGACCATCTTCACCATCGGTACAGAGGGCCTCGAAACACTCTCTACATTCATCTATGCCGATGCCCGCAAGGGTGGTCTTACCCCCGAGCTGCGCCCGCTATCGACGATTATTTTCGTTGCGGTGCTGGTGCTGCTGATTGTAATCAACGTGCGCTCACAACGCGCTAATAATAAGAAATAAGCATAATGAAACGACTGTTATATATACTCTTTTCGGTGGTGGCCGTGCTCTGCACAGGCTGTTCGCGTGACGATGCCCGCAAATCGATACTCAAAGTATATAATTGGGCCGACTATATTGACGAGTCACTGCTCTCGGAGTTCGAAGAGTGGTACCACGAGCAGACTGGCGAGGAGGTGGAGGTTGTGTATCAGCTCTTTGATATCAACGAGATTATGCTTGCCAAGATTGAGCGCGGCAAGGAGGACTTTGATGTGGTGTGCCCCTCGGAGTACATCATTGAGCGTATGCTCAAGAACGACCTGCTGTTGCCCATCAACAGGGACTTTGGTGATACTCCCAACTACCTGAACAATGTTTCGCCCTTTATCGTCGATGTCTTCGACAAGATCGACGGCGGTGGCAAGAATGCCAACGACTACGCGGTGGGCTACATGTGGGGTACTACAGGTTTCCTCTACAATACCAAGTATGTCACTCGCGAAGAGGCTGACACATGGAACTCGCTGTGGAACAAGAAATTTGACCAGAAACTGCTCATCAAAGATGCTTTCCGCGATGTATATAGCCCGCTGCTTATTTTTGCCAACCAGGAGCGTATAGCCAAGGGCGAGGTTACTATTGACGAGCTTATGCACGATGCTTCGGACGAGTCTATCGCCATTGTAGAGGCTCTTCTTAAGAAGGCTAAACCCTTTGTGGCCGGCTGGGAGGCCGATTTCGGCAAGGAGATTATGACCAAGGAGAAAGCATGGCTGAACCTGTCGTGGAGTGGCGATGCTGCTTGGGCCATAGAGGAGGCCGAGGCTGTTAATGTGAAGCTCGACTATGCGGTGCCCAAGGAGGGTAGTATCATGTGGTTCGACGGTTGGGTTATTCCCAAGTATGCCAAGAACATCAAGGCCGCGTCGTACTTCATCAATTTCATGTGCATGCCCGAGAATGCTATTCGCAACATGGACGAGATAGGCTATGTGAGCGTTATCGGCACCGAGGATGTCATGACCTATATGTCCGAGTCGGCTACAGAGGCCGGCTTCACCGAGCCTTCCGACCTGACATACTTCTTTGGCAAGGATGCCGACAGCGTGGTGATAAATAACGTGATGTATCCCGACCGCGAAGTAATTGAGCGCTGCGGTATGATGCACGACAGCGGCCCGCGCACCGAGGCGATGCTGGCCATGTGGTCAAGGGTTAAGGGCGATAATCTCAACAACTGGATGGTTGTGGTTATTTTTGCAGCCGTTGGCGTTCTGCTGGTCGTAGGTGTTATGCGTAAGATGAAGAAACGTCGTCAGCGTCGTCGCAGATGGTAGCAGCCTCCAAAAACATTATTGATAAATATTATGGCGAAAGTAAAAATTTCAACAACAATGGGCGACATCACTGTGCGCCTTTACGACGAGACACCTCTTCACCGCGATAATTTCCTGAAACTGGCCGCCGAAGACTTCTTCAACGGCACTCTGTTTCATCGTGTGATAAAGGATTTTATGATTCAGGGTGGCGACCCCGAGAGCAAAGGCGCTCCCGCAGGTAAAAATTTAGGAAGCGGTGGCCCCGGCTATGATGTGCCCGCCGAGATACAGCCTGCGCTTTTCCACAAACGTGGTGCTTTGAGCGCTGCACGCCTTGGCGACGAGGTGAACCCTAAGAAAGAGAGTAGTGGCAGTCAATTCTATATTGTTTGGGGAAAGGTATATAAGGCACCAGAGCTCAAGCAGTTGGAGCACCAGATGAAGATGCAGCAGGAGCAGAGCATCTTTAATGCGCTTGTCATGGAGCGCCGCGAAGAGATTATGAACCTTCGTCGCAATCGCGACCGCGATGCCCTGATGGAACTGCAGGATAAATTGGCCAAGATGGCGATGGAGAAGAGTAAAGAGCTTGGCGCTCCCACTTTCACAGAGGAGCAGGCGGAGGTCTATACCACACAGGGTGGTACTCCCTTCCTCGATGGTGCTTACACCGTATTTGGCGAGGTTGAAGAGGGCTTGGATGTAGTCGAGGCAATCCAAAATGTGGAAACAGCAGCCGGCGACCGTCCCAAGACCGATGTTGTGATGAATGTAACAATCTTGGAATAGTAAATACTCTTATAACAAGGACTATGGCAAGGAGTGGGCGAAGCGGCTCTCTCCTTGCTTGTTTTCTAACCGATTATAGCTTGTAAACGCGCTCTGCAACGGTGGTTTTGGCGCCCGATAAGGAACCATATAACCGTTTTGCGAGTCATAGGCTTTGCGCCGATGATGGGCGCCTGATGTGGTAATTGTAGCAATACTTACGCCCGCTGTGAAAAATAATGAAACAAGCTTCATGTTTTTCGCTCGTTTATTCCTATCTTCGCAATCAAACAAAAAACTACAAACTATGAAAAGAAAACTTATTTTTTCCTTAGCGCTCTCTTTCTTGGCGCTATTCAATCTCAATGCTCAGCGTATTGATACAGTGAAAATACATAGTAATGCTATGGATCGCGACATCCTCAACGTCATTGTCACCCCCGAGCAGTACAACGATGCCTATGCTATGCCTGTTGTCTATCTTCTTCACGGACACGGTGACGACCACACAAAATGGGTTCACCAGACACAGCCCAAGTTGCCCCAGTTGGCCAACCAGTATGGCATCATCCTTGTATGCCCCAACGGTGAGCAGTCGTGGTATTTCGACAGCTACACCAACCCCAAAAACCAGTTCGAAACCTATGTAAGCAAGGAACTTGTTGAATATGTAGATAAACATTACAAAACAATTCGCAGCCCGCAGGCAAGAGCTATCACCGGCTTCAGCATGGGTGGTCACGGCGCACTTTGGTTGGCCTTCCGTCATCAGGATGTTTTTGGTGCATGCGGTAGCTTGAGCGGCGGTGTCGATTTCAGAGCATTCCCCAACAACTGGAACATCAAGGATCATTTGGGCGAGAAAAAAGATAACAAAGATCGTTGGAACAATAGTACAGCGTTGAGCCAGATCGACAAGATCAAGCCCGGATTGTCTATCGCCATCGATTGTGGTACAGACGACTTCTTCTATCCTTGCAATGTATCGTTGCACGAAGCGTTGTTGGAGAAGAAAATCCCCCACGACTATACAATCCGTCCCGGTGGACACAACCACTCATATTGGAGAAACGCTATTCTCTATCAGCTCATTTTCTTCACCGAGCATTTCAAACGCAACATAAGCAGATAATAAATCTACCCGTTGCAGGGGATTTTATCGCATATAAAATGCCCATCCCAAGGTGATGTTTCACACCCTTGGGATGGGCGTTTAGTTGTTCTCGGATTGATGTGGGATACTTATCATACAAATCACTTGATTTTGAGAATTGTAATTCGTACTTTTGTGAAAAACAAGCAAAATCGTACATCCTTATACTTTTAACCTTAAATAAAAATAGTTATGGGAACTGAGAAGATGGAGAGAAGAGCCTTTCTGAAGGCGGGTGGACTCGGAATGATGGGAATATTCTGTGGGCTGCCTGTGTTTGGTGCCAATTCGACAGCGGAGGAAAAGGTTTATAAAAATATGACCAAGACATATGTTGATAACTGGAAATCTCCATGGCATCCTGAAGTTCCCAAGAGATTGTGCGATTTAACGCACGAATTGGCCCGTCAAGGTCTCTCGGGAGAGTGGGGCGCCAAGATGACAAATGTCAGTTGGAAGGCCGATATTCCTAAGGAACTGATGCCGCAGCATCGTTACGCCTTGTCGGCTATGAGTGTGGCCGAGAATGCTCCTTTGAGAATAGAGAAAGGCTCGCTGGTCATTGGTTCGGCAACCCTCATTGAGGGTACTCAGGGAATGAATCCGGTGCTGAGAATAGGAGCTTTGGACCATGTTACCGTTGGTTTCGAACGTGTGCTGAACCTTGGCTTCGATGGGCTTCGCAAGGAGATACGTCATCGTTTGGCTACTGCCGACTTGGACGAGTATGGAAAGGATTTGAACGAATCGGCTCTGCTGACCTTGGATGCGGTTGAAAAGTGGAATTCGCGTAACATAGAGCTCATCCAAAAGATGGAGGCTGAGGCTGCCGAAGCTGAAAAACCATTCTACAGAGCGCACGTTGAGCGCTTGTCGCGAGTGCCTAAAGAGGCTCCGCGAAATTTCCACGAGGCTGTTCAGTCGCTTTGGACCATGTATGCCTTCTTCCGCCTGATGGGCAACTGGATGGGCATTGGTCGCATTGACAAGATGCTGGGCCCGTACCTGAAGAAAGACCTCAAGAGCGGTAAGCTCACTCTGGACGAGGCGCGCGAAATACTGGCCCACTTTTGGATAAATGGCACCGAATGGATTGGTCGCCATCAGTATGTGTTCGGTGCATCGGGCGACGCGCAATTCTATCAGAATATCATCCTTGGCGGTATAGACAAGCATGGAAATGAGGTGACCAACGAGGTTACATATCTTGTGCTCGATATAGTGGAGGAGCTCCACATCAGCGATTTCCCCATTGCGGTTCGCTTGGGCAAGAAGACGCCCGAGAAGCTGTTTCGTAGAATAGCCGAGGTGCAACGCTACGGCGGTGGCATTGTTTCGGTGTATAGCGAGGATACCGTCATCGAAGGATTGGTGAAACTGGGCGTTCCACTGGACGATGCACGCGAATATACAAACGACGGCTGCTGGGAGGCTATTGTGCCAGGCAAATCGTCGTTCATATACACTCCTAACGACATGCTTCCGTCGCTCTACGCGGCTCTGAAGATGAACGAGGATGCGAAGCCCGACTATCCCGACTTCGAAAGCCTCTATGCATCGTTCTGCGAGGCGTTGGAGAGCAATGTGGAAAGCGTACAAAAGAGCTTGGATGGCCGTTGGAAGAATAAGAACTATCCCTGCTGCCTTGCATCTATCTTTACGGAGGGATGCTTGGAGAAGGGTGTATGCTATGCGGCCGGCGGTGCTATCTATCCCATGCATGGCATCCATTTCGGTGGTGTGAGCGATGTGGCCAACAGCTTGTATGTCATCAAGAAACTCGTTTACGAAGACAATTACCTTACACTGAACGAGTTCGTCGATATACTGAAAAATAATTGGGAGGGACACGAAACCCTTCGCCAGTTGATAAAGAACCGATTCGATTTCTATGGTAACGATGCCGCTGCTCCCGACGAGATGATGCAACGCGTATTCAACGACTATGCCGAAATGGTGGGCAAGACAAAGGTTCGCGCAGGGCTCATTCGTCCTTGCGGTATCTCTACCTTCGGACGCGAAATTGATTGGAGAATGCGCCGTCTGGCTACTCCCGAGGGAAGCCGTTTGGGCGATATTCTCGCAACCAACTGTTCGCCAACCCCCGGCTCGGACAAGAAGGGCCCTACCGCGGCCATAAATTCTTATTGCAAGCTCGATTTCACCAAGACATGCAGTGGTGCTACCCTTGAACTGAAGATACTTCCTTCGTCGGTGAAGGGTAAGAACGGCATCGATGCATTGGCGGCACTCATGAAGACGTTCCGCGACAAGGGTGGTTACTATATGCACATCGATGTGGTGGATACCGCCATGTTGATTGATGCCCAAAAGCACCCCGAGCGCTATCCGAATCTCTCCGTGCGTGTATCGGGCTGGTCGGCACGCTTCACTACATTGGGCAAGGAGTGGCAGGATATGGTTATCCAAAGAACCCAGCAGTTGGTATAAGTATAGCGATGGGTAAAATATTTGATATCCAGCATTTCTCTACGGGAGATGGTCCGGGGATAAGGACCACCGTGTTTTTCAAGGGGTGCCCCCTGCATTGCCTATGGTGTCACAACCCCGAGTCGCAAAGCGTGGATACTCAGGTGTTCTATACTCCATCCAAATGCATGGGGTGCCGCTCGTGCGAGAAGGTTTGCCCGCCGGGTAAGGATATCAGGCACTCCATTGAATGTGCGCAGGTTTGCCCTACAGGCTGTCTCGAGGCGGTAGGGAAGGATATGACCGCTCAAGAGGTGCTCGACGAGGTGCTGAAGGACAAAACATTTTACGACAATTCCGGAGGAGGGGTTACCCTTTCGGGTGGCGAGCCTCTTTATCAGCCCGATTTTGCATTCGACATCCTTGCCAAGGCCAAGCAAGAGGGGGTGCATACGGCCATCGAAACATCGGGATGCGGAAAAATGTCGGACTACATCAAGCTCATTACTGTTACCGACCTTTTCCTATGGGACATAAAGGTGATGGACGAAAAACGCTATCAGCAGCTTGTAGGAGGCACATTGCAACGTGTGCTCGACAACCTGCGAACCCTTCATCGCCTAGGCGCTTCGTTGCGTTTGCGAATCATGTATATCCCCGGCCTGCAAGACCAACCCGAGATACTTTCTGCCACCCAAGCCTTGCTGAAAGAACTACCGGGAGTGCCATACGATGTCATTCCTTACCATCCATATGGAAATTCCAAACGAGAAAAATTGGATATGGAGCAAATCGTCTTTCCCGTTCCAAACGACGACCAGGTAGCTGAATTTTATCGCAAGCTGCAGTTTGCTAATTCCTAAAGCCGTCTTGTTCAGCTGCAATCTTATGCCTTAATTGCTGATAGCTATTACTATTCGAAAACCATATAAAAAGGAAACTCCTGCAACCATTCAGATTGCAGGAGTTTGTCTATTTTAAGTAACCTAGATTACTTGCTGAGAGCAGCAGAAACGTCCACTGCGATAGCAACAGTAGCACCTACCATGGGGTTGTTACCGATGCCAAGGAATCCCATCATCTCAACGTGTGCGGGAACTGAAGAAGAACCTGCAAACTGAGCGTCTGAGTGCATACGGCCCATAGTATCTGTCATACCGTAAGAAGCGGGACCTGCGGCCATGTTATCGGGGTGAAGTGTACGACCTGTACCACCACCTGAAGCTACTGAGAAGTAGGGCTTGCCTGCGAGTGTACGCTCTTTCTTGTATGTACCTGCTGTGGGGTGCTGGAAACGTGTGGGGTTGGTAGAGTTACCTGTGATAGATACATCTACGCCCTCTTTCCACATGATAGCTACACCCTCGCGAACATCGTCAGCACCGTAGCAGTTAACCTTTGCACGGGGACCGTCTGAGTAAGCGATACGCTTGATCTCTTTGAGCTCACCTGTGAAGTAGTCGAACTCGGTCTGTACGTATGTGAAACCGTTGATACGTGCGATGATCTGAGCTGCGTCCTTACCAAGACCGTTAAGGATTACGCGGAGAGGCTCCTTACGTACCTTGTCAGCCTTAGCTGCGATCTTGATAGCACCCTCAGCTGCTGCGAATGACTCGTGACCTGCGAGGAACGCAAAGCACTTTGTCTCTTCGCGGAGAAGACGTGCTGCAAGGTTACCGTGGCCGATACCTACCTTACGGTCGTCAGCTACTGAACCGGGGATACAGAATGCCTGCAAACCAAGGCCGATTGCCTCGGCAGCGTCAGCTGCGTTTGAGCAACCCTTCTTCAATGCGATAGCAGCACCTACAACGTAAGCCCACTTTGCATTCTCGAAACAGATAGGCTGTGTCTCCTCACAGATTTTGTAAGGGTCGATACCGTACTGCTCACAAATCTCGTTCGCCTCCTCGATAGAAGCGATACCATTCTCGTTAAGTACAGCGAGGATCTGCTTGATACGACGATCCTGACTTTCAAATTTTACGGGTCTTATCATAGCTTAGTCCTCCTTATTCTTTACGTGGGTCAATATACTTAACAGCACCTGCCTCCTCAGAGAAACGGCCATAAGATTTTGTCAATTTCTTGACAGCCTCGTTGGCGTCAGTGCCCTTCTTGATCTCATCCATAAGCTGGCCGAGGTTGATGAACTCGTAACCACAGATCTCGTCGTTCTTGTCGAGAGCGAGGCGTGTGATGTAACCCTCTGCCATCTCGAGGTAACGTGAACCCTTAGCCAATGTACCATAGAGAGTACCTGTCTGGCTGCGGAGACCTTTACCGAGGTCCTCAAGACCTGCACCGATAATCAAACCGCCCTCTGAGAAAGCTGACTGGCTACGGCCGTAAACAATCTGAAGGAACAACTCGCGCATAGCTGTGTTGATAGCGTCGCAAACGAGGTCGGTGTTGAGTGCCTCGAGGATTGTCTTACCGGGAAGAATCTCTGATGCCATAGCAGCAGAGTGTGTCATACCTGAACAACCGATTGTCTCAACGAGAGCCTCCTGGATGATACCGTTTTTGATGTTCAATGAGAGCTTGCATGCACCCTGCTGAGGAGCGCACCAGCCAATACCGTGTGTAAAACCTGAGATGTCAACAATCTCTTTGGCCTTCACCCACTTACCCTCTTCGGGGATGGGGGCGGGACCGTGATTGGGACCCTTCTTTACAACACACATGTTTTCTACTTCGTGTGAATAAACCATAATTTAATATTTTAATTGGTGATTTTTCCGTCTGCAAATTTAATGTTTTTATTGGACTTTAGGTAATATTTGTGAAATTATTTGCAGTTGCCGCGAAAAATCTCTTTTGTGGCGTGGTGACAGAAAATCGGCGCAATGTCCGGTTCAACCCGACACTGCGCCGATTATATTTATTTGTAGCAGGGAGTTACTTGATGACGAATTTCGATGTCTTGTTTATTCCCTTGCCGTTTACGTTGAGCAGATAGATGCCCGATGCGAGGTCGCCGGTGGCAATGGTGTTGGGCTTGTTGTCGCCCTCCAAAGTGCCCTCTTTTTCTTTCTGGCCGGTGATGTTCACGATGAAGTACGATGCTTCGTCGGCGCAGCTTACAGCCACCTCTATGTAACCGTTCTTGCTCTGGTTGTTAAGGGTTACCTTGGCCTCGGCCTCGGTGCTGGCAATGCCTGTAGAGCTCTTCACGGTGAAGGTGAACTCGTTGCCGCTGTATCGCTTGCCCTGATATACGCCATAGGCCTTTGCGGTGTACTCGGCGTCACCCTCCAATCCTGTGACGGTAACCTTGCCGTCGGCGTCGGCTGCATAGTATTTGCCTTCGCCTGCGAGAGAGATGTATATACCAATCTCGGTGGGCGAGTATGTAGCGTTCTTTTCGGCAATGATGTTGGCTGTGAATACGCCTTCGTCGTTTACGGTAACCTCTTCGCAGGTAAGGCTGGGCTTGGTGGTCAGCACTTCAATGTAGCCTATGTCCTCGTAGTCGAGGCTGTAGTTGATTACGAACTCGCACTTCTCTCCCAGTTTCATGCCGCTCCATGAGTATATGCCCTCTTCGTTGGGGAATATCTCCACGCCGTGAGTGATGACGCTCGAGAACTCGAAGGGCTCGGCGTTGGGCAACGAGTAGTACTCGGTCTTGTGCAGACGCAGTCTGGCCTCGGTTGTTGTAGAGAGGTCTTCGAGATAGTAGTGGGGCTCGATGCTCTTTGCTGTGCCTGTCCAGTAGTTTTTAACGACCGCGATTGCTGTTTGGGGTACAAATACCTGTGCCGCTGTGCTCACGCCTGTAAGGAACGAATAGCTGTTGAGCGCTTCGGGTGTGAAAATGTTGATGGTGCTACCCGCGAATGCGTCGTTGGCGATGTTCTCAACGGTGGCGGGGATAATCAATGCATCCATGCTGTTGTTGGCAAATGCCTGTGAGCCGATTGATGTCACAAGACCGCCGATGTTCACATATACGATGCCGTCGCAACCATAGAACGCCTTCTCGCCGATTGAGGTCACGCGGTAGTATTCACCCTCGTATTTGAACTTGGTGGTGATAGATATTTCGCCGCTGTAGGTGTTGTCTTCGGGTGTCTCGCCGGTATATGTCACTGATGCGGTCATTGTCTCCTTGTCAAGGTTGTAGAAAATGCCCTTGTATTCGTATTTGACGGCTGATGCCGAAATTGCAAGCAGTGCTGCTGCGAACGATAATGTCAGTTTGTGTAGAAATTTTCTCATACGCATATCTTTTTATTGTTTTTCCTGTTTTTTTGGTGCTCGTAAACGAGTACAATAAACCATAATAAGGTTAATCGTGCAAATATAGCTGTTTTGTATTGGTTTCTCAAACAATTATCGAAATTTTATATTTATTTAATCATAACGCGCCGGCGCGATTGGCAACCTTTGTGGTTGCAGGGGAGTGCTATGGAAGAAAATTTAACGTTATCTATATTTAATCTTCGCTCGTTTTTTTCATATATTTGAAATATAATCTCGAATATACACTGCACTCGCTGTGAAATAAACCAAGTAACTTTGTTTATTTCGCTCGTTTGTTTGTATATTTGCACAATTTTGTGACTATTGTATCGCGAGCGCTGTCTTGGGGCTTGCATCTGTTTTAATATGAATTTAAATACTTTATCGATGAAAAAGAATTTTGCTATATTGGTGTTTGCCATGATGGCTATGGTGGCTTCGATGTCTGTTGTTTCTTGTGACAAGGCGACATCTGTATCCAAGGGTACTACTCAGGGAATATATACGGTTGACAGAAATTTCCTTCGTCCCGAGAATGTAGATACTTTCTACACACTGAAAAAGGCTGAAATTGAGAGCTTTGGCCTCAAGGATGGCGACAGGGCTATCGTTACTTTGGGCTACGAGATAGACAATGTAGTTGGTGCCAAGAATGCTCTTTGGTACATCAAGTCGGTGGATGAGATTCTTCCCGTCTTCTCTTTAACCCCTGCAGCCGAGGTTGACAAGGCTGTCTATTCGTCGGCCATTGCGGGCATTGGTTCAATGCCATTGTATGGTCCCTATTGGATGTGGCGTGGCTACCAGAATATCTATGTAGGTTACTATGGCAACGGCGAGCAGGGCGACTTCAAGATGTCGCCTGTGGGAATGTCGGGCGACACCATCTGCTTCGAGCTCAATTCGCTCATTGCAGCCGGCGACGTGCCCACAAAGCAGTTGCTTACATTCGACCTCAGAACAGTGGCTTCGATGCTCTCCGAGGAGGATGCGACCAAGCTTGCTGCTCTCGACTCGGTGTGCACCAAGGTAACTACCAATGTGGAAATGATTAGCAATGGTACAACCGTCATCAAGAGCATGGCGTTGAGCGGCGGAAAATATAAACGTACATTCTAATATTTTATACCCTATTGCGTGCCCGTTGGACCGGCATGTAAATAGAATTTACTTTATATCTGTTTATGGATTACAAAAAGGTTTATAAAACGGCAGTGGAATTGTTGGTGCACCCGGCTCGCGCTTGGTGGCACATCATGCACAGGGCGTCCAAGGAGGGCATGATGGGCAATTTTCTCTATCCCATGATCATGCTGTGTGGTTCGGCCCTCTTCTTGGGCCGTGTCTTCAGCAACGGACTGGGATGGACATCGCTCTATAGCTCGTTGGTCGATGCCTCGTTGCGTTCCATTTCGTTGCTTTTTGCCTACTATGCGCTCTCGTTCCTTGTGGCGCTCTTTACCGACAGATATATAGGGCGTGAGCCCGACCGCGAACTGACCGATGTCTTCACTGGTTATTCGATGGTGGTGGTGCTGGTGCTCGAAATATGCATCGGGCTCTTCCCCGATTTTGCTATCCTGGCATTCATAGCGCAGTTCTATACGTTGAAGGTGGTGTGGGACGGCGCGGTGGTGCTCATTAAGGTAAGCGAGGAGCGTCGTTTCGTATATACAATGGTTGTATCAATCCTGCTGATGGTTGTTCCTGTCATTCTCTGTCAGTTGATTGGTATGCTCTCTATTGCATTAAGTTGATTATGGATAAAAGAAAGGTTTCTATAAATATAAAGAATAAACGTGCCACGTTCGACTATGTCATCACCGATACCTATACGGCCGGCATAGTTCTCACCGGTACCGAAATAAAATCCATCAGGCTCGGCAAGGCAAGCCTTGTCGATACCTATTGCATGTTCATAGGCGAGGAGATGTGGGTGAAAAATATGTATGTAGCCGAGTATTTCTATGGCTCGTACAACAACCACACGGCGCGCCGCGACAGGAAATTGCTCCTCGAACGACGCGAATTGCGCAAACTGAAACAGTCGGTGAAGAATCCCGGTTTCACCATTGTGCCCACACGCCTGTTCATAAACGAGAAGGGACTCGCCAAACTGGTGATAGGTCTTGCGCGCGGTAAGCACGAGTATGACAAGCGCGACAGCATAAAAGAGCGCGACGACAAACGCGAGATGGATAGAATAAGAAAGGATTACTAACAACAACGCAATTAACCGGAATGTCATTTCCGGTTATTTTTACAAAATGAAGATACAGGATGCATTAAAAGAGAGAATACTTGTTCTCGACGGTGCTATGGGCACCATGATACAGCGATATAAATTGCAGGAGGAGGATTTCCGTGGCGAGCGCTTTGCCGACCACCCGGTGTTGCTCAAGGGCAACAACGACCTGCTCAATATTACTCACCCCGAGATTATAGGTGCAATACACGAAAAATATCTTGTAGCCGGTGCCGATATCATCGAGACAAATACATTCAATTCGAACAGAATATCGCAGGCCGATTACAAGACCGAGCATCTGTGTCGCGAGATGAACGTGGCTGCCGTGCGATTGGCACGCGAGCTTGTCGATAAATATTCCACACCCGAGAAAAAACGCTATGTGGTGGGCTCGGTGGGCCCGACCAGTCGCGCATGCTCCATCAGTCCCGATGTCGAGGACCCCGCATTCCGCAATATCACATTCGACGAGCTTGTCGATACATATACCGAGCAGATAGAGATTCTTATCGAAGAGGGGGTTGATGCCATCCTCATCGAAACCATTTTCGATACCCTGAATGCCAAGGCGGCCATCTATGCTGCCGAGTCGGCTATGCAGCAGGCGGGCAAGAGCCTTCCTATCATGCTGTCGCTGACGATTGCCGATGCAGCCGGACGAACCCTTTCGGGACAGACGGTCGAGGCATTTGTGGCTTCTCTCGTTCGTGGAAATATCCTTTCGGTTGGTCTTAACTGCTCGTTCGGTGCGTCGCAGATGAAGCCTTTCATCAAGCGATTGGCCGATATAGCTCCTTGCTACATAAGCGCATATCCCAATGCCGGCCTTCCCAATGCTCTTGGCGGTTACGACCAGACACCTGCCGAAATGGCTGCTCAGGTGAAGGAGTATGTCGATGAGGGCCTTGTGAATATCATCGGTGGTTGCTGTGGCACTACCGACGAGTATATCGCATGCTATCCGGCGCTTGTGGACGGTAAAGAGCCCCACAAGCCCGTAGCTGCCCCCACCGACCTGTGGCTCTCGGGCCTCGACCGCCTTGTGGTTAACAGGGAGATGAACTTCATGAACATAGGTGAGCGATGCAATGTGGCGGGTTCGCGCAAGTTCTTGCGTCTGATAAATGAAAAGAATTACAACGAGGCTCTGAGCATTGCCCGTCGTCAGGTAGAGGATGGTGCTCAGGTACTCGATATAAATATGGATGACGGTCTGCTCGATACCCGTGCCGAGATGGTTACCTTCCTTAATCTCCTTGGCAGCGAGCCCGAAATAGCCCGCCTGCCCGTGATGGTCGATTCGTCCGATTGGGAGGTTATACGTGCTGGCCTTAAATGCTTGCAGGGTAGAGCTATCGTCAATTCAATTTCGCTGAAAGAGGGCGAGGAGGTCTTCCTTGCTCGTGCAGCCGAGGCGCGTCGTTTGGGCGCGGCGGTGGTTGTCATGGCTTTCGACGAGGAGGGACAGGCTACCACATACGAAAGAAAAATCGCAGTCTGCGAGAGGGCCTACCGTCTGCTCACCGATAAGGTGGGCTTCGAACCTTGCGAAATTATTTTCGACCCCAATATCCTTGCGATAGCAACCGGCATAGAGGAGCACGCTGCATATGGTCTCGATTTCATACGTGCCTGCGAGTGGATAAGCAAAAATCTGCCCGGCACACATATCAGCGGTGGTGTCAGCAACCTCTCTTTCTCGTTCCGTGGTAACAACTATGTGCGCGAGGCTTTGCACGCGGTCTTCCTCTATCACGCCATTGCGGCGGGTATGGATATGGGCATCGTCAACCCCCAGAGCACTGTGCAGTACGAGGATATCCCCGAGGATATACGCACCATCATGGAGGATGTAATCCTCAACCGCAACAGCGAGGCTACCGAACGTCTTATCGAGGTGGCTGCAACGCTCAAAGAGAAGGCAACCGGAGTGGCTGCCCGTGTCGATGATTCGTGGCGCAGTGCCACCGTCGAGGAGCGACTGAAGAACGCGCTTCTGAAGGGCGTAGGCGACTATCTCGAAGAGGATTTGGCCGAGGCTGTGGGCAAGTACCACACGGCGGTGGCTGTCATCGGCGGCCCTCTGATGGATGGAATGGGCTACGTGGGACAGTTGTTCGGCGAGGGAAAATTATTCCTTCCCCAGGTTGTGAAGACAGCCCGCACCATGAAACAGGCTGTGGCTGTATTGCAGCCTCTTATCGAGCAGCAGAAGAGCGGCTCGACCGGTTCGGCGGGGAAGGTTCTCATTGCAACCGTCAAGGGTGATGTTCACGACATTGGTAAAAATATAGCAGCCGTGGTGATGGGATGCAACGGCTACGAAGTGATTGATTTGGGCGTGATGGTGCCGTCGGAAAAAATTGTGGCCGAGGCTATAAGCAACCAGGTGGATATGATAGCCTTGAGTGGTCTTATCACCCCCTCGCTCGATGAGATGATAACCGTTGTTAAGGAGCTGCAGGCAGCCGGTTGCAATATCCCGGTGATGATTGCCGGTGCAACAACAAGCCCGTTGCACACAGCGCTGAAGATTGCTCCTGCCTACGATGCCCCTGTGGTGCACGTGAAGGATGTGTCGCAAAATGTTCTTGTTGCGGCCGAACTTATGGCTTCGCCCGAGCGTCGTCAGGCATTCATCGACGAGCTTGCACAGGAGCAGCAGCGTCTGCGCGATGAGGCTGCGGCCAAGGAGAATGCTCCGCTGAAGGCGCTTGACGAGGCGCGCAAAAACCGCTTGAATCTATTCGAAAATGAACAAAAACATCCTTCGGGCTGTGATTGCGGACATTGTAAATAATAATATATGGCAACAGACAGAAAGCGTGGATTGACCACCGCTGAGGTGGAAGAGAGCAGGCGACTGCATGGCGAGAACATACTCACTCCGCCCGAAAAAAGCTCTCTTTGGAAGCAGTTCCTCGAGAAGTTCGACGATCCGATAATAAAAATATTGTTATTGGCATGGTTGCTGTCGATGATAATATCGGCAGTGCATTGCTGGGGCCCCGAACAGGCGGGCGTTTCGGCCTTCCTCGAGCCGCTTGGAATATTTTTTGCCATAATACTTGCAAGCACCATCGGCTTTCTGTTCGAGGTGAAGGCGGCCAGGGCTTTCGAGGTTCTCAATACTGTGAACGACGATGTGCCTGTGACGGTTGTCCGTGACGGCAGGGTGCAACAGGTGTCGCGCAAGGATGTTGTGGTAGGTGACATTGTGATGCTCAATACCGGCGACGAGGTGCCTGCCGATGGCCTTCTGCTCGAAACAAATTCGTTGCAGATTAACGAATCGACGCTCACCGGCGAACCTGTAATATCAAAAACGACAAACGAGGCCGATTTCGACTCCGAAGCGACCTATCCTTCGAATATGGCAATGCGAAGCACGACCGTGGTTGATGGATATGGCGTGATGTGCGTAGAGCAGGTTGGCGATGCTACGGAATATGGCAAGGTGCATCGCGGCTCACTCATCGATAACGAGCTCGATACTCCTTTGCAGATACAGCTGAAGAAACTTGCCGACGTCATTAGCAAGGCCGGATATGCCGTTGCTTTCATCACATTTCTGTTGCTCACCGTGAATGGCTTTTTTGCCATGCCCGAAATGAATGCGATGAATGTGGTGTCGGAGT
Source organism: Bacteroidaceae bacterium (assembly GCA_017560125.1). Lineage (GTDB taxonomy): Bacteria > Bacteroidota > Bacteroidia > Bacteroidales > Bacteroidaceae > HGM04593. The sequence goes on along the minus strand of JAFYOS010000008.1, from coordinate 31,774 downwards.
TGCTCAATAATTTCATGATAGCCGTTACGCTTATAGTGGTTTCCGTTCCCGAGGGACTGCCCATGAGCGTTACGCTCAGTCTGGCACTAAGCATGAACCGCATGCTCAAGACCAACAACCTTGTACGCAAAATGCATGCTTGCGAAACTATGGGTGCTGCGACGGTTATCTGCACCGACAAGACCGGCACGCTGACCGAAAATCGCATGCAGGTGCACGAAACGTTCTTCTATGCTCTCGATGGCGGACGATTGGTCGGCGACGAGTACAGCGCTTTGGTGAAAGAGGGCATTGCCGTGAATTCTACTGCAAACCTTAATAAAGAGGGCGGGGTGGTGAAGACTATAGGTAACCCTACCGAGGCGGCTCTGTTGCTGTGGCTCGATGCACAGGGCGAGGATTACGCTGCGTTGCGTTCCGAGGCGGTTGTCGTTAGCCAGTTGACCTTCTCCACCGAGCGTAAATATATGGCAACGGCGGTTGCTTCACCCCTGCTTGGTAAAAAGGTTCTTTATGTGAAAGGTGCGCCCGAAATAGTGCTTGCAGCCTGTGATACGGTTACAACGCGTAATGGCAAAATGGCCGCTTCGGAATATACAAGCGAGATAAATGCCCAGTTGCTCGCCTATCAGAACCAGGCAATGCGTACATTGGGCTTTGCATACAAGGTGCTTGATGCCTCCGATTGTGATGCTCCGTATGTGGATGGTCGCTTGGCGGTAGAGGGACTCTCGTTCCTTGGCGTGGCGGCAATATCCGACCCTGTGCGCAAGGATGTGCCCGATGCAGTGCGCCTCTGCCTGAATGCGGGTGTCGATGTGAAGATTGTAACAGGCGATACTCCGGGTACAGCGCGCGAGATTGGTCGTCAGATTGGTATTTGGAACGACTCCACTTCGGACGAATCGATAATAACAGGCCCGGCCTTCGAGGCACTCACCGATGACGAGGCCTTTAAGCGTGTGGCGGCTCTCAAGATAATGTGCCGTGCGCGTCCTATGGATAAACAGCGCTTGGTGCGCCTGTTGCAACAGAACGACGCTGTGGTTGCCGTAACGGGTGACGGAACGAACGACGCCCCCGCGCTGAAGGCTGCACAGGTGGGCCTTTCGATGGGCGATGGAACATCTGTTGCAAAGGAGGCAAGCGACATTACCATCATTGACAATTCGTTTGGCAGCATTGTTCGCGCCGTGATGTGGGGACGCTCGCTCTATAGAAATATACAGCGCTTCCTGCTGTTCCAGCTGACCATAAACGTGGCGGCTTGCTTCATTGTGATGTTCGGCTCACTCGTAGGTAGCTCATCGCCTCTTACGATTACTCAGATGCTATGGGTGAACCTCATAATGGATACATTTGCGGCCGGCGCGCTGGCTTCGCTGCCCCCGAGCTGGGATGTCATGAGGGATAGACCTCGCCGCAGTGGCAAGAATGGCGATTTTATAATCACAAAGCCTATGGCTCTCTCCATTTTCGTTGTAGGAGCTTTGTTTGTGGCTGTACAGCTGTTCGTGCTCTATCTGTTCAACAGCGACGGTGCTTTTGGTTGCTACGAGCAGTCGTGGTTCTTCACATTCTTTGTGATGCTGCAGTTCTGGAATATGTTCAACGCCAAGGCATTCATGACCGGAACAACGGCCTTCAAAGGGCTTGGTAAAAGCAAAAGCTTCCTTTCGGTGGCTCTGCTCATACTCGTGGGACAGTATCTTATTGTCACTTTCGGTGGCGAAATGTTCAATGTGACACCGCTGTCGTTCGATAGCTGGTTCGAAATAATAGTAATGACCTCGCCAGTGCTATGGATAGGTGAGCTCATAAGGCTTTTTACAAGAAAAAAACAGCCCCACTGCGCTTGTGTGGCAAAGAAATAATATAACGCAAATATAACAACAGAAAATAGAATATGGAATCAGTTGCATTCATACAGTGGTGTCTCGACCACTTGAGCTATGGTACAATTACATTACTTATGACAATCGAGAGCTCTTTCATTCCTTTCCCTTCGGAGGTGGTGGTGCCGCCTGCTGCCTACATGTCGGCGGTGTCGGGCGAAATGAATGTATTTATGGTCGTGCTTTTTGCTACGCTTGGTGCCGATTTGGGCGCGCTCATAAACTACTTTCTTGCCAAATGGCTAGGTCGCCCCATTATCTATAAATTTGCCAACAGCCGCATAGGACACATGTGCCTTATCGATGAACCCAAGGTACAACATGCCGAAAAGTATTTCGAGGAGCGTGGCGCCCTGTCAACCTTCATCGGTCGTCTGATACCTGCTGTGCGACAGCTCATTTCAATCCCTGCCGGATTGGCACGCATGAAACTGGGCACATTCCTGCTCTATACAACGCTTGGTGCGGGCATTTGGAACGGCATACTTGCTGCTATTGGATGGTATCTGTCGTCTGTACCCGGAATTGAGACCAAGGAGCAGCTGCTCGAAAAGGTTACACACTACAGTCACGAGCTTGGTTATATATTTATAGCCTTGGCTGTCTTCATTGTGGCCTACCTCGCATATAAGGGCGCAAAGAAAAATAAGTAATTTTATTGGTTCAGCTCCTGCATCATGGCTGTGTATAGCGGCGATGGGGCAAGGGCTTCGGGAACACCGAATACGAACATCTGACGGCGTGCACGTGTGACTGCAACATTCAGTTTGCGGTCGATGGGCGCGCCGTTTTGCGTTTCTGTGGTCACCGATAGTATCTCCATCATTTGTGGTGACGAAATGGTCGTTCCGTATAGTATTATGTCGCGTTGCGAGCCTTGGAAGCGCTCAACGGTGTCGATGATGATGCTTTCTGTGTTCTCTATTCCTAGCTTGGCTATCTCGTTGGTTACCATTGCTATCTGATTGCGGAACGGTACTATCACTCCTATCTCTTTCGAAGGGTTGCATGGTATGCTGTTCTTCTTGCACAGGGTGCAATAGGCAGCAATGTGTTCTGCTATCAGTCGTGCTTCGTTGCGGTTGTTCTTGGGGCTGTTGGCCTCCGATGGTTCGGTGGCGATGAATGCCGTGCGTCTTGTGGCCAGTCGCAGTTCCGTCTCGTTGTTGCTGTCGTAGCTTTTATATGGCAACGGTTCGCTCTGGTGGGGCAGTGGAATGGGGCACAACGTGTCGTCGTAGAAATGCCTGTTCGCAAACTGCCCCACTGTGGGGTGCATGCGTCCCTGGGCATAGAGCGACGATGTCAGTTCGGGCAATTGGCTGTTGCCGTAGTAGTTATATACTCGTTCGAAGAATGATATGGCGTGGCTTGTGAAGCCTCGCTCCCTGAGCGCGCTGCTTTTCACTTTGGCTGCCTCGGGCGATTGCGCAACGACTGCCGGCAACTGTTTGGGGTCGCCAATGAGGATGAATTTCTTTATGGCCGAGTCGCCGTCGGGTGTGGCGGCGGCAAAAAGTCCTGCCAACTGCGATTCGAGTATCTGTGTGGCTTCGTCGATGATGGCGGTGTCGAACTGTTTCATTCTGAACAGCTCCTGTCGTCCCGAAATGGCCGATGTGGTGCCTACCACAATTCGTGTCGATTGCAGTATCTCGTTTATCTGTTCGCGTTTTGTGCACCCTGCGATTACATTTTTCAGCAGACGGTGGGTGTATTCGGGTGCGCAGGCAAATTCGTTGCCTATGCGTATGTAGTCGGGTTTGCCGGGCAATCCTTCGAGCGCTTGGCATATTTCATCTACCGCGCGGTTGGTGAACGATGCCAGCAGTATGTTGCCGCTGTCGTGGTTGTGGAATTCCTGCACCATACTGTTCAACGCCTTCGATGTTTTTCCTGTTCCTGGGGGGCCTACAAGCAGGAACAGCTCTTTGGCCTGCTTTGCTTTCAGTACTACGCTGTTGATGTGCTCGTTGCCGTAGTCGCCCTGCAATGTCACGCTGCTGTCGAACCGTGGGGTGCGTTCCACCATTATCAGTTCGCGTCGTTCCTTGGGGGCGAGCAACAGCGAGTGCATCTCCCTAAACGCTGTGCGCGATGTGCTGTCAAGGTGGTCGTGCTCCATGGCGTAACGGCTGTTTATGGGAAATATGTGGGGGTTGCGCTGTTTGTGGCGCAATTTGAATGTAACCGTTTCGGCTGTTATCGCGGTGAGCGTTCCGCGGGTAATATGTCGGTTGGTGGCGTTGTCGCTCTCTTTGTTGCATGTATAAATGAACGCGGTGTCGCCCGCCCTGAAATTCGGGAAGAAATCGTCGCTGCGTCGGGGTCTTTCGAATGTGATGGACGATACTCCGTCCTCTGTTATCAGCTCCTTGATGCTCAGGCCGGTGAGTATGTTGCCGTTGGCGGTTTTCTCTTCTTGCGACAGGTTCCATGTTTCGGCAAATCCACCTTTGTTGCTGTCTGCTCCGCCGCCTGTTTTTCCTATGCACATTTCGCGTGCAATGAATTCAATGTTTTCGAAGAAGTAGTCCTTTGTTGCGGCGTCCGATTTCTGTATCACCGACAGCGTTGCGGCTATTTCGGGGCGCTTATAGGTGCTCCACAGACGCGATGTGGTGCGTGCGATGTTCAGGTCGTCGGGGGTGAGGCTTTCGAGCGTGTTGCGCAGCGAGCCGTTTGCGAGCCTCTGCATGAGTGCTACAATGTGGTTGCGAAGCATCAGTGCTTCGCTTATTTCGCGGGCGTCGCTCTCGCGCTTCATTATTGCAGGGTACTTCGAGTAGAACAGATGGGCGCTTATCTCGTCATCGGTGAGCCCCAGGTTGTGCTTCAGCATCTCCTTGTAGAGCGACATCTGTAGTATGTGCTCCTCCTTGGCCTTGCTTCTGTACTCGTCGGCCTTACCCGATTTCAGCTCTATTATATTGCCGTTTGCGTTGTCCCATAGGTCGATACGGCCTTGCAGGCCAAGCGCGGCGCAGAAGAACGAGGGCTCTATGTATATGTTCTCCTGGTTGTCGCTGTTCAGTGGCGACAGCAGGCGTTGTACGGTCTCTTTTATGTTGTGGAACTGCTTGGTTGTCTCGCCGAAGAATTCGGCGCTGATGCCCTCGGCTGCGGTTAGCTGCAAGGGGTATTCGCGGAAGAATTTTGCCATGGACTCCTTGTAGGTGACCGCCTTGTCGTTGCTCTCGTTTATGCAGTCGTCGAGAAACAGGTTGGCGGCCTCTCCTAGCAGTGTGTGCTTGGTGGCTCTGTTCTCCTTGAACAGGTTCAGTATGTATGTCAGTGGCGAATTACCGTGCTCCTGTATGCATGCGCATAGCGAGGTTATTTCTATCAGATAGTCGGGCTCGTATATGATGTCGGTGGGGTATGTCACCGAGTGCTCCTCTTTACAACCGAGCAGGTTCAGACGGCAACCGGGCTTCACTATCTCCACCAGATTGCCGTAAATGCCATTGTCGGGCAGGGCTACCGTTACCGTTGCTCCGCTTTCGCAATCTTTCGTGTAGAGATATTCGTTGTCGTAGCTGTTGAAAATGGTACGACGAAAAGCCCGACATGTTGTGTCGGGCTCTGTTATCGGTTTGCTGTTGTCTGATGTCTGCATCAAAGTGGTTTTTTATTGAAAATGGAGTCGTTGGCGTGTAGCGCCGCTTTCAGTGAATCTTCGTATGTGGCTTGCAGTCTTTGGTAGCGCTTCCAGCGTTTGGTTACCTTATCTACAAATTGTAGCGTTTCGTTCGAGCTGTTAAAGCTGCCCAACTTGCACACGCTGTCGTTGTAGTATTCGGGGTATTGCTTCAGTATCAGGAATGTATCGACGCTGTTGTGCCATTTATATCGGTCGCGTCCATATTTTTGTGCAAGGGCCATTGCATCGTTCACCTGTCCGACGCCGGCGTTGTACGAGGCAAGGACAAAGTTCAGGCGCTCGTCGAAATCCTTTATTCGTCTGAAAATCCTCTCCAGTTGTTTCAGGTATCTTGCTCCGGCCTGGATGTTGGTGCGTGTGTCGGTGTGCAGCGAATCGGGCACTCCGAGCGAACGCAGGGTTCTGGGGAGCATCTGCATTACGCCATATGCGCCTACGTGCGAAACGGCGGTGGAATCGAAGCGCGATTCTGTGTAGCAGATGGCCGCAATGAGCTTCCAATCCCAGTCGATGCTGTCGGCGGCGTCGCGGAAATGTTCGTCGAGCCCCGATATCTTCACATAGGGCGAGGGTGGCGGAGCCGGAGCTTCAACGCTTTCACTGATGTGCTCGATGATATTGTTGTCTTCGACGACAAAAATCATTTCGCCGGCGAAAAATGCAATCACAAGTAATAGCGGGTATAGAATTCGTCGTGGCATCTTTTTCTACTATTTGTGCTGTGTATATCCAACTGCAATTAGTTGTCACATGTTATTCCCTATGCAAATATAGCCAAAAAACCGATAGAAACGCTGTTTTATTATAAAATTTACATTTCGGTTTTTCTGTACGGGTGATAGCCGCTGTGCTCAAACCTCTTTTTATCTGTTTGCCCATAAACTTTTGTCGAACTTGCATCGTAGTATAAAATAAATTACTATCTTTGCAGAAGATTTAAGATTTTTACTTTTTAAAATTATAATAAAATGGTAAATTACAAAGAATTAGGTCTTGTAAACACTAAAGAGATGTTTGCAAAGGCAATGGAAGGCGGTTACGCAATCCCCGCATTCAACTTCAACAACATGGAGCAGTTGCAGGCTATCGTAATGGCTGCAGTTGAGACAAAGTCTCCCGTTATTCTTCAGGTATCAAGCGGTGCTCGTAAGTATGCTAACCAGACTCTTCTCCGTTACATGGCAGAGGGTGCTGTTGAGTATGCAAAAGAACTCGGTTGCGAACACCCCGAAATCGTTCTTCACCTCGACCACGGTAACTCATTCGAGCTTTGCAAATCTTGCATCGACATGGGCTTCTCATCAGTTATGATCGACGGTTCACACCTTCCCTACGACGAGAACGTAGCTCTCACAAAGCAGGTTGTAGAGTACGCTCACAAGTATGGTGTAACAGTTGAGGGTGAGCTTGGTATCCTCGCTGGTGTTGAGGACGACGTTGTTGCTGAGCACCACACATACACACGCCCCGAGGAGGTTGTTGACTTCGTTACAAAGACAGGTTGCGACAGCTTGGCTATCTCAATCGGTACTTCTCACGGTGCTAACAAGTTCAAACCCGAGCAGTGCACACGCAACGAGAAGGGTGTACTTGTTCCTCCTCCCTTGGCATTCGACGTACTCGAAGGCTGTATGAAGGAGCTCCCCGGTTTCCCCATCGTTCTCCACGGTTCTTCTTCAGTTCCCCAGGAGGAGGTTGAGACAATCAACAAGTACGGTGGTGCATTGAAAGATGCTATCGGTATCCCCGAAGAGGAGTTGCGTAAGGCTGCTTCATTGGCAGTTTGCAAAATCAACATCGACAGCGACAGCCGTCTTGCTATGACAGCTGCTGTTCGTGAGGTGTTTGCTACACAGCCCGCTGAGTTCGACCCCAGAAAGTATCTTGGCCCCGCTCGCGAGAACATGAAGAAACAGTACATCCACAAGATTGTGAACGTACTCGGTTCAGACAACAAACTTGCTGAATAATTTAAGGCAATATAAGCAAAAGGGCTTGCACAATGTGCAAGCCCTTTGTTTTTTTTATTCAATCACTCTTTGCTATTTGTAAAGAAGGAATATACAGGGTATTTTTGATAGCTCGGGTATGTTGCCACGCCAATCTTTTATGGTGCGTGTGCGCGCAAATTCGTCGTCGCAGGTGAGGTTGGCCGCTATGCACAATTTGGTCTGCGGACGACAGTTCTTTATTATCTCCTCTATCATTTTACCGTTGCGATAGGGGGTCTCGATGAATATTTGCGTTTCGTTGTCGTTGTATATTCGCTGCTCGAGCTGTTTCAGTTTTTTTGCACGCTCGTCGGGTTTTATGGGCAGATAGCCGTGGAACGCAAAGCTCTGTCCGTTGAAGCCCGATGCCATTACGGATAGTATGATGCTCGAGGGGCCTACCAGCGGCACCACCTTCATACCTTTGCGCTGCGCAATGGCCACTACATCGGCTCCGGGGTCGGCGACGGCGGGGCAGCCGGCTTCCGATATTACACCCATGGGGTGTCCCTGTGACAGCGGGGTCAGGTAACCGGCAATGTCGTTGACCGATGTGTGCTTGTTGAGCTCGTAAAACTGCGAACCATCAATATCGAATTGCGCGTCGGCTTGGCGAAGGAAGCGACGTGCCGAGCGTATATCCTCTACTATGAAGTGTCTGATGCCTTTTATTATTTCAATATTGTGCTGCGGAAGAACCCGATTGAGGGGTGTATTGCCCAATGTCACGGGTAATAGGTACAACGCTGCGTCCATCTTAATGCTATTATATAATTATCAAATAAATTCGAAACAGATACGTTGTGCGAAGATACGATAAATTTGTAACTTTGTAGGCAGATACCCATTAAAATAATTTACAATGAAAAAACTATTCATATTTGACCTTGACGGTACGTTGCTCGATACGGTTCTCGACCTTGGCAACAGTTGTAACTATGTGTTGTCGGCGGCGGGCTTTCCCACTCATCCGCTCGATGCCTATTACAAATTTGTGGGAAACGGTATTGCGAAGCTCATTGAGCGTGCCCTTCCTGCCGGTGAAGCAACAGCCGAAAATATAGAAAAACTGCTCCCTCCCTTCCGCGACTACTACGATATGCACATGGCCGACGATACAAAGCCCTACGATGGCGTGGTTGCTGTGCTCGAGTCGTTGCAGGAAAGCGGTGTGAAGCTGGCAGTGGCATCCAATAAGTATCAGGCTGCAACCGAGGCGCTTGTGAAGAAATATTTCCCCACCATACAGTTCGCTGCGGTATTCGGACAGCGTGACGGCATTCCTGCCAAGCCCGATGCAACCATTGTGCGCGATATTCAGAGTGTGGCTGCTGTACACGAAAACAGCGATGTGCTCTATGTGGGCGACTCGCTTGTCGATTTGCAGACAGCGCGTAATGCCGGCGTCGATTTTGTTGCTGTTACATGGGGTTTCTGTCCCAAGGAGGATCTCGAAAAAAACAGCCCTACATACATTGCCGACGATTCGGCCGAGCTTGGCGATATTGTAGCAGCGAATCTTTAAGCTGCTCCTTAAAATAATCGATTGTAACGATTGAAGATTCGCCTAAAATAGATACCTTTGCAATATAGAGAAATAAAAGGATAGCTATAAAAGCTCTAAGGACCATAGTCGCAATAATTGTTGTGGCAGCGGTGATGCTGTTTGCCACAACCATGTTTTTCCGACTCGATGCGGTGAAGTATCGGGTTGCAGAGTTTGTGTCCGAAAAATTGAACGACGGCCTGGGATTGCCTTTGCAGTTGGGCGCCGTGGCGTTCGATTTCCCCAATGCCATCAGCATCGATTCGTTGCTTGTGCTGGATATGAATGGCGACACGGCTTTGAGCATTCCTCGCGTGTCGGCCAATTTTGATGTTGTTCCGTTCCTGAAGGATGGCGCGCTTCGAATACACAATGTCAGTCTGTGCGAGCCCGATGTGCGTCTGTCGCGCGAAGCACCCGATTCCTCGTTGAACATACAGTTCATATTGGATAAATTTGCAAGCAGCGACACGACCAGCACGACTGCTGTTCCCGATTTGCGGGTTAACCAGTTGCAGTTGTACGATGGCCGCGTGAGCTACGATGTTCATTCGGCCGAGCATACCGTGGCGTTCAATGCCGAACATATATTGGTGGAAAATTTGCAGGCCAATATCTCGTTGCGTGCATTGGATAGCGATACGCTGAGCCTTTATGTTCGCAAGGTGTCGTTTGCCGAGCAGTCGGGTTTCGAGGTCAAGAGGCTTGCAGCCAAGGTCGATGCTTCGCGCAGTGGGGCACATATCAGCCGTCTGAAATTCACTATGCCCAACAGCCGATTGGTGTCAAAGGGCATTTCGCTACGTTTCGATTCAGTTGCCGACAACATATATTACGAGGGTTCGATAGAGAGCAGCGGTTTTTCGCCCCAGGATTTTGTGGCGCTTCTACCGCGGTTGTGCTATTCCGAAAATTCCTATAAATTCAATGTCGCATTCGAGGGCGAAAAGGAGGCTGTCGATATAAACCGTTTGAATGTTTCTACGGCCGACAAACAGCTCAATCTGAATGCCAATCTATCGTTGTCGGACATCTCCAAGCCTACTCCCGTCTATTCGGCAAAAATAAAATCCCTTTCGGTTACGCCTGACGTCCTTTCCGAAATTTATGCCGTAGCGACCGATGGCGACGCGCTACCACAGGAGGTGGCTCGCTTGGGCAACGTGGCTCTCACGGCCGAGGCATCGGGCGTGGGTATGGCGCTTTCGGGTGTGGTCGATTTGGTGAGCGAATCGGGTGCCGTAGCTGCTACCGTCGATGTCGATAAGGATGGTCGTTACACGGCGGTGCTGAATGCCGACAATGTAGATGTAGGCACCATTCTCGGCGATTCGGAATGGGGATATTGCGGGTTGAACTCAACCGTAGAGGGTACCGTTAAGGACTCGACCACCTACGATGGAGCCTTTACTGCAACGCTTTCGCCGTTGCAGTACAAGGGTTACAGCTATGCCCCCATTCAGCTCGATGGCGATTTCACCAACAACCGTATTAAATCGCTCGTGGCACTTTGCGACAGCAACCTGTGTGCCAAGCTGTCGGCCGAGTATGTAACCGATGGCAATCTGCCCCGATGCGAGCTTACGATGAACGTCGATTCGTTCCGTCCCCACAACCTTGGGCTCACCGATGATTACGAGTCGGCATGTTTCTCGTTCAACGTTAAATCCGATATTTTCGGTGACAACATAGAGATGGGACGCCTCAATCTGCATATTTACGATTTTCTGCTCAGCACCCCCAAAGAGGATAACCGTATAAGAAAATTCCATTTGAGCGCCGGCACGTTCGATGGCGAAAAGAGTTTTATAGTCGATTCCGATTTCATGAACGGCTATCTGAAGGGTTATTACAGCTATGCGACGTTGCTTGGCAGTTTCAAGCAGGCGCTTGCCCGCGTGGCTCCCTCGCTCTTCGAACGTGGTTCTATAGCCCACTGCAACAATAATTTCGTCTTCCATTTCAATATAACGAACACCGCTGCGGTATCGAAAATATTTAATCTTCCTGTTGTCATCAAGGAACTGTCCATGTTGCAGGGCAGTTGCAACGATGCATACGATTTGTTAACCCTCGCAGGAAATTTCAAAAATGTGGAATGTGGCTCGCGCGAGTACAGCTATATAGATTTTCTTAGTACTACGGACGGTGCAACCAATAGCAACAAATTGAAAATGGTGCGCAAGCCCGAACGTACGGAGTCCGAAGATTACTATCCCGACAACGATATCACCGTCGATTTCCAGGCCGATGTACGCAACGATTCGGTATTCACCAATGTGAAATGGGCGAATATTTACACGCCTGTGAACAACGCCGACATCAAGGTAGATGTAGCTTTGGGCCGCGATGTGGCGGGCAAGCTCGATTTCAAGGCGCTCATGCACAAGGGCTTCATTACGCAGAATGATACGCTGTGGCGCATAATGCCGAGCACCGTTTATGGCAGCGACGATGCAATAAATATCGATAATTTCATATTGCAGAGCAATAACCAATATCTGCACGTCGATGGCAGGGTGGGTAAAAAGGCGAGCGACGTGCTCAATGTCGATTTGCGTAATGTGAACATGGAGTATATCTTCGATTTGATAGATTTCCATCCTGTAAATCTTGGTGGCGATGCCACAGGAACTATACGTGCCAGCGCTTTGCTCGATTCGTTGCGCTTTAACAGCAATCTGCATGTGAAGGGACTCACATTCGAGCGCGGCCTCATTGGCGACCTCGATTTCAATGGCTATTGGGACGACGAGCAGCGTGGCATTGTGCTCAAGGGCGATGCACGCGAGGGCGATGTGTCGCGCACAATAGTGAACGGTCTTGTTTCCCCCGAGCGTGACACGTTGAACATCTGTGTAGATGCTCACAATACACGTATCGAATTTTTGAACCATCTGCTATCGAGCTTCATTGGCGATGCCTCGGGCCGCACATCGGGCAAGCTCTATATATTGGGTGCCATGCGCGATGTCAATTTGCAGGGTGCCATGGCGCCACTCGGTTCGCTGAGGATAAAACCGATAAATGCTCAGTACACATTGACCGGCGATACGGTCTATTTTACCCGCAACAAAATAGGTTTCGACAATTTTCATGTGAAAGACCATCGCGGCAACAGCGGTTCGGTGACGGGTGGTGTTTATCATCAGAGCTTGAAGAATTTCACCTGCTCGTTCCACATAGATGCCAACAATTTGCTCGCATTCAATTTCCCCGATTTCGGCGAGGAGAGTTTCTATGGTACAGCCTATGTTACCGGTGATGCCAATTTCAGTGCAGGCCCTTCGGGATTGAAACTGAACGCCAATGTGACCACCGGCCCGGGCTCAAAGTTCGTCTATAACGCAAGTACCCCCGAGGGTAATATCAGCGATGAATTTGTTACCTTCGTCGATCGTAAAAAGAAGAACAGCCTCATATACGATTTGCAGCACTATCATATGACCGAGCCGTTGAAAAGATTGAACAGCGAGCTCAACCTCGATTTCATGATAGATGTCACCCCCGACATGCAATTGAGGGTATATACCAACCAGGCGACAAACGACTATATCGATGTGTATGGCAGTGGCAAGGTAAACGCCATTTTCGACGAGATAGCGGGCTTCACCATGCAGGGTAGCCTTGGCCTCACTCGCGGTGTATATAAATTCACCATGCAGGATATTTTCCCCAAGGAATTCGATATACGTTCGGGTAGTAGCGTGGCGTTCAACGGCGATCCGTTCGAAGCCGATATCAATCTGAAGACCGTATATACATTGCCCTCGGTGCCGTTGACCGATTTGAGCCTCAATGCCGAGCGTCGCAAAAATGTGAAGGTCAACTGCTTCATGGATATTACGGGTACCATTTTCAAACCCAATCTGGCGTTCGATATAGAGCTGCCCGATGGCAACGAAGAGGAAAAAGAACTGTTGCTCAGCGCCATAAGCACGCCCGAGCAGTTGAACATGCAGTTCATTTATTTGCTGGGTATTGGTAAATTCTATACCTACGATTACAATAACCAAAAGACCGAAAGCCAATCATCGACAGCCATGGAGTCGCTCATTTCGAATACCATTTCGGGACAGCTCAACAATATGCTGTCACAGATAATAGATAATGGCAACTGGAATATATCGGGCAATTTCACCACCAGCGAAAAGGGATGGAACAGCATGGAGGTCGAGGGTATGCTCTCGGGCCGTCTGCTCGACAACCGCTTGCTGGTGAACGGTAACCTCGGATATAGGGACAATCCCATTGCCAACAAGAACTTCATAGGCGACTTCGAGGTTCAATGGCTGTTGAACAAGAGTGGCAACGTGAGCCTGAAGGCCTATAACAAGACGAATGACCGCTATTTCTCGAAGACGACACTGACCACGCAAGGAGCCGGCATCCTGCTGAAACGCGATTTTGATGGTTGGAAATTCTGGAAAAGGCAGTTTTAAGAATGGTTTTTCGGACATTTGTTGCTATATTCGCAACCGTATTCCCGAATAAGCGAATTCGGTGCTATGCACCCCGTTCGCACTACCGGCGCGAACACCACATATGTATGATAAATAAATAATAAATAGATTAGTTATGCGACATTTTACATCTGTTAATGATATTGGCAATCTCGACCTTGCTGTGAAAGAGGCTCTCGAGATTAAGGCCGACCGTTTCAAATTCAACGATCTTGGTAAAAACAAGACCTTGATGATGGTATTCTTCAATTCGAGCCTTCGCACCCGTCTGAGCACACAGAAGGCAGCATTGAACCTTGGTATGAATGTTATTGTCCTTGATATCAATCAGGGTGCATGGAAGCTCGAGACCGAGCGTGGCGTCATCATGGATGGCGACAAGCCCGAGCACATCCTCGAGGCTATCCCTGTGATGGCAAGCTATTGCGATGTCATAGGCGTGCGCTCTTTTGCTCGTTTCGAGGACAAAAAATATGATTACGACGAGGTCATCCTGAACCAGTTTATACAGTATTCGGGCCGTCCCGTCTTCTCGATGGAGGCTGCCACACGTCACCCCTTGCAGAGCTTTGCCGACCTCATCACCATTGAGGAGCACAAGACCAAGGCACGCCCCAAGGTTGTATTGACATGGGCTCCTCACCCCAAGGCGCTTCCCCAGGCTGTGCCCAATTCATTTGCCGAGTGGATGAATGCTGCCGATTACGATTTTGTAATCACTCACCCCGAGGGCTACGAGCTCGATCCTCAGTTTGTGGGTAACGCCAAGGTTGAGTACGACCAGATGAAAGCCTTCGAGGGTGCCGATTTCGTTTATGCGAAGAACTGGGCTGCATACACCGGAGACAACTACGGTAAAATATTGAGCACCGACCGTTCGTGGACTGTAAGCGACCGCCAGATGGCCGTTACAAACGATGCTCATTTCATGCATTGCTTGCCCGTGCGTCGCAACATGATTGTTACCGACGATGTGATAGAGAGCCCCCGTTCTTTGGTTATTCCCGAGGCTGCCAACCGCGAGATTTCGGCAACGGTTGTCCTCAAACGTATCCTTGAGAATTTGTAGTAGAGAAATTTATATAAAAACATCAGTGGGCATATGATTTCATATGCCCACTGATGTTTTTATGGTAGTTCCCCAAAACGGTGTTTGCCCTTTGCGTGGTATTTCCACAGAATGGAGTAGGGGGCATGTTCCTTGATGTCGTAGCACACCGTTTTTGCCATGTTTTCGGCGCGTGCTTCCGCGTAGTTCTTCTTGGTCTTTCTATATTCGCGTCGTGCCTGCAAGACGGCCTTGAAATCGCCTGTTGCTCCGCCGAGCAGGAATTTCGCTGCTGCCACGTAGTCGAGTATGGCTCGTACGAACATGGTGCTGCGCAGACGGCTTTCGGGCATGTTCTTGTAGAGCATTATCAGGTTGTTCCTGAAGTTCAGGAATGTCTTTCGGGGGTTGCTCTTGTTGAGCGTGGCTCCGCCTACATGGTAGGCCGTGCTTTGCGGTATGCACACTATTCTGCGTCCGCGTGCGCGCAGTCGCCAACAGAGGTCAATCTCCTCCATGTGGGCAAAAAATGTGCCGTCGAGGCCTCCCGCAGCCCGGTACTCCTGCGAGCGTATCATGAGCGCGGCTCCTGTTGCCCAAAAAAGTTCGGCAATGGTGTCGTACTGTCCGTTGTCCTTTTCCACGGTATCGAATATTCTTCCGCGACAGAAGGGGTAGCCATATTTATCCATGAATCCTCCGGCTGCACCTGCATACTCGAAGTACTCTTTCTCCTTGTACGACAGCAGCTTGGGCTGGCATGCAGCAACGTCGGGGTTCTTGTCCATATAGGCGAGCATGGGGGCGAGCCAGCCGGCGGTTACCTCCACATCGGAGTTCAGTAACAGGTAATATTCTGCTTCAACCATCTCCAAAGCCCTGTTATATCCGTCGGCAAAACCGTAGTTTTTGTCAAGCTGCAGATATTTCGTTTCGGGGAAATGGTCGCGCATCACCTGTGCCGAGTCGTCGGTGGAGCCGTTGTCGGCTACATATATTTCGGCTTCGGGTGACGATGATATTACCGAGGGCAGGAACTGTCGTAACATTCCTGCTCCGTTGTAGTTCAGTATGACTATGGCAATTCGTTTGTCCATTCCGTGGGGCTACTCAGTGGTAAATACTTCGTCGATGGTAAGCGCCGATTTGTCGTCGTTGAAATCGCCCAAGCGCACGCGCACCGTCTTGTTTATGAGGTTTTTGTCGCACGGCATTTCCACTCGTATGTAGTTTTCGGTGAAGCCGCCCATAGGCATGCCCAGTCGCGGTTTTTCGAACAGCACGGTGGCCTCTTTGCCGCGGAAACGCTCATAGAATTTTATGCGCTTCTCTTCGGACAGCTCAATGAGCATGTGGCTGCGACGGTGCTTCTCGGCGGGCGATACGCTGCCCTCTATCTTGAGTGCCTGTGTGCCGGGACGCTCCGAGTAGCTGAATACGTGCAGCTGTGTTATGTCGAGCCCCTTGATGAATTCGTATGCCTTTTCGAAGAGCTCATCGCTCTCGCCGCGTGTGCCCACAATGACATCAACACCTATGAAGGCATCGGGCATTATGCGACGCACCGTGGCTATCTTCTCGGCGAAGAAGGCTGTGTCGTATCGGCGGTGCATCAGTTTGAGCACCTCGTCGCTTCCGGCTTGCAGCGGTATGTGCAGATGGGGCATGAAGCTGCGCGACTGCGCCATGTACTCTATTATCTCGTCGGTTATCAGGTTGGGCTCAATCGACGATATGCGGTATCGTTCGATGCCCTCAACCGCGTCGAGTGCCTTCACCAGCGACATGAAGCTTTCGCCGGTGCTCTTGCCGAAATCGCCTATGTTTACTCCGGTGATGACTATCTCGCGTCCACCCTCGTCGGCCGCTTTCTGTGCCTGTGCCACAAGGTCGGTTATCTGCGGGTTGCGGCTGCGTCCGCGTGCGTGTGGTATGGTGCAATATGTGCAGAAATAGTCGCAGCCATCCTGCACCTTCAGGAAATATCGTGTGCGGTCGCCGCGCGAGCACGAGGGTACAAATCGGCGTACATCCTTTGTGGGTTGAACGAACCAATCTCCTGCTCCTTCGCGTTTGCTCAGGTCGCCAAGATGTTCCAATATGTCGCCCTTCTTGTCGATGCCCAGCACTACATCCACGCCCTCTTCGTTGGCCAGTTTTTCGGCCGACAGCTGTGCGTAGCAGCCGGTGACAATTACAAATGCTCCCGGATGCTGGCGAATGAGTTTGTGGATGGCTTGGCGGCATTTTTTCTCGGCCTCCTGCGTCACGGCGCAACTGTTTATTATACAGATATCGGCACACTCGCCACGTCGTGCGGTGCGTATTCCGGCCTCCTGCAGCTGTCGCTCGATGCTTGCTGTTTCGGAAAAATTGAGCTTGCATCCAAGCGTGTAGTAGATGGCCTTTTTGTCTTTATATAGCGATGTATCTATCATTCTTTCTATTCGGTATTATAGCGCTTCGCACTCGGCAAGCCACAATGCGCTGCATGTGTCGGTTGCCATTTTCCATTCTCCTCTTGGGCTCAGTCCGCAGCTGCCTACTTTGGGGCCGTCGGGCATGCACGAGCGTTTGAACTGCTGTGCGAAGAAGCGGCGGCAGAATGTTTTCAGCCACTTCTTTATGGTTTCGTCGTCGTATGCTCCATTGAAGCTCTGCTGTGCAAGGAAGTATATCTTTGCGGGGCTGTAGGCGTTGCGTAGTGTGTGGTAAAGGAAGAAATCGTGAAGTTCGTAGGGGCCTACAAGATCCTCGGTCTTCTGCTTTATGTTGCCTTGGTTGTCGGCGGGGGTGAGTTCGGGCGATATGGGGGTATCTACAATGTCGAGCAGTGTTTCGCGTGTGGTTGCGTCGTTGCTGCTTTCGGCAATCTCCCTTACAATGTGCTGTATCAGTGTTTTAGGCACCGAGGCATTTACTCCGTACATGCTCATGTGGTCGCCGTTGTATGTGGCCCAGCCGAGCGCAAGTTCCGAGAGGTCGCCTGTACCCACTACCAGTCCGTTCAGCTTGTTGGCAACGTCCATCAGTATCTGTGTGCGCTCGCGTGCCTGCGAATTCTCGTATGTGACATCGTGCTTGTCGATGTCGTGCTCTATGTCGGCAAAATGCTGAATGCAGGCAGCTTTTATCGATATTTCGCGAATGGTCACGCCAAGGCTCTGCATCAACTTGTGGGCGTTGTTGTATGTGCGGCTCGATGTGCCGAAGCCGGGCATGGTTATTGCAATAATCTCCTTGCGCTCCTTGCCCAGCATGTCGAATGCCTTGGCTGTCACGAGTAGTGCCAGGGTGGAATCCTGGCCGCCCGAAATGCCTATTACGCATGTCGCTGCATATGTGTGTGCAATGCGCTTGGCCAATCCAGCCGCCTGTATGTTGAATATCTCTGTGCAGCGCTCCTTCAGTCCCACTTCGGGGATAAACGGCTTTGCCGAGAATGTGCGTTCAAGGGTGCTGTTGCACGGCTCTTGCTCGATGCGTGTTATTGCCACGGACTGCGACGAGTAGTCGCGTCGCGCATCGGCGAAGGCGCTGTCGCTTCTGCGGTCGTGACGTATTTTTTCTATATCTATTTCCGATATTGTCACTCTGCTGTTGGTGGCGAAGCGTTCGCCGGTTGCCAGCAGTGAGCCATTCTCGGCTATGAATGAATTTCCTGCAAAAACTGCATCGCCCGACGATTCGCCATAGCCACAGCTTGCGTATATGTATCCGCTTGTGCATCGTGCGCTTTGCATGGTGCACAGGTTTTTTATGTAGTTATATTTTCCGGCTGCTTCGCAATGCGATGCAAGGCACAGGATTATGTCGGCGCCGTTCAACGCCATTATGGTGCTTGGCGGCACTGGTGCCATCAGGTCGCTTCCGAATTCAATGGCAAATGTGCATTGCGGGGTTTCGAAAAGCTGCTGCTTGTTGAGCGCTATTTGTTCTCCGCATATCTCCACCTGCTTGGCGGTGATGTCGGCAGCAGGTGTGAACCATCGCTTCAGTGAGCTTTCGCCGGTGGTGGGGGTGTAGTATTGTGGCGCGGCGCCTACGATTTTTCCGCGGTGCATCACTATGGCGCAGTTCAGCAGTGCGTCGTGTGTGGCAATGGGTGCACCGACAACTATTATGGTGTTGTTGCTCTGCGTGGCGTCGAGTAGGGTTTGCAGTGCATCCTGCGCTCCCCTTAGCAGGGTAGGGTATCTGTATAGGTCGCCGCAGCTGCACGATGTTATTCCAAGCTCGGGGAAGAGCAGTATCTCCACACCCTTTTCGCCGGCATCGGCTATAATGGGTAACATCTGTTCTGCGTTGTACTTGCAGTCGGCAACTTTTAAGGACGGGATTGCGCTCCCTACTTTTACAAAACCGTAGTTCATGGCTCTCGTTATTACTTATTTAATAAGGTATATCTTTACAAAGGTATCGATTATTTCGCAAATTTCTTATAAAAAAACGCTAAGAGCAAAAAAAATGAAAAAAAAGTGTCGAAAAATTTGTGTAATATCTGAAATGATTATAAATTTGCAATGAATTCAAAAACAAACAACGAAAACAATGAAAGAAAATACGAATAAGAACTATACGACAGCCGAGCTGAAAATGGAACTCGAGGCGGCAGGTGTCAGAGCTACAGCTCAGCGTGTGGCGATATTGAAATTCATGCGCGAGAATCCTGTTCACCCTACAGCCGACGTGGTTTACGAGGCTCTGAGCGACACTATAGGTTCACTTTCGTTGACAACGGTCTATAACACATTGAAGCTTTTTGTGGAACATGGTCTTGTGTTGATGCTCACGATTGACGACACATTCCGCTGTTTCGACGGTAATGTAGCAATGCACGCACACTTCATGTGTCGCAGTTGCAAGAAGATTTTCGACATGCCTGTTCCCGATGAGGTTCGTGTTTTTGCGGGAAACATGGATGGGTTTACGGCCGACGATGTCCAGCTCTATGTTAAGGGTGTTTGTAAAGAATGTAATAAGAAAATTAGTTAACCATTTAAATTGATATTATTATGAAAAAGTTTATTTGTTCAGTATGCGGTTATGTTCATGAAGGTGATTCAGCTCCCGAAAAGTGTCCTCAGTGCAGAGTGCCTGCCGAGAAGTTCTCGGAATTGGTAGAGGGCCAGTTGGAGTTCGTTGCTGAGCACGTAGTAGGTGTAGCCAAGGGTTGCGACGACGAGATGATTAAGGACCTGAACGCTCACTTCATGGGCGAGTGCACCGAGGTGGGTATGTACCTTGCAATGAGCCGCCAGGCCGACCGCGAAGGCTATCCCGAGATTGCCGAGGCTTTCAAGCGTTACGCTTGGGAAGAGGCTGAGCATGCTTCGAAATTTGCAGAGCTTTTGGGCGATGTGGTTTGGGATACCAAGACCAACCTCGAGAAGCGTATGAACGCCGAGTCGGGCGCATGTGCCGACAAGTTCAGAATAGCAAAGCGCGCCAAGCAGCTCGATTTGGATGCCATCCACGATACTGTACACGAAATGGCACGCGACGAGGCTCGTCACGGAAAAGGCTTCGAAGGTCTCTACAACAGATATTTCAAGAAGTAAATACCGGCCATACATAATAAAAGGCACGCAACCAATGGTTGCGTGCCTTTTACTGTATTGGAACTATGCGTCGTCTGCTATTTTATGAATACGAAATATACTGCAAGTATCAGGAATATGAACGCAACGATGTGGTTCCATGCCAAAGCCTCGCCCTTGAAGCAAAGGGTTACAATTGCGCCGAATACTATAATTGAGATAGCCTCCTGAATAACCTTAAGCTGCACCAGTGAGAATGGGCCGCCGTTGATGTCGGAGCCTATGCGGTTGGCCGGAATGAGGAACGAGTATTCCAACATGGCTATCGCCCAGCTGATGAGTATGATGAAAACGAGCGGAGTGGTGGAGCTTATGATTTTCATCTGTTGCAACTTCAGGTTGCCATACCAGGCAAATGTCATGAAGGTATTCGAAATAATAAGCATCAATACGGTTAGGATTGCTTTGTTCATTTTTCTATTGTTTTATTAGTTTTGTCAATATGTGGCGGTAATAGTTCGTGCTGTATATTGCTCATGCTTCCCCATAGGTTGTATCGTGCTTCGGGGTTGAGCTTCTCGAGGTGACCCAGCAGCTGTTTCATCTGCTCGCGGTTGCTGTCGCGTTCATAGGGGCATCGTTTTACCTGTTGGGGATATGCGGCAATGGTGGCAAGCGATGCTATATCTTCCTCGTTTACAAGGCATAGGGGGCGTATGACGGTGAGCGGGAATTTTTTCATTTGCATGCATGGCGCCATGGCCGAGAACGCTCCTTGGAATGTGATGTTCATCAGCATAGTTTCCAGAAAATCGTCCATGTTGTGTCCCAGTGCAAGTTTGTTGCATCCAAGCTCCTGTGCCAGTGTGAAGAGCGCCTTGCGACGGTTCCACGAACATAGAAAACAGGGCGATTTGCGCTTGTCGGTCGATGCATCGAATTCGTCTTCAACCAAGTGGAATTCAATGCCGTTGCGCTTGCAGAAGTCGTCGAGCACCTTCGCGTCGGAGAGGTACTCTATGTTGCGCAGTCTGATGTGTGCAGCAACGATGCTTATCTTCGGCTTGAATATGCGGCTGCGGGCTGCCATCATTTCGAGCAGCGCCAGGGAGTCCTTTCCTCCCGACAGGGCTACCAATATTTTGTCGCCATCCGCAAGCATACGATAATCTTTGAGCGCTTTGTTGAATCGGCGCTCAATCTTTCTTCGCAACTGCTGTTCGGGCATTTCGTTCTGCATGGTTGTAAAATTGGCGCAAAATTACAAAAAATATGGCAGTTATCTGCTGTTTTGAAAAACGAAAATAGTGCGCCACGCTCAAATTTTGCCTAAGATTTTCATGTATATGTAAATAGTTTCCGATTTACTGTTTTGTGATTGCAGATTTTTGCCTACATTTGTAAAATGTAGAATATATTATGGGAAAAACGCCTCCCGTGGCTGTTGTGCCTTTGTGGCATGTTTCCCGTTTGTAATGTTAATACCCTGATTATGTATAGAATAGTTTTAATACTTCTTATATTCGTTGCATCATTTGTCCAGGTGTCGGCGCAATCCTCTCGCGAGAAGGCGCGCAAGATGTTCCTCGAAGGAAACTATGCCGAGGCAAAACCGCTTTTCAAAAATCTGCTGAAGGGCTCGCCCCGCGATGGCAGCTATAACTATTGGTATGCCGTCTGCTGCTACGAAACCAACGACACCACAGCCGATGTGGAAAAGATGCTCAAGTATGCCGTCACACGCCGCGTGAACAACGCCAACCGCTATTTGGGCGACATGTACAAGAAACAGTTCCGCTACGACGAGGCTATCGAGAGCTACGAGGAGTTCATCGACGGTTGCAGCGACGAAGAGGAATCGGCGCTTTACGAGGAGCGTTGCGAGGCTGTGAAACGCTTGCAGCGCATGATGAAGATGACCGAGCGCGTGTGTGTAATCGACAGCTTCATCGTCGATAAGGCTTCGTTCCTTTCGGCCTATCGCACCGGTCGCGACATTGGTACCCTTTCGACCGCAGCCGCTTATTTCGACGACGCCGATGCCCCCGGTACGGTGTCAGTCACCGAGCGTGGCACCGACCTCTATTTCCCCCGCATGGTTGCAAGCGACGAGGGTAGTGCGCTGAAGCTTTTCCACTGCACCAACGTAAACGGCAAGTGGACCGATGCCAAGCAGTTGCAGGGCATTGAAACAGGTGGCAACGACAACTACCCCTTCATGGCAGTCGATGGCTCCACATTCTACTTTGCCAGCGACGGCGAGGGCTCCATTGGTGGTTACGACATATTCGTTACACGATACGACAGCGAGGATGGCACATTCCTGAAGCCCGAGAATGTGGGCATGCCGTTCAATTCCGAGGCCAACGACTACATGCTGGTGGTCAACGAGATTGCCAACCTCGGATGGTTTGCCACTGACCGCCGCATGGACGAGGGCAAGGTGTGTGTCTATGTCTTCGTGCCCAACAGCACCAAGGTTACCTACAACTACGAATCGGCCGATTCGGTGCGCATGATAGGTCTGTCGCAGTTGACCTCCATTGCCGACACGCAGGAGGATGCCGAAGTGGTGCGCAAGGCACGCCAGAAGCTGATGATGCTTCTCTACGAGCAGAAGAACGAGGTGCGTCGCAGCGATTTCCTCTTTGTGATAGACGACCTCACCGAATATACCAGCGTCAATCAGTTCAAGAGCCCCGAGGCACGCAAGCTCTACGATCAGTGGAAGAAACGCACTGCCCAGTACGAAAAGAGTGTGGCAACCCTCGAAAAGCGTCGCGACGAGTATGCAGCGGCCAATCCCGGCAAGAAGCAGACTATGGCTGCGTCGTTGCTCCAGTTGGAGAACAGCGTCTATGCCGAGGCCGAGGCGTTGGACAACATGTTGATTGAGATTAGAAACACGGAAAAGAAATTTATATCTAAATAACAATAGTCTATGGAGCTTTTTGTGATAGGAGTATTGATAGTGCTGGGCTCGGTGCTTTTGGTTGCCGAGATTGCACTCATTCCCGGACTGGGACTCACCGGAATTATAGGCACCGGAGCCATGTTAGCCTCTGTGGCATATGCTTTCATGACCGTAGGCAGCATAGCCGGCTGGATAACCATTGCTATAGTTATAACAATATCGGTGGCGCTCATCCTATGGGCAATTTATGGCACTTCGCTCGACAGGGTGGCACTGAAGAAAAATATCGACTCCACGGTTGCCAACGAAGAGGCTGCAACGGTGAAGGTGGGCGATGTGGGCGTGGCTGTCACCCGCTTGGCGCTCATCGGCGAAGCGCAGTTCGGCGACAGCATTGTGGAGGTTACATCGTGTGGCGGCTTCATCGACGAGAAAGCCACTGTTGTGGTGAAGCGCATTGCCGGCTCGGTGATATATGTAGATAAAGCGTAATAAATATATAATTAAAAAATTATAGGTATGTACACAATTGTTCTTTTGGCAGTGGCGGTCATTGTCGTGCTGTCAATCTTTTTCCACTATGTGCCGTTTGTCCTGTGGCTTTCGGCCAAGGTATCGGGAGTGCGTATCTCCTTGTTGCAGCTATTCCTTATGAGAATACGTAACGTGCCTCCCCATTCAATCGTTCAGGCTATGATTGAGGCTCACAAGGCCGGTCTTAGCGATATCACTCGCGACGGCCTCGAGGCACACTATCTTGCGGGTGGACATGTTGCTAAGGTTGTTCATGCCCTTGTGTCGGCGTCGAAGGCCAATATAGAGCTCAGCTTCCAGATGGCAACCGCTATCGACCTTGCCGGTCGCGACGTGTTCGAGGCAGTGCAGATGTCGGTTAACCCCAAGGTTATCGATACGCCTCATGTAACAGCTGTTGCCAAGGATGGTATTCAGCTTATTGCCATTGCCCGTGTAACCGTGCGCGCTAACATCAAGCGTCTGGTGGGTGGTGCCGGCGAGGACACCGTGCTTGCACGTGTAGGCGAGGGTATTGTGTCGTCAATCGGTTCGGCTGAGAGCCACAAGGCTGTGCTCGAGAACCCCGATTCAATTTCGAAACTGGTGCTCAAGAAGGGCCTCGATGCAGGAACCGCATTCGAGATTCTCTCTATCGATATTGCCGACATCGACATAGGTAAGAACATCGGTGCTGCATTGCAGATAGACCAGGCTAACGCCGACAAGAATATCGCTCAGGCCAAGGCCGAGGAGCGTCGTGCAATGGCTGTCGCTCTCGAACAGGAGATGAAGGCCAAGGCACAGGAGGCTCGCGCCAGCGTTATACAGGCCGAGGCCGAAGTGCCCAAGGCTATGGCCGAGGCGTTCCGCAACGGTAACCTCGGAATCATGGATTACTACCGCATGAAAAACATACAGGCCGACACAGCAATGCGGGATAATATTGCTAAGGACTAAGTAATAAAGCACAAGAAACAGTTTCCCGCGGGAAACTGTTTCTTGTATAGAGCCGCCGGCATCTCGGCAACGGGCATGCGACAGCGGCCATAACAAATAAAAAAAATCAGATAATCATGAAACGCTATTTCCCTCCCTCGGAACTACTCATAGAGCCCAACGGCGCAGTATATCATCTTGGCGTGAAGCCCGAACAGCTGGCCGACAAGGTGATACTTGTGGGCGACCCCAATCGTGTGCCCAAGGTTGCCGCCTTCTTCGACGAATGTGAGTGCGACATCAGCGCACGCGAGTTTCGTACCATCACCGGCACTTACAAGGGTAAACGTATAACGGTTGTGGGTACGGGTATCGGATGCGACAACATCGACATAGTGCTGAACGAATTGGACGCGCTTGCCAACATCGATTTCACCACGCGCGAAGAGAAGGATACCTTCCGACAGCTGCAGTTGGTGCGCATAGGCACATGTGGCGGCCTTCAGCCATTCACTCCCACGGGCTCGGTCATCTGCTCGGTCAAGTCGATAGGCTTCGATGGGTTGCTGAACTTCTACGAGGGGCGCAACGATGTGTGCGACCTCGAGTTCGAGGAGGCGTTCAAGCACCACATGTCCTGGTCGCCGCTGCTCGGCGCACCCTATACAATAGACGCCGACCCCTCGCTGGTGGAGCAGATTGCACAGGACGACATGGTGCTCGGCGTGACAATATCGTGCGGCGGCTTCTTTGGTCCTCAGGGACGTCGTCTGCGTGTGCCCTTGGCGTTCCCCAAGCAGAATGAGCTTGTCGAGAGCTTCGAATATCAGGGATGGCGCATCACCAATTTCGAAATGGAGAGCTCGGCGGTGGCAGGCCTCGCGCGACTGATGGGACATCGCGCCACAACCGTCTGCCTGGTCATTGCCAACCGTTTGGCCCAGAGCGCCGACATCGACTACAATGCAAAAATGAAAGAACTGATAGCTACCGTACTCGAGCGCATCTGAGCAGAGTAGGGCAGCCCATATATAACCGACACAGATGAATACACACGACACTATATGCGCCCTCGCAACGCCGCAAGGCGGAGCGCTGGGTGTAATCAGAATATCGGGCAACGACGCCATTGCCATTGCCGAGAAAATATTCAAACCGCGCGGCACAACGCCCCTCGCACAGCGCAAGGGACAGAGCGTCGTCTTTGGCGATGTCTATGACGAGCAGGGACGACTGCTCGACGAGGTGCTGCTTACCCTCATGCGAGGCCCGCACAGCTACACAGGCGAGGATACGGTAGAGATAAGCTGCCACGCATCGCCCTATGTCATTCAGCAGCTCATGCTCAACATCATAGACAAGGGTGCGCGGCAGGCCGGCCCCGGAGAATACACCATGCGAGCATTCCTAAATGGCAAGATGGACCTAAGCCGCGCCGAAGCGGTTGCCGACCTCATAGCATCGGGCAACGAGGCATCGCACCGTCTGGCCATGAGCCAGTTGAAGGGCGGCTTCAGCCGACAGCTCAACGATCTGCGCGAAAAACTTCTCAAGCTCACCACGCTCATGGAACTCGAGCTCGATTTTGGAGAGGAGGATGTTACATTTGCCGACCGTAGCGAGCTTACCGCCCTGTGCGACGAGATTGAAAAGGTCATCACCACACTGGTCAATTCGTTCAGCGTGGGCAACGCAGTGCGCAACGGAGTACCCATAGCCATCGTCGGCGAAACAAACACCGGCAAGAGCACCCTGCTCAATGCCCTGCTGCACGAAGAGCGTGCCCTGGTGAGCAACATCAGCGGCACCACACGCGACACCATCGAGGGCATGATGACCATTGGCGGAATATCCTTCCGCTTCATCGACACCGCCGGCATACGCGAAACAATAGATGTGGTGGAGCAGATGGGAATAGAGCGCGCCTTCGACCAGTTGCAAAAGGCATCGGTAGCGCTGTGGGTGATAGACCCCCGCACCGATCTTGCTGCAATGGAGGAGTCGGCATCGCGACTGCTGCCCCTGTGCAGCGGCAAACACCTTGCCGTGCTTGTGAACAAATGCGATATAGTAGACGCCATCCGCATAAGCGACACCATGAAGTGGGCAGAGGCTATGGTGGCTAAGTATGGTACTGCCGTGCAGTGGAACCACCGCGATATGTGGGCAATCTCGGCCAAACTGGGCATAAACATGGACAAGCTCGAGGACTTCCTTGTCGAAGCCGCTGCCATGCCCGACATGCCCGCCGACGCTGTGATAGTGACCAACGTGCGCCACTACGAGGCGCTGAAAAAAGCCCTAGCAAACATACTCGATGTAAAACGCGGATTGAACAACGGCATTCCCGGCGACCTTGTCAGCCTCGATCTGCGTGCATGCATCCGCCACCTCTCCGAAATAGTCGGAACCGTGTCAAGCGAGGATGTACTTATTAACGTGTTTAAGAATTTCTGCATCGGGAAATGATATTTTGTAACATATTGAATATCAACACTTTGATAAATTAAAAGTGTTTTTCCGAATTTTCGAAAGTATACAACATATTACCTTGCTAATCAATATCTTACATAAATTCACATTGTAATTAACAAAACTGTAAAAAATCAATTTTGTCCCTCATTTGTGCCCCAAACATTCGAGGGGCTTATTTTTTTGTCCCTTTTATGTCCCTCGGGCACTTCGGGGGACATAAATGACCAATTACAAGGCATAAAACACTAGAATACAAAAATCTACAAAGAAATAATAGATGAAATTTAATTCAATTTGATGGATGTATTTGTTTTTTATATATGTTTTCTTGTAAGATTCTTTGTCCCCCGACAATATATTCTGAAAATGTTGTCCGATATCTTTTCGGGATACACATAATGTGATTGTACACAATATGTTCAAATCCTATTTTTTAAGTCATTTATATATGTCTTTGAATAATTGCAATACTTTACGAAATCTCTAATGAACATGTAGATGTAATAAAGTTAGCGATTGATTTGTGTGGTCTTATTATCTTATCAAAAGCGTCTTGAGCGAATTGTGCAATCCAATTCTCACTACCTTCAGGTGGCGTCATTCCCAATTCCATGTAATCCATATAATCAGAAGCCATCAGATAATGTGAATTAAGGTGAAAGATAAATGATAGATGAATAAGAAATAGTTGGTTCAACATTACCTCACAGTTTTTCAAATGTCGTTCTCTGTCATTTATGTAAACCGTATTGCAATTCAACAACATTAAATTAAAACGATTAGAATGAACACTATCATCCAACAATTCTCGGTTTTTCTTCAAATAAGTATCCCATCCAAACAGTGGATATAGGTCTTTTGTTCTTTGAGATTCTTTTAGACACTTCAATATCTTATCAGTCCTTGGAATACGATGTCTCCCTTGGATCCATTCATTAACTTCTTGAACAAAAAAGTTATCAATGCTAAATTTTTCTTTCAATATAACGTCTATGTATATCTCTAGAAGAATATCGTCAAAGAGTTTACGTATCAATGTGTATGAATCATTAATTCTTCCATTTTCTAGCAGGATTGTAATGGAATCAAGGGTCCCCTCAATTGCGGAATAGACGTATGAAGCATAGTT
Organism: Bacteroidaceae bacterium; assembly: GCA_017560125.1. Taxonomy (GTDB): domain Bacteria; phylum Bacteroidota; class Bacteroidia; order Bacteroidales; family Bacteroidaceae; genus HGM04593. The sequence goes on along the minus strand of JAFYOS010000008.1, from coordinate 3,657 downwards.
TGTTATTCCATGAGTGCCAGTTATTACAAAACTAAAGCAACTCATTGAAATTGAGTCATAGAACTCCTTCATATACTTCAAGTCATCAAACACCTTATGCTTAAGGTAGGTTTCTAGCATCTTATGCTTCATAATATCCGTATATTATATTAGGGTCTCAAATGAAGTTGAGCCATCATATATGACTTGAATACCGGTGATGTGGCTGCATCGTAATACATTACAATCCTCCAATGATTTCTACCATACTCAATTGAGTCTTCATCCGTTTTTCTAATCAACTTGTTCGCTGCTCTATCGTAGTCATCCTCAGAAGATATGTCTTCTGACTTAAAGTAATTTTTAATATTAGACAATTCTTGTACAGCTTTGGCATAATACCTATCTATTAAATGAAAACGTTTGAAATGTCTTTCTATAAGTGCATATAGATTTGCATCAACCCCATTTCTATTCTCTAAATAGTATTCAAGCTGAACACCTCCTTCTATATGAGTGATTCTTGCAAACAGGTATCGTATATCTGGCAAAGTGTCAGTATAAAAATTAATAGTGAAAATTTCTCCATTCTGATCGACTATATCATACAACTTGAATGAATTACATTCAGAACATGCAGGTATTAAGTTTAAGACATTTACTGCATATTCCGGGTACACTTCTTTAGGAAGAATATGTTCTGTGGTATTTGCACTATTTATAGTACAGTACGGGCATACATTGTAGTATGTTTGAGGATTGTTATTGAAATGCCAATTCCTAAAGTCCTTTACCAACTTACATCTAGACGAATACATTCCTAATAGATGTTCTTTGACACTTGATAACACCCTAGAAGGAGTTAGTGATCCTAATTTTTGGCTATCCATGGTACGCTCATAATATCGATATGCAATTTCAACTTTATGTTTATTTGCATTAAGTGCAATTGTATCAGCACTATTCTTGTCCTTTCTATCCACTGCTTCTGAGAAAAGCTCATATGGCGTCTTTTCTCCAGCATATCTTTTCATGTTAATCATACTTTAAATATTTGTCAATTAACATATAAGAAGTAAGACTCATTGGTAAATCACCATTCTGGAGTTCTTGTAATACCTCTTCCATAGAATCCTTACCTTCAACAGCCTTTTTTATAAGTTGTTTATAATACTTATCTCGTTGGCCGTTGGAGAAAATTTCTTCATTTATTGTAGTAAGGTTCTCGCCTAAGCTTTCAATCCTCATTTGTCTTATAACTGGCATTCCATCTATATCTCGTTCCATTATTAAGACATTACGTGAGAGAAGAGATTGAATTACCAAAGGCGAATGAGTTGCCATGATACAACAAGAAGAGAATCTATCGCATACTAGATTCACAACATTTATAATCTGTGTGATAGCATTTGGATGAAGATGTACTTCTGGTTCATCAATCATAATCAAACAGTTTGATCGCACATTAGCAGTAATATCAATGATTAGGTTTGTAAGCATGGTTTGTCCAGAACTCATTTTGCCATAGTAATCCTCATAGACATCATACTTAAATTTCGTTTCACGACGGTCTTTTACAAATAAACTTTCTAACATGTCGTTAGGCAGAATATTGTCTAGAAATTTCTTTAAACTTAGACCTCTATTCAGAGCATTGATAGTTTCTGCATTACGTTTATGTCTTGCTTTCAATTGTTCCAAATCCATAAGCCCACCTTCGTTATTGTGCATACCACAATATTCAAAGTTAAAGGCTCGTGCATCTATGTCATAAAATTTGTCAAATATACTATAAGAAGCTGCTACTACTTTTGTAAACATAGGATAATGCGGCAAGAAGCAATCCTTCTGCTGATTAGCTATTGATTTAGCAAGATTGGACAATAACGAAGTTTTACCTACACCATTTTCGCCAATGATGGCAATCACTCTATTAAAATTGTCTTCTTGATTTATTCGTCCAAAATCGAACTTTATATTGAAGTTAAAATCAGGAGCATATGCAAGTTTGGTATTATATGTAAAATTAACTCTTTCATCAGGATCAAAACCAGCAAGTACATAACGGCCTAAGTTTAATGCTATATCAGCATTATTATCTCTTAACAAAGAATGTCTAAATCCTGAATCGTTTTCAAAATCATCTGATATGCGGCTAAAAGCAGCGGCATCTCTCATTGCGTAAAGAAAGGCCATTGCATCTTCTCTCAATATTCTCTTTATATTTGAATAATAAGATGTATCCTGACCTAAAGAACAATAACTCGAATCCAAGGATAAAAAAGACTTAGGAATAACATCTATAGTCTTGTTTTCATTTTTCTTGCATAGCTTCACTTTGCCTACGGTTAAATAGTTGCCATCTTGATCAACAGAATACAATTTGAATGATGTTTTATGCCCATAATCATCCCATATTATACTCTCTAAAAAGAAACATGGCTTATTATCTCCAAGTTTGTCAACATAGATCGTATACCTATTGCTATTTATGTCTTTACGCTCAAAAGTGAAACCAGTTCCTGACTTTATAATGAAATGAGGTTTTTCATCTATATAATCTTCTATGGCAAGTTCGCATTTATCCTTATTCAGCAAGGAGTTTATCTCTTTCACATATTGCATTATCTCTTCTGAAGATGCCCTAACAAATGGAGATACACATGCTTCAACAAACTTAACGAAGTATTTAATATCACCAGCTAACAAGTTGAATCGTTGTTCAAAAGTATATGTAAGATCCCAATCATCATTATTAATCAAATGCTGTCTTGCATCAGCTTCTGCATTCTTGTAACGATGATCTTCTGAAGGCATCGCAGGAAGATCCCATATCAATTTCAAGAAATCAACAATATTTTGATCTTCATAATTAACTCCATGAAATACACCCATGAAATCTGCATGAGACATAATCTTATTAAATACAGAACGTCTCGTCTCGGCAGAAATTTTAATCTGATTGTTTTGATTTACCATAGTATTGTCAAAAACAAATTAAGTATAAATTAACCTCTCCTCTCTGCCACAAACCTCCTCAACAAGAAAGTCAAGAAATATGGGAATGTGTAGAATTTGCCATTGAAGCCGATATTCTTATATCCGAGTTTGATACCATATTTTACATCAGGGTATTTATCTTCTTTCAGCAAATTATTCAATGATGCAGTTGCGTTATCATTGGACTTTACTTCCACTGGAATAAGAGAGTCTGCATCACGTACAAAGAAATCCATTTCAAGAGAAGGTCTGTCGCTGCTGTAGTAATAGAGGTTATATTCTTGCTTTACAAGCATATCGCCCACTATATTTTCATATATAGCTCCCTTATAAGTGCCAAGATTCTTATTGGCTCTCAAATCCTCCTGAGCTTCTTCATCAAGTGATGCAATCAAGAGTCCTGTATCCTTATAATAAATCTTATATAGTTTAGGATCATAATTTCCTTTAAGTGGCAGTTCTGGCTGATTTAGGCAATAGCAGACGTTTATGACACCGGCATCGGCAAGCCATTCTACACAACCGATATAATCTCTGTTACGTGCGTTCTTGCCAATCTTGGTTATCTGGAAACGTTTATTTTCTTTAGCCAGGAATGTAGAGATGTGGTTGTATACAGCTTTGACCTTCGCCTTGTCCAAGCCCTCTACATATTTGGTGATATCCTCTTCATAGTCT
>JAFYOS010000007.1 GCA_017560125.1 Bacteroidaceae bacterium | reverse complement strand
TTTCACACGTTTTAAGTGTTGGGAAAATTATTTTTGAAAAATTTTTGCTTCTTTTGTGAACAAAACAAGTACTTGTTTGTTGTATAATCAAAGTAACTATAATTTATTAACTTTTATATCTTTGCGTATGGAAATATACAAATTCGACATATTTTGGAACAAGTACTTTGAGGACTTGAAACGATATGCATTCTCGCTTAGCAAGAAAAAAGACTTGGCTGATAGTCTAATGAATGACACTTATGTAAGAGCAAGAAGTAAATTGCATCTATATAAACAAGACAATAATTTCATCGGTTGGTTGTGCGTAATTATGCGAAACATTCATCAGAACTCGTTTAAGTACGAGCAACGATACACCGACTATGTTGTATGCAATAGCCAAGAGAGCAGGCATTACAGCGATGCGAATATCGAATACAAAGAACTACTCAAATTAGTTAATTCATTGCCAAGTAATTTACATGCTGTGTTTAAATTACATGTTCTGGGACACAAATACGAAGAAATTGCTGAGATTCTTACCATTCCCACCGGCACGGTGAAAAGCAGAATTCACATGGCGCGGGAGTGGTTGAAAAAGAGAATAAACAGCATGTATATAAATTAAGTGACTACCACCCTACTTATAGACTCCCTCTTACTGCAAGAGGGAGTTTTGTTTAGGTGTTGTATCGCCTTTTGTACTATAGAGCCACGCTTATTTGGAATCTCACAAAAGGAATGCGATAATTAACGTTTTTTAACAAATGCACACTATTTTGGTCATAGAATGGATTTACTTACGATTGAGGCTTGACTTTAACAACGAAAGCACTTCCTTTAAATTGGGATCGCGTCTTAACATGAACCAATATATTGCACATGCACTCGATGCTCCGAGAACAAGTACCAGTATAGAATTGAGCTGTGTAAACGACAACAAGAATGCCGGCAACACCGACAAGGCAGAAAATAGCAGATACTTGATAAAATCGCGCACCTGAGCCCAATAGCCCAATCCAAACAGCTTGCCTGTATAATACGTGTTAATAACTACTGCTATTTGCGTATATATAGCACGAGCCAAACATATAGCCAACACGCCAAATGGAATTGCTGCAACAATCATCGAGATAGAAATAGTCTTTTTTATAACTTCGAGACGTAAGACCAAATCGGAGCGCCCCTTCACATAAAGAATATTCAGATTCAATTGGCATATATGGTCGAACATCAATGCAAAGCAAAACACCTGCAAGAAAATGACAGAATTCAACCATTTGTCTGTAATCAAGGTTACGATAAGAGGTTTGGCCAATGCTGCCATTAAGAACATGCCAAAGAAAATAACCAACGACGTAATTGTAATATATTTGCGATATACATCTATCAGTCGCTTGTCGTCGTCTTGTATTTTCGATAGAATGGGATACGTAACACTTTGTAATATACCCGTGATATTAGTACTTGGCAAACTAGCCATACTCTCGCCACGCGAATAGTAGCCCAAATCTTTGGCTGTATAATACTTACCGATAATAAGCGTTGTCAAATTGCAATAAACGGTATGCAACAGGCTTGCAGTGAGTATTTTACTACCGAAATTGAATAGATAATTAAATGATTCTTTTGAAAATTGCCATTTGGGATACCATTTGGTAACAAAAAGCAGAAGTATTGTTCTTAAAATTGTTGCAAACAGTCCCTGCCAAACAAGGCTCCACACTCCAAAGCCATTGTAGGCCATTGCAATGCCGACTATTCCGGAAAGAATTGTAGTTGCCAAACCAATTTTCGCCTGTGACTTGAAATCAATTGCAGCCGTCAGCCTTGCCCCTTGCACAATAGATAGTGAGCCAATGAACATATTTATGCTCATTACCACAACAATATCGGCAAGTATAGGAGTATTGAAAAAATCGGCTATAAAGGGAGCTGCCACGGACAAGACAATGCAGCACAAAAGGCCTACTACTGCATTGAAATAAAACGCCGTTGAGTAGTCTGTATCAGTACAATCATTCTTGCGTATGAGAGCAGAACCAAAACCGCTATCGATGAAGGTCTGCGCTATAGCAAAGAAAATGCCTACCATGCCCACAACACCATAGTCGGAAGGCGACAGCAGACGTGCCAATATCAGTCCTATAAGGAAACCGATGCCTTGAGTAGAGAAACGACCTATGGCGCTCCATTTAACCCCGGACAATGTCTTTTCTTTAAGTTCACCCATTTGTTACAATCAATTTGAATGAGAGGATCAGCATAATTCTCTTAACAAAATATCCATCGTATTTTGCGCCACGGTTTTACCATTAGGTGGCAACAGGTATTTATTCACGAACTGCATACGTTCGTCCTTCATGGGGTCGTTACCTGCAATCACCACATCCTCGATGAAGCGAACGATATCCTCGCACGACTTACCAACATAGTGCAACTGCATTGCTAATTTACCAAAATCACCCATTGTGGAAAGATGTTCTTCGAAATTATCGGCAATATACATTACGGGATTACCGGAATAGTGATACTCGACACCAAACGAACCACTATCGTGTATCATAGCATCGGAGGTCATAAACAAATCGACAAATTCCCCAGTCTGCAACTGAGTATTATTCATAGTCGCCCATGCATCATAGTACTGACGAGCTTTTTCTTCGCCCCAATCTTCATGTTTGCACAACTCGGTAAACAATCGCGGATGGGGCTTAAAAACAAACTGAAGCTTATCGAAATATTTTTTTGCAATATCCAACATAACAGGAGCCATCCAAAGGAAATTGGACTGCTTAACCAACCCACCCGTGAATATTGTAAAATGGGGAGCCCACACTACGCGCTTTTTCTTTACAGACTGCGGTGTCCATACATCCACATGGCTACCCGACAAAAAATCATCGGCTGTGGGATAACCTACAACTTCTACATTACGACCTTTGTTCGAAGCGCACTGCTTGGCATCCTGCCTATGCAATTCGGTTGAATAGAACAATTTCCAAGCCATTTTATGCAGAGGCATATCATAAGACCAATAATTCTTGCTACACCAAAAGGCATAGGGATAGTAACAAAGTAATCGGTTGTAAAAATTATGATAATTTATCGGCTCTGGATAAAAGTCCCTATATGGCTGCGGATAGAATAAAACATCAGGGGACAAGGCCTTAACATCCATAAACGAGTCATGGCCATCCCAAGCAATCAAAAAAGGCATATTTTTCTCAGTAAAAAATGCCTTTAACAATTCTATATCAATCTTTTTCTGTGTATCACTGAAGGCAATAGCAGGTGCAATCAAAATAGAAACATTGAAACGCGGATGCTTGCTAAGCACCTCGTACAAATGTTGGTAGCGCCACATTGAAAGAGAACTGGCAAAAAAGACCACATTTATTCTCTTCTTAAACCTCAAGCGCTTAACATAGCACCACTGATAAAGCGGCAATAGTTTGACTAGAAAAATTTTTATGATATGAATTAACGACGCCATATATATAAAATCAAACAGACAAATTCGAATTGAAAAGAAACCTAACCATCCGCCACTAAAATTCCAACGGCAGGAAGGGGTAGCGGAAGAGCAACGACTCGCGCTCGGTGGCAACAATATCCTTTTGGTCGGACGATGCATGGAGGCTGCGGTCTATCACTCGGAGGGCGCTATCGACCTCGGCGCAAATTGCAAGAATCCCCTTGGGGTTGTTCGTGCCGGCGGCCCTGCTGATGGCGCGGAAACGGGCGCCAACCTCCTCGAGCAAGAAAAGGGCTATCTCTATCGCCTCGTCGTAGCTGTGGTCGGCCATCGATTTCTTCATACGTGCCACCCACTGCACAAGGCTTTCGGCGATGGCCATGACATCGAGCTGGTTGGCGGGTGTGAAGAAGCAGGCGTCAATCTGCTGCTGCAACGGGGTGAATGTAACATCGGTCGAGGCACGATGCTCTTTCAGCTGCTCGCGGCGCAAGCGGGCATATTCGTCGAGGTTCTCGAAGCTCTCGGTGTGTATGCCGCCGATGGCAATGGTCATTCCGCCGAGCGATGTAACGATGCATTTGTCGCGCGAGATGCGTATGCGATAGCCTTCGAGGCCGGTGAGCACGCCCGATGTGATGCGCACAAGGGGGTTGCCCTCGGAGTAGTGCTCTATGTCGTGGAGCAGGAAACGGATGCGGGTGGGCGACAGGCTCGCGATTTGTATGAAGGGCTGCATGACGGCATCGGGGATGGTTGCCACCTTTTTGGTGCTGCAGTTTTTCACCAAATAGATGCCGATGAATGTGTCCGACAGGCATTTCTGCACATCGGCGCTGTTGCCTTGAACGAAGACCAGCCCCGAGATGGTTGCTTTCTCTTGCCTTTTGATACGGCTCTCGCCGCGCTTATAGACGATGCTTTTGTGAACAAAGACATTGAACTGTTTTTTCAGAATGCGCACCACGGTACGCACCTTGGCATGGTGAATGAACAGATAGCACCACGACGACGCCTCGTTGGGAACGGCACAAAGTTCCACCTCCGCGCCAACCACATGTTTTAGCGCGTTATCGCATTGTCCCCCTTTGACGTTAGTTTGAGCTCCTGAACTATCCAGTGACATCGTCACCCCAACTAATTTATGTTTTTGTTTACACAGCTACATGGTAGCTGGCGTTTGTCGGTAATTGCGTTGTACATAAGACGTTACTTTTTATGGTTCAACAATTCCCATGGCTGTCTGCCTGTGCTGGCAGTGCCCGTTTGACAAAAGTCTGACTACCATTTCTCTCTTAGAGAGAAACAAATTCCGTACAAAGATAGGCAAAACAGTGTAAATAACAATAAAATTTAGTACTAATTACGGGAAATAGCAGAAATATGTCACTTATGAGCACAGCAACAGCCTGCACACAAGAGCAACAAAAACAAATGGGGGGGGGTATTTCGTTGGCGCACAACTACTTACACAGCTATAAAAACATCTTTACACGTGTGCAATTTTTCATTCAATTTACACACATTCGGATAGGGAGAAAGGGAGGGAGACAAAAAGCGCGACAAGAGCACCCGTATATGTAAATTATTTTCTTAACAATATTACACACCTGTAAAGCGACACATCCACCAAACCGGACAACACAGACCGAGCGCAGGCAATAAACGACTGCCCGACAGAAGCAGCACAAGACACCACCGAGCAAAGCAACGAGAAGCCTAGCCGCACGACGAGCGCCACACAGCCACAAGCAAACAAGCTATATTACAAGCAACTACGAAAGATTTTTTGCACAATAGACACCACCTGCAACAGGACGCACAAGCTCCTTCATTTCGAGCTCGAAAAGGATTGTCATGAGGTTGCTGATGGGAATATCAGTATCGACCACCATACGATTTATCTGCACACCGTCGGGGTATTTCGCTAGATATTGCATAACAATTTCCTCCTCGGGAGTGAGGTTCGAAAAGAGTTCCATTTGTAAAGAATTTACACCACTCTTCTTCTTTACATCGGCCCAGTTCATAGCCTCGACAAAATCCTCGGCCGAGGTGATGAGCGCGGCTCTATTGGAGGCTATCAGCTTGTTGCAACCAGCGGATGCGCTGTCGATGACGCGCCCGGGATAGGCAAAGCAATCGCGCGAATAGCTATTGGCAATGGAGGCGGTGATGAGCGAGCCACCCTTGGCCGCCGATTCAACGACAACCGTGGCATCGGACAGTCCTGCCACAATGCGGTTGCGTCGCACAAAATTGCCGGGGAAGGGCTCTGTTCCGCTCATAAATTCGGTGAGCAGACCACCGTTGGCAAGCATCGATTTGGCCGTTTCGCGATGGGCCGAGGGGTATATGCGGTCGAGTCCATGAGCAAGGACACCCACCGTGGGAAGCCCCGCTGTGAGCGCACTTCTGTGGGCGCGGATATCTATTCCATAGGCCAAGCCGCTGACCACAAGCGTGTCGGGAAGCATAGCCGCAAGGTCGGCTACGAACTGCTCGCACATAGCTTTTCCGTACTCGGTGGTACGACGCGTACCAACCACGGAAACGATGCGAGAGGCGTTGAGATTAAGATTCCCCTTTGCGTATAGGATGATGGGCGCATCGGAGCATTCACGCAGTCTGTAGGGGTAATTATCGTCGTTGTACGAGATAATATCTATACCATGCTTTTCGGCGAATTCAAGCTCCTTTTCGGCGCGTTCGAAGGCCACCGGATCGGACAGCAACCGAACCAGACGAGGCGAGGCGCCGGGAAGCACCTGCGACAGATCGGACAGATTGTCGAAGATAGCCGTAGCGCTGCCCACCGCTTCGACTATTCTAGGATAGAGAGCGACTCCCAATCCTTGCACATAGGAGAGTGCAAGCATTGAGAGTCGTTCTTTGTTATCTATTCCCTTCACGGGGATATAAATTACTTAATGATGTTAAGGAATGAGCTGTCTGCTACATACTTAGCGAACTCGAGGTCGCTGGCAGCCTTAGCAGCCATAGAGGGATCGAGCTTGATAGCGTTCTTCAAACCATCGTAGATGAGTGAAGCGTTGTCGGTACGCGCACCGAGGATAGCTGTAAGATAGTATGTGTTAGCATCAGGGCTCTGAACAGCAGCAAGTGTCTTCTTGGCCAAGCTGTAGTCCTTGTTGAGGAGCTGTGCGAGCGCTGTGCTATTTGTAGCCTCGTTGCCAAGGAGTGAAGCAGCACGTGAGTACTGACCCTGAGCAATGTAGAGGTTACCAAGAGCCTCGTCACCTACCTTAGCGCCTGAACCCTTAGCCATGTAAGCCTCGGCAGCAGCAACATCACCCTCGAGGAGCGCCAAGTAACCAAGGTTTACGTTTACCTCGGCAGCTGTGGGATCGGCCTTAACAGCCTTCTTCAAGTAGTCGGCAGCAGCCTTGTAGTCGCCCTCGTTGTAAGCGATAGCAGCAAGGTTGTTGTAGCCACGGTAGTCGTTGGGGAAGAGCTTTGTAGCTGTAGCGTAGATATTCTTCTGCTCTGCCACGTTGTCTGTAAGGATTGCCGAGTAGAGAATCTCCTCGAGTGAAAGCTGCTTAGCATCCGCCTTGAACTGCTCCTGAATCTCCTCGTCTGAACGACCGATGAGCTGATAGTTCAATGTGATGCGAGCACGACGCAACTGGGGAAGAATCTCGTCTGCAAGGTCTTTATATACAGAAGAGATGTTCTTGATCTGTGCCTCACGCTCCTCGGGCTCCTTGTACATAGAGAGAACGCGAAGGATAAGATCCTTGTCGGCGAGGTTAGATTTTGAAACCAATTCCTGGAAACCGTCCCAGTCCTCAGCAGTGTAGTCTGTATCGAGGTTACCCTTGAGCTCAGCCTTCTTCATCTGCTTCTCTACGAACTTAGCAGTGTTCTTCTCGCGACCACCAGCTACGTCCACGTTCAAGCCCATGCCACCGTCGGGTGAAGCGTAAGCTGCAACCTCTACGTTGTCGATAACCTTGCTCTTGGTGTCTGTTGCAACATCCTTCATAGATTTCTTGAGCTCCTCAATCTGCTCCGATTTCAGCTCGCTGTTGCGGAGGTTGGTCTGCTGGATAAGGAACATGATGTTAGCCTCCTTAGCCTGCTTGATTACACGCTGGAAAGCATCCTCGCCGATAGCGATGTTTGATTTGGTGATTGTAGAACGGTAGAGTTCCGATGTAGCGATGCAACCGTCAGCAACCTTAACCTCGGGAAGTGTGTATGATTTCTTACCCTTAGCTACTGTGAACTGAAGATAGAGAGCCGATTTTGCCATTTCGGGAACATAATCGAACTTGGTCTTCATTGTAAAGTTACCACCCTCTTTGTATGAAATGGTACGGTTGTTACCCTGCACCTTCTCGCCCTGGAATGTCATAGACTCGGCAGCGAGCTCACCGCCATCCCATTTGAGAACGGGAGTTACTGTAAGAACAGCCTTCTTTGCAAAGAATTTCTCGGGGAATTTGCCATCGATTGTTACGGGCACCTCACCACCGATTACCTCAAGAATCTGAGGAGTCACTGTAAAATACTCCGATGAAAGACCCTTCATTTTAGAGCCACACGAAGTACACAAAACAACTGCTACCAATGAGAGCAGAAAAGAAATTTTTTTAAGCATTTTTTTATTGTTTATAGTTTGTTAGTTTTTCCGTTTACTGCAACCATAAATGGCTTAATAAAAAGATTTTACACACCGAAAAAGCCGCAAAAACAGAGGTTTCTCGATTTGCGGACGCAAAGTTAATACAATTAACATTGACAACAAAGCATTTAAACTATCTTTTTTGCCTTCTTTGGGGATTATTTCGCGGATGGTGCTCTATAATCTCTTCGCGCAAACGTGTGCGGTCGATGTGGGTATAAATTTCGGTGGTCGAAATGCTCTCGTGACCGAGCATCGACTGAATTACTCGCAGGTTGGCTCCGCCCTCGAGCAGATGGGTGGCAAAGGAGTGGCGCAACGTATGCGGACTGACCTGTTTGGCTATTCCGGCGACTGCAACAAGCTCTTTCACAATGTGGAAAACGGTTATTCGCGAAAGAGACTTTCCGCGTCGCTCGCTCACAAAGACAAAATCCTCGTAGCCGGGACGGATATTCACACGCGAGCGCTCAAGGAAGTAGGCCTGCAGCTCGGACACCGCACGCGACGACACCGGGACAAGCCTCTGCTTGCTACCCTTTCCCGTCACACGCATGAATTCCTCGGACAGATAGAGGTCGGAAAAGCGCAACGAGCACAGTTCCGAAACACGCAGACCGCAGCTGTACATGACCTCTATCATGGCACGGTTGCGCTGCCCTTCAGGCTGCGACAAATCTATCGCATTTATCATGGCGTCAATCTCGTCGAGCGAGAGCACATCGGGCAGGTGACGACCAAGGGCAGGCGAATGCAAGGGGTCAGTGGGGTTCTCCGAAATATAATCGTCGAGACGCAGGAACGAATAGTAGGAGCGCAGCGACGACAAAATGCGAGCACGCGAGCGGGGATGTATGCCCACATCGGCAAGGTCGGCAAGAAAAGCGCTCAAATCGTCGGATGTGGCATCGAGGGTGCTCTTGCCCAAGGGCTCGAGGAAAGCCACCAGCTTCGCGACGTCGCTCAGATAGGCCTCGATGGTGTTTGCCGCCTGCGATTTCTCCAGCTGGAGATAGCGGCGGTAACGGTCGATTGTAGTTTCGCGTCCCTTTTTCATCCTAATTAAAATTAAAAACCTTGTATATATAAATATTTTCGCGCCAACAAAGCGGCTATTTCTCGCTAAATGCCTACCTTTGCAAACGATTGCGCCCGACAACAGGCGCACGCAATTGCAAAGATAGACATTTGCCGTTGAAGCCGTTACATTTAATCCATTTATTTTATCTGGATTGAGTAACCGGCTGTCAACGCCACACATAACCCCAAAAACAGAAAACGAATGAGAATTGCCACCCCAATAGAGGAGTATATAATGGAGCACATAAGCCCCGAAGGCGACTACCTGTACAATCTCTACCGGGCGACGAACATACAGACCGTGAACCCGCAAATGGCATCGGGTCACATTCAAGGGCGGTTTCTGAAGATGCTTGTCGAGATGATGGGAGCAACCAACATACTGGAGATAGGCACATTTACTGGCTACTCGGCCATCTGCATGGCCGAAGGGCTGAAGGAGGGCGGCAAGGTGTACACTTTCGACGTGAACGACGAGCTCGAGGATTTCACACGCAAATGGCTTGAAGGCTCGCCTGTAGCCGAAAAAATATGCTACAAGATAGGCAATGCCCTCGAAGAGGTTCCACGCCTTGGCGTCAAGTTCGACATGGTGTTCATCGACGGCGACAAAAGGGAGTACACCGAGTACTACAAAATGGCTATGGAGCATCTGAACGATGGCGGTTGGATACTTGCCGACAACACATTGTGGGACGGTCATGTGATAGAGAGCGACAGACGCGACGCACAGACCGAGAGCGTAAGACGCTTCAACGACACAATCAAGAACGACAAACGCGTGGAGAAGGTTATTTTGCCGCTTCGCGACGGACTTACAATAATAAGAAAAATAAAAAGATAATGGACAGTACAAGACAGAGTAAAATAGCAAGACTTATACAGAAAGAGCTCAGCGACATATTCCTTAAAATGACCAAGGAGACACGCGGAGTGATGGTTTCAGTGAGCATCGTACGAGTAAGCCCCGACCTGGGTATTGCTAAAGCCTACTTGAGCGTATTCCCCTCGGCAAAAGGCCAGGAGATTGTGGAAACGCTCAACAACAACAGCAAGGGCATACGCTTCGAGCTTGGCAACAGAGTAAGACACCAGCTTCGCATCATACCCGAGCTAAGATTCTACATCGACGATTCGCTCGACTACATCGAACACATTGACAGCCTGCTGAAATAAAGGGCAAGGGGATGAATGTATCGTTATATATAGCCAAACGATACCTGTTCTCGAAAAAAAGCCATCAGGCTATAAACATCATTTCGGGAGTAGCCGTCGCAGGCGTCACACTTGCGACCATTGCCATGGTGTGCACCCTATCCGTCTTCAACGGGTTCAGGATGCTGGTGGCGGAACAGTTCACCGCCTTCGACCCCGAAATAAAAATAACCACCAACCGTGGAAAGACATTCAGTGCATCGGACGACGCCGTAAAAGCAATAGTAGCACTGCCCGAAATAGCCACAGCCACAGAGTGCTTCGAGGATAAAGTAATGATACAATATGGAGGCCGTCAGGTGATGGCCACCATCAAAGGCGTCGAGGACAATTTCGCCGAGCTCACCAAGATAGACGAAGTGCTCATAGGCAACGGCTCGTTCAAGCTGCACGACAACACCGTGGACTATGCAACCCCCGGAATAGAGCTCACCGGCGCGCTCAACTGCGGCATCTACCACACCTCGCCGCTCGAAATATACGCTCCCAAGAGGGGCAAGAAGGTGAGCATGGCCAACCCCGCATCCAATTTCCGAAAAGGACACTTGTACGCATCGGGAAAGACCTTCGTACTGAACCAGCCCAAATATGACGGCAACTATGTGCTAACCTCCATAGCATTTGCACGCGACATATTCGGTCGCGACAGCACCGACATCAGTTCGCTGGAGATAAGGGCCAAAGAGAGTACGGATATCAGCCTGTTAAAGAAGAAGATAAGCGGCATGCTCGGCGAGGGATTCGATGTAAAGGATCGCTTCGAGCAGCAGGCCGACATATTCAGGATAATGACCATCGAAAAATTCATTTCCTACCTGTTCCTTTCGTTCATACTGCTCATAGCATGCTTCAACGTCATAGGCTCGCTATCGATGCTCATCCTCGATAAAAAGAGGGATATGGAAACGCTGCGCAGCATTGGTGCCGGCGACAAACTGATTGCAAATATATTCATCATCGAGGGCTCAATGATTTCGATAACCGGAGCGCTGGTCGGCATTGTATGCGGCGTGGCGCTATGCCTGTTGCAGGAGCATTACGGCATATTGAGCTTCGGCGACGCCTCGGGCGGGTTCATCATAGACCACTATCCTGTAGATATCATTGCGAGCGACGTACTCATAGTGTTCGTCACCGTGATTATCGTAGGTTTCACCGCCATGGGCATCCCCGTGAAATACCTTACAAAAAGATTGCTGAAGAAAAACGACGAGGAGTAACTATCAGATTATCACCGTCTGTGCCTTCACCGGCTGATGCAAGAAGACAGAGGCCCTCTCGCGGAATTTGTCCTCCGATTCCGTGGTGCAGAAACAGCTGTTCGAACCGCGTGTGCAGAGGCCCTCAATCTCGGGATGACGAGTGAGATACTCCTTGAGCGAAGCCGCAACCGCCGCACCCTGGGTAACTATTTTCACATTGGAAGGCACGTATTTCTCTATCTTCTCCAACAGCAGGGGATAGTGCGTGCAACCCAATATGATGGTATCTATGAGCGGATCGCGATTGAGCAGATTATCAACATGTTTTTTAATGAAATAGTCGGCACCGGGCGAGCTATACTCGCTTGTCTCGACAAGAGGCACCCACAGGGGGCAGGCCTCGCCTGTTACATGTATCGATGGGTAGAGCTTGCGTATCTCCAAGGGATAGGAGAGCGATTTGATGGTACCGTCGGTGGCAAGCACACCAACGTGATTGGTTTTTGTTATTTCGCCTATATTCTCGACGGTAGGACGGATGATTCCAAGAACGCGACGACGGGGATCCATGACAGGCAAATCGATCTGTTGTATGCTTCGGAGCGCCTTGGCCGATGCCGTGTTACAAGCAAGCACCACCAACTGACAGCCCGACTGGAACAGATAGCGCACCGACTGGCGGGTGAATTCATACACCACGTCGAACGAACGGGAACCGTAGGGGGTGCGGGCATTATCGCCCAAATAGAGATAATCGTACTGTGGCATCAGGCGCTGTATCTCCTGATATATCGTCAGGCCGCCATAGCCCGAATCGAATATTCCTATGGGGCCGGGGCCCTGCGGCAATTTGTAGTTAGTTCCCATCGTCGTTGCGCGTACTTCTACATTAAGGGGTTATTCATTGGTTTCATCGCTCTCGGCGGGCTCATCCTCTTTCACCACACCCAATGTCACGAGCACCGCATTGGTAACATCGAAGCCACAATTGGGGTTAATGAATTTATATGCGGCGTTGTCGATGTCAATCACATAGGCAAGGTTGTTATGCATGCACACTCGCGAGATGGCATCATCGAGTTTGGCACGCACGGGGGTCATAAGAGAATCCTGGGCCTGGGCCAACCATGTCTGCAGTTCGCCGCGGAAAAGAACGCTCTTATCGACAAGCTGCTGAAGCTCCTTCTGGCGTTTGCGCAGAATGGGTTCGGGGAACTCGTTCTGACCATCGAGATAGGCCACATACGAACGGGTAAGCTCCTCCTCGTTGCGAGCGATTTCGGCATCGCAGCGTTTCTTCAGTTCGCTATATTCATTGTTTGCCTGAAGATACTCGGGCATCTGCTTCATGACCTTATCGTAATGAATGTATCCGAATATGTTTGTTTGTGCCGCCAATGCCATGGGGATGAGCATCAGCAAAAAGAAAAGCTTACGCATGGTATCAGAATTTTCTATATGGTTTATAAAAAACAAACAGGGGAAGGCAGCTACCCTCCCCTGCCCTATTTGGTTTGTTACCCTAAATGCAGTGATTATTACTTAGTGGCTGCGGGCGCTGCTGCGGGAGCCGCGGGTTTTGCACCCTTCTTGATGCCGAGCTTTGTCTTGACAGCCTCTGTAAGATCCTCGCAAAGAGATTTGCTGATGTAGGGGATGCCGCTTGCTACGTCGAACACGCAGATGTAACCGCCTGCATCGCCAACTGCCTGAATAGCCTTGTTGAGAATCTGGTTAACCTCGCCGAGCTTTGTAGCCTGTGCCTGCTGAAGGTTCTGAGCGCTCTCCTGCTCGTACTGCTGAATGCGGTTCAGGAGCTCCTGAAGACCCTTCTCGCGACGTGCGAGAATTGCAGGGGGAAGAGAATCCTTGGCCTGCTCATACTCCATTCTCTCTTTCTCGAACTGCTTGCCCAAACGCTCATACTCATCGGCGTACTGCTTGTGAAGTGTCTGGTAGTCGTTCTGTGCTTTGATATATTCGGGCATCACCTGTACTATCTCCATTGAATTGATATATCCGAATTTCTGTGCAAAAAGGCTCATGGGAGCCACAATCAATAATAAAACAATAAGTTTTTTCATCGCTTTTTCTATTTGATATTATTACTATTTTTTACTTAAACAGATGCAAAGGTAGTTATTTAATTTGAATAACCAAGTTTTACAAGCACCTCGTTGCTTATATCTATCTTGGGCGAAGCATATATGATGCTTACCGCCGAAGCGCGATCGACCACCGCCGAATAGCCTTTGGCCTCGCATATCTCCTTTACGGCGTTGTAGATTTCGTCCTGTATGGGCGCCATGAGGCTCTCGCGCTTCTTGTACAATTCGCCTTCGGGACCGAAATATTTACGTTTGAGCTCGCTTGCCTGCTTCTCTTTGGCAAGAATCTCCTGCTCGCGTTTGGTGCGCTGCTCGTCGGACAAGAATATCGACTCACTCTGATATTTCTTGTAGAGGTTCTGGGCCTCCATGGTTACATCGTCTATCTCGCCCTGCCAGCGCTTCGACTGCTGTGTAAGCTGCTCGTTGGCACGCTCGTAGGCCGGAATATTCTTAAGGATGTACTCCATATCAATTAACGCAAATTTCTGTGCATTGACGCTTACCGCAGATATCACTGCGAAGAAAGCCATTAAAAGTAACTTTTTCATATCTTACGTTTTAATAGTTATCGTATTAGAATTCCTGTCCGAGTATAAAGTGGAACTGGCTGCCACCGTACGACGATGTACCGAATACCTTATCGAAGCCGTAGGCCCAATCGAGACCGATAAGGCCAATCATCTGCAGGTAAAGACGGATACCGACACCGGCGCTTCGCTTCAGGTCGAAGGGATTGAACTTGGAAGCATCGGTCCACGAGTTACCACCCTCGACAAATGCAAGTGCATAGATGTTGGTTGCTGTCTGCAGCATCAACGGGTAGCGCAATTCAAGGCCCAATCGTGTATAGGCATAGCCCTCGTATCCATAGGGGGTGAGGCTACCGTTGTCGTAACCACGAAGGGCGATAATATCGGTTGCATAGTTGTATGAGTAACCGCTCATACCGTCACCACCCACGTAGAATGTCTCGAAGGGCGATTTCTTGTTGGCCGAGTAGCTGCCCAATATACCAAAATCGGCGCGGGTCATGAGCACAAGGTTGTAGTTGCCGCTTGTGAGCGAGGTATATGTCTTGCTCTTGAACTTGAACTTGTAGTACTCAATCCATTTATATTTCTCGCTGAGTTCCTTGCGATATGTGGGGCTCTTTGTATCCGAAGCGAGCTTTTCGTAATCCTTACCGTCGAACAACGAATAGGGAGGAGTGAACGAACCCGAGAACGAGAACTCGGAACCACTACGCGGATAGATGGGGTTGTACACCGAGTTACGCGACAATGTAAGTGTAAGGCTTATATTGTTACAGTTACCGTTCGAAATGATGAAGTACTGCCAATCCTTCAACGAATAGAGCTGATAGCTCAACTCGGCCGAGAACTGGAAGTAATCGTCGGGCCAGTTAAGGCGGCGTCCCCAACCGAGCGACAGACCATACATCTTGATATATTTGTCGGGATCGTAATACGACGATATATTATTGTATCCATAGTTATTGTAATTACCATAACCATACATATAATTATAGTAATTGTTATAATAAGCCGAATTGTAGTAGCTGCTTGCAACGTCGGTCTGTATAGACATGAAGGCAGACACCGAGAGCGAATTGGGACGCTTGCGGCCGAACCAGGGATCGTAGAACGAGAGGCTGTAGGCCTGATAGTACTGTCCGTTACTTTGTGCGCTCAATGTAACCGTCTGTCCGTCGCCCTGGGGAATGATACCACGACGATTGGCATCCTTGCTGAAGAGGTTACGCATTGAGAAATTGGTGAATTTAAGCGCCACCTTACCAATAATACCAGTCTGTCCCCATCCGGCCGACAATTCAACCTGGTCGTTGCTCTTCGAAACAAGCTCCCAGTTGATATCGACAGTAGCATTTGTGGGGTCATCCACCACATTGGGATTTATCTTTTCGGGGTCGAAGTGTCCCATCTGACCAATCTCGCGGAAAGAGCGCTCAAGGTCGCGCATAGAGAACAACGCGCCGGGCAATGTACGCAATTCGCGACGCACAACTTCCTCGTAAAGACGGTCGTTACCTGCGATGGTCACCTTGTTGATGGTAGCCTGAGGGCCCTCGGTGATACGTATTTCGAGGTCAACCGAGTCGTTCTCGACGCTCAGCTCCACGGGAGTGGGACGCGACCACACATAACCCTTGTTGTAATACTCTTTGTGGATAGATGTCTCGTCGGTTTTCAGGCGTGCATCGAGCAGCTTCTGGTTATATACATCGCCGGCTTTCATCTGCAATGCCTCGCTCAGTCCGGCAGTCGAGAAGACACTGTTACCCACCCAGTTGATGCTGCGCAAGTAATACTTGTTACCCTCGTCTATCTTCAGATACACATCCACACTGCTGTCGTCGTGGCGTGCCACGCTGTCGGTCACGATAACCGCGTCGCGGTAACCCAGCTCGCTGTATCGTTCAAGGATGCGTTCCTTGTCCTCTTCGAAACGCTCGTCGGTATATTTCTTGGAGCGCAACAGGTTGGCCAGCTTGCCCTTCTCGCGGGTTTTCTTCATCAATTTCTTGATCTTGTCCGCGGGGATGGCGTTGGTACCCTCAACAGTGATGCTGTTCACCTTTATCTTGTCCTTGCGGTCGATGTTGACATCGACAATCATCTGGTTTTGCAAATTGACATCGGGGCGCTGAATGATATCTATCTGCGCGTTCTTGTATCCTTTGCTGTCGTAGTAGCGACGTATCACGCGACGGGCGTTGTCAACCATGTTGGGGGTAATCTGGTTACCCTTGATAAGACCTATTTTTGCTATAATATCCTCACGCTCGCTCTTCTTGACGCCGTTGACATTTACCTGCGACACACGGGGGCGCTGTTTCAATTTGACACCAAGGTATATCATGTTATCCACGATACTGTCGGCCACAATGCTCACATCGGAGAACAATCCGTGTTTCCAATAGCGCTTCACCGCTGTGGTTATATCCTCGCCGGGTACTTTTATGATATCGCCGACCGCCAAGCCCGAAAGGCCTACGATTATGTGTGAATCGTAGTTATCGACACCCGAAACGGAGATGCCGCCGATGACATATTGGCGGGGCGCTCCCGAATAGAGAATAGTGGGAGCGACAATCTTTCCGCTCTGTGCGAAAAGCGTGCCCACTGCAAGCAACAGGAGCAACGACAAGCGGAATCGTATGGAGTGTATATATTTCATTTTCAAGATGTTTTTCATTTTGTAACCTGTTCTCCGGTTTTACCGAAACGACGCTGACGCTGCTGATAGCTGTAGATAGCCTTGCACAACTCCTCCTTGTCGAATTCGGGCCACATGACCTCGCTGAAGTAGAGCTCGGAGTATGCACACTGCCATAAAAGGAAGTTGCTCAATCGCTGCTCGCGGCCGGTGCGTATGAGCAGCTCGGGATCGGGCATGTCGTATGTTGTCAGGTTGTTGTCGATGAGCTTGTCGTCGATATCCTGCAACTGCAATTCGCCGCCCTGTACCTTGGCAGCAATCTTGCGTACCGCCTCGGTTATTTCCCATTTTGCCGAATAGCTTATGGCCAACACGAAGGTCATTTTTGTATTGCCGGCTGTACGCTCCATACATTTTTTGAAACGATCGCGCACGCGCTCGGGCAATTTGTCAATCTCGCCTATAACGGAAAAACGTATATTGTTCTTTATGAATATTTCCTCTTCCATGGAATCGAAAAGCAGCACCATCAGTGCAGCCACCTCGTCGGTGGGACGATTCCAGTTCTCGGTGGAAAATGTGTATAGAGTAAGGTAGCGAACGCCCAAGCGAACAGCATCCTCGGCAATTCGCTTAACGACAACCGCACCCGCCTGATGTCCATCGGTGCGGGCCAGGCCACGCTGCTGAGCCCAGCGGCCGTTGCCATCCATTATTATCGCTATATGTTCGGGAACACGCTCCTTGTCTATCAAATCTATATAATTCATAATATCTACAGTTTCTATATTGTCAATTATTGCATTTTCTGTATTTTGGCATTATGTCGTATGTCAGGAATATGGAAAAGAACGAATAGGTGTCCTTGTTCTTCATTCCCGAGCTCTTTATACCCAACGGGTCGTCCAGGGTTGGTGTCGTCTCTTTGCTCACATCGAGCTTGTCGCTCATGCTGAAACGGAAAGAGAGCTCGCAACCGGCATTCAAGCGGGGCGCCACCTTGTATTTCACCCCCAAACCTATGGGGAAATTCACCGTAAACACGTTATCAACGGGCTCGGGAGCAAATGTAAATCCCATGCCCATAAATATATACGGGGTGAAACGATGCAAACGTTTGTATCCACCACCGTTGCCATAGGCAAAGAAATTGTATTCGAACTGCGCGCCAAGGTCGTACAATGTGCGAGAAAAATCTATATCCTGACCGCCCGGCAATTTGTACTCGCTCTCCTTGGTCGTGCCCGAAATGCCGCCAATGGCCAAATTACCTTTCACAGCCATGCGGGGATTGATGTTGTACCTTACAAGCGCACCGCCCATGGCCGAAATATCCTTGAACAATTCCGTATAATTGGCATCGCCCAAATAGCAGCTGGCACCAAGCATACCGCCGACCTCCATTTTGTATTCGAGGTCCTGTGCATGCAAAGTGGCGCGGGTCGCTACAAAAAGCAACCCGAACAGCAACAGATATTTAAGCGAGCGAAATCTCATATGTGGTTACAATTCGAATTTGTTCATACGTCCGCACCACACATATCCACCGCCAACGACCAACCATATATTCTCGCCGGCACCAACCGTTGTCGCAAAGGGGGCATCAACGCCCACCAGCTCGGCAGGAAGCATGGGGGCATCATAAACCTCGCTATCCCATGTTATTCCATTGTCGCGCGACACATATATCACATCAAAAGGCACTACATCCACGCCGTTTACAACGCCCTTGCCACCGAAGGCATACAATCGGCTGTCGTAATCGATAACGGCAAGCGATTCAAGCGCGGGGCACTGCTTTTCGTTGTATGACGAAGGCACATAGTGTGACCACATATTCTCGGATGTGAGCTTGCTCCACACCTGAGGACGCGCCTGAGCATCCATCGAGGGGTAGCCCACTACTACATAGCGACTGATGTTGTAGTTGGTACGCAACACATTAACTGACGAAGAAATTCCATACAAGGGGAATTCGCTCGGCAACGCCTGCACCATAGTGAATCCATCGGCCACGTTGCTGCAATAGGCCAAAGAATCGTTCACCACCGCCCACAGCGCATAATCGTCGTCGGATGCAGCAAACAAGGTCTTTATGCCACCGTTGCCGGCAACCTCGTTCCACAAGGCGCCATCGGCCGATGTGTAGAGCACACCGTCGGCTACAACGTAGAAATTATCTTCGTACAGAGTGATGCTGTTGAAATTGGCGGCAGCGGGAAGACCGTTCAACGCCTTTCCGGCCCATGCCGAAGCGTCGGGAAGAGCCGCAACGTGGAGCGATGCCACGCCATCCTCGGCAGCCGAGAAGAGATAGAGCGAATCGCCCTTCTCCAGCACGCGGCACTCTGCCATCGAAGCAGCGGGTGTCGCCGAGCACTTTCTCCAATAGAGTTGGTTGGGATCTATCGTATGCACGTTCAACGAAACCTTGTACTCGCGAGCATATGTACCGTCGGTCGCAGTAATCAACAGGCGCATAGGCTTGGTGAAATCTATCGAATCGTTAGCCATGAAGAGGCGATATTCGTCTATTGAATCGGCATATACATACGCTGCACCATCGCACTTCATCTCAATGGCTACGCGGGTGATATCGGTGCCGACAGGAAGCGAATCGACATTGTAGGCAAGATTGTTCTCCTGGTCAATCGCAAAGGGATAGCTCACACCCGGGGTAATTTTCACCACGGTGCTATCGCGACCATCGTCGGTTTTCACAATGGTCTTCGTATTGATATCGCAAATGGCAAACGAACGCAACGTTGCATAAGGAGTGAGTTCAACTTCGAACGGATCGTCCGATTCGAGACACGATGCAAAAGAGAGCATCAGGAACGCTGCTATCGAATATAGTGTGAGAAACTTTTTCATATTTGTACGTAACATATTGTGTGTTTACAAGCCGACAGTCCCCTGCACGGCTTCGCGCTTTATATCATCTTACAAAAATAAGAACAATTTTTGGGATGATTGTAAAAGTTTCTCTTATTTATGTTTTTTTATGACTAAAAATAGCGAAAATCACCGCAAATAGGTGGTAATCTCGTTTCCGAAGGATGTAAACGAGATAGATTTCACCGTTTTAGGGACAACAGGAGCAGCCACTCCGGCACCAAGGCGTAGCGCGCCATTCGTCTCGACGCGCATGCAGTCCCACAGGTCGCCGTCTATAAAGCTTTGCAAGAGCGAAGCGCCACCCTCGACCAGAAGCGAGCCCACCTTGATTGCATGCAGATGTTCAAGAATCTGCTGAAGGACATCGCCCGAAAAATCGAGCACAACCTCGCTTACATTGGCATCGAAACGGCCGTCGTGCAACGCCGATGTATATACGATTGTCGGGTGCGAACCATCGAACAGATGGAGGTCGGTCGGCAGCACACCGTCGCGGTCTATCACCAGCCTGAGCGGTGTCTTTCCGGGCCAATGGCGCAGGGTGAGCGACGGGTTGTCGAGCAGTGCCGTGCGAGGCCCCACGAGGATGGCATCGTGCGTGGCACGCAGTTTATGAACAGCCATCAACGAAGCCAGGTTGGATATCATCTGCGCCTTGCCGCCATCGCGCACGACGTCGATAAATCCATCGGCCGACTGCGCCCATTTGAGCGTAACAAGCGGGCGTCCCTTGCCATGATAGGTAAAAAAGGTGCTGTTGAGTGCATAGGCCTCGTCGCAAAGCACACCCACCTTCACATCGATGCCGGCGGCCCTCATGCGCTCAATGCCACGACCGCTCACCATTTCGTTATTATCGGTGGTGGCTATCACCACGCGGGGAATGCCCGCTGCTATTATCATGTCGGCACAGGGAGGCGTCTTTCCATAGTGCGAACAGGGCTCAAGGCTCACATATATGGTCGATTGCGACAGCAACGACCTATCCTTCACCGATGC
The DNA here is from genome assembly GCA_017560125.1 of Bacteroidaceae bacterium. Classification (GTDB taxonomy): domain Bacteria; phylum Bacteroidota; class Bacteroidia; order Bacteroidales; family Bacteroidaceae; genus HGM04593. Next base: position 42,227 of record JAFYOS010000007.1, on the reverse strand, counting down.
CACAGCGTTCACTTCGGCGTGCGGTTCGCCGCAACGTATATGATAGCCCTCGCCAATGATTTTACCGTCGCACACTATCACCGCCCCAACCATAGGATTGGGCGAGGTTGTGCCTGCAGCATTTCGTGCAAGCTGCAAGCAACGCGATATATATAGCTTATCCTCGGGTGTCACCGCCGAACAATCATATTTTTCACTCATAGCATCTCTTTTTTAATCAATCGACCACCTGTTTCGTCCCTCTTTTCAGCGTTACCAAGACAATATCGCTCGGAGCACAGAAACGCACTTTGCGTCGCGATGTTCCAAGGCCATTCGATGTAACGACTGGCACGTTCAGGTCGGTAAAATTCAGCCCCGACAGGAAGCGACGGCCGTACTTCGATTTTTTCACAGGGATATACATTCCAAGCAGCGTAACCTGGCCGCCATGCGTATGCCCCGAGAACTGAAGTGCCACATCCTTCACAGCAAAATCCTGCGAATAGTCGGGCGAATGAACTAGCAACACTGTATAGCCATCGGCTACATGGCGCGAGCAAATAGAAACCGTCGATTTTTCGTCATAACTACCTACTCCACAAATAAATACCGTATCGGCACCCACGCGCAAGGTATCGGCCTCGTTGTGCAAAAGAGTGATGCCGTTACGAGCCATCACTTCACCAAGTGCACGAGCATTCCGGTAATCGTGATTGCCAAGGACTGCATAATTTCCCAACGGAGCCTTATAACCACCCAAGGCCTCGAACAATTCATCGGCCGCGGACAAATCGGTCACATAGTCGCCACCCAACAGCAACAGGTCGGGGCGCAGGTCGCCAAGCGCACGCGCCACATTCTGCAACCGCTTGGAGGTAAATTTACTGGGATAGTGCGTATCGGACAAGAAAGCCACCGTCGCGCCGTCGAAGGCCTGCGGAAGACGGGCGTCGGTCACCGTGTAACGACGTATGCGTCCCACTCCCTTGTATCGCGCCACAGAGGCACACGAGAACAGCAACGGCAATAACAACAACAGGGTGAGACAAACGCCCACCCTACTGTTTTGTAAAATTGCAATGTTATTTCTCGATGAGAACAACCGCATATGCCGAAATACCCTCCTTGCGTCCCTCGAAACCGAGTCGCTCTGTGGTTGTAGCCTTTATCGATACGACATCGATGTCAACCTCCAGAACATCGGCAAGCACCTGCTGCATGTGAGGTATATAGGGAGAAAGCTTGGGCTGCTGTGCCACAATGGTGGTATCGATATTCACAAGCTTGTAACCCGCTTCGTTTATCAGCTCATTGGTGCGGCTCAAAAGTATCTTGCTGTCAATGCCATGGAATTCCGACGAATTATCGGGGAAGTGGCGACCTATGTCGCCCAGATTTGCTGCACCAAGCATTGCGTCGCAGATGGCGTGAATAAGCACATCCGCATCGGAATGGCCGTCAAGACCATATTTATAGGGAATTTTTATGCCGCCCATCCAAAAATCGCGGCCCTCAACCAAACGATGTACATCGTATCCAAATCCTACTCTAATCATCTTATTTATTTTAATCAATTCATATTCCTCGCATAGGCCCGACGCACGCATAGCAATGGTTGGCCGGACACTAATTCTTGCAAAGATATTATTTTTAAGATTAAATCCCAAAAAAGATTGCAAAAAGCATACCCACGGCACACAAATTATGCCGGCGGGCTAACTATCTGCGTCCCAACATGTCCCTGAGGCCGTCCATATCGAACGACAATGTGAAACGCAGTGTCTGGTCGAGCGGGTTGCTCTGCGCAGCCGAAATAAGATAGGCTGCATCGAGCGAAAATACGTTCATCTTGAAACCAGCACCGAGCGTATAGTATTTTCTATTGCCCTTGAATTCGTTCTCGTAGTGGTAACCGCCACGCAGAGAGAACTGGTTGTTGTAGCAATATTCAACGCCGATACCGCCATATATCTCCTTGAGCTCCTCGCTGAAACCGCCGGGAGCATCCGAGAACGACTTGAAGATACCCGAGATGGGCGAAATATCGTTATATCCAGTCGATTCGAGCCATGTCTGATATTCCGAATAGCGGCTGTTATCGTCGGCGGGATAACCCTCCTCGGCAAGGAACTGAGAATATGTGGGACGGGTGGGAACAAGCAATTTGTTCAAATCGACGCTGAACGAAATGGTATTATACTCGTCGATGGGCATCAGGAGCGACGCACCCAAGCGAAGGTTCGTGGGAAGGAACTGGTTGGTAGAACCGCCGTCGTACGAAATCTTGCTACCAATGTTCGACACGTTCATACCCAAGCCCAAAAGGCACTCGCGGTTGCCCATGATAACATAGTTGTTGTAGTACATGGCAACATCGGCTGCAAAAGCATTTCCGGGTGTAATATCCTCTTCGTAGTTGTATTGCAGGTCGGAGTAGATGAAACGCAACGCCACAGCCGCCGAGAAGGTTTCCGAGAGCATGCGCGAATAGGCCACATCGAGAGCAAATTCGTAGGGCTTTATGGTATATTCATCGGCAGTCACCTCGCCAAGCGAAAAATATGTAAGCGAAGAGCTTATGGCCGAGTAGTCGCCCACGCGATAGAAGCCTGTTACATAGGCAAGATCGATATCCTTGACCAACTGTCGCAACCAAGGGGTATAGGAGAGCGACGCGCCCGCGCGAGCAATATTAAACGGATACTTCGCAGGGTTCCAATATTGCGAATTCACATCGGCATCGGTTGCACAGCCCACGTCACCCATAGCACCGGCACGTGCATCGGGAGCAATGGACAGCGAGGTTACACCTGTATATACAGGGTTGAAAATATCTTTTTGCGCTACAACGGGCAGCATAAGCATCAGCCCGAGAAGTGTAAGGTATATTCTGTTTTTCATCGTCACTCGTTTATCTTCGTTAATAGTTCTGTTCGTATTTTATATTTATTTCTGTTCTATTAAAACTTGAAAATTGGCTATTTATTGTCCAGCACAATTATTTTTCCTGTTTTTGTCTGCTCGGGGCTGCCATCCGACGATATTTTCGCATGGTACAGATAGACGCCGGCCGGCATAGGCTGACCACCGGGAGCCGCTACGTTCCAATTGTATGTATATACATATCCGGGGCTCGATGTGGTTTCGCTGTTGCTCCATAGTATCTGTCCCTGGAAATTATAAACCTCAATGGTCACTTTAATTTCGCTTTGCGGGCGATTGTGAGTGAGAGCAAACAGCACATTCTCGCCACTGCGGACGGGGTTGGGCGTAGCATGCAGTTCCATAAGCTGCGGAGCCATTCCCGGCACCACATTGAATGTCACCATTACCGCCGATGAATTGTTCAGCAAATCCCATGCGCGCACCATGAGCGTATGCTCGCCCTCGGGCAGTTCGGGGATAGGCAGCACCGCCGTTCCCGAGGTGTAATCGCCCACCGTGGGCACAAACAGGCTGTTCAGATTGAACGTGTAGTCGGGGTTATTATCAACAACAGCCACCACATCGTGTCCGATACCCGAACCCACTGTATTTATTCCATCCACGTCGCTCAACTGTACGAAAAGGCAGGGCGAGCTGTTCACATCGCCACCGCTGACGAACGCGGGCGTATTGAGGTACAAATTGATATCGGGACCACGCTTGTCACCAGAAATATCGGGCGAGGTGCCACCCACGATAAAATCGCCATACACGCCCTGGGCCGAACGCGCCTTGTCGTGGGTGATGGCAAAGAGGTTCAACAGGCCATTCTCGTCGCTGTAGCTGATGTCCATGGGAACGGGAACGGTAAATTCGAAACGGCCATCCACCACCGAGTCGCTACCCGAGTAGAGCTTCGTCTTGTGTGTATTGTATTTGAAAGCACCAAGGTCGGTATTGTTCTTGGTTACAATCTGCTGTTCGTAGTCGAACATGGTGGAGATAACTACGCCGTTGAAATCGCGTGCCAGCGCCCCAGCACCGCTCTCGATGTGGCCCTCGACCTTCACTTTTGTTCCGGCGCTGGCCTTGTTTTCCTTCGAGCCCGCCTCGCCCTTGAACGAATCGACGACGACATTATATCCGGGCACATTCAATCGGAGGGCAGGATCGCCAAGCAGCACATACTGTAATTTATTCTCGGTCAGATCGGTAGCGCCGGACACAAGCGACACCTTGGCCTCGCGCATGGCATCGCCTATTGCACAAGCCTTGCCATTGCTGCCACGCTTGAGCACGTTGCGCATGAACGACTGGTTTATCATTGCATTGTACGACTGATATACCGTGCGAGTGGTGGTGAGCATAGCCACAGCACCGCCTGTAGGGTTCAGCATAGCCTCCTCGCCTATGGAGCCGTCGCCCAAATCGAAGGGCGATATGTCGCACGAAGCGGTAACCCACATGGGCAGGCGGGGCGACTTGCACTCGGCCATGTCGGAAGCCTTCCACACCATCTCGGGCGAGAAAAGGTTCGAACTGCCGTGTCCCGAGTAGTTCATGATGAGTGCACCCTCGTCGAGCTGCTCCTTAATGGCGGCAGTAGCAGCCGGATAGCTGTTTCCAGTCGATAGCGTCACCACGGGATAGTCGTCCCAATAGATGCGCCGCACCATGAACGACGGATAGTAACGGTTCACAAGGCTGGCAACTTCCTCGGCATCGCGCATGTGCGAATTGGGGTTCTTGTCATCGCCGTCGTCGGCAAGCACCACTATGTTGTTCTGCCATGCGCCGGCCTCTTTATTCAAAGCGTAGTTTATTATCTTATCGACCACAGGGGTTAACTGCGACAGGTTCTGTGCAGGGATGCGGCCAACGCCTATATCCACCTTGTCGGTGGTATGCGACGAACCTTCGCCATCGTCCAGGAAACCGAAATAGTCCTCGAGGACATACGAAGCGGTTGTACTCACCGAGTTCTGCGATTGATAGCAGAGCAGGTAGTCCTCTTGACGACGTCCCCTGTATGTGAGCAGACGGTTATCGGCAAAAGCATCACCCATGAGCAACAGATATTTAGGCGCTTCGGTTGCATTGGAAGCACGGTCGTAAAGCATCTTCATCAGGCGGCGATAGGCCGTTGCATCGGGCGTACCCGACGAAAATTCGTTATATACCTGTTCGGCTGTAACAACGGCAACGGTCAACGAATCGAGCGTACGGTGCAGTTCGGCTATACGCTCGGCCTGCACAAGGAATTGCCTGTTCGAAGGCACTATTATCACCATGTCGGTCTGTCCCAAAGAATGCAGGTTCTGGTTGGGCACCTCGCCCACCACCTCCACCGAGGGAAAAGAGCCGTTTACATCGACCACCACCAGTTCCTCGCGCGACGACGAGGGGGCAACCACCGTATAGCATCCATCGGCATAGGTACCGGGATATTCGCCCATCTGCGAGGGGGTGGTCACACGCCACACCTTTACATCGGATTTAGCAGTGGCTATCTTGAACTCGCCAAGACCGCTGACCGAGGTACCACGGAAGGTTGTAAAGGAGCTACGGAGCGCCAAATCGCGCACGTAGCTCACGCGGATATAATCGAGGAAGCCGTTTACGGCATTGGACTGCACGCTGTGCTTAAGGGTTATTTCGGCCTCTTCGCCTATATCCGAAGCGGTGAAACTGCCCGATGTTATCACACCCTTATCGGTGGACGACGCCTTGCCTACCGACAAGCTACCCAACAATTTACCATTCGCATAGACGCCAAGCGAGCTGGCTGCAAGACCATTAGTGCCGAAGCCCACAGCTATTGTAGCCTTCTTGTTGGTGGCACCCGAAAGGGCGAATTTATAGTTCCTTGTGCGTCCCGATGAAAAATCGTGGTTATCGAGAAGCTTGCGACCAAACGCACAGAGCGACATATCCTCTTTTTCGTAAAGCGCATGGTCGGGGTAGGTCGTATATATATATTGTGCCTTACCCTCGTTCGAAATAACGGGGAAAGAGATGGGCTCGGCACCCTCGCTCTCGTTCAGAAAATAGTAACCATGCGTTGAATAGTGGTTCTGTTCGTGAACAAAAGCCCCCGATTCGTATTTCCATTTTATAGTACCGTTTGCATAGAAAAGCAGGGTATTACCCTTGCGATACACAGGAACCTCCTGCAAATCGTCGGCAAGAGAGGCCAGTCCTGTTTCGGGCAGCAGATAGCCGCCATAGCCGAAAAGACGCACACGCGCGGGGTTCTTGAAGCCCATTTTCGCGAGCTCGGCAGCGGTTATCTTATATACACCGCTTTCGGGCACACGTATCTTCACCCAGCGTCCTGTTGCCATCACCGAATTATCGGCATACTGAGTGGCTGCGCGCGTAGCCGATTGCGCCATACTGCGCGAAAGGTTTTTGCGGTTAACCTCTTTATTTACAACGAGCTTAAACGAATTTATACGCTGATAGCATCCATCGAGAAAGACGATGGGCACAAAAGCGACATCGAGCACTCCCTGCTTGGCCGAAACACCTACCGACGACGAAATCAGCGGCCACGAAGGCAGCGTGTCGGCAAGTGCATCCAAAGCATATCGCTTTATTTCGCTCTTGCTCATGGGCACAAATTCGGGATACTCTATGCGGGCAGTGTAATCGTACAGCTGGTAGTCATCGTCGAGATTTACGGAGCAACGGTAGTAGGGCACCACCGAATCGCGCTCGAATACCCCCCAATCGACATCCGTAAATGTCTGTGCCGCAGCAAAAGGCATCATCAACAACAGTGCCGCGATGGTATATATTATTCTGTGTCTTTGCATATGGTTATCTGACATAAAAATCGAGCAGTTTCTCGCCTGCGAGGTAGCCCTGCAAATGGTTGTCGATGGCCACCGGGCCTACACCGGCCGGCGTGCCGGTAAATATAAGGTCGCCCGTCTTTAGGGTGCAGTAGCGGCTCACATACTCTATTATTTCGTCTATAGAAAAGAGCATGTCGGCGCTGTTGGCCTGCTGAACGGTCTTTCCATCCAGGTCGAGGCGAAAATCTATATTCTTCATATCCAACCCCTCGGTCGAACGAAAGTCGCCCAGCACCGCAGCGCCGTCGAATCCCTTGCACAATTCCCAGGGAGCACCCTCGGCAATGAGCTTGCGCTGCCATTCGCGGGCAGTGAAATCGATGCCCACTGTTATCTCGTCGTAGTAGCGATGGGCAAAGCGCGCCGGAATATTCTTGTTCAGATTGTTTATGCGCACCACTATTTCGGCCTCGTACTCAATGGGCCCCATAAAATCGGGAAGGAAGAAGGGGCGTCCGTTCTTCAAAATCGCCGAATCGGGTTTCATGAATATGATGGGAGCATCGGGCTTCATGGTAGTACCGTCAAACTCGATGGCATGGTCGCGATAATTTTTTCCTACTGCTATTATCTTCATTTTTTATCTCCTTTCTCTTTTTCGTCACACACGATAGCCTCGTCCAAACGGTTGAACATCAACGACAGATGGGCATACAGCGATGTATTCTGCACCACAATATCGTCGGGGACGCGGATGCGCAACGGGGTGAAATTCCATATAGCCTTAATACCCCACACCACCATGCGGTCGGCAACCTCCTGGGCCGAATTGATGGGAACGGTGAGCACGCCTATCTTCACCTTGTGGCGGCGCATCACCTTTTCGAGGTCGCTTATGTGATATACCGGGATTCCGGCTATGCTGTGCCCCACAATCTTGGGGTTGGTATCGAAGGCCGCAACTATCTCGAGGCCAAACTGATGAAGACCGCTGTCGTTGAGCAGTGCACTGCCCAAGCGTCCTGCACCAAAGAGGAACGCCTTGTGCATGGAGGTAAATCCCAAAAAGGACTCGAGCACTTCGAGCAGATTATCTATCTCGTAACCGACGCGAGTGCGGCCCACCACATCGACAAACGAGAGGTCTTTCGCAATCTGCGATGCGACGATGTTGGTCTCTTTCGACAGGCGTGTCGAGGAGACATAGACCTCGCCGCGCGCCTTCAGCAGACGGCACACCGACAGATACCAAGGCAGGCGCCTGAGGGTTGGTTCGGGAACTTTATATATTTTTGTAGAATCCATAAAGAATGCGTATCTTGCGAACTCCAACTGCCGAAAATGGCCGACAGAAGCAAAATTAACAATGAGTTCAATAAAAATAACGTAACAAAAGTAAGGTTATTTTGCGAGTATGAGAAATTTATGAAGAAAAGATTGTAACTTTGAAGCGATAAATAGCCTGTTTATGAAAAAGAACGACTGGAAAGAGCGACTGAACATAGTTTATTCGACCAACCCCGACTTCGCCTACGACACCGGCGAAGAGACCGAGGACGAGACACTTGCCAAGAACCAGCAGAAGCTGCGCGTGCGCATAGAGAAGAACCACCGCGGCGGCAAGACCGTAACCATCGTTGCGGGATTCATTGGAAGCGACTCGGACCTGAAGGAGTTGGGCAAGCTACTCAAGACCAAATGTGGTGTGGGTGGCACAGCCAAAGAGGGCGAGGTGATAATTCAGGGCGACTTCAAAGAGAAGGTCGTCGAACTGCTCAAACACGAAGGATATACACAAACAAAATAGTTTAACATTTTAATATTTACGATTATGGCAAACAAATCCGAAGTAATACTCGCAGCCGAGCTGCTTAAAATCAAAGCCGTTAAATTGCAGCCCGAACAGCCTTTCACATGGGCATCGGGATGGAAATCACCCTTCTACTGCGACAACCGCAAGACCCTTTCATTCCCCGAGCTCCGCACACGCGTGAAACTGGGATTGGCTAAGCTCATCCTTGAGGAATTCCCCGAAGCAGATATCGTTGCAGGCGTTGCTACAGGTGCCATCGCACAGGGCGCTCTCGTTGCCGAGGAGCTTGCCAAGCCTTTCGTATATGTTCGTCCCAAGGCTAAAGACCACGGTATGGGCAACCAGATTGAGGGCGATGTATTCCCCGGCGCAAAGGTTATTGTAATAGAGGACCTCGTATCGACAGGTATGAGCAGCTTGCGCGCTGTTGAGGCATTGCGTGCTGCCGGTGTAGAGGTTATCGGTATGGTAGCATCGTTCACATACGGCTTCAACGTAGCCGAGAATGCATTCGAGGATGCAGGCGTAAAGCTCATCACACTCACCAACTACGAGGCTGTGCTCGAAGCTGCAAAGGAGACCGGCTACATCACCGAAGAGGTAATGCCCACACTGCGCGAATGGAGAGCAAACCCCTCGGAGTGGAGAAACGACCTGAAATAAGAACACAAGCACTGAAATTATGGCTCAATACGAAAGCAGCACATTCAGCATACCCTACTCACAGGAAAGAGTATATGCAAAACTGGAAGACCTGAACAACCTCGAGGCACTTAAAGACAAGCTGCCCGAGGACAAAGTAAAGGAATTCTCATTCGACCGCGACAGCGTGACAGCAGATGTACCCCCCGTTGGCAAGGTGACACTCAGAGTGGTTGACCGCGAAACACCCAAATGCGTGAAATTTGCAGCCGACAATTCGCCCCTGCCCTTCAACATGTGGGTGCAGGTGATACCCGACGGAAGCGAGGCATCGAAAATGCGTGTCGTTGTGAAGGCCGAAATAAATTTCATGCTCAAAGGCATGATTGAGAAGCCCTTGAAAGATGCCCTCGAGAAGATTGGCACAGTTCTTTCGAAAATCCCTTACTAATAAAAACCCGAAACTGATATGGCAAAAAAATTGTGGGAGAAAAACACCACAGTAAACCCTGAAATAGAACGCTTCACCGTCGGCCGCGACATCGAGATGGACCTCTACCTGGCGCCATACGATGTGCTCGGTTCGATAGCGCACAGTGCCATGTTGCAAAGCATCGGCCTGCTCACCGAGGAGGAGATGAACGACCTGCACCGCGAACTGCGCGAAATATATGCAATAGCCGAGAAGGGCGAATTTGTAATAGAAGAGGGCGTGGAGGATGTACATTCACAGGTAGAGCTCATGCTCACCCGCAAGCTCGGCGACACAGGCAAGAAGATACACAGCGGCCGTTCGCGCAACGACCAGGTGCTTGTCGATCTGAAGCTATACACACGCAACGAGCTGAAGGCTGTGTGCAAAGGAGTGAAAGAGCTGTTCGACTCGCTCATTGCACAGAGCAACAGATACAAGGATGTGCTGATGCCCGGATACACCCATCTGCAGGTAGCCATGCCCTCGTCGTTCGGCCTGTGGTTCGGCGCCTATGCCGAGGGCCTTACCGACGACATGCTCTTCCTTCAAGCGGCATACAAAATGTGCAACCGCAACCCGCTTGGTTCGGCAGCCGGCTATGGCTCGTCGTTCCCCTTGAACCGCACAATGACCACCGAGCTGTTGGGCTTCGACAGCATGAACTACAACGTAGTGTATGCACAGATGGGACGCGGCAAAAGCGAGAGAAACGTGGCATATGCCATTGCAAGCGTAGCGGGCACACTGGCCAAGCTTGCCTTCGACGCCTGCATGTTCAATTCGCAGAACTTCGGTTTTGTGAAACTGCCGGCCGAGTGCACCACAGGCTCAAGCATCATGCCCCACAAGAAGAACCCCGATGTATTCGAGCTTCTTCGCGCCAAGTGCAACCGCCTGCAGGCACTCCCCACCGACATCATAATGATTATGAACAACCTGCCGGTAGGATATTTCCGCGACCTTCAGATAATAAAAGAGCTCTTTATCCCCGCCATCGAGCAGCTTAAAGACTGCATTAAAATGGCAAACTACATAATTGAGCGTATGGAGGTGAACGAGAACATCCTTGACGACAGCCGCTACGACGCCATGTTCAGCGTGGAGGAGGTGAACCGTCTTGCAAGCGAGGGCATGCCCTTCCGCGACGCATACAAGAAGGTGGGCCTCGATATAGAAGCGGGCACATTCGTTCCCGACAAAAAGATAGCCCACACACACGAGGGCAGCATAGGCAACCTGTGCAACGACCGCATAGAGGAGCTCATGAACAGCATCTTCGACGGCTTCGGATTCGAAAAGGCCGAGCAGGCCGAAAAGGCATTGCTCAAGCGATAACCTACAAAGCAAACAATGGAATTGACGGTAAAGGCGGATAAAAAAGGATGCCGTTTTTACCGTTAATTCATTAAAAAGCAATCTAAGAAAATGAAAAGCATTACAAAACTATTTTTTGCATTTGCACTGCTCATCACACTCGTCGCATGCGAGAACGAGAACCCCTTCTCGGGCTTCCGAGCCTATTTCAAATGCGACACCGCATACCACCCGTTCAATCAGGTAACATCGTACGGGCAGTTCATCACCGTGCGTCCCAAGAATAGTTACAGCGCCTACGAGGTGACAGATGCCAACGGCAACCGCACCACACACAACCTCACCGAAGTGGAGCTGCGCGAGAAATTCCAGTTTGGCTCGGGCGGATTGATTATAGGCACTCCTGCCTTGGGCGACGGCACCATATGGGTGTACGATTTGACCTGCACCTCGTGTGCAACAGCGCGCGACAGGCTCAACGTGGCACACGATGGCAGCGGACTGGCAAGCTGCAGCAAGTGTGGTAGCGTTTTCGACCTCAACAACGAAGGCATCGCCGTCAAGGGCAAGAGCCACCCGCTGTGGAGATATAAATACACCATGCTCGGCACCGAACTTATTATAAGAAACTAACCCGGGAAGGCGACAGGTACAGCCTGTCGCAAAAATGGAGCGCTTATGGAAAATTTCAAAGAAAAAACAGCCTACATCCTACGATACTACATCACATTGCTGCTCTGCTTCGTGCCACTGCGACTACTGTTTCTGGCCATGAACAGCAGCGAGGATTACAGCATACAGGACTATATAGACGTTGCTGTTGGCGGCCTGCCGCTCGACATAGCCGTAGCAGGCTATCTCACAGCCGTTCCCCTGCTCTTAGCAATAGCGGGAATTTTCGTGCGCATGCCACTGCGCAAGGTACTTAAAATATATAATATCCTTGTCGCCATAGCTGTTGCCATGGCATTCGTTGCCGACATAAGCCTCTACCCTTTTTGGGGGTTCAAACTGGACGCTTCGTTCCTTATATACATAGATTCACCGTCGAACGCCTTCGCAAGCGTCACCACCGGCTATATAATAATAAGGTTACTGCTTACCGTAATATTCTCTGTGGCCATTTTCGTTGCACTGAACAGAGCCACCCCCACACGATTGCAGCCCGGCAAGCATAGCATAGCCCTGCTATCGGCGCTGTTGCTCGTGGGCGGAGTGCTGTTCCTTGCCATACGCGGCGGTGTGGGCGAATCGACGAACAATATTGGTAAGGTATATTACAGCGACAACCAGTTCCTGAACCACTCGGCCGTAAACCCCGTATTCAGTTTCATTTACTCCATGGGCAAGCGCGACGACTACACCGATGCCTATAAATTCTACGAATCGTCGCAGGTGGAGGCCGACATGAAGGCGCTCTACCCCCACGACAATGCAATAACCGACACCCTGCTCAGAACCACCCGCCCCAATATCATTACTATCATACTCGAGGGCATGGGAAGCCCGCTCATCGAGAGCCAGGGTGGCATAAAAGGCGTAACGCCCAATTTCGACAAGCTGGTCAAAGAGGGTGTCATATTCACCAACTGCCATGCCAACAGCTACCGCACCGACCGCGGCGTGCTGTGCACACTGAGCGGATATGCCTCGTTCCCGAAAACCTCGGTGATGAAGTCGCCCATAAAGAGCCGCAACCTGCCATCGCTCGCAGCCTCGCTGAGCGAAGCCGGCTACCACAATACTTTTCTCTATGGTGGCGACATCAATTTCACCAACATGAAGAGCTATCTCTACTCCACCGGCTACAACGAACTGATAGCCGACACAGATTTCACCCTGAAACAGCAGGGCACACACCTGTGGGGCGTAACCGACCACATAACCTTCGATTCGCTCTACACTCTGGCGACGAACCGCACCGAGCAACCGTGGCACATCACCTACCTGACGCTGAGTAGCCACGAGCCCTGGACAGTACCCTACAGCCGCATCGCCAACGACGAAATAGCCAACGCATTTGCCTACACCGATTCGTGCCTGGGACGCTTCATCGACCGTCTGAAAGAGAGCGACATATGGGATAACACACTGGTGATAATGCTACCCGACCACACACTGGCACGCTACCCGCAAAGGGTTGAAGGCGACGATGCTACACGCAACAAAATACCACTATTGCTACTGGGCGGTGCACTGAGCAAGCACAAGGAGATAGACCTGCTGTGCAACCAGAGCGACCTTTCCGCCACCATATTGGCACAGATGGGCCTGCCTACCGACAGATTCGAATATAGCCGCAACGTGCTGTCGCCATCGTACAGATACCCCTTTGCCTACCACACGTTCAACAACGGCATATCCATAATAGACTCCACAGGCTACACGCTATACGACCTTGACGCGCAAGCCACACGCATAGAGGAGCCCGCCGACCCCACCGGAGAGCGCCTCAGAAACGCCAAGACCATATTGCAAGCCACATACAACAATTTTCAGCAACGCTGAACCGAGAAACCGACAAAAATATGGCAAAAAACACCAAAATAGCCTATTATCTGCGCAGTTACTCACTGCTACTATGCCCCAAATTCATTCTGCGCCACATACTGCGCCGCAGGCTGAAAGAGATAGCCGCCTCGCCCGAGAAGGAGTACATAATGAGCCGCGTCGATTACTACAACCGACTCGCCGACGGAGCCACACTGCCCGCCGATGCCCCCACGCTGGGCGAGCACACACTGAAAAACAAGAAGTGCGGCAGTGTATATTTTTTCGACACCTATGAATATACACGCTACTTTGATGCACCGCTGCGCTGGCTGCTCAAGGGAGGCGATGTAACCACCATACCGCCCCACCCCACAATAGTGAAGAGCCGCCCCATAGCCGGCGACAATGCCAATTCCGTACTGATGAAGCTGAACAAGGTGCGCCACTTCTTTTTTGTGAACGATCCCATTCCCTTCGAGGAGAAAGAGAACAAGATACTCTTCCGCGGCGACGCCAATGGCAAACCCTGCCGCATACGCTTCTTCGAGAAATGGTTCGGCCATCCCATGTGCGACCTGCGCGACACCGCAGGCCACTCGGTGAACCCCGCCGAATGGAAAGGCCCTGGCATGAGCGTCGAGGAGCACTTCAAATGCCGCTACATAATGGCACTCGAGGGCGTCGATGTGGCAAGCAACCTCAAGTGGGTGATGTCGAGCAACTGCATAGCGGTGATGCCACGCCCCACCTACGAAACATGGTTCATGGAGGGCACGCTCATCCCCAACTACCACTACATCGAAATAAAGCCCGACTACTCCGACCTGTTGGAACGCATTGAATACTACAACAACCACATAGACGAGGCAAAAGAGATAATAAAGCACGCCAACGAATATGTGGAACAATTCCGCAACAAGCACCGCGAAAACCTTATATCGCTCGCCGTGCTCGCCAAGTACTTCGAAAAGACAGGGCAGTGCGCGAAAACAGATTGCAAGGCATAGAGAGCCGCACCGCCAAGCAAAGCAAATGACGCATTTACAATTTATTGAAGATTTTCTTTTGATATTTTAGCAAAACTGCTTACCTTTGCACCGCTATCGCAAAACGGCCATGTGCCGCACTATGGCAATAAAGGTTGCTCGAATGGTGGAATGGTAGACACGAGGGACTTAAAATCCCTTGACCATTGCGGTTGTGCGGGTTCGAGTCCCGCTTCGAGTACCAGATAAAATCCTTGCAGGATAACCTGCAAGGATTTTATCTTTTTATGCCCATCGTTCACCCCCTCCCGCATTGTTTTATCGGGCATTTCTTTCTACTTATTATATTTATTTATAATTTTGTCCGTTGTAAAAATATAAACAAAAGCACAAAGCATAGAACTATGAAAAAAAGTTATCTTATCGGCGCATTAGGATTGGCATTAGGATTGGCGGCATGCACAAGCAAGCCCGAGGCCACCACAGCAACTGCAGAGCAGTGGGACAATTATTTTGTTGGTAATATTTTGTTCGAGGACAAATCTCCCGAGAGTGAAGGTTCTCTCATCTATCATAGCTTGATACCCAACCCTGAAGAGTATATTTCCGAGCAGGCGCGCACTGTATTAAATACACTGTATTTCTCGCCCGAGGATAGCATTGTGCCAGTAAACAACCTGCACTACACTATAGAAGAGATGGACGGCATTTCGGGTAAAGGTGGCGGCGACGGCGAGGTGTCAATCTATTACAGCACCAAATATGTTGCCAATTCCTTCACAAACAACGACACTGCAAAGGTCTTCTTCGAAACCCGTGGCGTGCTATTGCACGAATTAACCCACGCCTATCAGTTGGAGCCGCAGGGCATTGGCACATACGGTTCGAACCGCGTGTTCTGGGCCTTCATCGAAGGTGTTGCCGATGCAGTGCGCATAGCCAACGGCGGATTCAATGGCGAGGTTGACCGTCCTAAAGGCGGAAACTACATGGATGGATACAGAACAGCGGGTTACTTCATCGTGTGGTTGCGCGACAACAAAGATCCGGACTTCATTCGCAAGTTCAACAAGAGCGCACTGGACGTGGTGCCCTGGTCGTTCAACGGAGCCATCAAACACATATTTGGCGAGGCTGCCGACATTGACGAACTGTGGAAAGAGTACCAGATTGCCGTAGGAGATATTAAGGAGTAAACGCCTACAAAAAAAAAAATAATCAGCGCCCAAGGTTTTAGTACGAACCTTGGGCGCTGCTGTTTCATTGTACTAGCGCATGGGCTACAATAGCCGTAGCGCTATCTATTCCATTTTATCCAAGCTGCATTCTGAGCCGACGACTCGACCACCACATCGACAAACTGCATGCCATCGATGCCGTCCTCTATAGAAGGATAGTCGAGGTAAAGCTCCGAAGGCTCGCGCTGCTCTGCATCGGCCATCAGGGTGAGGGCGAAATTGCGATAGAGGTTGGCAAAGGCCTCGATGAAGCCCTCGGGGTGACCACCAGGTACACGCGAATTGTGCTGCGCCGCCGGCGACTCAATGCTTGCGGTAGCGGTGCGAATGATTTGAGCAACGCCCTCTACCGGACGGAATATCATGGTATTGGGGCTATCCTGACGCCATTCGAGGCCGCCCTTCTCGCCGTAAACCCTTATATTCAAGCCGTTCTCCACGCCGGCACACACCTGCGACGCGCTGAGCAGACAACGGGCGCCACCCTCGTAGCGTATCATCACTGTGCCATCGTCGTCCAACAGACGGTCGGGGACAAACGAATTGAGCTCGGCACACATCTCCACCGTCTTCAGGCCTGTGATATAGTTTGCCAAGTGGAAGGCATGCGTACCAATGTCGCCCATGCAACCGGCCTTACCCGAGCGCGAAGGATCGACGCGCCATTCGGCCTGCTTGCTCACGGCTGCGCAGTCGGTCGAGAGCCATCCCTGAGGGTACTCCACAAAGACGCGGCGTATTTTTCCCAAATCGCCACGCTGCACGCGGAAACGCGCCTCCTTCACCAAAGGATAGCCGCTATATGTGTGTGTTAACAGCATGCGCTTTCCGGTGCGTGCTGCAATCTCGGCCAAGCTCTTCGCCTCGTCCAACGAGTAGGTCACAGGCTTGTCCAAAGCCACATGGAAGCCCGCCTCCATAGCCATTGCCGCCGGTGCGTAATGCAAATGGTTAGGGGTTACAATAGCAAGGAAGTCCATACGCTCGTCGGCGGGAAGTTGCGCCTCCTTTTCAATCATCTCCTGGTACGAAGCATACACACGCTCACTGGGCAAGCATAGTTCCTCGCCCGTCTGCGCCGATTTTTCGGGATTCGAGCTGAAGCAGCCACACACTAATTCAATGAGGCCATCCAAATTGGCAGCCATACGATGCACAGGGCCAATGAACGAGCCGGGGCCACCGCCCAACATACCCATCTTGATTTTCTTTTTCATATCTGTTCTTATTTAATAGACAAAAAAGATTTTCGGTATCGACGACCGCCCATTTCAGGCATAAAAGCGCCGATACATTCTCCGTGGATAAAGTTAGTGAAATTTTTTATTCGGTGGATAAAAATCGTAATATTTTACATAAGAATAATATTGAACGACCGATGTGGCGACAAAATCGCCTCGGATTTTTCGTTGAGCCATAACGGCAGAGAACGCAAAAGAAATTGTAAAACATTGCGAAATAGCGGATAATTTGAAAATTTCTTTTTATTTTTGTGAGCTACACCATTCCCGGGGACATGGAGCCGATGGGAACAGCAATGGACTCATCGGGCAACGCCCAAATGGAACAGACTTCATTGAAATTTTATAACCAAATATATATACTAAAAACAAAAATCATATGAGCACACAGACAACAAAGCCCTATGTAATAGGACTCGACCTCGGAGGTACAAATTCCGTATTCGGCATTGTAGATGCAAATGGCGAAATCAAGGCAACAACAGCCATCAAGACACTCGGTTTTGATAGCGCAGAAGCTTATGTGGCAGCAGCTGTAGCAGCCATGCAGCCTATCATCGAAGAGGTTGGCGGCATCGACAACATCAAGGCAATGGGAATTGGTGCTCCCAACGGTAACTACTACCGTGGCACTATAGAATATGCACCCAACCTTCCTTGGGCTCACAACGGCATAGTACCTTTGGCCGACATGTTCAGCGAGGCATTGGGTATCCCCGTAGCACTTACAAACGACGCCAACGCAGCAGCCATTGGTGAGATGATCTACGGCGTTGCTCGCGGAATGAAGAATTTCATCATGATTACCCTTGGTACAGGCGTTGGTTCGGGTATTGTAATCGACGGAAAGCTTGTATATGGCTGCGACGGATTTGCAGGCGAGCTGGGACACGTAATCATGCGCACCGAGAATGGTCGCTCATGCGGATGTGGCCGCAAGGGCTGTTTGGAGGCATACTGCTCGGCTACAGGCGTTGCACGCACTGCACGCGAACTATTGGCAACAACCGACCGTCCCTCTTTGCTGCGCGAAATGAACCCCGACGACATCACTTCACTCGACGTGAGCATTGCAGCCGGCAAGGGCGACGAGCTTGCGCTGGAAATCTATAAATTCACCGGTAACCTCCTTGGAGAGGCATGCGCCAATTTTGCAGCATTCTCGAGCCCCGAGGCGTTCATCTTCTTCGGCGGACTGACAAAGGCCGGCGAACTTATTATGAAGCCCATCCGCGACGGTTTCAAAGAAAACGTGCTTCCCCTCTTCCGCGACAAGGCACAGTTCCTCGTGAGCGGCCTCGACGGTGCAAGCGCAGCCGTACTTGGTGCTTCGGCAGTGGGTTGGGAGATTAAATAAGAAATCAGTATAGACAAGAAAAATGAAAATATTACAATTTCAACCTATACTCAAGCAGATACTCTGGGGGGGCGACAAAATCGCCCCCTTCAAACAGCTCGACTGCAATACTCCGAATATAGGAGAGAGCTGGGAGCTATCGGGCGTTGCAGGCGACCAAACACTATGCATCAGCATGGATAACAAGCCACTCAACACCCTGGTGGCCGAGTACAAGGAGAAGCTCGTGGGAAAAGCGAACTACGAACGCTTCGGCAACGAATTCCCCCTGCTCATCAAGTTCATCGATGCGCGACAGGACCTCTCAATACAGGTACACCCCGACGACGAAACAGCAGCACGCCAAGGCAAGATGCGAGGTAAGACCGAAATGTGGTACCTGATGCAATCGGACGCCGATGCCAAGCTATACAGCGGACTGAAGCAGCAGATAACCCCCGAGCAGTACAAAGCAATGGTAGAGGATGGAAGCATCTGCGATGCATTGGCCCAGTACCCGGTGAAAGAGGACGATGTATTCTTCCTGCCCGCAGGACGCATACACGCAATCGGTGCGGGATGCTTCTTGGCCGAAATTCAGCAGACCAGCGATGTCACCTATCGCATCTACGACTTCAAGCGCAAGGACAAAGACGGCAACTACCGCCAGTTGCACACCGAAGAGGCTGCCGAGGCCATCGACTACACCGTTTATGATGACTATCGCACACAGTACACCCCCTGCAAAAATCAGGCGGTGCAAGTGGCCGATTGCCCCTACTTCAGCACAAGCATCTACGACATCGACCGCCCCACAGAAATCGACGCCATCAAGCAGGATACCTTCGTCGTACTTATTGTACTGAAAGGCGAGGGCACAGTAACCACCGACAACGGTGAAGCTGTAAGCGTAAAGGCGGGCGATACATTGCTCATTGCAGCCGAAAACAGCAGCCTGCAGGTAGATGGTAACATCAAACTATTGGAGACCCACATAAATTAAGCATTATCGAAGAGCGTAATTGCTCATATACATGCACAAAAAAGATATGCCGACGAATTTTATCGTCGGCATATCTTTTCTTTTATAAGCTATCAAACGAGGGCAGCAAGAGCCCTCATTTGATATATACCATCATCAGTCGATTGAAGGGGGTACTGCGTCGTCGGCGCTACCCCACTCCTTGTTGGGCTTGTCACCCATTATCAGCACAAGCTTGGCACCATTCTTAATGTCGTCGTGGCTGAACCAGGGCTTGTTCCACTCCTGTCCGTTGAGGGTAGCCGACTGGATATACTTATTCTCAGTGGAAGCGTTCACTGCCTCTATTTCGAATATCTTGCCGCTGCTCAAAGTAATCTTGGCATTGGTAAACAGCGGGCTACCGATATTATACGACGCCGAACCGGGTGTCACAGGATAGAATCCCAACGAAGAGAACACCACGAACGAGGTCATTCCACCGCCATCCTCATCACCGGGAATACCCATAAGGTCGTTGCGGAACCATGTCTTCAGCATCTGGCGTATGCGCTTCTGTGTTTTCCAGGGAGCACCAGCATAGTTGTAGAGATAGGGTATGTGCAACGAAGGCTCATTTGCCATAGAGAACTGGCCCACGTTACCTGTGTGGTCGGGCAGCTGTGAATAGAATGCAAATTTGCTTGTTCCCAACGGTTCGGTGAAGGTGCGGTCGAGATTGGCAACGAATTTTTCCTTGCCACCCATCAGCGCAACAAGGTCGGCTACATTGTGGGGAACATCCCAACGATAGACCCAACCATTGTTCTCGCCATAGAAATCGCGTGCGCCCAAGCCACCCGAGAAGCGGTAGTCGAAGGGCTCAATCCAATTGCCATCCTTGTCCTTGGGATGGAAGAATGCTGTTTCGGGGTGGAATACATTGCGGTAGTTGCGAGCACACTTCAGATAGTATGCAGCCGCGTCGTCCTTGCCCAACGCCTTGGCAAGCAGGTGAAGACACCACTGGTCGTAGGCTGTACCCAAGGTAACGGCGATAGGCTGTCGTTTCTCCCAGGGGGTTACATTGGGATCGTTCTCGGGCTCACCCTGTCGCAAAGCAGGAATATATCCCTTCTCGTGGTAGAAGCTGTCAATCCAACCGGCACGTGCCGAGTTCCAAGGTGCAAGCGTCTTCTCTTCAATACCCCTGCGACAAGCCTCGTAAGCCTTTTCAAGGTCAATTTTAAGGCCCTTGGCCAATGCATCGGCTACAGTAACCACAGCATGATTGGAATTCATGCGGCGAGTGTCGCCAATAACCTCGGGGAAGGTGGGCATCCACATATTGCCCATCTGCTCGGCCATACGCAGATATGAATCTATTATATACTCCTCGATATCCTGATCGATGAGCAAGCGAAGCGGGTGAGCAGCACGATAGGTATCCCATATCCAGTCGTCGGTGTAGAAGGGAACACCATTGTCCTCGTGTACCTTGCCATCGAAAGCACTAAAGTAGCGACCATCCTCGCTCATGCAAATAGGACGCTCAAAGGTGCGGTAGTATGATGAATAGAGCACGGTTTTTTCGTCCTCTGTACCGCCCTGCACAGCAATGCGCGAAAGGGCGCGGTTCCATACCTCGCGGCCAACCTTGGCAAGCGCATCAACATCGAAATCCTTCTGTTCGCGCTCGAGGTTCTTCTTGGCCTGCTCGCAGCTGATGAACGAGATACCATAACGCAGGTTCACCTGCTTGGTACCATCGGCGAAACGCCATACGGCACAAGCATTCTCGCCCTCTGCATCACTCTTTTCCACAAGCTTGTTGTCCTCGAGGATAGCAGTAGCAACAGGTGTCTGCTCGGGCTCAATATAGAGATATACATTTGTATTGCCGCTCAGACGCTGATGACCGCTGATAGCCTTTGCGTCGGCGTGCATAGCACCTCTTTTGCTGTTCACCATTATATATACAGGCTTGTCTGCGCTGCGGAACTCGATGCTGTAGATAGCCGACTGATGCGACAAGGCATATTTAACCGCCATATTGTTATCGTCCAACTCTGTCGAGAACGAATAAGGTGTTATCTTCTCGTTGTCGTAGGTGTATGAGCGCACACATCTCAGTTCCTCGCCCTGATAAGGTGTCAGATTGAACGCCGAGCGCTCGCGGTGGTTGGTAACCACAACAGGAAGTCCGTTCACCTTCTCGGATGTGTAATCGGAGCGTCCGGGATATACACGCAGCATGCTGTTAGGCAACTGAATGGTGGGGAAGGTAGGAACCAGCAGATGGCTTACGTTTCCTATGTAAGGATTCACATAGTCCACATACTCCTTTTGGCTATTGCCGCCACAAGCACAAATAAGTGCTGCCACAGCAAAAAACGCCCAAATTTTCTTGAATTTATTCATACTGAAAAAAATTGGCGAATTCGGCCTGCAAACGCAACCGAATTCCTATTTGTTAATAATAAATTAATTTCTCTATTTGTGTGGGACAAGCAAACTCACTCCCCGGGATGCCGTTCAAGCAGCCACCGCCCCCCAAAAAATCATCGGTTATTCCACAGAAGCCCGCCTGTGCTCACACCAACTCCACGTTCCACGAAAAATGGTACGCCTTACAAAAATATAAAGATTTTTTCAATTTATTTGCTATTTCCCGATGTTTTGCAAATTATCGAATGAATGCGAAATATATGTGGGATTAAAAAGAGAGAAGCATATAAAAAACAAAGCCTTGAAAATCGTTTGATTTCCAAGGCTTTAACCAGTCGGGGTGACTGGATTCGAACCAGCGACCACACGCCCCCCAGACGCGTACTCTAACCGGGCTGAGCTACACCCCGTTCGGTTTTGCTCTGCAAAGGTACTACATTTTTTTCAATCTGCAACAATATTGGAAGAAAATTTTCAAAATATTTTCATTTTTCTCTGTTTTCGGGCCAAAACAGGGGTTAAAACGCCGCTTTTTGCACTTGTCGCATCACTCGCAACCAGTTTTCGCCCCACAATTTGGTTATATCGCCATCGGAATATCCGCGACGCAGCAGCTCCTTTGTTACATTTATCAGCTGCGAGGCATCCTTGCAACCGATGATGGTTCCATCGCCATCGAAATCGGTGCCTATTCCCACATGCTCTATGCCAGCTACAGCTATCGCATGTTCGAGGTGGCGCATGAAATCGCACAACGCAGCCTCGCCGTCGGGCACTAAGAAGCCCTTGTACATTGTAACCTGCACTACACCGCCCTTGGCCGCTATGGCGCGCATTTGGTCGTCGGTGAGGTTGCGAGGATGGTCGCACAGCGCACGACACGACGAGTGGGAGCATACAACGGGAAGGCCGCTTGCATCGATGGCGTCGTAGAAGCTCTTTTCCGAAGCGTGCGACAAATCCACCATCATACCCACGTGGTTCATCTCGGCAACCACCTTGCGACCGAACGCGCTGAGGCCGCCATGCTCGCCATAGCCACGCGCCGAATCGCAAATATCGTTGTCGCCATTGTGGCAAAGGGTCATATAGACCACACCAGCCTCGCGAAATTTTGCCACATTGGACAGGTCGCGTCCTATGGCGTAGCCATTCTCTATGGCCGGCATTATTATCTTTTTACCCGCGCGCTTCAAGGCCGCAAGCTCGTCGGGGTTGCTGCACAGCGCCGCGTAGCCGCCACTGCGCTCCACCCTGCTGCGTATGCCACGGAGCAACGACCACGCCTTCTCGGTAGCACGGGCCAGCGAATGATCGTCGCGACCCTCCTGCTTAAGATAGGCAACCATGGTGGTGACATCGAGCGCGCCCTCGTTCATCTTGTGAAGATCGACAAGAGCCGTTTCGCTGCGTTCGATGAGCTCGTATCCCTCGTCGAAGAGCATGGGGGTATCGCAGTGCGAATCTATCGATACGATGCAGTCGTGAAGGCGGCGAGCTCTGCGATAGAGCACCGACTCGCCAATGAGCCATTGGAATAGGGGCATCATCACACGGTTGTCGTCCTTCAGTATGAAGCACTCGGGGTGCCATTGCACACCTACAAGCGGAAGCCCCTCGACCGACTCCATGGCCTCTATTACGCCGTCGGGCGCAACAGCCGTAACACGGAACCCGGCGGGTACAGCCGACACCGCCTGATGGTGGAAACTGTTTACGGCCAAGCTGTCGCCAAAGAGCGAATGCAGCAATGAACCCTGCTCCATGGCAACGCCATGCGTGGCCACACTGCGTTCCTCTTCCTGGCTGTGCATGAGCAGATTGTCGCCAAGCGCCGCATATATATCCTGATGCACCTTGCCACCAAGAGCAACCGCCATGGTCTGCATGCCGCGACAGATGCCGAGGATAGGGATTTGCCTATCGACAGCCAGCTTCACAAGCATCAGTTCCTGCTCGTCGCGAGGCACGTTTATGCCATGCAACAGATTGTAATCGGGCTCCTCGCCCTGATATCTGGGATCGATATCCGCGCCACCCGACAGCAATATGCCATCGAGCATGTCGAGCGTGGCGATAAGCTGCTCGCGATGAGGGTATGGCGGCAGTATAAGAGGCACACCGCCGGCCTCGAGCACCGACAGGTAGTAGCCACGTGCAAGCATGCAATTACCATCGACAAAATTGCCCGAAATGCCGATGAGCGGCGCATGGCCGCTCATCGGATATTTGCGGTGCAGTTCTCTATATTCTCTATTCAGGTCGAACTGTTCCGTATTCATAATAATTATGTGCTATAAAGGTAGGTTTCGTTTAATGCTCTTGTCGAGAACAATCATTGTCTCGGTGCTTACCACTCCGGGGATTTTCTGTATTTTTCCGTTCAGCAATTCCATCAGCTGCTCGTTGTCGCGAGCATAGAGCTTTATCATCACCGAATAGGGGCCGGTGGTGTAGCTGCACTCAACGACCTCGGGGATATCTTCGAGCTGCTTCACGATGTCGCGATACATGGAACCCTTTTCGAAATTTATTCCCACATAGGTACATGTGCTGAAGCCGAGACGTTTTTTATCGACCTCGTATCCCGAGCCGACAATCACGCCCATGTCTATCATGTGCTGCACTCGCATGTGGATGGCCGCACGGGAAACGCCGCACAGCTCGGCCACGTTACGAAAGGGCACACGCGCATCCTTCGAAATGATATCGAGGATTTTAAGGTCGAGACTATCTATTTTACATTCCGCTACCTTCATAGTGAAATTATATAATTTGCCTCCACCGCCGCAAAGGGCAGTGGAGATTTATTAGTATCAGTTAATTATTTCTTGGCCTTGATAACACGCATAACCTCGATGTCGAAGATGAGCGCGCTGTAGGGAGGAATACCTCTGTTACCGCTCTTGCCATAAGCAAGGTTCCAGGGGAGGTAGATTTTGCACTTAGAACCCTCGGGAAGAATCTGCAATGCCTCTGAGAAGCCGGGAACAACACCTGCTACGGGGAATGCAACCTCCTTGCCACGTGAGCTGTCGAATGTGCGACCGTTGGGGAGTGTACCCTTGTAGATAACGCTTACAGTATCCTGTGCTGTAGCAACGGGACCATTACCCTCGACCTCCATCTTGTACTGCAAACCGCTGGGGAGAGCAACAACGCCGGGACGTGTCTTGTTCTCGGCCATGAAGTCCTCGCTTGCCTGACGGTAGATTACACGGTCAGAGTACTCGGTAGCCTGCTCAGCCGACATAACCTTATCGTCGCTGTAAACACCTGCGATAAGACCTGCAAGGAACATCTTTCTGTCGAGCTTGTTCACTGAATCGCCGGGATACACCTCCTCGTTAGCGTTGAGATATACGTTTGCAGCCTGCGAACCGATAGAAAGGCCCTTTACATAAGCGTCTGCTTTCTTGTCGTCAGACATGGGGAATGCGTCGCATACACCACGAACGAAATCGTCGATACATGCCGAGTCAACACCCAGCTGCATGTAGATAATATCGCTCAAAGACTCCGATTTAGCAAGGCTGACAGCAAATGCCAATGAATCCTGAGGAGTTTTCAATGTTACGTTTTTCATGTTCTTGCCACCGCCGCATGATGTAAGTACAACTGCAACGAGCGACACCAAAAATACAATCTTTTTCATCGTTCTATTCTATTTAATTATAATACCTTAATAAGTTCTACATCGAAAATGAGCGCGCTGTAGGGAGGAATCATCTCGCCTGCGCCGTTTGCACCGTAAGCAAGGTCGTAGGGGATATAAAGACGCCATTTGGAACCCTCACCCATGAGCTGCAATGCCTCTACCCATCCTGCGATAACCTGGTTCACGCCGAACACCGCGGGCTGACCACGCTTGATAGAGCTGTCGAACACAGTACCGTCGATGAGTGTACCCTCGTAGTGGCACTGTACCTTGTCGGTTGCAGCGGGCTTTTTGCCGATACCAGCGTTGATGATCTCGTACTGAAGACCACTGGGAAGTGTTACAACGCCCTCGCGTTTCTTGTTGGCCTCGAGGAATGCGATGCCGCTCTCCTTGGTCTTAGCATATGCCTCCTCGGCAAGCTTGCTGAAATATTCGTTTACCACCTGCTGCGCTTCGGCATGTGTGAGCTCTGTCTTAGCACCTGTAAGAACATCCTGCATACCCTTTACGAAATCGGCGAACTCGAGTGTGCTTACACCCATAGAGGCAAGATTCTGGCCAATGCCCATGCCCAAACCATAACTAAATTTATCCATTGTCTTTTTTACAAAAAATGAATAGCATAAAAGGCCGAGCAAAGGCTCATGCATTCATTTGCCATTCAACATTAAAGTTATTATTACAAATTTATATATCATGGCAAAAATAATACATATTATCGAAACGGCGTACATTTTAACCATATTTTTAACATCTATAAGCATTTTCCTGACATTTTGTAAGCCGCAACAAATAGTATAAGAAGTTTAACGCAAGCAATCTTGCTTGGTCGATTAAAAACACCTATCTTTGTATGTAATTTGCCCGGCACACATGCCGGCACTAACAACCCTACAAGAATGAACAAAACGATTATACTATTTGCCATACTCGCTTTTATGGTTGTGGGATACCTGTTGTTCTACAGTCGCAAGAAGGAGAAAAAGCAGGTGGTGGAGGAGCACCACGATGTGGAGGGAGGATGTTGCGGCCGACACGCCGTGTGCGAAAAAGGACTCGACCAGGAATCACTCTATTTCGACGACGAGGAGCTCGACGCCTACAAAGGCCGTCGGCCCGAGGAATATACCGACGCCGAGATTGAGGATTTCAGAAACGTGCTCTACACCATGAAGAGCGAGGAGGTGGATCAGTGGGTTCAATGCCTGCAGCAACGCGGCATCGAGATACCCTACGAGATAAAAGAGGAAATATTGCTTGTGCTACAATAGAAGCGATGGAACTGCTGGAATATACATTCTTCAGAAACGCCCTTGCCGGAACATTGCTGGCCGCAATAGCCTGCGGCATCATAGGCACGTACGTGGTGACACGCCGTCTGCTGTTCATCAGCGGCGGAATAACCCACTCGTCGTTCGGCGGCGTGGGCCTTGGAATGTATTTCTCTTTCAGCCCCACGATAGGCGCATTCATTTTCGCCATTGCATCGGCATTGGGCATTGAGTACCTTGGACGCGACAAGCAGATAAGAGAAGATTCGGCAATAGCCATGCTGTGGGTACTGGGAATGACCATCGGCGTCATTTTCTGTTTTCTGTCACCGGGATATACATCGGAGCTATCGACCTATCTGTTCGGCAGCATACTGACAATAACCGGCAGCGACCTTGCCATGCTGGGCGCGATATGCCTTGCCGAGATAATTTTCACGACGGCCGCCTTCAGAGCAATAGTAGCTGTGGGGTTCGACAAGGAATTCGCCCGTTCGCGCGGCTTGCCGGCAACAGCAATCGAGTCGGTGATGATGGTATTCATAGCCATTACAATAGTGGCATGCCTACGCATAGCGGGAGTGATAATGGTGATATCGATGCTCACAATACCGCAGATGACAGCCATGACGCTGACCGGCAACTACAGAAACATCGTGCTGCTATCCATCCTGTTCGGATACGTAGCCGGCATAGGCGGGTTGCTGCTCTCATTCGCACTGGGCATACCCGGTGGCGCATCGGTTATAGTGTGCTCCATAGCGCTATATGCCATATTCGCATTAAGAAAACGAATAGCAACACGGCTGTCGCCACAATAAAACACGATTTTGGAAGTTATATATTATTAAAAGAACACAAACAAATTGAAAGCGCCCATTACATACATATTGTCCGTAGTGCTTGTTCTGTGCCTGTGCAATTGCGCCAGCCGTAAGAACAACACCAAGCAGACACGTATGTACCACTCCTTCTCGGCCAAGTACAACACCTACCACAATGGCAAAGAGGCATATATCGCAGGACGCCTGGCCCAGATAAACAGCCACAAGGACAACCACCTGCAACTAATACCGCTACTCATAAACAGCGAGCCTGCCTCGCAGAAACTGGGTTCGGTGAACTATACCCGCGCCATCGAGAAGGCACAGAAGGCCATCAAGAACCACTCCATAAAGAAAAAGCCCAAGCGCAAGCCCGGACAGAAGCTCACCGAAAAGGAACGACGCTTCTACGACCAAAAGGAATTCAACCCATTCATGCACAAGGTGTGGATGATGCTGGGCAATTCGTACTTCGAGCAGGGCGACTTCATGGAGGCAGCCGCAACCTACCTGTACATGGAGCGCATATATGCGACCAACCCCACCGTGCTTGCCGAGACACGCACACGCCTGTCGCTATGCTATTCGCAGCTCGACTGGCTATACGAGGCCGAAGAGCTCCTCTCGCGCGTAAAACGCGACAGCGTGCCACGCTCCATAAAATACATATGGGCAACCGCAAACGCCAATCTGCTGTACAAGCAGGAACGCTACGAGGAGGCCATCCCCTACATCGAAACAATGATAAAGCGCCCCAAGATAACAAAGACCGAGAAGGCGCGCGAATATTATCTATTGGGACAACTATACATGAAGACCGGTGACAACCGCAAGGCCTTCAAATGCTTCGAGAAGGTGCTCCTGCAAGGACCACTCTACGACCTTGAGCTGAACGCAAGGATAAAGCTCACCGAAACGATGACCGACGAGCAGAACAAAAAGATAATACGTTCGCTCGAAAGGATGATAAAACAACCCAAGAACATCAGCTACCTGGGACAGTTGCACTATGCCTTAGGCAACGTGCACATGGCGGCCAAGGACACAGCAAAGGCCATAGATGTGTACGAAACAGGTATTGCCGACGCCACCACCAAGAACTACGGTACAGGCTTGCTGCATCTGCGCCTTGCCGAGCACTATTGGAACCAAAGCAAATTTTCGAAAGCATTCCCCAACTACCAACAGGCATCCACACTGCTCACAAACAACTACCCCGGCATAGACAGCATTAAGCTGCGCGCCTCGGTGCTTGGTAACCTTGTGAAGCACACCGACGCAATAGAGCTACAGGACAACCTGCTCAACTGGGCATCGCTCAACGAGGACGAGCTGTTCCCCATACTCGACGCAATGATAGCCGAGGTAAAACGCCAGGAGAAGCTGAAATCGCGCAGCGAGAAGAAAAAAGAGGCAGGCAAACAGGCCGATCCCAATCAGGCGCTGAACATCATGGCAAACGTAGGCAATTCAATGGCGAGCGGCGAGATGGACTGGTATTTCTACAACCCGCAATTGGTGACACAGGGCTACAATAGCTTCGTCGAGAAGTGGGGTGAGCGTCCGTTGCGCGACTACTGGCGATTGAGCAAGAGCTCCATTAAGCCCACACAGCCCGACACCATTCCTGGCGCTGCAAACGACTCGATATCGGCACCCACCGACAGTGTGACCGTGCTCAAGCCCAAGGAGGAGCAGAAGCAGGAACAGGCCACAGCAAACGACTCGCTTGCCAACGACCCCACATCGCGCGAATACTACATGCGACAGATACCGCGTACAAACGAACAGGTAGCAGCAGCTAAAAAGACACTCGTGGAGTCGCTCTACCAGTCGGGAATAATATACAAGGAACAGCTCGACGACAAGGAGCAGACCATAAAGACCTTTGAGCGCATAGCCAGCGAATTCCCCGGCTACGAAAAGATAGACGAGATATATTACTATCTCTACTTGTCGTGCTCGCGCTGGGACGAAAAAGAGAAGGCCGAAGCATATCGCCAATCGCTCATCTCGGGATTCCCCGACAGCAAATATACAAAAATAGTTACGGCTATCGATTTCTTCGAAACGCCCGAAACGAAGAAGCACAAGGAGGATTCAGTCTATGCAACCACCTACGACCTCTTCAAGAACGAGGAATACAAGCAAGTGGTGGCCAACAACGACTATGCCGAAAAGATGTACCCGCAGGGAGCACATCGCGTACGATTCCTATTCCTGAAGGCCATGTCGCAGCTCTACGATAACAACAGCAAGGGCGGACTGGAAACGCTGAAGCAGCTCGTTGCTACCAAATCGAAGGCCGAGGTTGCGCTGCTTGCACAAGAATACTCGAAAGGCTTGCAGGAGGGCAGACTGCTGCACAGCGGTTCGAGCACATCGATATGGGATCGCAAGACAGACGGCACCATCAGGAACATCGACGAAAGCGTACCCGAATTCGGAACAGGACGCGACGAGCCATACTACTTCATGCTTGCCTACCCCACCGATTCGTTGGACGAGAAGCGCCTGCTGTTCGAAATGGCACGCTACAATTTCACGAAATACATGGTACGTAATTTCGATATGGAATTCGTGAAGTATGCAACGATTTCCACATTGCAAATAAAGGAATTCATCAATTTCGACGAGGCATTCGAGTATCGCCGCCGCCTGTTCAAGAACAAAGAGACCGCAAAAATGTTGGAAGGTATAAGCTCGTTCATCATATCGAAGTCGAACCTCGACATACTGATAAAGCATTATAGTTTTGGTGAATACGCCGATTTCTATGAACAGCACTTCTCGAACATCCCCGAAATGGAGATAAAGGGTTACACCCTGGACGAGCCCGATTTCACGGACGAGAAGGAGAGCGAGAAAAAAGAGGAGAAGAAAAAGAAAAAATAGTTTAACAGGCCGAACAAGCCACAGCATATATTAAGGAATGGCATACAGATTACTTTGGGTCGATGACGAAATAGAATTGCTGCACGGACACATCATATTCCTGCAATCGAAGGGATACGAAGTGACCACCATGACCAATGGCCATGACGCCATTGAGGCTTGTCGCGCCACCGACTTCGACCTGATGTTGCTCGACGAGAACATGCCTGGCCTCAACGGCCTTGAAACGCTTGTACAGGTAAAGGAGCTGCGCCCCTCGATGCCGGTAGTGATGGTCACCAAAAGCGAAGAGGAGGACATCATGGAACAGGCCATCGGCTCGAAGATAGCCGACTACCTGATAAAGCCGGTGAACCCCAGCCAAATACTTCTTGCACTAAAAAAGAACATACACAAGCAGGAGATTGTAACCGAAAAGGCCAACAGCGCCTACCAGCAGAACTGGGGCAAGCTGGGAATGCAGATATCCGACTCGCTCACCATAGAGGACTGGATTGAGGTGTACAAAAAACTGGTATTCTGGGAGCTTGAGCTCGAAAATGCTGACAGCAGTATGCACGAACTGCTGAAGATGCAGAAGAACGAAGCAAGCAACATGTTCGCAAAATTCATAAAGAAGAACTACCTCGACTGGATGTCGGGACGCAAGGAGCGCCCCATGATGAGCAACGACCTCTTCAAGAACCGCATATTCCCCATGCTCGACAAGGGAGAAAAGATATTCCTCATCGTCATCGACAATTTCCGCTACGACCAGTGGCGAGTGCTGATGAACGAAATAGGCAACCTGTTCAGCATAGAGGAGGAGCTGTACACAAGCATCCTGCCTACAGCCACCCAATATGCCCGCAACGCCATTTTCTCGGGATTGATGCCCAACAAGATAAAGGAGATGTTTCCCGACCTGTGGGTCGATGAAGAGGAGGACGAGGGCAAAAACCTGAACGAGGCGTCGCTGATAGAGACACACATCGCCCGCTTCAGGCGCAAGGAGAGCTTCTCGTATAACAAGGTACTTACATCGCAAGCTGCCGAAAAATATATAGAGAACATTAAAAGCCTTGCAGGCAACAACCTGAACGTGTTGGTGATAAATTTCATCGACATGCTGTCGCATGCACGCACCGAATCGATAATGGTCAGGGAGCTGGCATCGAGCGAGGCCGCATACCGTTCAATCACACTGTCATGGTTACGCCACTCGTCCATCATCAGGCTGTTCCGCTATCTGGCCGACAGCGACTACACCACCGTAATAACCACCGACCATGGTAGCGTTCAGGTAAACAACGCCATAAAAGTCGTAGGCGACAAGAACACAAATACCAACCTGCGTTACAAGCTTGGTAAATCGCTGAACTACAACCCCAAGGAAGTATTCGAGATAAAAGAACCGGCAAAGGCTTTCCTGCCTGCTCCAAACATAAGCACAAGCTACATTTTT
Organism: Bacteroidaceae bacterium; assembly: GCA_017560125.1. Lineage (GTDB taxonomy): Bacteria > Bacteroidota > Bacteroidia > Bacteroidales > Bacteroidaceae > HGM04593. The sequence goes on along the minus strand of JAFYOS010000007.1, from coordinate 10,478 downwards.
GCCACCGGCGACGATTTCTTTGCCTACCCCAATAACTACAACCACTACGTTTCGTACTACAAAGAGACGTTCCAGCACGGAGGCATTTCCATGGAGGAGATGCTGGTGCCATTTGTAACATTGCGCCCCAAAGGTCGATAAACACCACATAAAAACATGACAACAAAAAGAATAAAAATAACCAACCTGTCGGAATATCCGCAAGCGGCAGCCGAATTCATAAGGGCAATAGGCGACAGACGAATATTTGCCTTCTATGGTAAGATGGGTGTAGGCAAAACTACATTCATAAAGAGCCTATGCGACGAATTGGGAGTGACCGACACAGTAAACTCGCCCACCTTCGCCATAGTAAACGAATATGCCGACGGCAACGGCGAGCCCATATACCACTTCGACATGTACCGCATAAAATCGGTAGCCGAGCTCTATAATCTGGGCTACGAGGACTACTTCTACAACGGCGCACTGTGCCTCATCGAATGGCCCGAGCTTGCCGAGGAGTTGCTGCCCGAGGATACGGTCAAGGTAAGCATAGTGGAAGAGGAGGACGGAACACGTACAATAACATTCTAACACACATATATACACACCATGTACACAATACAAGCCAATGCTTCGGGAACACGCACAATAGAGATCACCGAAGAAAATCTTCAGACAATAAAAAAGTATTCACTCTTCATGCAGATGTTCGACAGCACAGGTAACATCAGCGTCGAAACGCTCGACAAGCTGCGTTTCACAGTGCGCTCGCTGATAGCCACATGCGAGGAGGATTCAAAAGCACTGCTCGAACTGTGCCTTGTCCTCTACAACGACAACATGAAGCCACTGGGACTGGGCAACCTCGTAGAGTGCTACAAAAACTGGGAAGCGACACAGCCCGCAGCCATCGAGGGCGAAGAGTAACCCCCCACTCCATAGTCAACCTATAGCCAAACAAAGAAATGGAAAACCATAAACTCACCGATTGGTTGCCTACCACACGAAAAGAGGCAAAACTAAGAGGATGGGAAGAGCTCGACGTAGTGCTCTTCAGTGGCGACGCATATGTCGATCACCCATCGTTCGGCGCGGCCGTCATAGGACGAATACTCGAAGCCGAAGGGTTGCGCGTGGCCATTGTGCCCCAGCCCAACTGGCAAGACGACCTGCGCGACTTCAAGAAAATGGGACGCCCAAGGCTCTTTTTCGGAATATCGGCCGGTTGCATGGATTCCATGGTAAACAAATACACCGCAGCCAAACGATTTCGTTCCGAGGACGCATACTCGCCCGACGGCAAGCACAGCATGCGCCCCGAATATGCCACCACCGTATATAGCAACATACTGAAAGAGCTCTACCCCGACTCGCCCGTTGTGATAGGCGGCATAGAGGCATCGATGCGCCGTTTCACCCACTACGACTACTGGCAGGACACGCTCAAGAAAAGCATCCTCATCGACAGCAAGGCCGACCTGCTCATTTACGGCATGGGCGAACAACCCATAACAACCATCGCACAACGCCTGAAGGACGAGCTTGCCGCGAGTGGTGCCGAGTATGTCACAAGCGAGATGGCCAAGAAGGTCACAAGGGATATTCCGCAAGTAGGGTACCTCACCGGCAAGAGCGATTTCACCCCCGGCGACAACGACACACTGCTGCACAGCCACGAGGAGTGCCTGAAAAGCAAAGAAAAGGAGGCGAAGAACTTCCTGGTAATAGAGCGCGAATCGAACAAACTGCACGCGAAAAGGCTCATACAGTCTGTGAACGGGTTGCTTACGGTGATAAACCCGCCCTTCCCGCCAATGACGACCGAACAGCTCGACCACAGCTTCGACCTGCCATACACGCGATTGCCACATCCCAAATACAACGGCAAACGCATACCGGCATACGACATGATAAAATTTTCGGTGAATATACACCGTGGATGCTTCGGCGGTTGTGCCTTCTGCACAATCTCGGCACACCAAGGAAAATTCATCGTAAACCGTAGCGAGGAAAGCATTGTGCGCGAGGTGGAAAAAATCGCAGCCATGCCCGATTTCAAGGGCTACCTGTCGGACCTTGGAGGCCCCTCGGCCAACATGTATATGATGAGCGGTTGCAACAAGAGCCGTTGTGCAAAATGTGCGCGCTCGTCGTGCATACAGCCCAACGTATGCCCCAACCTTAACATCGACCACGCCCCGCTGCTCAAATTGTACAAACGAGTGGATGCAATCAGAGGCATAAAAAAGAGCTTCATAGGAAGCGGCGTGCGATACGACCTGCTGCTGCACAAGACTGGCGACAAGCAGAAAGACCACAACACGGCGCTATACACCGAAGAGCTCATAAGAAACCATGTGAGTGGCCGTCTGAAGGTGGCACCCGAGCACACCGACGACAAGGTGCTGAAACTGATGCGCAAACCGTCGTTCATGCAGTTCCGACAGTTCCGCGACATATTCAACAGAATAAACCAGCAGCACAAGCTCAACCAGCAGCTGATACCCTATTTCATCAGCAGCCATCCCGGCAGCACCATGGAGAGCATGGCCTCGCTTGCAGCCGAGACCAAGGAGCTGAATTTCCACCTGGAGCAGGTGCAGGACTTCACTCCCACCCCCATGACTATGGCCACCGAGATGTACTACACCGGAATAAACCCCGAAACGGGCGACAAGATATTCTGTGCAAGAAACATGCGCGAAAAAGAGGAGCAACGACTATTTTTCTTCTGGTACAAGAGCGACGAACAGAAACGAATAAAAGCGCTGCTCAAAAAGATGGGACGCAACGACCTGCTACGCAAGCTGGGATTGTAGCCACGCACCATCCATACAAAAGCAGAAATCCCGGTAGTCAACAAGATGACTACCGGGATTTCTTTATCATTAGACGGCAGGACTACTCCTCGTCCTCGACGGGTGCAAACGAATCCTTGCCCACGCCGCAAAGCGGACAATACCAATCATCGGGAATATCCTCGAATGGAGTGCCTGCAGCAATGCCCGACTCGGGATCGCCTATTTCGGGGTCGTAAACCCACTGACAAACTGTGCAATAATACTTTTTCATGGTTCCTGTTTTTTATTGATAACAATTAAGCGATACAAATTGTTCAGAGATTTGCGAATTATTTTTCATCGGCGAGGATTTCGCACAATTTCCTCATACCCTCGGAGGCACCTGAGCGAATGACCGTAAGCCAACGCGTTCCATGCACGGGCACATCGTTCGGGTCAATCAGATAGACAGGCACGCCGGCCGGCACGTAATTCAACAGCCCCGCTGCCGGATAGACGTTGAGCGAAGTGCCTATGATGACAAAGCCGTCGGCATCGCGAAGCTCGTCTATGGCGTCGCTCATCATGGGAACAGCCTCGCCGAACCACACAATGTAGGGGCGCAGCTGCGAACCGTCGTCGGCCTTGTCGCCAATGGCTATTTCGAGATTATCGGGGGTGAGCCCGCGCACATAATTGAGGTTGTTGGGCGCTGCTGTGGAGGTTGCCTTCATAAGCTCGCCATGTAGATGAATGACGCTACTCGAACCGGCACGCTCGTGCAGGTCATCGACATTCTGCGTAACGACCACCACATTGTAATCGCGCTCCAACGAAGCTATCAGACGATGTCCCTCATTGGGATTTACGTCCAGCAGCTCCTTGCGACGCTTATTGTAGAACTCGAGCACCAACGAGGGATTCCTCTCGTAGCCTTCGATGGAAGCAACATCCTCTATGGAGTACTCGTTCCACATTCCACCCGAGCCGCGAAAGGTGCTCAGGCCGCTCTCGACGCTCATTCCGGCGCCTGTGAGAAATACAATTTTCTTCATGACATTGCTATGAGTATGGTGGCGAAATTAAGCAAAAAAACGGACATTCAAACAGGCCGAAGCCCATTTGCATCTTTTTTTTGTAAATAAAGAAAAGTTTTGCCTTATAGAAGGGCCGAAAAACAGGATTTTTATGTAAGTTTGCAGATATTTAATAATATTTCAGACTACAGTTTTTATGAGAAACACATTATGCGCTTTGTTGGCACTCCTGTGCTGTCAATTTACTTTCGCACAGCAGGATGAAACCCTTCTGAATTTGGGTGTTGAAACTCGTGCCGATTATCAACGTGAGTATATCGATGGCGATGCCATTAAAGACAATTGTGGATTCAAGGGCCAATATCTGAACATTCGCATGGATGGCCAGTTCAACGACAAGCTCTCTTATTCATACCGTCAGCGCCTGAACAAGGCACACAAGGACGCTAGTTTCTTTGATGCAACAGACTGGATTTATCTTAAATACCAGATGGACGAGCATTGGGCTGTGTCGGCAGGTAAGCAGGTGGTAGCCATCGGTGGTTACGAGTACGACCGTGCACCCATCGACCTTTACTTCTGCTCGGAGTACTGGAACCAGATACCTTGCTACCAGTTCGGTGTGAACCTCACATACACATTCAACGAGGGCAACGACCAGCTGCTTGCACAGATATGCGAGAGCCCCTTCAACCTTCCCGGCAAGGACATGTATGCATACAACCTCCTGTGGTACGGCTCACACGACTGGTTCAATACCATCTACTCGGTGAACATGATTGAGTGCATGCCCGGCGAATTCATCAACTACATCACACTTGGTAACAAATTCAACGTGGGCGACTTCTCGCTCGAGCTCGATGTGATGAACCGCGCGGTGCGCAATCAGGCATTCCTTTTCAACGATTTCTCTGTCATGGGCGAGCTCTCATACGCGGCTTCGGACAAATGGAACATTTTTGCCAAGGCTACATACGACGTGAGCAACACCGACAAACCCGGCGACTACTGCGTGATGCCCGGAACCGAGGTTACACGCGTTGGTGCCGGCGTTGAATACTTCCCCTTGGGCGGCGGCAACAAGAATGTGCGTCTGCACGCCGCCTTCTGCCAGACATTCGGCGACAACGGCAACCCCGCCGGAGCTTTGCTCGACGAGCAGTCGATGGTATCTTTAGGCCTCAAATGGAAGATAAACCTTCTCTCATTCAAGAAATAACAATAAACGTCTAAAATATTTATGAAACGGTCTTTTTGGAGTTACATCCCCACAGGTATTCCCTGTTTACTGATTTTCGTAGCCCTCTTCGGCTACATAGGTTCGGTCATGGGCGTTGACAACATGCTCAACACCATAATGAACACTGCACACAAGCTGTTGATTGATACAGTGCTCTTCCTTATGGGTGTATGCGTTGTTACCGGTGCTATCGGCAAGCTGTTCACCGAGTTTGGCGTTGTGCGCCTACTCGAACGCATTTTGCGTCCCCTCATGAAGCCCCTGTTCAACCTTCCCGGCGTTGCTTCGTTGGGTGCTGTCATGACATTCTTGTCGGACAACCCCGCTATCATCTCTCTTGCATCGGACAAGCGATTCAGCAGCTACTTCAAGAAATTCCAATACATTTCGCTCACCAATTTCGGTACTGCATTCGGCATGGGCCTTGTAGTTATCGTCTTCATGATGGGACAGGGCTTCGCAGTTGAGCCCCTCATCGGTTTCTTCGGTGCTTTCTGTGGCTGCATCCTCTCGACACGATTGATGCAGTACTTCACCATCAAGCACTACCCCCAGTATGCGAGCGAAAATGCCACAGACGAAATGTTCAATGAGTTCAAGGCCGAGGAGCACGTTGAGCCCAACATGTTCCTGCGTATTCTGAACTCGTTGCTCGACGGTGGAAAGACCGGTGTGGATGTAGGTCTTGCCATCATCCCCGGTGTGCTCATCATCTCGACCTTGGTGATGATCCTTACAAACCCCGCATCGCCCGAAGGCTACACCGGTGCTGCATACGAAGGCGTTTCGCTCCTTCCCTGGCTTGCAGGCAAGATCGATTTCATCTTCGAATTCCTCTTCGGCTTCACCGACCCCCACTTGGTAGCATTCCCCATCACAGCGCTTGGTGCTGTAGGCGCAGCCCTTGGCCTTGTACCTAATTTCGTAGCACAGGGTTGGGCCGACGGCAATGCAATCGCAGTGTTCACCGCCATCGGTATGTGCTGGAGCGGTTACTTGAGCACACACACAGCTATGCTCGACTCACTCGGTTATCGCCAGCTCACTTCAAAAGCGATCATATCGCACACATTCGGTGGTCTGTTCGCAGCCATCGTTGCCCACTGGGTATATGTGCTTTATTCACTTATTTAATTAGTAGATAAATTCGTTTTCAGCCTATTTGGGTACATGCCCAAATAGGCTGAAATGTTACCATACAACAACCATCTTAAAGACAGACAGATATGAAAAAGAGATTCATGTATGCTCTTGCGCTTTGCGGCACGCTTCTCTCGGCCTGCTCGGGCACACAGGATGCACAGGAACGAGCATTCCTTCCCCCGCTAATGGGTTGGAGCTCGTGGAACACCTATTTTGTAGATATTAACGAGGAACTTATAAAGAAACAGGCAGACGCAATGGTTTCTACTGGTCTGAAGGATGCCGGCTACCAGTACATAAACATCGACGACGGCTTCTTCGGCTATCGCGACGCCGAGGGCAAGATGACCTACAATGCCGAGCGCTTCCCCAACGGCATGCGCGTCGTTTCGGACTACATACACTCGCTGGGCTTGAAGGCGGGTATCTACTCCGAGGGTGGCGACAACACATGCGGCTCTATGTATAACGCCGAGAAGACAGGCATCGGAGCCGGCTTCTACGGACACGATCAGCAGGATGCCGACGTCTATTTCAAAGACTGGAATTTCGATTTCATAAAAATCGATTACTGCGGTGGCAAGGAGCTCGGCCTGAACGAGCGCGAGCGCTACGAATCTATCGTGCAGGCCATCAGAAACACCGGCCGCACCGACGCTTCGATAAACATCTGCCGCTGGGGATTCCCCGGAACATGGGCAGCGAACATAGCACGCTCGTGGCGCATCAGCTGGGACATACAGCCCCGTTGGAAGACCATCAAATACATCATCGACAAGAACATGTACCTCTCGGCCTATGCGGGTAACGGCGGATACAACGACATGGATATGCTGGAGATTGGCCGCGGCCTGCCCCGCAACGAAGAGGAGGTTCACTTCGGCATCTGGTGCATCATGAGCTCGCCCCTGCTTGTTGGCTGCGACATGACATCTATCCCCGAAAGCTCGCTCGAACTGCTCAAGAACAAGGAACTGATAGCTCTGAACCAAGATCCCCTGGGCTTGCAGGCCTATGTGGCACAGCGCAACGGCGACGCCTATGTTCTTGTAAAGGACATAGAGACCAAGCGCGGCAAGGTGCGTGCCGTGGCGTTCTACAATTCATCGGACAGCACATGCGACATCACAGTGCCTTTCAAGACACTTGAGCTTGACGGAAAAGTGAAGGTACGCGACCTTATACAGCATAAGGATATGGGTACATTCGAACAGCAGATGAGCTGCAGTCTGCAGGGACGCAGCGTGCTCATATGCCGCATGGAGGCCGAGGAGCGTCTAGAGCCCGAGGTTTATGAGGCCGAGTGGGCATACCTCCCCTGCTACGACGACTTGGGCCACAATCCGCGAATCATTCGCTACACACAGTCGCCCGAGTGCTCAGGTGGCATCAGAATAAGCTACGTGGGTGCAAAGCCCGAGAACCGTGTCATCTGGCGCGAGGTTTACAGCGAGAAGGGCGGCCAGTACGAGCTTGGAGTAAGCTACTGCACCGGCAGGGTACAGAAACTACAGGTGGATGTAAACGGCAAAGAGTATCTGCTCGAGAACATCACATCGGGCGACTACACCAAGCCCGCCGTTGCAACGCTTGATGTAACCCTGAAACCCGGCTACAATGTAATATCGGTTGGATGCGACTATGCTTGGGCGCCCGACATCGACAAGATTGAGCTGAAAAAGAAATAGGCCACACACGCCACTATAAACAATAAGTGCTGCATTCGCAAGATGCAGCACTTATTGTTTATCCAACCCCCAAATCCGTATTGTCGAGCAATATCTCGGCCTTGGACGAATCTTTCAATGTGGGATAGACCTCATTCACGAACCAGCGATAGAGCTCATCGTCGCGACGAACCGTGGTTGTATTGTTGCAGAAGAGGTTCACGCTGTAGTACTCGAAATGCTGTTCGGCAAGAGCTATATCATCGAGTATGCGCTGGCGGCTCTCGCCCTGAGTGCAACAAAGCAGGCAGACGCCCTGAAAATATTTTGCAACATCGGCGGCAGTCACGCTCTGCGGCACACCCTTGTTCCATCGGCTGCGCTGCTCGGCATCGAAACTCTCGATGCCGCATCGGAATTTAACCACAGCTGGCGCAAAACGCGTGGCGAACTCGGCCAAGCGATGGCGGTACATATAGTGCATCTCGAACCACACAGTGGTTATCTTTTTCTCTTCTATAATCTGCTTCAACATGGCTATCGTATCTTCGTCGAGCTCTATTCCCGAACCGGAATTTATCACATCGAGCACCCCATAGCGCCCGGTCACCTTGCCAAGCACCTCGGCATTCACCGCAAAGGGATTTTCGCTCTTGTCGCTATGGTAATCGCAAAATGTGCAACCAGCCCAACGACATCCCTTGCCTTGCAGCAACACAAATTCGCGCTGCATCTTTTCATCTATAACCGCATATCGCTCCATTACGCCCTCCTTGCCAATCTTTTGGCCCAATAGATTACGGCATAAGCCATGGGAGTACCCATAGTGGCCTCAATTATCAGTTTAGAGAAATATTGGAACAGGAGCATCATAACCAGTTCCTCGGTGGTAACCACGCCATAGAATGCTATGAGCACAAACGGCAGCGTGTCGAACAGATAACCCACCATGGAGCTGCCTATCGTGCGCACCCACAGACGGCGTCCCTGCATGCGCAGTTTTATTTTCTCCATCACCCATGCATTGGACAATTCGCCAAGCAGGAAGCCTACAAGCGAGCCGAGCACTATTCGCGGAACGTATGTGAAGACATGATTGTATGCCGCTGCCGTTTCGGCCAAATAGTCGGGCGAAGGCAGCCACACACCCACCTGGGTACATGCCACAAGCACTATATTGCACATGAATGTGGTCCAAATGACACGTTTGGCCGTACGGAAGCCCCACAGCTCCGTCAGCACATCGCCAAGCATATAGGCAAAGGGGAAGGTTATTGTGCCGGCATCGAAATAGAATATTCCGGCAAGACCGATGACCTTAACGGCCATGATATTAGATACTAAATAGAGAGTTACAAAGAGCGCGGTAACAACCATCAGAGGTGTTCCACTCGCCGCTCGGTTTTTTAAAGGGTTGTCCGATACCTTATCCATAAGTATTAAAATTTACTGTGCAAAGATAGAAAATAAAATGCTATTTTTGCATCAACTACAAAACAAAAGAGTATGGACCAGCCCAAAATAGAACGCATGCTACGCTTAATGAAAATGCTGTCGGGAAATATAAACTACACCCTCGACGAGATATCCGAAAAGCTCGGCATGTCGCGCCGCACCGTATATCGCTACATCGATACCCTGAAGGCAGCAGGATTTGTCATAGCACGTTCGGGCGAGTGCCATCGCATGCTGAAGGAGAGCAGCCACTACAAGGAACTGGAACAGCTGATACACTTCAGCGAAGAGGAAAGCTACATCGTAAACCGCCTGATAGACGGGCTCGACGACACGAACATGCTCAAGCACAACCTACGCAAAAAACTGGCGTCGGTGTATAACGTCACAGGCATGGCCGACATAGTGGTAAAGAAGGAGAACTCGGCAAATACACACGAGCTTATAAAGGCCATAGAGAAGCGCCGACAGGTGATATTGCACAACTACGCATCGTCGAACAGCGGCGCCGTCAGAGACCGTTTGGTGGAGCCATTTGCCTTCACCACGAACTACATACAGGTGTGGTGCTACGAACCGCAGAGCAACAGCAACAAGCGCTTCAACGTATCGCGCATAGAGGAGGTAGAAATCACCAATAACGAATGGCAGAACGAGAAGGCCCACCACAGCCTAAAGAGCGACATATTCCGCAGCGGCGGCGACAAGGAGATAAATATAAAGCTGAAACTGGGAGTGATGGCCAAAAACCTGCTGCTCGAAGAATTTCCACTTGCCGAACGCCATCTAACGCAGCTCGACAACGAGCACTGGCTGCTCGACACCACCATATATCGCTGCGAAGGCGCAGGACGATTCATCATAGGTGTAGCCAACGACATCACCATAATAGAAGGCGACGAGCTCAGAAGCTATCTAAAGGGCTACATGGAATCGCATTGCAAAAGGCTTATAGAAGCTACCGAATAACAGCCTTAATAGCCGTAGTACACCTCTACCGCCCCTATATACTGGCCCAAACAACGACAAGTATATATACAAAAAAAGTTCCCTCAGTTCGTAAGAACCAAGGGAACTCGAGAAAAAAAGTGGCGACGACCTACTCTCCCACAACTAAATGCAGTACCATCGGCGCGGTTGGGCTTAACTTCTCTGTTCGGGATGGGAAGAG
>JAFYOS010000006.1 GCA_017560125.1 Bacteroidaceae bacterium | reverse complement strand
TATATTCATATAAACAAAGACCGCTGTACTGCTATGTCTGTATGGAATGTTTTCAAGGATCGTATCGCTTTCGTGTGAACTGTGTTCCTTGTCGAAAGCGAGTGCAAAGGTACAGCTTTTTTCCGAACTACAAAACTTTTTGAGAAGAAAATTTAAAAGAAAATTTGAAAAAATTTCAATCACCATTCATTTTCAATGAGTTACAGCGAAAGATTTTTTGCCCATTTTTTCGCCAAAAAGCGAACACCGGCAAAAACAGCCCGAAATGGTGTTGAAAAATTTTTTGCTAAATAGAGAAAGCTGGCGATTTTATTACATTATTTATATAAATTCAAGTGATTTTAGAAAAATTGGTAGGCAAATAAATGCTAACTTTGCAGCCCGAACGCAGAACATTACTTTAGAAATAGGATGAAACACCCCTTTATACATTATATATATATAATATTTATATGCCTTGCTGCACTCATGGGCACGAACGACGCCCAGGCACAGAACGCCAAGTACAGAATACATGGCATAATTACCGACGCGGCTACAAACGAGATACTACCCTACGTATCGGTGCGCATACGCAACACCACATACGGATGCAGCTCGGACAACAACGGTAATTTCTCGTTCATGGCGCCGGCGCTCAAAGACACGCTCATCATAAGCAGCCTTGGCTACAAGGAAACAAAGATTGCGCTCACCCCCGGCAGTAAATTTCCGCTGAAGGTGAAGCTCGCCGCCGACATGTACGAGCTGAAAGAGATTACAATAAAGCCGAAGCGCGAAAAATACAAGAAAAAGGACAACCCCGCCGTAATACTTGCGCGTAAACTGATTGAGCGCAGAAACGACAATTCGCCCAAGAACAAACCCTTCTACAGCCGCGAACGTCACGAAAAGCTGAATGTAGCTTTGAACAACTTCAGTTCGTCGGAAGAGAGCCACTTTGGCAAACGATTTTCGTTTTTGGACAACTACATCGACACCTCGCTCGTATCGGGAAAGCCCATATTGCACATTTCGGCTCGCGAGCTGCTGGCCACCGACTACTACCGCAAGGAGCCGCTGAGCGAAAAGCAGCACGTGAAGGCGCGACAGAGATCGGGCATCGACGACATGATATCCGACGAATCCATCGAAGTGGTTTTCGAAGAGACATTCAAGGATGTGGATATTTTTCAGGACAACATCACGCTGTTCAGGAACAAATTCGTAAGCCCGCTATCCACCCTGGGCCCCACATTCTATAAATATTACATAATGGATACCATAGAGATCGAAGGGGAAAGATGCATAGACCTCGCCTTCACCCCCCACAACCCCGAATCTATGGGATTCAACGGCCACGTTTACGTAACGCCCGATTCGAGCCATTTCATAAAAATGGTAAACATGAATGTGCCCAAGGACATCAACCTAAATTTCGTGGAATACATGAACATCAAGCAGGACTACAGCCGCCAGGACGACGGCACCAGAATATTGGACAACGAATCGCTGGTGACCGAATTCAAAATAGTAAACGCCGTAAACGGTTTCTATGCCAACCGCCAGGTAGCCTACCGCAACTACTCATTCGACGAGAGCGCCGAGGCCGAAGCCATACACAAGGAGAAAAGCCCCGTGATCGAGGACAAACTCGCCACACTGCGCGACAGCATCTTCTGGGCAGAAAACAGAATAAACGAAGTAACCGAGAAAGAGCAATCGGTGAAGGCAATGATGGAGCAGCTGCGCAACAACCCCGTCTATTACTGGCTGGAGAAGGGAGTCACATTCCTATTCACCGGCTGGGTACCCTTGCGCGAAAAGAACCCGCCCGTATTCTATGGCCCGGTGAACACCAGCATCAGCTACAACGCACTCGAGGGCACACGACTACGCACCGGCGCAATGACGTCGGCCTATCTGCACCCGCACCTGTTCGGCCGCTTCTTCGTGGCATACGGCTTAAAGGACAACAAACTGAAATACATGGGCGAAATGGAGTACTCGTTCAACAAAAAAAGAGAGCACCCCAACGAATTCCCCATACACTCGTTGCGCCTGAACTACGAGAACGACATATACCAATATGGCCAGAACTACATGCACACCAACAAGGACAACATGTTCCTTACAATAAAGCGCAAGGAGGATAACAAGATTGGCTATGTACGCAAAGCGGAATTTACCTACACACAGGAATTCCACAACCATTTTTCGTATGCACTGACGCTCAGAAACCGCATCGACATCTCAACACACCTGATACCGTTCGAGCAAGCAACCACAACCGACGGAATAACCACAAACAACTTCGTCAACAACCTGCGACAGTCCGAAGTGGAACTGAACCTGCGATATGCGCCCAACGAAAAATTCCTGCAGACAAAATGGAACAGGCACTCTGTACTACCCGAACACCCGGTATATACCCTATCGCACAAGGTGGGAATAAAAGGAGTAGCCGGCAGCGAGCTCAACTACCAGCACACCGAGCTTGGATTCAAGAAACGCTTTTGGTTCTCGGCATTCGGATACACCGACTGCACACTGAAGGCCGGCAAGGTGTGGAACAAGGTTCCGTTCCCGCTACTGATAATACCCAACGCCAACCTCTCGTACACCATACAGAAGGAGTCGTATGCGCTGATGAACGCAATGGAATTTTTCAACGACGAGTATGCTTCGTGGGATTTGACCTACTACATGAACGGAATTATCTTCAACCGTCTGCCATTGATAAGAAAATTTAACTGGCGCGAGGTTGTTGGGTTCAAAGGCATGTTCGGCAACCTGAGCGACAAGAACCGCCCCGACAACATGAACACCGGCGAGCTGTTCAAATTCCCTTACGAGAACGAGAACTACCATTTCCTGGGCAAGACGCCATACATGGAGCTTTCGCTCGGAGTGGAAAACATTTTCAGAGTGTTGCGAATAGATTATGTGCGCCGCCTGACATACCGCGACTACCCCGGAATAGATAAAGAGGGTGTGAGAATACAGCTACACGTGCAGTTCTAGCCGAGCTACCAACCGGTGGTGCCCCACCCCGTCGCCTTGTACCATTCGGTATCTTTGAATGAGGCATTGAAGCTGGAATAGCGCTCATCGCCACGCGGAACATACATCGAGAGGCCGGAATACTGGCTGAAATCGACATCAAGAAAATCGTATTTAGCAGCCGACACCCAAGCCAACGAGGCAACGCGATAAGGAACCGCCTTGTCGAGCGCCTCTTTCCATTGCAGGTAGGCCTCGTTGGGAAGGCGCAACATCATCTCGCCGTTCATATCACAATAGTCGGGATAGGAATACGAGGATGTGAAAAGCGCATCGGGCAAGTACTTGAACACCAACGAATCGTTTACAAGCGAATCGGCCGAAAAGAACGAAGGAACCACGGCTGCAGTAGCTTGTGCCAAGCCATCCATCTGCGAGCAATCGACAGCAGAAAGCAGCACACCATTGTACTGGGGATAATGCGATTTATATTTTTCTATCAGCGCCTTGGCATCGAAAGGAGCAGCCATCAAATCGGCCATTATAGCATCGTAAGGCGCACCATTCGCAGGAATCTCGGCGGGCGAACCCACTAGCCATTCAGCGCAACCACGCAGAGCATAGGCTGTTTCCACGCACTGCATGAAGCAGGCATCGAACAAAATGTATCGAAGCGGAACAGAGAGGCCCTTCAGCACAGGCACCATCTGCTCTATCTCCATCGTTTGGTAATTTCTGTCATAGGGGGTATTCACGCCGTTGTCGGCACCGAAACTGCGCGTACCCAATCGCGGTGTCCATCCACTGCCATGCGACCACATGACAAGACCTAGCTCCTGCGAGGGATACTCCGTCTGCACCCAATCGAGCACAGCCTTGAAATTGACCGTATCGGTGGATATAAAATCCTCGTCGAAACGGCGCACCGTGTCGCACACCGCTTCGCCGCGACCATTGCAATAAAAACGACAGATAAAGGGTTTCTTCACCGCATCGACAAATGCGAGCATATAGCAATTGTCCGGGATATCGCGCGCGGCAGAATGCATTTCGCGCAAATCGTATGTAGCATAGGCATAGAGGTCGTTCTCGGCAACCACATAGGCCAGCACTGTGCGCACAGCCGTATCGCCCGGCTGAAGGAGATTGGAATTGCGACCACTCGAAGCATCGTCACTCTTGCGACACGCCGTAAAAAAGAGCGCAAGCAGAAGGAACGACAACGCCGTAAGAAACCCTCTTTTCATTTACGGACGAGTGAAAGAAAATTTATTTCCCAAATACATTACAGCCTTTTTGTTCTTCAGCAGCTTCTTTTTCAGTTTGGCCTCCTGCTTCTGCAATTTCGACATCTTATCGGAATAGAGAAGCGCCGAAGGACGGCCGGGCATATTTTCCTTTGCCGCCATGTAGTCGGAGAGCTCATAGGAATAGTGCTGTCTGTCGGGCAGGAATTTATGTTTTTCGCCAAAGACAATGCTATCCATTTTCTGTATTTCGGTAAAATAGACAATTGAATCGGAAAATGAGAACGAAACGCCCATCACATATACAGTTTTAGGTTTCTTGGCAGCCATCGAGAACGTACAAGCAGCAACGACCATCATCAAAACCAGCAAACATCTTTTCATAAACATAAAATTTTCGGTAATCAAATAAATTTTTGCGAAGATAAGACAAATCGCTCCGATAACAAAATCCGCAGACACCTTTTAACAAAGAATTTCACTTTATCGGCTTAGAAATAAAACAAATCGGGTTGCGCTCTGTGGCGCAACCCGTCAATTTATGTTCCCTTAAAATTAACCTAAATAGGATTTCAGCAATTTGCTACGCTGATTTTGCTTCAAACGTCTGATGGCCTTCTCCTTAATCTGTCTTACACGCTCACGTGTAAGGCCGAACTTGTCGCCGATTTCCTCCAGCGTCATCTCCTGCATTCCTATACCGAAGAACATCTGAATAATCTCCTTCTCTCTGTCCGACAAAGTCGAGAGTGCGCGGTCAATCTCGCGCGACAACGATTCGTTAACCAAAGTATTATCTGCCATGGGGGAATCATCGTTCACCAAGACATCCAAAAGACTGTTATCCTCGCCATCGACAAATGGAGCATCAACCGAAATGTGTCTACCCGATACCTTCAACGAATCTACAACCTTGTCAACGGGCAAATCGAGCTGCTCAGCCAACTCCTCGGCCGAAGGACGGCGCTCATTCTCCTGCTCGAATTTCGAGAACGCTTTACTGATTTTGTTTAAGGAACCAACCTGGTTCAAGGGTAAGCGAACAATTCTCGACTGCTCGGCAAGAGCCTGAAGAATAGATTGTCTGATCCACCAAACTGCGTAACTGATAAACTTGAATCCTCGTGTTTCGTCAAATTTCTCGGCAGCCTTAATCAATCCGAGATTACCCTCGTTGATGAGGTCCGGAAGGCTCAATCCTTGGTTCTGATACTGCTTTGCAACGGAAACTACGAAACGAAGATTCGCTCTTGTCAATTTCTCCAACGCCTGACGATTGCCCTTACGTATTTGCTGGGCCAATTCTACCTCTTCCTCTACGGTGATCAGGTCCTCACGACCAATCTCTTGCAAATACTTGTCGAGCGAAGCGCTTTCGCGGTTCGTGATACTTTTTGTAATTTTTAATTGTCTCATATCAATACGTACAATTTCAATCTGCAAAAATAAACGATTTCATCTCAAAATACAAGCTTTTTGCAAAAAAAGTTCGCCTCGAAAACAAAAATAAGCAGAGATAAGAGTATATTCACATAAATCGTTATGACAGAATGGCTTCGCGGCACACACAAACAACAGCCGGCGATGGATGTCGCCGGCTGCATGCTTATATGGTGCGCAGGGTTACTCCTGACCTATATCTACCGAGAAGTATGCTCGTTTGCCCGAGGGTGTGACACCCGAAATGAACAACACCTGGTCGGCCGAACCGTTAGCCTGCTTAACCGCCTTCTGCAAATCATCTACGTTCTTCATTGCCAGGTTGTTAACCTTCAGGATGATAAAACCCTTCTTAATACCCACATCGGCGAAACGACCTTTGGTAACATCGAGCACTTTCAGTCCGTAGTTCACCTTGTAGAGGCGCTTGTCTTTCTCGTCAATCTCTTTGAATGTGGCGCCAAGCATATCGAGGTCGGCATTTTTCACCACACTGGTATTGCCTTGAACATTTTTAAGGACAACATCAATCTCCTTCTCTTTCTTCTTGCGAACCACTGTGAGCTTCACCTTGTCGCCGGGCTGGTGCTTGGTGAACATCTCCTGCATTTGAGCCATATTCTTGACCTTTGAACCATCGACAGCGACAATTACATCGCCCACCTCGATGCCGGCCTCTTGGGCTGCGCCTTCGGGAAGAACCTCGCTCACATAAACACCATCGACCACGCCAAGGTCTTTCTGCTCAACAAGTTCACTGGTGACGGTACCACCCATAATACCAAGGATTGCACGCTGCACTGCCCCATACTCCTTCAGGTCGGAAACCACCTTGGTCATAATGCTTGTGGGTATCGCAAAACCATAGCCAGCATATGAACCCGTGGGCGATGTAAGCACAGCATTTATACCAACGAGCTCGCCATTGGCGTTGACCAGCGCACCACCGCTATTACCCTGATTGATAGCCGCATCGGTCTGAATGAAGGATTCTATACCACCATCATACACACCCAGTGTACGCGCCTTGGCGCTAACGATTCCGGCTGTAACGGTTGAGGTCAGATTAAAGGGGTTACCGACTGCAAGCACCCACTCGCCCACTTTCAGTTCGTCGCTGTCGCCAATGGGAAGTGCCGGCAATTTGTCATCAACCTCTATTTTCACCAACGCAAGGTCGGTCTTGTCGTCGCTACCCACAAGGCGACCTTTGAATGTGCGGTTGTCGTTCAATGTGACATCTATCTCATCGGCACCATCAATCACATGGTTGTTGGTAACAATGTAGCCATCTTCGGAGAGGATGACACCCGAACCGAAGCCGACGCGAGGCTGTGTTCTAACCTCCTGCTGACGTCCCATGCCGTCGCCAAAGAAGAAATCGTAGATATCGGGAGCACGACGAATGGTAGCCGTCCGGCTATTCTTTGTCGATTTTATGTGAACCACAGCATGCAACGATTTATCGGCCGCATCGGTCAAATCGACGTTCTTCACAGGCACGATGGAAGGCATAATGGAAGCCTTGTGCGCCTGTATGCCTATCGGCTCTACATTTTGCACCTCCCCTGCTTGAGCCAAACTACTTTTCTCAATCACTTTATAAGTTGTAACAGACGCCACCGTTGCACTTACAGCGACAACAGCCACAACTGAAAACAAATTTTTAATTCCTATTTTCATAACTATATTTAAATGTTTTGTTAATTTCGACAGATAAATAAATCATTCACGACGCAAATATAAGCGCAAAAACAGCCACTTGTAGCACAAAAGACTGTTTTTTGCCATCATTTAACAATTAACTAATCGAATTAACACATCTTTGACGTTGTTGCAGGGCTTTTCACATTTGTTTAACAGCGCGAAAAACCACACACCGAAAAGAAATGAAGAAGAAAATTTTTAATTACACGACACAATGCTTACCTTTGCAGCGCAAAACAGCAGTCGAACGGTCTGTCGCCGTTGCCACAGGCAAGGGAGGAAAGTCCGGGCAGCACAGAGCATTCCACTTCCTAACAGAAAGCTGTCTGCGAAGACAGAGTAACGTAGAAGAAAACAACCGCCCGTAAGGGTAAGGGTGAGAAGGTGGGGTAAGAGCCCACCGGTCGTGCAGCGATGTACGAGCCGTGCGTCTTGGGAGCTGCAAGTTCGCGTAAACCGACGTTTGAGGGTTGCTCGCCCGAGTCGGAGGGTAGAACGCTTTAGCCCGATGGTGACATCGGGAATAGATGAATGACAGACACCCCTTTGGGGGTACAGAACCCGGCTTACAGGTTGACTGCTTTTTTACAAAAACAAATGGCACCGAATATTCGGTGCCATTTGTTTTATGTATCCTTATATATATTAGAGGACTACCTTGCATGTATATCGTCTGCTACCATCGATAAAACGGAGCACATACACGCCCGAAGTGAGCGCCGAAAGGTCGGCGGGTGCATTACCCACCACTGCGCTGCTAAGAAGCGAACCGGCCGCCGAAATGATATCGACGCGTGTATTCTCGCCGAAGCCGCCACCGGCAACAGTCACTTTTTTATTCTTTTTATCGACCGCAACCTCGGGAGCACCATCGGCAACTATATTCTTCACCGAGGTGGTAAGACCTTCCTTTGAAAGAAGATAGATTCCGGCATCGATATACTGGCCGCCACTTGTCTGATGACAATGGATAGCAATTACGTTATCCTCGTCGTATTTCAGAGCATTTTTCACGTTTGTAGTGATATCAACCACAATATAACCGTTCTTGTAACCCTCGAACGAAGCGAGCTTAACGCCGTTAACGTATATTTCACAATCCTCGTCGTGGTTCAGAAGCATTACAAGGCTGTCGGCCATAGCACGGTTCATGCCATCAAGACGGAAATTCTTGCGAATCCAGATATCTGATGTATTCCATGTAGTACCTACGGTTGAATTGGGTGTACCTGCTGTACCGAAGCCCGATTTCTTGGTCTTCCAGTTGCTGTCGTTGAAATCGGTTGCATACCAATTATCGGCAGGTGTAGTGGTTGTCATTTTCCACATTTCGCCACCCTCGCTGGCTGTAGCGATAATTGTATCTTTCTTGAGCATAGATTTCACCAAACGGCTGTTGATTTCGGCCATTCTATCGAAATCGACCTTAACAACTGCGCGGTCGTATGTGATAAGACCGTTAATCTCGATCTCGACATCGGTAATCTGTGTATAAACACCACCGCACATACCAAAGCAATCGCGGAATTTCACAAGGTCGAATACATATTGCTCGTATGTATCCATGAGCTCTTTACGGCTGCCCATGGTAGCATATCCCCAATCGCCCGAGCCCCATACGTGGCCATTCTCTTTATATTTAAGACCACCATACTCACCGCACACGGTTGCAAGGTTCTTGTTGGGACAAATTACACAAGCGGGATTAGGATACTGGTGAATATCCCATACATCGCCCACATAGGTTGAGTGAACGCCATACTGGCTATCCTGGTTCACAAGGCGTGAGCCATCGAGCGATTTCACATATTTCACAAGTGTCTCTACATCGTGACGGCCCTGGCTCTCATTGAAGATAATCCACATGATGATACTGGGGGCGTTGTAGAGATTATTGATCATCGCAGTCATCTCCTTTTTGAACTGAGGCTGGTCGAGGCCTACACCACCGTACGAGTTACCCGAAGGCATATCCTGCCATACGAGCATACCCAATCGGTCGCAATGGTAGTACCAACGACGGGGCTCAACCTTGATGTGCTTACGAATCATATTGAAGCCCATCTGCTTGGTCGACTGGATGTCGTAGAGCATAGCTGCATCGGTGGGCGCAATGTAGATACCATCGGGCCAGAATCCCTGATCGAGAGGACCGATATTGAATATAGGCTGGTTGTTGAGATAGATTCTTGTGTAGCCATCATCCTTGCCAAGAGAAATCTTACGCATACCGAAGTATCCCTTCACCTTGTCGAGTGTATCGCCATCGCAGAGAACCTTAATATTGAGGTCGTAGAGGAAGGGTGAGTCGGGTGACCACAATTTTGCATCGGGAACGGGGATAACAGTCTTTTTGCCCTGAACAGAAGTGGCTGTTGACACAACTGCATCGCCATCGAGCACCTCGATCAACACCTGTGCCTCGCTGTCGCCTTCCACGGTTACATTAACCGCTACAGTACCCTCGTCAACATTGGGAAGAACTGTAAATTTATCTACGTAGATATCCTCAACGGGCTCCATCCACACGCTCTGCCATATACCCGATGTCGATGTGTACATGATACCGCCGGGGCTGAGTGTCTGCTTACCACGGGGCTGGCCACCGAGGTCTGTGGGGTCGTAAACCTTCAGTACAAGCTCCTGCTCGCCTTCGTCGGTGAGATATTTTGTCACATCAAATGTAAAGGGATCGTAACCACCATCGTGTTTACCCACGCTCTGGCCGTTGACAAAGAGCTCGCACTCGTGATCGACAGCCTCGAAGTGTATCAGAAGGTTTTTGTCCTCCCACTCTTCGGGAACGGTGAAGAAACGTCTGTATGCGAAACGGTTGTACTCCTTCATGATACCAGAAAGAGCAGATTCCACGGGGAAGGGAACAAGAATCTCCATGCTGTATGCATCAGCGGGCATGCCCTCGCGGTCAGCGAAGAGGGGCTGGAAATCCCAAATACCATTGAGGCTCTTCCACTCCTTACGCTCCATCTGAGGACGGGGATATTCGCCCCATACATTGTTCACATCAACGTCGTCGGCGAAGATACTCATCAAAGGAGCCTCTTTCTTCTCCCAAGCAATCTTCTTGATAGCACCTGTCGCCTGACAGCTGAGTGCAAGGTCGAAGTACTTCAACGAATTGGTGCGGTAGCAATGAACAGCGATGGTTGTCTCGCCATCGGGCGAAATAGCATCCAAAGCCTCCTGCGATACAGCTACGCTCTCGGTCTTGATACCGTTTTTCTCGAGCGAAGCGGCAAGAACACCGTTAAAATAGATCTGGCACACGCAATCGCGTACAACCTTCACTGAAAGCGACTTGAGGTCGGCCTTTGTAACGCCCTCGAAGCTAACGTTCTTTCTGAGCCATATGTCGTTTTCTGTCCACTGGCTGTTCACGGGGTGAGTGGTACGGTTCTTACCGAAACCTGCCTGTCCCTCGTTCCATGATGAATCGTTGAACGAAGGAGTCATCCATGTGAGTGAGTCGGGAGCCTCCTGCACATACTTCCATGTAGCGGGCTCAACATCGGCTGTGCTCATAAAGGTCTTGAATGTGCTGAATGTGTGACGATAAAGGCCCACGTCGATTGTTTGGGGAGAACCGTCGTTGTAGCAGTGAACTGCTATCACATTCGAGCCACCAATAACGATGGCATTCTTGGCTGCATCCTTTATCGCAAAATCGGTATAATCGGATACATAACCACCATGATCAAAAGCAAGCACACCATTCAGGTATATCTGGCAATCGTAGTCGTGATGTACCACGAGCAACAAGCTGTCGACAATCTGCTCGGTATAGCCCTCGAGGACAAATTCCTTGCGCAACCAGATGTCCGATGTATTCCATGTGGTTCCTTTGTAGGTACCACTGTTTGTAAACGAACCATAACCTGTTGACCACGATGAATCGTCGAAATTCTTATTCATCCATGTGTTAGCGGGTGAGGTTGTTGTATATTTCCACTCGACCTTACCATCCTTTGCCGTAGGGATTATAGGCGCTTTGGAAAAACCCACAACGTCGGTACCGCTTTGTGCCGACACGGGGAAAATTGTTGCACACACTGCCACCAACAACAGCGTCATGCACATAATAAATTGTTTTTTCATAATATATAATTTAAATTCACATTATCTATTTGTAACGTTCGAACGAAACCACCTTGTCCCACTCCTTGCGCACCTTCTTGCGCTTGGGCTTAGCTGCATAACCGAGTGTGATGATGAGCATGAGGCGCTTGTTCTTGGGAATACCTGTGAGCTCCTTTATTTTCTTCTCGTCGAACCATCCGAGTATGCACGAACCTACGCCTTCGGCCTCGGCAGCCAGCGTCATGTAGGCCGATGCAATGCCAAGGTCCATCATCGGGAAATCCTTGTCTTTGATGCCGCAACCCAGGCGCGAGGTGATATTGGTCGTTTCGTGCGTTATGAGCACAAGCGCCGATGCGTCCTTCGCAAATTTGTTCATGCCAAGACTTGCCGTAGCCTTGCCCACCTCCTGCAACAGGGGTTGCTCGGTCACAACCGTAAAGTGCCACGGCTGACCGTTGCATGCCGACGGCGCCAAACGTGCCGCCTCGATGATACGCTCAAGCACCTCGCGCTCAATGGTGCGTCCGGGCTCATAGGCTCGGTCGCTCTGGCGCGCATTGACAAGATCAAGAAAATGGCTCATGGTCGTTAGCGTTTAAGCATCTGAGCAATGTACTTTCCAATGATGTCGAACTCGATATTAACCACCGAACCGACCTTCAATGTATGGAAATTGGTGTGCTCGTAGGTATAGGGGATGATAGCCACGGTGAACGAATCGTCTGTGGGGTTGCACACCGTCAGGCTGACGCCGTTTACGCATACCGAACCCTTATCGACGGTCATATATCCCTTGGCAGCCATCACATCATCCTTCTTGTAGCGGAAGGTATAGTACCAGCTACCCTCGGCATCGCGCACCTCGACACACTCGGCAGTTTCGTCCACGTGTCCCTGCACGATATGGCCGTCGAGGCGACCGTTCATCATCATGCTGCGCTCCACATTCACCTTGTCGCCCACCTGCAGCATACCGAGGTTAGAGCGCTCGAGTGTCTCTTTCATTGCAGTGACGGTATATGTATCATCTGTAATCTTCACTACAGTAAGGCACACGCCGTTGTGCGATACACTCTGGTCTATCTTCAATTCGCCCACAAACGAGCATGTAAGCGTTAGATGCAAATTCTCCTGTTCTTTTACAAGCCCCGTTACGGTGGCAAATTCTTCTACTATTCCGGAAAACATAATTATCGCAATTTAAATTTTATGCAAACTTACTAAAAACTAACAGAACAAAAGGGGTTTATCAAAAGAAAATTACACAATTGAATGAAAAAACATGGCTTATCGTTACGTTTGCAATATCGTGCTATGCGGAAGAGGCAATCAAAGGCATGGGCAAGCTCATTTTCGAGCCATTGACAACGGGTAACAACGACAAGGCGACAGCCGAAGCCATCGCCTAACCACAACAGCACAACCGCATGCCCCGGCTGTGAATAGACCGACCGATGCGGAGGGCTAGTTCTCGAGATAATATACAACCGTGGTAACCACCCTTACATGCTTGATATAGGGGGTATTATCATCGCGGTCGGTTATAGAGAATGTACCCTGATTGGCATTACGTATCTTGCCCAAACGACTATCGGAATCCTTGGCAAATTTTTCGGCAGCACTACGGGCATTCTTGGTAGCCTCTTCAATCATCGCCGGCTTAATATCGTTGAGCGCAGTGAATTCGTATGTAACGCGATACTGGTACTCGTCGCCCACAATGGCTATACCCTGCTTCATCAGTTCAGCCTGATCGAGCATCATGGCACGCACAGCATCCACCTTGTCCGAAGTGACGGTTATCACACTGGTAGCCTTGTAACGATAAGGGCTGTTGTCCGACGAATAGCGCTCGCCCTGCTTATCGAACACCGAAGGAGGCGACACACTTATCTCGCTGTCGGAGATTCCCTTCGATTTTAGGAAATCTACAATGATGGCATTCTTGCGAGTGAGCGTTTCGTACATAGCGGCAGGATCGTTACCCGCCTCTTTATAGACCAGCGGCCACACAACAAGGTCGGCCTTTACATCCTTCTCGGCAAGACCTTTTACACTTACCACACGCTCCTTCTCGATGAAGCGATTCATAGCACCGGCCAATATGAAGCCGAACAACACAACGCCAAGCGCCAATATGATGGCCTCCGTTCTATAATTTTTCATAATTTTCGTAATTTGCATTTTCGAAGTGCAATATTCGCAATAATAATTCGAATAACAAAAATATCACATATAATAAGCGTTAAAATATCGGCAATAGGGAACAATTACGCAAATTACCGAAAAGGGCAGGGTGTCGTTCGAAAATACAATCTCGCGCTCATCGTCGAAGCCACAAAGCGAAAGGCGCTCCATGCCCTCGACATAGCCACACCCCGAAGCATCGTCGAAGCTATAGGAATAATTGACCTCGACAGACAACCTATCGTTGCCCGGCGACCTGCCGGTCAACATGATAAAGCGCCAGCATGCAGGATGGGCTATCGAAAAGCCGCGGGTGGCGGCATACATACGCACCACCCTTTTATCGGCCACTCCCGGTCGCAGCGAGGCGTAACTATGGAGCCACGAAGAGAAGGGGGCCGCCAATGTACAGAAGCTGTTATCGCAGTCGGCACCAACCACACGAACCGGCCCCAGCATGACACGTCCCTCGCATGCATCAACAAAGAAGAGAGCCACGACAAGGGGCTCCCCCTCGGCCTTGCAGCCCACAGAAGGGCGCTCCCGTTTCTCGGCGGCGCAAGAAACAAGAACAAAGAGCGAAACGACAATCATCACACATACAACCACACGCATCATACATGGTAAAAAACAATCCATGAGCATAAACAAATGCGATAGTGAAAAAGTTTTATAAAAACAAAAATATGCTTTACGCCGTACGGCCCTTATAAGAAAACTGCATGGTTATAAATAATTTATTTATAAAAAAATATATATCTTTGCACCGTTAATAACATAACGGAATAATTAAACTAAATTATTTTATGAGAAAAAATTCACTTTTAACCGCTCTTTTGTCGCTGTTTGCGCTTGCAGGCTTCGCACAAGAGACCACACAGTGGCCCATCACGCTGACCACAGCCGATGGACTACCCGGTGAAAAGATTGTACAAAACTACGTGTACAGATCTGATGTTTACAAACTGGACGAAGCCGTAACAAAGCTCCGCTTCACCGTTATTTCGACCAACACCGTCGACGAGCTCACAAGCAACAGCTACGACGGTATTTCGGCCTACAACGGTACTGGTTTCCCCTTCTTCACAATGAGTGAGCTTCGCATATACAACGGTAACGGCGAGCTCGTACCCTACACAGCAACCACCAATGCAGCCCAGATTGGCGACGGTGGCGGCGTTGAGGCGCTCAACGACCAGAACGAGCTTACCTATTTCCACAGTACATACTCCAAGGGTGGCATGCCTCACGCTTACCACTACATTGAGCTCGACCTGGAGAGCCCCGTAAGCGAATTCTCGTTCAACTGGAACACACGTTCACGTTACTACAAGAACCTTATCACCTACATGGGTATCACCCCCGGCACAGAGTACCTCCCCTTCCCCGAGCAGGAGTTCTCTATCGGCGAGCAGGTGACATCGGTTGAGGAGCTGAAAGAGGATGGTGCTCTCTTCATCATCAAGGGTAATGCCCCCGACTTCGTGGTTGAAGGCGAATCGGCACGCACCTGCGAGGGCGATGTATATTTCCACTCACCCTACGGCGCTGCAGAGACCGCTTCGGCAGCATCGGCATTCTATCTTGTAGCAGATGCCAACAACGAGGATGTATATAAAATTTGCTGGTTGAACAACAACCACTATGTAGCACAGCTCTCATCGGTTGATAGAGGCACATGGGCTCATTGGACAAACGACGAGCTGAAGGCATCGTTCATCTACTTCAACGAGTGCGACCAGACCGAGGGTAATTTCCAGCTCACCATGAACGAAGGCTCATGGATTCTTGGTGCAGACGCATGGGGTAAAATGCTCATCGCCGAGAACAACGAAGAGATAATGAACAATTTCCAGCGTCCCGTATCATACTCATGGACCATCTACAAAGCCAACATCAACGGTGCTGCCATCACAGAGCAGTTGCAGGTAAACATCGACGATGCACAAAGACGTATCGACGAGATTGGCCTTGTTGAGGAGGAGGACAACGGCGAATACGATGCACTCGCAACAGCTGTTGCCAAGGCAAACGCACTTGTAAGCAATCCCAACGCTGCCGCATCGGACATCATCTCGTGCAAGCGCGAGCTCAACGTATTGACAGCAGCATACGCAGCTGTAACCATCTGGGCATATGTCGATTCAATCGACGCTCTCTACGATGCAGCCGACAACGACGAAATCCTCACATCATCGGCTCCCAACTGGATTGAGGGCTCATTCAGCGAGGATGCACTCGACATGATGCGCAATACAGCCGACGAGGCTTTGACCGTTATAGACAACTACCAGTCATTGGCCGACATCGACCAGGCTATCGCAAGCATCTTCAAGGCTATCGACAATTTCTGGGCTTCGGAGGTGAAGAACGTGAAGAACCTGCCCTTCCGCGTAGGAACAACCGAGGACGGACTCCCCGGCACATTGCAGAGCTACGGTGGTTACAAATGGGAATCTCCCATGTACAACATCACCGACGAGGTTCAGACACTTCGTTTCACATTCTTCAAAACCAACAACATGGGCGTTTACAGCGGTACAAGCTATGTATTCCCCACATTTGCCGAAATGGAATTCTATGGAGCCGACGGCAAGAAAATTGAGCTCACATCGGAAAGTTTCTATGCCAACTCGGTATATATGGTAGAGGGCGGCTCAGGAGACAAGGTAGGTTACCCCGCACTTTGCGACGGCGACCTCAACACACACTACCACGCAGTGTGGAGCGCCAACCAGAGCCCCGAATACGACGCTAACCCCGACTACTCGTTCATCGAGATTACATTCCCCGCGCCCATCAGCTCATTCAAGTATGTTCAGTACGGCCGTAAGAACGGTGTGAACACTCCCACCGACTTCGTGGTAGGCAAGGCCGGTGTAAGATACGAGCCCGCCGATGTAGATCTCCCCGATTTCTACAATACACAGCTCGGCGAGAAGGTTACAGACGTTTCACAGATTACCGACGATGGTTTCTATACACTCGTAGGTCTTTTGAACTGCGACCCCTCTGACGGTAGCGGCACCGGTTATCCCAAATACTACACAGGTATGGTACCCTACGGCGAGAAAATTGGCGCGCCCGCTATATTCTCTATCCGCAAGGCCGAAAACGACAAATACCTCATCCAGTCGTTGGCCGATGGTTACTACTGGAGAAGCACCGAAGAGGCTGACGGCTGGGGCTCTTGCACAGCAACAGCAAACAAGGATCTTGCAGCCAAGATTGACATCGTACCTGCAAACAACCCCGACCTCGAATCTACATTCGTGCTTTACGAGTACAGAGATTCTACATTCCGCGGCTACACATATCCCAACGACACAATTGAGACACCCGATGTACAGTGTCCTTACCTTATTTTCCAGGATTGGGGCAGCAAGGCGGCTTCATTCTCTGTTCCCAGCCTCGACGCTAACGACAAGGATGGCGAGGGTGAATGGTACATCTACAAGGCAACAATGAACAACCCCTACTGCTACTGGTTGAAGTCATTGGTTGCTTCGGCTCAGGAAATGGGTATCAAGGTAAGCAACGACCCCGGTTACTATTCTGTAGCATCGGCCGGAGCATTTGCATCGGCACTTGCACAGGCACAGGCAGCCATCGAGTCGAACGACAATGCAACAGCCAAGGCGACCCTTCCCTTGCTCGAGGCTGCTGTAAGCTCAGCCGAATCGGCAGAAATCAATCCCATGACAGAGGGCTTCTACATCATCGAGTCTGCCAACGAGAAATTCCTCGCCAACACAGGCAAGACAAAGGCTATCTGTACATACTACAACGACTACGAAACAGGCAGCCCCAACTGCACAAGCCAGTACAGCCTCTGGTGGGCAGACGGTCCTACAGACTACGAGAACGCTCCCATCTACTTCAAGTTCCAGTTCATCTCGGCTGCTAACAGCGAGAAGGTACAGCAGTGGTTGGCCGACGAGGTTATCACAGCAGAGCAGGCTGCAAACGCTTACTTCATCAAGAGCTGCGAGGTTGGTCAGTATGCAGGCACCAGCGTCGATGGCGCTCGTTCACAGGATATCGGCCTTACTGCAGAGGCTGAGGAGCCCTACATCGTACGCAAACAGGGCGCATACAAGTTCGACCTGTGGCATCCCTCGCACGGCAACGCTTCATTGCACATGGAGGGCAACAGCGGCGGTAGCGGCGAGTGTGGCGACATTGTTTACTGGTCAGGTTCGGACGCTTCGTCACAGTGGACACTGCGCAAAGTGAGCGACCCCACTTCAATCGGCGGTCCTGTAGCAGAGGGCGAAGGCGACGAGATTGTATCAACCACATATTACACAATAGGCGGAACTGCTATCGATGCACCCGTTAAGGGCATCAACATCGTGAAGAAGGTTTACGCTAACGGTGTAGTTAAGACAGCAAAAGTATTCGTTAAGTAATCGAATACCCACATAACAGATAAAAGCCCGGCAGTTTTGCCGGGCTTTTATTATTGCATCATATTATTACGATGAACGAAACGAATGAGCGACTACGGAATGAGCAGTGAGCTGTCGCCGTAGCTCAAGAAGCGGAAATCGTGTGCCAATGCGTAGTCGTAAATGGTCTTCCAGTCGCCCTTCACAAACGCCGACACAAGCAGCAGCAGTGTGCTTTTGGGCTGATGGAAATTGGTGACAATAGCCTTCACTATGCGATATGTATATCCGGGGGCTATCATTATCTGTGTGTGGGTGTGTATGCGGTCGAGGTCGTTGCGCTGCATGTAGTCGTAGAGCGCCTTCAGTGCATCCAACGCCGGAAGCGTATGCTCGCGCTCGTATGGCGTCCACTGATAGACACGCAGTTCATTCTCGGCGATATTGGGATTCTCATATACCTTCTCGCCGAGGAAATAGAGGCTCTCTATTGTACGAACCGAGGTTGTGCCGACGGCCACGACAGAGGCGTCGGCCTCTATTATGCGCGAAATGAGCTCCTTGCGCACCTCGATATACTCCTCGTGCATTTCGTGGTCGCCAATGATGTCGCTCTTCACCGGCTTGAATGTACCCGCACCCACATGAAGGGTTACCTCCTCGCATGTAACGCCGGCCTCTTTCAGCGCCAAGAACACCTCGGGGGTAAAATGTAGCCCGGCGGTGGGAGCCGCAACAGAACCTTTCACCTTGGAATAAACCGTCTGATAGGTGCTCTTGTCGCTCTCTTCGGTCTTGCGGTTAAGATAGGGAGGGATGGGGAGCTCACCTACCCTTTCGAGCAGTTCGGCGAATGTGACACCACCGTCCCAACTGAAACGCACAAGGTTCACCGCTGCCGGTGCACTTATACGCTCGGCGGTGAGGGTTACCGTGCGACCATCGACATCGACCGTCTGCGACAATGTGCCGTTTTTCCAACGGTTGGAATTGCCCACGAGCACCTGCCACACGCAGCTTTCGGTCTGTTGGAATATCTGCAGATAATCGGCCGGCGCTTCGGGCTCGAGACAGAATATCTCAATCTGAGCACCCGTCACCTTGCTGAATCGCAGACGCGCCTGAATAACCTTCGTGTTATTGAAAATCATGAGCGCCCCCGAAGGAACGTACTGCGGAAGGGCCGAAAAGGTATCCTCGCTGACTGCTCCTTTGTTGTATATGAGCAATTTGGAACTGTCGCGCTTGGCCAACGGATATTTGGCTATGCGTTCATCGGGCAAGGGATAATCGTACTCGGCTATTTCTATATTTTTGATGTTGTTCATAGACATTTATTAAAATCAGAGGTCAAAAGTATTAAATTTATAGATACGATGTATCATCCGACGGGCAAAAAAATGGAATATCGCCACGCAGGCAAGCCTTGGCAACCACCCTCGCCCGGCAAACAGGCATTAAAAAAGAGCTGCGCGCCACATAACAGGAGATGGCACGCAGCTACTATATTTCTATTTACAAAAAGGCTACAATTTGTGGGTAGCCGATATTTCGAGCATTCTCTCGATGGGGCGCAAAGCATCCTCGCGCATAGCCTCGTCGAGCTCCACGTAGGGCCACTCGTGTTTAAGGCAATTGTAGAGCTTCTCCATGGTATTCATGCGCATATAATCGCACTCGTTGCACGAGCATGAGCCATCGGATACAAGCTCGGGGGGAACTGGGATGAATTGCTTCTGCGGCATGCTCTTCTGCATTTCGTGCAGGATGCCGCTCTCGGTAACGACAAGATATGTATCGCAGTCGTCGGTCTGGGCATATTTCAGTATGGCTGCCGTAGAACCCACGAAATCGGCAAGGGCAAGCACGCCACTTTTGCACTCGGGATGGGCAAGCACCTTGGACTGGGGGTATTTAGCCTTGAGCTCCACGATGCCGCTTATTGAAAAGCGCTCGTGCACATGGCAACCGCCGTTCCACAGAAGCATATTGCGACCGGTAATCGCATTGAGATAGCCACCGAGGTTCTTGTCGGGAGCAAAAAGAATCTTCTCGTCCTTGGGGAAGCTATCGACCACCTGACGCGCATTGGACGATGTAACAACAACATCGGTCAACGCCTTAACCGCAGCCGAAGTATTCACATAGGCCACAACCTTGTATTCGGGATGCTCCTTCTTGTACTCGGCCAAATCCTCGGCCTTGCATGTATCGGCCAACGAGCAGCCGGCATTCAGGTCGGGAAGCAACACCTTCTTATCGGGGCAAAGCACCTTGTTTGTTTCGGCCATAAAGTGCACACCGCACATCACAATGATATCGGCATCGGTCTTTGCCGCCTGCTGTGCCAAGGCCAAGCTGTCGCCTACGAAATCGGCAACATCCTGAATATCGCCTGATGTATAATAGTGGGCAAGAATGACAGCATTCTTCTCGCTGCACATGCGTCTTATTTCGTCCTTGATGTTTATATCCGAGGGAACAGGTTCGTCAACGTAACCACATTTTTTCCAAGATTCTTTCATCGTAGCATTTATCTTAGGGATTCGTAAAATCTGTCAACGGGTGAAAAACAATGGTTTATGCCATGCGAAACGCCACCGCAGTGCACCCTGTATCAAAACGCTAAGATACTTCATATACGAAAGAAAAGCAAACCAAAGAGAAAAAAAATATATTATTAACAAAAGCGACCACAGTTTCGTTACTACACTAATGCATTGAGGGGACGCGACGGCGTCCCCTCAATGCATTTATATCAAGCGATAAGCTCTTCTATTTACGGATTATACGTACCTTTTTACCATTTACGATATAGATATTTCCGCTTGCAATATCCGTTACGCGGCGGCCATTCATGTCGTACACGGGACTGCACGAAGCGAGCGCCTCGTCAATGGTAATGTTTTCAATGCCCGTTGCAATGGTATATGCGCCCTTTACAAGAGCAGCTACCTCAGCCAGTTTATCGCCGGCATCGGGGAAAAGAACTGCGGGGCCTTTTCCACATAGTGCCTCGGCTGCGGCAATCTCGCTCATCAGCTGCGCCACATACTCGGCCAAACGGTCGTCGGTGGGAACAACATATTCGTAAAGCACAATGCCATTGGCCGTGGTCTTCGCCGTATCCACAATCTCATTTACAAGATTGGCAGCCTCGGCTATCACCGCTTCGAACGCCTCTTTATATTCTGCGCCCTGGTTATCCTCCATGCAGATGATAGTCCAACGCGAAGTATTATTGTCGTTCGACCAGCCTACCAGCTTATAGCTCGAGGTGCAATGGAGATAGCCATATCCCGAATTCTCTTTTTGAATTGCATATTTACCCTCGCCCATGTCGTGCAGCTTAAATTTGGCCGCCGACGAGGTAGAAGTGGCCTTGGCGGTCACATCCTTGCTCTGCGAAACGTAGTCGATATAATTGCCATTGATATTTTTCAGATAGAACATATCGCTACCCGCTATAGGCACAAATGCAAACCTTGTACCCGCGCCCGTGGAGAGCGCACAAGACATTACTCCGTTGTTGCCAAGCAACGCTGAATATTTTATATACGACGCGTTGTTGAAACGGTAGTAATTCTTTGGGCTGATTTTTATAATAGCATTATTGTCTTTCAACAGCGTCTGGAACTCATCGGCAAGGATGCTCGCCCACTCGCCGTATGTATGCTCCGACTGGTCGCTGTTGGTAACAGCCGCTTTTGCCGCGTTGTAGTACTTGGACAACGAATCGACTGCGTAGGCATAGTAATAACCCACCTTTTTTCCGGTTGCATCCTTGAGCTTCACATATTTAGCTGCGAGCTCAATAGCCTCGTTGAGCGCGGCCAACTGATCCTCTTCGCTGCCGTTATATACCGACACCACCTCGCTCTCGCTGCCATCGGCCGACACCGCCACCATTTTCAGTTCGCGCTTTGCTATCTCATCGGGGAGTGTATATTCGTAAGTATTGCAGAACGAGAGAAGGCTGTCCTCCATGCTGTAGAAGCGGAAACCTACCGCGCCTGTACCCTTGGAGAATACCACCTTGCTACCGAACTTGGAATAGATGTAGCCCGATGCTTTTGTACCTATCGAATCGGGAAGGTAGGCGGTAAATTGTCCCACATCGCCCGTTTCGCCCACGTTGTAGTCGATGGGCAAGCGAACGCCATCGACGCCATCGGTACGAGGATAATTAGCAATGCGGTCTTCTATGAATTCTATCGCACCGCATTTTTTGGGATATTGCGCGATTTTCTCTTTTGTACTCTTAATCATAGCAGCGGTCGAGGTCAGTTTGTATTCGCCATAATCATCGACAAGAAGATTGTTCATGGGAACGAAGAAGCCCCATGCATCGAAGAAGGTAGTGAGGTCTTCCTGTGCCGCCTCGCAACATTTTTCCACAAATTTCAGCAGGTCGTTCGAGCCGTAATTCAGGCTGCTTGTGCTTCGCTTCATGGGATCGTTGCGAAGCGAAATAAATACCTTTTGGAAGAACTGGGGGTCGTTACCTACAACATAGTAGTACATATAGAGCTGCCAGAACATTCGCGTTGTGTGCATCAGGTTCACATTGAACTGGTATGAATAGGGCACCCTATTTTCGTAATTGGCCGATGTCTCCGAAATGATTCCACCGCGCGACATATAGCGACCTAATTTGTAGAGCACCATGTTCGAGAAGAGGTTGTTGCTGACCTCGGTATTGCCAATCATGTTGATTGCTTTCTGGTTGGCGTGACCAATCTCGTGGGCAGGTCCCCAGAAATAGCAACCATCCATCATCTTCTCGTAGGACATCATTCCGGCGAGGGATTTAGGCGGGTAATTGGTGTTGTAGGAGCCCGACGACATGGTGGTTGCGTCGTCGCGGGTGCGTGCCACATGAAGGTTGTTGAAACGCTCCAATGTACCATCCATTTCGAAGCCCATGAGCTCGTGCATCCACTCGGTGATGGTATCCCACCAACCTATACACTCGGTAATCTTCTCGGGAACGCAGTTCGATGCAGTGAGCGCGGCCTTGTCCATGTTGAGCATAACCTTGTGGCCCTTCACCTGAATATATTTGTATGTGGCCAGATTGCGAGTGATTTTCACCCAATCGGCATCGGTGTGGCGATCTCTGTCCCAATAGCCATTGAGCACACCACCCTCGATGTGTATATCGAGCGAATCGTAGTCGGCAAGCAGCTTCTCGCCGGTAGTATCAACCGTATAGAGAATGTAGAGCATCGAATTTCCGCGACCTACGGGAATGATATTCATACCCTTTTTAAGCTCGGTGCGTGTGCCCGAAATGGCATTCATATACACACGGTCTATCTGCAACGAGGCATCCTCGGGAATATCCTCGCCCACGAACACGTATATGAGGTCGCCCGAATTGCCGTAAATGCCGGTGGGGTTGCTTAGATAGGAGTATTGAGTCATAATCAATCGTTTGGCCCATACATCGACATCGGAATAGGGTTCGTATGTGTGTATGCGGAATTCCTTTTCGTACTCCTTCCAGTTATTATTTTTTATTTTAAGAGCCACGGCGATAAGGTCGTCGCTGTAGCCACTCATAGCCTCGCTCAGTTCCGCATCGGTTAGCGAGGCATATTCGGGCTTGAGGGCGGTGCAGGCGGCGTCGGTGTAGAACGACATGTAGCCGTTGCAATACTCATCGCTGTTGCCTATGATATTTTTATATGCCTGATATTTGGCACGGGCAGCCTCAATCGTACTGTCGGAGAGCGCCACTTTCACAAAGCCCCACTCCGAGGCGCTTATCTCGTCGCTGCCTCTGTACCAAGGCACAATGTTATTGTCGTTATCGCAGTGCAGCGAATAGGACTGTGTGGTATTGTGCCACATATTGTAGCTATTTGCCTTGAGCGAATTTTCTTTCAGATAGTAGGTGGTGGCAGTGGCGGTTGTCATCACCTGGTTGTAGAAAGCCCCTGCGCCTTTTATATAATCGCCCGTATAGACGTTGCGGAACGTCCATCCCGTGCCCTTCTTGGTCAATTGCCACAATTGGGTGTAGGCGTTGTCGTCACCAATCTCGTCACATATCATTCCACCGCCCGTAAAATCCTGTGCCATGGCCAGATTGTACTTCAGGTTGATGATACGATAAACGCCCGCGTCGTCGGGCGCTACATAATTTTGCGCTGTCGCAAAGGCTAGGTTACACATGAGTGCAACGGCTGCCAACAAAAAATTTTTCAGTGTCATAGTATTTTATTTATATTCTTGAGGTTGAACCTTTAATGGGATTAACGTTTGAACTGCTTGCCGTCCCATTTATATATCAAATTGCGAGCACGACGCGCCACAAACAGCGAATCGCCTGACGACATGTACGAAGGCATAGTGTATTCCGCCACCATGCTCGCATCCGACGAAGACAAATTGAGCTTCACAAGATAGATATCGGCTATCGTGAGCACGGTATCCAAGGAATCGGCCGCCACAAAGAAATCCTTTATCGGAGGATAGGCAAATTGCTGTGGCAACTGCTTCCAATCCTTGGTATAGAACAATATGCGGCTGTCGCACGACTCGGCACACACGGTCTTCACCATGCATACGATGGTATCTCCGGCGCTTCTCGGGAGCAATTTCATCTGCAATGTGCTATGATTGCTCATTTTCATTTCGAGAAAATCGTCGGTGAGCCGCAACAATTCGCTCTTGCCATCCAAACGGTTGCTTACACGGGCGCGCATTCCGGCATCGACGAAATCGACACAATCGGCACGGTTGGTTGCCGTGAGCAACGGGAATATCGTATCGGGCATACCCACAAACAGGGTACGCATATTCTGTGCGGCGAGCTCGGCTGTCGCAGCAACAAGAAGCAGAGTGAATATGTAAATAAATTTTCTCATTTTGAGCCCAAATATAAGAATAACAATCCTATTATTATAAGTAATAAATCGAAAGCCTTGCTTTTTAGGTTTTTTTCACGCAAAACAAGGGCGCCGAAGGCAAACGAAACAATCACACTACCACGGCGTATCATGGAAACGACTGCAATGAGGGCATCCTGCTCGGCCAATGCCGAGAAATAGCAGAAATCGGCAATGCCCAAAAAGAGCGATATGCACAATATGCTCCATCGCCACTGAAAACGTGTGGTGCTCTCCTTGGTGGGATACCACAGCACAAGCATGATGACAGCCATCAGGACAGCCTGGTATATATTGAACCACGACTGCACAAGCATGGGCGCCAGGAAGCTCATAAGGAATTTATCGTAGAGGGCACTCACCGCGCCTAGCATGGCAGCCGCCACCACCATGGCCACCCAGCGGTTACGCTGGAAATCGATGCCCTCGCGCTTGCCGCTCTTGCCCAACAGGAAAAACGACACTATGGCCACCGACACACCAATCCACTGATATAAATTCAGTTGCTCACCAAAAAGCAGCAGAGCTCCAAGCAGCACCATCACCGGGCGCGTTGCCTGAATGGGCGACACGATGGTAATGGGAAGGTGCTTCATGGCGAAATATCCACATATCCACGAGCTGAGCACTATGACAGCCTTTATGAACAGGAATATGTGCACATGCCAACCTGCCTCGGGCACATGAAACATGCCCGCGTCGATGACACCTGTACGCGAAAGCAGTATGAACGGCAGAAAAATAAGCGCCGAAAAAAGTGTATTAAGGAACAACACCGGAATGACGGCATTCTCCTTCAACGATATTTTCTTAAAAAAGTCGTAACAGCCCAACAGTGCTGCCGACATAAATGCCAATGCTACCCAAATCATTTGAAAATCTCCTCAGGATATTTGACCTCCTCAAGAAACAGCGCCTGTGCCAATGCGGAATCACCGGCCTCGGAGCGCTCCTTTTTTTCTATAATCTCCCTGAAACGGTCTATTGTTATTTTTCCACGACCAACCATCAGCAGTGTGCCCACAATGGCTCTTACCATATTGCGCAAAAAACGGTCGGCCTCTATCTCGAATACCCATTCACTAGGCGACTGCTGTATCCAACGCGCCAATGTCACCTTGCAGTTATTTGTCTTGGTATCGGTATGCAGCTTGCTGAAGCTGGTGAAATCGATGTAGTCGTACAAAATGGTTGCAGCCCTGTTCATTGCATCGAAATCGAGCTCGCCCGTCACGCGACATGTGTAGCGGCGATTGAAGGGGTTCTTCGCCGTCGATATATAGTAGCGATAGCGACGCGATGTGGCATCGAACCTTGCATGCGCCTCGTCGGTAACGCGACGGATGGAATGGACAGCAATATCGGGTGGCAACATTCTGTTCAGGCGATAGACCGTCTGTTTGCAGTCTATCTCGCTTTCAAAATCGACGTGGGCGGCCATCATCGAGGCGTTTACACCGGTATCGGTGCGGCCGGCGCCTGTAACCGAAACAGGGGTACGCATCAACAGCGAAAGAGCCTTTTCGAGGCTCTCTTGCACGGTGGGAGCATTGGGCTGAATCTGCCAACCATGGTAATTGCTGCCATCGTATGATAAATAGATGAAATATCGTGGCATCAGCGTTCGTTTTTAAGAATAAATGTGTGGCACGCCACCAATCCGGCGGTTTCGGTGCGCAAACGCGAATTGCCCAGGCTGACGGGTATAAAACCGGCCTTCATTGCGCTCTCGACCTCCTCTTTGCTGAAATCGCCCTCGGGGCCAATGAGCACCGTTGCATCCTCGCCGGGGACAAGGCAATCCTTCAGCAGGCGCTTATCCTCGTCGTAGCAATGGGCAATGAATTTTGCTCCGGGACGCTCGGCCGCTATGAATTTCTTGAAATCGACCATTTCGTCAACCTGCGGTTTATGGAATTTGAGCGACTGCTTCATGGCCGATACCACTATTCGCTCTATGCGGTCGGTCTTCACCACCTTGCGCTCCGAAAAACGGCAGTTCAGGAACGACACCCTGTCCCATCCTATTTCGGTAGCCTTCTCGGCGAGCCACTCCATGCGATCCATGTTCTTGGTGGGCGCAATGGCTATTGTAAGATTGCCATTCCAACCCTTTTCGATGCTTTTCACATCGAGTGCCTCTACCGTGCATCGCTTGCCTGCGGTAGAAACTATTTTTGTTCTAAATATTTTACCCTTGCCGTCGGTAACCTCGAGTTCATCGCCGACGCCTAATCGCAACACGCGCAGACAGTGGGCCGACTCCTCCTCGGGCAGTTCCCATGTAGTTTCAATATCGGGTGCAAAAAACAGTGCCATTATCTATATTGTATTTGTGTGCCTGTGATGGCAAAATTACTTATTTTTATCATTCATATATATGTCGCAAGGGGCTTTTTGGCCTCGCCATGTGCAGAGCAACCGCACATGGCTCAGTTGCCGCCCTCCTCGGATGTCCCCTTTTCGGTCGAGGTGCTTCTGCGCTCCATCCTTGCATCTATTTCCTTTTTCAGCTTCATTGCAAGCTCGTAGTTCTCGTCCTTGACAGCGCGCTCCATCACCTCGCGCAGGGTGTCGGTGCCGGCCAGTGTGATGGGGATGGAGAAGGCATTCTCCCATTCCTCTTTTATGCACAGCATGTTGAGCAGTTCGTCCTCTATGTATATGGGGGCGTCGCATCGCATTGCCACCGCCACTGCATCGGAAATGCGCGCCTCTATCTTCACCATCGCCTCGCCACTATCGAACAACAGATTGGAATAGAAGGTGCCCTCCTCTATTTTGTATATGGTGGCACACTTGAGCGCATAGCCGCATGCCATTGAAAAATTCCGAAACAGGTCGTGTGTCATCAAGCCCTGCCCGCCGTTGCCATTCTTCTTAACGAATGCGACGGCCGTTGCCTCCAATGGCCCTATGAGGACCGGCAATTTGCGCATGCCGTCCTTCTCTTGGAGCATCATTATGTATGTGCGGTCGCCCGATGCGCGGGCCAATATTTCGGAGACATATAGTTCTACCATATATAATTAGTTTGTACTTACCTTATCTTTGAAAAATAGTATAAAGAGCACAGCTATCACCAAGGCATAGGTTGCAAAAATATACCATGCAAGCGACCAGCCGGCGGTAGCCAATGCCATATTCACCACCTTTTGCGCCACAATCATTCCCACCGATGCGCCAAGCCCGTTTGTCACGAGCATGAAGAGCCCCTGGGCTCCCGAGCGCACGCTCTTGTCGGCAACGGAATTCACAAACAGCGAGCCCGATATATTGAAGAAATCGAACGCCACTCCATAGACCAGCATAGAGATTACAAAAAGCCACGCACCGTCGCCGGGATTACCGAGGCCAAGGAACATGTAGCGCAAAGCCCATGCAAGCATGGAGATTATCATCACACGCTTGATGCCGTAGCGGCCAAGGAAAAACGGGATGAGCAGGATGCAGAACATCTCGGATATCTGCGACAGCGATGTCATTATCACTGGATGGCGCACTGCAAACGAATCGATATACTCGGGATTGGATGCGAAACTGCTTAGATAGGCACCCGCATAACCATTCGATATCTGCAGGGCAGCACCCAACAGCATAGCAAATAGGAAAAAGAGAGCCATGCGTCTATCGGCCATGCATCTGAAGGCATCTATACCCATGATGGAGAAGAAGCGACTGTCGCCACGCGCCTTGTTCAGCGGACAGGGCGGCATGGTGAGCGAATAGAGCGCCATGAGCACACCCCACACAGCCGATGCAAAGAACTGATTATATGATTCCTTTAACCCCAGCAGATCGACAATCCACATGGAGGCCACAAAGCCCACCGTTCCAAGCAACCTGATGCGGGGGAACGCACGAACCGTATCCATACCCTCGCCACCGAGCACCGTATATGAAACGGAATTGGAAAGGGCTATGGTGGGCATGAAAAACGCCACGCTGAACATATAGGGAATGAACAGGCTTGCAAAATCGACATTATCGCCCATGACCATACCCACATAACCGGTAACAGCCATAAAAAAGGCGGCCAATATGTGGCACAGCGACAGCATTTTCTGTGCCGGCACCCATCTGTCGGCAATGACACCGACTATTGCCGGCATGAATATCGATGCTATTCCCTGAACCGAGAAAAACCAACCAAGATTTTCGCCCACACCCACCTTGAACAGATAAATGCCCATGGATGTAAGGTATGCTCCCCAAACAGCAAATTCGAGGAAGCTCAAAATCATCAGGCGCAATGTTGTTGCGTTCATTCTTAAACGTACCATTTTATTCCATATTTACCATACTGATTGATTAACATACTACGGATAGAATTGTTAACCGGCAAACAGGAATTACAATGAATTTATTATTACATCCAACGAATTGATTCTGTTTAGGAGCGAATTTTTAAGACGATCCACAGCCTGGTCATAGGGAAGCGATATATCACCATTTACTCCATTGCTGATGGTGCCCCACACAGAATTGTTGAACTGCCACGAGAGCCTTATCTCCTCGCGGGTTTCCTCGATGAAGCCAGCTACCGAAGCAAACGGCTTCTTGAGCTTGTTCCAACGCTCTTTGAGCAATTTCACGAATTCGGGCAATTTATACAGCTTGCCGAACCACATGGCCTCCTTGTTCACAAGGCTGGTGTGCGGGGTAAATGTTTCCCAGTCGTGGTCCCATGCGGGGCCCATGCGCAGCTTGCCGTTCTTGTCCTTATGCATGTAGCTACTCTTGGGATGCTTGGGCTCGGGATTGTATATCACCTCGTTGAGTATGTACCAATCGACAAGTGTGTTCATATCGAAATACTCGGCAAATGAGTTGTACGAACCATTGTAGAGCATTTTTTCCGCATCGTTGCAGTACGATTTTATGTACGAGAACTGATAGCTGTTGATAACATCGTCGTCGGGCTCCTTCATGTTTATAGGCATCTTGAAATACGATGTCTTGAATTTCCACTCGGCATCGTAGTAGCTGTCGAGCTCCATCAGATAGCCGCCGGTGATAGCCTCGCCCGAAATGTCGTTCGGACCCATCTCGTTTATGTTCACACGGTCGTTGTCTATGCGGATAGCCTCGCACAAATAATAGTTACCCAACGCCTTGCCGTTAACCACAAGCTCCACGAAACGACCATTGGGCGTCCAGTCCATCGAGGTCATCTTGGCCAGTTCAAATGCCACGGCGTTTCTAATCAGTGTGCGGTCGATGTAGTTGGCAAGCAGACACCAACGCTTGTGCTTGGGCATTCCAAGTATCGCCTTCTTCACATTAAGCTTGATGTTATAGGGCTTTTTCGAATAGCTCCATGTGCTGTTTCCACGACCGCTGATGTTCATGTAGTCGGTGCCCGAGCTGTAGTCGATGCCTCCGTCGGGGCGATAGATGGTCATCGAGCTTCGTTCGACCCATGTGCTCTTGCTGGCGATAGCCTGACCGTTGGGGGTATCAATCACCACAATAGGCAAGCCCGAGTTCTTCAAGCACACGACATACTCCCTGGGAGCTGCGTCGCCATATTCAAGACGGATTGTAACCGGATTGGTGAAATCCACAACGCTCTCTTCCGAGGTTATCAGTTCGTCGTTGGCATATACCTTCACTTTGTGCGAATTGGCCATGAAAAATGGCTTCAGCTTGTAGTTGGTGAGGTAAGGAATGATGAAGCTGATAGTATCTTTGTTCGTAAGGTCGTCAATATCTGCCGAGAAGGTCTTGTTGAGCAGCGCTTCGTTGCCCTCGTCCGTATGGCGCAATTTGAACGACATCAGCTGCATGCTCGATTCGCGACCAAGTACCGACCTGTCGAAGACAATCCTGCGCACATAGCCCGAATAGAAAGTGGTGTCGGAGATATTGATATATGTTTCATCGACGGATACCGTGTCGTTCTCGGCATATTCATATGCTAGCACGGTGCCGTCCTTCAACTGCACGAAAATAGAATCCTGTGCGCCATGGGCAGGCAAAAGCATGGCGATGGCGGCCAATATGAATAATAGTGCTTTCTTCGTCATCGCTTAATGAATTTAAATGTAAAATCATCGACCTTCACCAAATATGTTCCCGCCTCGAATTCTGTAATATCGACCACCTGCTCGCTGTCGGCCGCCTCTATTCTAGCACAAAGGTTGCCTTTGAGCGAATAGATGAATATTTCGGTTGCCGGTGCGCCCGAAATATACAGCTTGTTATCGTCTATTCTGAACTTGGCCTTCTCCTCGACAGTCTCTTTTATGGATGTAGGAATCTCGTTATCCCAAAATATCTGAGATACCTTGTTAAGCACAAAATTTATCTTCAAGCTCTCGGTCTTAATGTGGAGCAACGAAGATGAATGCCAGAAGCGAGGTTTCTCCTCGAGTACAAAGGAGTACAAGGCTCCCGACGTGTTCATTAGATACAATGGGGTTTGTGCCGACGACTTACCGGCAACAAACATCAGGGCCAGCAAAATGGCCACTTTGATATTAAAAATACGTTTCATGTTGCAAAGATACATCATTTACCCGAAGTTATAGATAAATCTATAATAAATTCGCACGGCAATTGCCGTGCGACCATCAACGGAGCACTATATCGGTGATTACCTGGGCTCCAACATGCTCATTCAGGCGATGAACAAGCGTCTTGCGGTTCATCATCAGTTCCTGCCTGAGCACCGACGATGTCACCTGCACATAGAGCACCTGGTTTCTTATGTAAAGTTCTTTGGTATAGAATTTTACCGTGGGACCAAGCACCTGCGACCAGCCATTGACAAGGCGATACTCGTTCAACGGAGTTTCGAGCCCCTCTTCGCGACACGTTGCCTTCACAAGCTCGCTGATTGATTTCACACCACCTCGTTTCATTTTTCCTTCACTAAATTTACATTTCCGGCCGCTACCTCGAACAGTTTATAATCGCCATCGACACATTCGAGAATGGAATCGATGTGGTCGCGGTTCACATCGGTGATGAATATCTGTCCGAAACGCTCGCCTGACACCAGTTTCACAATCTGCTCTACCCTGCGCGAATCGAGCTTGTCGAATATATCATCCAACAGCAGTATGGGCGTCTCGCCGCTGCATCGACGCAGGAAATCGAATTGCGCCAATTTCAATGCCACGAGATAGCTTTTGTTCTGCCCCTGCGAACCCTCTTTTTTAATAGCATAGCCATTCAACTGCATCACCAATTCGTCCTTGTGAACACCCTTGGTGGTGTAGCCCACGCGACGGTCATCGTATCGCGACGCAGCCAACTGCTCGGCAAACGACTCGTCGGACAAATTGGAACGGTACGAGAGGCTCACATCCTCGTCGAGGCCGGCAATCTCCTGATAAAAATGACGGAAGATGGGTATCAGATGCTCCACAAAGCTCTTGCGTCCCTCGTACACCTTGACCGCCTCGGCTATCATCATCTGCTCCACAAGTTCCATCATTTCAGGGTCGAGCTCGTGACCGCTACGCAACATCACATTGCGCTGCGTAAGCGCTCTGTTATAGCGTATTAGCGCATGAAGATACTCCTTGTCGTACTGCGAAATGACTACATCGATAAAACGGCGACGCTCGTCGCTTCCGCCCGAAATGAGATTGTGGTCGGCAGGCGAAATCATCACAAGCGGCACACGGCCTATATGCTCCGACAGCTTGTCGTAGCTCTTTTTATTGTGCTTGAACTGTTTTTTGTCGCCACGCTTTAATCCACACGAAAATTCCTCGTTTACGCCTACATCGGAAACATACGAACCCTGTATGAGAAAGAACAGCTCGTCGTGTTTTATGTGCTGACTATCCGATGCACCGATAGCACTCTTGCAAAAAGAGAGATAATAGACCGCATCGAGCAGATTGGTCTTGCCGACACCGTTGCTGCCTATAAAGCAATTTATTTTGGGCGACAGCGACAGCTCCACCGAAGACAGGCTTCTATAATTGAAGATAGATATTTCGTTCAGTAACATTCTATTCGGAATTTTTCGATATATGCGACACTAAATTTCTGCAAAAATAACTCATCTTAGCATATTAAATCAAGCAAACGTAGCAAAAAAATGCGAGAATATTCACGCCTGCGACAAAAAAACATACAGATTTTTTCTTTTCTAAAGATAAAAGAATTACTTTTGCAATTCAGAATTTAATCAAACCATCGAAAATAATAAAAACACATAAAAAAATGAAAGAACAGAACACACAGCCCGAAGCTATCAATGTAGAAGAGGTAGTAGGCAAATCAGAAGCATTTATCAACAAATACAAGAAACAGATTCTTGCTGCCATTGCAGCTATCGTAGTTATCGTTGCAGGTACAATCCTTTATCAGGATTATGTAGTTGAGCCCAAAGCAAAAGCAGCGGCAGCAGCTATCTTCCAGGCAGAGAAATATTTCGCAGCACAGGAGTTCGACAAGGCTCTCAACGGCGACGAGCAGGGTAACATGGGTCTCATCCAGGTAATCGACGAATTCGGCGGCACACCCACAGCAAACATAGCTAACGCATATGCAG
The DNA here is from genome assembly GCA_017560125.1 of Bacteroidaceae bacterium. GTDB lineage: Bacteria > Bacteroidota > Bacteroidia > Bacteroidales > Bacteroidaceae > HGM04593. Next base: position 161,453 of record JAFYOS010000006.1, on the reverse strand, counting down.
GTCTTGCTCTTGCACAGACAGGCCGTTACGAGGAGGCAATCCCCTACTTGAAGGCATTCGACGGCGACGACAACATGGTTGCCCCCGGCGTATTGAGCGCACTTGGTAACTGCTACGCTAACACAGGCGACCTTTCGGCAGCTGTTGGCAAGTTCATCGAGGCAGCAAAAGCAGCCGACAACAACACCATCAGCCCCTACTGCTTGTTGCAGGCCGGTATCATCTACGAGAAGCAGGGCAAGAAAGAGGATGCACTCAAGGTATATACCCAGATTAAGGACAAATACTTCGCATCTATTCAGGCTATGGACATCGACAAGTACATCAACCGTGTAAAATAACATAGCACTTATATATAATAAGGACTGCCACGTCGAACAAAATGCGGCAGTCCTTTTTTATTACCATAAAACAGAAACAACATGGCAACTGAATTACACAACCTTTCGGACTACGATCCCACCAAGGTACCTTCGGGCAATGGACGCCACATAGCAGTGGTCTATTCAGAGTGGAACTCCGACATCACATACGCTTTGCGCGACGGAGCCATAAATACACTTATCGCCAACGGCGTTGAGACAGAGAACATAGACACCTTCAGCGTTCCCGGCAGTTTTGAACTCATCTATGGCGCTTCACGCCTTGTAAAAAGCAACAAGTACGACGCCATAATAGCCATCGGATGCGTAATCAGAGGCGACACCCCCCACTTCGACTACATTTGCGAAGGCGTTACAGCCGGACTGTCGCAGTTGAACGTAACAGGCGACACCCCCGTGATATTCGGCCTCATCACCACCAACGACCTGAAACAGGCGCAGGAGCGCAGCGGCGGTCGCTTGGGTAACAAGGGCGACGAGTGCGCGGTGACCGCACTGCATATGATTGCTCAGTTCGGAAAATAACAACTGCAACCACATACAGGGCTGCACCATTTCAGTGGTGCAGCCTTTTTTGTACCACAACGCACCCACAAACAGACAAAAAGTCCTATATATAGACATTTTGTCACTCAAAACCATATTGGAGCACTATTTGTTCATATTCATTCGAAAGGAGATATTGATTATGAACTTCAACAATTTTACAATTAAAGCACAAGAGGCCATTCAGAGCGCCGTCAACAGAGTGCAGGCGCTCGGTCAGCAGGCGATAGAACCCGCACACATAATGAGCGCCATACTAACCGTAGGCGAGCAGATAACATCGTTCCTTCTACAAAAAACAGGCGCCAACGCGCAGCTGATAAAGCAAGAGGCCGAACGAATGGAAAAAAATTGCCCCAAAGTATCGGGTGGCGAGCCCTACCTGAGCCGCGAAAGCAACGAGGTGCTGAGCAAGGCCACAACCATAGCCAAGGAGATGGGCGACGAATTCACATCAATCGAACCCATGCTGCTTGCGCTTCTGACCACAAACAGCCCTGTCGCCAAGTTACTGAAGGATGCCGGCGTCACCGAAAAGGAACTGAAATCGGCAATCGCCGAACTGCGCAAGGGCGAAAAAGTAACCTCGCAGACCGCCGAAGAGAGCTACCAGTCGCTCAGCAAATATGCCATAAATCTGAACGAAGCAGCCCGCAACGGCAAGCACGACCCCGTCAACGGCCGCGACGACGAGATACGTCGCATATTGCAGATTCTGAGCCGCCGCACCAAGAACAACCCCATACTGATAGGCGAACCAGGAACCGGTAAAACCGCCATCGTGGAGGGACTGGCCCACCGCATCGTGCGCGGCGATGTACCCGAAAACCTGCGCAACAAACAAATATACTCGCTCGACATGGGAGCCCTGGTAGCCGGAGCGAAGTACAAGGGCGAATTCGAAGAGCGACTGAAAGCCGTCATCAACGAAGTGCTGAAATCGGAGGGCAATATCATACTATTCATCGACGAGATACACACACTCGTAGGCGCGGGCAAGGGCGAAGGCGCCATGGACGCCGCAAACATACTGAAACCGGCGCTAGCCCGTGGCGAACTGCGCTCAATAGGCGCCACCACCCTCGACGAGTACCAGAAATATTTCGAAAAGGACAAGGCGCTCGAACGCCGTTTCCAGACGGTAATGGTGAACGAACCCGACAAGATGAGCACCATTTCCATCCTGCGCGGTCTGAAAGAGCGCTACGAAAGCCACCACAAGGTGAGCATACAGGACGACGCACTCATAGCTGCCGTCAACCTTAGCGACCGCTACATCACCGAGCGCTTCCTGCCCGACAAGGCCATCGACCTGATAGACGAGGCCGCCGCCAAGCTGCGCATGGAGCGCGACTCGCTACCCGAGGAGCTTGACGAGATATCGCGCCACCTGAAACAGCTCGAAATTGAGCGCGAAGCCATAAAGCGAGAAAAGGACGAGACCAAGCTCGCCGCTCTCAACAGCGAAATAGCCGAGCTGAAGGAGCAGGAACAGGAGCGTCGCGCCAAATGGCAGCACGAAAAAGAGCTCGCCAACATCATACAGAACGACAAGCAGCAGATAGAGGAGCTCAAGCACCAGGCCGAAAAGGCCGAGCGCGAGGGCAACTACGGCTTGGTAGCCGAAATACGCTACGGCAAACTAAAGGAACTGAACGACCGCATAGCCGCCACCGAACGCGCGCTGCACGAAACGCAGGATGGCGACGCCATGATTAAAGAGGTGGTAACAGCCGAAGATATTGCCGATGTAGTATCGCGTTGGACAGGCATCCCCGTAAGCAAGATGATGCAAAGCGAAAGCATGAAACTGCTCACCCTCGAAGAGGAGCTACACAAGCGCGTAATAGGACAGGACGAAGCCATAGCAGCCGTCAGCGACGCCGTTCGCCGCAGCCGCGCCGGCCTTCAGGACCCCAAGCGTCCCATAGGCTCGTTCATATTCCTGGGAACAACAGGCGTTGGAAAGACCGAGCTGGCCAAGGCACTTGCAGCCTACCTGTTCAACGACGACACCATGATGACACGCATAGACATGAGCGAATATCAAGAGAAATTCTCGGTATCGCGACTGATAGGCGCCCCTCCGGGATACGTAGGATACGACGAGGGAGGACAGCTGACCGAAGCCGTACGAAGAAAGCCCTACTCGGTGGTGCTCTTCGACGAGATTGAGAAGGCCCACCCCGATGTATTCAACATATTGCTTCAGGTGCTCGACGACGGCCGACTGACCGACAACAAAGGACGCGTGGTCAATTTCAAGAACACCATTATAATAATGACCAGCAACCTGGGCAGCGGATACATACAAGAGCAGTTCGAGAAGATAAACAACGGCAACCGCGAGGCAATCATCGAGGAGACCAAAGAGCAGCTGATGGAGATGCTCAAGAAGAGCATACGCCCCGAATTCCTGAACAGAATAGACGAAACAATAATGTTCACCCCGCTCGACCGCAACGAGATAGAGCAGATTGTACGCCTGCAGGTATCGAACATCACCGACCGCCTTGCCGAGAACGGAGTGACGCTGCACGTTACAGCCGCAGCAATATCGACGCTCGCCAACGAAGGCTTCGACCCGCAGTTCGGCGCCCGCCCAATTAAAAGGGCCATACAGCGCTACATGCTCAACGAGCTGTCGAAGCAGCTAATCGCCGGCACCATAAACAGGGAGCACCCCGTAACCGTCGATAGCGAGAACGACATGCTCACGTTCAAAAACTAGACCTACCGAAAATTATATAGCCACACAGACGCATCTGTGTGGCTATATTTGTATATACACGAAAAAAGCTACAAATAAAAAAGGACAGGAAAAATTCCTATCCTTTTGGTAGCGCCTACGGGAATCGAACCCGTGTTCCATGCGTGAGAGGCATGTGTCCTAGCCACTAGACGAAAGCGCCGTTTCATTTTTGCAATGCAAAGGTAAGGCGTTTTTTTTACATACGCAATAGTTGAGCCACTTTTTTTTGAAAAAATTTCATTTTTCCATATATAAAGCGCTTAAAACAGCAAAAAAGCACTATTTCACAAAGTTTTCGGCGTTTTGCAACCACCATATTGATATTTTTCATACTTTTACAAAAACTAACTTTTTATTACTACTATGAGCATATCAAGAAGAAATTTCCTGCGCCTGTCGGCACTCGGCACATCGGCAATGATGATACCGTCGGCAGTGAACGCTATCACACCCGCTGAGCCCAAAAGCAAAAAGGGAAGCGCGAACGATAAGATAAATATTGGTTTCATCGGTCTTGGACAGCAGGCCATCTACCTGATGAACGGTTTCATCACCATCCCCGATGTACGCATTGTGGCGGCATGTGACATTTACGATATCAAACGCAACCGTTTCGAGGAGCGCGTAAACAAATACTATGCCGACAACAAGATAAAGAACAAGCTTACGATGTATATCCGCTACGAGGAGCTCCTCGCACGCAAGGACATCGACGCTGTAGTGATAGCAACCCCCGACCACCAGCATGCGCTCATGGCTATCGCAGCCTGCCGTGCGGGTAAGGATGTCTATCTCGAAAAGCCTGTTACATTTACCATATACGAAGGCCAGATGCTGAAAAAGGTGGTACGCGAGAACACCCGCATACTGCAGGTAGGTAGCATGCAGCGCTCAATGCGCGAGTTCATCCACGCGGCAAACGTAGTACGCGAAGGCCGTCTGGGCAAAGTATCGCTCATCAAGGCCTACGTAGGCGACGGCCCCAAGCCCTATAACCTGCCCAAGCAGGAGGTTCCCGCCGGCCTCGACTGGGATTTGTGGCTGGGCCCCCTCTCGGAAAAATTCCACTACAACCACGAGCTCAACCCCTTGCTCACAGCCAACGGTCACGATGAGTGCTGGGGCGCATGGCGCTGGTACCAGGGCATGGGTGGCGGCTTCACCACCGACTGGGGAGCACACATGTTCGACGTGGCACAGTGGTGCATTGGTAAGGACGGTTCGGGTCCCTCGGAGATACTTCCTCCCTCGGCAAGCCCCTACGACTGCCTCACATTCCGCTACGACAACGGCATCGAGGTGGCACAGATGAATTTCGGCCACGGCCAGGCAGTAAAAGTGTATGGCGAGAACGGCTGGATTATTGTAGGACGCGGCAAATACCTTGCATCGTCACCCGAATTCATGCCCACCAAGGTTGACGAGCAGAGAATGTACGAAACCAACGTGCCCCACTATCAGAGCTTCATCGACAGCATACGTTCGCGTCGCGACCCGAGCGTTCCCATCGAAACAGGCCACAGCTCATGCACAATGTGTACCCTTGGTAACATCGCATACGAGCTCGACCGTCCTCTCGTATGGAACCCCATCGTCGAGAAATTCATGAACAACGACACCGAGGCCAATTCGAAGCTCCACTACGAGTATCGCAAACCCTACGAACTGAAATAAAAAAAATCGCACCGATTACCCTATAAACAAACCGGGGCAGCCTTTTGGGCTGCCCCGGTTCTATTTATACAGCGGAAAGATTATTTCTTATTGCACTCCTTTTTGCCTTCACAAGCAGCCTTCTTGGGGCAGCACTCTTTCTTGTCCTTGCAAGCATCCTTCATAGTGCAAGCATCCTGACAAACCTGAGCCTTAGCCTTGGCCAGATACTCCATACCGAGAGCTACACACTCCATAGGAGTCTTACCCATGCTGGGCTGATCCTGCTCAACGATGAGCCAGCCACAACCAGCGTCGCCGGCAGCCTTAACAAGAGCGGCTACATCCTGCACACCGTAGCCCAAAGGACGGAATTCGAATGCGCTGTTCGATTTCTTCTCATCCTCGTTCAAACCGATGAGAGCATAGGGATCGCCAACCTGCTCGCCCTCTACATAGTAGTCCTTCAAGTGAACAACGGGCGCACGACCTGCATACTTCTGAAGGTAAGCAACGGGATCCTGACCAGCATACTTCACCCAGCACTCATCGAGCTCGGTCTGCAACAGATCGGCAGGGATTGAGCTGTAGAGGTAATCGAGACCGAACTCGCCGTTCTCAACCTGCTTGAACTCGAAGTCGTGGTTGTGGTAGAGCAATACAAGACCGGCATCCTTGGCCTTCTGACCGATAGAACGAATCTCCTCGATCATCTGCATAAAAAGCTCACCACCGGGACGACGCTCCTCGGTTACGTAAGGTACAACGATGTACTTACATCCAAGCGCCTTGTAGTCGGCAATAACCTTATCTACATCGGCAAGCATGTCGGCCAAAGGAACGTGAGCAGAAATGGGGGTCAAGCCAATCTCGGCACACATAGCCTTAACCTGCTCGGGGGTATTACCGAAAAGACCGGCGAACTCAACACCGTCGTAACCCATCTCCTTTACCTTCTGCAAGGTACCCTTGAAATCGTTAGCCATTGCATCGCGCACGCTGTAGAGCTGCAACGCTACGGGCAAACAATATTTCTTACCATCACACTGTGCCTCGGCATTCTTATTTGCACCGCCGCAGCACGAAACAATTGCTACCATTGCAACAATGATAAGCATAAAGATTGAAATAGTCCTCATAGTATTTATTATTACAGATAAATATTTTCGTATGCAAAGGTATGAATATAAATCCGAAACGCTCTATTTTCGACGCAAAAAAACCATTAAAAGAAGGCTAAATTACAGCAAAAAGCAAAAAGAGAGGGTGCAAACAGAGAGGGGTGTCATTTTTTTAAGTACCTTTGAACAGTTTGCACATAAATTAACACCATGAAGATATTCAGAACACTACTTACCGGTGCAATAATAGCATCGTTCACATCGTGTAGCGACAGTGGCGCACGCAAGGTCGAAGAGGCGCTCAACCCCATTTCGTTCGAAAAGGTGGCACTGACCGACAATTTCTGGTTGCCCCGTCTGAAAACACAAAAGGAGACGCTGGTACCCTTCTCGTTGGGAAAAACCGAAACCGCGGTAGAGAACCTGCGCCGCACAGCAGCCTACCTGAAAGAAAAGAAGATAGAGAAGCTCATTCCCCTACCCTTTTATGTATCGTCCGACCTGTTCAAGGTGATGGAGGGAGCAGCCTATCTGCTCACATTGGAGAAGGACGAAGCTCTCGAAAACCAGATGGATTCCATTATAGACATCATTGCCGAGGCACAGGCCGAGGATGGTTACCTGTATGAGCACCACTCGGTACCCGAGGAGATGAGAAACCCCGGCAACCGCTGGGGCACAGGCAAGACCCCCTACTCGAACGTACTTTTCAGTCACGAGCTGTATAACATGGGCCACATGTACGAGGCGGCCATCGCCTACTACCAGGCAACAGGCAAGCGCAAATGGCTCGACGTGGCAGAAAAGAGCGCACGCCACATAAACAACGTATTCTTCGAAGGCAACGAGGCATACAACGGCGGCAAGCCCGTGAACCAGGCACCCGGCCACCAAGAGATAGAGCTTGCGCTGGTCAAGATGTTCCGCATCACAGGCGACAGCCTCTACCTGGAGATGGCCAAGCGCTTCATAGACATTCGCGGAGTGACCTACATACCCGAAGGCATAAGCTCGACCACCCCCGAATATGCCCAGCAGCACCTGCCCGCACGCGAGCAGAGAACCGCCGTGGGCCACGCCGTGCGCGCCACATATCTCTATTCTGGCATGGCCGACATTGCAGCCATCACCGGTGACACCACATTTGCTCCGGCGCTCGAAGCCATTTGGGCCGATATTGTAAACAAGAAGATGCACATAACCGGCGGCTTGGGAGCAGTGCCCAATATCGAAGGCTTCGGCCCCGAGTATATGCTCCCCAATAAAGAAACATACAACGAAACCTGTTCGGCGGTGGGTAATGTATTCTTCAATTACCGCATGTTCCTGATGTCGGGCGACGCCAAGTATGTCGATGTAGCCGAGGTATCGCTCTACAACAACGTACTTGCCGGAGTGAACATCGAGGGTAACAGATTTTTCTATGTGAACCCGCTCGAGGCCGATGGCCGAAAGACCTTCAACCACGGTCGCGCCGGTCGCTCGCCCTGGTTCGGAACAGCATGCTGCCCATCGAACCTCGCACGCCTCATTCCGCAGATATCGGGTATGATATATTCGCACACCGACGACGACATCTTCTGTGCTCTCTATGCAGGTAGCAGCGTAAACATACCCCTGGCATCGGGCAACGTAGCTCTGGTGCAAGATGGCGGTTACCCCTTCAACGGCAACGTATCGATAGAGGTGGCACCCGAGAACGACGGTGCGGAATTCACACTGTGGTTGCGCATTCCCACATGGTGCGACGGCGACCGCTTCGTGGCCGGCGAGCTCTACAGATATGCCGACAAGAACGACAACAAATATACCGCCACCATCAATGGCAAGCGCGTGCGTGGCAAAGCGATAGACGGATTCCTGCCCATCACCCGCAAATGGAACAACGGCGACAAGGTGGAGCTCGAACTGCCCATGCCCATGCGCCTCTCTGTAGCCGACGAGCGCGTTAAGGCCGACAGCAACAGAGTATGTATAACCCGTGGCCCGCTTGTATATTGCGCCGAGGCTGCCGACAACGACCAGCCTGTGAGCCACTATTTCATTGGCGACTACGAGGCCAAGGAGAATGTAACAGTAATTGCCGACGGCATACTGAAAGGCATTCCCGCCATAGAGATAGATGCCGACTACGCAACAGCCGACGAGGAGGCCAAATCGAAGCTCACCTTGGTGCCCTACTACGCTTGGAACAACCGAGGCGACGACGCCATGAACGTGTGGTTTGCACGCGACGCGGCAACCGTACGCAAAAGCATGGTGAAACTGGCCGACAACGTGCGCGACATAAAGGCATCGCACACATTCATTAACGACGAGCTGATAGCCGTTGTCGATGGCAAACGCCCCTCGAGCTCGCACGACACAAGCATCCCTCGCTGGACAAGCTGGTCACAGATTGGTCGCGAACAGCAGGTCGAAATTACCCTGAACAAGGAGATGCCCATAGAGAGCGTGTCGGTATATTGGTACAACGACAACGCCGGCGTGAAACTGCCCCTGTCGTGGAGAATGGAATATCGCCACGATGGTAAATGGCACGAATTCCAGCCCTATGTGACCGATACATTCGGCATACTGGAAAACCAATACAACATGGTGCACCCCGCGGCAGCAATAACAGCCGATGCCATACGCCTGCACATGACACCGCAGAAGGATGCCTGCGTAGGAATTTTGGAGGCAATAATAGAATAACAACAAAAATACATACTGATGGGAATATTCAACGGAAAAACCATTTTAACCTTCGCTGCCGCACTGACGCTGACAGCAACAGCCATGGCGGGCGACAAGCTGCCCTCGCGAGTAACAATGAGCCGCGAGGTGCTGATGGACAAGATTAAGGGCGCATGGGCAGGACAGGTACTGGGCTGCACATATGGCGGCCCCACCGAATTCCAGTATCGCGGTCGCATGATTGACGACAGCAGGGTTATCCCCTGGGGCGAGCCCGACTACGTGGCAAACACCATGAAGCGCGTGCCCACGCTGTACGACGACATATACATGGACCTTACATTCGTAGGTGTGTTCGACCGCTTGGGCCTCGATGCTCCGGTCGATTCCTTCGCCCACACATTTGCCAACGCCGGCTACTACCTGTGGCACGCCAACCAAGCAGCGCGCTACAACATATTGCGAGGCATACCCGCCCCGGCATCGGGACATTGGCGCAACAACCCCCACGCCGACGACATCGACTATCAGATTGAGGCCGACTACGCGGGAATAATGACGCCCGGAATGCCCAACGCCGCATCGAAGATATCCGACAAGATAGGACACATAATGAACTATGGCGACGGTTGGTATGGTGGCGTGTATATAGGCGCCATGTACTCAATCGCCTTCGTAAGCGACGATGTGGAATTCATCGTCACCGAGGCGCTGAAGACAATCCCCAGCAAGAGCAAGTTCTATCGTTGCATGAAGGATGTCATCGATATATGGCGCAACAACCGCGACGACTGGCGCCGCGGATGGCAGTTGTGCGAAGAGCGCTGGGGAACAAGCGACGTGGGCTGTGGCGAGGGCGCATTGGCACCCTTGAACATCGACGCCGTGATAAACTGCGCCTACGTGCTGTTCGGACTGCTATATGGCGAGGGCGATTTCGCAAAGACCATAGACATCTCCACACGCTGTGGACAGGACTCGGATTGCAACCCCGCATCGGCGGCAGGTATTTTGGCCACAGCTATGGGCTATTCGAAGATACCCGAGGAGTGGATTACCCCATTGAAACAGGCCGAGGACATGAACTTCGCATACATCCCCTACTCGCTCAACGACACATACAAAATGAGCTTCGACCATGCACTCAAGATGATTGAGCGCAACAAGGGTAAGGTAACCGACAAGGAGGTTACCATCAAATGCCAGAAGCCCAAGGCTGTACACTACGAGCAGAGCTTCCCCGGCCTTGCACCCGCCGAGCGTCTGCCCATAGACAAGACACTGAGCGAAGCATACACCTTCAGCGCCGACTGCGCCGGACTGCTGATAAATGGCTATGTGAAGGGACAAAGGGACTACGTTGCCGAGATTGAGGCTACATTGGACGGTGGCAAGACCGAGCGTTTCACCATGCCCGTGAACTACCGCCATCGCCGCCTCGACATCTATTGGAATTTCGAGCTCAAGCCGGGCAACCATAGCGTAACGCTGCGCTGGCTGAACCCCGTGGAGGGCGCAAGCATAAACATCGTGGACGCCGTAACATTCAAGAAGACAAGGAAATAACCCCGCCGCAACAGACAACAATACGTGCCCGAAAACATTATTTCGGGCACGTATTGTTTTACCCCCACGAAAAGCGAAAATGTAAAAACCGCAAACAGCCGACAGGCGCCGCATGCTACATTTGCCCAAAAAGAGTATGCAGAAGATAACCATCCCCATATCCGGGGTTACAAGCAGCAGCGAGGCGAGAGCCGTTAAGGATGGCGAGTGCAGGATATTGCACAACCTCACATGCGAAGCGGGAGCGACAAAGGTAATTGCCCCGCCATCGAAGGGTACGGCCATAGAGGCCAACAGCTACACGGAGTACTACCACGCGAAGGCCGACAAATGGCTGGTGGTGCGCAACAAAGAGAAATCGCTCACCAATTACATCGTCATAGGCGGCAGGGAGATAACCGGCGTGGAGTCGCTTGCCTTCATGGGGAATATCGTCATTATAAACTGCACCGACGGGGTTCTCTATGCCCTGTACAGCGGCGACGCGTACCGCTATTTGGGCAAGCTGCCCGAGCTGCCGCGACTGAAAATATCGCTATTGCCCACACACGCCGCCACATTCACCGAGAACAAATACTATGCCGACCGACTGGAGCTGCAGGAGAGCGAGCAGGGACTGAAATGGAGCAACGTATCGAAAAGCTTTTTCGATGCCTGCCTCACCGGCCTGTACGAGAAGAGAGCCTTCATCGACCGAACGCTCATACGCATGGCCATAAGGCTGTTCGACGGCAACTACGTGGCATTTTCGCCCATATACTACGTGGAGGATGGCGAAGGCTTCGAGAAGGAGAATCTTACAGCATGGCTCGGACAAGAGGGTGAGGTGACCGCCGGCCGCGACAACCATAATTTCATCTCCATGCCCCAGTCTGCGGTAGCAAAGAGGGCTCGATATTGCACCATGGTCAAGGGCTTCGTACCGCAATTTTCGTTCGACGAAATGGAGCTGAGCGATTGGAAGGATATCATTATGAGCATCGACATTTTCGCCACCGCATCGATTATGGGACACGAGAGCAAATACCCCGAATCGAGCATAGAAAACGGCGGTTCGGTGCGAATAGATGTATCGAGCAGCTACGAACGATATGTAAAAAAGAGCGTTTCGAAGATACGCGAGGAGGTGGCCGAGGCCTCGCTCTATTACAAGATAGCCGAGTACGACATCGAGGGCAACGAAGTGTGGTGCCTGAAGAATACATCGCCGTCGCAACTGGCCTTGCAGACCTCGTTGCCCATGAACGAGCAGCCCCACGAATTCGCAGGCTCCAATTACTGCTACATATACAACAACAAAATGCATTTTGGTGGCGTGAGCGAACGACTGCGCGACGCATACATGCAATACACCAGAGCGGGACGAAGCGACGACACCACCAGCAAACTGAAGCAGATAACCTCGGTGGTAACCATTGCCACCGACGATGGCGAACGACACATTGTAACCACCGACAGCACTCCCAAACTGTCGGGCGCGGGCGACGACACCTATCACATGTCGCCATACTTGTCCTACCCCGATGCAAGGGCCACCAATCTGCGCGTCTATGCCGCATACACCACCCGTTTCAACGGTAGCGCCATTGTGTATAGGGATTTCCCGCTGACGGCACACAAACTGCGCAACCTGAGCTATTATGTGGGCGATGTCGTGGCCGGCAAGGAGCAGGATGTGAGCATCGAATGGAAATCGGGCACCTCGCTCGCTGCCTCCATCCACAACGTGCGGGAACGCAACGGTTTCCTCACCGGAGCGAGGGCTCAACTGGGCCGTCAGCTTGGAGAGGCCGGCACCAACATTTCGGGCACATATACATTCACCTACAATTCATCGGGGAAACGATGGACGCTATCATATACCCTCGCCGGCGGAGTTGCCATAGATGGCGGCACGGTAAAGCCGGGCGATTTCCACATCGACATCTTCATCGAGGGCATACATGTGAACGAGGAGGAGTGGAGCGACGAAGGCTCTGCTGCCGACTACAGCAAACTGCAGGACGGCTCCACCATCACCGTAACCGTCAAGGAGAGCACAAACGAATTCGACGGACTGCGCCCCATAGAGGTTGGTGGCGATGGGTGGCACGTAGCCGATGGCACAAGCGATGTGACGGCACGCTTCGATTCGGAGGATAAAATCGTCGGATTCACGCTGAACAACGTAAAGGAAAACCGCATATACACACGAAAAAACGTATTGCGAGTATCCGATGTAGATAACCCGCTCTTCTTCCCGGCCAAGAACACATACTCATTCGATGCCGATATTGTGGCGCTGTGCAGCAACACGGTGGCCGTGTCGCAGGGGCAGTTCGGACAGCACCCCTTGTATGTATTCACCAAAAAGGGGGTGTGGTTCATGACCTTGGACACCTCGGGGGCCGGCAGCTATCTGTCGCAGGTGCCCGCGTCGCGCGAAATATGCCACAACAAGGGAGTAACCGTCACTACGCGCGGCGTGGTGTTCCTGACGGCAAAAGGGGTGATGCTTATAAACGGCAACGAAGCGGCAAACATATCGCAAGCCATCGCCGGACTGCACACTGCCGAGCTGACAGCTGCCGACGATGTAACAACAAGAATATGCGACATTGCAGCGAGGGGCCTCATAGCCACAAAGGCGCCATTTGCCGACTATCTGAACGAGGCATTCACTGCATACGACTACAACAGCGACCTGCTGTATGTGTGCAACGGCAACTACGACTACGCCTATGTATATAATATGAAGAGCGGCACGTGGAGCACCGCCGATGGTCGCTACTGTTGCACGATAGACTACCCCGAAACGCTACTATTGGGCAGCCGATACATAGAGGGCGACACCACGAAATATAGACGCCACACATTCGACAACCACAACAAACAGAAAAACGACATGCCCGTTGCGATGGTCATGCATGGCTGCACATTCGGCACAAGCGGACTGAAACGGGTGAGGGATGCGGCACTGAGAGCCACTATGCAGTGCAACAAATTCGGGTTCTACCTGCTTGGCAGCATGGACGGCGTACATTGGGAAGTGGTTGGCGGCAAGGAGATTGTAAACGGCGCGCGTGCCGTGAAGCCCAACTACACTATGGTGCGCGACCTGATAGCACGCACCAAGCGCACAAGGGCCTATCGTTTCGTGTCGTTCGCCATGGCCGGAACGGTTAGAAGCGACGCCCAATTTCTGCTGTGCGAATGTATGGTAGAGGGCGACTACGACAAAAGAGCCATGTAGGGCTGAAAAAAGACACCGGTCAACGCCGCAACGGGGTTGACCGGTGTTATCTGTATAGGGATATGGGATTACATCTTTACCTTGACGGTGACGCTGCCCACGCGGAGGATGTAAACACCCTTTTCGAGAGTAATCTCCTCACCGGCATAGCTATCTATCTTTTCTACGAGGGCGCCGTTAATAGAATAAACTGCAACGGGCTTGCCATCGGCTGCGGTGAGCACCAAGCCACCCGCTGTCGCCTCGAAGGCGGTAGCGTCGTCCTCTACCTGCTCGATGAAGGTAACATCGGAACCTACGATGTTCTTAAATTCCTTCCAAGCATCTGCCGCCTTGTAGGCATCCACTGCATCGTCGGGCACGCGTACAACCACATCGGCATACTGGCTGTCGGCGAAGCTACCGTTATCGAGCACAGGAGGTGTGCTGCCGGTCAGATTAACGTTTGTGAGTGAGCTGCAACCTACGAAAGCACTCATATCTATTCTTGTGACGCTCGCAGGGATTTCAACGCTGGTAAGTGCGGTGCAACCTGCGAATGCGCTCTCGCCAATGGCTGTTACGCTATAGGTAAGACCCTCGCATGAAACAGCATCGGGGATTACAACTGTGCCCGAATATCCATCGGCATATTCGATGCCATATTCCGAACTTTCATTTGCCTTGCATGTAACCTCGGCGGTGAGCAACGAATCGGAAGTAACTCGGTAACTGATGCCATCAACGGTAAATACATCACCGGCAGCCAATCCGTACTCTACGATATTTGTGAAATAATTCCAACCATTCGCTGATTGGTATGCTGCCAATGAACCGCGAGGCACATAGAGAGTGGTGGCTGTATAATCGCTAACCAGTGTAATATTGCCACCACCCGTGGCATAAACAATTGCAGGAGTGGTTCCCGTTGCATATATACTTGTAAGGCTGTCGCATCCATAGAATACAGCATTTTCTATAAACAATAGGCTTTCGGGGAGCCTTACACTGGTAAGACTGCTACAATTATAGAACGCATAGCGGTTAATGTTTGTCACGCTATTGGGGATTTCAATGCTTGCAAGGGAAGTGCAATCATAGAACGCATACGCATTTATATATGTAACGCCATTAGGGATTTTAACGCTTGCAAGAGCACTACAATTAGAGAACATCTCGTTACTTATTCCTGTCACGCTATCGGGAATTTCAATGCTTGTAAGAGCACTACAACCATAGAACACGCCCCAATCTATGCTTGTTACACTATTAGGGATGTCAATGCTTGCAAGACTACTGCAACCTGAGAAAGCCTCGCTACCAATGCTTGTAACGCTATTAGGGATTTCAATGCTTGCAAGAGCACTACAACCATAGAACATGCGTGAACCTATACTTGTAACGCCATCGGGAATTTCAATGCTTGTAAGACCGGTGCAACCGTTGAAAGCACATACACCTATGCTTGTAACGCTCGCGGGGATGTCGATGCTTGTAATAGCTGTAGAGCCATAGAAAGCATACGCTCCTATGCTTGTAATACCACTCGGAAACACACTATTTTTACAACCGACAACAAGAGTATTTGTTGCTGTTTCTATTATAGCATTACAATTATTGCGAGAATCGTAAACGCTATTTCCTTCGGCAACAACAATATTAGCTAAGCTTGAGCAATCGGAAAATGCCAATTCATCTATAAATGTAACGCTATTAGGTATTTCAAGACTGGTAAGAGCGCTACAACCACTGAACGCATAAAGCCCTATAGTTTTAACGCTGTTAGGTATTTCAAGGCTGGTAAGACCGGCGCAACGGTTGAACGCACATGTTCCTATGCTTGTTACACTGCTACCTATTGTTGCGCTAGTAAGAGCGCTACAACCGTCGAACGCATAATTTCCTATGGTTGTAACACCATTGCCTATTACAAGGCTGGTAAGAGCACTGCAACCATAGAATGCTTTATTCTCTATGCTTGTAACATTATCACCGATTGTAAGTGATTTTAATGTTGCTTTTTCGTAGAATGGAGAATATCCATATTTTTGAGATGCATCATAGCTAAGATTACGACCTATATAGACATTTTCCAACGGGCAATCATAAAACAGGCCTTCTCCTGTTCCTGATGAATTAGAACTTGACGCGTTAAACCCTAACGCAAGGGTTGTTTCGCCATCTTCTATATATAAATCTTTAAGAGATGAGCAAGACTCGAACGCATAATCTCCTATGGTTGTCACACCGTTACCTATTACAACGCTTGTAAGACCTTCACAACGACGGAACGTACTGCTTTCTATGGTCTTAACGCCATTAGGGATTACGATGCTTGCAAGAGCGCTACAACGATAGAAAGCACTTTTCCCTATGTTTGTAACGCTACTGGGGATTTCTACATTTATAAGACCCGTGCAATTCTCGAAAGCATTTTTTCCTATGCTTGTTACGCTATTGGGAATTACAATACTTGTAAAAGCAGTGCTACAACGATAGAAGGCCTTATCACCAATGCCGGTGACACTATATGTAACACCATCGTATGTAACAGCAGCAGGGATTACGACATCGCCTGTGTACGCACTACCATTAGCAGAGCCCAATTTGGCCACTTCAACCGTTATAAGTGAATCGGAGGTCACTTTGTAACAAATGCTGTCAACCTCGAAAGTGGTACCCACTGCCAAGGGGCCGTGCTCTACGATGTTTGCAAAATCTTTCCACGTATGCGCCGCTTTATATGTTTCCAATGAACCTCTGGGCACATAGACAGTGGTATTTGAATAATGAGACGCTGTAAAAGCATTGCTCATTGCACTTGCAGGAGTTTTACCATTTAAATAGATGTTGGCAAGGTTGTCGCAACCTACGAAGGCATTGGCATTTATATCAATGAGATTGCTTGAAATGGTTACGCTTGTAAGACTGGTACAACCATAGAACGCACGGTAGTCTATACCTGTCACGCTATTAGAAATTTCTACACTTGTAAGACCGGTGCAACCTTCAAACGCTTCCATGTCTATATATATCACACTGCATGTATCGTTTTCGCATATAACGGTCGATGGGATTACAACAGCGCCTGAGTATTCATTGCTATACTCCGAGACGTAATCTCCTTTATAAGTAACGGCCACGCGTAAAGGTGATTCGTACAGCACTTTGTAATAAACACCATCTGCTTCGAAGATGTCTTTTTTTCTCAAAGGACCATAACCTACGATGTTCTTAAGATTCTTCCAACCATCGGCATTTTTGTATGCATCCAATGCAGTACGGGGCACATAAAGAGTGATGTTTTCGTATTGAGTGTATGCAACAATTTCGGGGTATGAAGAATTACCAAACAGTACCGGCGGGGTTGTTCCTTGCATATAGATGCTTGTAAGGCTATTACATCCATACAACGCTCCATCACCAATTTCAGTAACAGTGTTAGGGAATTTAATAGTGGTAAGACCGGTACATTTGCTGAAAGCGTAAGTTCCTATGCTTGTGACGCTATCGGGTATTTCAATAGCGCTAAGCCCGGTGCAACCAGAGAAGGCCGAATATCCTATAGTGGTAACGCTGTTAGGAATATCAATGCTTGCAAGACCGACACAGTTAATGAAGGCACCGGCTGCAATGCCCCAAGTACCCTCTTTGACGTTAATCGACGTGCCGGCGGGCATGTCGCCTTTGTATGCGTACAATATCTTTCCGACATAAAGCTCACCATTGGGCTGGTTGTTGTACCATGGAGTGTCGGTAAACACATTATCACCCATAGAAACAACGCTATTGGGTATTGTTATATTGGCAAGATTGGTGCAACCTTTGAAAACGCTGTTACCTATGCTTATAACACTATTAGGGATGTCGATGCTTGTAAAGCTTGTGCAATTTTCAAAAGCACCATTTCCTATACTTGTAACGCTGCTGGGGATTTCGATATTTGCAAGGCTACTACAATTCGCAAATACTGAATTAGATATATAAGTAAGGCTATTGGGAAGCTTTACACTTGTAAGATTCTTACAACCATAAAACGCCCAAGTAGATATAGCCTTAACACTATTAGGGATGTCAATGCTTGTCAAATTGTACTCATTTTCGAAAGCACCGTATGCGATACCGACTGTACCATCTTTTATCTTCACAGATGTGTTTTCAGGTACTCCACCTTTATACTCAAAAAATACATTTCCTAAATAGAGAGGGCCATCGGGCTGGCTGTTATACCATGCTGTTTTTTCGAGCGAAGCGCTTATTCTTGTCACAGTGGCGGGTACTACGATATTTGCAAGATTAGTACAGTCATCGAAAGCTCGCTGTTCTATACTGACAACGCCGTCGCCCAATGTGACGCTCGTAATAGCGGTACAACCGGCAAAGGCACTGTAGCCAATGCTTTCAACGGTGCCGGGGATTGTTACGCTTGTAATGCCTGTGACATTTTTACAAGCATAGTTCAATATTTCAACAACTTTATACTCCTTGCCGTTGTATGTAACTGTCGATGGAATAACAACATCACCGGTAAGATTTTTGTTGCAATTTTCGACACTTACCGTTAATTCATCTTCAGAAATAATTTTATAGTAGATATCATCTACTACAATTTCGTACGCTCCGGCCGTCGCGCTACACAGCATGACAGCCAACGCAATAAATAATTGTTTAATGTAATTTTTTCTCATAATATTGTTTTTTAAGTACTTATTCATTTAATACAGCAAAATTAGTAATTCTTATCATACTTAATTAATAATATTATTTTTAAGGCGAAAATATTATTTATATAAAATATGTTAACAGATTGTTAATTATGCATTTTATTGCTTTTTGAGAAAATAATATCAGCCGAGCGATTAAAAAAGTAATTGATTATCAATACAACAGCCACAAGAAAAACCTTTGTCGGCTTTCCTCGTGGCTGTTGTGATCCCGGTGGGATTCAAACCCACGACCTTCAGAACCGGAATCTGACGCTCTATTCAGCTAAGCTACGGAACCATTATTTCGGCTGGCAAAGATAGTACAAACGAGCTAAATAATAACAAGCTCGCTTGATTATTTTACAGCGAGTGCAGAATATCTTTGAGGTTTACCTCAAAGATAGCACAAACAAGCAATATAATAACCTGTTCAATGAAATAAATTCTGCACTCGCTGTGAAAAAAAAGAAGCTGCTTCGTTTTTTCTCGCTCGTTTGTTTGTATATTTGAAAAAATCGAATATGGACTGCACTCGCTTTGAAAAAAAAAGAAGCAAGCTTCATTTTTTCTCGCTCGTTTGTGCGTATATTTGCAAAATAACAAATTAGTCTATTTTATCATAATGTTACGCAAATTAAGAATTGCTGTCGCTGCGTTGTTCTTTGTGGCGACCACATTGCTTTTTCTCGATTTCACGGGAAGTGTGCATGCCTATTTGGGCTGGATGGCAAAAATACAGTTTTTGCCTGCGCTGCTGGCTATGAATGTAGCAGTGGTAGCCGCCCTTGTAATTATCACCCTGTTGTTGGGAAGGGTATATTGCTCAACAATCTGCCCGCTTGGAGTGATGCAGGATATTTTTGCATTCTTCGGTCGCAAGAGCAAGAAGAACAGATACACATTCTCGCCCGCAAAAAACATCCTGCGATACACGGTGTTGGCACTGTTCGTCGCTGCCATAATAGCCGGCATCGGGTCGGCGGTAGCCTTGCTGGCTCCATACAGCGCCTATGGCCGCATTGCACAGAACCTGTTGTCGCCCATATGGATTGGTGCGAACAACATACTCGCCTACTTTGCCGAGCGTGCCGACAGCTATGCGTTCTACACAGCACCCGTGTGGATTAGAAGCATTTCTACATTTGCCATTGCGGTTGTAACACTGCTCGTTGTGGCTATATTGGCATGGCGCGGTGGCCGAACATACTGCAACACCATATGCCCAGTGGGTACGGTATTGGGATTCCTTTCGCGTTTCTCGCTACTGAAACCGGTGATAAACACAGAGAAATGTATAGACTGCGGTTTGTGTGCACGTAACTGCAAGGCCGCATGTATAGATAGCAATAACCACAAGATTGACTACAGCCGTTGCGTTGCCTGCATGGATTGCCTGGAGAACTGCAAGAAGGGCGCTATATCGTATGCCATTAAGCGCAAAGGCGCTGCTTGCGAGGCGAGCAAGAACAACAGCGATATTTCGCGTCGCGGATTCCTGTCGGCGGCAACAGTGCTCACCGTGGGCGCATGGGCCAAGGCCGAAGAGAAAAAGGCTATTGCCGGCTATGCTGTCATAGAGGAGAAGCAGGTACCCGAACGCGAAACACGCATCGTGCCTCCGGGCGCGCAAAGCGTACGCAACATGGCTGCCCATTGCACCGGCTGTCAGTTGTGCGTATCGGTGTGTCCCAACGAGGTGTTGCGCCCCTCGGGCAAGCTGAACACCCTGATGCAGCCCGAAATGTCGTACGAAAAGGGCTATTGCCGTCCCGAATGTACAAAATGTAGCGAGGTGTGCCCCACCGGAGCTATCAGATTGATAACCAAGGAGGACAAATCGGCCACACAGATTGGACACGCTGTTGTGATAAGAGAAAACTGTGTAACGATGACCGACGACGTAAAATGTGGCAACTGCGAACGCCACTGCCCCGTGAAAGCCATCACACTTGTTCACTCCGACCCCAACAACAAGAAATCGCCCAAAGTGCCGGTGGTGAACGTAGAGCGTTGCATCGGCTGTGGCGCCTGCGAGAACCTGTGTCCCGCACGCCCCTTCAGCGCTATCTATGTCGAAGGACACGTAACCCACAGAACCATATAATATTATTGCCATGGAAAAGAACAAGAAAAATATAAGCCGTCGCGAATTTATAAACCGCTTCAAGGCTGCCACAGCAACTGTGGGTGCGACATCGCTCATAGCATGTGGCAAGAAAGAGACATCGAACAAGGCGATCACCACATATAAAAAGGAGAAAAGCGGTGGCATGACCTATCGCACCACACCCACCACCGGCGACAAAGTATCGTTGCTGGGCTACGGCTGTCTGCGATGGTTCTCGTTGCGCGACAAGGAGACCGGCATCATAGACCAAGAGGGTGTAAACGAGCTTGTCGATTACGCCATTGAGCATGGTGTAAACTACTTCGACACTGCGCCCGTATATTGCGACGGCGAGTGCGAACGTGTTACAGGTATTGCGCTCAATCGTCACCCCAGAGAGAAATTTTACATCGCTGCAAAGATATCGAACCTCACCCCCGATTCGTGGAGTCGCGAAAAGACGCTGGCCATGTACAACAATTCGTTCAAGGAACTGCAGATGGACTACATCGACTACCTGCTGTTGCACGGAGTGGGCATGGGTAAAGGCATCGAGGAGTTCGAGGAGCGCTTCATCAACAACGGTGTACTGGACGACCTTATAGAAGACCGCAAGAAGGGACGCATACGCAACCTCGGCTGGTCGTTCCACGGCGATGTTAAGGTATTCGATCATCTACTGAAACTGCACGACGAAGGCAAATACACATGGGACTTCGCACAGATACAGTTGAACTATGTGGATTGGAAGCACGCACAGGAGGAGCACCCCCGTAACATCAATGCCGACTACCTGTACGGCGAGCTCGAGAAACGCAATATCCCCGCCGTCATCATGGAACCGCTGCTTGGTGGACGCCTGTCGAACGTACCCGAGCACCTTGCACTGAAGCTGAAGGAGCGCCGCCCCGACATGTCGGTTGCATCGTGGGCGTTCCGATTTGCAGGCACACGCCCCGGCATCCTGTCGGTGCTGAGCGGTATGCCCTTTATGGAGCACCTGAAAGAGAACGTGGAAACCTTCTCGCCGCTGGAGCCACTGTCGCAGGAGGATATGGATTTCCTCGATTCGACAGCTCAGGAGCTGTTGCGCTACCCCACCATCCCATGCAACGACTGTAAATATTGTATGCCCTGCCCCTATGGACTGGATATACCGGGCATCATGATTCACTTCAACAAGTGCATCAACGAGGGCCGCATGCCCATCACATCGCAGGATGCCAATTACCGCGAGGCACGACGCGCTTTCCTCGTAGGCTACGACCGTTCGGTGCCCAAGCTGCGACAGGCCAACCACTGCATCGGTTGCAACAAGTGTGTGAGCCTGTGCCCGCAAAGAATAAACATCCCCAGACAGATGCAACGCATAGACCGCTTTGTGGAGGATTTGAAACAGGAGCGCGAATTCGACACAACCACATATATTTGGATGCGATAACCGCTTGAATATAGAATATTATGGCCTACACGATGTGTGTGGGCCATAATATTTTACCCTTAAACACCACTTGCACTATATTTGAATAAGACAGGCGGCACCATGGCAATAAAAAAAAGCGAGCTTTTTTTGTATTGCGCTTAGCTTACATTATCTTTGCAGAAATAATCAGTTACGACAAAATGAAAATATACGATTTACCACAAGCATATAAACCATTATTGGATCTGAAACAGACCGAATTGGCAATTAAACAGATAAAAGAGACATTCCAAAATAATCTCTCATCGACATTGCGTTTGCGACGCGTGACAGCCCCCCTGTTCGTGTTGCGCGGCACCGGTCTTAACGACGACCTCAATGGCGTGGAAAATGCGGTAAATTTCCCCATAAAGGACATGAACGGCGCTGTTGCCGAGGTTGTTCACTCGTTGGCTAAATGGAAACGAGTGACACTTGCCGAGTATAACATCAAGCAGGGCCATGGCATATACACCGACATGAACGCCATACGCGCCGACGAGGAACTCGACAACCTGCACTCGCTCTACGTTGACCAGTGGGACTGGGAGCGCGTTGTTACCGCCGAGGAGCGCAACGTAACCTTCCTGCGCGACATTGTGAAAGACATCTATTCGGCTATCATACGCACCGAATATACACTGTGCGAATACTATCCCCAGTTGAAGCCCATGCTTCCCAAGGATATTTTCTTCATCCACTCCGAGGAGCTGCGTCGTCTATACCCCAATATGACCCCCAAGGAGCGCGAAAACGCCATCACCAAAGAGCATAAGGCTGTGTTCATCATTGGTATCGGCGGCGAGCTTGGCGACGGCACAAAGCACGACAACCGTGCACCGGACTACGACGACTACAGCACCCCCAACGAAGATGGTTTCTGCGGTCTGAACGGTGACATGTTCATTTGGTCGCCCATATTGGGATGTGCCATCGAGCTGTCGTCTATGGGTATCCGCGTCGATAAGGCTGCACTGCTTCACCAGCTTGCCATCTCGGGCAAGGAGGAGAGAAAAGAGCTCTATTTCCACAGACGTCTGCTAGCCGACGAGCTACCCCTGTCGATTGGTGGCGGTTTGGGACAGTCGCGTCTGTGTATGCTGTTGTTGCAAAAGGCACACATCGGCGAGATACAGGCAAGTATATGGCCTCAGGAGATGCGCGACGGTTGCAAAGAGATTGGTATTCACCTGATTTAATGCGCCACTTCAAATGGATGTAAGAATAGAGGATAGCTGGAAAAGAGAGCTCGCCACCGAGTTCGAAAAGCCCTATTTTGCCAAACTGACAGATTTTGTCCGCAGCGAATATGCAACTACAACCATATACCCACCGGCACGACTCATATTCAACGCATTCGACCATTGCCCCTTCGATAAGGTAAAGGTAGTTATCCTTGGGCAGGACCCCTACCACGGTGTAGGCCAGGCCAACGGACTATGCTTCTCGGTGAACAAGGGGGTAAAAATGCCGCCTTCGCTTGTAAATATATTCAAGGAGATAGAGGCGGACACAGGCAAGCCTATACCCGCCGATGGCGATCTCACACGCTGGAGCGACCAGGGAGTGTTGCTGCTTAACGCAACCCTCACCGTACGTGCCGGCAATGCTGGCTCGCACCAACGCCAAGGCTGGGAGGAATTTACCGACGCCGCAATACGCACACTTGCCGAAAAGCGCAAGAACCTCGTATTCATTCTATGGGGCAGCTACGCACAACGCAAGGGCGAATTCATCGACAGGAACAATCACTTGGTATTGTCATCACCCCACCCTTCGCCCCTGTCGGCTTATGCGGGATTTTTCGGCAACCACCATTTCACGTTGGCCAACGACTACCTTACAAAGAACGGAAAAGAACCTATAGACTGGTAGGCAAGACCCACAGATAAAGATTAACACCCTTGGAAGCCATGTGCATCCAAGGGTGTATTATTTTGTAGCATTGCTGCAACAGCAAAGGGCCGCGTGGCACTAATACCAATCGACGTTGCTGCCGCTGCTGCGCTTATCCCACTTGAGGGCATCGGCAAGCATCTGCGATGTAGCTCTGAAACTGAAATTGAAAGAGGTGTAGGGGCTCAACACCACACCACACGACATTTCGAAGCAGTGCAGGTCGCGCGATATATTCATGGTGGTGGTTGTCAGCCTCTTGGTTTCGAAATGGTATCCCGAAGCGAAATTTATCTTCCAGTTATCCGATATTCCAATGTTACCCGAGAAGTTCATGTTCTGAGTGAACTTGTAGGGGTATCTCATATTCTTGATATTGATTTCGGCCGAACGATCCTCGGACATGATGATACCATACGACACGGTAAAATTCCATGGGAACTTAAACGGCATGTAGCCTTCGTCGTCAAGCTTGGCATCCTGGGCCTTACCTGTGGCTCTGACGCCACTCTTCTTGGCCTTGGCGGTAGCCATCAGCTCCTTCTGAGCCTTGTTGGCAGCGTCAATTTCCTCTTGGGTAAGTTCCTTGGCCTCCTGCGGTTTATCCGACTTGAATACGGAGAACAGACGCGATAAGGTCTTGTTATTGAACGTGTATGAGAGGTTCTGGCTCATTCCCTGAAAGCGACCGAAGCGACCATATGACCACTCGGTGCGATTGCCGACAATTACCTGTCCCTGCTCGTTGAATTCGTAGGCATATGTAGCCCATGTGGCATTCATGCTGAACGTATAGTTCTTCGACAATTTCAGACGCAAACGGGTATTAAGATTACTCCACTGCTTCTCTTTGGCCGCAAGGTTGTAAGAGAGGTTGGCACCAAGCTCGTCGATGATGCTCACTTTTGTAAGCGAATCGGTCTTTGTGCGCCATTTCATTTCGACGTTGTTGCTCACATCAAGGCTGATGCTACCGGTCTTTCCGCGGCCGGGAACGCCGTACATGCTACCCTGATAGGGCGAATACTCCACAAGGTGCACCTCGCCATTCTCGTCGGTATATGTATATGTGTCGTAGTAGCCGTAGTGCGATGCACCGAAGTCGGGAGCATAGTTGAACGACAAGGTGGGCTTGAAGACGTGGCGCACAGTGTGTACGCGGCTCTTTGCCATGAAGCCGACGGGCTGATAGAAACCGTAGAGCGTGGTATTCATGCCGACAGCCATGTTGTAGTTATAAACACGGTTGAAGCCATAAACGGTATCCATTGCCGCACGCATAATCTGCGGATTCCACTCCTGATTTACCTTGTAGGCATACCAGCGCTCGGTGTAATTGAAGCTGGGGGTTACATTTATATAATCGAACAACTGGAATGTGGCGTTGATGGGGATATTGTGCTTGATACCGTTGCGCCAATCCTTTATGATGTTCGATTTGAAAATCTTATCTTCTTTGGTGGTGATGCTGTTGCTCATCTGACCACTGTAGGAGAGCGATATTTTTTCGTACCAACGCTCATCGCCTATCTTCTTTTTGCGCTTGAAGGGATATAGTCGCGCGAGCGACACGTTCAAGCTGGGCATGGTGAGCGCCACCGTCGAATCCTGAATATTCTGCGAAGCGTTCATGGTTCCCGACACGGTAAGACCTATTTCGGGGAAGGTATGCGAATAGCTCACACTCGATGTTCTCACGCTCTGCGAACTGAGCATGGGGTTGTATATACTGTAGAGGTTGGACTTCTCGTAGCTCGATGTTGCGAAATTCACGCTTGCCGAAAAATTGCTGTTGGGGCTTGCCTTTCTATCCTGACGGTGGCTCCACTGTATTCTGAAGTTCTTGCCCACCGAGTAGTCGGGCAGATTTCGCTCGCCTTCTTTGGTCACAAGGTAATTGAAATCGAAGCTACCCGAATAGCGATAACGCTTGGCATATGTCGATGCCGCCGCCAATCCCCATGAGCCCTTGGTGAAGATTTCGCCGGTCACGCGCAAATCCATCTTGTCGCTGATGGCAAAATAGTAACCTCCGTCTTTCAAATAGAATCCTCGCTCCGAATCATCGCCATAGCTGGGCATGATGAATCCCGAAGAGTAACTGCTGGTGAAGGGGAAAAATCCGAAGGGGATTGCAAGGGGCAGGGGCACATCCTCCACTACAAGATAGGTGGGGCCAAAGACCACATCCTTCTTGGGGCGCACCTTGCCTCGTGTGAGAGCGAAATAGAAATGGGGGTTCTCGGCGTCGCAGGTGGTATATTTTCCGTTCCTGAGGAAGAATGTACCTTCGTCGTCCTTTTTGGCGGCGCTACCCATCATAAATCCGTCGCCCTGCTGGGTATATACATTATTTATGTAACCCTTTTTCGATTTGAAATTGTAGCTGATTTTATCCGACTCGTACGGGGTGCCGCCATCCTTGAAAATAGGCAATCCTGTGATGCTGCCGGCCGAATCGGGGCGACCAAAAGCATGCACTACGCTACTGTCCATGTTCATTGATATGACGCTGGCGTCGAGCTCTATCTTGTCGTATGTAACCTTGCCGTTACCATAGAGATTGGCGTTGCCGCCCATAACCCACACCATGGAGTCGGACGATTCGTAATGAACAGGCGAATCGAGAAATTCCTTTTTCTCCTCTTTTTTGGCTGCATCCTTCTTGGAGGGGGCCACCGAATCGGTGCGATGCGCCACGGTATCTGCCGCCAAAGTATCTGCTACGGAGGTTGAAACCGTCATATACGACGAAGCCGATATAGCCGTAACAGGTTGCAACACAAAGGCAACCAACGGCAATATCACCAACAATCTGAATATGTTACTAAACTGACGTTTCTTATCCATTCAATAAAAGTACTCCGTACAATCGGCAAATTTACTAAATAAAAAGGAGTATTTCGTTATTTCGGCAAAAAAAAGCACATATATTTACGTTTCAAAGGAAAAGTGCTGCCCACTCGCGCACTTTAGCAACGCTCTCGGGCGATATGCGAGCCATGCTCTCCTCTACCTGTTCAAAGGTGCGCGACTTGTGAAGATATTTAACCTTGGAAAAGAATTTATCGGCAAAACAGATTAACTGCTCGGCTGTGGTTTCGGGCGACATATCGCGTTGAGGCAAAGGCCATTCACTTTCGACGATACGTTCCTTGGTGAGCCCGGTGCCGGTGTGTCTTTCACACACGCGGGCATGCTGTGGGAAACCCTCTTTTCGGAGCAGTTCGGCACCCAAAAAGCCATGGCAAATGTATGGCATGTCGCCTGTGCAACCAATATCGGAAGCCGAGGTCAAAAATATGCCGATATCGTGAAGCATGGCAGCCTCTTCGATAAATGCCATATCCAAGCCCAGTTCGGGGTGACGGCGAGCAAGCTCGAGCGAAAAATCGGCAACCATGCGGCTGTGTTTCACCAAAATACGCTTCTGCTCATTATCCTCGGGGTAGTATTTGTCTATTATTGCTTGATAGTCCATGATAGAAATGCGAAAAATATTTGCTTGCAAATATACCAAAAGTCGGGTAGAAAAAGAGGTTGTTTCATTTTTTTTACCATTTACCGCAAAAAAGAGCACCCAAGTAATATTTTATACAATCTTTTATATATATTTGCATTGCAAAGTAGGCGACTGCCGAAAGCGAGGGAAAAAGCACAAACAACTATCCCCCACAACACGAATAATGATTGAAAAAATTATAGAGCGAGCTAACGACCTGCCACCCATTTCGCTGGAGGAGATGTCGGGTATTAAACTGATGAATCGCACGGACACAAAATATGTGGCGACCATCAACCAGTTATTGGCCTTTCTCAAGGCCGTACAAGGCGAATATTACATTCAGGAAATCAATGGAATACGTTTAGCGTCGTATCACACAACCTATTTCGATACCGCCAACAACGAAATGTACGTAATGCACCACAACGGAAAACTGGTGCGTGAAAAAATTCGTGTCCGCACATACGAAGACACCGAGATTACATTCCTCGAGGTGAAGAACAAGAACAACCACAAACGTACGAACAAAAAACGCATCGAAGTGCGCGGCGTCGATTCACTAATCGAAGAGCAGGAACGCGTAATACCCTTCCTGGGCAAGCACGCATGGTACAAGCTCGACGAGATACGTCCCACAATAGAAAACTGGTTCAACAGAATAACGCTTGTGAATTCGGCCAAGACCGAGCGCCTGACGATAGATTTCAATCTGCGGTTCCACAATTTCCTCACCGACGAAAGACGCAAGCTTGAGCACGTAACGGTAATCGAGCTGAAGAGAGATGGCAACGTGCACTCACCCTCGCTCGAGATATTTCGCAAGCTGAGGATAAAGCGCTCGGGCTTCAGCAAATATTGCATGGGCTGCGCCCTGACCAACAAAAGCCTCAAGCGCAACAATTTCAAAGAGCGACTGAACTTGATTGACAAATTAGAAAAAATACAAAAAAATAATACACTATGAACATCCTGACAACCTTACTGACAGCCGGAGTAAACACGGCAACAACGGTAGCCAATGCCTTTGGCGATGAATTTTTGGACGAGGCTATTTCCAACACATCGGCAATGGCCGGTTCGGTATTCAACCTCGAAGGTACACTCAACCTGTTGGCATTCTTCTTTTTGAACTTGCTTTTCGTAGGAATAATCGTACGATTCTTCTACTACCCCAAGAGCAAGCGCGGTGATTACTTCTTCACATTCACACTTATAGCCATAAGTATCTTCCTGCTTATCTATCTGTTGGGTGGCGTTAAACTGAAGACAGGATTCGCATTGGGACTCTTCGCTATTTTCAGCATCATACGTTACCGCACCGAGCAGGTGGCCATCCGCGAAATGACATACCTTTTCGTAATCATTGCCGTAAGTGCCATCAACGGTCTTGTTGCCGAGGAGGTTAGCTTTGTCGAGATGATTGTAGCCAACCTGCTGTTTATCTTCTCGTTGTGGTTGTGCGAGAGCAACTGGTTCATCACACACCTCTCATACAAGATAATCAAGTATGATAACATCAACCTCATCACTCCCGACAAAGAGAAGGAGCTCATTGCCGACCTTAAAAAACGTACTGGCCTCGACATTGTGAAGGTAGAGGTAGGCGGCCTCGATTTCTTGAAGGACGCAGCCATCATCAAGATGTATTACAAGCCCACAAGCAAAGGAATAAATTCAGTAGATCAAATCACTAAAGCTCCCAGCGATGAATTTAAGATCAAAAATTAAGAGAGGCGTCATGTACGCCGTGGCAGTTGCGATAACATCGCTTCCCTGCCAGGTTCTCGCTAACAACGATAGCGACGATTTTGGTATATGGACAAGCATTGATGCGTCAAAGAAGCTTTCCGACAAAGTCAAGCTAGGATTGGAGGGCGAATTCCGCACAACCGACGGGTTGAAAACTGTTGACCGCCGTTCTTTTGGCGTAAGCATTTCATACAAAGCCTACAAATGGCTGAAAGCAGATGCCGGATACATATACATGAATGCATATGAGCCTGAGAAAATTTCAATAAAAGAAATTTTAGACGAGGCACACTACAATTACAATATCGACAATGCTCATCGCGTAAACAAAGAGCGTCTATTTGCTTCTTTAACAGGCAGTTTCGATGTTGGACGTTTTGAATTTTCTCTTCGCGAACGCTTCCAGTACACATACACACATGCTACTGCCGCAATGGAAGACAAGTATCGTTGGGAGTATATAGGCGGCGACCTTGATAATCCTACCGAAACAAAGAAGACCGAGGCCGAACTTAAAGATTCAAAGAACAACACCACCCTGCGTTCGCGCTTGACTATCAAGTGGGATATACGCAAGTGCCCTATCAAACCTTTCGTATCGGCCGAGCTCTTCACACGTGTAGATGAGTGGCACTTCCACGACAAGATACGTTACCGTGCTGGTGCCGACTACAAGATAGACAAGAAGAACTCGGTATCGCTCTTCTACATTTACCAAAATGCAAACGACGATGACGAGCCCGCAGGACATGCCATCGGCGCAAGCTACTCATTCGACCTCTAATAAAAAAACTAAGGATAGCTAATGAAAAGATTCTTAATAATAGCAATACTGTTCATTGCCGCAATACCATCATTTGCACAGCGCATTGTCCTCGAGAAGAACGACAGTGGTAAGCAGGCCGTTGCGTTGCAGAATTTCCGTCGCATTACATTCAACGGAAACACTGTAAACATTGCACAGAACGACGGTACAATCATAGGTACAGAGATGAGCGACATTGCAAAAATCTATTTCGACGATTACACACGCATCGGCGAAGTGGATTTCAACGAAGGCAAGGATTTAATCTCGTACATTTCGTCGGACGAAATAGCGGTTAACTGCAAAGCCGGCGAGGAGATTGCAATATATAATGTAAGCGGCAGCATGGTTCAACAGAAAATACAAGAAAGCGACGGAGGCAGCATAAGCATCGCCAACCTTCCCAAAGGCATTTATCTGCTCCGCGCCAACAGACAAACCGTTAAATTGATAAAGAAATGAGAAAAGGAATAACAATAATGCTGTGCCTCGCCTCATTCCTTCAGGCACACGCGCAAAGCAAATACTACGTAGCCAATAACAACGGTACATATCAGGGCATAACCACTGCCGAAACACACCAGATGGAGTTCGACGCCGAGCAAAAGCTCGTAGCCATAAAGCTCACAAACGGTGTAACAAGCCAATTTGCGACAAACAAGGTTGACAGCATCAGCTTCACTCAGCCGGCAGGAGCAAAAGAGCTCACATACACCGAGAACCTCGGCGTAGCGTTCGACGAGAACGACAAGAACAGCTACAAGGAGATTGTCGAGACCATCATCACCGACGAGAACAACGACGAATCGGGCGACTTCATCGAGAACTACTCCACATCAAAGATTGCAACCATCACTTTCACCGAAACAGGAGTAACAATCACACCCGACATCATCGACCAGGTAAGCTACACCGTAGTAGATAAAACCCACTTGATGATAAATTCATCGCGCAGCAAGATGGCCTATCGCGTTTCGGGTAGTTGCAGTAACGGCTCGCTCAAGATATACAGCGAGAAGAAATTCCAATTGGCACTTAACGGCTTAACCCTGACCAACCCCAAGGGCCCTGCTATAAACATACAGAGCGGCAAGACAATTTATGTAACACTCGCTGCCGGCAAGACAAACACCCTTTGCGACGGCGAAACATATAACGAACCCGCATATAGCAACGGCGAACCCGAAGATCAGAAGGGTACATTCTTCAGCGAAGGCCAGATGATTTTCAGTGGCACCGGCACGCTCAACGTAAAGAGCTATGGCGGTCACGCAATATGCAGCGACGACTACATACGCGTGAGAAGCGGCAACATCAACATCCTCTCTGCGGCTAAGGACGGCTTCAATGCCAACGAGTCGTTCCGCGTAGGACGAATGGCAGATGCATCGCCCACAATAACCATCAACGCCAGCGGCGATGGCATCGATTGTGGCAAGGGCAACATACTTATAGAGGCCGGCAACATCACTGTAAACACCGTTGACGATGGTATTACCACCTCGTACGATGGTGTTGCAAATGCCACCATCGACCCCTCGATTAACATCAGAGGCGGATTCGTGAAGGTAACCACAACCGGCGAGAAGGGAATGGCTATCAAGAGCAATGCCAACTATACACAGACAGGCGGCACTGTTCAGATAACCACCGGTGGCAATGGTTCGAAAGCTGTAAGTAGCGAGAAGGACATCATCTTCACCGGCGGCAAGCTCACAGCAATGGTTAGCGGCGCAATAAGCAGCGACAATTCGTCCGCAGCAGGCTTCAAGTGCAATAACAACTGCACCATCACCGATGGTACAATCGGCATCAATTGCAATGGCACAGGCGCCAAAGCCATCAATGCCGACGGCAATGTGGTGATAGACGGCGGAGCAATAACACTGCTCTCTACCGGCAAGAACTACAACGAAGGCAGTGACGACAAAAAGACACGCGCCGTATCGGCCCTCTCATATACACAGAACGGCGGTACTGTGCTCATGAAATCGTACGACAAGTCGATAGTAGCCACAAACGGCATCACCCTGACAAACGGCACCGTTAACGCCTTCAGCGAGAGCGACTATGCACTCGGCTCGGCTGCCACACAGAGCGGCGGATGGTTGCTGACAAAAGACGGCAAGGAGTAATAGTCCTACATATACAATAAAAACGCTCACTTCGATGAAGTGAGCGTTTTTATTATGTATCAATGGTGTTGATTACGGATGAACAAAGGTACCAATAGGGTCGCCATTCATCACCTTCTTCAGGTTGCCTACTACATCCATGTTGAACACATAGATAGGGAGGTTATTCTCCTTGCACATAGATGTTGCGGTGAGATCCATCACCTTCAGGCCGCGGCTGATAACCTCGTCGTAGCTGATATCGTCGAATTTGGTAGCTGTGGGATCCTTCTCGGGGTCGGCTGTGTAGATGCCATCCACGCGGGTACCCTTGAGCATAACGTCGGCCTCAATCTCGATGCCACGCAACGATGAACCGGTGTCGGTTGTGAAATAGGGGTTGCCTGTGCCAGCAGCCATAATAACCACCTTACCCTCTTTCATGGCAGCAATAGCCTTCCACTTGGTATATAACTCACCTACGGGCTCCATTCTGATGGCTGTCAGCACCATGGTAGATACGCCTGTAGCCTCGAGAGCAGAACTGAGGGCAAGGCTATTAATGACTGTAGCCATCATACCCATCTGGTCGCCCTTCACGCGATCGAAGCCCTTTCCGGCACCGGTAAGACCACGGAAGATATTTCCACCACCGATTACAATACCAATTTCAACGCCCATAGCAGCAATCTCCTTAATCTGCTCGGCATACTCCTGCAAGCGCTTTACGTCAATGCCGTAACGCTGCTCACCCATGAGGCTTTCGCCACTCAATTTCAAAAGAATACGTTTGAATTTTGCCATATCGAACTATTTTTTTACAAAACTACACATATTTTTTATCTTATCGCCCCGAATTGGATAAAAAAAAGGAGCAGTAACAATTAAAAAAATTATCTTTGCGAAAACATAACGAACAAAACCATGAAACTGCGCACATTTATTTCTGTTTTGGCTATCGCTGGCATAGTCACATCATCATACGCAAAAGGAAAAGAGGAGGTAAAACCCGTTTTCAACCGTGCTCCACTGACCGAAACACCATATGCCCAACTGCCCATAGGTGCAATTCAGCCAAGCGGATGGCTGAAAGCACAAATGCAGACAATGCTCGACGGCATGACCGGCAACCTTGATGTTATATACGAAAAGGTTGTAGGCGACAACAACGCATGGCTCGGCGGCGAGGGCGACGCATGGGAGCGTGGCCCATACTGGATAGACGGCGCGCTGCCAATGGCATACATCATGAACGACAACGCCCTGAAAGCAAAGTGCTTGAAGTGGGTGGAAGCAATACTCGCAAGCCAAAAAGAGAACGGCTACTTCGGCCCCGATACCGATCGTCCCTATCTCGACGGCATGCAGCGCAACAACTCGGCCGACTGGTGGCCGCGAATGGTAGCACTGAAAATATTGCAGCAATACTACATGGCAACCGGCGACAAGCGAGTGATAGAATTCATGGAGCGATATTTCGAATACCAAAGCAAGCAGCTCGTGAAGACCCCCCTCGGCAATTGGACATTTTGGGCAACGGAACGCGGTGGCGACAACCTGCTGATGGTGCATTGGATATACAACATCACTGGTAACCCCGAGCTGCTGAAACTTGGCGAGCTTATACACAAGCAGTCGGCCGACTGGACAGCCCGTTTCACTACCGACAACCATCTGTACCGCCAGAACAGTCTCCATTGCGTGAATTTGGGACAAGGTTTCAAGGAGCCGGTAATATATTACCAGCAGTCGAGAGAGAAGAAACACCTTGAAGCACCCATCGAAGCATTGCAACGCATACGCCACACCATAGGCTACCCCACCGGCTTGTGGGCAGGCGACGAGTTGCTGCACTTCGGTGACCCTACACGTGGCTCGGAGCTCTGTACGGCAACCGAAATGATGTATTCACTGGAAGAGATGTACCGCATAACCGGCGACAACAGATATGCCGACCTGCTGGAGCGCATAACCTACAACGCGCTACCCACACAGATAACCGACTCGGGCGATGCAAGACAATACTACCAACAGATAAACCAGGTGGAAGTTACACGCAAAATGCGCGATTTCTCTACCCCACACGAGGACACCGACATACTCTTCGGCATACTCACTGGATACCCCTGCTGCACATGCAACCTGCACCAGGCATGGCCCAAATTCACTCAAAACCTATGGTACAAGAACAGCGAGGGCGGACTGGCTGCAATGATTTACGCACCATCGAAGGTGACCACCACACTCGACTCGGGCGCACAAGTGACGATTGAAGAGAGCACCGGCTATCCCTTCGAGGAGGAGATACGTTTCCACATATCGCTACCCAAGCGCAAGCATCGCACAGCCACATTCCCCCTTGAGCTCCGCATACCCGCATGGAGCAAAGGTTACACACTGACCATCAACGGCATAAAGAGCGAAGCTACCGAGAAAAAGGAGGGTACAATATGTATCAACCGCCAGTGGAAGGATGGCGACCAAGTGACACTGAGCATGAACGCCGAAGTAAGCGTATCGCGTTGGTACGACAACGCTGCGGTGGTGGAACGCGGCCCGCTGTTGTATGCCCTGCGCATGGAAGAGAACTGGACCAAGCACAAATGCGAGGGAAAAGAGATAGACAAGTGGGGAGCATATTACTACGAGGTAACATCGCCCACGGAGTGGAACTACGCCCTTAACAACAAGGACATTGCGCCCGAGAATGTAAAAAATTCATTCATCGTGAAGAAAAAGGAGATAAGCGACACCCCCTGGACGCTCGCAAATGCCCCCATACAGATAAAATGCAAAGGAATAAAGATTGACGAGTGGAAGATGTCGCGCAACTCGACCGGAAGCATCAACTACTACACACAGATGCTTAACAGCCAGGAGCTGGGCGAGGAGAAGGAGATTACACTGATACCCTACGGCTGCACAACGCTCAGAATAGCCGAGTTCCCCGTACGACGCAAATAACCCCAAGGCTGCGCAACAAACCACGTAGCATCGCGTTATAAAACGCGGAAGACCATTTTGAAATATTATAAAATGAAGAAAATAAAAAAGCACAACCTTGTTGTGGGACTGCTGTTTGCATACACAACAGGCATGTATATATACTTTTTCCCACGTAACAACGAGCTCGACACCGTAGAAAAATGGTGCATAGTGGGAGTATCTTACCTGTTATTGGTAATCCTGTGGTTCGTGATGAGAAAGCGCGACCGCATGCGTGGCAAATATAACGAGGAACTTAATAGCCCAAAGAAACGACCGTAACCTCTTTGAAGGAATAGGCTGAGAGCGTGCCATCGGCGCGCTTCAGCACCAGGCGCCCGTCGCGATGCACCGCCTCTATCACGGCATAGAAATCGCCACATGCATCGCGATAAAGCGCAGGCTCGTTGCGCCACATGAGCGCCGAATAATATCGGGTAAACAACTGCTCTGTATCATCCTGTTCGAGCATGCGATAGTAACGCGCAAATTCGGTGACGACACGTGCAAGCACTGTGTCGCGGTCGAAATCGTGCCCCGCAATCATCGACATGGAGATGGGCTTGCGCGACATCGCTTCGAAATCCTTTTGGTTCACATTCAGTCCGATGCCAACAATAGCCTGCGACACATGAGCGCCCTGGAAATCGCTCTCGACCAATATTCCGGCCAATTTGCCACCTTCGCAATAGATGTCGTTGGGCCACTTGATAAGCGGATCAAGCCCAAACGACTGCATTGCCGAGTGCAAGGCAAGAGCAGCCACGACCGACAGGCTGTAGCTCTCGGCAACAGGCAAGCACGCGGGACGGACGAGCAACGAAAAGAGAAGATTAGTGCCTACGGCCGAATTCCACACTGTACCGCGCTGCCCCCTGCCCGCAGTCTGCTCGTCGGCCGATACAACGACCATATCGGGCGACGGCGAAGCACCGAACAGTGCATCAGCTTCGCGCTTGGCATACAGGTTGGTGGAATCGACACGCGACAGAGGAACCAAGGCAATATTGTAACCGGCTACAGAACTATAATCCATATTTAGCCCTCGTCTTTTTAGGTAATTTCTTCAGCACCTCCTCGTACGAATGGTCTATGAGCTCCTTGACCAAAGCGCTCTCCATGCGAACAATATCCATCATATTCCAATAGCGCTTGTTCATATGCCACGCAGGTTTTATAGCCGAATAGCGGTCGCGCAAATCCAATGCCCTGTCGGGGTCGCATTTCACACAGAACCACTCGGTGTTCTCTAAATCGACAATGGCGAAAATCTTATTTTCGACCCTGAAAGCAAGCGTTGTTTCGTCGAATGGGAAATCCTCGGTGGCTGCGGGCTTGCTCAGACAATATATGCGTGCATCCTCTATGTTCATACCTCACTCTATTTCGGGATAAAAAGCATCTCTTATATGCTCAATGGAATAGCTGTCGCCGTCGGGCACCACGGTAACCACATCGAAACGTATCTCGGCATCTATATCGTGGCTCTCTACATAGGCCTCGGCAGCCGTTATTATATTCTGCATTTTGCGGTCGGTAACAGCCTCGCGCACATCGCCGTAATTTTCGTTGCGACGTGTCTTGACCTCGACGAACACATATACATCGCGCTCCTTGGCTATGAGGTCAACCTCCTTGTGACCGCTACGCCAATTATATTCAAGGATAGCGAGCCCCTGTCCCAACAGATAACGGGCAGCAAGCATTTCGCCTCTTTTTCCCAACAGATTGTGCCGTGCCATAAGAATATCGTATTATTAAGCAAATATAGTTTATCTACAATGATTTTACAAAATTTAGGGTTATATTTGCAATATCATACAAGTTGTTTGGAATCTACCGAAAATGCAGACAAAGAAAAA
Source organism: Bacteroidaceae bacterium (assembly GCA_017560125.1). Taxonomy (GTDB): domain Bacteria; phylum Bacteroidota; class Bacteroidia; order Bacteroidales; family Bacteroidaceae; genus HGM04593. The sequence goes on along the minus strand of JAFYOS010000006.1, from coordinate 124,351 downwards.
GCCCACTCCAACAAGCGCCAAGACACAGACGGTGCGCCACAAGCGCATCGTAGCTCTCGTCAGCGACGACGAAGACCGCCTTATAGAGAATTATCTGAAAAAATATAAGATAACGAACAAAAGTAACTGGATGCGCGAAACGCTACTGGCGTTCATCTACAAAAACTTGGACGAGGACTACCCCACTCTGTTCAACGAACACGATATGCGCCGATAAACACCCTGCCACAATGAAAGATACCGCATATATGAAAATGGCGCTTGCCGAGGCCGAAAAGGCGTACGCTAAGGGCGAAATACCCATTGGCGCCATCGTCGTGTGCAACGACACGGTAATAGCACGTTGCCACAATCTGACCGAAACACTGAACGACGTCACCGCGCATGCCGAAATGCAGGCCATCACAGCAGCGGCTGAGAATATCGGCGGAAAATACCTGGACGAATGTACCTTGTATGTAACCGTGGAGCCTTGCCCAATGTGCGCCGGTGCATTAGGCTGGTCACACATAGGTCGCATTGTCTATGGTGCAAGCGACGAGAAAAAAGGGTACAACAAATATGCTCCGGATGTATTGCATCCCAAGACAAAAGTAACGGCCGGCGTTTGCTGCGAAGAGGCCGCCACTCTGATGAAAAAATTCTTCAAAGAGAGAAGATAAGCAGCACTCTCTACTGCTTATCGGTGGGAGTCTTTATCTCCTCGAAACTAACATACTCGCCCTCGTCCTTGTCGAAGACCTTCTTTTTACCGCCATCAGTCGCGGGTTCCTGAGCATTTGTATATGTAGTATTCGTATTGGAGTTGCTACTCTGATAGGTATTCTTTCTATGCATGCGCGTGCCTCGCGACGAAGTACCACCCATCATCGTAAACAAAAATCGGATGACGCTCAAAATAATAGTGGGCACTATTACGAACAGCGCAACAAAGAATATAATTATAAGTATAAGGATTTTTATCATATAATCAACGTAAGAAATTATAGGGCAAAGCGTTGCCCACAATTACATAATTTATTTCAGATTGAAATCGGACAAAGGTACAAACTATACCCCTATCATTCCAAACCGAAACAGCTAAATAATATTAACGCAGATTTACGCGTGACGTCTTTTGGCAAGCGATTTCACCACCGAAATAGCCACATAAAGCGAAATGATGGGCACTGCTGCTCCAACACCAAGCAGAAGCATGGGCGCCGACACGAGAAGGAAACTGTAGCGTATTTTGTTGGCACGCCAAGCAAGATATTTAATCTTCAGCGAGAACATGGGCAGCTCGGCAACCAACAGGTAGCACGACAACAGAACAAGGCCCACCATCAACAGCCAACCATAATTGAGTGAATGTATGGCGTTGCCGAAACCTACAACCAAAGAGGCCCAAAAGAGAGCATTGGCAGGAGTGGGCAGACCGATGAATGTGGTAGCCTGACGCTTGTCGATATTGAATTTAGCAAGGCGCAATGCCGAGAAAGCTGCTATGAAAAAAGCCATATAGGGCACATAGGCCGCAACAGGCGAAAGAAATTCGGGATACTCGAGCCCGCGCATAAAAACGAAGACCATGAACGAGGGAGCAAATCCGAAGGTAACATCATCGGCCAATGAATCGAGCTGAACGCCCAGCGGAGAACTCACCTTCAGAAGACGAGCCACCATTCCATCGAAGAAATCGAAAACCGCTCCTATAACAATAAAGGTCAAAGCTAAAAGAAAATTACCCTCCATTGCCATCACACAAGATACGCAACCGGACAAGAGATTACAACATGTTATCGTATTAGGAATATGTTTCTTTAGGCCCATATGATGATGCTGTTTTAAGAAGCTGGTTAATATTGTTACCTATTCAGGAGTGCCTGTACAGAAGCTACGACTACTCCAAATTACTTTAGTTTTGCTATAATTGTTTCGTCACCTACAGTTTTCTGTTCAAGCTCCACACACACTTCGGCATCGAGCGGCAGATAGACATCCACACGCGAACCGAACTTGATGAATCCCATGTGTTGGTCGATGAAGCACTCCTCGCCCACCTCGGCATATGTCACAATGCGACGTGCCATGGCGCCTGCAACCTGTCTAACGAGAACAGGAGTACCATCGGGAGTCTCAATCACCACCATCGAACGCTCGTTCTCGGTGCTGGCCTTGGGAAGCCACGCCTTCATGAACTTGCCTTTGTGATGACCAACCTCTTTGACTACACCCTCAACCGGATACCAGTTGGCATGTACATTCAAAGGGCTCATGAATATAGAAATCTGTTTTCTTTTATCCTTGAAATAATCGGGTTCGAAGACATCCTCAATAACAACCACCTTACCGTCGGCAGGTGCTACGACGAGCTTCTCGACATTGTCGAGCGGGAATGTGCGCTTGGGGCTTCTGAAGAAGTTCACCATCATCAGGTATATAAACAACGAGGTACCCGAGAGCAACATATTGAATATGTCGCAAGGCACGAGCCACCAGCACAATGAATTCAGTAAAATAAGCACTATCAAGGAAACAACAAGGATAGATGTACCCTCACGATGAATCCTCATCTTCTTTATCTTTTTCAGTTTCTCAATTCTTCCCATTGATACGTGTACTTGTATTATTCGACAAAAATAGTGATTATTTGTTAAATTCCCAACAAAATGAAATAAAAACGAAAAAAAATCGGTGTATCGAAAATTGTTTTAACATGCCAGACGCATACTTTTATCTTTTGTTGAAAACTTTTAGTGGTTTTATCGAGCAAATGTGTGAGAAAGCCACTATCTTTAGCATTTGCAATTATAAGGAACAACAGATAGATGGAAGATTTCGTTCACTTACACGTACACACTCAATATTCGATACTCGACGGACAGGCCTCCATTCCACGTCTTGTCGATAAGGCTATAGCCGACGGTATGCGCGGAATAGCCGTTACCGACCATGGTAACATGATGGGTATAAAGGAGTTCTACAACTATGTCAACAAGAAGAACAAAGGCAAGGCTCCCGAAGAAAAATTCAAGCCCATTATAGGCTGCGAAATGTACGTAGCCTCGAACCGCCTATATAATAAGGATGACCGAGGTCACCACTTGGTGGTATTGGCCAAGAACCTCACCGGCTACCACAACCTGGTGAAGCTGGTATCGAAAGCGTGGAGCGAAGGCTACTACTACCATCCGCGTACCGACAAGGTGGAGCTCGAGAAGCACAAGGAAGGACTTATCATCTGTTCGGCCTGTCTTGGTGGCGAGATACCCCAGCACATACGAAACAGACGATACGAAGAGGCCGAAAAGAGCATCATGTGGTTCAAAGAAACCTTTGGCGAGGATTTCTATCTTGAATTGCAGATTCACAAGGCAACCATAGAGCGCGCCAACCACGAGGTATATCCCCTGCAAGTGGAGGTAAACGAAAAGCTTGCCGAATATAGCAAACAGTTCGGCATAAAACTGGTGTGCACCAACGACGTACACTTTGTAGATGAAGAGAACGCCGAAGCTCACGACCATCTAATCTGCCTTAACACCGGCAAGGACCTTGACGACCCCACCCGCATGCTCTACTCGAAGCAGGAGTGGATGAAGACCAAAGCCGAGATGAACGAAACGTTCGCACAATACCCCGAAGCACTTGCCAACACCATAGAGGTGCTCGACAAGGTGGAATTCTACAGCATCGACAATGCCCCCATCATGCCCACCTTCGCCATCCCCGAGGATTTCGGCACCGAGGAGCAGTATCGCGAAAAATACACCCACGAAGACCTCTTCAACGAATTCACCCGCGACGAGAAGGGCAACGTGGTGCTGTCGCAGGAGGAGGCCGAAAAGAAGATAAAGAAGCTCGGCGGCTACGACAAGCTCTACCGCATCAAGCTCGAGGGCGACTATCTGCGCAAGCTCACATACGACGGCGCCAAGAAGCTATACCCCGAGCCCTTCAGCCAGGAGCTTATTGAGCGAATAGATTTCGAGCTCCACATCATGAAGACCATGGGTTTCCCCGGCTACTTCCTCATCGTGCAGGACTTCATAAAGGCGGCACGCGAGGAGCTTGGCGTGTCGGTGGGCCCCGGCCGTGGTTCAGCCGCAGGTAGCGTGGTGGCATACGCACTGAGCATCACACGTGTCGATCCCATAAAATACGACCTGCTGTTCGAGCGTTTCCTTAACCCCGACCGTATCTCACTCCCCGATATCGACGTCGATTTCGACGACGACGGCCGAGCCGAGGTGCTCAAATGGGTAACCAATAAATATGGAGCCGAGAAGGTGGCCCACATCATCACCTACGGTACAATGGCAACCAAGCTCGCCATCAAGGATGTCGCACGCGTAGAAAAACTACCCCTCGACATATCGAACAAGCTGTGCAAGGCCATCCCCGACCGCCTGCCCGACGGCTTGAAAATGAACCTGAAGAACGCCATATCCGTCGTGCCCGAGCTGCGCGAGGCCGAGGCGTCGCCCGACATCAAGATGCGCGACACCATCAAATATGCCAAGATGCTCGAGGGCAACGTGCGCAACACCGGCGTACACGCATGTGGTATCATCATCTGCCGCGACGCCATCACCGACCACGTGCCTACAAGTATCGCCGAGGACAAGGAGAGCGGCGAGAAACTGCTTGTAACACAATACGAAGGCAGCGTCATCGAGGATACGGGCCTCATCAAGATGGACTTCTTGGGATTGAAAACCCTTTCGGTCATCAACGAGGCCATCGAGAACATCAGACAGAGCCTTGGCATAAAAGTGGATATAGACAACATACCCATCGACGACGAACTGACCTATGCCCTCTATTGCAAGGGAAACACCATAGGTACATTCCAGTTCGAGTCGCCGGGAATGCAGAAGTACCTGCGCGAACTGCAGCCCAGCACCTTCGAAGACCTCATAGCCATGAACGCCCTCTACCGCCCGGGTCCCATGGACTACATCCCCGACTTCATCAGCCGTAAGCACGACCCCTCGCTTGTGCAATACGACATCCCCTGCATGGAGAAATACCTGAAGGACACATACGGCATCACCGTATATCAGGAGCAGGTGATGTTATTGTCGCGCCAGCTGGCCAATTTCACCCGTGGCGAGAGCGACACGCTGCGTAAGGCTATGGGTAAGAAGTTGAAGGACAAGCTGGACGAGCTGAAGCCCAAGTTCATCAACGGCGGACAGGCCAACGGCCACGACCCCAAGGTGCTGGAAAAAATCTGGGCCGACTGGGAGAAATTTGCTTCGTACGCGTTCAACAAGTCGCATGCCACATGCTACTCGTGGGTAGCCTACCAGACAGCCTATCTGAAGGCACACTACCCATCGCAGTACATGGCAGGTTCGCTCAGCCGCAACCTATCGAACATCACCGAAATCACCAAGCTGATGCAGGAATGCAAAAGCATGAACATAAACGTGTTGGGCCCCGATGTAAACGAGTCGCGTCGCAAATTTGCCGTGAACAAGCATGGCGACATCCGCTTCGGACTGTGCGCCGTGAAGGGCGTGGGCGAAAACGCCGTTCAGTCTATCATCAACGAGCGCGAGGCCAACGGCCCATACACAAGCATATTCGATTTCGTGCAGCGCGTGAACCTCACCGCCTGCAACCGCAAGAACCTTGAGTGCCTTGCCCTGTCGGGCGCCTTCGACGGCCTGCCCGACAACATCACACGCGAGCAGTACATGGGCACGAACAGCAAGGGCGAGCAATTCCTCGAGACGCTTGTGCGCTACGGCAACCGCTACCAGATGGAGAAGATGAACTCGCAAATTTCGCTCTTCGGCGAGCAGAGCATGGCCGATATCCCCACCCCCGAGATACCCATAGCCGAGGAGTGGAGCACACTGGCACGACTGAACAAGGAGCGCGAGCTTGTGGGCATATACCTATCAGCACACCCGCTGGACGAGTACTCGTTGGTGCTGAACGAATTCTGCAACACCAGGGTCACCGAGCTTGCCGACAAAAACGCTCTTGCCGGACGCAAAATATCGATGGGCGGTCTTGTAACCGACCCGCCTCGCACCGGATTTACCAAGAAGGGCAACCCATATGGTATTGTAACCATCGAGGATTTTTCGGGCAAGGCCGAAATATCACTCTTCGGAAAGGACTGGCTCGACAAGCAGAACTACCTGATACAAGGCAACTTCGTATATATCACAGGTATGTGCCAGCCCAAGCGTTGGGACCCCAATTCGTACGAATTCAACATAAGCAACATACAGTTGCTGTCCGAGATAAAGGAGAGCTCCATCAAGAGCATCACCCTGTCGTTTGCCGTGGAGCAACTGACACCGCAAATTGTTGATGACCTTATGGAATATATACGCGAAAAGCCCGGAAAAAGTAAAATTTATCTTAATATCCGCGATATTGAGCATGAATTTACATTAAGTTTAGTATCTTTGGACTATTCAATAAATATAGACCAGAATTTCATAGATTACGTAAAAGGACTACCCGGTTTTGAATACAAACTAAACTGATATAAATATAAAAATAAAGAACTATGGAAATTACAGTAACTGACAGCAATGCAAAAGAGTTTTTTGCATCGGAACTTCCCAAAGTACTCGATTTTTGGGCAACATGGTGCGGTCCCTGCCGCCAGATAGCTCCCGCCATCGCCGAGCTCGCCGAGGAGTATGATGGACGCATCCTTGTAGGAAAATGCGACGTTGAAGAGGCTACCGACCTCACCGACGAATATGGCATACGCAACGTACCCACCGTATTGTTCATCAAAAACGGCGAAGTGGTAGATAAATTCGTTGGCTCAATGTCGAAAGCAGCCATCCAGGAGAAATTCGAAAAGCTTCTTTAATTCACACACAAAACCACACACCATGCAGAACGACGAATTCAACAAAGAGGACCTCGACGACGACAAGACCATTGAGTTCATCCGTCAACGACTCCCCCAGGACCTTAAAGAAAAGTTCAGCGACGACGAATTTTACTATTTCCTCGACACCATCTACGACTACTACGACAAGAGCGGCATATTCGATTCGCAGGGCGACGCCGACGGCTTCATAGAGATAGACATCGACGCCATCGCCAAATATGTAGCCAAGGAGGCCAAGAAGGACAATATCGGCGAGTACGACCCCGAAGAGCTATTCTTCGTTGTGGAAGGCGAGCTTGCATATTGCGGCGCGATAGACGACGAAGAGGAATAACCGACAGACAAAAAATTATACGCATGGCCCCAAAACCATGCGTATAATTTTATTAACGAACCACAAAAGCCCACCCACAATGAGAACAGCAACCCTACTAATGTTCATCATGCTGCTATCGCCACTGACGCTACCCGCACAAAAGTACAAACTGCTGTGGAAGGAAAATTTCAGAGGCAAGGAGATAAACTACAAGCGATGGACGAAAATCCCTCGTGGAACCCCCGATTGGCAGAACTACATGAGCCACAACGAAAAGTGCTACAACGTATCGGGCGGCAAGCTCACTCTGTTGGGCATTGTGAACGACGTCGCGCCAAGCGACACGGCACCCTACCTCACCGGCGGAGTATATACCAAAGGTAAAGCCACCATCACACACGGCAAGGTAGAAGTGAAAGCCCTGCTCAAAGGCGCACAAGGCGCATGGCCTGCCATATGGATGCTACCCGAAAACAGCGGATGGCCCGACGGCGGCGAGATAGACATCATGGAACGACTGAACCACGACACCATTGCCTATCAAACCGTACACAGCTACTACACATACGTGCTGAAACAGGACACCCCCAAGCAGAGCATCACCTCGCCCATAAAGCCCAACGACTACAATGTATATGCGGTGGAGATACTGCCCGACAGCCTTAGGTTTTCTATCAACGGCAAGCACACTTTCACATACCCACGCATAGCCACCGACAAGAAAGGGCAATACCCCTTTGGCACCCCGTTCTACTTGCTCATTGACATGCAGATAGGTGGTAAATGGGTGGGCGTGCCCAACCCCAATGAGCTACCGGCCGAAATGGTTATCGATTGGGTGAAATTTTATCGTTTGAAAGAGTAGCGGGAATGCTTAAAAGCTTTAATGCGCACTGGCGCACTGGCGAATGATTTAATAGCACATAATCTACCTTATCATTACCTTCTTGGTATATTGCTTACCACCAACCTACTCCAAATGATTTTCTTTTTGTAAAAGGTAACCTTAAATCCCTTCGGCGACATCAAAACATCAGCCGCAGGGTATTTGGATTTTTGGAATAGCGGTTAGACCGTTCATAATATCAAACACAGCCTAAGGTTACACGTATATCCTGCGCCAATATAAAACGCTACCGATGCTGTCTAAGCAGCATCGGTAGCGTTTTATATCACAGCAATGCGAGTGTATCGCACCGCACGTATCAATGGTTCTCGTTAAAGAGCTTAAGACGCTCTTCGAGCAACGCGTAATGGTGGGGCTTGATATTCGACGAGCAAGCACGAATACCCTTCTTGGTGCTACCTGTAGTAGAGAGGTCGATACCACTCACACCGTAATAGAGAAGTTCCTGCAACAGCTCGGCACCATCCATATCCTTGTAGCCGATGGTGAAGAAGAAGCCGTCGCTCACGGGCTCGTCGTTGTCCTTGTCATACACAATGTGGAAGCCTGTACGCGAAAGGATATCCTTTATTTTCGCAGTGCGGTCGGCATACTCCTTTACATCCTCCACGAAATTGTATTCGCCATCGCAAGCAGCCTTCAGCATGGCAGCCATTGCATACTGCGCCGAGTGTGAAACGCCCGACGAGAATGTATAGAGGAAGATATAAGCATAGGCAGCGCCGAAGCGGGCAATGCCGTAGCGCTCTTTGAGGCTGTCGTAGTGACGCTCGTAGAGCTTGGGCGAGATACAAGCCATGGCGATGCGCTGACCGGCATAACTGAATATCTTGGAAGCACTCATCATAATCACATAGTTGTCGGTATATTTCGACACGGTGAGCTGATAAGGGGGCTCGAAGGGCTTGCTCATGTCACGACGGAAATCCATGGTCATGTAGGCCATATCCTCAATGACAACAACATCGTACTTGGTAGCCAGGCGACCTATAATCTCAAGTTCCTGCTCGTTCAAGCACATCCACGTGGGGTTGTTGGGGCTCGAATAGATTACGGTGCAAATATTTCCCTGCGCGAAATAGCTTTCGAGCTTAGCCTCGAGCTTCTCGCAACGATAGTCCGAAAGGTCGAACGATGCAATTTTCAATCCGATAACCTCGGCCTGCATTTTCTGTACCGAAAAACCGGGGTCGATGTATAGTATTGTGTCCTTCTTGGGGTCGAGCTGCGAAGCGAGCATCATAGATGCAAATGTACCCTGCATTGAGCCCACTGTGGGGATGCAACATGCAGCGGGGATATCGGCGTCCACAAACGCCTTCATGAAGCGCGATGCCTGCTCCTTAACCTCGGGAATACCATCGATGATGGGATAGACCGAAGCCACACCACGCTGAAGCGCCTCGCACTCGGCCTTTACGCCCACTGCCGAGGGGGGTAGTCCGGGGACACCCATCTCGAAATGAATATATTCGGTGCCGGTACGTTTTTCGGCCTCGCGCACCACCGCACCAATCTGACGGATAGAGGCTTTTTTAACGTCGGAAATTTCCATTTCCTGCATAATGCCGTCGATAACTGACGGCTCAATTACTGTCTTCATCAGTATATTTCGTTTTTAATTAATCCTCAATAAGTTTGCGGTATCTTGCCTTCTTAGGCTCATCGATACCAAGGCGTTTCATCTTGTGCTCCTCGTAATCGGAGTATGAACCCTCGTAACTATATACGTTTCCGTCGCCCTCAAAAGCAATGATGTGTGTACATATACGGTCGAGGAACCAACGGTCGTGGCTGATTACCACTGCACAACCGGCGAAGTTCTCGAGACCCTCCTCGAGCGCACGCAAGGTGTTCACATCGATGTCGTTGGTAGGCTCGTCGAGAAGAAGCACGTTACCGCCCTCTTTCAACGCCATTGCAAGGTGCAGACGATTGCGCTCACCACCCGAGAGTACACCACATTTTTTCTCCTGGTCGGCACCCGAGAAATTGAAACGCGAAAGATATGCGCGTACGTTAATCTCCTTACCGCCCAAACGCATAAGCTCGCTGCCACCGCTCATTACCTCGTAAACGCTCTTGTCGGCAACGATGTCCTTGTGATTCTGATCCACATAGGCCAGTTTTACAGTCTCACCAACCTCGAACGAACCAGCGTCGGGAGTTTCAAGACCCATAATCATACGGAACAGCGTTGTCTTACCTGCACCGTTAGGACCAATCACACCCACAATGCCGTTGGGGGGCAATGTGAAGTTAAGGTCGGTAAAGAGTGTCTTGCTACCAAACGATTTTGCAAGATGCTCGGCGTTGATAACCTTGTTACCCAAGCGAGGACCGTTGGGAATAAAGATTTCAAGTTTCTCCTCACGCTCTTTCTGATCCTCATTCAACATTCTCTCGTATGAGTTAAGACGTGCCTTACCCTTTGCCTGACGTGCCTTGGGTGCCATGCGCACCCACTCGAGTTCGCGCTCGAGCGACTTACGGCGCTTGCTTGCGCTCTTCTCTTCCTGCTCCATACGCTTTGTCTTCTGGTCGAGCCAAGATGAGTAGTTGCCCTGCCAAGGAATTCCCTCGCCACGGTCGAGTTCGAGAATCCATCCAGCAACATCGTCGAGGAAGTAACGGTCATGAGTAACGGCAATAACAGTGCCTTCGTATTGGTTGAGGTGCTGCTCCAGCCAGTCGATACTCTCGGCATCGAGGTGGTTGGTAGGCTCGTCGAGCAACAGCACGTCGGGTTTCTGAAGAAGCAGACGGCACAATGCCACACGGCGGCGCTCACCACCCGAAAGGTGATCGACAAGTTCGTCGGGAGCAGGACAGCGCAATGCAGCCATTGCACGCTCCAGTTTGCTGTCAAGGTTCCAAGCATCGGTTGCGTCTATAATATCCTGCAACTCGCCCTGACGTGCAAAAAGTTCATTCATCTTGTTCTCATCCTCGTAATACTCGGGAAGACCGAACTTAAGATTGATTTCCTCATACTCGGCAAGAGCGTCCACTGTAGCCTGCACACCCTCTTTCACACACTCCATCACAGTCTTTCCATCCTGCAAATGGGGTTCCTGGGGAAGATAGCCAACAGAGTATCCGGGCGACCACACCACATTTCCCTGGTAGTCGTTGTCGAGTCCGGCAATAATCTTCATAAGTGTAGATTTACCGGCACCGTTCATACCCACGATACCAATCTTTGCACCGTAGAAGAACGATAGATAAATATTCTTAAGAATCTGTTTGTTTGTCTGCTTGATAGTCTTGCTCAGACCTACCATCGAAAAGATAATCTTTTTGTCGTCAACTGTTGCCATATTGCTTTGTTAAACTGAATTACTAATGGAGGCGTAAGGCTACTATGCACCACGCCTTCTATCAATCTGCAAAGATATATTTTTTAGCTTAAAAACGGTCTATTTTTAATGATAAAAAAACGACCGGCCAACGGTTTTATTGCATTTGATTAGCCGCGCCTCGGAAAAGCTCAAACATGTTTGGCGTTTCGCTCGTTAGTTCGTATTTTTGTAAAAGAAATAATTTCAATAGTAATATATAATGAAAAAAGAGATTTTTGTTCTATCTATCATTTTTGCAACCATGCTGACACACACATCATGCAACAAAGCACCCGAGACGATAAACCCGCTCACCGTCGAGAGCACTGCTCCGTTCGGCGCACCGGAATTCGACAAGTATAAAACATCTGATTTTCTGCCGGCATTCGAACAGGGCATCGCCGAGAAAATGGCCGAGATACAGAAGATTATAGATTGCAAGGAGGCGCCCACATATGCCAACACCATCGACGCATTGGAGCTCAGCGGCCGCCTGCTCGACAAGGTGAGCTGCATATTCTTCACTCTGAACGAAAGCGACTCCAACGACGAGATGCTGCAAATAGAGAACAGCATCACCCCCAAATTGACCGAGCTCAACGGATTCATATACATGAACGACGATCTCTTCAAGCGCATACGCACGCTGTATGACAACCGCGAAATGCTCAACCTGAGCGAGGAGCAGAGCATTGTGCTCGAGAACTACTACAAGGATTTTGTTCGCGGTGGTGCACTGCTCGACAAAACAGAGAAACGCATGCTTTTGGACATCGACACACAGATAGGCCTGGAGTCGATAAGATTCGGAAAGAACCTGCTCGACGACAGCAAGCAGTTCCAGATGATAATAACAGACGAAAAGGATTTGAGCGGTCTGCCACAGAGCGTACGCGACGCTGCGCAATCGGCTGCCAAGGAGGCGGGCGTCGAAGGATGGCTCTTCACACTGGACAAGCCCAGCTGCATCCCCTTCCTGCAATATGCCGACAACCGCGAACTGCGCGAAAAAATATACAAGGCCTACTACAACAGGGGTAGCAACGATAACCCGTACAATAACAAAAGCATCATCAGAGATATACTGAAACTGCGACTCAGCAAAGCCAAAATGCTGGGCTTCGACACATACGCCGACTTCAAAATGGATGTGAAGATGGCCAAGACACCCGAAGCAGCCATGCAGCTGATGAACAATATATGGGAGGCTGCCATAAAACGCGCCAAGGAGGAGGCAACCGAATTGCAGGCACTCATCGACAAGGAAAAGGGCGGCTTCAAGCTCGCCGGCTGGGACTGGATGTACTACACCGAGAAGCTGCGCAAGGTAAAATACTCACTCGACGAGAACGAGATTAAGCCCTACTTCAAGCTGGACAACGTGCTCGGCGGAGCCTTCGACTGCGCCACCAAGCTCTTCGGCCTGTCGTTCGTGGAGCGCAAGGATATCCCCATCTACAACGACGGCGTGAAGGTATTCCAGGTTCTCGACGACAAGCAGCAGCACCTTGGTATATTCTACGTTGATTTCTTCCCGAGAAAATCGAAGCGTTCGGGTGCATGGATGACCAATTTCGTAAATCAGATAAACCTGGGCGACTACAACACCCGCCCCATGATTGTGAACGTATGTAATTTCACTCCCGCATCGGGCGACACCCCCTCGTTGCTCAACATCGACGAAACACTCACCCTGTTCCACGAATTCGGACACGCGCTCCATGGCATGATGACACAGGCCCACTACCCCTCGGTGAGCGGCACAAACGTAAAACACGATTTCGTGGAGCTCTTCTCGCAGATAAACGAGCATTGGGCCATGGAATCCGAGGTGCTCAAGACATACGCCAAGCACTACCAGACCGGAGAAGCCATTCCCGACGAGCTGATAGAGAAGATCAATAGAGCTTCGCACTTCAATTCGGGCTTCGAAACAACCGAGCTCGTAGCAGCAGCCTTGCTTGACATGAAGATACACAGCCTCGGGGAGTATGACGACGAGTTCGACTGCAACCAGTTCGAACAGGAGCTGCGCAACGCGATAGGATTTATCCCCGAGATTGAATACCGCTACCGCACATGCAATTTCTCGCACATATTCAACAGCGGATATTCAGTTGGCTACTACGCATATCTGTGGGCCGAGGTTCTCGACGCCGACGCATTCGAGCTTTTCAAAGAGCGCGGAATATTCGACGCCGCAACTGCAAAGGCATTCCGTCACCTGCTCGAAATGGGAGGTAGCGAGGAGCCCATGGAGCAGTATCGCCGCTTCAGAGGCGCCGACCCCAACCCCCAAGCGATGTTAAGACGCAGAGGACTAATCGACTAAAAGACACACAATGGAAAGCAAGATAGAAAAAGCAGTAGAACTGTTCAAAGAGGGCTACAACTGCTCACAGGCGGTGGTGGCTGCATATGCCGAGGATTATGGATTTACCCGCGAACAGGCCCTGAAGATGGCAGCATCGTTCGGCGGCGGCATCGGACGCATGCGAAAGACATGTGGCGCCGCCTGCGGACTATTCATGCTCGCCGGCCTCGAGACCGGATGCACCGAAGGCAAGGACAAGGATGGCAAGGAGAACAACTACAAGGTGGTGCAGATGCTCGCCAAGGAGTTCGAAAAGCGCAACGGCTCAACCGTATGCGCCGAGCTGTTGGGACTAAGCAAAGAGGCCCCCACTCCACCCACCCCCGAAGCAAGAACAGCCGAGTACTTCAAGAAAAGACCATGCGTGAAAATGGTCGAAGAAGCTGCCAGAATATGGGAGGAGTACAAGGCCGGCAAAAACTTCGAACAATAGTTACTAAAGACTTATAAATTACTAAATTGTACTGATTTTTCAAAACAGAGAGGCGATTAGGGTAAAATTTAGTTAAAAAATGTTTAATATTTCGGATGCAATAATTATTTTCAAGAAATAACACATACCTTTGCGCCCGAGAATCAGAATCTTAAATTTAAAAATAGAAAAATTATGATGACAGAAAAGGCTGGAGAAATCGCAGGCCGCATTTGGAATGCGCTTAACGGTTCAGAGGGTCTTACCCTTAAAGAGATTAAAACTGCTGCAAAATTGAAAGAGAAAGAGCTTTACTTGGGACTCGGTTGGCTTCTTCGTGAGGACAAAATCTTCTCATGCATCGTAGAGGACGAAGAGATTTTCGCTCTTAAGTAATTCTCCTTATCTTAAAAGATAAAAATAGGCATCTATCAGATAGATGCCTATTTTTTTATATCAACCGGGAGAAGGCCTTGGAGCTACTCACTCCAAACGAATTCCCTAACCTCGCAGTTATCCAATTTGTGCAGGGTGGTATAATCGACATTCTCTATTACCGACTGTATGATTCGCGCAAAATAGCCATGACTGATTACAAGCACCTTCTTGCCAGCATACTCGGTATCGAGGAAACGGAGGAAAGTTTTTGCACGTTCCAGCATAGACTCGGTCGATTCCACGCTGTCGTCGAGCACTGCGCCCTTAATCTCCTTACCCGAGAAATTGCCCATATCTCTTTCGCGAAGCATGGGAGTATAATTAAGGTCGGCCACCCTCTCGCCCAAAGCAATGGCAGCAGTGTCCTTGCAACGCTGCAAATCGCTACAGAACATGGCATCGAATGTCATATCCTTCAATGTAATGCCCAACAGCGCAGCCTGCTCCTTACCCTTATCGGACAAATGTCCGGGGGCATGTCCCTGAAAGAGTCCGCGACTGTTTTCTATTGTCTCTCCATGTCGTGTCAAATAGATTTTTACCATAATATTCCGAAACGGTTATTTCTATGAAAATATATTAAACATTCTGTTCATTCGTCACGGAGACAAATTTACAGCAAAACGGCGGAATAATCAACCGAAAGGGAGATAAACCGCGCAAACTACTTGGCGTCGGCATAAAATTTGCCCTGCCACGTATCGCGCTCGCGCATGCGACGCTTTATCTTATCCACCAGTTCATGGTTCTTCAATCCCCAATCGGGCGCTATGAGCAGTTCCTTGGGCGACTGCGACGCGAAGCGCTCGACAACGATATCGGGGCGCAGATTTTCCAAATAATCGACAGCCACCTCTATATACTCCTCGAGGCGGAACAGATGGAAATCGGAAGGATTCTCGGCATACTCCTCGGCCATGCGAGTGCCGCGAATAAGCTGCAACTGATGGAGCTTGAGCGTTGTTATAGGCAGCTGCGACAGCATGCGTGCCTGTGCCACAAACGAAGCACGCTCCTCGCCGGGCAGCCCAAGAATAATGTGCACCCCGACAAGCAGTCCGTGGGCAGCGGTACGCTCCACTGCATCGACAGCCGTAGCATAATCGTGTCCGCGGTTTATGCGTAGCAGCGTGGTGTCGTCGGTGCTCTCGACGCCATACTCGACCATCACATACACGCGCCGCGAAAGGCGCGACAGATAATCGAGCAGTTCGTCGGGCATGCAATCGGGACGGGTGCCTATGACAATCCCCACGCACCCATCGACGGCAAGTGCCTCTTCGTATCGGGCGCGTAGCACATCGAGCGAATCGTAGGTGTTGGTATATGCCTGAAAATAGGCCAAGTAACGCATCTGCGGATACTTGTGCGAGAAGAAGGCGATGCCCTCGTTCATCTGCTCGGTAACCGAACGGTTGCGATGGCAATAGGCAGGATTGAATGTGCGATTATTGCAATAGGTGCAACCACCCGTGCCCTTGGTGCCGTCGCGATTGGGACAGGTGAAACCGCCATCGATGGAAATCTTCTGCACCTTGAAATCGAAATGGCGGCGCATATAATTCCCATAATCATTATAGTAGAATCGTTCTTTTCTCTCCATTGCAAAGCAAATGTACGAACAAACGGGCAATATACACACATATTCGGGCAAGAAATGCTGTTTCGCGCAAATAATGTACTGTAAATAAATATACACAAAAGTAAAGGCACAGCCCTGATATATCGTTTTTTATCCGTATCTTCGCGTGAAGAAAAACAAAACACATCATATGAAAAAAATTCTATCTATCCTATTATCGTTTGTCGCAGTGGCAACCCTCAACGCCAACCCGCGCGACATTGAACTAAAAGAGGTTGTTAACGGCACATTCAGCGCCAAGGGCTTCTCGGGCATACACCCCATGAACGACGGCGAACACTTTGCCAAGCTGAGCAGCGACCGCAAAATGATATTGTGCCATTCGTTCAAAAACGGTGCTGTCACCGACACGCTCTTCGACGTAAATACAGCACGCAACTGTAATTTCAAACGCATAGACGGCTATATCTTCTCGCCCGACGAGGCACGCATGCTCATACAGACACGCACCAACCACATATACCGTCATTCGTTTACCGCCGAATATCACGTATATTCGCGCAAGAACAACAAATTGCAGCCCCTCTCGGAGAACGGTCCCCAGCAGGAGCCCATCTTCTCGCCCGACGGCACCATGATTGCCTTTGCACGCGAGAACAACCTGTTCCTGGTGAAGCTGCTCTTCAACAGTAGCGAATCGCAGATTACCACCGACGGCAAATTCGGCGAGATAATAAACGGATTACCCGACTGGGTATATGAAGAGGAGTTCGCCACAAGCCGCTCGTTCGATTTCAGCGCCGACAGCAAGGTGCTTGCCTACATTCGCTACGACGAGAGCAAGGTGATGAACTACGACATGCCCATGTACATACCCACCGGCGCATCGAACCACGAGTACGACGACTACAAGAAGCCCTATAGCTACAAATACCCCGTAGCCGGCGCACAGAATTCAACCGTCACCGTACACACATTCGATATAAAGAACCGCGTGACACGCAAGCTCGACCTTCCCATCGACAGCACAAGCTACATCCCCCGCATACAGTTCACCGAGGACCCCGAATTCCTTGCCATCGTGACACTGAACCGTCACCAGAACTGCATGGATATCTTCAAGGCTAACCCCTTGTCGGGATTGTGCAAACGCATACTGCGCGAGGAGAGCCCCGAATACATAAACGAAACCACCTACCAGGATCTTACATTCTTCAAGAACCATTTCGTAATGCAGAGCGAGCGCGACGGCTACAACCACCTCTATCTGTACACCATCGGTGGCAATCTGGTGAAACAGCTCACCAAGGGCGAATACGACGTGAACGGATTTATCGGCTGGGACGAGAAGAAGAACATATTCTACTACTCGAGCAACGAGGGCAACCCCACACAGAGCGCGGTTTATAAGATTGACGCCAAAAACAAGAAGACACGCGTGACACAGAAGCTCGGAACAAACAGCGCCATATTCAGCAAGAGCCTTAAATACTTCATCAACAACTACCAGAACCTGACCACACCGCCCGTTGTAACCATCAACGACAACAACGGTCAGGAACTTGCAACCATCCTCGACAACAACGACCTTCTCGAGCGATTGAAGGGCATAAACGTAGGTAGCAAGGAGATTTTCACATTCACCAACAGCGATGGCGTCACACTCTATGGCTGGATGATTAAGCCCGTAGATTTCGATGCAAACAAGAAATACCCCGTAATCATGCACCAGTACAGCGGCCCCTATTCACAGAAGGTGAAGGACACATGGGCTATTGGACAGTATGGTGGCGGCCTTTTCGAGAGCTACATGGCAAGCAACGGATTCATCATGGTATGTGTCGATGGTCGCGGAACAGCAGGCCGAGGCACCAAGTTCGGTAAATGCACATACATGTCACTCGGCAAATACGAATCGAAAGACCAGGTGGAGGCTGCAAAATATTTGGGCACACTGCCTTATGTGGATAAGAACAACATAGCAATATGGGGCTGGAGCTTCGGTGGCTACAACACACTGATGGCCATGAGCGAGGGCACCCCCGTGTTCAAGGCCGGAGTAGCTATTGCGGCTCCCACCGACTGGCGTTTCTACGACACAGTATATACAGAGCGTTACATGCGTACCCCCAAAGAGAATAAGGAGGGATATGACAACGGTTCGGCCATTGTAAATGTGAACAAGCTACACGGCAACCTGCTGCTCATTCACGGAACAGCCGACGACAACGTACACTTCCGCAACATGACACGATACATTTACGCGCTGACACAGGCCGGCAAGCAGTTCAGCACTGCTATCTACCCCGACAGCAACCACAGCATATACTACGGTTCAAAAACACGTCAGCACATGTTCGAAATGATAACCGAGTTCTTCTTCAAGAACCTGAAGAACTAAGAAAGCACAAAACAGACAACATAAAAATGAGCGCCCCGCAAGAGGCGCTCATTTTTATTTCACCAACAGGTAAGCAGACTGCATCGAGCCGCTACCGCGGGATTAGTATCTGTACTTGACGTCGCTGTTCTCGTCGAAGCCACCATCGAACTCGTTACCCTCGATAACCACATTGGTCACCTTGTCGAAAAGGAAGCGGTGACGGTTCCAATGGAAGGGCTTGAAGTCGTTTGTAGTGACCACCTTGTTGCCACGGAACACAAGACCGTCGAGCGATTTAGCATAGACTAGAGGAGCATCGAATGTCTCGAACACGTTGTTCTCTATAACCACGCCCTTACCGTCGCCACCGTGGAAATATTTCTCCTGACGTGAAAGCTCGGGGATAACGGGATAGATTGAGATAACGGCATCGGTAAACTGGAACATGTTTGTGAGCGAATTAACGAAACGGTTGTCGCGGATAACAACGTCGCGGCATGCGCCTGTCTCGAACCAACCGTTGCAGTCGCCACAGAGCAATATGGCTGCACCCGATGTGTGGTCGAAGAAGTTTCGCTCTACAATAGTGCGTTTGGGAGTACTGAACAATGTACCACGCGCGCGGTTGTTACGGATTACATTGTCTGCGAAATATACCTCGGGAGTCCATTCAAGGTTTTCGATGCCATATTTACCATTATCTACATCGGCGGGCAGAGGCTGCTCGAATGTAATCTTGAATTCCTTGCTACCCTCGAACTGCTCCTGGTCGTATGGTTCTATTGCAGCAACCTTGTTCTCGCCAAAAATCTCCATTACATCCGATTTCACAATATGCACCTTGTCGCCTGCTCCACCCCAATAGAAACCGTAGGCCTGGGGATGCATGTAACGACCGATGACGGTGTTGTCATCGAGGCGCTTGATAACGCGCAGATAGGTACCGTGTACATTTATGGCGTCGTCCATCATACCCTCGTAAAGAGCATTCACCGAACGAATGAAACCCTTGCAGCCCGAGAAATGGGTTGCATCGGCCTGTGTGGTGAAGTAGCGCTCGTCGTTGCGGAGAGCCACGTTGAAGCCATCGAGTGTGATATTCTCGCTGGCCTGTGCCAAAAGACCCATACCCTCGGCATAGTAAACGGTGGTGTTCAGCAGATATGTATCCTTGCACTTGGAAACTAGCACACCGGGAGTGGGACGTGTGTAGGGACGCATAGCCACCACTGTTCCGGGAACGAGGCGGGCGTCGCGCCAGGGTGCGCGGATGGTGCGGGGAGCAATCTCCTCAACACCCTTTGTTCCTACTCCGATGTCGCTTGTGCGATATACCAAATGGCGGGTTGCACCGTCGAATGCAATACCCCACATGGGTGTATGCTTCCAGTTGCTGCCATATACCACAAGGTTGCCATTCTCGATAGTGTAATCGACATAGGGAGCAATGGTATAGGTTATATAACCATTCTCGGCGTCGTTCTCTACTACGGTCACCTGTGAAATCTGCGGCACACGTGTGTCGATGCCAATGCCATCTACCTTACAGTTCTCGCAATCGATCATGGCGATGGGCAACATGCGGCCATTCATGTAGAACTCGGCGGCACAGCCTGCCTCTTCGTCGCGCAATCCCTTTAGTGTGAAGTTCTTCATACCCTCGAGAGGAACAGCCACAAGCTTGGGGTTCATCTGGTCGTGGTTCGAGATATAATACTCGCGAACGGTAGCGCTGTCGGGATAAAAATCATATTCACCCGCAGGGAATACGAGGGTTGCAGGTGCTCCATTGCGGTCGGCCTTGATGGTAGCCAGCGCCTTTGAAACAGCCTTTGAAACATCCTCGCCGGTATTTGGATATATACCGAAGTCCGAAGCGTTATAAACTTTTACATTGTTACATGCCGCCAACAAAAACAGCGACAACAACGGAAACAGGAAACGGACATGTTTCTTCATAATTTTTAATATATAAGTAGGTTAAACAATTTACTGTTTACGACGGGGAAACAGCCAACGCGGGCTACTCCTTTATGTGCGACGACACCGCGCCGTTGTTATATTTGAGCAGCACATCGCCACGCTTGCCAAGCTCGATGATTGATACAATTATATCGCTGTTCTTATCGACCACAAGCAGCGAATTTTCGGCCGCCAGGCGATTTGCGCGTATCACCGTATCGACATCGACGGGAGAACCCGCATACAACAGGCTGTCGTTCAGGTAAAGCACAAACGATTGCCCCTCGAAGCCCTTATCGAAACGCACCGAGTAGTCGTAGTGCGGTTTTGCAACCACCGCCGCCTTTTTGGCCGCTTCGGGGTTGCTCATATACTGCTCAAGGGCAAAGTAGCTGAAAAGCCCTATTACCACAATTATAATAAAAAAGAAAAAGACACTTCCGAAAAGGAAGCGCATATTGGCATCGCGCCCTCTTATTCTACGCATAACACATTTATTTATGCACGAAGATACAAAAAGAAACGAAAATATTGATAATCCTACAAAAAGTTTCTTCATTTACCGTGCGTTGGACAAAAAAAACGCTGCATACATAAAAATGCATGCAGCGCGTAATGGTCTAATCAATAGTATTCAGTTAATTATAGGAAACAGACACGTCCATATTATTCTCGGCACGGAAACTGCGTGCAAAATTCTTTATGAAATCCAAGGTCTTTTCCTTGGGCGAGAAAAGCGGCTCGTTACACAAGGCCAAACGTATCTCCTTTTCGGTTATTTCTGTTGTTTGGGTAAAGAGGTCATCCATAGGCTATCTGTTTAAGTTGTTTAATATAATAACGCAACCGCAACGGATATATTATATGTGGCCTCAGTTTTTTTACATAATATTTATCATGCCACCTCCAATGCGAGGCTGATATTTCTCTCCTCGGCAATGCGACGCAGGTTGAGAACAGCGTATCGCACGCGACCAAGCGCTGTATTTATGCTCACACCGGTGATAGCCGCAATATCCTTGAACGAGAGCGACTGATAGAAGCGCATGTAAATTACTTCGCGCTGGTTGTCGGGCAACAGGTCAATCAAGCGGCGCACATCCTTGAGCACCTGATTGTTCACCATGCGCGACTCGATGGTTCCTTCGGAGTAGGCCACATTGTTGAAGAGGTCTATTTCGCTATCGTCGTTAGAAATGACATTCTCGTTGCGCTCCTGACGGAACTGGTCGATAACAAGGTTGTGGGCAATGCGTGTGAGCCATGCCGAGAACTTGCCGTCGCTGTTATAACGTCCCTGCTGCAAGGTAACAATAGCCTTGACGAAGGTCTCCTGGAAAATATCCTCGGCTACCTCGCGCGAACGTACTATAAAATATATATAGGAATACAACCTATCCTTGTGGCGGTTCAACAACACGTCGAACGCCTGGTTATTGCCTTCTACATAGAGGTTGACCAACATGTCGTCGGTCATCTTACTCAAATTACTCATTACTATCTAATCAATTTGTTCGGAGTAACAGTTTCTCTATAGGCAATCGTGTTTTATAGGTTAATAATAGAATTTCGTTTGCAAAGAAAAGTAAATATTCGGTAAGTTCCAAGGAATAAACGTTAAAAATGGGACTATTGAGCCCGCAAGCGTATGTATTGCGCTATGCAAGGCTCAATCCTTCGAAGCTGAATCCGCGGAGCAGGTCGGCTACGGGCATGCATTTTCTACCCGGCAACTGACACGATACTATATGCAGATAACCATCGCTAAGGGCAACTTTTACAAACGTTTTGTTGTCGGTAACAAGTGTACCCTGAGGATGCTGCACGTCGCAGATTTCCTTTCGTGTTTCGTATATCTTGATGGTGGTGATATTTCCCGAAGCATCGGTCAGTTCGGTCCATGCCGCGGGATAGGGCGAAAGACCGCGAACAAAATTATACACTTCGGTGCAACAGCGGCTCCAGTCGATGCGGCAGGTATCGCGGAAAATCTTGGGAGCAGGACGCAGTTCGCCATCGAAAATGGTCGATTGGGCGCGTGCTATTGCACTACCCTTCACTATCGAAAGAACGGTATCGACCACGGTTTCTCCGCCCACAAGCATAAGCTTGTCGTGCAAGGTGCCGGCATTCTCGGCCTCGGTAATCTCCACCTCGCGCTGCATAATCACATCGCCGGTGTCTATTTCGTGCTTCAGGAAGAATGTGGTCACGCCACTCACTTTGTCGCCGTTTATTATAGCCCAGTTGATAGGCGCAGCTCCACGATACTGCGGCAGGAGCGATGCGTGCAGATTGAATGTACCCAAACGGGGCATATTCCACACCATTTCGGGCAGCATGCGGAACGCCACCACAATCTGCAGGTCGGCCTTCCATGCAGCGAGCGCCTCTATAAAGGCCGCATCCTTCAACGATTCGGGCTGCAACAGAGGCAATCCCATAGAGAGAGCATACTCCTTAACAGGGCTCATGAGCACCTGATTGCTACCGCGACGGGTGATTATCCTGTCAGGCATTGTAACAACGCCAACCACTGTGTAGCCACAATCGGCCACGCTTTTTTCATTCTCGCACAAGCGACGCAAGGGCTCCACTGCAAAATCGGGAGTACCTATATATACTATACGAATTTTCTCTGCCATAATCAATCGGAAGTAAAATCCAACAATGTTTTACGATAAGCGCCAAAAATGGCCGACTTCGATACAAAGCCGATATATGTACCATCGACATCCTCCACCGGAAGATTCCATGCCTGTGTATCTTCGAATTTCTTCATGACGGTCTCCATGGGCTCCTCTATGCCCAAACGCACCGGAGCCGTACGCATCAAACCGGCCACATTGTAACGGCGGTAAAGTTCCTGTCGGAACATAATGTGTCGTATATCATCAAGATAAACGATTCCAACAAGATAGTTCGCGCTGTTGAGCACGGGGAACATATTGCGCTTGGTCTTGGCAACCACAGCCACCAAAGAGGCCAAATCCATATCGGGCTCCACCTTCATGAAGTTACGCTCGATGACATCGGACACCTTCAGACTGGTGAGTACCGCCTGATCTTTGTGGTGAGTGATGAGCTCGCCACGTTGAGCAAGACGCACTGCATAGATATTGTTCTTATCGAAGACACGTACCGTCAGGTATGAGCTCACCGACACAATCATCAACGGAAGGAAGAGGGCGTAACCACCCGTAAGCTCGGCAATGAGGAAGACGCCGGTAAGCGGAGCATGGAAGACACCCGACATTAGCGCAGCCATGCCAAAGAGGGCGAAATTGACACACGATAAATCGGTTGCCAGGAACGACTGGTTGCACAACGACGAGAACAGATAGCCCGAAATGCAACCAAGGAAAAGGCTGGGTGCAAAAATACCTCCACATCCGCCACCGCAGTTGGTAACCGTCGAGGCGACAGCCTTGGAGAGTATCACAAACAGCATGAAGAGCAACAGCAACCCGGGATATCCATAGAAGAACGAATTGTTGAGCACATCGTATGGATCGGAGCCGTTGATAAGGGTGTTAATAGTGTGGTAACCCTCGCCATAGAGCGGCGGGAACAGGAATATGAGCACGCTCAATATGGAGCCGCCAAGCAGCAGCTTTTTATATGGGTTGTCTATTTTGCGAAACCAGCGTTCGATGGCTGTCGTAACGTGTGTGAAATACAACGAGATGATACCACACGCTACGCCAAGCAGCACCACATAGTGCACTCGTGTTATCTCGAAAGCCTTGTCGGGCTGGAAATCGAACATGGCATCGGTGCCCGTAAACATGTAGGCAAGCGTGGCTGCCGTAACGCTCGAAATGAGCAGGGGCAACAACGACGACATGGTAAGGTCGAGCATCAACACCTCGAGCGTAAAGACAAGACCAGCGATGGGCGCCTTAAAGATACCGGCAATGGCGCCGGCCGCTCCGCAGCCAAGCAACAACATCATCACCTTCTTCTCCATGCGGAAGAAATTGCCCAGATTGGAACCGATGGCGGCACCGGTGAAGACGATGGGCGACTCAGCTCCGACCGAGCCACCGAAACCGATGGTCACACCACTGGCTACCAACGACGACCACATGTTGTGCTGCTTTATCTGTCCCTTGCGACGCGAAATGGCATAGAGCACCTTGGTTACTCCGTGACTGATGTCGTCGCGCACAATCTTGCGAATGAACAATCCCGAGAAGAATATACCTATTACAGGATAGATAAGATATAGCCAGTTTCCAGAAATGACGCTGAAACCACCCGTAAGCATCTCTTGAATGAACTCAATGAGGTGCTTGAGCGTGAAGGCAGCAAGTGCCGAGAGCACACCCACAAAAAAGCTAAGTATGAGCACAAACCTATTTTGCGGTATATGTTTCTCGCGCCATTCGAAAAAACGGTCGAGCAAAGACATCTCCTTGTTTTTCATTGTCTTATTACTGTAACAACGCCGTTTTCCGTAAGCTTGATGATGCTCGAAGGCTTGGGAGTACCCTTTTCGAGCTGTTTATAGTTCACCACATAATCGACAGCCTCCACTATTTCGGGATTTATCTCGGCGAAATAGCGAGGTGTGGGCTCGCCGCTTATATTGGCCGATGTAGAAACCACTGCCTTCTGGAAGCGGTAGCACAGTTCCTTGGAAAAGAGCTCCGATGTTACACGTATGCCCACGCTGCCATCCTCGGCCACCAAATTGGGGGCAAGGTTGCGCGCACCATCGTATATTATGGTCAACGGCTTGGTGGTGAGCTCTATAAGATCCCATGCCACAGCAGGTATCTTGGATACATAACGTACTATGCGGTCGGGCGAATCGACAAGCAGGAGCATAGCCTTGTCATCGACACGCTTTTTTATTTCATATACACGTTTTACGGCCTCTTCATTGGTGGCATCGCAACCAATTCCCCAAACGGTGTCGGTGGGATAGAGTATCACACCACCCTTTTTCATTACCTCTATGGCACGCTTTGCCTCATCTGCTATTGTTCCCATGTTGCTTAGAATTCACTTGTGAAATGGAATCTGATACCCTTGAAATCGTTCTGTGCCATCTGCAACACATAGTTGCTGTCGGCAAGGAACACATCGCGTCCCTCGATATCCTTGGCCATGTACTGATATTTGCGTTTTTTGAAATTTTCGAGTTCGGCCTCGTCGTCGCTCTCTATCCAGCAAGCCTTGTAGAGGCTGACAGGCTCCCAACGGCACTTTGCGTTGTACTCGTTCTCGAGGCGGTACTGTATAACCTCGAACTGCAACTGTCCCACTGTACCGATGAGCTTGCGTCCGTTGTGCTGGTTCACAAACAACTGTGCCACACCCTCGCCCATAAGCTGGTCGATACCCTTGGCAAGCTGCTTGGTCTTCATGGGGTCGGCATTTTCGATATATTTGAACATCTCGGGCGAGAAGCTGGGCAATCCCTTGAAATTGAGAACCTCGCCCTCGGTAAGAGTGTCGCCAATCTTGAAGTTACCAGTATCGGGCAGACCAATGATGTCGCCGGGATAGGCCTCTTCGATGGTGCTCTTGCGCTGCGCCATAAACTGTGTGGGCGACGAGAAGCGCATATCCTTGCCCAGTCGCACATGGCGATAGGGAGCGTTACGCACAAATTTACCCGAGCATATTTTGCAGAATGCCACACACGAACGGTGGTTGGGGTCGATATTGGCGGTAATCTTGAAAATGAAGCCTGTGAACTTGGGCTCCTCAGGCGAAACGATGCGGCCCTCGGCCTGCACGGGGCGGGGCGAAGGAGCAATCTTCACGAAGCAGTTGAGCAGCTCCTGAACACCGAAATTGTTGAGCGCCGAGCCGAAGAATACGGGAGCGACGCGTGCGTCGAGATAGTCCTGAACATTGAATTCGGAATAGACACCATCGACAAGCTCAAGATCCTCGCGCAATTTATTTGCAAGTTCCTCGCCAATATTACGGTCGAGTTCCTCGCTGTTCACATCCACCTCTACCTTTTCGGTCACACGCTGTTTATTGGGTGTGAAAAGGTCGAGCTTCTGCTCGTAGATATTATACACACCCTTGAAACGCGAGCCCTGGTCGATGGGCCAGCTAAGGGGGCGAACTGATATCTGCAATTCGTTCTCGAGCTCGTCGAGCAATTCGAACGGATCGCGTCCTTCGCGGTCCATCTTGTTCACGAAGACAATTACAGGGGTGTTGCGCATGCGGCACACAGCCATCAGCTTGCGTGTCTGCGCCTCTACACCCTTGGCGCTATCGACAACAATAATTACGCTGTCAACAGCGGTCAATGTGCGGAATGTATCCTCGGCAAAATCCTGGTGGCCCGGGGTATCGAGAATATTTATTTTGTAGCCCTCGTAGTCGAATTCCATCACCGAAGTGGTAACCGAAATACCGCGCTGTTTCTCTATCTCCATCCAGTCGGATGTAGCCGACTTCTTTATTTTATTCGATTTCACGGCACCGGCCACCTGTATCTGTCCACCGAACAGCAACAGTTTCTCGGTGAGGGTGGTTTTACCGGCGTCGGGGTGCGACACGATCGCAAAAGTCCTTCTTCGTCCTATCTCTTCCTGTATATTCATCGCTATATGTAGTTTATGCAAACGGCACAGCCGTCTGTTTTTGTGTTATACTTCGTCGTCATCGAGTTTTAATCGGCCCTCTTCGTCCTCTTTGTAGTAAAGCGAGAGCATTGATATGAATTTGCTTATTTCGGCTGTGGCTTTGAGAGTCTCCTCGCTCAATTCACGACGCTGCATCTTCATCATCCACACCATGTAGAGAGCATCGAAGCAATTTTCGAGTTCGGGTTTATCCTGTCCGTTGCTTCGGTTGCGGAATTCCACCACAAAGGGGAGCACCTTGTAATAGGCGGCTGTGTAGAAGGGCACCTTGGGAGAATCCAACAGGCGCAAATGCAGGTCGGTAAGATTTATCAACACATTCTTGTTTATCTGCAAATGTCCCGACTCGGCTACGCCTTCGATGCGCATCATCTCTATGAGATTGCCATACCACTCGGCCAATTCATTTCTGTTCTCGTCCGACAGGTCGAACGAGGCAATCACGCTCTCTTTTATTTTATCGAGAGAGAGGGTGTTGGCTCTAAGCAGGTCCTCAACCTGCCACATATATAACAGATATTCTGCTATATTCTTCTTTCTAAGCTCTTTAGATATAAACAAAACTTACGGTTTTAATGAAATGAGTATATTCCAGTGAGCAACAGCACCATGCTAATGAATGCCGCCGCTATAACCACAGCACCAATCACGCGATTGATTATCCATATGCCACGCACATCGAAACGGTTCTTCAATTTGTTTACGGCATATGTAATGAATAGCCACCACAGAACCGCTCCTCCAAGAATGGACAAGTAACCGAGTGCCTGCTCATAGAAGGGTAAATCGGGCAACATGAAAGAGAGTGGCGTAAACATCGCAAGGAATAAAAATATGATAAGCGGATTGGACAAGGTTATAAAAAATCCCGTCAATCCGTTGTGTATCAGGTTGCTTCTATTGCGGCTCACCTTGTGGGTATTCTCGGCAGGATTGCTGCGGTAGGTATATATTCCAAAGAAGAACAGCATCACACTACCCGCAAGCTGCAACCAAAAGAGGTTGCGCTCGTTGTGTATAAAATCGTATATGAACGACAAGCCATAGCCCGTAACCAGGGCATAGATAATATCGCTGACCGCTGCTCCACAACCTGTAACAAAGCCGTATATGCGTCCCTTGTTCAAGGTTCGTTGCACACACAAAACGCCCACCGGCCCCATGGGTGCCGATGCGACTATACCTATAAGAAGTCCCTTTACAACAATTTCGAGCACAGACATCTGCGCTACAAGCTGTTGCAGGAAATTATTTTGCTGTAGAAAATCATTAAACTCATTCATTAGTACAAAGGTGGCAATTTTTTATGAAATAGCTCACATTTTAGCACAACTTTTTTTATAATCGCGCCATTTTATTGCACAGCACAAAAAAAATGCCGAACGGCGCAACAACGCGCACCGTTCGGCATATATGGTTAAATCG
Organism: Bacteroidaceae bacterium; assembly: GCA_017560125.1. Lineage (GTDB taxonomy): Bacteria > Bacteroidota > Bacteroidia > Bacteroidales > Bacteroidaceae > HGM04593. The sequence goes on along the minus strand of JAFYOS010000006.1, from coordinate 95,735 downwards.
CAGATTATCAACAAATAAAGAGCAACTCTCTATATTTAGGCAATGTCCACAGTTCGTTATCGACGATAAGCTCGAGATTATCGACATGAACGCGTATGGCTTCGAGCATGGGAGCCACTGTATCGTGATAAGCAATAGCCTTTTCGCGCTCCACTGCAATGCGGTTGGCCACCTTGCGGCGCTCTACCATTTCGTTGACCATGCGCTTAATCTCGGACACGCGCATTGCAATCTCTTTTACGGTAGCAATATTCTCGGCCGAATATTTATCGCCCTCCTCTTTTCCGAGTACGGTCTCCATCTTGATGATATTATCGAGCAACGAGCTCTGATACTTGGTCACCGTAGGTACAATGTGGTTCAGCGCAAGGTCGCCAAGGACACGCGCCTCAATCTGCACTTTCTTGGTGTACATATTCCACTTGATTTCGTTGCGGGCCTTGAGCTCGGTCTCGGTCATAACCTCCATGCGGGCAAACATATCCACGCTCTCTTTATCGAGGTAACGGTCGAACACAAGCGGAGCGCACGACTCGCAGTCGAGTCCTCGACCGGCAGCCTCGTTCTTCCACTCCTCGGAGTATCCGTTGCCGTCGAAACGTATGGGCTTGCTGTACTTGATATATTTGCGAAGAATCTTCACAAGGGCATCCTCTTTGGTCATGCCTTCCTCGATGAGTGCATCCACCTCGTTCTTGAAGATAACAAGCTGCTCGGCCATTGCCGTGTTGAGGGCAATCATAGCCGATGCACAGTTCGCCTCGGAACCTACGGCGCGGAATTCGAAGCGGTTTCCAGTGAAGGCGAAGGGCGATGTACGGTTACGGTCGGTGTTATCGATGAGCAGCTCGGGTATCTGGGGAATATTTAGACGCAATTCGCGCTTGCTCAATATCTTAACCACGTCATCGGTGGTTTCCATGTGGTCGAGCACAGACGACAACTGCGAACCGAGGAAGCTCGAAATAATTGCAGGAGGCGCCTCGTTAGCACCCAAGCGATGGGCGTTTGTAGCCGACATGATGCTCGCCTTGAGCAAGCCGTTGTGGCGGTATATGGCAGCCAACGTATTCACCACAAAGGTGATGAAACGAAGGTTCTCTTTGTCGGTCTTGCCGGGCGCCATCAACAGCGTGCCGTTGTCGGTACCAAGCGACCAGTTATTGTGCTTACCCGAACCATTGACACCCTTGAAGGGTTTTTCGTGCAGAAGTACAATAAATCCATGCTTGCGGGCCACAGTCTTCATCAGCGACATGATAATCATATTGTGATCGACCGCCAAATTACACTCCTCGTATATAGGTGCAAGCTCGAATTGATTGGGAGCTACCTCGTTGTGGCAGGTTTTAGCCGGAATACCGAGCTTCAGGGCCTCTATTTCGAGCTCGTTCATAAAGGATGCCACACGCTCGGGGATTGAACCGAAATAGTGGTCGTCGAGCTGCTGGTTTTTAGCACTGTCGTGACCCATAAGCGTGCGACCTGTCATCTGAAGGTCGGGACGGGCAAGGGCCATATCCTCATCTACAAGGAAATACTCCTGCTCCCAGCCCAAGAATGTATTTACCTTCTTTACGCTCTTGTCGAAATAATGGCACACATCGGTTGCAGCCTTATCCACAGCGCGCAAAGCCTTGAGCAACGGCGCTTTGTAGTCGAGCGCCTCGCCTGTATATGAAATAAATATAGTGGGAACGCAAAGGGTGTCACCCATAAGGAAAGCGGGCGAAGTGGGATCCCATGCGCTATATCCTCGCGCTTCGAATGTGCTTCGGATACCGCCGTTGGGGAACGACGAAGCATCGGGTTCCTGCTGAACAAGCAATTTGCCCGAAAATTTCTCTATCACACCACCCTTGCCGTCGTGTTCAATAAAAGCGTCGTGCTTCTCGGCTGTGGTTTCAGTGAGAGGATGGAACCAATGGGTATAGTGTGTTGCACCATGTTCCATAGCCCAACGGCGCATACCATCGGCCACGCCATCGGCAATAGAAACATCGAGCGAAGCACCATTATCTATTACATCGATAAGTTTTTTATAAATATCGCTCGAAAGATACTTGAACATCTTCTCGCGATTGAATACATTCATTGCATAATAGTCCGACGGACGACCCTCGGGCATAACCGCCTTAACGGGCTTCTTGTTGAACGCATCGCGGACTACATCAAATCTAAGCTTAGACATTTTATATATTTTTTATTACACAAAGACTGCGTGTGTAAATATTTTTCACAGAAACAGAAGCACGCAGACCAAAACTTCACAAAGATACACACGAGAACAGACAGTAGAAAGCATTTTCTAAAAAAACACCACAAAAATAAAAAAATCTCTAAAAACCTGAGGGACATTTTCCATTTTGCGCCCCACAAAATCGCAAGAAAACAGATAAAAGCACCCGCATTTTCAAAAATGCGGGCAGAACACGCCTCGACCACTGCTGAGCAGAGGGCGGAGCAGAGAGCAGCACACAAGCACACGCTCTGTAAACATTTTTCAAAACAAAACAGCAAGCATGCAGAAAGACAACCGCCATTCAGGGGACGCATTTTCGCTCCGCAGCCACGTTTTCGAAGCAATTATGCCATTTTCTTTGTTATTACAAAGAAGAAAAAACATTTTTTAGCACGCAATAACTACACTAATCACTATCTTTGCAAATTAGGTCGGGCAGCCCTACGGAGCCGCCGACCAACACTAAAAAAGAACAACAATGAGCAATATAGATAAAAACCCGTTTTTGGAGCAGCTTGCCACCCCGTTCGAAGCCATACCCTTCGACAAGATTGAACTGTGCCACATTTTGCCGGCCATCAAGGCAGGAATAGAAAAAGAAGAAGCGGAGATAAAAGCCATTACCGACAACCGCGAAACACCCGACTTCGAAAACACCATACATGCACTGGACCGCACAGGCAATCTGCTTGCTATGGTCACAAGCGCGCTGAACACCTACATGAACGTGCGCAGCGACGACGAATTGCAGGAAATATCCGAAGAGGCCTATTCGCTGCTCACCGAGCACGGCAACAACATCACTCTGAACGAAGAGCTGTTTGCAAGAATAAAGCATGTATATGAAGCCGACAACAGCAACCTTACAACCGAGCAGAAGCGCCTGTTGGAAATAACATATAAAAGCTTCGAGCGAAACGGAGCAAACCTCGACGCCGCGCAGAAGGAGAAATACAGGGAGCTTACGCAGAACCTGAACAAGCTGGAACTGAAATTCCAGGAGAACACACTGAAGGAAACCGATGCCTTCGCGTTGCACATCACCGACGCCAAGGAGCTCGACGGCCTGCCCGAAGGAATCGTCGAGTCGGCAGCGCTTGCCGCAAAAGAGGCCGGAAAAGAGGGTTGGATATTCACCCTGCATCGCCCGAGCTACGTTCCCTTCCTATGCTTCAGCACACAGCGCGAACTGCGCAAAAAGCTATACATGGCCTACAGCTCGCTCGGCGCCAAAGGCGACCAGTACGACAACCGCGCACTGGTCGTGCAGATAGTAAACCTGCGATTGCAGCTGGCCAACCTGTTGGGCTACAGCACATACTCGGAGTACATCACATCGGGACGAATGGCCGGTAACACCGACGCCGTATTCTCGCTGTTGGGACGCCTGTCGTGGTCTTACCTTCCCACCGCCCGCCTCGAGGTTGACGAAATAAGAGAGCTTGCACGCGAGATTGAAGGCAGAAATTTCGAAATGATGCCTTGGGACTTCTTCTACTACTCCGAAAAGCTGAAGCAGAAAAAGCACAACATAAACGACGAGGTGCTGCGCCCCTACCTTTCGCTCGAACAGGTCTTTCACGGGATAACCAACCTTGCCACACGCCTCTACGGAATTACATTCCGCAAGAACGACGAGATACCCGTATATCACCCCGATGTAAAAGTATTCGAGGTGTACGACTACGACGGCCGCTTCCTGTCGCTGCTCTATTGCGACTTCTTCCCGCGTAAGGGCAAGCGTTCGGGCGCATGGATGGACTCGATAAAAAGCCAATACAAGGACTGCGACGGACGCGACCATCGCCCCCACGTAACCCTTACAACCAATGTAACCAAACCCACCGAGAGCAAGCCCGCCCTACTCACCATGGACGAGCTCAACACCATGCTGCACGAGTTCGGCCACTGCCTGCACGGAATATTCTCGGATGTGACATACAAAAGCCTTTGCAGCCCCGATGTACTGTGGGATTTCGTAGAGCTACCCTCGCAGATAATGGAAAATTTCACAACGCAAAAGGAGTTCCTGAACACATTTGCGTTCCACTACCAGACTGGCGACACAATACCCGAGGAACTGCTGACCAAAATAAACGAAGCACGAAATTTCAAAGCGGGCTACAACTGCATACGCCAAGTGGGCTTGGGCCTTATAGACCAGGCATGGCACAACATATCGAAGCCCTTCGATGGCGAGGTGCTCACCTACGAACACAATGCAACCGAAGCGCTCGCACTGCTGCCCAAGGTCGATGGCACGGGAATAACCCCGCAGTTCAGCCACATAATGACCGGCGGATACTCGGCAGGATATTACAGCTACAAATGGGCCGAAATGCTCGACGCCGACGCCTTCTCGCTATTCAAGGAGAACGGAATATTCTCGACCAAGATAGCCCAATCGTTCCGCGACAACATATTGGCACGCGGCAACAGCGAACACCCCAAAATACTATACCGCAAATTCCGCGGCGGCGACCCACAGCTCGACGCCATGCTCGAACGCGACGGAATTGAAACAATATGCCCACACCTATGAGAAACCATTTCATAATAATATCACTTGCACTGGCCGCGCTGTTCACATCGTGTGACAACGGTGACGACCTGACCGACATATTCCTGAGCCATCCGTGGAAGCTCGCCCTCTTCAACGAAGGCGGACGACGCACCCCCGGCAACGACGCCTATGTGCTGCAGTTCTACGACGCCACGTTCAGCGTAAGCACACGCAGCAACGCCGTAATCACCGGATATTGGACCGCCAACAACAAGCAACGCACATTCAGTTGCAACAGGGTAAGGGTGGAAAACGGCTCCATAGAGGGCGACACCATTGCGCAGAAAATGGAGAAGATACTGAAGGAAGCACGTTACTACGAAGGAGATACAAACTACTTGCAAATATTGGTACAGAAAAACAAATACATGCAATTTCATAACAAATAGCATTATGGAAAAAGAGAAGAACAAACAGGCCGAACTCGACTCGAGATACATACGCATGGCACAGATATGGGCCGAAAATTCATACTGCAAACGCCGACAGGTGGGGGCAATAGTAGTGAAGGACAAGATGATCATCTCGGATGGCTACAATGGCACTCCGGCCGGATTCGAAAACATATGCGAGGACAACGAAGGCCTCACAAAGCCCTATGTACTTCACGCCGAGGCCAACGCCATCACCAAAATAGCACGTTCGGGCAACAACAGCGACGGCGCAACACTCTATGTAACCTCGTCGCCCTGCATCGAGTGTGCCAAACTGATAATACAGGCCGGCATAAAGCGCGTGGTATATTCCGAGGAGTACCGCCTGAAGGACGGAATAGACCTATTGAGAAGAGCAGGCATCGAAGTACTTCTTGTAGAAGGCAAATAAACAACCCATCAGAATGTAACAATGAAAAAATATCAACCCACACTATATGTATTATTTGCACTCATAGGAGTGCTCATCGGCATATACATATCGAGAAAAGAAAGCCTCGAAAAAGTATTCTACAGCCTGAACAAGGTAGATGAACTGATGCACCTAGTACATAGCAACTACGTCGATTCCATAAGCATGGAAGATATAATAGAAAAGACCATGCCCAAGATACTGACCGAGCTCGACCCGCACAGCACCTACATTCCCGCCAAGGATTTGGAGGCTACCAACGCCGACCTAAAGAGCAGTTTCAGCGGCATCGGCATCAGATTTATCATACAGGAGGACACCGTACACATAAACGAGGTGATACGCAAAGGCCCGTCGGCCAAGGTAGGACTGATGGCCGGCGACCGCATCGTAACGGTGAACGACACGCTGTTCGTGGGCAAGGAGTGCACCAACGACGCTGCCATGAGGAAGCTCAAAGGCCCCAAGGGCACCGATGTAAAGCTCGGCATCAAGCGCTATGGCGAAAAGGAGCTTCTGGAATTTGTAATCACTCGCGACGACATACCGCTGCACAGCATCGAGGCTGCCTACATAATAGACGACAAATGGGGCTACATACAGGTTGACCGCTTCGCCGAAAACACATTCGCCGAGCTGATGATAGCGCTCGCACGCTTCCAGTTCCGCGGCTGCGACGGCATCATCATGGACCTCCGAGGCAACGGCGGCGGCTGGATGGGCATCGCCCTTCAAATGGCCAACGAATTCCTGAGCAAGGACGACATGATTGTATATACCGAAGGAGAGCACCACCCGCGCATAGTGGAATATGCCAACGGAAGCGGCAATTTCAAGGAGACACCCATCGTAGTACTCACCGACGAGAGATCGGCCTCGGCAAGCGAAATTTTTGCCGGCACCATACAGGACAACGACCGCGGAACCATCATCGGACGCCGCACATTCGGCAAAGGCCTTGTGCAGCAACCCTTCGAATTCACCGACGGCTCGGCCGTGCGCTTGACCATCGCAAGATACTACACCCCCTCGGGCCGTTGCATACAGAAGCCCTATACCAAAGGCGAGAGCAGAGAGTACGAAATGGATATCGTGAACCGCTACGAGCGTGGCGAATTCTTCTCGCAAGACAGCATACACCAGAACGACTCGCTTGTATATAAAACCCGCCTGGGACGCACCGTTTATGGCGGTGGCGGCATCATGCCCGACATATTTGTGTCGTCGGACACCACCGATGTCACATCCTACTATTCACAGGCACTGTCGCGACGCCTTATAATGCAGTTCTGCCTGAGATATAGCGACGCCCACCGCAAGGAGCTATCCGATTTCAAGACATGGGACAGCATGCTGCTCCACCTGCAGGCACAGCCCCTGTTGGATGAATTTGTGGCATACGCCGACGGCAAAGGACTGAAGCGCCGCTACAACAGCATCATGAAATCGCGCAAGCTGATTGAGCGCAGCATTTATGCAAATATCATTTACGATATTTTGGGCATGCTCGAGCATGTAAAATATATAAACACCTTCGACCCCACAGTGCTGAAAGCTGTAGAGGTATTGGAGCAGGGAAAAGCCTTCCCCGTTGCTCCCGAGGAAACAGCGACGAAGGAATAGCGTGCTTTCTACCGCTATATATTATATAAGGAGTAACTATTCTTTCAGCACTCTTAAGTGCATTTGTAGCATGCTTCTTTGTAGCATGCAGTAACGACAGTGATACCACGGGGCGTCGTAAATGAAGGAATAGGGATTTCCCCCTAAAAAATAGGGAAATCCCCCCGATTTATATATTTTATATTTGTGGCGAGCGCGAATATTTACTGCACTCGCTGTGAATATTTGTGGCAGACAATAAAAAAACAGCCCTATGCCTCGCAAGCTACTACATATAATCCTTTTGCTATTCATCGGCACAGCGGTCTTTGCCCAATCGCCGTTGGACACCCTCGCCATGCGTGCCATCATGGTCAATCAGCTATTCCCGCAAGAGAGGGTCTATCTCCACTTCGATAACACGGCCTACTACCTGGGCGAGACAATGTGGTTCAAGGCCTACACCACAAGCGGCATTACCGATAGCGAAAAGCCCATAAGCAAAGTGCTGTATGTGGAGCTGTGCGCGCCCGAAGGCTATGTAGTTGAGACAAAGAAATACAAGCTCGACGAGGATGGCACCTGCCACGGCGAATTCGACCTGAAGCCCTCGCTGCTTTCGGGATATTACGAGGTGCGTGCCTACACCCGATACATGCTCAACTGGGGTGAAGAGGCCATCTTCAGCCGAGTATTTCCTGTGTACGATAAGGTAAATGGCGACAACTACGAATTTAAGAACATGCTCGACCGACAACGCAGTTTCATGTACCGTGGCGAGTGGAAGACCAACGAACTGCCCGAAGCCGACCTGCGCTTCTATCCCGAGGGTGGTCACCTTGTAGAGGGCATTGCCACCACCGTCGCCTACGAGCTCAAAGGGCACGACGGTGTGCATGGCAGCGACACAATCACTATCCTTGCCGACGGGCAGGAGATAATGCGTACCGTGCCCTCGCACCTAGGCATGGGCCGCTTCGAACTACAGCCCAAGCGCGGTGTGAAATATCGCGCCGAGGTAACCATTACCCGCCACAAGAACGGTAAGAAAAAGACATATAAATTCGACCTGCCCAAGGTGGAGAAAGAGGGCATTGCGCTGGCGGCGAAGAAGGCCGATGGAAAAATAGATATAACCATCGGCAACAACCTTGCGGTCACTGCCAACCTCGGTTGCGTGATAGTGAACAACGGCTATATGCAGTTGTACGAGACCTTCACATCTGCCGAAAAGCAGAAAAGGATAGAGATGCCGCTTGCGAACCTCGCCGAAGGCGTCAACCGCATTGTTATCTTCAGCGACAGCGTGCCGCTTGCCGAACGACAGTTCTTCGTAGCGCATGACACTGTTGCTTCGGGCGACATCTCCACCGTCAGGCTGAAGGCCAAGGTCAACGGACTCGACCCGAAAGAAATTATCCTTCAACCGCACGAAAAAATAACCCTAACAGTGGAGCGCGAGGATGGCAAGCCCATTGCAGCCGATGCCAACCTCTCTGTTTCGGTGAGCGACTTCGCCAACCGGCAGAAGATGTCCTACAATCACAATATATACACCCACTCGCTGCTCGGTTCGCAGTTGAAAGGACATATCCCCGATGCCGGCCGCTACTTCGACCGCGAGAATCCCCGCCGCGACGAGGAGCTCGACCTGCTGATGCTCACCCGCGGATGGACAGCATACGACTGGAGCAAGCTTGCCCGCAGCCATGTGGATGTGCGCCATCAGGCAGAGGAGGGCATCGAGCTGTACGGAGAGATATACACCCGGCATCCCAACCATAAATTAGGACAGAAAGGTACACATCTTCTCTATCCAGCAAAACATGGTACTTTCAATTTCAGGTTCACGCACGAAGGCAAAAATGCGTTCCTATATAAATTTCACACGACAAGTGATGGACGTTTCAGGATAAGAACCGAAGATTTCGTTGGTAAAAAAGTTGCTGAGCTTTCGCCCAAATACCTTCCGTACAGACCGAAAGAGTATAAGGGCATGCGCTTTGTGCTCGACAGGTATTTCTCGCCCGCTTTCAGACTGTACGACTTTTGGGAGCGCAACGGTGGCGAGGCATCAAGCTACGTTAGCGTAGATACTGCTGTTGCCAAGCTTGGTGTAAACAAATACCGCCTTGCCGAGATAGATGTTGTGGAGGACAAGAAAGAGGACAAGCGCGAACGCCCGCCTCGCAGCGAAATACGCTTCAATTTTGTCGATGAATGGGAGTATGCACAGGATGTAACCTACTTCAACCTTGAGCGAGATTTCGACACGACAAGAGTGACCGTGTCACTTGATATTGCAAACACGGGTAGTACGGTAAACGAACAAGGCAGTAATGCCATAGAAGACTATGACTGGAATATAAGACCTGTTAAGGAATCGGGCGACGGAAAAACATTCAATGCTATTGCCGACCACTATTATGCACTTGCCAAACAATATGACGACAACCGCTATCGCGAGATGGCTGATACGGTTTTTAATATAATAACAAACGGACTTACTCCTGCAAGGGTGCTGCAAAGTGCATTTTGGCGATACAATTTCAACTGGGCATATTGGGTGCAGTCGATAGTTGTGAAAGGGGAATATAGCAGCGACTCCATACCACAGAAGGATGATGATTTTTTTGTCTCACACGATAGGAAACTGGTCTCACTTGTGAGGAATGCCTTGGGCTTTAAGGAATTTGTCATCAGAAGCGACGAGAAGCTACGCAACCAATTTACCAACGAAGCAAGCAACTGGATATACAAAGGAATGCCGCGATCTGTAGATTCTCTGCTTGTAGAAGGATTCCTCACACGACACTATATCCCCACCAAAGACAATAGGATGATAGACGGATTTCCTGGTGAACTGGTATTCCAGCAACGTATGCGAGGAAGCTCTTTGGAATATACCTATATACCTGAAAGTACCGTCAAGAGCGATGACCCAACCTTTGAGAAAAGAATAAAAGAGACTGAACAGCTGCGCGGTTTGGGCCGTTTCAAGCCCGACCATCCCAACTATGTGGCATGTTTCATACCCTACAGTGAGAGCGAGAAGAACCTCACGACGATTCCCGACTTCTCGAAGGCCGACAGAATACGCTACACCATGCTCCGAGGATACACCGAGAGCAAGCAATTCTATTCGCCTGACTACAGCCGCGAAAAGCCCGGCAATAGTTCAAAGGACTATCGCCGCACGCTATTCTGGGAACCGTCGGCGAAAAAGGATGGCAACAGCATGTCGTTCACATTCTACAACAGCGCTACAGCGCAGTATGTCGATGTAGATATTCAGGGACGTGGAGATAAGACCATATATGGCAGCGCTGCGAACATCAGCACCCGCGAGCAAGGTTACGGCGCACAGAGCGAGACTGCCTTCATGAAAATATGGAAGGATCTGTCGAACACTGAAATATTGCCCGATATTCTCACAAAATGCAGCAATCTTACCGAGAAAGGCAATATAGAGTATGACAACGGACAATACGACGAGGCAGTGAAACTATTCCGCGAGGCTGCAAAATATGGTTTCCCGGCGGCAATCGCCAACCTGGGAAAATGCTACTACGACGGTGTCGGAGTGTCACAAAACCATGCTCTTGCCATGCGCTATTTCGAAATGGCGGCCGATAAGGGCAACCACCTTGCAATGCACTATCTTGGAGAACTGCATTACAGCGGCGAACAGGCAGACAAGAACGACTCGCTTGCCTACGAATATTACAAGCAAGCTGCAAACAGCGGGTATGCACAGTCGCAAAAGATGCTGGGACTGTTCTACGAGAAAGGAATCTATGTGAACGCCGACAGCGAGGAATCGCTGAAATGGTACACTCTTGCTGCCAAGCAGAACGATTCTGATGCACTATACAAAGTAGGTATGCATCAGGTAGAGCAGGATTCCATTAACGGACTGAGCAAACGCAAGCTGCGCAAATCGCCGGCGATAGACTACATGCGCCGTGCTGCACGTGGCGGCAACAAGGATGCACAGTCATTCATAGTAAAATGCTTTGCCGAAGGAAAATACCTTAAGAAGAGCCGCAAGAAGAGCTTCGAATGGATGAAATCCATTGCCGAGCTTGGCGACGACAATGCGATGATGTACGTAGCCTACAGCTACGAGAAGGGACGTGGCACCGACATGAATCAGAAACGTGCCTATTGGCTATACAAGCAGCTAGCCGAAAAGGGCAACGAATTTGCCATAGCCAAAGTGCAGGAATATGATGCGTTCAAATTCTTTACAGTCACCAGCCCCAAGCCACCGGGGGTGAAGTAACCGGCAAGGCAAAGGCTGAATGGTACGAAATATTCAATTTCTATAATTAGAAACATATAATTTTTATGAAAAGCTTTATCCATGCAACCTAACTGGCGCTCACATGCGATAATAACATAAAAAAATCACTCTGCATTGGATTGCAATGCAGAGTGATTTTTTATTGGATTTGCGAGGACTAAAGGCTCTCGCCGAAATCCTTGCGGAATTTCTCGGCCAACTGCTCCTGCCAGAAACCTTTCTCTTTCAAGCGGCCCGAGAAGAAGCGAAGCACCGAAGGCTCTTCGACCCACTCGAGTCCACCGATGAGCGAGCGGTTGTCCCAAAGCCATTTTACGCGGTCGGCAACATATTTGAGCTGCGACAATGTATATACACGACGGGGAACGGCCAAACGCATGAGCTCGAGCTCGGCATAGGGCTCTGTGCCATCGGGGTTGCGCTGCTCGGAGAGTGTACCACGCTCCATACCGCGGATACCACCGGCGATGTAGAGAGCAGCGGCTACCGCTGCTGCGGGGTATTCATTGTGGGGAAGGTCGGGAACAAAAGCACCGGCATTCAGGTGGCAGCCCAATCCTCCGGCGGGAAGCACTACGGGCACTCCATAGTCGTGGAGCTCCTTGGCAAGGTAGTTGATGAATTCGGGGCCCTGGTTAATGTACTCCATGTCGAGGCTTTCGTACAAGCCCTGTGCCATAGCCTCCATAGTGCGTACATCGATACCACCGTAGGTGAGGAAGCCTTCGTACAAGGGGATGTATTCCACCATCATTTTGGTAAATTTGGGGTCCTTGCTTGTGATGATACCACCCTTGGCAAATCCAAGCTTACGAGCCGAGAAGTAGATGATGTCGAAATGGTCGGCAAGCAGGTGGTAGATAGTCTTAATATCCATGTACTTGCAACGAGGCTCGCGTGTCTTCATGAAATAGACGTTGTCCTGCAACAGCGACGCGTCGAGCACACTGATAATATTGTTATCGTGGCAGATGTCGGTCACTGCAAGCATGTTTTCGAGCGATACGGGCTGGCCACCGATGAGGTTGGTACCGGCCTCGACGCGTACAAAAGCTACATTCTCGGCGCCCTTCTCGGCAATGGTTTCACGCAGTTTGTCGAGGTCGAAATCGCCCTTGAAAGGATCGTCGGACTGTGGCAAAAGTCCCTTCTCGGCCACCAACTCCTCTACTACTCCACCCATGCGTGTGATGTGGGCCTTGGTAGTGGTAAAGTGGAAGTTCATCAATGCCGACTGACCGGGCTTAACCAATGCAGACGCAAGGATATTCTCGCAAGCGCGTCCCTGATGGGCGGGGAGAACATTTTCGGTGCCGAATACCTCTTTAATAGCCTCCTTCACTCGGGTGAAGGTTTCGGAACCTGCATACGAATCGTCGGCACGCATAGAGGCCGCCATCTGGAGGTCGGTCATAGCATTCACACCCGAATCGGTGAGCATATCGAGATAGATATCGCGATTCTGAAGAAGGAATGTATTGTTACCTGCCTGCTGGATTTTCTTCAAACGCTCCTCTACGGGAAGAAGTGATAGTTTCTGAACCATGCGCACCTTGTGCATTTCGAGAGGCACCTGATGCTGTGCCTGATAAAATTTTACTGCCATAATCGTGTTGTTTTATTTATTATTTTATTTAATTTTATTTTTACATTGGATAGAGCATCTTGCTCTGTCGCGGTGGCAAATGTATCATCAATCGACAAAAGGGTATATACTCATATTACTGATAAAAATACCTTTTTTACTTTTTGATAAAAAAGATACCTATTTCACATACCATTATTACCGATTTCAAGAAAATCCTTCTATCTTTGTACCATATTTACCTATACATATGATTAGAAAAATAGAAAGCATTGATCAGTTCAACCGTTTTTTCGGTCAACAGACATATCACCCGCAGGTGAGCGTATGCAATTTAGCCGATGCCGACCCATCGCTGTTCGAACCGACGGATTTCGGCATGTACTGTGTGGTGGTGATGGACGCTGACTTCGGCGAACTGCGCCTGCGCGATTCATGTATGCGCTACCAGGCGGGAACGGCCTTCACCATGAAGCCCGGCCATGTGATGAGCATGACGCTCGACCCCAATGCGCGCCCCAAAGGCTGGATGCTTGCTTTCCGCCCCGACCTTATTATAAACACAGGACTCGGAAGGGACTTCTATATGTTCAATTTTTTTGACTACGAGGTGTTCGAGGCGCTGAAGCTGTACGAGGGAGAGCGCCGCATCATGTCGAACTGCTTCAACACCATTCTGACCGAACTGCGCGCGCCCGACGACGAATTTACCGGGCACATGCTGCGCCTTGGAATAGGTCAGCTGCTCAGTTACTGCCGCAGGTTCTACGACCGGCAGTTCGACACGAAGAAGGTGAGGGCATCGGAGCTTGTGCGACAGATGGACTCGATGCTCGACAGCTACCTGGCAGATGGCAGCGAGCTGCCGCGACGCTTCGGGCCGCCACACGTTGCATGGTGCAGCGGCCAGTTCCACCTGTCGGCCAATTATTTTGGCGACGTGGTAAAGCACGAGCTTGGAATTACTGCGAAGGAGTACATAAGGAACAAGATATTGGAAAAGGCCAAATCGCTGCTGGCCGACCCGCAGTTATCTATCAATGTAGTTGCATCGAGGCTCGGCTTCAACTACCCGAACCATTTCACACGTTTCTTTAAGAACAGCGCAGGAATATCGCCGTCGGAATTCCGAAAAAGCCTGTAGGCATAAACAGACAACGCCCGGCTACCTCATTGGGTGCCGGGAGTCGCTATATTAAATAGTAGAAATATTACCACTGCCAATCGAAGCGGATTATATCCTCCTCGACAAGGGGATTACCTATCTGCACCTCGACAATCTGCAAGTCGGTGACTGCCTTGATGGCATGTTTCTGTCCCTGACCGATGACCACAACATCGCCACGCGACACTTTGCGTGTTTCGCCATCGATAACCACAATACCCTCGCCATCGACAACAGTCCACACCTCCTCGCGATGCTGGTGAATCTGATAGCTTATATCGCGTCCGCTCTTCAGCTGCAACACCTTGGTCAACGACAAGCAACCATCGGAGTATGTACTGCTGTCGAGCACACGATAGCTGCCCCAGCGACGCTCCTCGTACATGGGACGGGGCGACAGGTCATCGACATAGTTCTTGATGTTCTCGCTATACTCCTTGCCACAGACAAGAATACCATCGGGACTGCTTGCCACAACGACATCCTTCACTCCGTTGCAGAAGATGGGCACGCCGAGCTCGTTCACCACGTGTGTATTCAAAGCCTGCTCGCCAAGCACCACGTTTCCGATAGCATTGGACGAGAGCTCTTCGGTGAGCGAATTCCATGTGCCAAGGTCTTTCCACTTGCCACTGAAGGGAAGCACCGCAACCGAGGAGGCCTTCTCGGCAACCTCGTAGTCGAAACTGATTTTAGGCAGCTCGGAGTAACGGCTGCGCAGTTCGTCGAACGATGCGGCCTTGATATATTTTTCGAGAATATTCACCATGTATCCCAAGCGGAATGCAAAGACGCCGCCATTCCAGAATGCACCCTCGGCAAGAAGAGCTTCGGCACGAGCCACATCGGGTTTTTCAGTGAAACGCTTCACGCGCAGGATGTCCTTTCCGCAATCCTCGGGGACGGGCACCACATAGCCGAACTTGGTAGAGGGGTGTGTGGGGTTTATTCCCATGAGGACAAGGTCGGCTGCGTTGTTTTCCACTGCTGCAACCATGTCGGCTATCACATCGAAGTATTCTGTTTCGGTGTAAGGGTCGCAAGGCATTATGACAACAACCTCGTCGGCTGCGCACTGCTTGGCCATAGAGAGATATCCCGTAGCAAGAGCAATGGCGGGGAAGGTGTCCCTTCTTTCGGGTTCGGTGACGATATCCACCTCGTCGCCCAACTGGTTGATTATAATATCGCGCTGTGAAGAATTTGTTGCTATGGTTATCTTACCAGTCAAGCGCGACTCGCCTATTTGGCGCACCACTCGCTGTACCATAGACTCCACATCACCCGACGGTGTCTGCAACAACGGCAGGAACTGCTTTGAACGGGCATTGTTGGACAAT
Source organism: Bacteroidaceae bacterium (assembly GCA_017560125.1). Classification (GTDB taxonomy): domain Bacteria; phylum Bacteroidota; class Bacteroidia; order Bacteroidales; family Bacteroidaceae; genus HGM04593. The sequence goes on along the minus strand of JAFYOS010000006.1, from coordinate 80,086 downwards.
GGCCACAAGCGTTTACCGGAACCGCCTGACAACAATATTATCCGCATATCTTTATCTGTTTACTTATTTATCTTTCGGCACGCATGGGATTGTTCAAGAAATCGTCATACGCGGCCTTTATACCATCTTCGAGCTCGGTCTTGTAGCTCCAGCCCATAGCAGCGCTCTTCGACACATCGAGCAATTTGCGCGGGGTGCCATTGGGCTTCGATGTATCCCAATGTATCTCGCCTTCGTAACCGACCACCTTGGCCACCAATTCGGTCAATGCCTTTATGGTAATCTCCTTACCCGTGCCGGCATTCACAGTCTCGTTGCCACTGTAATTGTTCATGAGGAACAGGCAGAGGTTGGCCAAATCATCGACATACAGGAATTCGCGCAACGGCGTTCCGTCGCCCCAGCATGTAACCGAGGTGATGCCTGCCTCCTTGGCCTCGTGGAAACGGCGTATCAACGCGGGCAGCACGTGGCTGTGGGTGGGATGATAGTTGTCGTTGGGGCCATAGAGATTGGTGGGCATGACGCTTATGTAGTCTGTGCCATATTGGCGATTGAGATATTCGCAATATTTCAGACCAGAGATTTTAGCCAATGCATATGCCTCGTTTGTCGCTTCGAGCTCCGATGTCAGCAGGCAGCTCTCTTTCATGGGCTGCGGTGCCAATCGGGGATAGATGCACGACGAGCCGAGGAAAAGCAGTTTCTTGCAACCGTTCTTCCACGCGGCATTTATCACGTTCATCTCGAGTATCATATTCTCGTACATGAAATCGGCCAGGGCGTTGCTGTTGGCAATGATGCCACCCACCTTGGCTGCGGCAAGAAAGACATAGTCGGGGCGCTCCTCGGCAAAGAAGCGCTCCACAGCATCCTGGCGACAGAGGTCGAGCTCTTTATGGGTGCGTGTTACGATATTTGAATAGCCGTTTCGCTGCAATTCGCGCACAATGGCAGAACCTACCATTCCGCGATGACCGGCTACATATATTTTTGCGTTTTTTTCCATCATGGCACTACTACTTGACTATACCTTTTTCGAGATACTCGACAAGGTTGGTGCGTATATGCTCGCCTGCACGCTCTACGGCCACCTTAGCCATGTCGGCATCGACCATTATTTTAACCAACTGCTCGAACGAGGTCTTTGTGGGGTTCCATCCGAGCTTTTCGCGTGCCTTTGTGGGATCGCCCCAAAGGTTCACCACATCGGTGGGACGGAAGAAATCGGGCGACACCTCGATGAGCACCTTGCCGGTAGCCTTGTCTATACCCTTTTCGTCTGCGCCCTCGCCAACGAACTCGAGCTCTATGCCCACATGCTTGAAGGCATGGTAGCAAAACTCGCGCACCGAGTGCTGCTCGCCTGTGGCAATCACAAAATCCTCGGGTTTTTCGTTCTGCAATATGAGCCACATGCACTCTACATAGTCCTTGGCGTAACCCCAGTCGCGCAACGACGACAGGTTACCAAGATATAGCTTCTCTTGCTTGCCCTGCTTGATGCGTGCGGCAGCAAGTGTAATCTTACGTGTAACGAATGTCTCGCCACGGCGCTCCGACTCGTGGTTGAAAAGAATACCCGAGCAACAATACATGTTGTAGGCCTCGCGATACTCCTTTACAATCCAATAGCCATAGAGCTTGGCTACTGCATAGGGGCTGTAGGGGTGGAAGGGGGTTTCCTCGTTCTGGGGAACCTGCTCGACCTTGCCATAGAGCTCCGAGGTTGAAGCCTGATAGATGCGACATGTTTCGGCCAAGCCACACTGACGCACTGCCTCGAGCACACGCAACACACCGGTTGCATCCACATCGGCTGTAAATTCGGGAGCATCGAAGCTCACCTGCACATGGCTCTGCGCAGCCAAATTGTATATCTCGTCGGGGCGTACTGTGCCTATCACCTTGAGAAGGCTCATTGAATCGCCCATATCGGCATAGTGTAAATGGAAACGGGGGTGGCCCTCAAGGTGAGCAATTCGCTCACGAAAATCGACAGATGAACGACGGATGGTGCCATGCACATCGTATCCTTTTTCAATAAGAAATTCCGCAAGGAAGGAACCGTCCTGACCAGTTACACCTGTAATCAATGCTGTTTTTGACATATAGTAATATGTTTATTATAGTAATATTCATGGCAAAGATAATATAAATTATCGGAAACAGAGCCATATAGGGGCAAAATGTAACCGACACCCACCGCCCTGCAATGCCAAAAAAACAGGGCTACAAGGTTATTACATCCTCGGGCTTGAAGGGGATATAGGGGCCATCCTTCACTTCGAATATCACTGTACCACTCTCGAGCACCTCGAGCGTGTGCCACTGTCCCTTGGCTATGTGTATTCCATAATTGCCCTTCTTGGGATCGAGGTGAAAGGTCTGCAGGGGCTCGCCCTTTTCGTTGTAATAAATGACATCGAGGCTGCCACGCACCACAAGATAGGTTTCGGCCGTATCCTTGTGACGGTGTATGGGCAGCAGCGTGCCGGGCTCAAGGGCATTGAAAAGCCTTTGAGCCTTGGCATCGAGTGACTCGTGGAGATTGTAGTTCATTCTGAGGCGTTCGTTCTCTTTGGCCTTGGCCGTAACGCCATCCAATAAATTATCGTCGAGCAACATTGCTGTAAAAAAAATGAAGAGGCTGAAAAATTCCTTCGCACATTAAAGCATTTCCACCACACTATATTCACAGCCTCTTCACACAAGAGACTGAAATATAATGCAATGCTTTGATGAAAAATATTTCTATACCGTAAGGAACAGCGTTCGAGTATCTCCTGCAACTACCATATAAACAATTGCAAGGGTGGTTTTGTTCAGCCTATTATAGTTAATTTATGTTAATGTTATTTTTTCTCTCTGAAGCCATCAACTATTTTAGCATAGCCCTCGGCACTGGGGTGAAGACCATCGACAAAAAGCGTGGGGTCTATCTTACCGTTCTCGAGGAGCATAGCCTTGCCCGGATCGCGGAACGAAACGCCCATTTTGCGAGCTACATTCTCGATGCCTACGTTCAGTTTCTTCACAACCTCCTCGCCGTTGGCACGGGGGAATATACCAATGAGGACAAGGTTTGCTTCGGGGCGGCGCACCTTGATGGCCGACACGAGATGCTCGATGCCGCCAAGTATCTCTTCGGTGCTTGAAACGCCGATATTGTTTGTACCTATCATCATGTAGATGTTGTCGGCGGTGAAATCGTCGAGCTCGCCATGGTATATGCGCCACAGCACATTCTCTATACGATCCCAGCCGCATCCCATGTTCAGCGAGCCTTTCATGTATTTCTTCCACACCTTTTCGCCACGCTGAATGGGGAAGCCCTCGACGCCACCCCACTGATGCATGATGGAATTGCCAATGACGACACGGTCGAAATGCTTGGCAGCGCGTCCCTCCTTTATTATCTGATTGTGACGCTCCATCCAATTGTAGAAATCGCGCGACTGCTCAATGGGGATGGTGGTCTTGTAGCGACCCACGGGCTCGTTCAGAATGGCCATAAGCTTCTTTTCGTAGGCGTCGGCATAGAGCACCATACCATAATCGGAGGGGTGAACGCCCTCGACGGTAGCATCCTGTGTCATGCCAAGGTCGTCATAGGTAAGATGATAGAGCTGCGAAACGCCCTCGAGCAGCAGTTTCTCGTAGGCTGCCTTATTGGCCTCGTTGGCATATCTCTCCTCGCCCTTCCAGTGCTTGCTGGTGTTGCCATGGGGATAGCCATAGTGATCGACAAGAAGAACAGGAACATCGGGACGCACCGATTTCAGATATCTGACAGCCTTCGCGATGGTATCGACGAGCACCTCGGTGGGTTTTATCATGTGCGAATTGGGGAGCGCATCAATCACATAGGCCTTGGCATCAATTTCGCCAAGAAGCTCCACCACGCTCCTGTCGAACAGGGCATTACCCGCAAATCCAAGGTTTATAACGGGATGTCCCATGCGGCGATGGATGATATTGGTCCACGCCATACCCGGACGCGAAGCGCAGGCACCGTGTGCAATAGATGTGCCATAGACTACGATGGGACGCTCGGCTCTGAGCTGTTCGAAACGGAATTCGTCGCCCTCGCCAACGCCAATCTCCATCCACTTAACCTCGTTGTACAAGGGGAGATAGAGCGTATATGTGTGGGCATGCTTGGTGTTATAATCATAATCGAGCGCCGACTCGCGACGACCATAGTGATATTTTATAGTGTCGCCCATTGAATAGGAGGCTGCAAGCCACAGCTCCTCGCCATTGCGGCTTTTGGTATATAAATCGACGCCACTGACACCGGTTGCCGGCATGTGATACATATATTTACCACCCGACACAGTGTATCGCACCTGAATCTCTTTGGCATTGGTTGTAAACACAATGCACTCGCCGGCAGTGTGATGCGACAGCGACCACACGGCCTTTCTGAGGTTGTCCTTGGCACGAAGAGGGATGCGATTATAGGGATTTTCGCGCTCCTCGCCGGGCCACGCCTGATTTTGCAATACGGGGAAACCTGCCTCCATAGGATTGTACCATTTGAATTGAGCCGCAACGGGCATCATCAGAAGCAGGGCCAAAAGGGAAAATAAATTTCTTTTCATTTTTTCTGTTTTATTTTTTTGTTTGTCTTTTCGAGCAGAACATCATCTATCACACCCTTCAGCGCATCCTTGGGCAGATAGCCTGTGGTTGCACTGGGCGTTCCCTTCATGGGGGCAAAGACCAAGGTTGGCAACGAGGAAATACCCATAGTTTCGGCCAATTCCTTCTCGTTATCAACATTTATTTTGTAGAAATAGATTTCACCGGAATACTCCTTGGCCAATTCCTCGATGATGGGCGACAGACGACGGCACGGGCCACACCAATCGGCATAAAAATCGATGACGGCAGGCTTGTCGCCTAAATATACCCACTTATTCGGATTTTTTTCGTAGTTAATAACGCGTTTTAGGAAGAGCGCCTTATTGAGCTTTATCACCCCACTCTCGCCCGATCCACGATAATTCTGCGCACTCGCGCCCAGCAAAAGCATGGCGAATGCAAATATTAATAACAATCTTTTCATCATAATCATAATAGCATGCATAATCTGCACCAACGCGCAAATTTAACAATTTGTTCGGATAGTAAAGAAGAATAATTCCCTTTTTTGTTCCGTGACACGGGAAACTATCGAATTTAGGCGAAAAAGAGAGCAGCAAGATTGCTTTTTTCGCATCAATTTCCCCGTAGCATAAAAGCGATAACAACAAACAAAAAAAGAGGGTGTATTTACAAAAATCAACGTTTTCATCGCATAATTTCACCCCTGTATTTATGATTTCGCCCCTATATAGCGTATTTTATCTCAAACATATGGTCTCTGTGGCTAAAATATTGTTATCTGAAATTGAAAAACGAAATTTGCATCGGAAACATAAAGTTTCAACCCCGAAAACAGAAAAAAGATAAGAACATGAAGCACTATTTGAGTTACATCGACGAGGCCATAAAACAATATTGGAATGAGCCTGCATTAACCAACTATGGCGGCAATACTTTCACATATGGCGACATCGCATCTGGTATTGAGAAATATCACATCCTTTTCGAAAAATGCAATATAAAGAAGGGAGATAAGATAGCATTGTGTGGAAAGAACTCGGCAGAATGGTGTATAGCCTACCTTGCTGTGCTTACATACGACGCCGTGGCAGTGCCCTTGCTTCCCGATTTCCTTCCCAAGAATGTTGTTGAACTGACAAGAATATCGGACAGCAAGCTGATGCTCATCGATGATGCCATTATGAACAGCTTCAGAAAAAGCGGCGTTGCGAACGACTTCGCAAGCATCGAGGGCTTCTGTGCCATCGTAAATGTGTGCGGAATACGCCTCATGCAGGAGAGCAACAACATGTCGGTTGAATTGATGGAGGATGTGGAGAAGGCATTCGATGTACTTTTCCCCAGAGGTGTAACACCCAAACGTGTGAACTACGCAAAGACCAATCTCGATGCACTCGCCATCATCAGTTTTACATCGGGAACAAGCAGTTCGCCCAAGGGCGTAATGATACCCGCTCGCGCAGTATCGGCCAACCTCGAATTTGCGCACAAGGAGATGTATGCCGACAAGGGCTGGACAATATTGTCTATCCTTCCCTTGGCGCACATGTTCGGACAGGCATTCGACTTCATATTCCCCTTCTCGAAGGGTTGCCATATATATATATTTAATGTGAAGCCCACACCGGCACGCCTCATTGCGGCGCTCGCCGAAGTGAAACCCTTCATGTTCCTTACCGTACCCCTGGTAATTGAAAAGATTTTCCGTTCGAAGGTGATGCCTACACTCGAAAAGCCCATGATGCGATTCCTGATGGCAATACCGGGCATCCGAGGCATACTGCTGAAGAAGATACGTGAGAAGCTTGTAAATACATTTGGTGGCAAAATAGAAATAGGCGGACTGATTCTTGGAGGAGCTGCCGTAAACAAAGAGGTGGAGGAATTGATGAAGGAGATGAAATTCCCTTACCTTGTAGGATACGGAATGACCGAGTGTGCACCGCTCATCGGATATAAAAACTGGAAGCAATTCGTAATGCGTTCATGCGGCGCCGTGGCACATCCGTCGGTAGAGGTTCGCATCGACTCGGAAAACCCCGCCGAAATACCTGGAGAGATACAGGTGAAAGGCGACGCCGTGATGGTAGGATACTACAAGAACGAAAAAGCCACCAACGAGGTATTCACCGAGGACGGTTGGCTGAAGACCGGCGACATGGGAACAATGGACAGCGGCGAGAACATGTACATACGTGGCCGTTGCAAAAATATGATACTCACAGCTAACGGACAGAACATCTATCCCGAGGAGATAGAGGACATGGTGAACCAGCTGCCCTACGTAGCCGAATCGCTCATCGTTGGCCGCAAGAACACCTTGGTAGCTTTGGTGGTTCCCAACGGCGACGCAGCAACTGCAGCCGGTTTGGACGAAGCTACATTGAAAAGTACTATCGAGAACTGTGTCTTTGCACTAAACAAAGAGCTGCCCTCATATAGCCAAATAACATTATGCGAAATTCGCAAAGAGCCCTTTGAAAAAACCCCAAAATTGAGCATTAAGCGTTTCATGTACAAATAAACCGCAATCTCCCTAATAGCGGAAAAGGGAGAGAATGGTCGCTCGACAATTCGGCATCTGTTGATAAGCAGGTGTAATTGTAAACAAATATTAAATTCACAAGAAAATAAAACTAATTTGTTGTGTTTTTAGTCTTAATTTGAGTTAAAGAGCGCATAAAAGTACTGAAAAACGAAGCAGAGTCCCCATATTTGCACAAAAATTAAAAATTGTGTAATTATGAAGCACTATTTGAATCACATAAACACAGCGATCAAGAAGTACTGGGACATGCCGGCTTTCACCAATTTTGGTGCTGAAACATTAACATACGGCGAAGTAGCTGCGGGTATAGAAAAATACCACATCATGTTTAAAGAGTGTGGTATAAAGAAAGACGATAACATTGCTCTGTGCGCGCGCAACTCGGCACAGTGGGGTGTAGCCTATTTGGCCATCGTTACATACGATGCCGTAATAGTACCCCTGTTGCCCGACTTCCTTCCCAAGTCCATAGTGGAGCTCACATGCTTCTCGGACTGCAAGATGCTTCTTGTTGACAACGATATATATAGAGGCCTCGGTAAGGATGAGGAGTCGCTGAAGATGTACGATACAAAAGAGAATTTCATCGGCATTTATAATATAATGACGAAGAATGTTCAGCGTTCGTACAGCGAAACCTTTACAAAGGTTGCAGCCGACCTGGAACAGATGTTTGCAAAGAAGTTCCCCAACGGAGTAACAGCCGACATGGTAGATTACTCTAAGAGCGACAAGGACATGGACCGCCTTGCCCTTATCAGCTTCACCTCGGGAACAAGCAGCGCACCCAAGGGTGTGATGTTGCCTGTACGAAGCCTCTCTTCGAACATGCGCTTTGCACACGCAGCTATACCGGCAATCCCCGGCGGACGAATCCTGTCGATACTTCCCCTGGCACACATGTTCGGTATGACGTTCGATTTCCTCTACCCCCTGACCATTGGTGGTAGCGTAACCATGCTGACACAAAAGCCCACTCCGGCACGTCTTTTGGCCGCGCTTGCAGAGGTTAAGCCCTTCATGTTCCTTACCGTACCTATGGTTATCGAGAAGGTATTCAAATCGAAGGTTATCCCCACACTGCGTAAGCCCAAGATGAGAATATTGCTTGCAATACCTGGAATAAACAAGCTGATACTAAAAGCAGTACGCAACAAGCTCTACAACACATTCGGTGGCAACCTGATACATGGTGTAATCATCGGAGGAGCAGCGCTGAACAAGGAGGTTGAGGACTGGATGAAGAAAATGAAGTTCCCCTACTGCGTAGGATACGGAATGACAGAGTGCGGCCCCATCATCTCGTACTGCGACTACAAGGATTTCGAACGCTACTCATGCGGACGCCTTGTGCGCCCCTTGGAATTGCGCATCGACTCGACCAACCCTGCAAAGGTATTGGGTGAGATACAGGTGAAGGGCGACAACGTGATGGTAGGATACTACAAGAACGAAGAGGCCACAAAGGCAGCATTCACCAACGACGGTTGGATGCGTACCGGCGACATGGGACTCTTCACAAAGAACGACACCATCTTCATCAAGGGACGTTGCAAGAACATGATACTCTCGGCCAGCGGACAGAATATCTACCCCGAGGAGATTGAGGACAAACTGAACAACATGCCGTATGTACTCGAATCATTGGCTGTAGGTCGCAAGAACGCAATCATCGGTTTGATAGTACCCAATTGGGATGCAATGAAAACCGACGGCGTGACAAAAGAAGACCTGGAAAAGATGCTTCGCGACGAAATAAAGAAGATAAATGTCGATCTGCCTGCATACAGCAGAGTGAACGACATTGAACTGAGAACAGACCCGTTTGAAAAGACTCCCAAACAGAGTATCAAACGCTTTATGTACCAGTAACACAACAAAAACATACAACAGCCGCCACCCTGCAAGGATAGCGGCTGTTTTTGAGAGAGAAAACTAGAAAGCAATTTTATTATTTAATTTATAATTTATGGCACACTACTTAAACCACTTTGCCGAATCGGTAAAAAAGTATTGGGATTCACCCATGTTTACCAATTTCGGCGCAAACACACTTACTTATGGTGACGTTGCACGCGGTATAGAAAAATATCATATACTTTTCGAGCAATGCGGCATAAAGAAGGGTGACAAAATCGCTCTTTGCGCTCGCAACTCGGCTGAATGGGGTACAGCTTTCATGGCTATCGTTACATTCGATGCAGTGATTATACCCCTGTTGCCCGACTTCCTTCCCAAGTCGGTGGTAGAGCTCTCATGCTTTGCCGATTCAAAAATGCTCATTGTAGATTCAACATGCTACAACGGCTTCAAGAACGACCAAGAGGCTATTGCCATCATGAAGGATAAGGAGAATTTCCTTGGCGTACTCGACGTTAAGGATATGAAGCCCTTCGAGTCATTCAAGAAGGAGTTCACAGCCGCAATTGAGAGCTGGGACGCCGATTTCGCAAAGAAATTCCCCAATGGCGTAACTGCTGACATGGTTAACTACACCAAGAGCGACGACCAGCTCGACGACCTTGCACTCATCAGCTTCACATCGGGTACAACAAGCTCACCCAAAGGCGTTATGCTGCCCGCACGAAGCATCTCGGTTAACCTCGAATTTGCATTGCGCGAGATTCCTTTGAAGTCCGGAGGCCACATCCTGTCGGTACTTCCCTTGGCACACATGTTCGGACTAACATTCGACTTCCTGTTCCCCATGGCAGGCGGTTGCCACATAACAATCCTTGGAGCAAAGCCCACACCCGCGAAGATGCTTGCCGCATTCGCAGTTGTGAAGCCCTTCATGTTCCTCACTGTACCCCTCGTATTGGAGAAAATCTTCCGTTCGAAGGTTATCCCCAAGCTGCGTAAGCCCGCAATGCGCGTAGCGCTCTCAATCCCCGGCGTAAGACAGTTCCTGTTGTCGGCCTTCAGAAAGAAACTTCTTGCTACATTCGGTGGCGAGCTCACACAGGGCTTCCTCATCGGTGGTGCAGCTCTTAACAAGGAGGTAGAGGATGCAATGCGCAAGATAGGTATCCCCTACTCGGTAGGTTACGGTATGACTGAGTGCGGTCCGCTCATTTCATATTGCGACAAGGATTCATTCGCTGCCGGCTCATGCGGAAGACCCGCACGCCCCATCGAACTGAGAATAGATTCACCCAAGCCCACCAAGATACTTGGTGAGATACAGGTAAAAGGCCCCTACGTAATGCAGGGTTACTACAAGAACGAGGAGGCTACAAAGGCTGTATTCACAAGCGATGGTTGGTTGAAGACAGGTGACATGGGTATCATCGACAACAAGGAGAACGTGTTCATCAAGGGACGTTGCAAGAACATGATCCTCACAGCAAGCGGTCAGAATGTATATCCCGAGGAAATTGAGGACAAGCTGAACTCAATACCCTTCGTAGTGGAGTCACTTGCAGTAGGTCGCAAAAATTCAATCATCGCACTATTGGTTGTCGATTGGGCAGCTGCCAAGAGCGCAGCCATCGAGCCCGACGCACTCAAGGCACAGTTGCGCGAGGATGTAATGAAATTGAACAGCGAGCTGCCCGCATACAGCCGCATCAACGATTGCGAATTCCGCGACGATCCCTTCGAGAAGACTCCCAAGCAGAGCATCAAGCGATTCATGTATCAGTAATTTTCAAAATGCTATAGACGCGATAGGAGCAGCATTACAGTGTTGCTCCTATTTTTATGTCAAAATAGTTTACAGACAAGTAGATTACTCGAAAAAAACGCTATAATAGCAAGCCCAATATTACCACACAATAAATTGCCTACAATTTCGCTATTTAACGAAATATGATTACCTTTGCGGTTTCAAAACAAGAAATAATCAGTTAAAAAAGATAAAAATGGAAAGAGATAACAGAGTTTTTGAGCTCATTGAAATGGAGCACAGACGTCAGTTGAAGGGCATCGAGCTTATTGCTTCGGAGAACTTCGTAAGCAACGAGGTAATGCAGGCAATGGGTTCATTCCTTACAAACAAATATGCCGAAGGATATCCCGGCAAGCGCTACTATGGCGGTTGCGAGGTAGTTGATACTGTAGAGGACTTGGCACGCGAGCGTCTGAAAAAGCTTTTCAACGCTGAATGGGTAAACGTACAGCCCCACTCAGGTGCACAGGCTAATGCAGCCGTATTCCTTGCTGTATTGAACCCCGGCGACAAGTTCATGGGTCTTAACCTTGCACATGGTGGTCACCTGTCACACGGTTCAGCCGTAAATACATCGGGTATCATATACACTCCCTGCGAGTACAACTTGGACAAAGAGACCGGCCGCGTTGACTACGAGCAGATGGCCGAGATTGCAGAGCGCGAACGTCCCAAGCTCATCATCGGTGGTGGTTCGGCTTATTCACGCGACTGGGATTACAAACGCATGCGCGAAATTGCCGACAGCGTAGGCGCACTCCTTATGGTAGATATGGCACACCCTGCGGGCCTTATCGCAGCAGGCTTGCTCAACAACCCCTTGGAGTATGCTCACATCGTAACATCAACAACCCACAAGACACTCCGCGGTCCCCGTGGTGGTGTAATCCTTATGGGCAAGGACTTCCCCAACCCCTGGGGTAAGACAACACCCAAGGGCGAAATAAAGATGATGTCACAGTTGCTCGATTCAGCTGTATTCCCCGGCATTCAGGGTGGTCCTCTGGAGCACGTAATTGCAGCTAAGGCAGTTGCATTCGGCGAGGCATTGCAGCCCTCGTTCAAGGAGTATCAGATTCAGGTGCAGAAGAACGCCGCAGCGCTTGCAGCAGCCCTCACTGAAAGAGGCTTCGGCATCGTATCGGGCGGCACCGACAACCACTCAATGCTCGTTGACCTTCGTGGTAAATATCCCGAGCTCACAGGTAAGGTTGCCGAGAAGGCTCTTGTTGCAGCGGACATCACCGCAAACAAGAACATGGTACCCTTCGATTCACGTAGCGCATTCCAGACATCGGGTATCCGTTTGGGAACACCCGCTATCACAACCCGCGGTGTAAAAGAGGACTTCATGCCCATCATCGCAGAGATGATAGAAACTGTATTGAATGCACCCGAGGACGAGAAGGTAATTGCAACAGTACGCCGTCGTGTAAACGAGTACATGAGCGAATACCCCTTGTTCGCATACTAATATACAATCGGATATATTCAAAAAAAGTTACCCGTTCGCTTGAACGGGTAACTTTTTTATTGGCATATCTTTGCGGATTATTAAAGGATGACGCCCAACGAGAAGCTCAGAGCATTTACATTGCGATTGAAATAGAACGTCGTGTTGTTCTCGGGAATGTAGAGATATTTCGATGTGTTGTTCATTCCCAGCTCGTACATGAAATTGAAGCAAATATTTGCAATGCTCACCTCGAGGCCGAGCGCCCAGTTGAAGGTCAATGGCTCGAGATACTCCTTGGCTGTGGAAAATTCGAAATCGTCGAACTGCTGTTTCGTGAGCGTGGTGAAGATAAACTGCGCTTTCGGGCCCGTATATACAGCCATTTTGTATGGTGCAGAATCGACGAAATAATATCCCAGAAAAAATGGAACTTGTATGGAATTGGTGGTCAATCTATAACGGGGAAATTTCATCTCCTGCAATCCATCCTCTGGCAATGCTTTCGGTTCGAAACTGAAATTGCTCTTTGCCGTGCTAAAGAGAGCCTCGGTCTGCACAAAGGGGCGTCCTTTGCTCAAGCGGAAAAAGGCGCTCAACGTATAGCCTATGCGTGTATTCTGGCTTTTATTGTTGTACCCCCAGCCATCGAGCTCGAATTGGGTGTTGTGGTACGTATTGGCCTGAACACCAATTTTCAAACCGGTGTTGAACATAAATTTATTGCCTTGTGCCACAAGCGACAAAGGCAATAACAAACCAAGCAACGCAACAAGCACCGTTTTTCTCATTCCGTACTATTTTTTCTTCACGCTCCAGCCGAATTTACCAATCATGTCGCCCGTGTGGAAATATTTTCCATGGACATAGACCAATGGATCGGCAGCAGCCAGATTCCACTCGCCTGTCTCTTCGTTCAGGAAGCGGTCGTCGGCCTGCACATTTACAACCTCGGCAAGGAACATATCGTGCGAACCAAGCGGAATAATCTGCTTCACCCTGCACTCAATGCTCAACGGCGACTCGGCTATGATGGGTGCCTTGATGACCGCCGAGGGTGCATATGTTAGTTTCATTTTCTTGGCCTTGTCGTAGTCCTTACCCGAACGCACGCCACACCAGTCGGTGGCGCGTGCCATTTCGGCCGTCGTCAGGTTGATGACAAATTCGCCCGTGCGTGCGATGATGGGATAGGAGTGCCTCTCGGGACGCACCGATATGTAACACATCGCCGGATTGGTACACGTCGTACCTACCCACGACACGGTCAGTATATTGTAGTTTTCGGGAGAATCGCCACAACTGACCATCACCGCCGGCAATGGGTAAATCATGGTTCCCGGTTTCCAGTTCACTTTCATAGGCACGTTGCTATAACAACGAAATTTTATCTATGTTTGTCTCCTTCTCGCAATAGTGACACTTGATGATTCCCTTCTCCTTGTTGGCAAGGTGGAACATGGTAGTCATGGGCTCGTTGTTGGTTACGCACTTGGGGTTGGGACACTTTACAAGGCCCTTGATTTCTTCGGGCAGCTTCACCTCGCGTTTTTCAACAACCTGATAGTCGCGTATGGTGTTGAGCACCACGTTGGGCGCTACCAGCGATATGCGATCGACCTCGTCGTCGGTAAAGAACTTGTCGGCAACCTTAATGAGGCCTTTTGTGCCCAATTTGCCGCTCTTCAGATTGTAGCCTATGGTTACATTCGTTGTCATCGAGGGGATATCCAACAGATTGACAACCGCAAACAATTTGTCGGCCGGAATATGGTCGATAACGGTACCGTTGCACAATGCCGACACCTGCAATGCTTCTTTATTCGTATTCATAATCGATTACTTTTTCATTCTACATTTATACCAAGCACGTCGCATATGAGAGCCTCGCGAACATAAAGGCCGTTCTGTGCCTGCTGGAAATAATAAGCCTTGGGATTGTCATCCACGTCGTATGCAATTTCGTTTATACGGGGCAGAGGATGCAATATTCTAAGGTTGGGCTTGCTGCTTGCGAGCATCGCGTTGGTCAGGCGGTAGCAGTTTTTCACCTTTTCGTACTCCATGAGGTCGCTGAAACGCTCACGCTGCACGCGTGTCATGTACAGAATGTCGGCCTGCGCTATGATAGATTCGTTGAACTCGGTGGTTTCGGTGAAGGGGATGTTGTTCACGCGGCAGAATTCCCTGTACTCCTCGGGCATATGCAGCTCCTCGGGCGAGATGAAGTGGAATGTAGGCTTGAAATGGCGCATAGCAAACAACAGCGAATGCACCGTACGGCCATATTTAAGGTCGCCCACCAGGTGTATGTGAAGATTTTCCAACGTGCCCTGTGTCTTCAATATTGAATAGAGGTCGAGCATGGTCTGCGAAGGATGCTGGTTGGCACCATCGCCGGCGTTAATAACCGGACAGGGCGATATTTCGCTCGCATATCTTGCAGCACCCTCGAGGTGGTGGCGCATAACTATCAAATCGGCATAGTTCGATACCATCATGATGGTGTCTTTCAGTGTTTCACCCTTGCTAGCCGAGCTTGTCGTGGCGTCGCTAAAACCGATGACACGCGCGCCCAAGCGGTTGGCCGCCGTCTCGAAGCTGAGGCGGGTACGTGTCGATGGCTCGAAAAAGAGCGAACCTATAACCTTGCCGGCGAGCAGTCGGCGATTGGGGTTTTCTTCGAATTTGCCTGCCATCTCCAACAGGGAAAGAATTTTCTCGCGTGATAGATCGTTAATTGATACTAAACTTCTGTTCTTCATGAGATTGAGGATTTATCTCTTGTTTTATTTTCATTTACCATACGAAACAGCGGCAGCGTCGCTATGTAAAAAACGAAAGAGCATGCACCGCTGTTTCACTGCAAATATAATGAATCTTTCCTTATCTCACCGATTATTATCGAGCTATTTTTTTCATGATGCATGCTATTTGATTTTTTTGCACTATCTTTGTTCCGCAAAAGAGAGAAGCGGCGCAATGCCGCCTGCTCATCCCGAACCATTTAACATTCACATTCAAAGAAACTACATGCTTAAAAAATTTTTCATAGTCCTTTGGACACTCCTGCTCGCAGCCATGCTGTCGGTTGCACTGCTGTTCTTCGCCATTTCGAAAGGTTGGATAGGCTATCTGCCCGACATGGAAGAGCTGGAGAACCCTTCATACAAATTTGCCTCGCAAATAATCTCGGCCGACGGCAAGCCGCTCGGTACATGGTCGTACAGCAAGGAGAACCGTCTGAACGTGGCCTACGAGGAGATATCGCCCAACCTGATAAAAGCACTTATTGCAACCGAGGACATACGTTTCTCGCAGCACTCGGGCATCGACATGCGCGCCCTGTTGCGTGCCATTGTGAAGCGAGGCATACTGATGCAGAAGAACGCCGGTGGTGGTAGTACCATCACTCAGCAGCTTGCCAAGCTGCTCTACTCCGAGGTATCGGGAAGCGAGCTTGAGCGCCTCTACCAAAAGCCCATTGAATGGGTTATAGCCGTAAAGCTCGAGCGCTACTACACCAAAGAGGAGATTATTACAATGTATCTGAACAAATACGACTTCGGATACAATGCGGTAGGTATCAAGAGTGCCTCCAATGTATATTTCGGCAAGCAGCCCAAGGATCTGACCGTCGAGGAGGCTGCCATGCTTGTGGGTATGTGCAAGAACTCGTCGCTCTACAACCCCCGCCGTCGCCCCGAGCTCACACAGCAGCGCCGCAACGTGGTTATAGGACAGATGGTGAAGGCCGGCTACCTGACCAAGGCCGAAGGCGACGACTATAAGAGCCGCGAAATGAAGCTCGATTTCCACTCGGCCGACCACAAGGCCGGTCTTGCGCCCTATTTCCGCGAGTACCTGCGCAGCGTGATGACCGCCAAGAAGCCCGAGAAGAAGAACTACCGCGGATGGCAGATGCAGAAATTCTATGAGGACTCCATCGACTGGGAGAAGAACCCCTTATACGGCTGGTGCAACAAGAACGAAAAAAGCGACGGCTCGAACTACAATGTATATACCGATGGATTGAAGATATACACCACCATCGATTCGCGCATGCAGACCTACTTGGAAGAGGCGGTCAAGGAGCATGTGGCCGATTACATGCAGCCCCGCTTCTTCAAGGCCAAGAAGGGCAAAAAGACCGCTCCCTTCACCAGCGACCTGAGCGTCGATGAGGTAAAGAGCATCATGGTCCGCACCATGAAGCAGAGCGACAGATATCGCAACATGAAGAAGGCCGGCGTAAGCGAGGAGGACATCGAAAAGGCATTCAACACCCCTTGCGACATGCAGGTATTCACATACGACGGCCCCATCGACACCGTAATGACACCGATGGACTCGCTCAAATACTATAAATACTTCCTGCGCACGGGTGTAATGTCTATGGACCCCTACACCGGCGAAGTGAAGGCATATGTGGGTGGCACCAATTTCTACCAGTTCAAGTACGACATGGCAATGGTAGGCCGCCGACAGGTGGGTTCAACCATCAAGCCCTACCTGTACTCGCTTGCGATGGAGAACGGCTTCAGCCCATGCGACGAAACACGCAACGTGCCACAGACGCTGGTAACCGAGGACGGCAAGGTGTGGAGCCCCAAGAACACATCGAAAGCACGCTACGGCGAAATAGTGGATTTGAAATGGGGATTGGCCAATTCGAACAACTGGATTTCGGCCTACCTTATCAGCAAGCTGAACCCCTACACATTCGTGAAACTGCTCCACGAGTATGGCCTTAGAAACCGAGATATAGCACCTGTGCCCTCAATCTGCCTTGGCCCCTGCGAAGCATCGGTGGGCGAAATGGTCAGCGCATACACAGCGTTCGCCGGCAAGGGAATACGCACAGCCCCCCTCTTCGTGACACGCATCGAGGACAACCAGGGAAATACCATTTCGACCTTCTCGGCACAAAAGAACGAAGTAATAAGCGAGGAGAGCTCGTACAAAATGCTTCACATGCTTCGCGCCGTAGTGAACGAAGGAACAGGCGGTCGCGTGCGACGCATATACAAGATTACCGCCGACATGGGCGCCAAGACCGGAACCACACAGAACAACTCGGACGGTTGGTTCATGGGCTTCACGCCCTCGCTCGTAACAGGCTGCTGGGTGGGTGGCGAAGAGCGCGACATTCACTTCGACAACATGAGCGAAGGACAAGGTGCCTCTATGGCTCTTCCCATATGGGGATTATACATGAGCAAAGTATTTGCCGACAAGACACTCCCCTACTCGCAGGACGAAAAATTCGATATCCCCGAGGACTACGATCCTTGCGAAAAAAAATCGATACAGACCGAAGAAACCACAAGCAACGGCTTCGACGATTTCTTCCAATAAAAATACACAAGAATAAAAACGATAAACATATTTCGGAACCATGAAATTTGTTGGAATTATACCGGCACGATACGCCTCAACACGTTTCCCGGCCAAGGTATTGGCCGATTTGAACGGCAAGACAGTAATACAGCGTGTTTACGAACAGGTGAAGGACTGCTTCGACGACCTGTACATCGCCACCGACGACGAAAGAATAGCCGACGTGGTTAAATCGTTCGGCGGCAAGGTTGTAATGACCTCGGAAAACTGCAAGAACGGCACAGAACGATGCTACGAAGCATGCTGCAAAGAGAACATCGAAGCCGACGTGATAATAAACATACAGGGCGACGAACCCTTCATACAGCGCAAGCAGGTTGAAGCACTTATGAGCTGTTTCAACGACGAACGCACCGACATAGCTACACTTGTAAAACCCTTCGAGGCCGGCGACGGCTGGGAGCGACTGAGCAACCCCAATACCCCCAAAGTGGTGCTCAACGAGGACAATTTCGCAATGTACTTCAGTCGTTCGGTTATCCCCTATCTGCGCGGAATAGAGCAGGAGGAGTGGCTCAGCAACCACACCTTCTACAAGCACCTTGGCATATATGCCTATCGTCTCGATGTGCTCAAAAAACTCACATCGTTGCCCCAGACCACACTCGAGAAGATGGAGAGCCTCGAACAGCTTCGCTGGCTCGAGAAAGGCTTCAAGATAAAGGTAGGCATAACCGACATCGAAACCGTGGGAATAGACACCCCCGAGGATCTCGAGCGTGCAAAGGAATTTGCAGCATCCATCGGTCTTCGTTGGGACAAATAACATGTGAACTGCACTAGAGCGATGGAATTGGAAATCCCACAAATAAAGGCGATGGAAATGGCCGACATCAAGCTGCCCCACAAGATGCAGCTCGAGAACGGCATACCCCTATATCTGATAAACGAGGGAGTACACGACATCATCAGGCTCGACATACTGTTCCGCGGCGGCTACGCCGTTCAGGAGCAGCCATTACAGGCGCTGTTCACCAACCGCATGTTGCGCGAAGGCAGCACAAGCATCAAGGCAGGGAAAATCTCGCGCACGCTCGATTCGTGCGGCGCGTGGATTGAATCGTATTGCTCGCAACAGTGCAACCACATAACCCTATACACCCTGAAACGCCATTTCGGCAAATTGTCGGAGCTGCTGGCCGAAATAATAAGACACCCGGCCTTCCCCGAAAAGAACCTCGACACAGTGCGAAGCGCCAATAAATCGCACTTCATGATAAACAGCCAGAAGGTGGGAGCTGTGGCACAGCGCCACTTCGAGAAGGCATTGTGGGGCGAAGGACACAAATTCGGTCGCTTGGTATGCGCCGACGATTACGATGCCATCAAGGCAGAGCACCTGCATGCATACCACCGAAACGTATATGGTTCGAAGAACTGCACCATTTTTCTTTCGGGCAAAATAGACGACACGGTAACAGACATCGTATCGGCCACATTCGGCAAGGAGCAATGGGGAACGCAATCCATACCCACAATAGTGGATACACCGCCATTGACGCCCACCACCGGCCGAATAAACATAAAAATAGACGATGCCATGCAAAGCGCCATCAAGATAGGCCACATGGCATTGGAGGCATCTCATCCCGATTTCTATGCATTGAAATATATGACCGTGCTTCTAGGCGGATTTTTCGGAAGCCGACTGATGACCAACATACGCGAACGGAACGGATACACCTATCACATCGAAGCTGACATGTCGGCATTCGGCAAGCGCAATGCATTTGTAGTCAGTTCGGAAACCACCAACGAATATGTGGAGCCACTGATAGCCGAAGTATATAACGAATTTGGCCGTCTGATAGAGGAGCGCGTCCCCGACGAAGAGATGAACAAGTTGCGCAACTGCACATTGGGCGAGCTGTGCCGCGAATACGAGGGCGCCATCCCCAAGGCCGACATTTTCATAAATACATGGCTGTCGGGCGAGGATTTCAGCGGTGTAAACAGATATCTTGAGACCATACGAAGCTGCACTGCCGAAGATTTCATGTCGCTGGCACAAAAATATCTCGTAAGAGAGAAAATGACCGAAGTGGTTGCCGGAGCATAGGCACATCCACGCTGCAAATCCATTCACACACAACCAATTAACACACATTTATATCGCACACAATGCCCCATATGCACCATGGGCACTGATGCGACAGGAGGCGTCACGCCCTACTCGTCCGAAAAAAATCTACAAACAAGATGCATAATTTTATAAATAATTAAAACAGCTTCTTATGTCTTTTCGAACTTTATTGCTATCTTTGTAGGGATAAGGGGTAAAGCACCCACACGAACAAAACAACAGGACAATAGATGAAAAGAATAATCACATATATATTTATCATACTGATCGGCATTGCCCCCATCGCGGCACAGAACAAATTCACTACCGCGGTAAAGGATGGAGTAAACGCCGTTAAAGAGGGCTTTTCACCCCTGACCAATCTGATTGCAGGCACCGACAGCACAAGCCGTAAGAGCAAAAAAGAGAAATCGAATATAAAATCGTTCTCTATGAAAGACGGCGCAAAATACACAGGCGAAGCACGTGGCAAGAAACCCCACGGCAAAGGCCAGATTGTGTATAAGAACGGCGATTTCTACGACGGCACATTCGCCAAGGGCAAGCGCCACGGCCAGGGAACATACACATTCAAGGATGGCGAGCGCTACGTAGGCCAATTCGCCGAGGACCGTCACCATGGCAAAGGAACATACTATTTTGCCGATGGAAAGCGCTACGAGGGCGAATGGGTGAACGATTTCCAGCAGGGCAACGGCACCATGTACTACCCCAACGGCGACAAATACGTGGGCGAATGGTTCGAGGACGAGCGCAACGGCCTTGGAACATATCTGTGGGAGAGCGGTGCCACATACGTAGGAGCGTGGAAAGACGACAAGCGCGACGGCGAGGGCACACTGCAATGGAGCGACAACAGCAAATACACCGGCAACTGGCAAAACGACCAATTCCAAGGTAAGGGAACATACACATATGCCAACGGCGACGCCTACGACGGCGAATGGATGGCCGGCGTACGCAACGGCAAGGGCACATACCGATTTGCCAACGGCGACGTATATGACGGCGAATACCGCAACGGCGAATGGGACGGGGCCGGCACATACCGCAGCGCCACAGGATATACATACAACGGTGGTTTCCGTAACGGCAAACGCAACGGATATGGCAAAGCCACATGGGAAACAGGAGCCACATACGAGGGCAACTGGAAGAACGACCTGCGCGAGGGCGAGGGCAAATACATATGGGGCAACGGCGATGTATATGAAGGCAGTTGGAAGAACGACATGATGAACGGATTCGGAATGCTGCGCCTGTCGAACGGCAATAAATACCGTGGCAACTTCGTAAACGGTCAGGAAGAGGGCCAGGGACTTGCAGTCGATAAGGACGGCTTCAGATACGAAGGCAATTTCACAGCCGGCAAGCGCAACGGCACATTTACCGTTAAGGACAGCGCTGGCAACGTAATACGCACAAGCGAATACATCATGGGACAGATAAAGCCCGAAAAACCCATCGAAGAGGAGGCTCCCAAAAAGAAGAGCACAAAGAAAACAACCAAACGCAGAAGAAGATAACAACCCCAAAAACATATAGCTATGATACTTGACACACTTGACAACCTCGATAAGTATGCTTCATTGAATCCGCTATTCCCCAAAGCAATAGAATTCCTGAAGAACAGCGATTTGAACAGCCTGCCCCTGGGACGCAACGAGATAATGGGTGACGAAATTTTCGCCAACGTCATGGAGGTGCAGCCCCGCACAAAGGAGGAGGTTCCCGTGGAGATACACCGCAAATACATAGACATACAGGTACCCATAAGTGGCGACGAAGTAATGGGCTATACACCCAAAAGCGCCCTGCCCGTGGGTGAATACAGCGACGCGAACGATGTAACGCTCTACCCCATCGGCATGCTTGCACAGGACTATGTAAACGTAAAACAGTCGATGTTTACAATATTCTTCCCGCAGGACGGACACGCCCCCGCAGTAACACCCGTTAAGGTAAAAAAGGTGATTGTGAAGATTGCGGTAAAATAGAAATCACACCCCCGACAAAAAAAAACACAAAAATATTAACCAATTAAATTTCCAGCCATGTTAAAACTGATAGAAAGAGACGGTTACCTCTCGCCCTACACCATGGAGATTGAAGGCAGATACAATTACTTCCTTCATAAAGAAAGTGAACTCACAAACAATGGAAAACAGACACTATCCGACTTTGCATCGGGTTATCTTTACTTCGGTTTACATGCTACAAAAACAGGTTGGTGCTTCAGAGAGTGGGCACCCAACGCCACAAAGATATTCCTCATCGGCGACTTCTCGGACTGGAAGGAACTGCCCGAATATGAGCTGAAAAAGATAGAAAACGGCTGTTGGGAAATAGAACTGCCCAAAAAAGCATTGGCCCACGGACAATATTACAAACTGAAAGTATATTGGGAAGGCGGTCAAGGCGAACGCATACCCGCATGGGTGCGCCGCGTGGTGCAGGACGATGCCACACAGATATTCAGCGCCCAGGTGTGGTATCCCAAGAAACAATATAAATTCAAACACAAGAAATTCAAGCCCAAATGCTCTCCGCTGCTCATCTACGAATGCCACATAGGTATGGCACAGGAGGAGGAACGAGTAGGCACATATAAGGAATTCCAAGAGAAGGTATTGCCCCGCATTGCAGCCGACGGCTACAACTGCATACAGATAATGGCAATACAGGAGCACCCCTACTATGGCAGTTTCGGCTACCACGTATCGAATTTCTTCGCTTCATCGTCACGCTTCGGCACCCCCGAAGACCTGAAAGAGCTCATCGACACAGCACACGGCATGGGCATTGCAGTCATCATGGACCTCGTACACTCACACGCCGTGAAGAACGAAATGGAGGGCTTGGGATTGCTCGATGGTAACCCCTGCCAGTATTTCAACGGTGGCGACCGTCGCGTACACAGCGCATGGGATTCGCTCTGCTTCGACTACGGCAAGAACGAGGTACTCCACTTCCTGTTGTCGAACTGCAAATACTGGATGGAGGAGTTCAAATTCGATGGTTTCCGCTTCGACGGTGTGACATCGATGATATACTACAGCCACGGATTGGGCGAGTCGTTCTGCGACTACTCGGACTACTTCAACGGCCATCAGGATGGCGATGCAATATGCTACCTTACCCTTGCCAACAAGCTGATACACGAGGTGAACCCCGCAGCAATAACCATTGCCGAGGAGGTATCGGGCATGCCCGGACTGGCAGCACCCGTAGAGGATGGCGGTTACGGATTCGACTACCGCATGGCAATGAACATCCCCGACTACTGGATAAAAATGATTAAGGAGCAGAAGGACGAGGACTGGAAGCCTTCTTCTATATTCTGGGAGCTCACCAACCGTCGTCAGGACGAAAAGACAATATCGTATGCCGAGAGCCACGATCAGGCACTCGTTGGCGACAAGACCATCATATTCCGTCTTATCGACGCCGACATGTACTGGCACTTTGCAAAGGGCCACGAAACAGGTATGGTACACCGCGGTATAGCACTACACAAGATGATACGCCTGGTGACAGCCTCTACCATCAACGGCGGCTACCTGAACTTCATGGGTAACGAGTTCGGCCATCCCGAATGGATCGATTTCCCCCGCTACGGCAACGGCTGGAGCCACAAGTACGCCCGTCGCCAATGGAGCCTTGTCGATAACCCCGACTACTGCTACGAATCGCTGGGAGCATTCGATAAGGAGCTCATGGAGGTAATAGGCAGCGTGAAGAACTTCCAGAAGCGCCCCGTACAGGAGATATGGCACAACGACGGCGACCAGGTATTGGCCTACTCGCGCAAGGATTTGATATTTATCTTCAATTTCAGCCCCACCAAGTCGTTCACCGACTATGGTTTCCTTGTACCCGAAGGCGCCTACTCTATTGTACTCGACTCGGACGCTACACGCTTCGGCGGCAACGGCTTTGTCGATGACAACCTGGTTCACTTCACCAACAGAGATCCCTTGTATGCAAAGAAGCGCAAAGGCTGGTTGAAACTGTATTTGCCCGCTCGCACTGCGCTTGTACTTAAAAAGAACAAATAAAACAACGAAATGAGGTCGCCAAGAGAAACACGCCTGTTCCGCACAGTACGCATTGTATGTGCCGCGGTTTTCGCCTTGTTCAGCTACACGTTCATGTCAATATATCAAGCTCCATTACTGGAGCTTGCATATGACATGACAGCCACAGGCAAGCTGCAATACAACGCAAACATCACTGCGGCTGTAGTCACAATAATATTGCTTATAATAACATTGTGGCTGAACAAATATGCAAAATTCAACCGCGAGTGGGAGGCATTGGCCTACTTGCCGGCCTCGATATTCCTTGCATTCATCACCAACATCGACCGTGGCATATACACCGGCGTGTCGATACCCGCATCGTGGATAGCAATAGCCGCCAGCGTCATTCTTATCTATGTGACGGCCGCTTGGGTGCTTCGTCGTGTGCTCTTCATGCGAATAAAGGATATCACCCGAGCCACCAACAGAATATTGTGGCGCAACCTGCTTCTGCTCTCTATAATATTCTCGGCCACCGGCTTCCTGTCGAAGTGCGACGAGAATTTCAAGCACGAAGCAATGATATACCACTATGTAAAACGTGGCGATTTTGCCAAGGCATGCAAGGTGGGACAGCGCTCGCTGAATGCTTCGCAGGAACTGACCGCCGGTCGCGCCTTCCTGTTGGCCCACGAAGGCCTGTTGGGCGAAAAGCTATTCACATACCCGCAATACTACGGAGCCGAAGGACTGCTGCCCAAAAGGAACTGCGCCTCGCCCCTGTCATCGCAAATGGTATATGAATTGGTGGGCATAGAACCGCAAACTGGCGAAGCAGCAATGGACTACATAGCACGCGCAGCAGCAACCGACAGCGCAGCCACATGCGCCAAGGATTACTACCTGTGTGCCATGCTGCTCGACAGACGCTTGGAAGCCTTCGCCGACACGGTAGCAGGCTACTACGACACCACCAACGCCGCCACACTGCCCATGCACTACAAGGAGGCACTGCTGTTGTCGTCGAAACTGAACGGCAACGACGCACCTTTCAACGACCCCGACCTCGAAAAGAGATACAACGAGTTCAGGCTGTTGGAGAAAGAATACGAAGAGCCTCTTGCACGTACCAACTACACAAGAAAACAATTCGGCACGACATATTGGTGGTATTATCTCTACGCCGGTAAATAGCAAGAGCTATCAACCGCCAGAGCAAGGCCATGCGGCTACCAAACGATAAATCCCCAGCCCTACAAAGCGACAATAAAATAGGAATAATACAAAAGTGTGCAACCCTCACGGGTTGCACACTTTTGTATTTCCATATGCCACGACGATTCACGCATCGGGCACTGCAAAGGTTTATCTGAATATTCTCATGCTATTATCGTTCGGGCAACGCACACGCAACAGGCGTGCAAGCTCGGGTACAAGGACGTTGACGGGAGTAGCCTCCTCGATAACCTGCTTCTTAACACCCGGGCCATAGATAGCCATGGGGAAATTAACCGCACCACGGCGCACCAGGTTCGATGCCGACGCTGCATGCTTGGCCATGTGCCAGCCGGGCATTAGGCGCAACCATATGTCACCCGAACACGATGCGTTATAGCCATTCTTCACGTACTGCAATTCGGGGCTCAACATACCACCCAGGCGGTAAATGGTAAATACATCCTCGACGCCATCGACAGCAAGGAGGAATTCTACCGCATGAGAGATTACATCGAGCTTGTCGAGCTGCATCTGCTCAATGAGCTTGCGATTGAGATATATCTGTGAATTGTAATACTGCTCAACATATTTTGCCTTGCCGAAAATAGCGCCCAAATATACATCGAGAAGGGCTGCAACTCTGTCGATGTGCACAAGGCCCGAGGGTATCTTGTAGATGGAGTCATTCGTTTCGCCCTCGACCACATATCCGGTTGAAGAGAGGCATACAAGGACATTTTTCAATCCCACACGCTTGTCAAGCTCGCCCAACAAATCGGAAATATTGCCATCGAGCTTTGAATATATATCCTGCACCTCTATGGGGCGGTCATCCATGGGAGCACCCTTGTAGTTGCCGGCATAATAGGTAACGGCAAGGTAATCGGGGATGTCGTCGAGTCCCATATTCTGTCCATAAAGACAAGCAACAGCCATGTCGGTAATCTCGTCGTTCACACAAGCACTTGTTTTATAGTCGGAAACAGGGGTTTTACTATCGAACAGATATTTGAACGGTTCGGGAGCCGCCTCGCCGAAGTTTTCGTATATTTCGGTGGGGAACGTAGGTGTCCACACCTTTTTGGCGGCAGCATACTCCTTGTTCTTTGCTGTAGCCCACGCGGGGAAATTGCCATAGTACGAAGAGCTGCTCCACGCACCTGTTTCGTCGTTCTTCCAGAGAACCACATCGGCGGCGTGACCGGCCGAAAGAACAGCCGCATCGCGCTCGTGGGCAACGGCGCATACGATGGATTTACCACGGGTTGCACGCTTCATTTCATCGGAGAGCGAGATAGCCTTCAGTTTGGAGGGCGAGGCTGCATCCACCGTATTGAGCCCCTTGTGAGCATTATCCTCGGTGCAATCGACCAATCGCAACGAGCTGCGGTCGAGCCAGCGCGACGACACAATGCCGTTCACATAGGGATTGGTACCTGTGGTCAGAGTAGCCACAGCCGATGCCCTGTCGATGCTCTCGAATGCATAGTAGCCGTTGGTATAGTATCGACCGCCATCGAGCAGACGCTTGAAACCCGTTTCGGTGTACAGACTGCTGAATTCATGCATGAAATCGGAACGCAACTGATCGACGGTAATCATTACCACCATTTTAGGGGTTGCTATATTTTCATTTTGCGCCGGGCAGAGCAACGCAACAAAAGATAACAGACACAAAAAGATTCTTAAAGACATATACGTTTATAATAAATTAAATATAGTGAGCGTAACAACAGCGTAGCTGCAAACAGATATACCGGCAACGGGAAATATTGCGGTAATAGAGGTGCAACCACCAAAAAAACTATCATCATGGCCGCCTGCACCCACATGACAGAAAACGCCTTCTTGCGGATTATTGCATATAACAGTATGGGCAACAACAGCAGGGGCAACGGATTCAGGCAGAAGAGAAGCATGTTTCGGCCAACCGCAGGATGGGACGAGAAGAGCACCATGAAGAGTATCATGGCTCCGGCAAGCCCCTGCACCAGCATCAGCAGCACATCTACTCCCCAGAACATCTTTCCTTTGCGGTAGCCGGTATATGTGACAAGAGCCACAAGCACCAAGAGCAATGCAAAGAAGAGATTGGGGGTAAAAGGAGAGGCAGCATCGTCCGTTTCCTGCTCGCCTACAAGCTCATTCTCGCGCAGCACCATCGGTTTTTCGCCGTCAGGCAATGATATCCGAGCCGATGAAAAATCGTGCATCAGGAACGAGGGAATAAACTGTAACACCCGTGAATCCTGCGCAGCATCGGCGTCGGCACCAAGCAACAGGTCGATACCGAAATTATACCAAGGCGACACGGCTGTGAAGCCATGCACCACATCGCGGAACGAACGACCACCATATTGCGACGAATATTTCACCCCGCCATCGGCAGCCACCACCTGCTCTATAATATCACGGGCTTTGGTCGTGCAATTATTGTAAAAATAGTTATAGCGATACACCCTGTTGGCGGGCTGATAATTCTTGCAAAGAAGTGCGAAAAACCTCTCGGTCTGCATGGAATCGAGGTTCAGCACCTGCTCATCTACACGCGAACCTCGCATTGCATACTCCTGAATGAAATAGGGATAATCGACAGCACCCAGCATATAGTCCGTTTCGCCAAGCACGAATTTGCCAACGAAATTGGGAGTATCGAAATCGAACACACCGTAGTTGAAGACAACGTCTATTCCCCTCTGCGGGTTGCAATAGCGCAAAGCCGTGTGACCGAAAAAGGCATAGACCTCCTCGCCCGGAGAACAGGTCAACAGGCTTGCATAGGGGCTATCCTCGCTTTTCGCCAACTGCAAAGGAGCGAAAAACAGCACAAAAAAACATATTATGGAAACGAATAAACGGCTCATTCAATAATCACAAACAGCAAGGCAAACGTACCCTGCTGCAAATTAGGTGCAAACATACATATAAATTTTGAATAAATAAGCAGCATGTACCTCTTTTAATATAAACAAGCGCTCGCAGAGTGCCGCACAATGCACAAAACACTCCTATCTGTGCATTTAAGCAACTATAAATTTGTACTTTGAAAAAAATGAATTACCTTTGCAACAAATAATTAGAATACTACGAATATGAAAAAGACAATTGTAGATTTATTCGAGAACTCGGTAAAAATGTACTCCAACAACACATTCCTGTTGGAGAAAAAATCGAAAAAATTTGAACCCACCACCTACAAGCAGACACAGGAACTTGTTTATCGCATGGGTGCGGGCCTTCAGGCTTTGGGAGTAAAGAAAGGCGACACAATGGCCCTTCTCTCCGAGGGTAGAAATATGTGGATTATCGGCGAGCTTTCTATGTTCTATGCAGGTGCCATCAACGTGCCCCTGTCAATAAAGCTCGAAGAGAGCAACGACCTCATGTTCCGTCTGATACACGGCGACGTAAAATATATCATGGTTTCGGGCCAGCAGTTGAAGAAAATCCGCCTCATCAAGGACAAGCTTCCTTTGGTTGAAAAAATCATTGTATTCGACGAGGCAATCGACAACCTTAAAGGGCTCGAGGATAAGGAGATAGCAGCAAGCGAAATATTTGCAATGGGCGACAAATTCCTCGCCGAGCACACAATGGAGGAGTTCCTCTCTGTTGCCAATTCATTGCAGAACGACGACTACGCAACCATCACATACACATCGGGAACAACAGCCGACCCCAAGGGCGTAGTGCTCACACACCGCAACTACACAGCCAACGTGGAGCAGTCGTGCACGTTGGTGAACATCACCGAGGGATGGCGCACACTCATCATCCTGCCCCTCGACCACTGTTTCGCTCACGTGGTAGGTTTCTACATCATGCTCTCTAAGGGTGCTACAGCCGCAACCGTACAGGTGGGCCGCACACCTATGGAGACACTGAAGAATATTCCTTTGAACATCAAGGAGGTTAAGCCCCACTTCATCCTCAGCGTACCCGCACTTGCAAAAACCTTCAAGAAGAACATCGAGAAGGGTATTGCAGCCAAGGGCGAGAAGGCTGTCAAGATGTTCGAATTCGCTCTGAAGGTGGCACAGGCCTACAACGGCGAGAGCAGCCTCGAACCGAAAGGCTTGCGCATATTCCTGAAACCCCTTGTAGCCCTCTTCGACAAGATACTCTTCTCTAAGATTCGCGAAAACTTCGGTGGCGAGCTCCGTTTCTTCATCGGTGGTGGCGCGCTTCTCGACAAGGATCTTCAGAAGTTCTACATGGCAATCGGTATGCCCATGTTCCAGGGATACGGACTCAGCGAGGCCACCCCTGTAATTTCATCAAACGGCCCCGACTTGTTCCGTTTGGGTTCAAGCGGTAAGCTTGTTAAGCCTATCGAGCTCAAGATATGCGACAGCGACGGCAAGGAGCTTCCCACAGGCGAGAAGGGCGAGATTGTTGTAAAGGGCGAGAACGTGATGGCCGGATACTGGAAGAACCCCGATTCGACAGCAGAGACCGTACGTGGCGGATACCTCTACACAGGTGACCTCGGCTACATGGGTAAGGATGGCCTTCTTTACGTCCTTGGACGCTTCAAGAGCCTTCTTATCGGTAGCGACGGCGAAAAGTACAGCCCCGAGGGTATCGAGGAGGCTATGGTACAGTTGTCACCCTGCATCGACCAGATAATGCTCTATAACAACCAGTCGGCATACACCACAGCACTCATCGTTCCCAACAAGGAGAAGCTGAAAGCTATTGTAGCCGCACAGGGCCTCTCGTTCGACAGCGAGGAGGGCAAAAAAGCCGCTATTGCCGAGATTGAGAAAGAGGTTAACGCCTTCAAGAAAGGCGGCGAGCACGCAGCACTCTTCCCCGACCGTTGGTTGCCCAGCACATTCGCAATCCTGCCCGAGCCCTTCACCGAGCAGAACCAGATGATTAACAGCACCATGAAGATGGTACGCGGCAAGATCGAGAAGGCCTATGCATCGCGCATCGACCACCTCTACACAGCCGAGGGCAAGCAGATAATGAATGCCGAGAATATCAAATCGCTCTAATAGAGCACCAAATAAAATGATGGGAAGCAGAATAATTCTGCTTCCCATCATTTTTATTACCCGACAGCAGGGCATACGCATATAAAATATCGCAGTTCAAAGAGAAATCTCGAAAAATATGTGTAATTTTGCACCGCGTTTGATATTTATATACAAGAGCATTGAATCTGATAATCGACATAGGGAACAGCAGTTACAAATCGGCCATATTCAATGGCGAAACAATGATGGAATTCCATAAAGGAGAGTATAGCGATACAGAGATACTCGACCGTTGGTTCGCTGAATACAAGATAGAAAAAGCCATTGTTTCGTCTGTCATCGAAATACCCGAAAACATAGAGAGGCTGCTAAAAAGCCACCCCTGCGGATATATCCGATTCGGCACCACCATGCCCCTACCCATAAAAATACTATACAAGACGCCCCACACATTGGGAGCCGACCGCGTGGCAGCCGTTGTAGGCGCACAGGGCGAAGCACCCGGAAGGGATATACTTGTCATAGATGCAGGCAGCGCAATAACATACGATTTCCTCGACGCAGAGGGTAACTACCACGGTGGTAACATCGCTCCCGGAATAAATATGCGACTCGCCTCGCTCCACGAACATACCGGCAAATTGCCATTGGTAACCGCCACCGGCGACACCCCGTGGCTGGGATACAACACCGAAACAGCCATTCGAAGCGGAGTAATACGCGGCATATGCCACGAAATTGAGGGCTACATTTCCGAAATAAAGGAAAAATATCCCTCTGTTTTGATTTTTTTAACTGGTGGAGACCAAAAATCTTTGATTTATAACATAAAAAGTTGCATCTTTGCGGACGAGTTTCTTGTCTTGAAAGGACTTAACCGAATATTGAAAAACCATGGCATTATATAAAAGACTACTATTCATTGTATTAGCTCTTTCATTCGTAACTATTTCATTCGCCGAAAACGGAATAAATTCACCCTATTCACGTTTCGGCCTTGGCACATTGTCCGACCAAAACCTGGCGGTGAACCGACAGATGGGTGGTTTGGGCTATGCACTGCGCAATAAAAGCTACATTAACCTCTTGAACCCGGCATCGCTGTCGAGCGCCGATAGCACAACCATGATATTCGAAGGAGGTTTCTCGCTGCAAAATGGCAATTTCAAAGAAAACGGCGTAAAAATAAATGCAAGAAATGCCAGCTTCGACTACCTTGTCATGGGCTTCCGCTTGAAAAAGAACATCGGTTTTGCCATGGGTATTCTACCCTACTCGAATGTAGGATACTCGTTCAGCACAAACGAAACCATTCTGAGCCCCGACGGCGACGCAAACGGCTCATTCAGCAGCATATACAAATACAACGGAACAGGTGGACTCACACAGCCCTTCATGTCGTTGGGTGTGGGCATCACCAACAACCTGTCGCTCGGTGTCATGGCATCGTATCTCTATGGCGACATCACTCACAACATAAGCAACGAATTCACTGACAACAACATAAGTAACAGAACACGTCAGTATAGCATAAACGTTTCGAACTACAAGCTCGATTTCGGTCTTCAGTACAGCAAGCAGTTGTCCGAGAAGCAGAATATCACTGTAGGAGCTGTATATTCACTGGGCCACGACCTTAACGCCGACGCAAAGCTCATTGAGCGCAAAATAACAAGCGGCACAGCCGAATATAGCGACACTACCGCATACGACAACGCATTCAAGCTGCCCCACAAAATAGGCGTGGGTGCCACATATACCATCAGCAAATGGACATTCGGTGCAGACTACACACTGGAGAAATGGGGCGACTCGTCGTTCTTCGGTGACAACGCAGGTTGCGACCGCAGCAAAATATCATTGGGCGCAGAGTACTTCCCCAATATAGTATCGCGCAACATATTGAAACGCACACGCTATCGCGCCGGCCTTTACTACGCACAGCCCTACACCGAATTCAACGGCAAGAAAGGTTGCGAGGAGTATGGCGTCAGCCTCGGTTTCACAATGCCCATGACAAGCACAAGCAACATGAACAACAACCGAAGCCTGCTTAACATTTCGGGACAATTCGTACGCATAGACCCCAAGACAGAGGGCATGATTACCGAAACATACCTGCGCATAAACGTAGGTATCACATTCAACGAATTCTGGTTCTTCAAGTCGAAAGTAAACTAATTAACACTATAACCTTATCATGAAAAAACAATTTCTTTTAATTGCATCGCTGTTTGTTGCCATCGGCACATTCGCGCAGAATGGTATCACAAACGCATATCGATTCGGTCAGGGAGAGGACAGTATCAAGTGTATCGAAGCAATTTCGCTCTACAACGTGAACCTGCAGAACAAGAACTATGCTGCTGCATATCCCGAATGGAAAAAAGTGTTCACCGACTACCCCGTAGCACGCGTTGACACATACACCAAGGGCGAGCAGCTGCTCAAGGCTCTTATCGCAGCTACAACAGAGGCTGAGAAGAAGGCTGAATATACAAACGAATTGATGGCTGTATATGACCAGCAGATAAAGTACATCGACAAGCTCCAGGAGATCACAAAGACTCCTCTGTCGGCAGGTGCCGTTCTTGGTAAACGTGCATTGGCTTACGTATCTTACGTACCCAAGGCATCGCTCGACTCGGCTTACAACATGCTGGCAAAATCGGTTAACATGGAGAAGGGCCAGTCTGAGTACATCATCACACAGCAGTTCATGAAGATGTCTGCACAGAAGTACAAGGCTAACAAGGCCGGCCACGGAGAGCAGATCATTCAGGACTACCTCGATGCATCTACTTATGTAGTAGAGGTTCTCGACAAATACAACGAGAGAATCGAGTTCTACAACAACCGATACAAAGAGACAACCGACCCCAAAGACAGCGTACGCGCTGACGGTTACGGCAAGATGATTGACGCAGCCCGCATCGCACGTAGCAACATCGATGCATACTTCATCAACAGTGGAGCCGCATCGTGCCAGGATCTCGACACTATCTACGCACCCAAAATCGAGGAGAACAAAGAGAACATCGATTACTTGAACAAGGTAATCTCGGTGATGAGTATGCTGAAGTGTACCAACGAGGACGCGTACCTCTCGGCTTCGGAGTACGCACTCGCAATCAACCCCACTGCAAAGGCAGCTATGGGTGTAGGTTTCCGCTACTTCAAGAAGGGTGAGACAGACAAGGCTATGGAGTTGTTCGACCAGGCTATCGAGCTCGAGAGCAGTGTTACCAACAAGGCCGAGATGTGCTACAAAGCCGGTGTTGCCAACTACAGCCTCAAAAAATATGCCAAGGCACGCGAATATGCTTTGAAGGCTATCGAGCTGAACTCGAAGTATGGTGCTCCCTACATCCTCATTGCACAGTGCTACGCAGCAGCTCCCAACTGGGGCGACAATGCTACACTCAACAAGTGTACATACTTTGCAGTACTCGACAAACTGAACAAGGCTAAGGCCGTTGACCCCTCGGTAGCAAACGAAGTACAAAAAATGTACGGTGCATACAGCACACACACTCCCAAGATAGAAGACCTCTTCTTCCTTGGCTACAGCAAAGGTCAGGCAATCACAATCGGTGGATGGATAAATGAAAGAACTACAATTCGTTAAGAACATAATGAGCAACAGTACAACAATCGCTTTACAGGCGATTGTTGTACTGTTTTTTCTTTTCTCGTGCTCGGACGACAAAAAAAACGTCAAAGCATCGATTGAAGAGCCCGACTCCATTGCCTATTTGAGCACATATGGAGTAACCACACTCATCAGCGACTCGGGACGCATCAGCTACAAGATTGAGGCCGAAGAGTGGCACATTTACGAGAAGCGCCGCCCCAAGCACTGGGCATTCGAAAAGGGTGCTTACCTCGAAAAATATGACGACAGCCTGAATATAGAGGCTACCATAAAAAGCGACACCGCCTATTTCTTCAGCGACATGAAGCTGTGGAAACTGATAGGCAATGTCGATATAAAAAACCAGAAGAACGAACGTTTCTTCACCGACCTGCTCTTTTGGAATCAGGAAACAGGAGAGATATACTCCGACAAATTCATTAAGATAGAACAAGAAGACCAAGTTACAACAGGTATAGGTTTCCGCTCCAACCAGGAGCTGACCAACTGGCAGATACTCTCGACCGAGGGAATCTACATCATCGAAGACAAACAATGACAACAACCATCATATCGCTTATAATTATCATAATATTCTCGGCACTATTCTCGGGAATGGAAATAGCCTTTGTTGCTTCAAACAAATTCCGCATGGAGATTGATATGAACAACAAGACCGTCACCTCGCGCATACTCGACAAATTTTATCGCAACAGCAACAATTTTGTGTCGAGCCTGCTCGTGGGCAACAACATAGTGCTTGTAATATATGGTATATTGATGGCCAACCTGTTGAACAGCACCATATTGGCAACGCTGAACGACACACCGTCGGTACAGCTGTTGCTGCAAACCGTGATATCCACAATCATCATCATCATCACCGGCGAATTCGTCCCCAAGGCACTGTTCCGCATAAACCCGAACAGCACCATGAAGCGATTTGCCATGCCCACATTCCTGTTCTACGTGCTGCTCTACCCCCTTGCACGCTTCACCACATGGCTCGCATGCCTCATAATGCGCCTATTCAATATAAAAATAAACAAGGAGGTGCGCGACACCACATTCAGCAAAATGGAGCTTACACACCTGATACAGAGCTCCATAGAGAATGCCAAGGACGACGAAGAGACCATCGACAACGACGTGAGGATATTCCAGAACGCGCTCGATTTTTCCGATATCCGCGTACGCGACTGCTTCGTGCCCCGCACCGAGGTATGGGCAGTGGAGCTGAATACATCGCTCGAGGAACTGAAACAGCAATTCATCGAGTCGGGCCACTCAAAAATCATCGTATATAAGGAAAACATCGATAACATCATAGGCTACATCCACTCATCGGAGCTATTCCGCAACGCCCGCGAATGGCAAAAACAGATATGCCGCATGCCGATAGTCCCCGAAACCCTGTCGGCACAGAAACTAATGCGCACACTGATGCAGCAGAAGAAGACACTCGCCGCCGTTGTCGATGAATTCGGAGGAACATCGGGTATCATATCGCTCGAAGACCTGCTCGAAGAAATCATTGGCGAGATAGAGGACGAGCACGACAACACCAACCACGAGGCTACAAAGATAAGCGACAGCGAATATCACCTGTCGGGACGCCTCGAAGTGGAGAGAATAAACGAGCAATTCAACCTTGAACTGCCCGAATCGGACGAATACCAGACGCTTGGAGGCATGATATTGTCGTACCACCAGAGCTTCCCACAACTGAACGAAACCATAACCATTGGTAAATACCAGTTCAAGATACTGAAGAAGCGCAGCACTAAAATAGAGCTCGTCAAACTGAAAATCATAGAATAAACTGCCCCATTCGGGGATAACAGGCGCATAGGCTTCATCACGGTAATGAAGCCTATATGCATTAAGCACCACCCACTACTATGAAACGTACACCTCTATTGTTTTTAATTGCAACCATCACATGCATCGCAGTCCAAGCACAATCACGCAGTTGGTCGGGCGCAATCAGCATTGGCAAAAGCAAGCTGAATATCAGTTTCAATATAAAGACACAGGCCGATGGCAAGCAGACCTGCACAATGGACATCCCCGAGCAGGGCGCGAAAAACATCCCCGTGTCGTTGATGAAGAATGACGCGGACAGCCTGAGCATATCGATTGCCCCGCTGAAGGCTACATACAAAGGCCGCAAGCTGTCGGGCGAAAGCATCGAAGGCACATTCACCCAGAACGGCATTGCCCTGCCGTTGAACCTGAAAGCAGGACAAATAGAACTGAGCAGACCGCAGACACCCGTACCGCCGTTTAATTACACAACCGAAGAGGTGCTCTTCTGCAACGAGGCCGAAGGGGTGGAGCTATCCGGCACCCTTACATACCCCGTGAATTACAACGGCGACAAAACGACACCCATCGTCCTGATGGTAACCGGCAGCGGCTCACAAGACCGCAACGAAACCATATATGGTCACAAGCCGTTCCATGTCATTGCCGACTACTTGGCCCGGAACGGAATAGCATCGCTCAGATACGACGACAGAGGTGTCGGCAAATCGAAAGGCTCGGCAAAAGGCATCACCACCATGAACAACCTTGCTGATGCAAAAGCGGGAATTGCTTACATACGTAACCTCTACAAATTCGGCAAGATAGGCGTATTGGGCCACAGCGAAGGCGGCACCATAGCCTTCATGATGGCAGCCGACAAGAGCGCCGATTTCATCGTATCGTTGGCCGGCGGTGCCGCCAATGGAATAGACGTCATTGTAGGGCAAAACAGAGCCATCATGCAACAGCAAGAGGGGACTAAAGAGTATGCCGACCACTATGCCACCGCACTACGAATCGTGTATAAAGACAGGGTAAAAGGTAAAAGCATAGAGGACAAAACCGCCTACATTGAAGCACTATGCACAAAGAACAAGTTATCGCTGCCTAACAGTCTGAAGGCCAACCTGGAAAAGTGTATCACCTACGGCGACGAATGGTTCACATGGTTCCTTGGCTACAACCCCCGAAAAGCAATACGCAAGACCACCTGTCCAGTAATGGCCATTAACGGCAGTCTGGACATGCAGATATTGAGCAAGGATAATCTGCCCATCATAGAGAAAAACCTCGGAAAAGGCAACAAGCACCTGATAAAGGAGTACGACGGCCTGAACCACATGTTCCAGCACTGCACACAGACTACAGCACTTGGCTACGGCACCATCGAAGAAACTATATCACCGGAGGTGCTCAACGACATTGCAAAGTGGATAAACAGCATAAAATAGCATAGCGTACACCACTATTGCAACGCAGAAAACCAACGCATTGGCACGCAAAACGCAAGCAATAGGCTCTGCAAACAGCGCTCACCGAAGAAAAAAACCGCAAACAGGCCTATTTTTTTAGCAAACTGCAGTAACTTATTGCAATAAAAAAGCAAAAATATCAAAGCAATTTTGTAACTTTGTCGGCGTTTGTTCAGAAAAAGAAATAAATAAAAAAACAATAAAAAACATATCTTAAATTATGGCTACATTACAAAAGTTGCGCAACATGGGCCCCACACTCATCATATTCGTGGGCGTCGCATTGGCTGCATTCGTATTGGGCGATGCATGGAGAATTCTCCAGCCGCATCAGGGCTCACAAACAGTTGGAAGTGTTAATGGCGAAGAGGTACTTGCCACAGACTACCAGAAAATGTATGAAGAGTATTCTGAGATTGTAAAATTCCTCAGAAACACAAATGCTCTCAGCGAGGAGGAATTGAACCAGGTTAAGGACGAAGTATGGCAGACATATGTTCGCAACCACATCATCAAGGCTGAAGCCGAGAAAATCGGTCTTACAGTTTCTGTTGCCGAGTTGCAGGACATCGTAAGCGCCGGTCAGGATCCCATCCTTCAGCAGACTCCCTTCCGCAACGAGCAGGGTAATTTCGACAAGACTATCCTCGACAACTTCCTCGTACAGTACGACCAGAACAAGGACAACGCACAGTTCGTTCAGAACTACAAAGGCATGTACGACTATTGGAAGTTCATCGAGAAGACAATCACCGACAACGCACTCGCATACAAGTATCAGATGCTCATCCTCAACTCATTCGTGTCGAACTCGGTTGCAGCACAGAGCAATTTCGAGGCAAACAACGCATCTTACGATGTTGAGATTGCAGCTTACCCCTACTCGGCAATGGCCGACACAGAGGTTTCTGTAAGCGACGCCGAGGTGAAAGCGCTCTACAACAAGAACAAGGAGCAGTACAAGCAGTATGCCGAGAGCCGCGACATCAAATACGTAAGCTACCGCGTTACTCCCAGCGAGGCCGACCGTGCCGAGCTTAACAAGGAGCTCAGCGAGTATGCCGAGATGCTCAAGGCCGAGGACGCTGACTACGCTCAGATTCTTCGTCAGGCAAGCAGCATGGTACCCTACTCTGCTGTAGCATGGAAGAAGGAGAGCTATCCCGAGGAGGTAGCAGTACGTCTCGACGAGACAGAGGTTAACACAGTTGTTGCTCCCATCTACAACCAGGCTGACGACTCATACACCACATTCAAGGTGCTTGGCAAGTCAACAGTAGCAGACAGCATCAAATATCGCCAGCTCGCAGTTGCAGCCGCAACACCCGAGGCTACAGAGGCTCTTGCCGACAGCATCGTTACAGCGCTCAAGGGCGGTAGCGACTTCGCCGAGATTGCAAAGAAATATGAGCAGGATGGCAACGAGATTTGGCTTACATCTGCACAGTACGAGGGTATGATGGTTGACGGCGTAAACGCTACATTCCTTAAAAGCATCTTCGCTGCAAAGAAGGGCGAGTACAACGTATTGAGCTTGGAGGCTTCACCCGTTAAGATCATCTACCAGGTAACTGACAAGAAGAACGATGTAGAGAAATACCACGTTGCAGTAATCAAGCGCGAGGCTGAGTTCAGCAGCGAGACATACAGCGATGCATACAACAAGTTCAGCGAGTTCGTATCAAAGAGCAAGAACATCGAGGAGCTCGAGAAGAACGCCGAGGAGTATGGCTACCGCGTGCTCACACAGAACAACATCTACACATCGAACCACAAGATTGCCAACCAGAACGGTACACGCGAGACACTCAAGTGGATATTCACAGTTGCTAAGCCCGGCGAGGTATCACCCTTGTACGAGTGTGGCGAGAACGACAACCTGTTGGTTGTAGCACTCACCGACATCAACGAGAAGGGTTACATGTCAATGGAGGATGCAGCAGCTCCCTTGCGTAACGAAATTGTTAACGACAAGAAGGCCGAGAAGATTATCGCCGAGCTCACTGGCAAGAAGTTCGAGGCTGTGGCAAGCACCGCTAACGTAAAGTGCGACACAGTTAAGCACATCACCTTCAGCGCTCCCGCATACATCGGTCTTAC
Source organism: Bacteroidaceae bacterium (assembly GCA_017560125.1). GTDB lineage: Bacteria > Bacteroidota > Bacteroidia > Bacteroidales > Bacteroidaceae > HGM04593. Next base: position 41,078 of record JAFYOS010000006.1, on the reverse strand, counting down.
ATCGGCAAGCGAGCCCGCTATCTGCGCAGCAGTTGCCGGCTTGGAGAACGGTGCAGTAAGCGCTCCCATCAAGGGTAACGGCGGTGTATATGTAATTCGCCTTATCGCTAAGAATTCTAAGGGTGGCGAATACAATGCACAGAAAGAGCAGGACGCACTCAAGACATTCGGTCAGCGCGGTGCATCACGCTTCATGAACGACCTCTACGAGAAAACAGAGATTGTTGATAACAGATACCTCTATTTCTAATAAATAGAACGGATATACCGACAAAAAAAGCTTCACACAATGTGTGAAGCTTTTTTTGATGGGTATTGAAAAGTCGCCCGAAAGGCGCAATAAGCAATAGATAGTAGCGGATTATAGGATTTCAATGCCGATGCCTGCAATGACATGCACGGTTATTCATCGAGGCCATAGGGCGTTTCGTCCTCGGCTGCAGCAGAGAACCCTTCATCCTCGCACGCATCGTAACCGATGACATAAGCATCGTCATCAACCGGTTCAAGAAAATCGTCGTGGGCCCTATCGAAATAGAAAGCCATTGCTTCGGCAAGAAGCTTTTCGCCACGGCTCATATTCTGTTCTATATTGTCAATCTTCATAAGCTCAGGATTTACATATTCATGTAGCGAAAATAAAAAAGATTTTACACGTAAGCAAGTATATTCGAGTAAAAAAGCGAAGACAATAATAAGTTTATCCGCACGCGAGAAATCATCACACTCCGAGGGATAAAGAAAAAAAATGATTACACCCCGTGTATGCGCGCGGAATAGCACAAAAAATTCCCCATTCCAATGGAACGGGGAATTTTTATCTGTATGAAACGGTATTTATTTCTTGTAGATTCCGCAAAAATCGAGAATGATCTTGCTGTCGTCATAGGGCAACGACTTGAACTGGTCGTGTGCTGTGAGCATAACAACGATATCGGCCTGCTCGTATGCCTCTTTATAATCGGCGAGCTTGAAGACGCTGTGGGTATCGATATTGGGCTCAACCACAAGGATGTCGTTATTGTTTACGCCATGCATCACATTCATTACAATCTGCTTGGAGGGCGACTCGCGCAAATCGTCGATGTTGGGCTTGAATGCAAGTCCCATCATAGCCACGCAGGGCTTGCGGCCCTTCTCGAACTCGAACTTGAGCATCTCGTTCTTCACCTTCTCGGCACACCACAACGATTTGTAATTGTTGATGTCGCGAGCCATGGCAATCATCTTGGCCTCGGCGGGATAATCGGCTGTGATGAAATAGGGATCGACAGCAATGCAGTGACCACCAACGCCGCATCCGGGCTGCAGGATGTTCACACGAGGATGTTTATTGGCAAGGTTGATAAGCTCCCACACATTGATGCCCGCCTTGTCGCAGATAAGCGACAATTCATTGGCAAAAGCAATCTGTACGTCGCGTGACGAGTTCTCGGTGAGCTTGCACATCTCGGCGGTCTTGCAATTTGTGCGGTGCAATGCGCCGGTAACAAACTGGCTGTAGAACTGCACAGCCTTCTCGGTTGAAGCCTCGTCTATACCGCCAATTACGCGGTCGTTATTAACCAGCTCGAATATAACATTACCGGGGAGCACACGCTCGGGGCAATAAGCTATGTATATCTTGCCATTCAGTTCGGGACGCTCGGCAAAGATAAGCTCTTTCATCTTGTCGGTGGTGCCGATGGGCGATGTCGATTCAATGACATAGAGGTCGCCCTCTTTCAACAGGGGCAACACGGCACGCGTAGCGGCCTCAACGTACGAAATATCGGGTTCGTGATTTCCTTTGAAGGGCGTAGGTACTACTATAAAATAGGCATCGCTGATTTCGGGTGTAACGGAAGCCTTCAACGAACCGTTCTTAACGACCTCCTGCAACATCTCCTCCATACCGGGTTCGATGATGTGGAGTTTACCATCGTTAGTCATTTCCACTACTTTCGGGTTAATATCTACCCCTATTACATCAACGCCATGCTTGGCTGCTATAATCGCCGTGGGCAAACCAATGTAGCCCAGCCCCATAAAACAAGCTTTCAAATCTCTTTCTGTTTATATTTATACTCCTCTTACACCAAGGACATATAGGCATAAGTTCAAAAAACCGATGCAAACACTATAAAATATAGTATCTGCACCCTTTGGGATGCAAAGATAATAATATAAACGAACAAAGTGATTTTTTTATGGAAAATATTTATAAGTTGTTCATTTGTATGAGTTCAGAATGGCAATAATTCGATGTAAACGGCCTATGGCAGCGCATAGGCCGTTTACGCAATATGTGTTATTTCGGCTACCACGTTTTTCGGATACATATATAATTTTGGAGCAAAAAAGTATGGAAAAACGAACAAAACTAACGCTGAAAGGCATTAACGAAAGCACAGGCAAACCTTTCATCAAGGAGATTCACTCGCTGGACGAAGTGAAGAAAAGCGGATGCTACACCGTAATTGCCCGCGACGCATCAACGCAGGAGGGCATGGCGAGCCAATGGATAGCGTCGTTGAGGGATACACGTTCCCCATCCCCGAGGGTGCGGCTGTTATTGCTATAAACCGCCGTGGAAGCGCAACGAGTAGTTTGTCGGTGCTTACCGTACCCGAGAAGAGTGTAACCGAGCGTTTGACGGCGCTGGAGAGTAGCACGTTGGCGAATAGTTGCATTGTGGCCTTTGGCGACAGCATTACAGCTATGAGCGACGACAAGGGTAAAAGCTACATTGACTATGTGGCTGATATGACGGGCGCGGAGGTCTATAACGCGGGTATTGGTGGCAGCCTCCTGACCGTGCCCGAGGAGTGTGCTTTTATTAAGATTACTTCGAAGGCTACGGCCAACGGCGATGTGACGGTGAAGGGTGCGGTGCGCACGGTTACGTTCTACGCGTCGGTGAGCGACACGGTGGAGCAGCTCGCTTCTAAGCTGTTCGAGGCCTACAAGGCGGTAAATAGCATCCTTGCCTACGCAGTCAGTGGCGCGGAGGTTACCGTAAGAACGTGGAGTGGTCGCAGTGAGCCTATAAATGTGGCGGCCATTAAGTGCGAAACATCTACGGGTGTGACCATTGAGGCAAGGCAGAACAAATATGGCATGTTCGAGACGTTTACATCGAACTACATGGCCTATTCGAACCTCGACATTCCGCACATGGTGTATGGCCTGACGAGTGGCGACTGGCGCTGCCAGAAACTGGCAGCCGAACATTTGTCGTCGCAGGGTGTCGCGGGCATGGTGGAGAAGATTGCGACGCTCGAGGCGCTCTCTATCGACCAGGTGGATATGGTGACTGTTGCGGGTGGTACTAACGACTATTCGAACGCCGACTGGGGCGAGCCCGACAGCGAGAACACCGCACTGCTTGCGGGTGGCATGAACGAGATTGTACGCCTGCTGCTCACGGCCAAGCCGTCGCTGAAGATTGCGTTTTTTACTCCCATCCCGCGCTATTTCGGCAGCAGCATCGCTGCATGGGACGACACGCTGTGGGGAGACAACTATGTGGTGAATGAGCACCATGGTGTGATGCCCGCGCTGGTGGAGAAGATTGTAGCGGTGGCGAAGCGCAACCATATTGCGGTGCACGACATGTATTACAGCATTGGCTGGAACAGGTGGAACTTTGCCAAGTTCTTCAAGAACGGCGACGACACGCACCCCGCCTATGGTCTTGAGTGGATGGCGTAGAAGATTGCGAAGTATTTATAACGATATAATAATCAAAAAGGTCGGGATGCATACATCCCGACCTTTTTTGATTATCTGCAACCTATTCCGTACAGATATTTCAGATATTTTTCGGCTACCCTATCCCATGTGTAGTTTTCGGCAACCTTATTGTAGTTTTTAGTACAATACCCGTTTATCACATCGGGATTATCGACGCAATAGTGCATAGCCCGAACAAGATCGTCGATGTTTTCAGGCCTTACAAAAACGGCGTCGTCGCCCACTAATTCCTTGTTAGCATCAATATCCGATGCAATAATAGGCAATTTATAGCTCATGGCCTCAAGTAGCACAATTGAGAGCCCCTCTATTGTAGAGGGTATGCAGAATGCATATGCGTTGCGTAACAAGCTATCTTTGTCGACACCATGAACAGCACCGGTAAAAATAATATTGTCACAATCGGCAGCCAATGCATGCAGCGCTTGAACATACTTTTTGCCACCAAAGCCACTGCCGGCTATAACCAATTTGTAACCCATGTCGGCACACTGCTTGTAGGCACGAATAAGGTAGTCGGGATTCTTGTCCTGCACCAAACGACCCATAAACAGGAAATACTTCTTCGGCTCGAGGTTGTACTTATGCATGATGTCCGATTCGCTGTCATGCACACCGGGCAACATGACTGCAGTGGGTATTGTGACTGCCTCGCGCTTATATGTGTCGCGAAAATATTTGGTCTGGCCGTCGCTGCACATTATCAGGTTACGGTTCATGTGGGCGGTTACCTTCTCCATGAACTTCATTATCTTTTGCTGCTTGGGCGAATATTTGCTACGCTGCCACTCGAGGCCATGTCCCTGCATAAGTGTCTTGACACCAAAGATATTGGCCAACCAGCACCACAGCGAGGGTGGCCATGCGTTATAGTGGATGATACCCACACCCCTCTCGTTCCACAAGGTGCGCAGTGTCGCCTTCAACGAAAGCCACGGCTTGCACAGGAAGTGGCTCTTGATGCCCTTTTGGTGAATGACCTTCACACCATTCCACATGACTGTTTCGTTTCGGTTGCTCTCGCAATATACTATGACCTCGTGACCCAACCTAACCAGTTCGGAGGAGAGGTGTGCCATATAGGATTCTATGCCACCTATCAAATGAATATCGCGACCACCGATAAAAACTATTTTCATACTATAATCGTATTAAACGGTTCTATTATTTACTTGCTTTATAATCGGCTATGGTCTTGTTGTAAAGCTCCATTAACCTGTTATAATAGTTCTCTTTACCGAATTTTTCGTCGGCAAATCGTTTGGCATTCTCTTTCATTGCAGAATACTCTTTCTCGTCCATGGCATTGCAACGATCGATGACCTTTGCAAGCTCGCCGGCATTACCCGATTCGAATTTGTATCCCGTTTTTCCTTCATCAATAATTTCGGGGATACCACCTATAGAAGCTCCTATTACCGGAGATCTTAGAGTATATGACTCGATTATTGTCATCGGGTTGTTTTCGTACCACTCCGATGGCACGCAAACAAATTTAGCACCACGCACCAAATGAAACAGTTCTTTACCTGTCTTGAAACCGAGAAATTCGATATTATCGCAACCTTTCTCCTTGCAGTATTGCTTCAGTTCGCTATCCAACGGACCGGTACCAACAATCTTCAAAGGGAGATTTTTTCGTTGCGAGAATGCCTCTATCAATGTTTTTATTCCCTTTTCAAATGAAAGCCTTCCATAAAACAAATAGTAGCTACCAAATGTTTCTACCGACTCATCAACCTCGTCGAGCACGGCTGCATCCTGAAAATTGTACATGGTAACACAGTGCTTTTCGGCAAAACGTGGCTGATACTGCATATGTTTATCGTAGCAAAAGTTACTCACAAACATAAAAGAATCTATATTATCCACCGGGTTAAGAAAGGCGTTGCGCATATACATTTCGGCCGTCATCAGCACGCTCATCACTATACTTCCCTTGGAACAACGATTTTTGGTACACAGATAGAACTTCTTGCCACGACACTCCTCACACACCTCGTCGCGACCATTCTTGAATGCATAGGCCGGACATACCATACGATAATCGTGCGCTGTATGAGTTATGGGTATTCCATACTTTTTCAGTACGCGGAATATCGAAGGCGATATTCCACCCCAAAATAGGTGAATGTGGGCAACATCGGGGCGCTCCTTTTTTATCAGGCGCTCAAGGTTCTTGGCTGCATCGGGATTGTAGAAATAGTTTCTTATGGCCTTCAATTTGTTCGCCACTCCCTGCGATTTTGTACCAACGCCTTCGGGAAAGTAATCCGAGCTTTCGCACTCAATGTTCTCTTCCCATCGCTGGCTGAAATACACGACATCGTGACCGTGCGACTTGAGCAAATCACCGGTATTCAGAAAAACCACCTCGGCACCGCCGCGACGATAAAAAAAGTTATCAATCAACAGGATTTTCATTATTTCTTGACACTAATGAATAATAATAGCCCAAACTTAAATAAAAAAATATATTCTGTGGGAATGTATCTAACAAATTCTCTGTTATATGATATATAAATATTGGAAGAATAAAATAAATTATTTTTAGGCTTTTCAACCTGTTAACAACTTTCTTTACTCCAGAAACAATTATTAAAAATATTACCAGACCATAATCAACCAAAAGTAGAACGTAGTCGTTATGTGGCGGCTTACCACTATAAGCAATAGACCAATCTGCACCATTGCCAAAGGGGATATTTATAATATTAACTATATAACCACTCACCAAAGTTATCCATTGCAATATTCTCCATAAGAAAGAAGCATTATCCATTCTACCCGAGGAAGAATGCTCCATTTGTATCTCATAAAAATTTATATCAGTAGGATTGACCACATCGGACCAAGAGATCATCTGAAAAATCATAAATGAATCTCGCAATCGCATAAATACCGGAATATCTATATACGCAACACACATAACCAATCCCACGGCGACAACGGAAAGCAATACCGGATTTACTCTATTAAAATTAAGTATAAATACAGATAAAACAATTGCAAGAAGTATTCCTAATGATGTTCCTGCAAGAACATACGAAAGAACTATAAGCCACGCAATTTTTATATTACGTTTATTGTGTTCGTTGAACAACAAATAGGCCAATGACATACTAATTCCCCAAAATGTAAACATATTACTATTTGGGAAATAAGTAGATTTTTCAGGGGATTTATCGAACAAGAAAACGACCAATAATGGTATAATTATCATTGAATACAACAGATACTTTTTACATCTGAAGACACACCCATTTTCGGCTACATATTTAGCATATATAAAAAATGTCATGTATCCAAAATATTTCAGCAGCAAAGAATATCTAGGGTTGTATGGGGACAACATAAAATTCATTAGCAGAACAACAATAACCAACAGGCATGCAGGTGTTATATTCTTAAAAAAATACAGCGTATTTGTTTTAAGAAAACACAAAACAATCACAAGCACATCCATTGCCAATGCTAATATTTTATACATCCCGCTACCACCTGTTGCATTATCGAGCATAGTCAGGATACATGCAGCAGATGTACAAAAGACAAGAGCATTAGCATTTATTATTCCATTCATTAATATCCCCTTTACAAATTAAATTATTACCAGCAGTGTTTTATTTAAAGAACCTCACTATCTTAACAAATGCTTTTAGTATATATATATTCCGAATCATCAATACTATCCTTACAGAAAATGGCATCATCTTTATATCATCAGAAGTAAAGCCCGATAATTTAGCACGAAGTTTATAGAAAAGCTCAGTATTTTCTTTTGTATTATTCATAGACAAGTCTATCAACTGCCTATACAAATACAACATTTTGGCATATTTTATAGATGTAACATATTCTTGCCCCATAGGTGCGAAGAAAGACTCCACATGTTCAACAGCCTGCCAGTCCTGATTCACTTTATTGGCAGATATTGAATGTGTATAAGAGGATTCATTTCTGAAATCATATATATACAGTGGAGCAGAAATTGTTGCTATCTTTTTTGAGTAAAAGAACAAGAAAGGAGTAACTGAATAATCTTCAGACATATTAACCTTTTCAATTGTCTTTATGCCATTATCCTTATACAATGCAGTCCTGATAAGTCGTCCACAAGCACATACCGGAACATTACGTTTCAAAATCGAAAGTGTCATCTCCTTTGGATTGGAACATTCAGGATGTTTCCAAATTTCATCACCACTTTTCATCAAGACCTTAAAGTTGTATGAAATTATATCATAATCATCCTCTTTCAATTTATCGACCAAGAGTTCAACAGTTCTCACGTCAATATAATCGTCAGAATCCACATGCATGATGTAATCGCTTGTACAATTTTCCAATGCAGTATTACGTGCAGCAGCCAAACCCCTGTTCTTTTCGTGTGAAACTATCTTGACCTGTTCTTTTCTATTCGGATATTTCTCAACCACGCTATTCAGAACAGCCACACTTGAATCGGGAGTACAATCATTGACAAATATATACTCTATATTACTATATGTCTGTTCGAAAAGACTTGTTGCACAACGTGCTATATATTGCTCGACACCATAAACGGGTACCGCGATTGCTATTTTCATTCTGTCTGCCTCAAAAATAAATATTAAACCTTGCGACCAAACACCATTAAGTATCCTGAAACCTCCGACAATTTATGATAAATGATATTCTTAGCCTCCTTTTTGTAATCAAAATTAGGATTAGGAGTCATGAATGATTTTCCATAGTGCCATTCCAACTGTTCTTTAGCGTTGTTAGGAACACCCACAATACTTCCTTTGAATTCAACATTAGTAATTCCTAAGTTCGGTATATATATCTTTTTAACGAAACATGGAATCTTTTTTAACGAGAACATTCTCCTTAAAGAAAATTTGCTAAAAGTCGTGAAGGTATTGCAATAAAGCCTATCACCTTCTTCCCTGAAATAGAACACGTCAAGGCTGGTATGCATAAATTTATAACACTCTTCAACACCGCCATCCGTAGCTTTGTAGTATGAAATTCTTTTAAATCCATGATTTTCCAAAGCACTCTTCACACGAGCTGCATCTTTAAGCATTACGCCGAAATCCAAATCACAATCATGCTTTATGAAATCGTGCTCTCTATAATAGCCTAATAGAGTACCAAAATCGAGCCAAAATGTAACACCGGCAGAATTCAATGCTTCCGAAAACGCCTTAAGCATCACATTTGCTTCCTCCTTGAAATACCTATTTCTGACCTCAAATTCCTTTGCTTCTTTTGCAGACACACGCTTACGATACATCTTATATAAAAATGTCTTTCTCAAAAAATCTGCTACACTCATATCAATGCTATTAAATTATATATACCTAAATACTCTTATTCACACAACATCATGCATCACCATTCTTTCATCAATAAAATTCGCAAGAAAAACACATGAAGCATGAACAAATATTACACCATTAGACTCCAGTAACAATTCTCTTTTTTTTACAAAATTTAATCAAGAAATCCTCATGCAATATATCATTGCAAATTTCGCAATATTCTTTTAATATAGCAATTTTTCGGGCTAAAAAAACGCCGCATACACCAATATCCCCACACTATAAAGTAGAGCATTTCATTATACCAACAATCAAGATAAAATATTGTTCAGTGACAACAATTTTATTTCAAAAAAAGCAAGAAACTGACAGCGTGAACAAGATGCATTACAAAAGTAATAATTCCGCAAATATCTTTTGTATAAGTGAATATACTTTTGTCCTAAAAAAAATCATGGAACAAAGAGCAAAAAACATCCCCAAATTTGTTTTGACAGGATTTTCGTTAGTTGACGGCAAGCAATTCAGTAGAGAAGTCAGCACTCTTGACGATGTACGCGAAAGCGGACAATACACCGTTGTTGGTAGAAATGTTTCTGAAAGCGAAGGATTACCACCTGCCAAATATTGTGATTGCAGAGATTGCTACATAGAAGCGCAACTAATTGTTACGCGCAATAGTTCTTCATTGGGCGAAATAGAAAAAGAAAACATAGGACAAAGCCTTACGCTATCAAACAAGGAAGATGGAGTAACAAACACTTATCAGCGTTCGTGGAGCAAACAACAAGACAAAGCAACATGGAGCGAGTGGCAAATAATTGCCACAGGCAGCATTGAAGCGATAACAGACAACAATAATGTAAATAAAAACATCAGTTCTCTCTCAAAGCAAATATCTACTGAGCTGCAACGCGCTACCGAGGCCGAAACCGCGATTGTAAAGACCCTTAACGCCGTGCCCACTGTTGAGCGTGGCGGCATGAACGATAGCACAGGTGCACCTGTTGAGAACAACGCACGATGCAGATGTGTGGCCTTACCGCGCAAGGCGATTGCAAGACAAGTGCTGACGAAGCCCAAGGAGTTGAGTATATGGTTGCAGATGCTTGACGAGGACAAAAAACTGATTACGACAGTAGATGCGCTGTGGGGTTGGAGCGAAAAAAGTGCAGTGGATGTTTATAGTTTGAATGAAAAGTGCGTATATCTGAATTTTATATTCAAGCGAGCAGATGGCGGGGAGATAACAGATAGCGACATTACCACGGCGAAGGCTTATATTGCGGACATCACCTCCGATTATCAATATTTAAGGGATTACCGCATATCTTACAACAATGTGGCTACGCCTATGCGCATATCGGAAGGGAAGCTGTTTATAGACCCCAACGGCTTTGGTGTCACGCTCAAAAACAAAACCTATTATGTGGCCGATGCGTCTAAAAAGATGACCGAGCCATACACTTTCGATTTTAACACCATAAGTAATAATGCTTTTCTTGCGCTCGACACGACGCAGCTGGTAACAACTGGAGTGCGTACAGAGCTGTCAAGCGTTGTGCGTATCGTTGAGCAGGATTCTATAAAGCCGACCGATATAGTAATAGCTTATTATTACTTGAGCGTAAAGGCATTGAGGTTGTGCGGGCAGTTTGAAGTGTTATTTGGTGCCTCTGATTACATAACGGAGTTGCAGGACTACAATGTAACAAAGGACAATATTTCTATCCTCGGGAATACCATCGCTATTTCGGGAAATGGCTTTTTGTTGATAAGCAGGGATGGAGTAAGATATTATGTGGGTTATGTTGCCGGTAAGGACAGTGCAGAGCAAAAGGTTTTGTCTGCGACCGTCTCGGAGGCTCGCACCTATGCCTATATAAACATGGCTGTCCTTAAATCAGATGCGCGTATTTCCTTCTCGGAGGCTTTTGTTACAAGCGTTAAAACCCTGGGCAATGGCTATGCGTTGTTTGCAGCGTGGGAGAACGGTGTCCTTGTGCCTAATGGTTTGATCGGGGATATTGTACTGAAAAATACGACACGCAACAGAGGTGGGATGCCGCATGTGGAGATTGGTGGTTTTGATGACGGAACCGGCCTGCCTACGACAAACAGTAAGCGTTGCAGATGTTCGTGTGTCGCAAGAAAGGATATCCGTTCTGCGATACTTGACGCACCCGAAGGGCTCGACGTTTGGGTGCAGGAGCTCGACGAGAACTTCATCCTGCGTGGTGTGGTAAATACTTTGTGGTATTCGCCCAAAACGCCTATCATCGTAGCGAGCCGCGGGGATGATATTGCGTATTTTAATTTTATATTCAAGCGAACAGACGGTGGGGAGATGACGAGCGAGGACATGGCTGCGGCTAAGGAGTATTTATGCTACCATTTGTTCCGTAACGCTCAAAGTGGCGAAGATAGCGGCCAGATGCGCTACGAGCTAAGGTATAACAACCTTATTGCTCCTATACGCATTACTAACAAGAAAGTGTTTATCGACCCTAACGGCTTCGGCGTTATAATGCGAAATGCGACCTATTATGTTGCTGATGTAACAAGAGAGATGACCGAACCGTATGTATTTGAATTCCTCACAAAAAGCTGTTTCCTTGTGCTCGACAGCACAAAGCTGACCACGCCCGAGGTGAGGACGGAGCTTTCGGAGGCGGTGGTCGTTCGCGACATTCCGCTTGCGACTGATATTGTTATTGCTTACAACTACTTCAACGAAAGCATTGTGCTTGTTGGGGCGTTTAAGGATATGTACGAAGCAAAGCCCTGTTACAACGACGAAGTGCTGTTCTCGCCCGAGTTCTATGCTTACAAAAAGGGTCGCCGAAACGATGCTGCCGGGGTTGGTACCGGTTGGTACAACAGGTTCAGAATTGCTCATATCAGCGACACGCATTGTTCTTGGGATTCGTACCAGGAGGCGCTGTCGGTGTCGAACGGCAAAATGAATGTGGTAGTGAACACCGGTGACGAGGCTAATGGCCGTTATGCGTCGGATGCCGAGGCGGTGAAGGGGGTTCTGTCGAGGGCGGCAAGGCTTGTCGGCAACTGCTCGAAGGTTCCGTATATGCAGATTGCGGGCAACCACGACATCACGGGGTTGACTAAGGAGGATTTCTTCTCGCGCATTTGTGCAACGATACAGACGCTTACACCAAGAGTGGTATGGGGTAATGCGGCCGGCAAAAGAACTTACGGATACATAGACTTCACGGATGCGGAGTATGAAGGTAACTTCAGGGTGATAATGCTCGATGCTGCCGACTACGACGATGGTTTGTTCGAGAGTGTTTATCCGTTTGCGTCGGTTGTTTTTAGTCAGGAGCAGATAGATTGGCTCATAGATGTGTTGCTCGATGCTGCCGACAAGGGGCTTCATGTCTTTACGATGATGCACTACTCTTTTGGCGACGCTGAGTATTACGGCGATGATGTTGTGGCGTTCCCCGACGCGGAGTTCCAGCAGGACCCGTTCCTCGTGCCCGATATTATAGATGCTATCCAAAACAAGGGGCAACTGGCGAGAGAGTACCCCGATAAGCAGGGACGCAATAATGTTGTTGTAAACAGGAATTTCGGCGCTGCGGGTAATTTGGATTTTGTGGCGCACCTGTTCGGCCACATTCACAGCAAAAACCACTATCGTTGTCAGAAGGCTGACGGGTCGAAGAAGTACGACATCCTGATGCTTGGAGAAACATCGCTTGGAATGGTGGGCACGGCTGTGAATAAATGCCACAGAGAGGCGCTGACGATTAACGGTATTTCGTTCTCGGCACTCGAGGTCGATGTGGTGGAAAAGGCGGTTTATCGCGTGGCGTATGGTGCTTACCTGAACTACGACAAGTCGAACAGTGAGAGAACGACAAAAATTCCATATAGATTCGACAAATGACAAGAGTAATAGATAATACAAAAACAGGATGCACACGTGCATCCTATTTTTGTATTATCTATTACCACGTTTAACATATGGCTTTATTATTTTCATCATTTCATCAAACTCGTGCAATTTGATAAATCGAGCAATAGCGAGATATATTCCCACAAAAATCACACTCTGTAATACCAACATTACCACGTTGGAGAAATCGTGAATATAAATTATTGAATGTGCCGCTATTGCAGAAATAATTGACAGTATCAAATAGGGAATAAAGTCTTTTATTTGTTGGAACAATGTATAACCCGTTGAGACGGATGCAACCATAGCATTTACAATAAATGTAAAATAGAAACCCGCGACAACAGCCCAAAGGATACCCTCAACCCCCCATTGCATTCCTGCAAAAACAAGTATCAAACCAACAGTTCGTTTAACGATATTCCATCTGAATATGGCCTTGCTTCGACCAACAGCTGCTGTAGCCTGGTAATTGACACTTTGCAAACAGTTGACCAATCCGGCAACACACAATATCCTAAAATATGGAACAGAATCTAACCACTTGTCCGAAAACAGAATAATGAATAGCGGCTCAGCAACTACCATTAACAATATCATTAACGGGAAATTGGCAAAATTCATTAGTTTTAATGTCCTTCGCACAGCGCTAAACAGACGTTCCTTATCGTTCTGCAATTTTGCAAATACCGGAAATGTGACTGTTGCAACCACATATGAAATTGTTGTAGTTGGAATTTCTTCCATCTTTTTTGCCTGGGAATAAAATCCCATGTCGGCTACAGAATATTTTCTACCTATCAGAAGGCCTTGTATATTATCGCATATACTATTCAACAAGTCCGAAAAAAGCAAAAAAGAGCCATATGCAAACAATTCCTTAAATGACTTGAAAGAAAAGCACAATATTGGCCTCCAAGAACTCACATACCACAATAAAACCGTAGTAATGAGCGATGTAGTGAGTTGCTGAAAAACCAATGCCCAAACACCCCATCCATAATATGCCAGAACAATAGCAACAACAACGCTGATAGATGTAGCTATGAGTTGCACAACGGACATTCCCTTGAATTTTAGCTCCTGACGAAGCTTATTCATCTGCACAACGCTTAATGCATTGATTATAAGAATGAGGCCTTGAACTTGCAGAACCGACTCCAACAGAGGTATTTTATAAAATTCAGCAATGTATTGTGCTGTAAAATATAAAATACCATATGCCAATATCGAAATTATTATATTCCAATAAAAAACGGTTGAATAATCTTCGGCCGTAGGTTGTTTTTTTTGCACCAATGCTCCGGCAAAACCTCCGATGACGAATGCATTTGCAACAACGATGAAAACAGCCAATATGCCGATGCAACCATAGTCCTCGGGTGCCAACAATCGTGCCAATATAAAATTTGAAATCAATGCTATTCCCATTGTTCCAAATCTTTGTAGAGCCGACCAAATTATTCCGGATACTGTCTGTTGTTTCAGTGATGATGACATAAAACCTTAGCTTATTTATTCAAAAAAAAGCAATATTGTATTACCATATAAAAGGTTATTGATTAAATCCTATTCTTAGCCTTTTGAGATATATTTATTCCCCAAGCATAGATTTTATCTATTGTTGGTACACTTACACCTATTTCATGAGCTGTTTCATAAATATAACGCAAACCAAACATAAAATCTTCTTGGAAATATCGACTATTTAAATCAGGTTGCCATCCTTTTTCACTTTCAATCATAGGAGTCTTTATGCCCTTAAATCCATTTATTGAATTTATTTTTTTTGTTAAGCTTGTAGCATCAAAGCTCTCATAATACTCCAAAATAGGCACAAGATAACCTTTTGACACAGGTAATTTTTCTAACACATCAAATAATTCTTTATCCATTGATATCAAATAATTTGATGCAGTATTATCCCACTCTTCATAAAACAAGAATTGATGGTCGTAATACACATTTTCATTCCATTCCGAGAACAAAGAGTACAAACGCGAAGGATGCAATATTGGATTACTATTTGTAAAACTTGCTTCATAGTGATTATTCAGCAATTTAGTAGGACAATCAAATAGTGTCTCTATCAACTGTCTGAATTCTTCTTTGTTATCACAGTTTTCTACCGCAATATTATGCCTTGTTTTATACCCTAGCAAATTTGCCGATTTTCCATATTCTTGCGTACGAGCAATGAAAGGAACTCGCTGAAAGCCCCATAAAGAAACCGATTTATCGAATATTTTCAAAGCCTCGAAAAAGAAACCAGTAGAAGAAAACACCGTGCCTACGTAAACTCCTTTTCTAACATAGGGTTTTATTTTCATCAATTCATCCTTGATGGCATATCCGGGCAAACATAATATTATTATATCTGCATCGGGAACCACTTCTTCGGCATTTTGAGATATAACATTCAAATTAGCATATATAGTTGAGTTTTCAGGTGTTAAAATCTCAAGACTATTACACCAAGCCTCGGGTTTGCGTGTAAGTATATTAACATTTACATCTTCCTTTGCTCCCAAATAACCGGCTATCACGTGACCTAATGAACCACCTCCACAGATACAAATTGTTTTCATTTTTCCAACTTTTTAAGTGCATCAATAAGTTTATTATTATCGTTGCGGTCACGCACTGCTATACGCATGTATTGCTTGCCATCGAAACCACCCTTACCCGAGCAGTCGCGCATGAGGATATTAAAGTCCTTCAACATCCTGAGCACTAATCCCTTGGCTGTGTATGGAGGTAATACTTCGACAAGGAAGTAGTTAGCCTGTGATGGTATCACACGCAGGAAGCTTATCTGGCGTAATTTTGCTTCGAACTCGTCGCGCGCCTCAATAAACTTATCGCAAGCTCGTCTATAGTCCTTCTCGTACTTTGTGTATATCTGCATAAAGAATTCACAGAATGAATTGAGATTCCAAATGCTTACCATCTTCTTTATTCTGGAAATAATTTCCACATCGGCCGAGCATAGTATTCCCAATCGGATGCCGGGAACGCCATAGCTCTTACTGATGGACTTCATTACCATCATATGAGGATATGATTCAAGTATATTATCGATAAGAAGTGTATTATTCTCCCATCCCACACTGAAATCGACAAAACTTTCGTCAACGATAAGACGCACACCACGTTTCTCGCACCAGTCGGCCAGTACGCAAATATCCTCCATAGGTATGAAGTTACCCGAGGGGTTATCGGGATTGATTAGCAGAATGTTGTCGGCATGGTTCTTGCCAAAGAAATCCATGAGGTCCTGCGCTGTGTAGCGGAATTCATTGTTCTGTGGCACAAAGGTTACCAAAGAATCGGCATCGCGACGATTGGGATACTCCTCGAATGTAGGACGTGTCACACCCACCATACCGGGAAGCAACTCCATAAGTGCTTTGATAAGCTCAGCCGCACCGTTACCAGGCACGATGTAATCTTCTTTTACTCCCCAGCATTTGCTTGCAAGCAAGGTATTAACCTTCATTCCCGAAGGATATTCTGCAATCAAAGTACGGAAATTGGCCTGCATTTCGTCTATAATTTTCGAACTGCGGAAATAGGGGTTCACCAAATAACAGAAGTCGAGCATTTTGGGGAAACGCCAATAACCACCGAAACGTCCATAATATTTGCGCAATATATCTTTCTCTTCTGCAAAAAGACATTCGGCAATATCGAGATCCTGCTTATCGTCAATTTCGTACCACTTCTCGTTTGTGATGGGAAGCGCTTTAAGTTCTTTGTTATTAAGGAATGTGAGTATGCGAAGAACATTTTCGTAATATTCATTGTTGCCCACTGCACGCGAATAGGCCTCGAGGAAAGGTACATATTTTGTCTTGCTAAACTCCTTCGAGAACTTGTAGATATTTACAGTCTTGTAATATTTATCTACATCTTCATAATTAAACGCTGCCTTTGTGATGAAATTAACAATATTGTTCTCATCGTCGATGCACACCATAGTACCATCCATCCATGTTTCGTATTTTGCCACAAGAGCAAGATTGGGGAAGGGATTATTTACTATGAGGTCGAGCATTTCGTCATCGAAAATCAAATCCGACTCGAGCAACAGAGTATCGTCCTCTTGCATCTGCTGTTTAGCTAAAGCAAGCGAGTATATATTGTTTGTCTTGTCGTAAATAGGGTTATTTACGTACTCTATTTTTACTTTATCGTCATATCGGTCGCCTATATAGTCTATCAGTTTTTGACCTTCGTAACCTACAACTATAACAATTCGGTTCAACTTCAATTTTGTAAGCTGGGTAAGCACGCGATCAATAAGGCGAACTTCATTGACAGGAACCATACATTTGGTATTCTCCTTTGTAAACTCACCTAAGCGTTTACCCATACCTGCTGCTAAAATTATTGCTTGCATATCTATTATTTTTATCTATTGATATAAAATTTTACCTTTTATCGCCCCTTGTACATTTCGTCGTAGTACTTCTCGTAGTCGCCACTGGTGATATTGTCCATCCACTCCTGGTTGTCGAGATACCAACGTACGGTTTTTTCGATACCCTCCTCGAACTGCAACGAGGGCTCCCAACCCAGCTCCTTCTGCAATTTGGTCGAGTCGATAGCATAGCGCAAATCGTGTCCCATGCGGTCGGTAACGTAGGTTATAAGGTCGAGTGAATATCCCTCGGGGTTGCCCAACAATCTATCGACGGTCTTTATAACGACATGAATAATGTCAATATTTTTCCATTCGTTAAAACCACCGATATTATATGTTTCGGCCACCTTGCCATCGTGGAAAATAACGTCGATGGCACGTGCATGGTCAACCACATAGAGCCAGTCGCGCACGTTCTCGCCCTTGCCATAAACGGGGAGCGGCTTGCGCTGACGTATATTGTTGATGAAGAGAGGAATCAGTTTCTCGGGGAATTGATAGGGACCATAGTTGTTCGAGCAGTTTGTAACGATAGTGGGCATGCCGTATGTATCGTGGTAGGCGCGCACAAAGTGGTCGCTACTTGCCTTCGAAGCCGAATAGGGCGAATGGGGATTGTACTTCGTTGTTTCGTAGAAGAAATCGGTGCCATAGGCCAAGTGGTGCTCGCCCGACGAAGCGGTTGTGGTGAAGGGAGGCTCTATACCCTCGGGGTGCGACAACTGCAATGCACCATAAACTTCATCGGTAGATATGTGGTAGAAACGCTTACCCTCGTACTTCTCGGGCAACGACTCCCAATAGAGCTTGGCTGCCTGCAACAGGCTGAGCGTACCCATCACATTTGTGCGGGCAAAGGTAAAGGGATCCTTAATGCTGCGATCGACGTGGCTCTCGGCCGCAAGATGTATGATGCCATCGACCGCGTTTTGCTGCATAAGCGAGAGCATTGCATCGAAATCGCATATGTCGGCCTTCACAAAAGTATAGTTCTCTCTATCCTCTATATCCTTGAGATTGGCTAGGTTGCCTGCATATGTCAGTTTATCGACGTTTATTATCTTGTAGTCGGGATATTTGTTTACAAACAGACGTACTACATGACTACCAATGAAGCCGGCACCGCCAGTGATTATAATGCTCTTTTTCATATATTTAGTTATTTTCTTTGCTATTTATATTTCGCAGACACACCTTCAGCGAATCGGTCCAATAAGGAACGGCGATGCCAAACGTGGTCTTTATCTTTGTCTTGTCGAGCACCGAATAGCTGGGGCGCACCACCTTGCTGGGGAATTCGTTGCTGTGACAGGGTTGTATGTCGCAAGCCGTGTTACCTGCATATTCGGCAATCATTTTTGTGAAGTCGTACCAACTGCACACACCCTCGTTCGAGTAGTGGTAAACGCCATCGTTACCGGCGTATTTTCGGTTTTCAAGGATATCGAAAATGGCTGCCGCAAGGTCGAGCGCATATGTGGGTGTACCCACCTGGTCGAACACCACTTTCAACTGGGGCTTGGTGGCCGTAAGCATGAGCATTGTCTTCACAAAATTCTTTCCGAACTCGCTATAGAGCCATGCTGTACGAATGATAAGATGGTGACATCCAACGCGCTGTATATTCTGCTCGCCATGCAGCTTGCTCGCACCATACACTCCGGTGGGAGTGCCCTTCTTATCCTCGGTGCAAGGGATATTGTAGGGGTCGCCACCAAATACGTAGTCGGTAGAAACGTGCATCAAAAGACCATCGACCTCTTTCATTGCAATAGCAAGATTTTCGACGGCTGTGGCATTCAGCAATTCGCAGAACTCCACATCGTCCTCGGCCTTATCGACGTTGGTATATGCCGCGCAATTGACTATAGCCTCTACACTATTCTCGGCCACCATTGCTCGTATAGCATCGAGGTTGGTGATGTCGAGCTCGGCCACATCGGTAAAAATGTAGTTATCCTTGCTTGCCGCCGCAACTATTCTCATTTCATTGCCAAGCTGACCGTTTGCACCGGTTACAAGTATGTTCATTCTAATATAGTTTATCGTTTATATCAAAATCGAGCACCGCGTCTTTGAGCAGCGGATGCTTAAGATCCTTCTCGCTGAGGATGGCCTCTGCCGTGGGAATTTTCCAATCTATGCCCAAGGCCTCATCCAGGAGCTGTATGCCGGCATCGGCTTGCGGAGCATAGAAATTGTCGCATTTATACTGGAAAACCGCCACATCGCTCAGGACAGCAAAACCATGGGCGAAACCGCGAGGAATAAACAACTGGCGATGATTTTCCTCGGTAAGTTCAACGGCCACATGCTGACCAAAAGTGGGTGAACCCTTGCGAATATCGACAGCAACATCGAGCACAGTGCCCTTTACACAGCGCACTAGCTTGCTCTGTGTGTAAGGCATACGCTGATAGTGCAATCCACGCATCACTCCGTAGGACGACATGCTCTCGTTGTCCTGCACAAAGTCGATGGGCATTACCTTTTCGCTAAATTCCTTCTGCGAGAATGATTCGAAAAAGTATCCGCGGGCATCTTTGAATATACGGGGTTCTATTATTACAACGCCTTCCAAGGCGGTTTTTATCACTTCCATAAAAATTATTTACATATCTAAATTCGCCTTGGCGATGCGTTCCACCTCGTCGATGAGGCGTAACAGGTACTGTCCATACTGATTTTTAATCATCGGCTGTGCCAATTCGCGCATTTTCTCGGTTGTAATCCATCCCTTGCGGTAGGCAATACCCTCGAGACAGGCAATTTTCAATCCTTGTCGTTTCTCTATCACCTCGACAAATGTCGATGCCTCGCTCAGCGAGTCGTGGGTGCCGGTGTCGAGCCATGCAAAGCCACGACCAAGTGTCTGCACCTTCAGCTCCTTGTCGTCGAGGAAGCGCTGGTTCACTGTTGTAATTTCGAGCTCACCACGCGCCGACGGTTTTATATTCTTGGCTACATCGACCACCTTATTCGGATAGAAATAGAGACCGACAACGGCATAGTTCGACTTGGGCGCCTTAGGTTTTTCCTCGATAGAGAGGCAGTTGCCATCGCCATCGAATTCCGCAACGCCGTAACGCTCGGGGTCGTGTACCCAATATCCGAATACCGTAGCCTTAGCATCCTCCTCGGCCGCACGCACAGCCTCGCGAAGCATTGCGCTGAAGCCGGCTCCGTAGAAAATATTGTCGCCAAGCACCAAGCATGCCGAGTCGTCGCCGATAAAATTCTCGCCTATGATGAATGCCTGTGCAAGACCGTCGGGCGAAGGCTGTTCGGCATATTCGAAGTGCACGCCATAGTCGCTGCCATCGCCAAGCAAACGGCGAAAACCGGGCAAATCCTGCGGAGTGGAAATAATAAGTATCTCGCGAATGCCGGCCAACATCAACACTGATATGGGATAATAAACCATGGGTTTATCGAAGATAGGCAACAACTGTTTGCTTATTCCCTTGGTGATAGGATAAAGACGAGTACCGCTACCACCGGCCAATACTATTCCTTTCATATGCTGAGCTTAGTATGTTAATCTGTTCCGAAAATATCACGTGTATATACCTTTGACTTCACATCGTCGAGGCTGGCATCGTAGCGATTGGCAATGATGGCCTGCGACATGCGTTTGAAATCGTCGAGGTTGTTCACCACCTTGCTACCGAAGAATGTGGTACCATCCTCCAGTGTGGGTTCGTATATTATCACCTCGGCGCCCTTGGCCTTGATGCGCTTCATCACACCCTGAATGGACGACTGACGGAAATTGTCCGAGTTGGCCTTCATGGTAAGACGATAGACACCGATGATGCAGTGCTTTTCGTTGGAAGCGGCATAGTCGCCACGGTTGTAGTAGTCGTAATAACCGGCCATTTTAAGCACGCGATCGGCGATAAAGTCCTTGCGGGTGCGGTTGCTCTCCACAATGGCGGTCATCATATTTTGGGGTACATCCTGGTAGTTGGCGAGCAGCTGCTTGGTATCCTTGGGCAGACAGTAACCGCCGTAACCGAACGAGGGGTTGTTGTAGTGCGAACCGATGCGCGGATCGAATCCGATACCCTTGATGATGGCAGCCGAATCGAGGCCTTTCATCTCGGCATATGTATCGAGCTCGTTGAAGTAGCTCACACGAAGCGCCAGATAGGTGTTGGCAAACAGCTTCACCGCCTCGGCCTCCTTGAGCCCCATGAAGAGCGTGTCGATATTCTCTTTTATTGCGCCCTGCTGCAGGAGCGATGCAAATGTACGTGCCGCACCGTTCAAACGGTCTATGTCGGCAACAGCCTTTATTGCATTGTTCTCGTCATCGAAATGCTCAATGAATTTGGGAGTACCGACGATGATGCGGCTGGGATAGAGGTTGTCGTAGAGCGCCTTGCTCTCGCGCAAGAACTCGGGCGAGAAGAGAAGATTGAATTTCTTGCCCTTCAATGCCTCGTCGGTTGCGAAGCGCTGTGCATACTTCACGTAGAGGCTGCGGCAATAGCCGACAGGGATTGTGCTCTTGATGACGATAACCGCATCGGGATTGGTGTCGAGCACCAAATCGATGACCGCCTCGACCGCCGATGTATCGAAGAAATTCTTGAAACTGTCATAATTTGTAGGCGCCGCCACTATCACGAAATCGGCATCCTTGTAGGCCGATGCACCGTCGAGGGTTGCAGTCAGGTCGAGCTGCTTCTCGGCAAAATATTTCTCGATATACTCATCCTGAATGGGCGAAATGCGATTGTTTATCATCTCCACCTTCTCGGGAACAATATCCACGGCCACCACGCTGTTGTGCTGTGCCAAAAGTGTCGCCATACTCAAGCCCACATAACCGGTTCCTGCTACTGCAATTTTCATAATATCTGGTTTTAATGTTTTCAAGAAATTTTACATAAAACTTTTTACGATTCTATCGCAACCCATGCCATCGCCATAGGGGTTGACAGCCTTGCTCATGGTATCGTAGTATTCAGCGTCGTCGAGCAGACGCGATACCTCGCCAACGATTTTATCGTAATTTGTGCCAACGAGCTTCACTGTTCCAGCCTCGAGTGCCTCGGGGCGCTCGGTGGTGTCGCGCATCACAAGCACAGGCTTGCCCAAACCGGGAGCCTCTTCCTGTATGCCGCCGCTGTCGGTGAGAACGATGGTCGATTTCTCCATCAGATAGACAAACGACAGATACTCGAGCGGCTCAATGAAGAACATATTGGGCAGACCGCTCAAATCCTCGCCGAACACCTCGTGAATAGGCTTGCGCACATTGGGGTTCAGGTGCATGGGATAGACAAAATCCACATCGGGATATTTCTGTGTAAGATCCTTGATGGCGGTACACATGTTTATGAAACCGTCGCCGAAATTCTCGCGGCGATGACCTGTGATAAGAACAAGCTTTCTGCCACCCGCAAGACGCTCCACATCGTAGCCCGACTGCGATAGGATATTTTTGAGCTCGGCACTGAGAGCGCCATCGTTCTTTATTTTGTTCACCACCCAGTAGAGAGCATCGATGACGGTATTACCTGTAATCACAATACTCTTTTCATCGACAGCCTCGCGCAGAAGGTTGCTCTTGCTCAAGGGTGTGGGAGCAAAATTATATGTCGCAATGCGGCTTGTTATCTGACGGTTTATCTCCTCGGGCCACGGGCTGTAGATATTGTGTGTACGAAGGCCGGCTTCGACGTGTCCGACGGGTATCTGCTGATAGAAAGCAGCAAGCGCGGCAGCTGTGCTGGTGGTTGTGTCACCATGCACGAGCACCACATCAGGTTTGGCCTCTTTGAGCACATCGCGCAAGCCCAAAAGCACACGCGAGGTAATGTCGTATAGATCCTGTCCCTGCTTCATTATGTCGAGGTCGTACTCGGGGACAATACCGAAAAGCCCCAACACCTGATCGAGCATCTGACGATGCTGTCCTGTCACACACACTATTGTATCGAATGCTTCGGGGTATTTTTGGAATTCCTTAACCAGCGGGGCCATCTTGATAGCCTCGGGACGGGTTCCGAAAACAAGCATCACTTTCTTCATGGTTTTATCTGTTGTTAAGCATAGGACTATCGTTTCGATAGCAGAGCTGCATGGTTAAAAAAAACAAAAACGGCGCGACAAATTTCCTATAACGAAAGTTTGTTACGCCCCTTTATATGTCCAACTATCCTGCCACGCACTCTACCATACCAAGCCAAGTCTATGCACGGTTAATATATCTTTATGCAAAGATAGTTACAATTATCCAAAATACATAAAATTTCTTCTATATTTTAATATAGAAGAGCCCTTAAAAAGGGCATTTTCCACAATAATTACAAGCAGAGCACACACTGCACCCCACTGCCGAAAATCCGAAACAAGAAAAATTGTTGAAAACTACAGATTCCAATCGCCACTTTCGATGAGGACCGACGACGACGCAAGCTTTTTCAGCACCGACGAATCGACCTTCATTTCCCAATGGCGCATGGAAAGACGATGGGTGTCGCTACCCACCACCGAATACATATTATTTTTAACCAGCCATTCGGCCTTTTTCTGCTCGGGACGACCATATCTGCCTGCAAGCGAAGCCCAGTTAAGCTGCAATTTCACATCCATCGCCTTCAGGCGCTTATAGTCCTTCTCGCTCATATACTGATAGCGTTCGGGATGGGCCAGCACCGGGTAATAACCTTTTGATTTAATGGCAGATAGGGTATCATACAGTCCCATGGGCGAACTGAAATAGGAAGTCTCCACAAGCAGGTGAGTACCCAGCTCGCCTAGCGGCAACAAATCGCCCGCCGACAGACGGTCATCGAAAAGAGTATCGAGCATATACTCGGCTGCAAGATGGAGCTTGATGCCACCCGTATAGACCGATTTCAATCGCGCAAAATGCTCTTTCAGCCCTTCGGTGGTGTTCGGAATATCCTCCATGATGTGCGGCGTGAGCCACAACTCCTTGACGCCCTGCTTCTCGAAATTGTCGAGAATCGCCAAGGTATCTTCCACATCGCGCACACCATCGTCCACACCCGGAAGCAAGTGCGAATGATAATCTATGGAATTGCGCAGCAATCCACTGTCAGCTAATGTCTTATACGATTTGAAAGGCCACATTTTCTCCTATCTTTTTATATTCAACAACACTATTTAATCAACAAGCCGCAACAGGCCTTTTGTTATTTATTTTTACCGCCGTAAGCATAGTAATGCGAACCGTAACGATAGCCATAGCGATAGCCGTAACGATAGCCGTAGCGACCGCCACCACCGTCGGTTGTAGCATTGAGAATGAGCGACATATTCTTAAAGCGATTGCCGTTATATATATCCTCGAGCTCGGGTAGCATACTCTTTTCGAGCACACCCGCGCGAACAACAAACATCGTTCTATCGGCATAGGCCTCAATAATTTGCGTATCGGCTACAATATCAATGGGAGGACAATCAACAAATACATAATCATACTTTGCACGCAATTTTTCAATGCATTCGCCCAAACGAGCATCCTCCAACAATTCCGAGGGGTTGGGAGGAATGCTACCCACAGGCAACACAGAAAGATTATCATGCTCGGGAGATTTCACTATCACGCTCTCGAAATCGTCCACGCGTTTTGCCAAATAATCGGAAATACCGCGACGAGGAGCATTCACATAGGCCGAGGTCGATGCATGGCGCAAGTCGCCATCGACCACAATAACGCTACATCCTTTGAGCGCCAATGCCTTGGCTAGGTTCATTGCAAGGAACGACTTACCACTGCCGGGGTTGAACGAGGTCACCACAAACACATTCTTCGAGTCGCTCTTCTTCAGGAACTCCACATTGGTACGCATCACGCGGAAAGCCTCGTTTATGACATCGCGGTTGCCATCCTGCACCACTACAAGTTGCTTGGTATCGCCCTTGCCCTTGGCCCAGAACTTCCACATGGGGCGTTTGCCTGCCACCATGGGGATTTCTCCGATAAGGGGCAACGACAAGGCCTCCAGGTCGCGACGACCACGCACCGTGGTGATCAGATTTTCGCGCAGGAATATTACACCAGCCGGAATGGCAAGGCCCAGCACAAACGCCACAAGCCATATCTTGGACTTCACGGGCGCTGTGGGATAGATAGAACCGGTGGGAGGGGTTATTATACGGGTATTATAGGCTGTAAAGGCTTTGGAGAGCTCGTTCTCCTCGCGTTTCTGCAACAGGAACAGGTAGAGAGCCTCTTTGACCTTCTGCTCGCGACCAACCGAAATAAGATATTTCTCTTGCTTGGGGTTCGCCGCAATGCGGTCGGTAGCCTGCGCCTCGTGGCGCTTCATGTTGTCTATTTGTGTCTGCAGGGTTACAATCTGGTTCTCCACCGACGATATAATCGCCTTGCGGGTAGAGGCCAATGAATTGTCGAGGTCGTCGATGATGGGGTTCTTCACATTACCGCCGGAAAGCATCGACGCACGGCGCAACTGCATATCATTGTACTCTGATATCTGCGATTCAATCGCCATTGACGAGAGGCCCGAATTGGCGGGAAGCAGTTTGTCGTTATTGCTCTCGTCCTTCACATAACCAAGTATGTAGCGCGACATCTGCAACTGGTTGTTCAACGCAAGAATTTCCTCGGCAGCCTTGGTACTCTGTGCCATATAAAGGTTTGAGACCGAAGCTACATCGGGCAACAACTGGCGGCTCTTGTACGACGATATATTATCATCTACACCACCAAGCTCCTTGACGATACTATCGAGGCGCTCTTCAATGAATTTCGAAGTACTTACGGTAACCTTGTTCTTGTCATCTACCCACTTTTCGTTATAGACCTCCACCACATTGTTCAGCACATCCACCGCACGTTGGGGTGACACATCGGTAAACGACAGGTCGAGTACATCGGCCTTTTTACTACTCAACGCAATCATCAAACGGCTTGAATAGCTTTGCGTAGCAGCATGATATCCCTTACGATTTACATATATGGTATTTGAAACACCGGGAATATAGTTCAATGTGGGTGTTACAACTATTTTACCGACGGGGGTTTCAATCGGCTCAAGCATCTTACCAACAACAGCATCGTCTTGCTTCTGTTTATCGCCATCCACGTACCATACAAAATCGTACAACGAAACAGTTCCGTCCTCGTTTATATCCAACACAAGATTAACAACGGCATTATCCTCTACCTCCATCAAGCGAACATTGACAGGCTGTGTCTTTCCATACACGGTTTTCTTGTGGAAAGTACCATCGACAGAATAATTCATATCGAGCTGAAGACGCTTTACAACCTCGGACATAACCGAAGGCGACTGAATGGCTATCAACTCGTTATCAACCGATGTTGCTGTCGAAAGCATGCCCATATTGGAGAAATCGCTCATAGCCGAACCTATAGACGCACCCTTGCTATCAGATTTTATCATCACCTGCGACGAACGGGTATATGTCGGCTGCGTCATTAGAATATAAAACATTGCTATCGACAATGTTAGAACCATCGACAGCAAGAACCAATACCATTTAGCCAGACACATATACAGGAAATCCTTTACATTCAGTGTTTCCTCGGTCTGATTCATTCTATTTTGAGCAGTTGTAGGCATAAGCATTAGTTGTTATTGATTATGATTGCAGATATAGTTGTCAGCAACGAAGCCACAGAAATCCAAAATGTGGGTGTATATACCGTATTGCCACTCACTGTAGCCTGGCGTTGGCGCATAGTATTGGGCTTTACATATACAATATCGTTCTGTTGCAAATAATAGACAGGCGATTTCACCAGCTTCATTGTCGAGGTCAAATCGACAACATAGGTATTCTGTTTGCCGGCCTCTTCGCGCAGAACGACCACGTCGTCGCGCTCGCCATAGATTGTAAGATCGCCGGCCATTCCAAGCGCCTCCAAGATGGTGATTTTATCCTTCTCCACGCTATAGCGTCCGGGGTTCTTCACCTCGCCCAAGACCGAAATATTAAGGTTGGCAAAATCGACAGTAACAATTAGTGGGTCATCGTTGGCAAGATTCTTGTCCAACATTTCCTGCTTGATATGGGCGGCAAGCTGCTCACGAGTCATGCCGGCAGCTTCTATAGTACCCAGCAACGGGAAATCGATATTGCCCTTACCATCTATGGTATAGCAAGCAACACCCTGTGGAGTTGCCGTCTTTACATTCGAAGATTGACCTATACGAGTAGGAGTATATGGAAGGTTGTAAATATTATTATACTCCTGAACCTTGGTATTTACAAGAATAGAAACCTTGTCGCCGGGACGCAATTTGATAGTACCTTTATCGCTTAATGTATAATTATCCCCATCGTGCGAATCCTGGAAATAGGATATTTGAGGAGCCTTACACGAAGATAACACAAACAGAGCTACAAGAATCTGCAACAAATAAAATTTTCTGTCCATTCAACTATTTTTTACAAAACATCGTACTACAATGATAGACAGACACAGCTGTCATCGCTAAAACGATGCAAAAGTAACAATTTTTATAAAAACATGCAATAGTAATCGAATTACCCTACTACCTACCAGGTAATTACAGGCCCCAAAAACGCCCATACGACCACCTGGCATACGCAATCCGCGAGAGAATGGAAACTATTGCTTAGAAGTGCGTTGTTTTATTCTTTTCGTAATCCACACATTGAACAATATCCACACAGCCACGTCGAACGCCAATATGACATTTACGTTCAAGTAGGGCGACATCACGATATTGAGTGCGGTAAACAAAATGGCAACAGCGATTATAGTCACCATTGTAACCCTGGGCGACAAGCCTATGGCTATCAATTTGTGGTGAATGTGTGTCTTGTCGGGTAGGAAGGGATTTTTACCCTTGCGCAAACGGCCTATAAATACCCTTACCACATCGAAGCAGGGCACAATGAGCGGAGCCGCAGCCATCACCAAGGGGTTGGCATTGTTAACCTCGGCAGTACTATGCGAGCACAGCTTCAACGCAAGGAAACAGAGCAATATACCGATGGTAAGCGCACCTGTGTCGCCCATGAATATCTTCTGCTGCTTTTCGACCTTGCCGAACACATTGTAATAGAAGAACTGAACAAGAGCACCCAGTGTGGCAAACGATATAACGGCATATATATACTCGCCAAGCAGATAGAACATGGTGCCATAGAAAAGCAGAGCCACGCCGCTGAGGCCCGAAGCAAGGCCATCGACGCCGTCAATAAGGTTTATTGCATTTATCACAAACACCACAAGAACAAGGGTAAAGAGCATACCCACCCATTCGTATATCTTGTCGCATCCCATGACGCCACAGAAATTGCACATATAAACGCCCGAAGCGATAAACATGAGGGCACACGCTATCTGAACAACAAATTTAGCCCTGTATTTTACGCCCACAAGGTCATCGGCCAAGCCCACAAGATAGAGCATCACAACCGCACACACAAGGTAGGCAACCTGCTCAACCTCACCCATCAACGCATAGAGCACCGTCTTGTCGCCACACGACAGCGTCACACCAAGCAACAGCGTCACAGAGAACAGTATGACCGGCGCAAAGGCCATTCCACCCAAACGGGGAACCGCCGCATGATGAATTTTGCGCTCATCGGGCATATCGAACAACGATTTACGGAAAGCAATCAGCAATATCTGCGGAATCAATATACCGGCACAAATAACACTGCACAAAAAGACAGAAACAATACTATAACTCCAAAACATCAGACCTGGTATTAAATATTATTTTACAAAAATGTAACTACACGAGAATACCGTATCAACCCGTCACAAAGCGACAACCAATTGATACGCTGCACATTACGGTGCAAAAAAAAAAAAAAACGGCTGTTTGTTTTACAAAGGTAGTCAATATTTTGTTAATAGCCATAGTTTTTATACAAATTTCACACTTCAAATAGTTTTGTGAATATCACACCGAAAATCGACAACCGACCCACAGACCATCTATAGCATAACAACCGAAAGGTATAAATTGTTCACACTATTATGAAAAAAAATTAGAGCACCCTTCTTTTTTTTCACAAAAGAGGGACGCTCTATTTCTGTTACAGCGCGACAATTCGCGCAAAATTTATTTTACAAATCACATAATCGCAACAAGCTCAATATCGAACACCAAGGTTGAATAGCCGGGAATATTACCGTTGGCGCGCTTGCCATAACCCGCCTCGTAGGGGATATAAACCATCCATCTGTCGCCCACATGCATATTGAGCAACGCCAGACGGAAGCCATCGACCACCTCGCCCACCCTGAAGGCCTCGGGATAGCCACGCTTGCGCGAATTATCGAATTCGCGACCATTGATAAACGTACCCACGTAGTGCACTGTCACCACGCTGTTGTTTCGCGGCACCACACAGCCCGCACCCTCGTTCACAACACGATAGAGCACGCCATCCTGCAATTCGCGCACACCCTCTTCCATCCTCTTCGCCGCAAGGAACTCCTCGTTGCGAAGCTTATATTCATCTTTTTTCGCCATACTGAAAATGTTATTTATGCAAAAATAGGGTATTTGCACAAACAATACAACAGATTTTTGTTTTTAGAGTGCAGGGCGCAAAAACCCCGACAACAAAAACATAGCAGAAAATGGAAAATATAGTAATAACCAACCTCAGAATGCGCCGCAGCATACGCAGCTATACAAAGGAGATGCCGTCGCGCGAATTGATAGCCAAGGTGGTAGAAGCCGGCCTTTACGCCCCGAGCGGGCAAGGCAAACAGCCCACACTGATGGTGGTGGTGACAGACGAGCAGACAAGAGCGCAGCTATCAAGGCTGAATGCATCGTTTTTAGGGACGACGGCCGACCCGTTCTACGGCGCTCCGGCAATAATAATAGTATTCGCCGACAGAAGCACCCCTACATATCTGTACGACGGCGCCTTGGTCATGGGCAACATGCTGAACGCCGCCCACGCCGAGGGGCTAGGCAGTTGCTGGATACATCGCGCCAAGGAGATGTTCGAGAGCGACGAGGGCAAGGCCCTGATGAAAAAGTGGAACATAGCCGACAGATACGAAGGAATAGGCATCTGCATTGTGGGCTTTCCGGCAGACGAAGTACTTCCCCACCCCCACATGCGAAAGGGCAACAGAGTGATTTACATCTGAGCACCCCGCAGCTATTTCTTCAATGTCTTGTAGTGCAAAATGTGAATGGTGATTGCCAGTGCGAGCAATAGGAAAAACAGCCTGAGCAGCATGCCCTGCGCCACGCAGAAGGCACAATAGAGCAAGGTAATCCACACCATGGATACCGCCACCACCTTCACCCTGAGCGGAATGGCCTTGTTCTCTCTGAAATTGCGGATATAAGGTCCCAAATGCTTGTGCGACAGCAGCCACTCGTACAAGCGGGGCGAACCGCGAAAATAGAGAGCCGCAGCCAACAACAGAAAAGGCGTCGTAGGCAACAGGGGCAAAAAAGCGCCTACAACGCCAAGCCCCAATGCCACGCTACCCAACAGTATATACAGATATTTCATCGGCTATTAGGCCACAAGGCGGCGGGTATAGGCGTTCAACGACAGCAGGCGCACCAACAGATAGCTGACAGCAAAAACCGTCACCGCGTTGCACGCAATCTTCACAACGGCAGGCACACCCTGTGGCAGAACAGCCTCATAGAGGTCGTAGCCCATCTGCACAATAACAAAATGGCACAAATAAATGCCGAAGGTCATCGAAGCCACTCGCGACAACCACGCCGACGAAGGCGCATCAATCTTCTGCACAACGACAAACACGGGGAATGTCATCATGAAGACATTTACACCGCTGAACAGCCACATAATCTCCAGATAGGCATAGTTGCCGGGGAAGTACTCCTGCATGACAACATAACCACCAAATGTAACCGCATAGCCCACCAAGAACATGGGCACGCAAATGGCGAGCAGTTTCTTCCACCCCCACTGCAAGGGATATTTTACAAGATAGTAGGCAAGCAACAAATAGCCCACAAAGCCCGACACATAGTAGAACGTGCCATAGGCATTCCAATCGCACTCGCCAAGGATATTCATATTGCCAAACACGCCCAAATAGCCAAGGAAGGGGGCTGCTATCTTTATATAAGGAATAAAGAGCGACGCACCCCACAGGCAGAGAACCATCTTGAGCTCCTTGCGAGTGGCATCCTTGAGCCACGCACTCAGTATGGGCATGATGAAATACAATCCAATGAGCATATACAGATACCACAACGGCGTAGTATCGTAGTTGAAATTAAACACGAAGGTGTATAACTTGCGCAACGTCATCTCCCACGTAAAGAGCGACATATCGATGAATGGGCTGTTGCTCGTCACGCCGTAGTTCAGATAAAAGAAATAGGCCAACGGCAAGACCAACGACCAGAATACAAGGGGAACAACAAGGCGTTTCATGCGTTTGGAATAGAATTCGGTCATTGTGCCGCGAACAGGTAACAGCAACACACCCGACATCATTACAAAAAGCGGCACACACGGGCGCACAAGGCTACCCAAGGCACATCCCTGCAAAAATGTGGCGTAGTCGTTGTTGAACTGAGCTACAAATGCATCGCAGCTATGCGAAAAAACCACCAAAAAGCATGCCAACACGCGCATGCAGTCTATCCAGCCTATGTTCTCCCTTTTCTCCATAGCATCAATCCTTCTTGGCGGGAGCCGAGTAGCCTACAATCTTCATTTTATCGCCATGGGCATGGTCACCACACTCGTGCGACGAGCACGAGTAGCCCGAATCGTCCACCTCGCCGGCAAGGTAGCGCTCGACAAGAGCATCCACATCGCCACTGCATCCGCGAACAACCTTTATGCTATGCGCCGAAAGTTTGTTCTTGGCACCCTCGCCCATATTTCCGGCGAGCATCACCTCGACACCCAGTTGTTGCAAATCGGCAGCGATGCCCGACTTGCAACCACAGCCCTGCGGCGACGGCATATCGAATTTTTCCACTACATTATTCTCTTCTATGGTGAACACGGTATAGTGGTCGCAATGGCCAAAGTGGTCATCCACTCTACCCTCTCTTGTAGGAACAGCTATTCTCATAATAAAATATGTATAAAATTGTGGCACAAAATTAAACATAAATAACGACACTTTCAAGCGCCACGCGCCACATACATCGCCCGCAGCATGGCAAAAGAGCCCCGCTGCATACAAAAATGACAATTTTACAGTATTATTCGACCGACGGTATAGTACATTTTTACACACAAACATTGGTAGTGTGCAAAAATTATCTACTTTTGCGCAAAATTTGTTCATAAAAGACAATAAACAATGAAAAATTTAATCATGACACTGCTTTGCGCAATGGCGATGGCTATTCCCGCATGCGCACAGAGCAACCTGAACACCAATGCCGATAACATCGTCGGCGAGTATCTCACCGACCGTGGCGGCAGCAAAAGCAAGGTGCGAGTAACCAAGGAGGCCAACGGCACATACAAAGCACAGCTTTTCTGGGTGGAAAACCCC
Source organism: Bacteroidaceae bacterium (assembly GCA_017560125.1). GTDB lineage: Bacteria > Bacteroidota > Bacteroidia > Bacteroidales > Bacteroidaceae > HGM04593. Next base: position 8,196 of record JAFYOS010000006.1, on the reverse strand, counting down.
AACGACGCCAAAGGCAAGAAGCGCAAGGATGTAAAGAACCCCGACAGCAAGCTGCGTAACACCGACATCGACAAGGTGGTTATCATCGAAGGCCTCAAATACATCAAGGGCGACAAGCAGTGGGGCGACACCAAGATCTACGACCCCTCGAAGGGTATCCGCGTGAATGTAACAGCCGAGTTCGTAAACAAGGACAAGCTGAAGCTTCGCGGAACAGTGTTCGGCATCGGCACCACCATCTATTGGCAGAAGATTAAGTAACAGAAGCCGCACATAAACAGAAAAGAGCAACCCCGATGGGTTGCTCTTTTCTGTTATTATATAAAATGAGGTGTTAGCTCAATCCCTCGATATTGCCATCGATGATGTCAATCTTCTGTGCCTGGGGCACCTTGGGCAATCCGGGCATGCGCATGATGTCGCCCATGATAATTACAATCATTTCGGCACCGTTGTTGATAACAACATCGCGTACGTTCAGTTCGAAATCCTTGGCCACACCGTAAGCCTTCGCATCGGCCGAGAACGAATACTGTGTCTTGGCGATACAGATGGGATAGTGCGAAATGCCCAACGCCTCAATCTGCTTGATCTTCTTGGCTGCTGCGGGAGAATATGTAACGCCCTTGGCACCATAAATCTGCGACGATACCTTTTCGATTTTTGTACGTACCGAGTCGCCATCCTCGTAGATAAACTTCAAGGGAGCCGAAGGCGATTTTTCGATTGTCTCTACAACAAGCTTTGCAAGCTCCTCGCCACCCTTGCCACCGTCGGCAAATACGTTGTTCATGCAGAAGCCCACGCCAATCTCGCGGCAATGCTCGGCAACCATTGCAATCTCCTCGTCGGTGTCGGTTGCATAGCGGTTGAAGGTAACGATAACCTCCTGACCGAAGCGCTTCATGTTCTCGATGTGCTTGTCGAGGTTGGGCAGACCATTACGGAGTCCCTCTACGTTCTGCTCCTTTATTTTATCCTCGGGCACACCGCCGTGCAGTTTAAGGCTCTGAGCGGTAGCAACGATAATGGTCAATTTGGGCGACAAACCAGCCTTGCGGCACTTGATATCGAAGAATTTCTCGGCGCCAAGGTCTGCTCCGAAGCCAGCCTCGGTGATAACATAGTCGCCATAGGTGAGCGCCATCTTGGTGGCAAGTATCGAGTTACAGCCGTGTGCGATGTTCGCGAAGGGGCCGCCATGAACGAAAGCCGCTGTGTTCTCGGTGGTCTGCACAAGGTTGGGCTGGATGGCATCCTTCAGCAGCACGGTGATGGCACCTGCAACGCCAAGGTCGTTAACGGTGAGGGGCTGGTCGTCGAAGGTATATCCCAAGAGGATGTTACCGATGCGACGGCGCAAGTCGTCAAGATCCTTCGACAGGCAGAGGATAGCCATAATCTCCGACGCGGGAGTGATGTCGAAACCGCTCTCTGTGGGCAAGCCGTTGGCCGAGCCGCCAAGACCGGTTACAATGTTACGCAAGCTGCGGTCGTTAACGTCGAGCACGCGTTTCCACTTAATTTCTTTGAGCGCAAGACCGGTCTTTCTGTTCTGATAGATGTAGTTATCGAGCAGAGCAGTAATCATGTTGTGAGCCGAAGTGATAGCATGAAAGTCGCCTGTAAAGTGCAGGTTGATATTCTCCATGGGGAGCACCTGTGAATAACCGCCACCGGCAGCACCACCCTTCATACCGAAGCAGGGGCCCAGCGAAGGTTCGCGCAATGCACACACAGCGTTCTTGCCAATTTTGTTAAGGCCCAATGTAAGACCGATTGAAACTGTGGTCTTACCAATTCCGGCTTTGGTGGGAGTGATGGCTGTAACAAGAATAAGATTATTCTTCTTAACCTTCTCTTCGTCGATGAGCGAAATGGGCAACTTGGCAATGTACTTACCATAATTATTTATCTCGTCAACCGGAACACCTATGCCGGCTGCAATCTCCTCGATTCTTTTCAACGAGGTTCCTCTTGCAATCTCTATATCAGATTTCATGGTTTATATTGTGTTTATGTTTTCAAGCAAACAGACATCGATGGTCACCCACCGCAATATCAATGGCAAAGATACACACAAACGAGCGAAGAATATGAAGCTTGCTTCAATATTTTTCACAGCGAGTGCAGAAAATCTTCGAGATTTATCTCAAAGAGAGATACAAACGAGCGAGAAACCGCATAAAAAGCACTTTTATTTTACAGTCCGCATGCGAGCCACCGAAATAATAACGCCGGCATAGTGTGGCAAACGGCGTTTTTTACTATCTTCGCACAAAATTAAAAAAGGAACAATCGTGGGAAGAAAAAAATTTTCAGCGGACGAGATTAAGGTAATACGCAAATTGCTTGGTGGCAAAATGCGCGGCAACCGTTCGCAACAGAAGATGTCCAGACACATACTGCGTACAGTATTCGGGTTCAGCATATCCGATTTCAACATACAGGGCAAGGCATTCGGCCCCGAGGATTTGGACGAGTGCATACGCCGCGGACGCATACAGATACTTGATGACGCCACCATAGAGGCCATGAAACTGCGCTACGCCGAGAAGAAGCAGCACGACGAAGCTGTGCGCCAGGCCGAGGCTATCGCCGACGGCGAAGCTGTCGATTGGCAGGCAGTGCTGAAGGAGTGGAACGAGTACTACACTCAGAACCCCGAAGAAAACCAAGGCGAGTAACCAACCACGCAACATATTAAATCCCAAGAAACCGCATGGTTTCTTGGGATTTATTTTAGGGAGCATGCAGAATGCAACTGCGACGCTCGACTATACTGTGCGAAAGGAAATGGATGAAATCACTCCACAACCACCCTCTTCAGTTCTTCAAATGCCTCATCTCCAAGGTTTCCCCTAGTAATACGTTGTACCCTATAATGCTTAGATATAATGGTGTTTGGCAACATCTTGTACCATACATCGGCGTCAAGAAGGGATTTCCATTTATTTTCGGCACGAAGAATTACGAACTTCACTTCGGGACGGTTATAGGCTATATAACGGATTAGTTCTTTGGTGAATTTCTGAGTAGGCAGATATTCTCCTTTATTAAATCCACCGCCATAATTTTTGGATGTATAGGCACAATATTGCACCACGGCAAATTTCTTATAGAATTCAAAATCGTCCATGCCATTGGGTTTCAACGGCAGGAGGCGGCCCTCTTTCTTATCATCCCCACGCCAATAATTCGCACCCAACAAGCTTATTGCATCCGCCGTTTCCTGATGACGAGGGAAAAAGCCTTCAGCCTTGAAAAGCAATGTCCTTTGCTTCTCCATGAAAATTTCTTCTGCGATACGTCCTTTTCCTTTCTCCTTAAAATCCAAAGCTACACGCATGTTGTACTCCTCTTCCCAACCAGGATTAAGGCTGAGAATTATTATCCTAGCTTTCAATGGATTGCCCTGCCACGGCTCTGCCGGAATTTCAAGATGATATTTGTGATTTTCTGCCGTTTTAGTCGTGTTATACAATTCCAACAAAGCCCTATCGTCATCAACAACAAAATCCCTTGTTGTCGAATACAGATCGAAGCCCTGATACGATGGAGCAAGCGATTTCCATGGGTTATTCTCCTTCAACCACGCTTCGCTTACTTTCTTATACCCGGTAGGATTGCAAATTATTTCCTTAATGCTATTTGCATCCTTCTTATGCTTATCTAAATATAAAGCAACAGGCTCGCCGGTTATAAATTTTTGCAAGAATAGAGGTTTATTATTTTCACCATCGCTATACGAAAACCTTATCAACAATTCCACCCTAAACAGCTCTGCCAATCCCCTGAACTCCAGATTATCCGCAAGCACAATTTCAGTCAATTCAATATCTTTCGAACGACTTTTGCTGTAACGAAGATTGGCAATCAAATAACACAACGCACTCTTTACATCATCGTAACCCATGGAGCCACCGTCGCAAATGTATTCATCTATACATTTTACAAGGTCGAACCCATTACTAAACGCATACGCAAGGTCGATAAAGCGCTCATTGTTGTCAATATCATTCCACTCTGTACATCCCATGAAAAAGTAACTTTTCAAAGGCCTTGGAAGAATTATAGCATCTTTTTTCATATGGAATATTGTTTCAAAAATACTAGTTACAGCGTTGGGATAAATAATACAGCAATACCCTATTTTTACTATTTTGAAAATTCTTCTTTAACATATTCGCCCAAGTCGGTAAATACATGATTGAGTACACCTATCGAAACGATTTTTTTCTCTCCTTCAAGGGTGATTTTGCCGACACTGAATAAAAAGTAATTATCCACCGACAACATCTTGTCTATTATGAATCCCGAGAGTGTCGAACACAAGGTCGATGCAACAACAGCAACCGCGTTGTCGCTTTCCTCCTCTTTTGAAAATTCACTATCAATGACATTGTTTATTTCTTGCGTTATTGCTTTCGAATGCTCTTCGTGTTTTGGGCAAGATATTACGCACACGCCTGCTATAGATATTATAATCAGAATTGTCAGTAAAAAATTTCTCATGATATTGCAGTTTTATTAAGTTAATGAATCTATCGCAAATATAGTGAATATAGTCGAATATACTGATTTTAATCACTTTTTCTTGCTTGGTTGTAGCGTTTGTGGCGTGACCGATGGCTCTGCAATATGCTCTATGGGAATAAAAAAAGGAGCCCGGAGGCTCCTTTTTTTATTCCCACTCAACTAGAACAGTTAAATTTTGGTTAAATATTTTAACTTTATTATCAATACTTTAACTCAAAATTTTGCCTTTGATTTAGCAAACTGGTGTCAAAGACTGGTGTCGAAATAGTTATAATTATTAACGAGTTGAAAATATGGTGTCTAAAATTGTTGCAATCAAAAAAATAGTAGTAACTTTGTTTATAATAAATTTATAGAGTTATGTTATTGCAAGAATTATCCAAGGAATTGGAACGTCACTATGAAATTGGTAAACAACGAAAAGAGTGTAATGCTCTTGTGCAGTGTTTTGGAATTAAATTTGCAGATGTTATAAAAGAAAATAATATAAGACCTGAAGATATTGTAGAGTATTCTTCTTTGAAAGGTACGACATATGCGACAGAAATAAGAAAAGGAATAAAACTGTCTAAGTATGTTGCAATAACGAAAAATATTTAATATGTTTAGATTTTAGCGTGTTAGATAAATTGATTTGTTAGAGAGTGTTTTTGTTTCATATCTGCTGTAAACAAAACTCTCTCTTTACCCTTTGCACAGTGCTAATGCTTACATTTGAAAGTTTCGCTGTGTTTCGTACAAAATAACCACGCTTCAAGAGTGAAATAACCTCTTTGTATTCCTCTTTTTTGCGCTCTATGGGCTTTGTAGAGCCTTTCCTGCGACCTAACTTTCCTCCGTTGGCAATGTAACTATCGCGCCCCGAATTGAGCCTATAAACGATGTATGCTATACTGGTGTCAAAAAGTGGTGTCAAATTATAATTTTTAACAAATCAATAGCGCTTTCTTGTTAATATAGTTTATCGGTCAATATAAAAGAAGCAGCATCGGCACATTGCGCTGATGCTGCTTGTAATTTATTGATTATTATTGACAAGTCTCGCTTTTTGCAACCTGCACGGCGTGAATTGCATCCACGCTTCGTGCGACATTTTGCTGCTCACCTTGTCGATAATTTTTGCCTAAAATCGGCAAAAATTATTCCCACTCAATTGTTGCGTTGGGCTTCGGTGACATATCGTAACATACTCGGTTGACGTTCTTAACCTCATTGAGTATGCGGTCGGTAATCTTCATAAGTATTGACCACTCAACAGGCTCGATAGAGGCTGTCATTGCGTCGATAGTGTTCACGGCGCGGATGATTACGGGCCAATCGTATGAGCGAGCGTTGTCGCGTACACCTACCGATTTGAAATCGGGCACTACGGTGAAGTACTGCCATACCTTCTTGTCGAGGCCGGCAAGTGCAAATTCCTCGCGCAGGATGGCATCCGACTCGCGCACTGCCTCGAGGCGGTCGCGTGTGATTGCGCCAAGGCAACGTACACCAAGACCGGGGCCGGGGAAGGGCTGGCGATATACCATTTCGTAGGGAAGGCCGAGCTCGAGACCGCAAGCGCGTACCTCGTCCTTGAAGAGCTGACGGATGGGCTCAACGAGCTCAAACTGCATATCCTCGGGCAGACCGCCTACGTTGTGGTGCGATTTCACCATCTTGGCCGTCTTTGTACCGCTCTCTACGATGTCGGGGTAGATGGTTCCCTGACCGAGGAAGTCGATACCGTCGAGCTTGCGTGCCTCCTCTTCGAAGACGCGGATGAACTCTCCACCGATGATCTTACGCTTCTGCTCGGGATCGGCTACGTTTTCGAGCTTGCCAAGGAAACGGTCGGTTGCATCTACATATACAAGGTTGGCGCAAAGCTGGTTGCGGAATACCTCGACAACAGCCTCTGACTCGCCCTTACGCATGAGTCCGTGGTTCACGTGAACGCAAACGAGGTTGTTACCAATGGCTTTGAGCAACAGGGCTGCTACCACTGAACTGTCAACGCCACCCGAGAGAGCAAGAAGGACCTTTTTGTCACCCACCTGACGACGGATGAGCTCTACCTGGTCGTTGACGAAGTTTTTCATATTCCAGTTTGTCTCGGCTTTGCAAGTATCGAACACGAACGATTTCACAGCCTCTTTCACAGCCTCTTCGTCGTTGCCGAACTGAGCAAGCTTCACCTCGCACTGTGCCTTGTCGTGGCCGGCAGCCATAACAGGGTAACCTGCGCTGTATATTTCGGGACATACATCGATCTCAACGCCGTCGATTACGTTGTTGGGACCTCCGTTGATGATTACACCTTTTACATTGGGGAGAGCTTTGAGCTCCTCTGCGGTGATATCGTGAGGATAAATCTCGCTATATACTCCTAATGCACGAATGGCTCTGGCTACTACGGTATTCTCGTGGCTGCCAAGATCCAAAATAACAATCATGTCTTGTTTCATACCTATTATAATGTATTTAATTTGTTTTTAATCGGGGGTTGTTCACGCTGTTGAAACATGAATCTATGGGAAGGGGTCGGGGTAGAGAATTTCGCAAGATTTCACCGACTCATGAATGGTACTTGTCATGAGCCTTGCTGTTCGAATATCGAATTCACCTGAGATGATTCGTTGCATACCTTGCTTTTTTACTATTTGCGAAACCGACGGGACACTCCCGAGGATATCCTTTCACGTTGCAAAGATAACACAAACGAGCGGAATAATATCAAGCTTGCTTGAATATTTTACACAGCGAGTGCACGATATCTTCGAAGACCACTACCCTATAAACAAAATGCAGACGCATAAACATTGTTTATATAGCGTCTGCATTATCTTACTTCATCCGAATAGTTATTGCATTATTTTTTCTCCTTGAGAAGGTCGCGTATTTCGGTCAACAGTTTCTCCTCGGCCGAGGGCTCGGGAGCAGGAGCAGGAGCGGGTGCTGCAGCAGCCTCTTGCTCTTTCTTCTTGGTGAGGTTTGTAATAACACGAATCACAACAAAAATAGAGAATGCAATAATCAAGAAATCGAAAGTCTGCTGCAAGAAGTTACCATAGTTAAGAGTAACGGCAGCCTGCTCAACAGCACCGTCGGCGCCAAGGATTTCGGGCTTGATGACAAGCTTCAGGTCCTTGAAGTTCATACCACCTACCAAAACACCGATGGGAGGCATGATGATGTCATTAACTACAGAGGTAACAATTTTACCGAAAGCACCACCGATGATAACACCGACAGCCATATCGATAACATTGCCCTTCATTGCAAACTTCTTAAAATCGGAAATAAAACTACTTTTACTCACTTTTTTGTTATTTAAGATTAATATTTGTCGCAAATATAAAAACATTTTTGTAAATTTGCATCGCAATTTAATGAGTAATGTATGAAAACGGTGAAATTTGTACTATTTTCCATGGCAATAGCAACAATTTTGGTTGCATGCAGCAGCGCTCATTATTGTAATTGCGGATAAATAGTGAGAAACATTTCTAACCTTTTATTTATAAATAAAAATTAAATTATGACAAAAGTAGGTATTAACGGTTTTGGCCGTATCGGCCGTTTCGTTTTCCGTGCCGCTCAGACAAGAAACGACATTGAGATTGTAGGTATCAACGACCTTTGCCCCGTAGATTACTTGGCATACATGCTCAAGTA